>NZ_JSAK01000009.1 GCF_000802965.1 Pseudomonas fluorescens | reverse complement strand
GCCTTTGCCGGACGCTTACGAAGAGCCTGCCTATGGCGGGCAGTTGTTAAGGAAATTTCCAAGGTTCCCGTCGGTCTTCGTGCAATAAAAAAGCCCCGCTCAATGGCGGGGCTCTCTTAAAAAACAATCCTTGACGGGGCTTAATCAAATTGTCGATTTGTACAGTCGAGCCTTAAGGATCTCGACAATCTGCTTGTAGATTGGCTCAAAGACCCTGGCGTCAACCTCTGCCACACTCAGAATAAGGTGATGATCATTATTCACCTCGAACCGATATCCCGCTTCGCAGAACTGAACGTCCAAGTCGAAAACGTAAGAGGTCCAAAGCGATTTGTCCCTGGAGGCTATTGTGATAGCAATAGCGCAAGAGACTGCTCCCGACTCAATACTGAGCTGATACCACGGTTTCTCTTTAAAGATCGACGCCGGCTTTACACCCAACCGAGCATAGGACTCACCCACGGATCCATCGTTACGACTCCAAGCAGTCGAAGTAAGGCGCAGATACTTACCTAAGCCAGTAGCGAGATCAGCTATCACCCTGGGCAGCAATTGGCATTGGGATTGTAGAGCTTCCTGACGACTTCCAATTCGAGTCTGCTGCGCTGCGCAAGTATTCATTACCTAGCTCCATGATGCAGCCTATCAAATCGCCGCATAGTAATTTTTTGACCAATAAAAGCCCGGCGCGATGGCTGGGCTTTTGTTGTCACTCCTACACACGCAGAAATAACAGAATGTAAAAATGTTCTCTCATTCTCTCTGTGTTTGCAATGGCTAATTGCTATACCCCGCAGCTTCGATTGATCCTTCTGCTTCCATTTTCCATGAGTGCCGGCGATCCACCTTGAATTTCGTCCACGCATGGCGGGGTGGCCTTTGCGGTTAACGATTTGCTCGCCCTCCAGCCGCCAAGCGACCATTCACTTGATGAGCAAAACCAGTAAGGCTCGAATGGGCGTCGCCGGATTTGTAGCTATTGCGGAGCGCGCACTACTAGTGAACGTTCGCGAGGGGCTTCCATACGTTGTTCAATAGAAGACGGCCAAGGAGAGTAATGCGGCGCGGCGCAATTTCAGAGATCACCGGGTTTAGCGCAGGCACAAAAAAGCCGATCTAGTTGATCGGCTTAAGTGTCTGATTCTACTCAGGAATAATGGTCGGGACGGAGTGAACTCTTTAGCAGGTGGCAATTGCTCCGGGGCGAATCTCAGGCGATATCGTCGCCCCCCTCGCAGTGGCTCGGCCTGATTATCGAGACGTGCGCCAGTGTAGAAGGCTTCCTCGACGCTATTGCCGTAGATTCCAATATGCGCCCCAACCGCACGGTTCATATAATTACCAGCTAAAGCATCACGATTGCCGAACAAGCCAAGTGTGCTATGCACCTTAATCACGGCGGCTTGCAACTGCTCTTGCGCTTTTTTGATCCCGGTATTCAGGGCATCCAGTTGATCAACAGACAGTGCTTCGAGATTGAACCGCTGCCCAGGGACGATACCAATCTGTGCAAAACGCTCTCGCAAATTTATTTCTGACGGTTGCGTTGGGCACAGCTCAAGAATTTGGTTCAGTACACCTATAAAGGCCGGACCCAATCCTGATTTGCTATCCCATTTTGGCCAATTGATCGGCGGTGCAGAAGCCGGCGCGGTGTCGCCTACGAACTCATGCAGCGCACGCAAACGATACTGTTGCTGCAAGGCGCGTACTGCGGGCAGATCCCCATTATTTTTCAGACCTGTGCGACCAAGCACTAGGACAATCTCAGTTTCACTTCGCAGTACCGCTTTGACCCCACTGGGCACCGAACCATTCCAACGTGGACCGGCGATCAAATAGTCGCCGGCGTCACGCCCAGTACTGAGTACGCCGACATAGCCAAAATTATGAGTGTACTGATCTACCAATTGGTGCACGTAATAGCGATCATCGGCCACTGCGGGCACGCTTAGGACTTGGGGTTCGCTGCGCAGATCGAGCCAAGCCCATGAGTACGGAGTGTCGTTATTCGGAGTGACCACTTCGCGATTGGCTGGGGTGTACAACTGGCTGTAATGGCGGAAGCAATTGAATCCGCCAACGTACTCAGCTGCCTGAGGGTCGAGTACCTGCCTCTGCATTGTTTGGTAATGCATCAGCATCGGGTAAGCGAATATCCATGCATCTCGCGCTATTTCTGGAACCGCCGTAGCACCTGCTGCCAACAACCAACGCGGAACCAAGAGGCTACCTCCCAATGCCCCTATACCACCCAGCAAACGGCGGCGACTCAACGTAGCGCTCATACCTCAGCCTCACATTCCATTGCTTTGATCATTGGCAATCGGAAGCGGCCATCCAGGGCTGCTGGTTGCGGCAGGTACAGACGCAGCAGCAGGTTGAAAGGCCCTACGGGCGTCGGTAGCCAATTTCCCTGTTGTTCCTTCCCCGGAGAATTCGATTGCAGGAATATAGTCAGCCCCTCGTCCGAGTTGTAACGTAGATTTGGGGTGCGATCACCAATTGAGTAACGGTTAATCGAATTCTCAACCAGCAACTGAGTGTTACCGTCATACATTGTCAAAGACCAAAAGGCATCCACAGGAGGTAGCTGCCCCGCAGGGAAACTGAGTTGGTAGCAGCTGTGCCCATCCAGTGACTGTCCATCGATATCGTGCATTGCTACAGGATAAAGCGCCTCGACTTGGTCATTCGCGTAAATATATCGCCACGCCACTGCGGCGCGCGTCAGATCGTCTTCACCAAATTTACCTACATTCGCCGGTAAGCGAGACCATCCTTGTTGCTCAATGGAAAGATTGCTAGAGGCTGCTCGCACTTGTTCCCGGCCAGCCTCAGCTCCCTCGATAACCGCCTGTTCAAGCGATTGCGGTGGAGTGAATTCAGCGCCCTGCTTTATGCCTATTTCCCCAAAACGGCTAAGTTTTTGCTGCTCGCTTGGGGTCCATTCGTGAAGCGCCGCTAGTGCGTTAAACCGACTGAACAACGCCACCGCGGGTCCCTTCTTGCTGTCCTCGTATGTAGGAAATTGCAACTTGGGTAATGCTGCTGGAGTCGGTGTACCGAGTAATTTCGATAAGGGCTGCAAGACGTAGTTTTTAAGAACTTGTGCCCCCTGAGGCTGGTCACCCTCCCCCTTCACCTCGGTACGTCCTAGCAGGAATACTACGCGACTCGGCGAACGAATCACTCCGCTGAAACCTGGCGGCAATTCTCCCTGCCAGTCCGGCCCAGCGATCAAGTATCGCCCGGCTTTGTTACCGGTGGCGCGTGTACCTATGTAATCGAGGTTATCGGTGCGCATGTCCACTAACTGGAAGCTGTAATATCTGCCATCAATGGCGGGTACTTGCAACACTTGTGGTTCGGCACGCAGATCTAACAAGGCACTGGTATAAAATGTGTCGTTATTCGGCGATACGACCTTATTATCACCCGGACCGTAAAGGCGAGGTTCGCTGTGCAGATAATTGAATGGCAGTTTGGCAGTAAAAGCATTTAGAACTTTATTATGCTCAGCAGTGGCGTATGCGAATACATAGGCCTCTTGAGCCAAAGCCTTGGCTTGCTGCTGATCGAGATTGGCCGCATGCACAGTATTGATGCTGACTCCAACGACTAAAGCGGTAATGCAATGGCGCATGGTTGATATCCTGTACGAAAATGCATGGCGCTACTAATGAGCGCCATTATTAAATGTGGCTGCCACCACGCCTTACTTGGCCCAACGTCGGAGATCCGAAGGGGTGTAATCGTCAGGCTTGGCGGTAAATCCGACACGCATTGGCTGGGTCTCTTCGTTGGCAAGGCCACCGGCGTAATAACGCCCGGCGATCAAATCGTACGAAGTTTCCAACACGTTGTAGGTGAAGCCATGGTCGTATTGCTGAATAGCGTGCAACTCACCGCTGCGCCACAGTTCGCCACGGCTGTCATACTGGTCGGACTGGGCAATCTGCCAACTGTCCTCGTCCACATAAAAGCGGCGTTTGGCGTAGATGTGTCGGGCATCCGGCTTGAGCGTGGCCTCCACCACCCAGACCCGGTGCTTCTCGTAGCGCACCAAATCTTGGTTGATGTGATTCGGCTTGATTATTTCGTCGTACTTGAGCGTGTGGCTTCCGATTTTGTAGCTGTTGTAAGGAATGAACAGCTCCTGCTTGCCGATCAGCTTCCAGTCGAAACGGTCCGGCGCACCGTTGTAGCCGTCGACGTTGTCAGCGGTGAGCAGGCCGTTGCTGTAACGGGCGCTGTTGTCGTAGGCGAGCATCGGTGCACGGCGCACCCGCCGCTGGCCGGGCAGGTATTGCCAAGCCGAACGCGGTTCGGCGACTTGATCAATCGGCTCGTGCACCAATACCGCTTCACCGGCCAGTCGAGCGGGCTCCAGTACACGGCTTTTTACAAAAAATAAGGTGTTAGCGTTCGGCTCAAGCCCAGAAACGGTCTCGGCGAAGTTGATGAGTGATTGGCTGCGTACATAACTGGTAGCGCCGTTTTCGCGCACAAGTGCTGAGCTATTAATGCGCTCATAACTGCCCCCACGATAACGGGTCATGTGGTTCCACATCACCTCTAGCCCTTCGGTCGGCAATGGAAACGGAATACCGCGCGCATAGTCGTGTAGCCCATTGCCGCCATCGGCCATGCTGGTCTTAGCGACGTTGGCGCGGCTCTGTTCCAACACATCCTTAGGCAGGTTGGCACTGCGATGAGTCTGGTAGACGTTCATTTTGTAGCTGCCTGGGTAGCGTTTGAACAACGCGATCTGCCCGGGGCTAAGAAACTTCTGGTACTGCGCAAGGTTCTGCGCAGTGACGGTGAACAACGGTTTTTCTGCCGCATACGGGTCGCTGTAACTGCCCTTGCTGTCGACGGTGCCAGCGTTCCTCGCCAGCCCGCCACTCCATGCCGGAATAGAGCCATCGGCATTGGCCGCCATTTCCGAACCCATAGGCGTCAGAGTTTTGCCAAGGCTGGCGGAGTCGGTGCCTTTGGCCTGGGCCAAGCCAACTGTGCAGGCCAGCGCCAGGGTACACAATTGCATACGCATAATGGTTCTCCTTAGAAGTCTGCCTTGAAGCTGACGGAAGCGAAGTCGCGGTCGTCGAAAGTGCTGTAGTCGTTGGAACCAAAGAACGAGTTGTAGGCCAGTTCCACGCTGTAATCGTTCATGTAGATGCCGGTCAGGCTCACGCCGAGGGCTTGTTGGCCCTCCTGGAACGGCCCTTGCGGGTCGTAGGAATTACCCTCGACGTCATGCCGCCAGTTGACCGCAGGAATCAGGTTGATACCCGGCAACACGTCGCTGTATTCGAGGCTCGCACGCAGGCGATACCCCCACGACCAATCGGTGGCAAAACCCTTGTCGGTGCAGTACTGATTGGTTACGCCCGAGGCCACGGTGTTGCACTGCGTGCCGTTGCGTGTCGAGCTGCGACCGAAGGCGGCGCTGCGGCCCAGACGCTCGTCGCCGAGGTCGTCGATGTGTACAACACCGGCTTCGCCAAACAGGCTCAAGCGCGTAGCACCCAGCACATTGTCGAAAGCCTGAGTCGCTGACGCGGTCGCCTGCCAGACCCCCTTACGCTCCCAAGCGTCAAAACGGCTGCCGCGGTTGATATTGAAGCCGGGCGGCAACTGCACCCAGGAACTACCCGACGGCCCGGAAATCACGGCGACGTTGATGTCCGGCGCGTTGATCGCCAATGGCATGTTCGGCCGATAGCTCAACTCACCAGCAAGGGAGATCCCGCTGTAGGGCTCGACGCCGTTGAGGCTGATACCGTACAGGCGAATGTCCTCGGGAAACGCCGCCGCGTAGCTCGGAGCCTGAACGCCACCGGGGAATGTCCCGGGCGCACCGATGTTCTTCGCATCGAGGGTGAAATACGGCAACCGCGAGTGATAGTTGATGAAGTAGATCGCCGCTTCGGCATCGTTCAACGCCGGGATCATCTGGCGCAGGGCGAAACCGAATTGGCCGTTGTCGGACGGCGATTCATTGCCTCGTGAAGGGACATACAACCCAGCAGCTTGTGATTGCTGATCAGACTGTATCTGGCTCAAATACAACGGCCCACAACCCTTCTGAATGGCATCGCTGGCAGCGAAGAAAGTCCCGCAACCGTCGAGCACGCTGGGGCGCCAGTTGAACTGGTAGAAGCCTTCGAGGTTGGTGGTATCGGTCAGGCCGAAGCTGAAGGAGACCATTTCCACCGGCAACTGGCCTTCCTTGATTTCCACGCCTGGGCGGTTGAAGGCCGAGATGTCCAGCGGGTTGATCACGTTGATGCCGTTCTGGATCAGCAGCGACTCGCCCCAGGACAGCACCTGGTTGCCAACCTTCACGCTCAAGGGATGCTCGGCCACCTGGAAGTCTTTCCAGACATAGGCGTCGAGCATCTCGAAACCCTTGAACTTCGACAGATCGTCCCAACCCGAATCGTCAAAATCCTTGAACCGCGCCTGACGGGTTTCGTAGGCGTGGTCGTACCAGTATTTGAAGCGCAGAAACGCACCCTGACCCTGCCCATCGAGACTGAAATCGGTGAGACCCTTAAAGTTCTGCGAGATGGGATCGCCCTTCTCGAAGTTCAGCCGATTGTCGTCAGCACTGATGCTGCTACCATTGGCCTGCACCCCTTGAGCTTGCAGGGCGTTCGCACGGGTCATGAGGCTTTTATCGGGATTCTGCGTCGACCAACTGCTTCCTAGGCTCAAGGTGGTTTTGGTAGATAGGCTCCAGTCTTCGTTGATATCGAAAGTGGTCGCATAAGATGGCCCAGCAAGAACTGCAAGAATCGCCAACGTGAGGGGGCGCGGGCGGGCGTGGCCAAGCCTATGAAGTCTCGGAACGACTCCGGCTGTGACCGAGCATTTTTTTATCATTATTAGGCTCCGGTAAGTATTACTCAGCACGGACACGGTGCCCAACTACGAAAAAAGTGACAAATGCGCCACGGGACAAAAAACGATCATCTAAGCATCACAGACTGGCTAAGCGAAACTGCTTAGGCGTGATCCCAAATTGTTTTCGAAATGCACGAATGAAATTGCTTGATTGGCGATATCCAAGACGCTCTGCAATACGCTCAATAGGTTGATCACCAGCGATCAGCCAGTGTCGAGCTAATTCAAGGCTATCGCTGCGAGCGTCGCTGAGAGTGGAACTTTTCCAGTGCTGCAACATTTTCTGATGCAAGAAAGGATTGGCCCCAATCAACGGTAGATCCAGTGCTATTCGTGGCATTCTCAGGCAGGGGTAACTGCCTTGTTCGGTACTCATATCTTGACTTTGCAGCCACTGAGCAGCAGCCTGCTCAGGAGCAAGAGTGACGCCAGTGAACAAGTCTCTTGGGAACAATCCCACGCGTCGAGAAAGATTGCTTACCAAACTGACCATCGCCGCGTCATAGCCAAAAAAATGTGGTTGGTTCAAACTCGGACGTAGATATAGTCTTGCTTCACTTTCCACTTCCTCAAGATCAACAAGTACGTAATTGGTCACAATTGACGAATGTTGAATAAAACACCTAAGACTTGCCCTTAGAGTCGGAGCGGAATCTAGCAAGATATTCAATCCTTGAAGGCAACTCGTAGCCATCCCTTGGGCCATCTCACAACCAAAGTTTCGCGCGGCGCCCGCTTTTTCGCATTCTCGCCACAGTTGATCGACCAGTTGCGCGGGAATGTGCGGTCGATCCACCAGCCAGCTTAGGCTGATGCCTGCGCGTTGCAGCAACTCCATTTCACAAAGCCCAAACTTGACCGCGTGCCCGAGAATAGTTAACGCGAAAGCACTTGATGCGAAAGAGTTAGTATTCATGATGAGCATCCACCCAGAAGCTTGGAGTGCCCTTATGCCAGCCCCATGAGAGTAGATCAAATGCGTTCCAAGTAGCGAATTAATGCGTCTGACGCATAGCCGATTTAGAGCAACATTTGGCAAATCCAACACATCGAATCTTAGAAAATCAGACTAAAAACAGGTTACATAAGGAATCACAGTCCCTCACCAAAATTCGCCAGATAAAAACACCACCGGCAAATATAAAAATTAATATACAATTTCCCACCAAGCGCGGATGGACATGTCGCAGCTAACATCATGGATAGCCGATTGCACTACCTCATCGATGATGAGCGACTTGGATAATTATGCTACTTACTTCTAACTCCATTCACGCAGCTAGTTTACTACCCGCCATTGAAGAGCTAATTACGCGCGGCATACCACAAGAATTAATAGAAGGTTTGCTTCGTCGAAATTTGTGCGATTTACGCACACCTTTTATGCGAATCCCACTGTTTCTATCCAGACAATTTTGGGATTTTGCACTTGCCAAAACAGGAGACTCAATGCTGGGTTTGCCGGCGGGGATTAGGTTTGTTTCAACATCAAGCAATGGTCTAACATATCTGTTCGATGTGGCTACGTCGATAGAAAAATCGTGCGAGTATTTAACTAACTATTTTCCGTTCTTTAATGGTCATTTCCAACCAATTATTCGACGTAATGAAAATTTTGTTGAGCTTCAGCTACATGATTGTGGAATGCTTCGGGCCACGCCGCCAATGCGCGACTATGCCGTTGCGAGCATTTGTAAAATGTTGCGCCGGAAGTGTTATGCCAGTAGTCTATCCGAAGATCCAATTTTGGCCGTGGGACTGACTAACGCGAGACCACCCAGCAGCCTCGTTTATGAGAACCACTTTCACACCTCCGTAGAATGGTGCCAGCAGTTAGATACTATTAGTTTGAATCAAAAAATATTCTCAAAAGCAGTAACTCCGAGCAATGCAAAATTAGAAAAAACGTTAATAGCGCTTCTCGATGAAACTCGTCAAAACAGCGAGCCGACATTACTGGAATTAGTCAGCGACCACATAATAAATGATTTAGACAGTGCCAACTGGCAAAGCTTTTGTGACTCATCGTATTTACTCGAACGCACTGCAACACGACGCCTGAAAGCGTTAGGCTGGAGTTTCTCAGAGTTGCTCGATGAATATAGACGCTACCGCGCCCTAGATCTCTTGCATTCATCAGACCACTCGCTGGTTGATATCGCCTGCCAACTAGGGTACCGCGATGTACAAAGCCTCAACCGAGCCTCACTGCGCTGGTTCGGTTCCACTCCTGGATTATTCCGGTTAAATTCCGAAAAACGCGTTGAGTACACCGCAGTAATGCCCTAGCCTTAATGATATAAGCATTTTTCAACTAGTTACCTAATCCTAGTATCGCGACCATATCGCAACAGCCTGACTAATGTCGTTTGGTCTAAGGAAACGAACACTTATTTTATTGCCCATCGCTTGCGCGCATGCAAATATGCCGCAAGGTCACTATAACCAAGCTGTGTGGATATCTCTGTTCGCGACGCGCCATTCAACTCTAAGTACAACTCAGTTTCTGAACGCACTTGGTCAACCAACTCTCGAAATGTAGTGCCTTCCTCGTCTAACCGTCTGCGCAATGTTCGTGAGCTTTGAAAAAGTGCTTCTGCTATATCCTCCAAACTAGGTGCTACCCCCCTCGATAATGCTTGTCGTGTGCATCCCGCTACTTTGGCACCCCAACTACTAAATCGTTGATAAGTCGCGATCCTCCGATCCAATTCACTAGTCAGTAAATCCAGCATACCGGAATGACGAGTAATCAAAGGCAATGTCAAGCAAGATGGATCATAATACAATCGTGTTTTCTCACAATTGTATTCAATCCTTTCTCCAAACCACTGAGTATAGTAACGGTAGTATGATGGCCGTGAGTGAGAAAATTGCACCAGAACAGGAGTAATCAGCTGTCCAGTATTGCACCGCAATTGGGTAATCGACATCACTCCATAATGCTCTGTGAGGTAGCGCGCAAGCACCGGAGGAGCATCTACCGTAAGTTCAACCCCTGCACCCTCTTTATCTCTGATCAGTCGTCCACTATCAGTATCTGACGCAAGCTTTGCGAAACGAGCCCAATGCTCCATAGATGATGCTACATCAGGACAATAAGAGCATAAATAAACAATCGCGTGAATATCTTGAGGAGTAAACATTCCGTACAGGTTTAGACCAATAATAGGGTCAATTTTAGCGGCTATGCGCCACAGCTGATCAAGGTCCATAACACTGTAATCATCACATTGGTTGAGCGTACAGTTGCCAATGAACCGCTCCAATACCTGGCCAAGCTTACCTCTATGGAAGCGCTGACCTGGATCGCTGGCCGATTTAAGCAGGATTCTGTCCGATTCGCGCATTGGTACCATCACAGTCATGGTTTCTAATTATTTGGCATCGCCCCACTTGGGCCCATTGAGAATGCCATGAATACAATAATAGCAGGCAACGATCCATCATTGATCGTAGCGGGAATTTTTCTCGCATTCGTGTTACTTGAGATAATTTGTTCGGCATTTCGCCAACCGCTGGCTACTAAACGAGATGCGCTGATAGAGATAATGGGGTCGGGCATTCTAGTAGCTGTGACCTTTCCATTAATAATGTGGCTGAGCAACACAATATTAAATTATTACGCCCCCGCTGCGAAGGGCGCTCTCGCAGATATACCCTGGTTGCTTGGTTTCGCTTTATTTCTGCTTCTTGACGATATGACTCAATATTGGTGGCACCGGCTGACCCACAAAGTGCCTGCCCTCTACGCTCTGCATAGAGCCCACCATTCAGCACCTTATATGAGCGTTCGTATCGCTTACCGAAACAACAGCTTTTATTACCTTATTATGCCTGGTATCTGGCTATCCGGAGCGCTTATCTACCTAGGTTTAGCGCCTATTTATTATGTATATCTAATAATCAAAATGCTCGTCATATTCGGTGCGCATAGCAGTGTCGCCTGGGACGATAAGCTGTACCGTATTCCCGCCCTTCGCCCTTTTGTCTGGATATTGGAGCGTACAATATCCACTCCTGCGACGCATTCAGCTCACCATGGACTTAGCGCAGATGATGGCATCACTCATTACAAGGGAAATTTCGGAAATCTTCTATTTTTTTGGGATGTATTATTTGGAACGGCAAAAATTACTCGTCGCCGCCCGACCTCTTTTGGCATTGAACATCTCTCACCCATCACCTGGAAAGAAGAGTTGTTTTGGCCACTGATTCGATCCCGACGTTCCCAGAAAACAGTAAACTCCGGTCCGAAGGCTGCGCAATGAATAGTCATGTGGTGGTAATCGTTGGATCCAACCGATCAAATAGCCAATCGCTAAAAGTCGCAAAGTTTCTGCAAAAAAGGTTAGAAGAACTAAACATTTGCGACTCAATCCATTTGTTAGATTTAGCGTCCATCCGTTTACCATTATGGCCCGAACGGGACTTAAATGAAGTATGGGCCGACCAGAAATCAGCTCTGCAAAAAGCCACGTCATTAATTGTCATTAGTCCAGAATGGCACGGTATGGCATGTCCTGCGATTAAAAATCTTTTCTTCTACGCAGGCTTGAGTGAGGTGGGCCATAAACCCGCATTATTGGTGGGTGTTTCCGCGGGTATCGGTGGAGCCTACCCACTTATCGAACTTCGTACTTCAAGTTTCAAAAATTGCAGAATTGCTTACCTTCCTGAGCAGTTAATAGTTCGCCAGGTTGAATGCATGCTTAATGATCAAGAACCCCACGACGAAAATGACTGTCGACTGAGAGCACGAATTGACTGGAGTTTGATAATGCTTTCAAGTTACGACAAAGCGCTCCGATCGGTACGCAAGGATATAAACATGCATCTGCCGGACTTCGCAAACGGCATGTAAACCTAACCAAACACACAAGGACGTGTGCTCTCTCATCAGTAAAAAACCGCATATACATCTATCTTATAACTAAAAAAAATATCCGCAGCCTCAGCGCAAAATATAAATAGGCAGCGCCTCTTCTTCAACGCGCCAAGCAAAGTGAAAAATCACAAGATAATTTTATTAGAATGGAGTTTTGGATTGGACATGGAAACGCTAAATGAGGCATTTAACGGTAAACATACAAGGCTTACCGTAATTTGTCTATTGTCATCAATAGCACTTCCTATTCCACACGCAATCGCTCTTGAGGGGGGAAACAGCGCTTATCTCAAAGGGTCCCGTGACTTTCTGACAGGAGTGGTACCTAAAGAGCCTGGAGTATACTTCCGTGATGACGTTGTATTTTACAACGGTTCAATAAAGCAAACAGTACTGTCTGGGAAAGTACAGGCAAGACTAGATGCGGACCTTCTCGTGAATCTCATACGTCCAACAATAGTTACTCCTTGGGAAGTATTTGGTGGAACCTATGCGTTCGGGTTCACCTGGCCTCAGATAGACGCTTCGATAAATGGTCAGCTCACGCGTTCGAATGGAAAGATTGAAGGCGAGGAAAATTTAACCGATTTCGGCGATGTCATCGCCACTCCGATCCTCGTAGGATGGCATCAAGGAAATCTGCATATCAACACCAGTCTATCAGTCTGGGTACCTACCGGATCTTATGAACACGGTAGAGTTCTCAACACGGGAAAAAACTACTGGTCCGTTTCTCCACAAATAGGAGTTACATACCTTGAACCGCAAACAGGCTGGGATTTTTCTGCAACTGGAATTTACCTGGTTAACTTTGAAAACTCTGCAACAGACTACAAGTCAGGCGACGTTCTACACCTCGACCTCGCTGTAGGGAAAAAATAACGAACACTGTCAACATTGGCGCCGTCGGATATGTGATCCATCAAGTGACTCCTGACACCGGAGATGGGGCAACTCTTGGCGATTTGAAGACGAATGTGTACGGGTTTGGACCAGCCGCCACAGTAACCATACCTATCGGAAAAACGCCCGTCGCAATTATGGGCAAGTACTACAGAGAGTTCGGTGCCAAAAACACAACAGAAGGCGACCAAGCAGTTATAAGCGTTAGCTTTAAATATTAACAATCCAAACTTTCCGTTCCAACGGAAGCAAAAATCGGCCAGATGAGCTAATGTTAATAGTCAAAGCCAACGAAGCTTACAATAAGCAGCATTTCTTGATAAATCAGAAATGTGGGATTTTGTAACCTATTGCTGCATTCGATCATTGCAACAAGAGAGCATTATTTATGAAACATTCTAATCAATACACAAACCTTGCGCTGGCCATTGCCCTGTCAATTGGTCTAACTCCCGCCTCCAACGCCTGCACCCGAGCGCTATATGTCGGAGCTGATGGGCTTGTTCTTAACGGCCGCTCTATGGACTGGTCAGAAGACATGCACACCAATATGTGGGTATTTCCTGCGGGAATGGAGCGTGACGGAGCTGCTGGAAAAAACACTCCGAAATGGGTTTCAAAATATGGAAGTGTAATCGCCACCGCGTATGACATCGGCAGTACTGAAGGGATGAACTCCGAAGGTTTGGTTGCTAACGTTCTCTACCTTGACGAATCAGACTATGGAAAAATTGATGCTTCGCGGCCTCACCTCTCCATTTCAACATGGGGGCAGTATGTTTTAGACAACTTTGCGTCAGTTGCAGACGCAGTCGACGTGTTGAAGTCGGAGCCTTTTCAAATAATCGCACCAATCCTACCTAATGGCACTGGTGCACAAGTCCACCTAGCTCTTTCGGATTCTACGGGTGACTCAGCGGTTCTGGAATATGTTGCAGGAAAACTTGTGATCCATCACGGAAAAGAATATACCGTGATGACCAACTCCCCTACCTACGATAAACAGCGTGCACTGAATGAGTACTGGCAGAAAATTGGTGGGCTTACCTTTCTTCCAGGAACCAACCGAGCAGCTGATCGTTACGCGCGAGCCTCTTTCTTAATTGACTCGATACCTAAAAACACTTCCGAAGCATACATAGGCGCTGTTCCAGAAAAATCCTATACTTATCAAGCGGTAGCGAGCGTCTTGGGGGTGATACGCTCCGTTAGCGTACCGCTAGGCATAACTACCCCTAATGAGCCCAATATCGCCTCGACACTTTGGAGAACTGTTTCAGATCAGACGCATAAAGTCGTCTATTTTGACTCAGCCACACGCCCTAACACATTTTGGATATCCTTGGATAAATTGGACTTGCGTAAGGGAGCGCCCGTACTGAAATTAGCGCTTTCTGAGGGGCAAGTTTACTCGGGCGAGGCTTCCACACAGTTCAAACCATCTGCACCCTTTACATTCCTCCAAGTGAAATCCGAATAAGTTATCTAAGGGTTAAACTTACGCGCATCATTAGTGAGGTCTCGAAGGATAGAGCCTCACGTTTTTTAGACTTCCACCCTAGACCCGAACCATATTGCTACACCTCATCGAAACTAGCGATCATATCAATTGCCCTTTTAGCAACTGGAGACAAAGAACGACCAGCATGACAAATTATTGAATTTCTAAGAAACAGCAAATGTTTTGGCAGAGGAGGTTCAATGGAATTAGCTAGATCCACTATAACGCCGTTGCGTAGGTCATCCCTCAGCCAGGCCTCCCACGTAAGTAATAAAGAATCACTTGATATCGTGGTTGATCTTAATAACATCAAATCATTGCAGGACAATGTCCAGGGCAATGGTGTATTCGCAGGCAAATCAAGAAGCTTACAAACTGGAGCGTTATAGGGAATGACGCTACTCCATGCGTAACTCAGCAGTTGATTTCTTGTTATCGGCTCGGCCTGTATTGCCAAAGGATGACCGTGCCGGCAATAGATAGAAGCAGGCTGATCAGGCAAGTGCACAACTGTAAATCGTGGGTCGTATTCCTGATCCTCGGTCAACGTGCCGACCACGAACTCGATCTGCTCTTGCTCCAGCAAACGTTCAAGGTGGTACCAATAATTGATCTGTAAATTCACGGTCAGTTTGGGGGTAGATGCCCGTAGCTTTTCTAACACCAGGGACAATTTGAGGCCCGCCGCCATTGGAGAAACACCGAATTTCAGCTCGCCACCTTCCCCTCCAGAAATATCATTTGCCTCTGCTACGAGCCTATTCGCACATCCGAGTAGCTCTTGGGCCCGTGCTATCAGCTGTCGCCCCGCAGCAGTGAGGCTGACAGACCGAGTGTCGCGATCAAATAGGCGAACGCCCAGATCAGCTTCAAGAGACTGAATGCTGCGGCTGAAGGCCGTCTGAGATAGATGGGCACGGTTAGCAGCCTTCGAGAAATGCAGCTCCTCACCAAGGAGAACGAGGTGCCGTATTCGCTTCAAATCGATTGAGTCGCTCATTGCATTAATCGACCATTATATTTGCATTGGACGTCACCACTTTACTTCCTGAAACTCGGATTGCGCCAGTCCTGCTTGCCACGCTGGCACCAAAAAGATCGATAAAAACAAATTTGGGAAAATTATCGTGGAAATCAGACGCCGTGCTGTTCGTTTTTGTCCACAAGCGTTGGCCTCAGCCGTAGCAATGGCCATCTCTCTACCTTCTTTTGCAGGCTCATTTAGCCTAGGCGAAATTGACGGGCAATTTGATTCTTCGCTATCTATCGGCGCGAGCTGGGCAGCAGCTAACCCAGATCGTGCATATATCGGCACATGGAATGGGGGGCACTCCTCGATTCAAAGCTCGGACGATGGCCGTCTTAATTTTAAAAAAGGCGAGACCTTTTCTAAAATCTTTAAAGGTATTCATGACTTACAACTGAGTTATGGCGATACGGGGGTCTTCGTACGTGGTAAGTATTGGTACGATTTCGAACTAAAAGATGAAAATCGTCGTTTCTTAAACATCGACGACGATAACAGGAAGGAAGCAGCCAAATCTTCTGGCGCTCAAATTCTGGACGCATTTGTATACCATAATTACGTCGTTGCAGGACAACCAGGCGCCGTACGCGTCGGCAAACAAGTCGTTAGTTGGGGTGAAAGCGCCTTTATTGGTAACAGCATCAATAGCATCAACCCAATCGACGTCTCCGCATTTCGGCGTCCAGGTGCGGAAATTAAAGAAGGCCTGATACCAGTAAATATGTTTTATCTTTCCCAGGGGCTTACAGAAAACATCTCCGCGGAAATGTTTTATCAGCTCGAATGGGATCAAACAGTTGTTGATAACTGTGGAACATTCTTTGGCGCAGACGGTATAGCTGATGGTTGTGATACCCGTCTTGGTTACGCAGCGCCTGGGGCTCCTAATGCACACCGTTACATTACTCGGGGCGGCGATCGTGATGCTCGTGACAGCGGTCAGTATGGCGTCGCGATACGCTGGCAGGCAGAGGAATTAAATAATACAGAATTCGGCGCATATGCATTGAATTATCATAGCCGTTCACCTTATCTAAGCGGCACTGTGGGAACAGGCCCTTTCACTGTTAGACCCGGTACAAACGGATCTACAGCAAATTATTTTCTCGAATATCCTGAAGACATCCGCCTATACGGGTTAAGTTTTTCCACAACCGTGGACAGCACGGCAGTATCCGGTGAAATTAGCTACCGCCCCAATATGCCTCTTCAAATAAACTCCAATGATGTGACCATTGCCGCACTGTCTGGTCAGTTAGGGGCCTCTTTGGGAACGCCCATTTTTGCCTCGGGATTCGCAACCCCTATTGCAGGTGAAGAGTTCCACGGCTACGTACGTAAACCTGTGAGCCAAGCTCAGGTCACGGTAACTCACTTTGTCGATCAAATCTTGGCTGCGGAGCGCCTTACCTTAGTTGCAGAGCTAGGGTACAACCACATAGCTGACATCAACTCAAGCGCCCTTAGATTTGGACGTGATGGCAACGCCGGCAACGGAGCATTGCCCAATAACAGAAACTGTACAGCAATTGCCAACCCTGTAAACCCACAAGAGTGCAATGACAAAGGGTTTTATACTGCAAACTCTTGGGGTTATCGTGGCAGAGCGATTCTCGACTATCAAAACGTATTCGCTAATATCAACCTGAAACCAAGTTTATCATGGTCCCATGATGTCGACGGATACGGTCCAAACTTCAACGAAGGCAGCAAAGCAATCAGCATTGGATTAGATGCTGATTATCGAAACACCTATACGGCTGGTCTGTCCTACACAAATTTCTTTGGCGGAGAATATAACTCGGCTACCGACCGAGATTTCGTTGCCATGAGTGTCGGCGTGAGCTTCTAACTTCATTTGATTTCAGGTAATTAGTCATGAAATGCAGGAAAGCTTTTGAAAAAGCGACAACCTTAACTCTCATGCTGCTATCCGCAAGTGTATTCGCAGCAGTATCTCCGGATGAAGCAAAGAATTTGGGAGTAAGCCTTACTCCTGTGGGGGCTGAAAAGGCAGGCAACGCAAACGGTAGTATCCCTGCATGGTCTGGTGGCCTTTCGACAACTGCGGGCACATTAGATGGCAAAGGCTTCTTAGCGGATCCGTTTGCTAACGAAAAACCGTTGTTCACAATAAATGCAAGTAACGTGGATCAGTACAAAGCTAAATTGACCCCAGGTCAACTAGCGATGTTCAAACGTTACCCTGACTACACAATGAACGTATATCCAAGCCACCGTAGTGCAAACTTCCCTGCGAGCATTCTTGAGGCTGCAAAAAAAAATGCAGTGAGTACAAAGCTCGTAGCTGGCGGTAATGGGTTGGAGAGCTTCACGGGCGCTATTCCATTTCCTATACCTAAAGATGGTCTAGAAGTAATTTGGAACCATATCACTCGTTATCGTGGAGGTAGCGTTAAGCGTGTAATGGTGCAAATAACTCCGGATTCAAGTGGGGTTGGGATCCCTGTAACATACGAGCACCAATTAGCTTTTCGTGAAAACTTAACTGATTACGATCCTAGTAAAGAAAGCAATATCTTATTTTATCACAAGCAGACAGTGGTCGCACCCGCACGCCTGGCAGGGAATGTCGAACTAGTTCACGAGACTATCGACCAGGTCAAAGAACCCCGCCTGGCATGGGTGTACAACGCAGGCCAACGACGAGTGCGCCGGGCACCACAAGTCGCCTACGACGGGCCTGCCGCCAGTTCCGATGGGCAACGCGTCACAGATAACTACGATATGTTCAATGGTGCGCCAGATCGATACGACTGGAAATTAATCGGTAAGGAAGAAATATACATTCCTTATAACAGTTATAAGCTGGACTCACCGAAGCTTAAATACGCAGATATAACGAAGGCAGGCCATATTGACCAAGGCTTGGCTCGATATGAATTGCATAGAGTATGGCATGTCACTGCAACGCTAAAGGCTGGACAGCGGCATATTTACGCAAAACGTGACTTTTTCATCGACGAAGACACATGGCAAGCGGCAGTTATCGATCACTATGACGGTCGAAATAATTTGTGGCGCGTCGCTGAAGCCCATGCACAGTACTATTACAACAACCAAGTACCTTGGTATACAGCCGAAACGCTTAATGACTTGCAAAGCGGTCGCTACTTGGTATTGGGCTTAAAAAATGAAGAAAAAAATAGTTATCAGTTTGGTGTGAAATATACCGAGGCTGATTTCACTCCGAATGCTCTTCGCCAGACAGGTCTACGTTGAATCTTTAGACTTCGAAGTGCTTCATTTTATAGCTAGAACTTCAGAACCTGTGAATTTATTCGCAGGCTCTGACTAAAAATAAAAGCGACATTGGTAAAGTCGCGATCGACTAAGGAATCGGCAATGAATAACTCACCTTGGTTAGATTCTTACGCAAAGTACGGAATCGAAGAAACTATCGACCCAAATAAATTTCCATCTGTCTTGCATTTGCTTGAGGAAGCAATGCATCACTATAGTGAGAACATTGCATATATCCACAATGGAACCACACTTTCTTTTCGGGAGTTGGATGAACAATCAAAGAGCTTAGCCGCTTGGCTGCAAATTAAGCTAGGCATAGAAAAAGGCGATCGCATCGCTGTACAACTGCCAAATATTCTTGAATTCCCTATCGCCTTTCTTGCATTAGTACGTATAGGTGCGATCCAAGTAAACGTTAATCCACTCTACTCTGCTTCTGAGTTAGAACATCAGCTAAGCGACGCGGGCTGTAAGACTATAATAATGTGGAGCGGAGCGTTGCCAAAGCTCCTAGAATCCTTAGATCGTACTGTAATTGACAACGTTTTGGTTGTTGGCCAACGCATTGGGCCGGTAGAAATTGATCCTAGGCTATCTGTATTCGTCCCGTTCGAAGAAGTCCTACGACAAGGCGTAATGTTACGACCAAAACCGGTTTTATTAACGGGCGATGATTTGATCTTCCTCCAATATACAGGGGGTACTACCGGCGTATCGAAAGGCGCCGCACTTTCGCATCGGAACTTAATAGCAAATATCGAACAATTTAAGTGTGTTGCTAAAGATTCGGTTCGCCCTGGAGTTGAGGTGCAAGCAACCGCAATTCCGCTTTATCACATATTTGCATTGATGGGAAGCATAACTTATTTATCGATTGGATCTACTAACTGGTTGGTCGACAACCCACGCAATCTAGACTCATTAATAGATGTACTGGACACAGCCAAACCATCTGTTTTCTTTGGCGTGAACACGCTTTACGCGGCACTCGCCAATCATCCCAAAACAGCAACAATAGATTTCAGCAACTTACGCACCTCGATTGGAGGAGGCGCTGCGGTATTACCGGCAACATCGGCAAAGTGGGAACAGCTTACCGGCAGATTTATTCGTGAGGGTTACGGCCTATCAGAAACCTCACCGCTCGTTTCCTTCAACCCAAGTGGAATCAACTTCTTTACCAATACTACAGGTATTCCGGTACCCAACACCCAAATAAAACTGCTGGACAACAATGGCAACGAAGTACCCCTCGGTAAATCTGGTGAAATATGTGTTAGAGGCCCTCAGGTAATGAGCAACTACTGGAACGCTTCAAGTAACAATGATTCGTTCACCGAGGATGGCTTTTTTAGAACTGGAGATATCGGGTCTTTCAATCAGGACGGTTTCCTAAAGATCGTTGATCGAAAGAAGGACATGATCATTGTTTCAGGATTTAACGTTTTTCCAAACGAGATCGAAAGCGTGATTGGTAACTGTGCAGGTGTATTGGAATCTGCCTGCGTGGGTACGCTCGACGAAAAGACCGGCGAAGCCGTGCGCGTTTACATAGTTAAAGCGCCATTCAGCGACCTATCCGAATACGCCCTAATTGAACATTGCCGTCGTCATTTGGCAGCGTATAAGATTCCCAAACACGTCTCGTTTGTTGAAGATCTACCTAAATCTTCTGTCGGCAAAATACTTCGTCGACAATTACGCGATATTTGAGTGACTTCTATATATCTGTACTAAGCTTGAAATATAGAGAATGACTCCGAGAATCGCCATTTCCAGGTAATGAATTATGAGCAGCACCCCAATACTGTTAGAGCCCGAACAATGCCCATCACTTGGCGCTGGCTCTCGCGCTAAAATGCGAAGAGTGGTTATCGCTTCATCTCTGGGAAATGCTTTAGAGGTTTACGACTTTACCGTCTACAGCTTTTTCGCAGTAATCATTGGTAAATTATTCTTTCCAAGTGACTCTTCCTTGGCCTCGCTATTAATGTCCCTGGCAACATTCGCTGTTGGCTTTTTAGTAAGGCCGTTGGGAGCGGTGCTAATTGGCCGCTTCGCCGATCGCAAAGGACGAAAAGCAGCCCTTTCGCTCACGATTTCCCTTATGACCGTTGGTACAGCAGTTATTGCGTTCACACCAACCTACTCCAGTATTGGCGTAATGGCGACTGTCTTTCTTGTTATGGGTCGACTTCTTCAAGGCCTATCTGCGGGAGGGGAAGTCGGAACAGCCTCTGCTTTTTTGATGGAGTCAGGTCGCACAGACAACCGCTGCTTCATGGTTAGTTGGCAAGGTGCTAGCCAGGGGGCTGCGGCGTTGCTAGGTGCGCTCACAGGCTTATTGCTTAACAACTTTCTTTCTCCAGAATCGCTTAACTCATGGGGCTGGAGAATACCATTCATTATTGGCTTACTAATTGGTCCAGTAGGTTGGTACATTCGACAACACCTGGATGAGACTCATGAAAGCCAGGAAAATAGTATCCCGCTGCTGGATTTTGTTCGAAATAATTTCAGAACGTTGATTCTTGGGATCTTCGTAATGGCAAGCTCCACGGTTTGCACTTACATCGTCGTGTTCTACATGCCGACCTATCTAACCCGCACATTGAGCTATACCAGTACGTTTGCATTCTCTCTGGTAGCTCTAACTTGTGCATTATTTACGATAGTTCCGCCCTTCGCCGCGCGCTTCGCTGACCGCTTATCCCGACGCAAACCATTACTGTATTGGGCTACAGGCATTTCTATGGTTGTGGCCTACCCCGCATTTCTACTACTAGCGCAACAAAATAAGGCGCTGTGTGTTTTAGCCGTCGCTATGTTGCTCGCACCTTTGGCTGCGGGTACTGGTGCGGTAATGGCTCTGCTAATGGAGGCATTTCCCCGCGAAGAACGAGTGACAGGACTATCAATAATTTACAGCTTCGGCGTAACGATATTTGGTGGATTTTCCCCCTTACTTGTTACTTGGTTAATTGCTGTTACCGGGGATCCGTTGGTTCCAGCTTGGTACCTTACCGCAGCCATTTTTCTAAGCTTTTCAGCACTTCGTTTTTTCCCGGAACACCCCGGCCGCACGTAGTTTTCATTAAAAAAAAGGAAATTTTATGACTATTGATTTGAAAAACACACTGCAAAGCAATAACGAACGTTTTACTCAAATCCGCCGTAAAATCCACGCCCATCCTGAATTGGGATTGGACACTCCTGAAACCGCTAGTTTGGTGGCTGGATTGCTGCGTGAATGGGGCTATGAAGTACACACAGGAATTGGCGGCAATGGCGTGGTTGGCGTGCTGAAACGTGGTACTGGAAATAAAACGATTGGGTTAAGAGCGGACATGGATGCCCTTCCCATCTTGGAGAAAAATGGCTTACCTTGGGCTAGTTCCCGTCCCGGCCTAATGCATGCTTGTGGCCACGATGGGCACACAGCAACCTTGTTAGCAGCAGCAGAACATTTGGCTAAGCAAAGCCAATTCAACGGCACGTTGAATTTAATATTTCAACCTGATGAGGAAGGGCTAGCGGGCGCCAAGGCAATGCTAGATGACGGGTTGTTTGAGCGGTTTCCATGTGATGCGATTTACGCCTATCACAATATGCCAGGGATACCAGTGGGCACTGCCATTGTACAGGTAGGCGGAGTCATGGCGTCATCGGAAAGAGTTACGATCACACTTACTGGCCGCGGCGGACACGGCGCAATGCCTGAGCGCGCTATCGACCCGATTCCGGCATTGGCTAGTATTATAACCGCTATACAAACGGTCGTTTCTAGAAATCTCAGCGCGGGAGATGCTGTTGTAATAAGCACCGGGAAGGTTAGCGCCGGCAGTGCATACAATATCGTTCCCGAAACGGCAATGTTGCAACTCAGTGTGCGAACAATCGACGCTGATATTCGAGCACTAGTTGAGGATCGAATTAGGACGATCGTAGCCGGACAGGCTGCTTCTTTTAATGTCACGGCAAAAATCGAATACGAGCAGCTCTCGCCAGTATTGGTGAATACTCCAGAAGAAACTAGCCATATGCTTATAGCTGCAACTAAAGCATTGGGATCTGAGAATGTGTTAGAAAAAATTCCATTCACGGCTATGGGCAGTGAGGATTTTGCATGGATGATGGCCGATGTACCAGGATGCTACTTCGGATTAGGCAATGGTCATGGAGAGTTTACCGGTTGCTCTGTCCATAATGATCATTACGATTTTAATGACGACATCATTCCACTTGGGGCAGCATGCTGGGTGGAGTTAGTCGAGCACTATTTGTGTTCCTGACTTCGAAACTGCTTTCTTACCCGACTACTTCAGCTTACTCAATTTAATAATAGTTGGTGAAGCTAAAGATATGGATCATCAAAATTAACGTTGGCCGCGCTTTATAAGACTGCGTTGGCGCTCCCCCTAAGGAGAGCGCAACGCCTTAGATTACGCAAGCATATATGCCTGTACCTCTAGGATTTCTGAATGACTAATAAAAACCAACAATTTGCCAGCGATAACTACTCCGGTATCTGCCCTGAAGCCTGGGCTGCTATGGAGCACGCCAATCTTGGCCATCAGCGCGCCTACGGCGACGATGAGTGGACAGCACGCGCGTCCGATCATTTCCGCCAGTTGTTCGAAACGGACTGCGAAGTGTTCTTCGCCTTCAACGGCACCGCCGCCAACTCGCTAGCTCTGTCGTCGCTTTGCCAGAGTTACCACAGCGTGATCTGCTCGGAAACCGCCCACGTCGAAACCGATGAATGCGGCGCCCCGGAATTCTTCTCCAACGGCTCGAAACTGCTGATCGCCGGCACCGAAAACGGTAAGATCACCCCAGCCTCGATCCGCGAAGTCGCGCTCAAGCGCCAGGACATCCACTACCCGAAACCTCGCGTCGTGACCTTGACCCAGGCCACCGAAGTCGGCAGCGTCTACACCCCAGGTGAGGTCCGCGCCATCAGCGCCACCTGCAAAGAGCTAGGCCTGCACCTGCACATGGACGGCGCACGCTTCTCCAACGCCTGCGCCTTCCTCGGCTGCTCGCCTGCCGACCTGACCTGGAAAGCCGGCGTCGACGTGCTGTGCTTTGGCGGCACGAAGAACGGCATGGCGGTCGGTGAAGCGATTCTGTTCTTCAACCACAAACTTGCGGAAGACTTCGATTACCGCTGCAAACAGGCTGGGCAACTCGCCTCGAAAATGCGCTTCCTGTCGGCACCATGGGTCGGCATTCTCGAAACCGACGCCTGGCTGAAATACGCCCGCCACGCCAACCACTGCGCGCAATTGCTGGCAGAACTGGTCAGCGACATTCCCGGCGTCGAACTGATGTTCCCGGTGCAAGCCAACGGCGTGTTTCTGCAACTGTCCGAGCCGGCCATTGCCGCGCTGACGGAGCGCGGCTGGCGCTTCTACACCTTCATTGGCAAGGGCGGGGCACGCTTCATGTGCTCGTGGGACACCGAGGAAACACGCGTGCATGAACTGGCTCGTGATATCCGTGAAGTGATGGAGGCCTGAGCAGTGCAAATTGGAATTGCGCGATGGTCAATTGACGCGGAAACGTGTTGCAAACCTGAACAGCGCGATCGCCTTGTTCGACCGATATAGCCAGCAATTCCCTGTGGCGTTAATCAGTGAAAATGCTGAGGCGCACGAGCGCTTCGACAACACTACCAACGCACCTTTTGTCTGCAACGGAATTACCCGTTGGCTATCAAGCCGGAGCCTCCATCAATCAATAGTCGTTTCCAAAACAGTCAATATCTTTGAAGGATCGCGTAAGCCTGAGGTCTGCGATCGTAGCGTATCGCAAAAATGAATCAATATTTGAGGTGAGTTAGACACCTATAAATTTTGTCTAGGGGCATCCCGCGGTCATTTGCTGTTAGTGCGAAAGTTTAATTCTGCCGGGCATTGGTATGGTCTATCCCTTTCCTCGTCGATGTATAATTAACTCCTTTTAGTGCTAGCAGCCGTCATCTAGCACCGACCCGGCCAATTCTTAAAAGAAAAATATGAAATTGATGCGTCTTGAGGAGTTAGGCAAACCGTTGTCACCGCCGCGTATGGCCGACGTCGCTAAATTGGCCGGCGTTTCCAAGATGACCGTCTCTCGTGTCCTGGCAGGCCAAACCCGCTTTATCACATGATTCTGGTCCAGATGAACAACATGCGGCGGCTCATCGAGTACCGCTCGATGATCGACCGCAAGCGCCTCTATAAACAATGTGCCGAGCACATTCGGATGATCGAACTGGTGGAACAGGGCAACAACCTGGAAGCCGCGCATTTGATGAAGCAGCACTTGAGCGGCTCTTTTGCTCACAAATCGCCGATCCTGAAACTGCGATCAGAATCTGCCGAACCCACCCCTTCAATTTCTGGCCTAAGCACTGGCCTCGCATCACTTCTCCAGGAGAGCGCAAGTTGAGTACCGAAGAACAACTACGCGAAGAAATTTGCATCGTCGGAAAAAGCCTCTATGAGCGCGGTTATACCGTGGGAAGCGCAGGCAACATTAGCGCACGCCTGGAAGATGGTTGGCTGATCACCCCCACCGACGCATGCCTTGGAAGATTGCAGCCCCAGGAAATCGCAAAGGTCAGCAAGGACGGCACATGGGTGTCGGGCAATAAACCGTCGAAGACCTTGGAATTGCATCGCCAGGTGTATGACCGCAACCCTGAAGTCAACGGTGTCGTTCACACCCATTCGACCTCACTCGTCGCCCTGACGCTGGCAGGCGTTTGGGCTAAAGATGACATCCTTCCACCTTTGACCCCTTACCAAATCATGAAGGTTGGCCATATCCCATTAATCGCTTATCAGCGTCCCGGCTCTCCCGTCGTGGCAGCGCAAGTGGCGCAATTGGCCAACAACGTTCGGGGCGTCATGCTGGAGCGCTTGGGTCCTGTTGTTTGGGAAAGCTCTGTCTCGAAAGCGAGCTTTGCGCTGGAGGAACTTGAAGAAACGGCCAAGCTCTGGATGATGAGCAATCCTAAACCTGCGCCATTGGCCGAAGAAGCTATTGAAGATCTGCGACAGGTCTTCTCGGTTAAGTGGTAACCCTGCTGAGGACTAAGGCAAGGTGTTCTATTGAGCGAATGCCTAGTTGTTCGCCTCGCTACTCACACGGCCAAATCAGCTCATCCCTGAAGTGGCTGTCGAGGCGAACCCGCTCTAATGCGTTTCACACGCACTCATTATGGTCGCGATGTCGCTTCGGCCTTTTCCAAACAGCGGAGCAATGGGCATCTCAAATATTGTGTCGGGCCGCTCCCGCGCCGAACTGAGGTGATCGGGCGCGGATTCAACCTGTTGATACAACCTCCTGCTACCCTTTCCTCTTCACGGAGGAAACACAATGCCAAACTCAGACCTGCTGCCTTCCCTGCTGTTCAAGATCAACGAAAACCAGCTTGCCTTAGAAGCCGCCATCATGGAGCTTACAAACTGGGTAGAGAAACGCGGGGCCTCTGAAATTGCGGAAAATGTTCGTGGCGCTCTCGCTGCGATAGACCGAAACGAAGAGTTCATCAAGATGACACTAGCACTGATGATGACCCCGGAATGACTGCTGTCGCTGCGTGTTCAAACATTCTGGACAGACAGCAAACGGCCAAAAGCAGTCACTTGGGCATATCCACAAATCTAGTGAAATTCGTGCATTGGATTTATCTTCCCTTCAGACGTGGAGGGGTGGCATTCTGGCGTCATGAATAAATCATAAGTCTGGTTGGCCGAGGTCAAATCAATCATGGAAGACAACAAGAATCTATACAAATACATGGGGCCTGAAATCGCTGACAAGCTTTTACTACCCAATGGAAACTGCAGTCTAAAATTTTCTTATTTAAAAGATTACAATGATCCGTTCGAATTCTTTTTAACCATTGACTACAATCAAGGTCCGGAAATTCTCGCATATTACAACGAAATGATTTCCATGGTGACTCAACAGCCAGTTACCTGCTTTTCTAAGTCTCCATTAATAACTCCCATGTGGGCGCATTACGCATCAAATTCTCAAGGCTTTCTTGCCGAAATAAATGAAGCCGCATTCGATGAGTGGCTCAAGTCAAAAGGCTCCGACCCTAGCTTCGGTGACATTGACTATCGAGAAACACCTCGCGACGGCATGCAGGGCATGCTGGATCGTGCATACGCACTATCTAAGCCTAGACATATTGGATGGCTCCAACAAGCAATAGGTAGCACCGCTTACTATACTAAGCAAACATGCTGGAGTTACGAACAGGAAAGACGTTTAATTGTTGATGAAGAAAGCATCGAAAGAATAAACGAAAATTTTATGCTGCTGTATTTTCCGTCGAGCCTCATAACATCCTTGGTGGTAGGTTCAAAAGCATCACAAGACCTGAAAAATAAAATAAAAGACATTTCAGTATCTATAGGATGTAATTATTATGAGAAGCATATTGGCAAGAGCTCAACAACCCCGTTTTTCCTAGATAGCAAATGCCACACCCACATTTTTGATGGTAAGGAAATAGTTCTACACAATGAGCGGTGCAACTCGTGTAAGGAGCCAAAAACCAACACTGATTCAAAAATTTGCTCATGGTGCAGCATCAATGAAAGTCATGAGGAAAATGCAGCTCACAGAAACTCATTTCGAATGTTAGCGCATGCGGGAATACTCGAACAGTACATAGCAAACTTCCGAGATATCGGTAGAAAATAAGGTCTAAGCGCTATCAGCACACTAGTTGTTCCTGGGTGTAGTCAGGATTGACTATTGGGTGGAAGCTGCCGGTGGTAGAGGGCTACTATCGGCCGAGGCTGTGTAAAAACATTTTCGAACGCGACGGGCACTCAAAACCGGACTAAAAATCGCGCGTCTCAGCGAAATCCACATCTGCTGACGTGCCGATAAATTTCAGATTTAACGTAGACGCTTGTACTTCAATTTTGACGAAGCGTTTTTACACACTCTGGGCCTTTTGGAGTCATTCAGGAAAGGCAGGAAAAAGAACCACGGAGGCCAGTGGGTCGCCCGCTTCAACAATGGCAAAAAGGCAACATGTACGTTTCAAAAGGGTAATGCGGTCCTATAATTAAACATCGGTAGACGACGTCCGCGCGTCCTATTGGTTTACCTTATTACAAACGTACACAGGAGACGCAGGTGTGATCGACGATCCGTTCCCAAACGACTGGCGAGACCTTCAAAATGGTGTGCAGCGAATTTTCCGTAATGTCGGCTTATCTGCTGACGTAGAGGTTGATCTCGAAACGCCCCGTGGCTCGGTGAATGTGGATGTCACGGCGGTCGACGTCCGGAGCGTGGACAGGATCAGATACATCGTGGAATGCAAAAATTGGGGCAGCGCCATTCCCCAATCAGTAGTTCATTCGTTCACAACGGTTATGCACGAGACCGGTGCCAATATCGGATTCATCATTTCGAAGCATGGGCTTCAGCAGGGTGCCAAGCGGTACACGGATAACACAAACATTATTGGAATGACGTATCTGGAGTTTCAGCAGCGATATTTTGAAGCCTGGTGGAAAAGGTATTTCTGCCCCCTTGTCGGTGATGCTGCGGACAACCCGCTTCAGTACATCGAGCCCTGCAACAGTTTGCGGGACCGTGCTTACGAGAATCTTAGCCCTCAAGACCAAGAAAAGTTTGATCGCTTGAGAAATGAAAGTAGTGCGTCTCTAATGGCTTTATCCATGTTCAATTACATGGCCATGGCGCCAGTATTACGAACAGGCACGCTGCTGGACGTACCGACAGATCTGGATGAGTTTAAAGCCAGAGTTCTCGCAGTTATAACTCCACACATCGAATGGCACTGCCACACATTCCGAGGTCTATTGGAGATCATCTTGGAGTATCTACGGGATGTGGAAGCTGATTTTGACGCGATATTTGGAGGATCAATCTTTGAACCACGGGATTCCATCAGCGGTGTCACTTTTGACGGGCCGCCCTTGGAGGATGGCATTTATCATCGCTGACTCACCGGCCATCGGCACGTCGACCGAGCGCAGAGATCTAATTTAGGTGCTCGCGCCGGGATATGCCCCATTATACAATAGTAGAGGTTTTTTATTATTACGGGTAGCGATACTCACTGTCATTAATTTAGTGTCTGGCGACGACACCAACTTACTTACCATTTAAATATCTGCCGGACACATCCTCAAAAGAAATTCCGAATTCGCTAGTACTGCGCCTAGCTTTGAATATTTGTATGTCGAGCTCATGCTTCATAACCGCTTGCGTAATAGCGATCTCTAACTCAGGACTAGCCCTCAAGCCCAAATAAATGGCAGAGATGCTTTGGCGTGGGAATGAATTAAGCAAAATGTCACGCCCCCACATATCTGTACCGCACTTTAACGCGTCTAGTTTTACGTCATCAATAAATAGTCGCTCCTCTTCCTCATATGCCCAATCTATTGCTTTCTCCAAAGCAATTTGCTTGGTGATATTTACAGATTTGGTGATATTTATATCAACACCATTAAAACTACTGCGAAAGCGCCGATATCTGACACTTAGAGCCTTCTTAAAATAGTTATCGTTTTTTGTGAAACCAATACAAAACCCCTTATGTGAGTCAGCATAATGAGACCACATCAGCAAATTTGAGTTGTTTCTGGACAGCGATACAAACTTAGTTATGTCGCTACTTTCTTTCTCGCTTAAAGTATATTCGTGCCTACCTATCAAGAGGCAATGCTCGAAAGGGTCATTCAGTGAAAGCAGCTGAGTAAATCTAATTCTACAACTTTCAATTATGTCTACTCGTTCGGGTGGAAGGTATTTATACAGCATGTGCTACTACCTTGTGATAAATATGAGCTAGCGTCTAAATATCCAATCTTCAATCGTTTTCTCGATCATGATCTTAGATCGCCCTTTAAATGTAAATTCAAGCGTTTTCATAATTCTGCGGGCCTATTCAAGATCTCTAATGCAGAGTTCAAACCTGCAAGCGCATGCTCAACATCAACATACGGATGGATTCTGAATAAGCTAGGAAGTCCAAGAGCCATTAATGAAACATAACCCTCGCCAAGTTGAAGCGAATGCTCTTTTTTGTCAGGCGTTTTGTAATCAATAGGAGGGGCTCGATGTTTTTCTTCGAGTTTAAAAAAAAGAATAATCGGTGTTTCTTGCGAACATGCCAACTGCAACTCGATACCAAGTCCTGTAGAGGGATAGCTAGCTTCAGCAATAATGACGTCCGCCCACTCCACCATTTCTTTATCCCACAAATAGCATAATCGCGCACGATCCTCAAAAGGTTTATGCGCAAGCTGAGGATCGCTATCTTTCAAAGCATATTTTACGTCTGCTTTAAAGTTGATAGCCATATGCTCAGCCATTTTATGTAAGAGTTCTACATAAGATTCGAATTCGTTACGGGGGACATGGGTTAGACCGCATGCAAGGTAAATTTTCATTTAACGCCTACTCTAAGTTGATGGGCGAACATTTGGCAGCATAAATTGCTGGCCGGTTAATTCGGCAGAAATCTCATCCAAAAACTGTCTAGGGGACATCCGGATAAACTCCGTGAGAAGCCAGTTTTTTTGTCCGTTCAAAAAAGAGGCAAGCTCTACCGGTCTATAGCGGCAGATTTCGCTTAACCGATGCATAGCAAGAAGAGTGCAAGTTAAAGGAGATCTTTTTAAACGAGCGGGACCTGGAACGATCGCTTTAGCATACCAGAGCGTCTGAGCACCAAAAATATAGTTCAGATCTGGACGAAGGTCTTTCAACAGGGATGCTACGGACGCACGCTCTACCGCGGTTATCGCTTCGGGACGTGTCAATATGGCGGTGGCGGTCGATCTGATTGATCTGCCGTCGTTATACTCTAAGTCAGTTACAAGTGACGGTGGTAATCTTCGGAGAGATTCAGGACCGGCGAAATCTTTAGATATTTTACCGCAGAAATATGCAGTGCATGTTACTGGATCAAATTGTAAGCGACAATCAGTAAGCGGAACAAATAAATCTTTTTGATTTTTATAAGTCAAGCAAAAGGTTCTATGAATACAGGGCAAATTGAATAGCAGTGCCTCCATACTATGTGTGGTACTACTTTCTGTTTCATTTAAATACTGCGATAGTGCTGGTGCAATTCCACGCTGCAGAATTCTCACCCCCTCATTAGATAGCGCAATTTTACTCGACGCTCCCCGCATATTGTGCGATCGAATGCCGTGGTGCTCATCGAAAGGTATTGACTTTGCAGATAGAAGTGCCTTTGTAGCATTCATAAATGAATAGTACAGAAGTAGCGGGGCCGACGATACTGGCATACCTTCAGCTGCTTGTGCGAATGCATGAGCTTGTTGCCAATACAACAGAGCATTCGATTTATGTTCGCGTCTTAACCAAAGGGATACATACTCCCAGTGGCTATCAGTCAAAACGGTTCGAGAGCCAAGATTAGGGTTAGTGGTTGCTTTGTGCGGTCCAGCGACTCTCCCATTTATGTAAAGCAAAGGCATAAAACCAATCCTTGTAAAAGGCAATCCTTAGGATTTGAGGATTTCCGTTGCGACTGCGGGCGGAAATTGAGTGATCGCCAGTTGGCACTATAGTTGGACTCGCATTGTGAAGACACGTCTAACGACTGTGAATAATGCGCGCATCGAGGGGGCTCCGCGAAATTGCGAGAGGCTAATGTCAGCTTTTGGCCGATTTCTGCCCTTCGCGACGGGCAAAAATCGGCCAGAAACAGTCAGTCGGATGTCTAAATAACCCTGAACGATTCACCTACTCAAAGGCTCAGCAAACGATGCATCGATCGTTGCGTTGAGTTATCCGCAGAATGAACGATGCCAGTTGCTGGGTAAGGTAGTCCAGCGCGGTGGGATTCATAGTCGGGCAGTAGCCTGCATTTCCTTGGGTTGGATCTGAGACCTCATGGGTATCGACAAAGTGCTAAAGGGCATTTGTCGTTATTCGCCTGGAGGCAAACCACTCGACAAGAGGTACAGCAGCGGTACAGTGCCCAGCTTTATCCACCTACCCGAAACTAGCCAAACCTACGCATAATCAACTGCTTAAGGCTATTGTATCCTTACCCTACCTAGCCTAGACTTTGTTAGCCTCGGTGCATCAGTCGGCGACTCATAATCCCTTGGTCGCAGTTCAAGTCCTACAGATCGCACCCACTGTCGCATCCGCTCCACACGACCAAGTTCAAGTCCCGGCCTGTGGCATGGTGCAGATCGTCCTCAGCCATCAAGCTCGCAGATCCACTTCACCCCCCACTCAAGCGGACGTGCAATCAAAGGCACGGCGCCGATGCGAGCCAGATCATTACCGGCCGTTTTGGGTTTTACCCCCTTTCGCTCATTCGCCATAAATACTCAAACCGCGAAACCAATCTTAATTGGCAACCAATTGGCAACCGGAACAGCCGAAACCTACAAATGAAAAAGCCCAGTCGTGTCCGATCTGGGCTAAGTCATTGAAAAATATGGTCGGGACGGAGTGATTCGAACACTCGACCCCTAGCACCCCATGTTGGGGACTATAGCAGCCTAACCTATTGTTTTTAAAAGAATACAACCACTTCTACGGGTGGCAAAACACCAGCTTTTTTGTGCTTATGCAAACGGAAACTCGCGGCCTCCAGAGGAGGTTTTGCGCACGACACGCCGCCTTTCACACCATCCCAGCAGGTCAATTGCGGTGTCAAAGCCTGCGATGCCGTATAGGAATCGCCAAAGGCCTTTATAATCATGGCCTTGAGCTACAAATCAGCCACAAAAATCAGTACCTTTTGCGACTCTTTAGAACCCAATAAACATTGGTCCAAACGGTTGCGTTTTGGGGAAGAATTCCCCGTAGAAAATCCCACCTATGGCGTCCTGCCGACCGAACACAAAGACCCAAATCCAACTGCTCGTCGCCCTCGCCCAATGAGCGCGCTTCGATTACTGTATATCCAAACAGTACCCAAAAGACGCGACCATGGATCCCTACGAAATTGAAGACGCCAGCGATTGGTTTGACTGCCCGACACTCGAAACCTGCCGACATCAGTTGATAATTTATGAAAATGATGTCGAGGAACTGACCCTGCAGCTGCGCCAGGCTCGGGAGAAGATTTTAAACTAGTGGAAATGCATACCGAAGCGATCCACCAGCGAGATGAAGCCATGACAAATTTGCGGGAGCGATCCGGAGAATCGGCCAAACTCCGCAAGCAACTTTACGATCTGGACATTTCGGCGAGGGCCCACGGACGTGAAGCTGAACCCTTGCGCGGAATCTTGGATGGTCTAATCGCACGGAAAAAACCACTACCTAGCTCTAGCTGTTCGTCTGACCGAGTCGATTCACCATCGGAACCGCTGCCACTGAACCGGCCAATTGATTACACTAGACCATCAAATCCAAGGAGTTACCGCGATGGAAATGCACAAAACCAAAAAATTTCATCATATAGGGCCGTTTGTCTCTTACCTTCCGCAAACATGTTGCTCGGCGAGTACCACCCACTCACCGTCGACAGTCTGTCAGAAAAAATAGTCGTTTTGCTATAAGTTCAATAATTAGTTTTACCAACTTACCCTCAGCAATTTGCCGAGCACAAAGGGGCTTTTTGATGTTGCGCTACCGCTCTGACATTGATGGACTTAGAGCACTCGCCGTGCTCGGAGTAGTACTATTCCACTTGAAACTAGGTTTCCTCCCGGGCGGGTATACCGGAGTCGATATATTTTTTGTAATCTCTGGATACCTAATCTCGAAAACCATATTTGACGAGATAGGCAAGTCAGAATTTTCAATTGCCAATTTTTACGTAAGACGAGCCAGGCGAATTTTACCTGGACTCCTATCGGTAGTTGCACTAACCTCAGTTGCAGCGTACATATTTTTATACCCCATCGAACTTGTTCATTATGCAAAGTCTACAATTGCGTCTGCCTTGTTTGCCGCCAACATATTCTTTTATAGTAGTCTCGATTATTTCTCCCCCAGCGCTAACGAAATTCCGTTGCTACACCTATGGTCGCTAGGAGTAGAGGAACAGTTTTACATCTTCTTCCCATTAGTTGCACTGGCCGCCATGAAATTGGGGAGATTTTGGCTAAACGTGATTATCGCGGGCAGCCTACTTGCTTCACTAATAATTTCGCAGAGCCTCTTACATGTAGATCCACCAAGTTCTTTCTACCTACTCCCTTCGAGGGCATTTGAACTCTTAATCGGGACCTTGATTGCACTTCCTAGTTGCCCCATTATTCGAAGCTCAAAAGTAAGCTTGGCATCGGCATCAATTGGGATAGCTGCGATTGGGGCGAGTTTCTTCCTCTATGAAGAAACCACTAAATTCCCTGGCATTGCGGCTTTACTTCCATGCCTTGGCGCTGCTTTGCTGATAGTTGGCTGCCGACAAGAAAATATCGTTGGTCGTGCGCTTTCATTTCAACCATTGAGATTTATAGGGAAAATCTCTTATTCTTTATACTTAGTACACTGGCCAATAATCGTTTTTGCAGATCGTCTTTTCCCAACAACCGACCCAAAAATACGTGCAGCATGCGTTTTTGCATTATGTCTAGTATTGGCAGCGTTGAATTACATTCTTATCGAACAGCCATTTCGCAAGGCAAAACAAAGCTGGCGCCCGCTTCGGTTGCTGGGAATATCGGCCGCATCGCTGGTCTGTGTTGTGTTAATTTCAGGCTACGTAACGGTAAAGGATGGCTTCCCTCAACCACCTTCCGATAGAACTGCAAATGCCGTCACCATGCTTCAATACAACTATGCGAAAGACTTTCTTGATGGTACGTGCTTTCTCCGACCTGAACAAATTTCAACCGATGCACTTCGCATTGGATGCATTCCAAAAACCGGTCAAAAAAGCGTCATGCTATGGGGCGATAGTCATGCCATTCATCTATACCCTGGATTAAAACCATTACTTGAAGAACAAGGTTATTTCGTAGGCGCACTAACATCTTCGGGCTGCCCACCGATATTAGATATCGATGCATATTTGCGACCAAACTGCCGAGCATCCAACGACCATGATTTTGAGATAATCAAACAAGTTCACCCTTCGATTGTCGTCATGAGCGCTATTTGGCCGCCAGCCCCAGACGTTATAGAAAAACTCAAGAAAACAATCGACAAGCTGTCTGATTTAGGAATTAAAACAGTCGTCCTCGGCACATCACCAATATACAAACAAAGTGTCCCCCTGCTAGTAATTAAAAAGATCGAAGCTGGAGAAAATGACATGACGTCATCCGATGAACTAGAACTCCCGACGATCACAAACAGCACAAGCGCGGTTGCCGCAGTCGTAGCAGCCACGACCGCTAAATTCGTAGATATTTTCAAGATCATATGTCCAAATGATAAATGCCCTATGGCAAGCGCTGATGAAACGCCCTACTACTACGACATTCACCACTTCACTCCAGCAGGATCGAAGCATTTTGCAAAAGAAATTTTGCCTCAAATCATTAACTAAAATCTGCTGATCAATTTGAGCTGCCTTGGCGATTATCGCCAGGCAGCTCAAATGATACGAACAGGCAGCCTGATAACTCGACCTTAATCATTACCCAACTGCGAAAAACAAATACTTTTAAGTTAAGGGTCGCACAAATTAAAAGCTGTGGCTCCTGGGTAACTCTATCAAAATTTCTTTACCTCGAAGTTGATATTGCTTTTACGTAAGCCTGGCACGCCGCCAAGGCAATCAATCCCTGGTCGCCTTCGTTGATGATGGCGACAATTCGTTGAGCATGCGCTTGGTCAAGTTCGGCACGAACGGTTCCATGATCCACGCCGCCGGCGCCGGTGGCGGCAGGCACTGGACAGCCACTGGCTGAACCTTGGGCGAGGACGACTGACAGCCGCAAATCAGAAGTGGCAAGGCGATCGCGAAGGCGAGACTGGTCTTTTTGGGCATTGGTCAAAGTCTCATGGTGGGATTTGTCACTGGCCGCCAGGCGCTGCTCGAGCACCAGGTGTTTGTCCTGCTCGGCCTTCTGCGCAGCGGCGCCGACAATGGCCAGCTGGTTTAGGGTGTCGGTGTGCAACCGCGACTGCTCGGCAAGTTGGGCACCGTATCGCCAGCCCTGAATAGTCCAGGCGCTCATGGCCCCGAGCATCACCAGCGCCAGTGCACCGGCAACCTTCCACGCCAGCGGGCTCAAGGCACCTCCTTGAAGAAGACGTGCCCGCCGAGCTTCAGGGTCTGCTTTGCATTAGCCGCCCAATTTGGTGGCTTCTTCATGGACAGCGCGTAGTAGTGCGTCGCCCCACCGGTGGGATCGGGCACCTTTCCATCAACTACCTGGTCAGCAGCAATACGCGCCTGAGCCAGCTCGCGGAGTGGGATCTGCTTCACGCCGATCAAAAACTGATAATTTGGATCGGTCTTGTTCCAGCAACTGAACTGGTACGGCTTCTGGCACACGCCGGCATACCCCTCCCCCCACCACGACTTGGTCTTGCCGTCGTTCACCCGGTTGCGAATGGTCCAAGCCGCAGCTATCTGTCCAGCCAATGATTCGCCGCGAGCCTCGCCCCACAGCGTGCGGGCGAGAATGTCGCGGTCTTTTTCAGAAACGGTCATCGCTTTTCTCCAGGCGAAAAAAAGCCCGCATTAGGCGGGACTCAATAGGTAAGCTATGCGCTCCACGCATGGAGGCATCTATGAAATACACAACGATTCTTTTGATTACTGCTTTGCTTGGTGGCTGCTCCTCGTACAGTGAGCGTGGCACTGGCGAAGGCGGTCGAGAAATCGGCAAAAAAGGCTATACAGTTCGCTGTGATGCGACACCAGCGAACCAACCTGGCTGCTACGAGCCTCCACCGTCTTGGTCGTGGTGGCCTTCGAATAACATCAAATTGAAGTTAGGCGCGAACTAAGGAAGCCTTGATTCAGACCAAATAAAACAAATAAATCAGAGTGCCACATGAGCCAACTGCAATATAGCCAATCAATAACGCAAAATGATCACGCACGATTACTGGTTAAACACCAAAAAATGGCAGCTTTTTTGGCGGCAATTTTTATATTCATGCTTCTGCATTCAATTAAGGGAGTAACGGCATTCCCTTGGGATGCGGCTGACTATTGGCGGCTTAGCTCAACGGAGATACTATTTGATTTCCCAAAAAACAGCATGAGAGGTTACTTCTATCCTACGCTTCTAGCTCCAATTAGGATTTTTTCAGAAGCGTTAGGAGTACTTGGACATTATCCTTATAGAATTATTTCATCACTGGTGTATGGCTATTTTTTCGCTATTGCTGTACCAGAATTTTATTTGCAAGTATTCGGAGGTCGTGCCTCCTTCCTGCGTCGACTAATCACACCGCTGCTCGTAGCTATATTGTTCCCTGGCATCATAATCTATACGTTGAGCGATTTACCTTCTTTGGCAATGATGATAAGCGCATCGGCCTGCGCACTTTCATCTATTCGCACGAGCACAAAATTAAAGCGATACTCCTTGCTAATATTATCGGGCCTACTTGCTTATGGTGCCTATAACACTCGCACCATCTATCTATTTCCCGCAGGACTACTGGTTTTGGCTCTAGCGCTTGCTATCTATCACAAGCACTCCGCGGGCACCAGGTCTTTTACAATCTTATTCTTTCTCCTAGGCGCTGGGATTGCCAGCATACCTCAGGTGGTAATTAACTATAAAAATCATGATTCACTATCACCCATGGTGATTACCACATCTCCATACAACCGCTCACTCTTTGCCGGCCAGTTGCTATGGGGAATTACTTTACAAAGGTACGAAACATCGATCGACTCAACATCACCTCCAACAAAATACTATATGGACAAAGCCGGAGAGCGATTGTTTTCCGACAACAAAATTGGTAGCGAGCCGTTCGGACTTCGCACTTACTTCGAGTTGGCGTTGGAAAATCCGGTGGACTTTGCTGGCATCTATGGTCGACACATCGTCAACGGGCTGGATCTACGCGACGGTGAAGTTTATACAGTTGGGGAACCGGCAAAGAGAAATGCATTGGCCATATTTAACTTCCTGATTGTCTTCTCAGGCTTGTTTATCATAACAATGACAATTCTTACAAAACAGGCCAAAGTCGAACAAAAAATCAAGAGCGTTTTTTGGGGTTTTCTGGTTTTGCTGCCGGCCATCATGATTATCCCCGGAGCAATTGAAACTCGTTTCTTCCTTGCCATCCACCTTGCCATCTATTGCTCCATCGCGTTCACGAGCGATCCCGATTCAATAAAAAACTTGCTTCATAGACACTGGTTTTTAATTAGTCTAACGCTAGCGATCTCAGCAACACTGTTCTTCTCTATTTCGACCACCACCTTGGTCAGCTTGCAATATTCTTTCTCCGACCTCTATCAAGGCAGGTGGTAACAATTTGGCCGACGTCTCGGACCAGAACAGGAGCCAGCGACTCAAAGAGAACCTGGAGTGTGGACCGTATGGAACTCCGGACTCCAGCGTGCCAAGCTTAGTTGGCCAAATCCGTGACCGATTTGAACAATCAACGCCGCGACGCGCCTACTACCGACGATCTTGTACCGTTGTATGCCATGTTGACTAAACGTCGCAAAAACGCGAGCTTAGGCGCCGGCGTTCGGGAGGATCTGCAGCAACGTGCAGTTATTGGCATCTGTATCTCCGACAGCCGCATTTAGCGGCTATTGGATAAACCACCAAAAACCTATCTGCCTCGAGGAATCTTATGATAAAAATCAAACCAGCCATACCGGAACGACTGTTTACACTTGACATAGTACGAGGGCTAGCCGCTCTTTCAGTCGTTTTTTGGCATTGGCAGCACTTTTTCTACGTTGGCGGGGCAACAAGCAATTTCAATATCGAGAGCCAGCCTTTTTTTAATCTATTTTCAACATTCTATACTCGCGGTTCTTTGGCGGTAGAGCTTTTTTTCAGTATTTCTGGCTTCGTATTCTTCTGGTTGTTTTCAAAAGTTATTTCCGAGAAACGAATTAGTGCAGCAACGTTTTTCGTTGACCGATTCAGCCGACTCTACCCACTGCACATTGCCACATTAGCGAGCGTCGTGATCCTCCAATATATCTACACTCGATTCCATTGGGATTTTTTTGTATACCAAACCAATGACTTTTATCACGGAATTTTGAATATTTTCTTGATCCCGGCATGGGGACTCGAAAAGGATTGGTCATTCAACGCCCCGATTTGGTCAGTGTCAGTTGAGATACTATTGTATGCCCTGTTTTTCGCCACTTGCTTATTGGGCAGAGCAAAATACCTAATCGTTCCGATCTTGATAATAATTGGATATTACACTTACCCAGTTAATTATAAACTTGGCAGCGGCATCTTCACCTTCTTCTGCGGCGGGATGGCATTCTTCTTACTGAATGCAGCGCGGAGTTTTTTAACTTCAAAGACTCTGTTAGCTATTACAACTATTTTTTCAATTTTAGCTTGGTCATACATCAACCAAAGCGCCACTCTGAATATGTATGTCCTTATGGGATTAGCATTTCCAATGTCGGTTTGCGCACTGGCATGCGCAAACATGGCTTCCCCTAACCTTCTGAAACCGCTCTCGTTTATTGGCGATATCAGCTATTCATCGTACCTGATTCACTTTCCACTTCAGATAGTGTTCGCAGGAATCACCGACCGACTTGGATTCGCGCGCTCCATCTATTACAGTCCGATAATGTTCATTTCGTTCGTTGGCGTGTTGCTCATACTCAGTTTTGGTAGCCACAAGCTATTCGAAGCCCCAATTCAACGTGCCATAAGAAAGGCCTACAAAAACAGGACCGATCGCAGAGATCTTGCTACAACCCTATAGCCTTCAGTGTTGCCGAATGCCAGTGGCACAGTTCAGAATAGAGAGGTGGTCAAGCATCACTGTTTGCTTGGCCACCAGCATTTTTTATTCTGGAATCGGCATTCCGATCGTCGAGCCACCAACTCGATTATAGTAATCACGGTATCTCGGATCACTTGATTCAACCTCTTCAAGATTTGAATAAACATCAGGATCTTGGGGAGAGGCGAAATACATAACGACTTCATTCTCTTCATTTAACTGTATAATCATCATAACACCTCAGAATCTATAGCCAGAAATGTAAACGGTAGCACCACCGTAAGTCCCAGAGCCGGCGGTAGAAAACCAGTAAATAGTTTGACTGAGGATTATTTTCAGACTATTGAAAGGGGATGCGCTTACATTCTGTATACCACCGTACGTGCTATTGCCACCAACTTGCAACTGGCCAATACCGACCAACGCGGATGACAAAACTAATTGGGCGTTAGTAGTGTTTGTTCCAGCGACTGTAGCGAACCCTGAAACCGACTTTGCATTCCTTGGAGTCGCCGACGCTATCGACAGGGCGGTAAAGGACGGAATCTGCACAGCAGTATTTGCAACCAGAATCTGGGGAAACATGCATTCCCGATCTTCAATGAAGCATGCAATAAATTGCGAGCTTGCGTTGGTTGGAACTACAGCCAGCAGTGCGGATGCCGTGTAGCCAGCCGGCATATTACCGCCACCATAAACCTCTGGAGCAACGACCGCAGTCGCGTTTACGGCAAGCAGCGCAGAAACACCGGTAACCGGGTTCAGGATGGCGTAGATCGCGACGAAACCACTTATCGGGGCGGTGCCAGTGTCCATGCCTCCCGCGCCCGTTGTGCCAAGGTTGATGGTTTTGTTGAAGCTCGGAAGACAGTAACGCAGCCCACCAAGCGCAGTTTCGACAATCACTTCATCTGCCGTGAATGTCGCAGTTGCAGACGCCGCAGAAACGAAGCATTTGAGGTTTCGCACCTGGCCAACTACACCTGAACTGATTTTTCGAATCGACTGCAGGACTTGATCCTGGGTGCCTTTGACTGGAGTGACGCCCCCGGCAGAAAGCAACGTCATGAGCTCTTCCTGCACATCGTTCAGAAAGTCGTCGGTAACCACCGTTGCCGGAACGCCACCAACCGGGTCGCCTTCAGTGAACTTATTATCAACCGTGGCGCCAGGCCCATCAATTCTGTGCATGCGTCAATCTCCATAGGCGAAGAGCGCGATCGTGTGCGCGGGCTTCAATTGATTTATTTTGCATTCGAGGGTGTCGTTACCCCATGTGCGCAAGCGCTCACCGGCGGCAGAAAGGCCGGCTCGAAACTGAATCACGCTTACTTCCGGCGCCCTGATGAGCCAGGTGTGCGCCCATGGGCCATTGGTCAGGGCGTCCCCGGCTCGTGACATGCCCGCCCGAAACGGGCGAAACACTTCGATCGTCACCGTGTAGCCAAGTGATGCGGCCAGCTCAATGAAGTAGTCGATGGACTGGCCTCCGGTACTGGTCAGCTTTGCCAGCAGTGCGTTGCGGCGGCCTTGCAAAGTCTCTTCCAGAACACCTGAGCATTTGTCAGGGAGCCCCGCTACCCGCTCCCAATCCGGAAGTAGCTCAAGAGAACTAGATGGAATCGCTTCTTGCGGTAAAACGCTGGCTCGCCCGTCGAGACGCGCAAGTTCAATCGACATCCCATCGAGAAGATCATGAAGCGTGGTGCCAGGATCGCGCGGGAAGGCTTGGCCAGGGGGAAGCAGCGCTTTGAGCTGCTCCCTATATTCAGCAGCTGTCGGCATTACGCCTCCTAAAAGCTGGAGAAGGTAAGGGTGCCCAGAATCGCCATGTGCCCAGTGGCGTGCGTGACATCGACTGTCGGCGTGACGATCTGGTTGTTGTTCTCGCCAGCAGCCAGAGACACAGCCTCACGCAGACGACTGATCAAAATCGTCCCACCAGGTGCAGAGTCGCGATCAATCAAGTCGGCCAGTTCGGCACGGACGGCGTTCTGAACGGTAGTGGTGTTCGGCGTGAGCTTGATTGTCATGGCCAGCGGGTCGGCGATTGGCGCCGCGACGAAGACTTCTGCTGTTACCGGTGCGCGAGCGTTGATGTACGCCTGGACCTCGGCCACCTTCGCGGGAGACGGGATAATGTCGTCATCCTCGTCACAAACAAACAACACAGTGACCGTATGTACACCAGCAAACCGGGCTCCCACAGCGCGCCGCCTGGGCTTTGGCGCCAGCCATAAACCGAAACGCTGGCAGCCGCAGACTTGCCGATGCGGCTATTGGCCTCCCACGTAGCGCGATCGAGCAGGCTCGCGGATGTGCCGCCGATCTCGGCGACCTGCAGCATCGGTCTATAGCGCTTAATGCCGCTGTCGGTAACGCCGCCTTGAATGTGCGCCTCAGTTTCTCCGGTGCTGTCTGGGCTGTAACTCGTCTGGCCTTTCACCTGGTAGCTGCTGAACCGCTGACTATGATCGATCGTGCCACTGGCATTGAGGATGTTTTCACCCTGCACCAGCGCAGTGGTTGCGCGCCGAACGCCTGCGCGGGTGATCAACAACCCGCCAGCGCCGTCGGGCATTAACAGTGCCTTGCGCTGCCGGGCGTAGCGCTCGATCGCCTTGAACGCAGTTTCGCCATGTTGAAGCTTGCAGATCTGGAACGGCTCACCTATGGCTATATCCGCCTTAACCGTCACACCAAATGGGGTCGCGAGGATCTGCGCAAACTTGAGCAGGTCGATGTTTTTCCATTCATCCGGCGCGTGCACGGCACTGCAATCCACCAGATCGGCAACCTTGTCTCGGCCCTGCACGTTGATTGTGTGGTCGTTCGCGCTGTAGGACGGTTTGAAAATATCGACATAGCCAATCACCATCGGAAAGCCGGCCAAGCGAACTTCGCATGCATCGCCCGGCAGGATGGGCCAAGGCTCTACCTGTGCGGTCGATCTGTTGCCAGCCTCCCATTTCTCGGTGAGCGTTGCCGTGAAGGCCGTGGTTGCCGCATCAATCGCCCGGGTCACGGCAAGCGATGTCCAGCCGGCGTACTTCATCCCATTGACGAGCAGTTCCAAGTCATCCATCTGCAAGTACCTCGAGCTGTTGTCCGCCCGTTAAAAACCCCGGATGTCGCGGTGTATTGCGAGTAGCGATGTCATCGGCACGGCCGGCGTCACCGTAGATCTGGTAAGCCACCAGCAAGGAAGGAAGCGTTTCTCGCGGCACGTACTGAACAATCCGGGCAAGGTTTTGCTCAGGGTTGGGCACGGCCTGAACCACGCTGGTACGCAAGTCGGACAATGCGACGTACATTTCATCGTTAGGCGTGGCTTCGCTTTCTGCGTCCAATCTGTCGACCAAATCCTCACGAACCTTGATCGCTGCCTGGTAGCTGTCATAAACGGTTGGAACGGGGATTGTTTGTGTAACACCAGGCGCCGTCTGAGTTGCTACTGTCGCTGCCCGCGTGGTACCTGCCGCAGCCTGCGTGGCGCCCATCGCCGTAACCTGCGGAGTTTGCGTGACGACCGCAGCCTTGGCGGCCTCGGCTACAGCCACCTGGCGCACCAGTGCATTCATCGCCGTTGCGTTGGTGGCCTGCTGCTGGCGACTTGGAGTCGTCGTGCTGCCTGAGTAGGTCGTCGGCGAACGATCAAACAAACTGGTCAGCATGCTGAAAGCGTTGGTTCCAAAAGCTGTGCGGATTGAGCCGATCAAACCTGTGACCCGGCTAGCCATACTCAATGGTTTTTGGACCAGTCCGGAGGCGTCAGATACAAGCCCCCGCGCTTGTAGGTAAAAGTCAGACGCCGCTTTCAAGTCACCGGAGAAGTTAAAACCCGGCGCCGCCATGTACTCACCGAGGGCGGCCAGCCCAGAAGCAGCAGACTCTGCGACGTAGGCGGGAAACCCTGTGGTCAGGAAGTCAGACACAAAGCTTTTTTCTGCCGCAGCGGTGACGATGTTGCCCTTGGCGCTGATCGCATTGACGCTATCAACGTTTGCCGATGGGTATGCCGCCTCCCCTGCTTCCAGGAACGTCAGTGCAATTGTGCACTTCCCACCTTCCGCAGCGGTCTCGCTGACGTTGAGTCCACGACAAACAACATTCATTTCACCGCGATACGGGTGAACCAATGCACCGGGTCCCGCGACCTCGCAGGCCTTGATCAATTCGTCTCGGTTTAGGTGGTAGTCCTTGCCGAGCAGATAACCGATAACCGAAAACTCGCGGGACTTTCGACCCAGGTCTTCGGTGTAGGGAGTGTCGCGCCGCGCAGTTTCGTGCACGGCTTGACGCCGACCGTGGCTGCTGTCCGCACTTTCCACAAAAAAAGCCACGCCGCGAAAAGTCGCGGCGCGGTAGCTGATGGTGGGCTAGATCCTAGTGCAGAGCGCGACGATCTTCTGGAGACCATTCGAGACCTTGAGTTCGCAGCAGAATGCGCGGATGACGCAGAAGGCTGCCTGCACGACCTCAGGGATGACGCTGACGCAGCCTGCAAGCTAATCAGGCGAGCAATGAGCAATGACGAGCGCGAGTTTTCCGTGAACGAACTCCTACAGCAAGCCCTCGAAAAGTTGGAGTAATGCCATGAGCACATTTGCCGTATTCGGAATGAATGAACACTTCGCCCGCGAAGAGGCGAAGCGCAAGGTTCGCGACTTTAAGATTGAGAAAGGTCAACGGATCGAACTGTCGATGAGCCAGTGGCTCCAGGCTGTCGAAGATCGCGTTATCAAGATCATGGATGGCAAGCGGGTCGCTCAGCTCAGCAGCATGTTTGACGCCCCGCAGTACGCCGCTGAATACGCAGAGCGGATCCGCAAGCTCGGGCGCTGTCGTGATGTGATCATCAGAGCGAAGATCAAGCTGCCTCAGCGCGATGTAAGGCGGAAGTCGCCAACGAAGCTTTCTTGGATGGACTACTCGCCCGAGTCAACTGCGGCTGCCTGATCCGCCCTCGCCTATTGCGCTGAGCCGCTAATTCCACAGACTCTTATTTCGGTTTCGGACCATCTTAAATGTCTTGAATGCTGGACGGACTTTGAAAACTTCAACGTCAGAACTTTGTTCACCTAACGCATCTTGCACTTGAGCCCTTGTAAAAAACGACTCACAACCAACTATCACCTGCCTGAGCTTTAAAGAGTCACCCATAGGATGAAAATGATAGCCACCGTCTACAGGAAACTCATTTAGTGGCAGCATTAGCCTTACCTCATCCTCATATGACCAATGAGAAAATTTAGTTTTCCACAGAGTCATTAGAACTTGGCTCATTGGCACTTCACCAGAGGCTGCTAACACACGCAAATCAAGCCGTTCCTGCACATAATCGACGGGCGAACAACGAGAGATTGTCACGTCAAAACCGAGGCAAACGCCTTTATGTTTATCGGCATAATGCGCCCATTGAACTGGACTTTTGTAGGATCGACTAAAACAAATAAGGCCTAAGTGCTCGGCATAAAATTCTTTAAGTTTCTGAAAGCCATATCTCAGATCTCTAGTTGAAAAATTGATACTCCCCATTTCAAATGGATCATTTAACTGCATCAGCCTCGAAATTTTTAGACGACTTCGCCTGACGTTTTCCAGACCAAATTCGACACCAGAAAAATAGTACAAACGAATGGTATTGGGTATTTCCATATAGCCGCTCACTGATATCCTCAATTTAAGACACGCTAACTGGGGAGATAGCTTCCTGTCCATTACTTACGGAAGCGTTTGCAGCAGTATCAAAACCAGCCAGTACGGATGATCAAACTGATCAGGCGAAGCACGGCAGCTATCAGGTTCATCCACTCATTCAGTCGTTTCATGCGGCAGCTCTCCGGTTCGATTGATACCGGAATCATCGGGACGCATAGCACTTGCCCCATGGTTAGCGGACTACACCAGATGTAGCCCACCTTTCAATTCCACCGCCCGGGCATGACCCGGCATAGGACGCCCCATGCCCAAAGAAAACAAACTCGCTCTGAAGCGTCAGCGCGCCGATCAGGTCAACCAGGCAATCCGGATCATCGCCGACCATGGTCGCCGTTTCTTCTACAGCCAGACGGTAAATCGCTACGCCAGTATGGAGGTCGATAACCGCGGCAAGGTCTGGTTCATCGACGACTACACCGGCAAGCGCATATTCACCCATGACACGGTATGGGGAGGGAGATGGCGCGGCTTCAGCCACGGAGGCACGCTGAAGGACCTGGTCAAAGAATTTCGCGACTACATCTGCACCGGCAAGCAGCTGCATCCAGGGTATCTCGGTCCTGAACGATTCAACGACAGCAACATCTGGGGTTACGACGAGGAAGGCATGCGCGCGGTGCGTGACCAGGCTGGCTCGCTTTCTGTGTTCCGTCAGACTGAGGCAGAAACAGCATGAAGCGAATCTAGACGTCGATCAGGCAAGCTGCCTGGTGCGAATCGATCGTTGGGATAAGTCCGGCTTCCTGGCTCTCGGAGATCCACCTCCGAACCAGCTCTAGGTCGAATCGCCAGTTGTAGGCTTTCATCAGCAGAAGCGCCGCACCGGTGACTCTGTATTGTCCACACTTTAGGCAAACCCTTTCCAAATAGTCGTCAGCATTAACTGACACTGCAGGCTCACCACAAATCAAACAAGTCATGAACTGCCCCTTTTAGACTGTTTGCTCAAATGTAGTAGACCGCCGTTGCTGTGACAAACATGCATCGACTCACCAACGCCGCCCGATAAGCGGTTACCCCCTCCCCTTCAAAGTCATCCGCTATAGCGGCAAGGACGAAGTCATGCCTGAAGAAATCAAATTGATCCAGCCAGCCCCGGTCGTGCGCGACGAAATGGGCTCGTTCCAACATCCGGACATGCCCGACTTCGACGAGGGTGACGGCGACAAGTGCAAGGCCTGGGTAGCGGAGCAGGGTTTGACCGTTACCCAAGTGCGCCTCGAATACGCCGAAGAGGCAGTTGCCGATCGCTACTTCGAAGCCGGCGACCCGGACTTCAGTTACTGGGAGCCTGAGCGTCCTGATGGCGAAGGATGGTTCTGCTTGGCGATTCACGACACCGACGATGGCCCGGTCTGCTGGTGGGCACGCCGCGAGGTAACTCCATGAAGGCCTACCCCCTCGATATCGAATCAGTCGGTGAGGATACCTACATCGTCATGAGCCGCGGCCATCACGATCTGGAACAGTTCATGGCCGAGGCGGTGAAGGAAAGGCCTCGATGGCAACTCGGTGGCCCGATTCACGTGTGGTGCAAAACAACGCCGGCGCACGGTACGTATGACAGCTGGTTCCACTTCGTCCCGGAAGGTACTCGCGGTAGTTGGCCAGCGACGTACTGCTTCGAATATGGCGAGGGCTGGGAGCGGTACAACGGAGTGCAGCCATGATCCTCACCAGCATGGCCGGCTGCGCCCTCTTCTTCTGGCTTCCATTGGTACTGACCATAAAGGCGGTGATCGGATGAGCAAGCGAGCGATTCACTTGTACCCGTGGGATGGCGGCACCGAGGCCGATCAGGATCCGCCAGAACACGTTTACTGCGGCACCGATGGCGTAATGACCGACGAGCAGCTCACTAATGACTGGCGCCACGTCACCTGCAAGCGTTGCCTCAAGATCCACGAAAAGGAGCTGGCCGCGCGAGCAGCGGACGACCGAGACCAAAAGGTCAAGCTGTTCGACGAAGCACAGGCCATCACCATCACCCTCGGCCACCGGAATATCTCGACCGCCATCAAGGCTTTGGTCAGGGAGCGCGACGAACTCAGGCATGAGCGCGACAACCTGCGCGAAGACCGCGACGGCCTACTCGAAGCAGGAGCGCACCTACTATGATCGCCCTCGCCTGGTTCGCCTACGTGTACTGCTACAAGGGGCCGCGGTGATGACTCCATCCAGACAACAGCGCCGCATGCTGGAGAAAGAAAACGCCAAACTGCCGCCCTACCTGCAGCAGGTTCCCGCCGATCAATGGGAGAACTTCAGGCCGCCCGACCTGGTCGAGGTTTGGCGGTCGCGGCACTTCCTGGTGCAGATCTACACCGAGCCGAACGAATACCAGCGCATGAGCGTCTGCCGCTCGGCTCATAACGGTGACAGTTGGGTCGATCAGGTGACGTGGGACGAACTGATGCGCCTGAAACGCGAATGCGGTCGAGGCGATCGGGATGCCATCGAGGTCTTCCCGGCTGATCGCGACATCGTGAACGTCGCAAACATGCGCCACTTGTTCTTCCCGCCGACGGACTTGCCTTTCAAGTGGAGGAAGCCATGACCCACCAACCCAAAGGTGGGTTGTGCGCCAGCTGCGTGCACGCCCACCGCAATTGCAGCCACCTTCCCTTCAGCACCATGCCGGCGCTCGCCCGGGGCGCTCAGACCGTGATCGTCCGCTGCACTGACTTCCAGCGCCGCAAGTAACCCTATCCACCTTCTGCCGCCACGCGCGGCATGGAGCATCACATGAAAAAAGAGCTGATCAAAATCAGTGAATTCCAGCGCCGTCGCTGGGGGGAAAACGGCACCCCGCAGTGCCCGCAAGCGATCCGCAACCACATCCGCAATGGGCAAGTGCCCGGCGAGCAGATCGGCAAACTCTGGTACGTTGATTGGACAGCGTTCAGCCGGTCAGACGGCAATGATCTGGTCGCGATGGTATTGAAAGGAGCTGCATGATGGTCCCACGGCCGCGCAACAAGGCGAACAAGAGCCTCCCGCAGAACCTGTACTTTGATTCGCGGCGCTCGACCTATCGCTACCGCCGGCCAACCGACGGTAAGTGGTTCCAGTTCGGCTCTGACCGGATCAAAGCGATCGATGCCGCGAAGCAGTTGAATCTGGAGTTCATGCGCGGCGCGGACTTGGTCGGCGCCGTGATGGGCAGCATATCGGAATCGTTCGCCGGCTTCCTGGACGCATACGAACGCGACGTACTGCCGCCAAGGGAACTGGCAAAAGGGACCTTGGGCCTGTACGCCGTGCACTTCCGCCGTTTCCGGAAACAGTTCGATGGCAAAGCGGTCGACCAGATCACGATCCGCATGATCGCGGAGATGCTGGACGCACTCACTCCGCGCACTGCCAACCAGTGCCGCGCCCTGCTGATCGACATCTTCAACCACGCAGCGGCCAAAGGCCTGTGCCCGGACAACCCGGCGGCCAGCACCATCAACCGAATCGAGAAGAAGCAGCGCAAGCGGCACACAGTCGAAGGTCTGAAAGCCATCCGAGAGAAGTCTCCGTTCTGGCTGCAGAACGCTATCGACCTGGCACTTATCACCGCGCAGCGCCGGACGGACATCTTGAATATGCGGTTCGATGGTGTTCGAGAAGGTTTTTTGTATGTGGTGCAGCAGAAGACAGCAAAGGCCAGTGACGCGGCGTGGATCCGGTTCAAGGTGACCGAAGAACTCCAGGCTGTGATCAGCCGATGCAGGGATGACATCGTCTCGCCTTACCTCATTCACCGCCGGCCCGATCGCAAAAAGCAGAAGCAGGCGCAGACGAAGGATCACTGGACGCAGGTCGAAGAACGTTATTTGACGCGGGCCTTCAAGGAGGCTCGGGAATCGGCGGGTTGTTACAAAGGGTGGAAGGAAGAGGAAATGCCGGGCTTTCACGAAGTGCGAGCACTGTCGCTGCACCTGTATCAAAAAGCCGGAAAGGATGGGCAGAAGATCGCCGGGCACGCCAGCGAGAGCATGACCAAAAACTACCAGCGCGACCATGCCGAAATCGTCTGGTCAGAGGCAATCCCGGACCTGAATATCAGCGAAATCACCGGGTAGTTTTGCGCCAGTTTTGCGCGGGTTTTGCGCAGACACAAAAAAGCCGATCTAGTTGATCGGCTTAAGTGTCTGATTTTACTCAGGAATAATGGTCGGGACGGAGTGATTCGAACACTCGACCCCTAGCACCCCATGCTAGTGCGCTACCGGACTGCGCTACGCCCCGACTAGGCGTGAAACCTGTTCCTCATCTCGAGGAACGCTCAAGAATATATCGCAAGCTTTTGAAAACTGGAAGTATTTAAAAGCAGGTTTTTATTTCTTGAGAACTACCAGAACATCTTCGAGCTCAGCGATCATCTGGCGAATCATTTGCTTGTATTGGGTTGTGTCGTCTTTGGCTTCATCACCGGACAAACGCAGGCGCGCGCCGCCGATGGTGAACCCTTGATCGTAAAGAAGCGCGCGGATCTGCCGGATCATCAGCACATCCTGGCGCTGATAATACCGGCGGTTTCCGCGGCGTTTGACGGGGTTGAGTTGAGGAAACTCCTGCTCCCAGTAGCGCAGCACGTGTGGTTTTACTGCACACAGCTCGCTAACTTCACCAATGGTGAAGTAGCGTTTGCCTGGGATGACGGGTAGCTCGTCGTTATGACTTGGTTCCAGCATAAGCCTCAACTCGGGCCTTCAACTTCTGCCCTGGACGAAAGGTGACCACACGGCGAGCCGTGATCGGGATTTCTTCTCCCGTTTTCGGATTGCGGCCAGGCCGCTGGCGTTTGTCCCGAAGGTCGAAATTGCCGAAACCGGACAATTTGACTTGTTCGTTGTCTTCAAGAGCGTGTCTGATTTCCTCGAAAAACAGTTCAACCAATTCCTTGGCTTCCCGCTTGTTCAGGCCCAGCTCTTCATACAGACGTTCCGCCATCTCAGCTTTCGTCAAAGCCCCCATACGTCACTTCCTTAACGTGGCGTTCAACCTTTGTTCGAGCGAGGTGAGGATGTTTTGCGTCGCATTATTCACCTCATCGTCATTAAGAGTGCGCGATGGATGCTGCCAGGTCAAGCCGACTGCGAGGCTTTTTCTATCAGGATCAATGCCTTTACCCTGATACACGTCAAATAGCCTGAGGTCTGTCAGCCATTCGCCTGCATTTTCACGGATTACGTCCAGTACAGCCGTAGCTGCAACGTCTGTGTGCGCAATCAGTGCAAGGTCACGACGTACTTCAGGGAAGCGCGATAACTCGTGGAATTTAGGCATTTTGCCCGATGCCACTTCTGCCAGAACCATCTCGAAAACAAACACCGGACGATCCAGACCCAGGTTTTTCGACAATTCAGGATGGATAGCGCCGATGAAGCCCACCAGACGACCTTCGCGTTCGATGCGCGCGGTTTGACCCGGGTGCAACGCCGGGTGTTTGCCCGGTACAAACGTGAATGCATCCAGCGCACCGGCGAAGCCCAGCACCGCTTCCACGTCAGCCTTGATGTCGAAGAAGTCTACGGTGTCGCGACCCTGCGCCCAGCCTTCCGGCAGACGGCTACCGCAAACCACACCGGCCAGCATCGGCTCTTGTTTCAGGCCATCGAGTTGGCCGACGAAACGCAGACCGCTTTCGAACAGACGCACGCGGTCCTGTTGACGGTTCAGGTTGTGCTGAAGCGCCTTGACCAGACCGGGCCACAGCGACGAACGCATGGCAGCCATGTCGTTGGAAATCGGATTGGCCAGCAGCAACGGCTCTACACCCGGATTAAACAACTCGAACTGTTTCGGATCGATGAAGCTGTAGGTGATCGCTTCCTGATAACCACGGGCGACCAACAGACGACGCAGTTCCGGCAGGTCGCTACGCGCTTCTGCCTTGGCTTGTGGCGCCAGACGCGCTTGCGGGTAACGAACCGGCAGACGGTTGTAGCCGTACAGACGCGCCAATTCTTCGATCAGATCGACTTCCAGGCTGATGTCGAAGCGGTGGCTTGGCACTTCTACGCGCCACTGCCCCGCCCCGTCAGCGGTAATGGTCAGGCCGAGACCGCTGAGCAGACGCTCAACTTCAGCCGAGTCCATTTCCATGCCCAGCATCTGGGTGATGCGTTGAGCGCGCAGGGTCACCGGCGCGATCGACGGCAAGTGCTGTTCGTTCACGGTTTCGATGATTGGGCCGGCTTCGCCACCAGTGATTTCCAGCAGCAGGCCAGTGGCGCGCTCCATGGCTTCACGGGCCAGTTGCCAGTCCACGCCACGCTCGTAGCGGTGCGAGGCATCAGTGTGCAGGCCATAGGAACGGGCCTTGCCGGCAACAGCGATTTGATCGAAGAACGCACTTTCCAGGAAAACATCGCGAGTGGTCGCGGTATTGACGCCGCTGTGCTCGCCACCCATGACGCCGGCAATAGCCAACGCGCGGGTGTGGTCGGCGATCACCAGCGTATCGCTACGCAGGCTGACTTCCTGACCATCGAGCAGCACCAGCTTCTCGCCTTCTTCAGCCATGCGCACGCGGATGCCGCCATTGATTTCGGCAAGATCGAAAGCGTGCAGCGGTTGGCCCAGCTCCAGCATCACGTAGTTGGTGATGTCGACGGCAGCATCGATGCTGCGCACATCGGCACGACGCAGGCGCTCTACCATCCACAGCGGCGTAGGCTTGGACAGGTCGACGTTGCGGATCACACGACCCAGGTAACGCGGGCAGGCAGCAGGCGCCAGCACCTCAACCGAGCGCACTTCATCGTGCGTGGCTGGAACGGAAGAAACTACCGGACGCGTGACGGGAGCGGCATACAACGCGCCGACTTCACGGGCCAGGCCAGCCAAAGACAGGCAGTCACCGCGGTTCGGGGTCAGATCGACTTCGATGCTGGCGTCTTCCAGGTTCAGGTATTCACGAATATCCTGACCCACTGGCGCATCGGCCGGCAATTCCATCAGGCCGTCGTTGCCTTCACCGATTTGTAGCTCGGCTTGCGAACACAGCATGCCGTTGGATTCAACGCCACGCAGCTTGGCTTTCTTGATCTTGAAGTCGCCCGGCAGTTCGGCACCGATGGTGGCGAACGGAATCTTCAGGCCCGGGCGCACGTTTGGTGCGCCGCAGACTACCTGGAAGGTTTCCGAGCCATTGCTGACCTGGCACACGCGCAACTTGTCGGCGTCCGGGTGCTGCTCGGTGCTCAGCACCTCGCCCACGATCACGCCGCTGAATACACCGGCGGCCGGCGTAACGCTATCGACCTCAAGACCGGCCATCGACAGACGAGCAACCAGCTCATCGCGACTTACCTGCGGGCTTACCCAGCCGCGCAGCCATTGTTCACTGAATTTCATCCTGCTCTCCTAAAAATTCGTTACGACTAGCGAAATTGCGCGAGGAACCGCAAGTCGTTGTCGAAGAACAGACGCAAGTCGTTCACGCCGTAACGCAGCATGGCCAGACGCTCAACGCCCATGCCGAAGGCAAAGCCCGAGAATTCTTCCGGGTCGATCCCGGACATGCGCAGCACGTTCGGGTGAACCATGCCGCAGCCCATGACTTCCAGCCAGCCGGTTTGCTTGCAGACGCGGCAGCCCTTACCGCTGCACATCACGCATTCCATGTCGACTTCAGCGGATGGCTCGGTGAACGGGAAGTACGAAGGACGGAAACGCACGGCCAGTTCTTTCTCGAAGAACACCCGCAGGAATTCTTCGATGGTGCCTTTGAGGTCGGCGAAATTGATGTCGCGATCGACCAGCAGGCCTTCGACCTGGTGGAACATCGGCGAGTGGGTGATATCCGAGTCGCTACGGTACACACGGCCTGGGCAGACGATGCGGATCGGCGGCTGTTTCGACTCCATGGTGCGGACCTGTACCGGTGAGGTATGGGTGCGCAGCAACATGTTGGCGTTGAAATAGAAGGTGTCATGCATCGACCGGGCCGGGTGATGACCTGGGATGTTGAGCGCTTCGAAGTTGTGATAATCGTCTTCGACCTCAGGGCCTTCGGCAATGCCGTAGCCAATGTGGGTGAAGAACTGCTCGATGCGTTCCAGAGTGCGGGTAACCGGGTGCAGACCACCGGAGGTCTGACCACGGCCAGGCAGGGTCACGTCAATGAACTCGGCAGCGAGTTTGGCGGCCAGGTCGGCCTCTTCAAACAATGCCTTGCGCGCATTGAGAACGTCTGTGACACGCTCCTTGGCAACGTTGATCAGCGCACCGACTTGCGGACGCTCTTCTGCCGGCAAATTCCCCAGGGTCTTCATCACCTGAGTCAATTCACCCTTCTTGCCAAGGTAGTGAACCCGGATTTGCTCCAGGGCATTGATATCTTCAGCGCTTTGCACAGCCTCTAGAGCTTGCGAGACGAGCGCATCCAGGTTTTCCATGTACAGACTCCAGATACAAAATAGGGGAAGAGCTTGAAGGCTCTTCCCCTATTTATGACGTTTAACACCTGGCCCCACGAAGGTGAGGCCGGGTGACTGTCGGGGGTACTTAAGCCAAGGTGGCTTTAGCTTTCTCGACAATCGCAGCAAACGCCGCTTTTTCGTTCACTGCCAGATCAGCCAGAACCTTACGGTCGATCTCGATGGACGCTTTTTTCAGGCCGGCGATGAAACGGCTGTAGGACAGACCGTTGATACGTGCACCAGCATTGATACGAGCGATCCACAGAGCGCGGAACTGACGTTTTTTCTGACGACGGTCACGGTAGGCGTATTGGCCTGCCTTGATTACCGCTTGCTTGGCAACACGGAATACGCGCGAGCGAGCGCCGTAGTAGCCTTTAGCAAGTTTCAGAATTTTTTTGTGACGTTTACGGGCAATGACGCCACGCTTTACACGAGCCATGAGTTACTTCCTCTATTCTTGACTAAAATTAACGAAGGCGCAGCATGCGCTCGACTTTTGCCACGTCAGACGGATGCAGCAAGCTGCTACCGCGCAGTTGACGCTTACGCTTGGTCGACATTTTGGTCAGGATGTGGCTCTTGAAAGCGTGCTTGTGCTTGATACCGTTAGCAGTTTTCAGAAACCGCTTAGCAGCACCACTTTTGGTCTTCATTTTTGGCATGTTCGGATACTCCGCATTCAGTTGATAAACATAATCAGAAGGCCTGCCGTGCCCTGTTGATTACTTCTTCTTTTTCGGGGCGATGACCATGATCAGCTGGCGTCCTTCCATCTTAGGATGCTGTTCGACCGAACCGTACTCGAGCAAGTCACCTTCAACTCGCTTGAGGAGTTCCATCCCCAGCTCCTGGTGGGCCATCTCACGGCCGCGGAATCGCAAGGATACCTTGGCCCTGTCCCCGTCACTCAGGAAACGTACCAGGTTGCGCAGTTTTACCTGGTAATCCCCTTCCTCCGTCCCTGGACGAAACTTGATTTCTTTGACCTGAATCTGCTTCTGGTTTTTCTTGGCCGCAGCAACCTGTTTCTTCTTTTCGAAGATCGATTTGCCGTAGTCCATCAGTTTGCAAACAGGTGGTACTGCATCGGCGGAAATCTCCACCAGATCCAGCTTGGCCTCTTCAGCCTTAAGAAGCGCGTCTTCAATTGACACAATCCCAAGCTGTTCACCTTCAGCACCAATTAACCGAACCTCGCGTGCCGAGATATTCTCGTTGATCGGGGCCTTCGGTGCAGCTCGTTTATCTTGTCTCATTTCACGCTTAATAATAATTACTCCGAATCTGGGCGACCACGCCGGGAAACCGCTTGCGCGAGAAACTCAGCGAACTGGGCGACGGGCATCGAGCCCAGGTCAGCACCTTCACGAGTACGCACAGCGACAGTCTGCATCTCGACTTCCCGATCTCCGATAACCAAGAGATAGGGAACCTTGAGCAAAGTATGCTCGCGGATTTTAAAGCCGATCTTTTCATTTCTCAAGTCAGACTTGGCACGAAATCCGCTTTCGTTGAGAGTTTTTTCAACCTCAGCGGCAAAATCTGCCTGTTTATCAGTGATATTCATCACCACTGCCTGGGTCGGAGCCAGCCACGCCGGGAATGCACCCTCGTAGTGCTCGATCAGAATCCCGACGAAACGTTCGAAGGAGCCCAGGATCGCCCGGTGCAACATCACCGGGTGCTTGCGACTGTTGTCTTCGGAGACGTATTCGGCTCCCAGACGGACAGGCAGGTTAAAATCGAGCTGCAGGGTACCACACTGCCAGACCCGACCGAGGCAATCTTTCAGCGAGAACTCGATCTTCGGACCGTAGAACGCGCCTTCGCCCGGCTGCAAATCGTACGGCAGGCCTGCGCTATCAAGGGCTGCGGCCAATGCGGCTTCAGCGCGATCCCACAATTCGTCGGAACCGACGCGTTTTTCCGGACGAGTGGACAGCTTCATTTCGACGTCTTTAAAGCCGAAGTCGGCATAAACGTCCATGGTCAGCTTGATGAACGCGGCGGATTCGGCCTGCATCTGCTCTTCAGTGCAGAAGATGTGGGCATCGTCCTGAGTGAACGCACGCACACGCATGATGCCGTGCAATGCACCCGATGGCTCGTTACGGTGACAGGCACCGAACTCGGCCAGTCGCATTGGCAACTCGCGGTAGCTTTTCAGGCCCTGGTTGAACACCTGCACGTGGCAAGGGCAGTTCATTGGCTTGATGGCGTAGTCGCGATTTTCCGACTGAGTGGTGAACATGTTGTCGGCGTAGTTGGCCCAGTGCCCGGATTTCTCCCATAGGCTACGGTCAACGACTTGAGGAGTCTTGATCTCCAGGTAGCCGTTGTCGCGTTGAACCTTGCGCATGTATTGCTCAAGCACCTGGTACAGAGTCCAGCCGTTCGGATGCCAGAACACCATGCCCGGCGACTCTTCCTGGGTGTGGAACAGGCCAAGGCGCTTGCCGATCTTGCGGTGATCGCGCTTCTCGGCTTCTTCAATACGCTGGATGTAAGCAGCCAGCTGCTTCTTGTCGGCCCAAGCGGTGCCGTAAACGCGCTGCAATTGCTCATTCTTGGCGTCGCCGCGCCAGTACGCGCCGGACAACTTGGTCAGCTTGAAGGATTTCAGGAAGCGGGTGTTCGGCACGTGCGGGCCGCGGCACATGTCGACGTATTCTTCGTGATAATACAGGCCCATGGCCTGCTCGTTCGGCATGTCCTCGACCAGGCGCAACTTGTAGTCTTCGCCGCGAGCCTTGAACACTTCGATCACTTCGGCACGCGGAGTGACCTTCTTGATCACATCGTAATCTTTCTCGATCAGCTGCTGCATGCGCTGCTCGATAGCCGCCAGATCGTCCGGAGTGAAAGGACGCTCGAAGGCGATGTCGTAATAGAAGCCTTCGTCGATGACCGGACCGATGACCATTTTGGCCGTCGGGTACAACTGCTTTACTGCATGGCCAACCAGGTGGGCGCAAGAGTGGCGAATGATCTCCAGCCCCTCTTCATCCTTTGGCGTAATGATTTGCAGCGTAACGTCGCTGTCGATGATGTCGCTGGCATCAGCCAGCTTGCCATTGACCTTGCCGGCCACAGTGGCTTTGGCCAGACCTGCACCAATGGATGCGGCGACCTCGGCAATGGAAACCGGGTGATCGAATGAACGTTGACTGCCGTCGGGAAGAGTAATAGTTGGCATGGCGCCTCCTCTCCTAGTGGTGACCCCTACCAAAGGTCACGTGGGTTGGGATGAGCCAGTACAAGATCCGATCCAGGCCATTCAATGACGAACGCCTGCCTTACAGCGGCAGGAGCCTTGCGGCCAACCGGAAAACCGAACCAGAGTGACTGGGATTCAAATCAGGGTTATTCGGGCAGTTGCCGCATCCGGGACTGAAGGTCGACCGAAGCCTGCAAAAGCCTGAGCGGGGCATGCTAGCACAGATGAACGGTCGTCGCGGTGCAGAGGGTTTGTAACGGGGCAAATCTGGCGTTTTTATGCCAGAGTGCTGAACTTGATCCCCGCTTCCCCCTCAGATAACAAGACATTCACCCACAAGGAGCATCCCGGCATGCGTCTGAATCGTTTGTTCGCTGTAGTCGCACCTATCGTTCTCCTGCTGCCACTGGCCGCTCATGCAGAATGGCCTAAAGGCGAGCGAGAGAAGTACATGGCTCAGTGCGTTCCTGCGGCCGCGGAGAAGATTGGCACGCCAGCCGCGAAATCCCACTGTGCCTGTGGCGCCGACGCTATCAAGTCGTACCCGGCCGGCGATATTTCGGCTTTGATGAACAACACTGCAAGTGACGCATTAAAGAAAGAGGCCCTGGGCAAAATTGCAAAATGCAAGGCCTCCAATAAAGAGGCGAAATAACCCATCCCAGTGCTGTCGGACCATGATTTGCCGATAAAAAGACGCCCAATCAGGCCCTTTCGTACAATTTATGCAGGTTTTACAGCTTTTTTTATTGTCTTTACTTTCGGCTGAAAGCCTTTTAAAACGGGGCTTTCAGCCATATCGGGCAACAAAGAATGTGCGACTGTAGGGCAAACAGCACCTGCGGGGGGCTCCCAAAGCGAACATTTCGACTATGATACCCGGGTGTGCCCAGTTGGCCTGAGCAGCACAGTACTACTGAAAATATATGTTTCTTGGAGATACACCATGTCTAATCGCCAAACCGGCACCGTTAAATGGTTCAACGATGAAAAAGGCTTCGGCTTCATCACTCCTCAAGGTGGCGGTGACGACCTGTTCGTACACTTCAAAGCTATCGAAAGCGACGGTTTCAAAAGCCTGAAAGAAGGCCAAACCGTTTCCTTCGTGGCTGAGAAAGGCCAAAAGGGTATGCAAGCTGCTCAAGTTCGCCCAGAGTAATTTCCAGGCGCACTAAAAAAACCCCGTCCATGTGACGGGGTTTTTTATGGGTAACACAAAAGCCCGAGCAATCAGCCGCAGTTGACGCGAACGACGACCCGATTGGCGTCCGTGTTCAGATTAAGGCGATCGGAGCGATATTCCAGCGTCACCATGTCATTTGGCTGAAGGAACCGTGCGTTTTGCGCGCCAGCGCGCGTACGCGCCTGCTCCAGCAGTTCAGGCGAAGCCTGTTTGCCAATGGCGAATTCGGCCGCTTTGGCCTCGCAACGGCTGTGACCTGTGTCAGTCGTCGTTACAGGGTCAGTTGCCGACTCGGTTGACCCAGTGCTGCAACCGGCCAGCGTGGCAAGAGCCATCAAAGTACCCAATGACGCGAGCTTCCAAGGCATGAAGCCTCCTTTTTTCGATAGTTAAGCTGAAATCGTGCGACCGCCAATCCGGCGTTTGGTTTCACAGTGCGTTCTGGCAACCTGGACGTCGCTGCGGGCAAACGGCAAGTTTGCCTGAGTATCGCCCCGCCCTTCACACTTCAATCGTGACTGAATATGAGCCGCACTCAATAGATGTCAATGTAGTCGAAAGCCGGCTTCGGCCAGTTCTGCTTCAGCGCGTTGAAGATCTGCATGACCCAGACCTCGTCACTCGCGGCCACCCGCCCGACGTAGCCGGAACCCTTGGCCCAAGTCTCCAGGCGAAACAGCAAGCCGTCGATGTCGGTGCCGCCCACGACGCCCGATGAAATATAGGCGATACCGCCCTTGGTCACCCGCAACTGGGTGTGCTCACTGTCACTGGCGGCGGCCAGCAGTTGACGCACGGCCTCAAGGGTCAAGCCATCAGGTGTGTTCAAATCGATCTGCACAGCGCAGTCCTTGAAAAGCCATCAAAGACCAAGTGTCGCATAGCCCTCCAATCATGCCTAAGTCGGAGTGCCAAAAGGCCCATGAAATGGTTAACTCGGCATTCAGACTTCCCCCCGACTGCACGAGCGCACCATGACCACAGTAATTATCGACGCCGACATCAAAGCCAAGTGGTCAGAGGGCCACAGCTCTTATAGCCCCGGCAGTCCGGAAGAGCTCGCAATCATCAGTATCGACTTATTGGTCAAGGAACTGGGCACTGAAGCGGCCCAGTCCTTCATCAAGCAGATTTTTGCGAGACACCCGAACAATCACGTCGCCGGGCAATCGGAACGTGCGTAAGCCTTACTTCAGGCGCGACAGCCGTTCGGTGAGCAGATCGAAGAAACCCTGAGCATCGCCGCTTTCAACCCAAAAGGCATTCTTCGGAGCCTTGAGGCGGTCATACCAGTCGACAATGGTTTGACCAAAGGTCGGGCCTTCGCGACTGTCGACCACCACGCCGACCGAACGACCGCTGAACAACTGCGGCTTGAGCAGGTAGGCAATGACGGTAGCGTCATGCACCGGACCACCCGAAATGCCGTAGTGCTCCATATCACCCTTGATGTACTCATTCAGAATGCTGCCCACCAGTTTGCTGGCGTTGTTGTCGAGTGCAGCAATCTGCTTCAGGCGAGCGTCACTGGTGAGGATTTTGTGGGTCACGTCCAGCGGCAGGTAGGTCAGTTTCACACCGCTGTTAAGTACCACTTCAGCAGCCTGCGGATCGGCGAACAGGTTGAATTCCGCCACCGGCGTGATGTTGCCGCCATTGAAGTGCGCGCCGCCCATGACCACGACTTCCTTGATGCCTTGAACGATGTCCGGCTCCTGATTCAACGCCAGCGCCAGGTTGGTCTGCGGCCCCAACATGGCAATGGTGATGCTGTGGGGCTTGGCGGCCTTCAGCGTGTCGATCAAGTAATCGATCGCGCTGCCCTCGGCCAAACCTTTCTTCGGTTCATACACAGCAACGCCTGAAAGACCTTCTTCGCCGTGGATGTCCTCGGCATAAATCGGCGTGCGCGTCAGTGGCCTCGGCGCACCGGCGTAGACCGGCACCTCCTCGCGCCCTGCCCACTCACGAACCAGTCGTGCGTTACGCGAGGTCTTGTCCAGACGCACATTGCCAGCGACAGTGGTCAACGCGCGAATATTGAGTTCTTCCGGCGATGCCAGCGCAAACAGCAAGGCAACCACGTCGTCGGCGCCGGGGTCGGTGTCGATGATCAGGTCGATCTTTTGCGCCGCTTGGGCGCCGGTGGCAGTCATCACGGACAAAAGCAGCAGACTCCGGAGCAGTTGGTGCAGTTTCTGAGCATAGCGGTACATGGCGCACTCCTTGTGCAGGGTAGAACAGTGAGACAGAAGCGATTCAGAACGTGACTCCGGCGATCAACACGATGTTGCAGTACGGCTGACATTCACCGGTGCGCACGATTGCCCGAGCCTGTCGGCTGAGGACTTTGAATTGTTCATGACTGAGCAGCTCGCGCTGACCCAGCGCACCCTCGGCCTGCAACTCTTCCAATGCGGCCAATGCCGAAGGTTTTTTCTCCAGAATCTCTTGCGCCAGCACGTGGCTTTCGACCTGCATTTCGCTGAGCAGCACTTTCAAAGTGCTGACGAAATCCGGAATACCGTGGGTCAAGGCCAGGTCGATCAATTCAACGCCCGGCGGTACCGGCAGCCCCGCATCGCCGATGACCACTTTGTCCCCATGGCCCAAAGAAGCGATGAGTCGCGACAACGCGACGTTGAGCAAAGGTGTCTTTTTCATGGTGTTTTAAACGCCTGCACTTCGGACAAGGTTGGAATCGAGGGTTGTGCACCTGCGCGGGTGACTGACAACGCCGCGGCGATTTGCCCGAAACGAATGGCTTCGGCTTCGCTTTTGCCACTCGCCAGTGCCGCAGCGAAACCGCCGACAAACGTATCGCCGGCCGCCGTGGTGTCTACCGCTTTAACGGTCGGCGCCGGGAAATGCGCGTAACTTTTGCCATCGGCAAACAGCGACCCTTGAGCGCCGAGGGTGATGATCACCTTGCCAGCGCCCATCTCGATTAAACGGGTCGCGGCGGCTTCCGCGGTTTGTCGAGAATCCACCGGCAAACCACTCAGCGCCGACGCCTCGCTTTCGTTCGGAATCAGGTAATCGATGTTCGCGTACCAGTCCGCCGGCAACGGCTGACTGGCCGGCGCCGGGTTGAGAATCACGATTTTGCCCAGTTCACGACCGCGCTTGAGCGCGTGGCCGACCGCGGCATCCGGGACTTCCAGCTGACAGATAATCACATCGGCTGCCTGCAGGACTGAATCGAAGCAGCCAATCACCGCAGGCGTCAGTGCACCGTTGGCACCGGCGACGATCACGATCGCGTTCTGGCTGTTGTCATCGACCACAATCAACGCCACACCGCTGGAACCGTCCACGATACTGACGGCCTGGCAATCAATCTGCTCGGCCAGCAACGCCCCGCGCAACGCCTCGCCGTAGGCATCGCTGCCCACGCAACCCACCATCGACACCTGCGCACCCAATCGCGCGGCGGCCACAGCCTGATTCGCACCCTTGCCGCCCGAGACCGTGGCAAAGGATTCGCCAATCAGCGTTTCGCCACCCCGTGGCAGCCGTGGCGCCCGGGTCACCAGGTCCATGTTCAGGCTGCCTATTACCACTACTTTTGCTGGCATACATCACTACTCATAAATTCGATTTCAACGGTATTCGGCAAACACACCGGCCACCGGCGCGGTTGATTCGCGCAAAACGATGCTGGGGGTCACGATTCGATGTTCGGTGGCCAACGCTGGCGTGCCAATCCGTCGTAGCAGGACTTCCGCCGCCATCTCGCCCAACTGCAGGATCGACTGGCCCACCGTGGTTAATGCCGGGTAGACGTAACGGCTCATCTGGATGTCGTCGAAGCCGATCACCGACAATTGCGTCGGTACAAGAATATGGCGCTCGGCGGCGGCACGCAGCACGCCGATGCCGATCATGTCGTTGGCGGCGAAAATGGCGCTCGGCGGATTGCGTTCCAGCAGGGTCGCGGCGGCACTGTAACCGCCGGTGCTGGTGAAGTCGCTTTCCAGCATGCGATCGCGCGGCACTTCGATACCCGCCTCTTCCAGTGCACGGCAAAATCCGGCCAGACGCATCTGCGCCACGCTGGTCGTCGCGGGCCCGCTGATCGTGGCGATATCCCGATGGCCTAACTCCAGCAAGTGCCGGGTCGCCAGGTAGGCGCCGTATTCGTGATCGATACGCACCAAATCCGCATCGACACCTTCCAGCCCACGGTCGACAATCACCATCGGCGTACGCACAGCCGCCAGACCTTGCGCCAACCCGCTATCACCGCCAGCGGATGCGACGATCAGCCCGTCGATGCGCTTCTCCAGCAGCACGCGCAGGTAGCTGCGCTGCTTGTCCGGGTTGTCATCGGAGTTACACAGGATCACGCAGTAGCCGTTACGTTCGCAGTAATCCTCGATGCCTCGGGCCAGTTCGGCGAAGTACGGGTTGAGGCTATTGGGCACCAGCAATCCGATGGTCGCAGTGGTTTTGGCCTTGAGGGATCGCGCCACGGCACTGGGAACGTAGTCGAGGGTCTTGATCGCGTCCTCGACCTTGATCCGCACTTCCTCGCTGACCGGCCGCGTCTTGTTTACCACGTGGGACACCGTGGTGTAGGAAATCCCCGCGAGCGCCGCTACATCCTTGATCGTTGCCATGACTCAGGTCCGCCGGCTTGCGCGCTGACTGCGATAAGTGTCGAGTACCACCGCGACCACGATGACCGCGCCGGTGATGATACGTTTGGTCGGCTCGGTCGCACCGATCTGCGCCAGACCGGCCGCCAGCACGGAAATGATCAATACGCCAAAGAACGTGCTGATGACCGATCCACGGCCGCCCATCAGGCTGGTACCGCCAATTACCACTGCTGCGATCACTTGCAGCTCCAGACCGGAACCGGCATTTGGGTCCGCCGCTTCCAGGCGAGAAATCTGGAACAAAGCGGCGATACCGGCCAGCAATCCCATCAGACTGAACACCAGAATCTTGTAGGGCTTCGGATTGATCCCCGCCAGGCGCACGGCCTCTTCGTTGGTGCCAATGCCGATCAGGTAGCGACCGAACACGGTGCGGGTCAAAACGGCCTGGGCGATGAAAATGATCAGCAACGCAATCAGGAACGAGGGCGAAATACCGAAGGCGATCGGGTTGGATAACCAGGCGAACGCGTCGCCGATGTAGGCCGTGCGCGAACCGGTCATCTGATACGCCACGCCACGAGCCATTTCCAGCACGCCAAGGGACACGATGAACGACGGGATCCGCCAGGCCACGGTGATCGAGCCAGTGATGGTGCCGGCGAGTGCGGCCGCCGCCATACCGAGCAACGCCGCCGGCAGGACGCTCCATCCCCATCCGAGAATCGCCACACTGACCGTCGATGCGGCGAGCGCCAGCACCGAGCCCACGGACAAATCGATGCCGCCGATGATCAGGACAAACGTCATGCCGACCGCCAGGACCATCAGGTCCGGAATCTGGTTGGCCAGGGTGCTGAACGTGTCGTAAGACAGGAAGTGGCTGCTCAGCACCGAGAACAGAACCACCATCGCCAGCAAGGCACCGGCCAGGCCCAGATAGGTGCCGAGGCCGTAAAAGTTGCCACTGCGTTTGCCGGCGGAAGATGCGGTATTCATGGAAGATCCCTAGGCGCTGCTTCGTTGAGCAGCGCATCACGTTTTTGGTAGCCGGCAAAAGCGGCGGCAAGCAACTCGTCCTGTGTCCAGCTGTCGCGCTCGAAGGTGTCGATCAGGCGCCCCGCCGACAGCACGCCAATGCGGTCGCAGATCAACATCAATTCGCGCAGGTCACTGGAGACCACCACCAGCGCTTTACCCTGGCGGGTCAGCTCACCGAGCAGTGCATAGATGTCGAACTTGGCGCCAACATCGATGCCGCGGGTGGGTTCGTCAAACAGCAGTACCGAGCAATCACGCTCCAGCCAACGGCCGATCACGACTTTCTGCTGGTTACCACCGGACAACTCGGAGACCAATTGCGCCGGACCAGAACTGCGGATACGCATGGCATCGATCTGACGCTGGGCCAGAGCAGCCTCGTCGCCATTGTTGACGAAACCGCCGCTGGAAATGCCAGGCATGTTCCCCAGCGCGATGTTGGCGCCAATCGATTGTGTGAGCAGCAGGCCTTCACCCTTGCGGTCTTCGGTGATCAGTGCGATGCCGTTAGCGACCGCATCCACCGGTGAGCGGATGCTGACCACCTGCGCGGGTGAACCCAGCGCTACGGTGCCGCTGTCCGCAGCGTCCGCACCGAAGATCAGCCGCAACAACTCTGTGCGCCCTGCCCCAATTAAACCGGAAATCCCGAAGATTTCACCGGCGCGGACTTCAAACGACACATCCCGAACTTTGTCGGAGCGGCTCAGCCCTTTGACCGTCAATGCTGGAGCGCCGATCTTGCGCGGCCCCATGTCGATGTGCTCGCCCAGTTCGCGGCCAACCATCAGCGTGACCAGTTGCTCGCTGTTGTAATTGGCCATCGGCTCGACGCACACCAGATTGCCGTCGCGCAGCACGGCAATGCGCTGGGCCACGCGAGCCAACTCCTCAAGACGATGGGAGATATAGATGATCGATACGCCACGCGCTTGTAGGCGGGTGATCTGCTCGAACAGCATTTCGACTTCACGGGCCGTGAGCATTGCGGTCGGCTCGTCGAGGATCAGTACATGACAATCGCCGATCAGGTTGCGGGCGATCTCGACCATTTGCTGGTGACCGATGCCCAGCTCGCCGACCAGGGTGTCCGGGTCGATGGCGTCGAGCCCGACCTGAGCCATGGCTTCGATTGCTGCCTTGCGCAGTTGCTTGCGGCTGATCCAGCCACCGTTGCTGGGCAGGTTGTCGAGAAACAGGTTTTCCGCCACCGAAAGCGTCGGCAACAGATTGAGCTCCTGCATGACCATGCGGATACCCAGGTCTTCAGCCTGGGTGCGACTACCAGGGCGGTAATCCTTCCCTTGGAATTGCATCTGGCCGGTGGTCGGAGTAACCAACCCGCCAATGATTTTTGACAGGGTGCTTTTGCCAGCGCCGTTCTCACCGGTCAGCGCCAGCACTTCACCGCGCATGAGCGTCAGATCGATACCGGTCAGGACCGGTTGGGCGTAGGTCTTGCCGATACCACTGACCGAAAGGACCGCGTTCGGGGCAGAAACTGACATAAAAACTCTCCATGCACTCGCCCGGTCGGGCGAGCGCCATTGTGTCGCCAGAGGATTACTTGGTAACCAGCTCTACCGGAGTTTCGATCACGCCGTTGGCGCTGCTGTCGACTTTCTCGCCCTTGATGATTTTCAGCGCAGTTTCGATGCCGAATACGGCTTGCCTGGCAGCAAACTGGTCCGCAGTGGCCAGCACGCGGCCGTCCTTGAGCATCGGCTTGATGGCATTGATGTTGTCGTAACCGACCACCTGTACTTTGCCGGCCTTGCCCGCAGCGCGCACGGCAGACACCACACCGACCGCCATGCTGTCGTTACCGGCCAGCAGGGCTTTGATTTGCGGGTATTCGCTCAACATGGCGGAGGCAACCTGGTTGCCCTTGTTGATTTCCCAATCGCCGGACTGCACGGACACCACTTTGATCTGCGCGGCTTCCATCGCATCCTTGAAGCCTGCAGTTCGGGCCTGGGCATTGGTAGTGGTGGACACGCCTTCGATGATCCCGACTTCGTCACCGGCCTTCAGTTGCTTGGCCAGGTACTCGCCCACCAAACGCGCACCTTTGCGGTTATCCGGACCTACGAACGGCACGTTGATGTTTTTGCTTTTGACCACTGCCGGGTCCAGTTGGTTGTCGATGTTGATCACGGTGATCCCGGCATCAATCGCTTTCTTGATCACCGGCACCATGGCTTTGGAGTCTGCGGGCGCGATGACCAATGCATCGACTTTAGAGACGATCATTTGCTCGACGATACGGATCTGGTTGGCAGTGTCCGTCTCGTCCTTGATACCGTTGGAAATCAGCTCGAATTCGCCGGAATGGTCTTTCTGGTAGGCCTTGGCACCGTCTTCCATGGTCAGGAAGAATTCGTTGGCCAGGGATTTCATGACCAGCGCGACTTTGGGTTTTTCAGGACTCTCGGCGAAGGCCGAAGAAACAGGTAGCGCGGCGGCAGCGGCAGCCAGCATAGCGACAGCGAGAAGACGTCCAGCGAATGGCAGCTTCATGGGTTCACTCCGGTCTTATGATTATTGTGAGCAACGCTTGTACTCGCTAAAGTTTCACGACCGTCATTGAGGACTATTAATCCACAGCTGATGCCGCGCAAACGTTTGCGTAAACCGAACTATGCGAACCCTGCTGATATTTGTCAACGGCCAGAAAAGCCGTGCAGTTCATTGCGAGAACCGGCATTCACCTTACGCCGTCGTATTGACCATCGATCCAGTGCTGGCTCCGTTGGTCACCTCTTTGATCAGGCTGGCGCTGACTTGCAGGATGGCGCCGTTGGTTTCAGCTATTTGCCCTTGAATTGCCGACACCGCCGTCATTTTGGCTTCCGGCGTGGAATAGGCCGCGGACTGAGCCGCCGCCAATTGTTGCTGTTGCTGACGCAGTTGTTCTTGCAACTCCTTCAGGCGCTTGAGCAAGACTTTCACCGCGATGCTGGTGTTGTCGTTGGCCGGCTCCTCAGTTCCTGCAGTTTTATCCAAACCAACAGGACCGGTCCTGACTTGTTTGCCGTCACTTTCCTTTGTACTCAGCGCTTGAGCAGCCGCATCAGCTGTTGCGTCGCTCAATGCACGGACCGTTGCGGCCGACTTGCCGCTTATGGTGATGCCAGCAGCATTTGGAAGACCAACAGAAAACGACATGTGAACTCCTGAAAAAAACATCCTTTAAAGGATCATCGACTTGGGCACGGGTTTCTTTAACGACAGTTTTTCACCCGCTGAAACAAATGGCTCAAACAGACCCCCCATTCATTTTCGGAGTACCGAACGAAAAAGCTGCACACAGTCGGAAACCCGGACGAAGAAATGCGATAACGAAGTGACGGGCGGGTTTAAATAAACAAACAAATCAATAAGTTAAACATTTTTCTCAACACCGTGTGTGACTGGTACAGATCCTGCTCCTCTCCTGCACCCCAAACGTTCAGATCCGTCTGGGGCGCATCTAGATGAACTTGCATCAGCACCGTCTCACTACTAGAAGAGAAAAATAATGACATCTGCTTTCAAGACCTTTGTTCCGGGCGCCTTGGCCCTCCTGCTACTCCTGCCGACTGCCCTTCAAGCAAAAGAAGTGGAAACCCAACAGAAACTGGCGAACGTAGTCATCCTCGCCACTGGCGGCACCATCGCCGGTGCAGGCGCCAGTGCTGCGAACAGCGCGACTTATCAAGCGGCGAAAGTCGGCATCGAACAATTGATTGCCGGCGTTCCAGAGCTGAGCCAACTGGCCAATGTTCGCGGCGAACAAGTCATGCAGATCGCCTCCGAGAGCATTACCAACGAGAACTTGCTGCAACTGGGTCGTCGCGTGGCGGAATTGGCCGACAGCAAGGACGTCGATGGCATCGTGATTACCCACGGTACCGACACCCTGGAAGAAACCGCTTACTTCCTGAACCTTGTAGAAAAAACCGACAAGCCAATCATCGTCGTCGGCTCCATGCGTCCAGGCACTGCGATGTCGGCCGATGGCATGCTTAACCTGTACAACGCCGTGGCCGTTGCCAGCAGTAAAGATGCGCGTGGCAAAGGCGTACTGGTGACCATGAACGATGAGATCCAGTCGGGTCGCGACGTCAGCAAAATGATCAACATCAAGACCGAGGCGTTTAAAAGTGCCTGGGGCCCGCTCGGGATGGTGGTTGAAGGTAAATCCTACTGGTTCCGCCTGCCCGCCAAGCGTCACACCATGGATTCAGAATTCGACATCAAAACCATCAAGAGCCTGCCTGACGTGGAAATCGCCTACTCCTACGGCAACGTCAGCGATACCGCCTACAAGGCGCTGGCTCAGTCAGGCGCGAAGGCCATCATCCACGCAGGCACTGGAAACGGCTCGGTTTCCTCGCGAGTCGTTCCAGCCTTGCAGGCCTTGCGCAAGGACGGCGTGCAAATCATTCGATCTTCCCACGTCAACGCTGGTGGTTTCGTACTGCGTAACGCCGAACAACCAGACGACAAGTACGACTGGGTCGTGGCGCATGATTTGAATCCGCAGAAGGCGCGCATCCTGGCCATGGTCGCACTGACCAAGACCAATGACAGCAAAGAGCTGCAACGGATGTTCTGGGAATACTGATTAGCCCCACCCTCGCCCGACCGGTTCCGGTCGGGCACCGTATCGCCCGCTTTAATGGCACGCTCGCGCTTCACATCCGACAAAAAAAATTCCACCGTCCTACACCAAAATGAAAAAGGTGCTGTCAGAGGATTTTCTTGAATTTTAAGCAGTTGCGAAAATGCCTACAGTTAAATACTGTATGCACGTACAGCTTAATAAGGATAATTCCGTGGACACAACCTCTGCCTCTCCTGACTCCTATGTACGCATGGGCCTGCGCGTTCAGAAAATCATCAACTCCCCCACTGCTCAAAAAGCCAAGGCAGCCCTGGTCTTCCGTCTTCCAGACGAACCCGTGGATGAGTGGGAACGCTTGCTCGAAGAAATCGACGAGAACGACAACGTTACCCTCGCCTATCGCGACGATGGCGGCGTGCAGATTTTCTGGGTTGTGCCGAAGGAAGACTGAGTCAATGAGTGTCCGTTGTTTTGCTTTAATGCTTCTGTTGTTCGCCATGGGCGCCCAGGCTGATGCACCACGCACCTTTAACGAAGCCAAGAAAGTCGCCTGGAAGCTATATGCACCACAATCCACCGAGTTTTACTGCGGCTGCAAATACACCGGCAACAAGGTAAACCTCGCAGCATGCGGCTATGTCCCGCGCAAAAATGCCAAGCGCGCCTCTCGTATTGAATGGGAGCACATCGTTCCGGCCTGGCAGATCGGTCATCAGCGCCAATGCTGGCAAGAAGGCGGACGCAAGAACTGCACCCGGTACGATCCGACCTATCAGAAAGCCGAGGCCGATCTGCATAACCTTGTACCCAGCATCGGCGAGGTCAATGGCGATCGCAGCAACTTCAGTTTCGGCTGGTTGCCGGAGCAATCCGGCCAGTACGGCTCGTGCCTGACTCAGGTCGACTTCAAGGCGAAAAAGGTCATGCCGCGCCCATCCATTCGCGGCATGATCGCCCGGACTTATTTCTACATGAGCAAACAATATGGATTGCGCCTGTCGAAACAGGATCGGCAACTGTACGACGCCTGGAACAAGACTTATCCGGTTCAGGCCTGGGAACGTCAGCGTAACCAGAGCGTGGCGTGCGTCATGGGGCGTGGCAACGATTTCGTCGGCCCGGTGGACATGAAAGCTTGCGGCTGAGCTGCCGCTAAAAACAACAAGGCCCCGGGTTTACCACCCGGGGCCTTTGTCCTTTCTAGCCGTTAGCTGTGCTCTGGCGCCACGTTTAACGACTGGGCTAAAAAGCACCAGCGTACTCGTTACTGGGCAGTTGGACGCTCAAGAACAAGCAACTCGATGTTCTGCTTTTTCGCCTTGGTAATGGCTGCCGCCACCTCGGCCTGCTTGGCCTCTGCTTCTGCTTTCGAATTGTAAGGCCCCATCAGAATCCGCACCTTGCCGTCTTCCTTGACGACGCTGGACATGAAACTGTGCTCGATCAACCAGCCACTGAGATCGCTGACAGCCTGAGGGGTTGCCCCTCGCACTTCGAGATCCCATTGAGGTCCAGAAACCTGTGCTGGCGCGACGACCGCTGCCACTTGTGGCTTCGGTGCATCGACGCTCTTGCCCTCACCACATCCCGCCAGCGCCATTACCGCGATTACCATGATCATTTTGCGCACAGCGTTTCCCTCTGAATGCTTAAAGCGGGGATTTTATCATTCATGAATACTTCCCGAGCGCCGCAAAATGGGCTTAAAACAACGAGAATGATGGTTGCAGCCTCTGTATAGTTACGCCTTGGGAATTAATGCTGCATCTGCGCGTCAGAAAGAGGCACCCAAACCGTGAGACTTCGCACTAATCTATACATACCACCGACCTCTGCACTGTCCGAATCAGGTGCCCCACAAAGCAATCAAGGAGAAGACCATGCTGATACTCACCCGCAAAGTCGGTGAAAGCATAAACATTGGTGATGACATTACGATCACCATCCTGGGCGTAAGCGGCCAGCAAGTCAGGATTGGCATCAACGCCCCGAAAGACGTTGCGGTGCATCGCGAAGAAATCTATCAGCGCATTCAGGCTGGCTTGACCGCACCGGACAAACCGCAAACCCCTTGAATCCTGCTGCAGTCAGTAGCCAGCCCGTTCGCCCCGGAACGACGGCTGGCTAAAGATTCAATCGCCGCTCTAACCTTCGTATGTTCGCTCGGCCCAATGCTGGGTGATCCACGCCATCCCTCTCTGTGTTGCAGGCAGACCCATATTAGCGGCAAGCCGCAAGTCATGACTGTCAGACATTTCCGCGCAACACCGAGGAAGTGCCTGATGCCAGTTGCCTAAGCGGTCCCAACGCCCCGCGCCATTCCCGTAGCCGCAACAACCATCAGCAACACCAGCAGCGCCTCAATATGACTGATACGCGCGAATAGCTTTGCTCGCCTGGAATTGATAGCCGCACCCCGCGCCAGCGCAACCCGCCATTTGATCAATGTCACCATCGGTGCAACTTCAAGTAGCAGAATCAGGACGAACAACGTCATTTTGAGGTGGAACAACGGTTGATGCAGGTAGTAATCGCTGCCTTTTTCGTACCCGCCAAAGGCGCGCATGCCACCGGTCACGAGCAGGATAAGCGCAGAGATTCCCCAAATATTATCCGCGACCAACACGCTGCGAGCTTGACCCACTCCGTCAACCAGACGCCGAAAGGCCGTGCCACGAGCAAGAACGGCCCAGAACCCCAGTGCAAATGCCAAAAGATGAACTGCCGCAAGAAACCAGTGAGTCAGCATCGCGACGCTCCTGCCAGGATGAGATTGAATCAGCCTGTCAGTAGTAGCCCATGAATTAGCGCTTTGCACCGCGATGCCACTCGTTATCTCTCGACGTAACCTCGAAATACTCCCGATGTGAAAAGCCCAGCGCGATGGCTGGGCTCTGGTTATTTTCTGTTTTCCATCATCTTGTCGGCGAGCGCTTTGGCTCTCTCGATCAATAGATTCTGTCTGTCGTCGTGCGTAGCCCCGCCTACGACGGGCGCAGTCAAATTGCTTTCGGCAATCAACGCCGCGCAGAAATATTGATCCCACACTGCTTTTGTTTCGGGTGCTTGTTGGTTCAACTGGTCGGAGATCATATTCGACTCCTTTACATGAGGTAGCACGCCCATTTTACGCCTGAACGGCTGCGTTAGAGGATCCATCTCAGAAGGACATGAGAGGCGATCCAGGGAGATGCCTCAACCACAGTCCATTGCAGCAGAAGGCAAACAGACAGGTAAGCCGCAAAAAATTTGATCATCGCTCGCCTCCCCATCAATGTTCTCCCGCTTGAGTATTCGCAGTTGACGCGTGGTCGCCCGTTTTGCTTGGATGCGAATCAATGCCCACAGTTCAATGTCGTCGGAATACATCTCATTGATCAGGCACAGTACCTAAAACCCGCAGCAAATGATAATGTTTCGCATATGGAAGCATGTAAGCAGGACGCTGAGTAATGACAGAACTCTACGAGATCCACTTTGTGGCCAATGGATTTAAGAAAGTCATGGTTATCGAAAGATCAGGCATGAGCGACATTGAGGCCTGGAAGACGGCCCTGCTTCATCACGGCGAGTGCGCAGGTGCCACTTTCACTATTCACAATATCTTCGACGTCGTTGAAAAAGCCCTACGTCGCGGGATAAGGAATGTTCGGTGGAATAAGGCGAGCCACACCATAACCTGGAGCGAAAGAGCAAAGTTGGCGCGGAACACGGTAGGCGTGAAAAGTATCGAGTAACCCGGATGTATCTCGAACAGTAATTCGCACCCAACCCGTGCCGAACTGAGCCTGACTCAATAGAAGCCGCTCAGTTGTCCAAACTTGATTGATTTGCTGTCACAAAATGTCTCAGTTAAGACAACTCAAAGGATTGAAATAGCAACGGCCTGGCGGTATTCATGACTTTTCAAGCGCAAACAAGGAAGCCAGCATGTCAGGCGCAAAGCAAAATGCCCAGTCTTCTGCACAAGATTCTGAATTCAGGGATGGCAGACGACTTATAGCTGTATCCAGAGAGCTAGAGTTGATTGCAGCCGGGGCACCCAGTCCGGCTGCTATGTATCTGGAAGAAGAACTCTATATTTTTTCGAAAGGAGCTGATAATAACGGGAAAACCGGAAATCGACCGTGAGTCATCTGCGCCTCATCCTGCCGCACCCAGTCCTCGTCGTTTGCAAGAACGCTACGCTCTATCAGATGACGGAAACTGCGATATCCGCAATCATGTACGACCGTTCTTCAACCATCGCAACTCGTCTCAACTCGGAAAGCGAAAGGTAGATCAGCGCGGGCTAGTCGTCTCTATCGTTACGATCATGATCGCGATTGCGCTCATATCCCTGATCATTGTCGCGACGATCATACCTACGATCGTGACCTCGATAATCGTCATAATCTCGGTCATGCACTCGGTCGTATCCACGATCATGATCATAGCCACGATCACGACCGTATCTATCCCCCTCATCCCAACGAGGGCCGCACCCAGCCACGAGCAGCGTCGTTGAAAGGGTCATGAACATTATTACTACACGCTTCATTTGATGTGCTCAAGGCAAAAGTCGGAGATACGACCTTGAGACAGTTCAAAAATTCACTGACGAGGTACTGAAATTGAAATCGGCGTTAACGGCCCAACTCGAAAGAAAGACGCGTCATCGGCGAAGAGACCTTCATACCTGAACGAAGCCGATATATACGAACGCTCCGCAGTAAATCGGAAGCACAAAAAAGGGCCCACATTCGGTAAGCCCTTATAGATAAGCAGAACGGATTTTTTTGGGTTGGCACCATTGAAACCGAACCAACGGCCCCTCCTCGTCAAGGCAACTCCTAAGCTGGAGTGAAACATGGATCCCGACAAAAACGTCGTTTATAAAGACCGAACGCACTATCCCTTCAAGTATCGGAGGATTTTGTTTGCATTGTCTTCCACAGATAGCCTGGTGTTATCTATAACTAAAGCGGGTGCCAACGGTGGTTCATAAGGCGAAGAGATACCCGTAAAGTTTTCTAAAGAGTCACAGCGCGCTTTTCGATACAGTCCTTTGGGATCTCTTTCTTCACAGATACTGAGAGGAGTACTTACAAAAACCTCATGAAAGCGATCGACACCAATTATCTCGACCGCTAAAGCCCGGTCTTCAATCATCGGAGAAATTATCGCTACGATGACTATCAGGCCAGCATCATTCATGAGCCTGGCAACTTCAGCTATCCTCCTTATATTCTCCGATCTGTCGGACAGACTAAATCCTAAGTCCTTATTAAGACCGTGCCTAACGTTATCACCATCTAGAACAAAACAACTTTTATCCTGCGCTGATAACTTTTTTTCTAAGGCAAAAGCCAAGGATGATTTTCCAGACCCACTAAGCCCTGTGAGCCAAACGGTAATGGCTTGCTGCCCCAAATGCAGTTCCCGATCTTCCCGGGTCAAGGCTCCCAAATGCCAAGTGAGGTCTTCCCCGCTTGTTTTCATTTTACAAGAACCTCAATATCCGAAAAAATCGCACTCTGCGACTCATCAAACCACGACACTCCTTCCTGAACAAACGTCAGCCGGAGAGTTGATAGTCCTAACCGTTCAGGAGCGATAACCTCTACATTAAGTTTGAGGCTTTCCCCTGAAAGCAAAGTCGGCTCAATCTTGGTCCTAACCCCATCAAAGATAATGACCTCATCTGTGATCGGATCTATCCAGTGGTAGCAAATATTAACAGGATAGGGACCACTACTCTGGATACGGTATTTCGAGTTATTGGTTACCTCGACTTCAACTTCAAAATGAGCGCCCTGCTCAACAGCATCCGGGAAGGATATTGTATTGATTTGCAGCGCCTTCCTTTCCACCGCAGACAGTTGAATATTACAAGCCTTGTCCGCGTGCTTGGGGCTAGAGATATAATTATGCATGAGTAACGAATTCACCAATTCGTCATACCTAGACTCAAAAGTCTTCACTGCCCAATCGTAAAGCTCTTGGTCCAACGAAGTAATTTCTCTTATGGCTTGAATTGTTTCATTTGAAATCTCATCATCCAATGGTCGATTTTCTGACACATTCAATTTTTGCCGGGAAAATTTCGGATAAACATCCAAGGCGTGTGACAACAATTGCAATGACTGACTCATTCGCTCGGCGATACCAAAGAACATAAACTTTTCAAGCCGGGATTTCGCCAAATCCAGAAGTTCTCGATCATTGTTACGTGCAGCATAACTCTTTATAACAGCCCTACCATAACCGACTGGATCATTAGCAAGCTTCTCAAAATCCAGATCCGCGGCAAGAAATATAGTTTGAGCGTTCACCATATCCCAGTGAGTTTCTTTATCAGTAACAAAGTCGAACAATGACCAATTTTCTTCCACGACGCGATCATGGCGATAGGCATTTATGTCACGTTTGACATGTGAATACCACGAAATCGTACGCTGCACAGGATCTCGCAACATCGTTATGTAGTTGAGCTCCTTCCCCACATAGTTATTCAAGTCAAACCATAGATGCCCGCGAAAAAAATCATACTTGGAAATGGAGTCACTATCCAAGTTGAAAAGCTCTGGAAGCAATTGAGCATGGCATATCTGAGAGCGGTCAAATTGCGCATCTAAAAATGACGTTAATGATGTACCGGCGGTTTTTGGAATATGAAGATAATAAAGTGGCTTGTTCATTGTTAACCAAAATCTAGAAATCAAATTAATCATGTAGTCAACCGATCAAAATCTCGGTCAAAATTTAAAAAATTCGTAGCAAGTTTTCTAGGCACTTCCAAGATCTTACAAACTTCTAACTCCACGCTCTTTACCCTTAATTACTACAATAGTCCTACTTGGCGCACTGGTGACTGTCCGCCCATCGTTTCATACCTGACAGCCTTGACTTGATGGAGCCCTCAAAGCCAAAGGGTTTCTCGATGGCTTCCGACGAAATCGAAAGACAAGCGCTCGGCCTGGCTGCCCGGCTCCATCCGAAATCTATCGGCATCAGCTGCGAATGCTTGAGAACAAAGTAGAAGAATTGGACCTTCAGCTGCGCCAGATCGGCAAACATCTTCAAGCGGCTGGAAATGAACGCTGAGGCCAACCAGCAATGCGGAAAATATCGAGGTGATGCGAAGCTCATCTCGAAATATCCGGTCAGCGCTCAGAACGATCTTGGGACTCTCCTGCTTCTCGAGCCGAAACCTGTCAGTACAGCGGCTCATTGATCACTGCCCAGACCACCCGCGCACCTGGAGATTTTCACAGGCCAGGCGCTGCGGGAGGCGGTTTTGGAGTGCATGGACTCGCCAGTCGTCTGCCCGTAGTTGGTCTACCACTCACCGAAGGCAAGTAAACGGCCTCAACTCGACGCAAAATTACACTGGAACGCGGTGACGGAGGGGCTTCCTGACCAATTCCTTCACCCAAGCGCCAGACGCTTTGAAGGCCTACGACGAGTTGCCGACAGTTAAGAACCCTACCTTCCATGAGACCCGCGCAATCGGTGCCTGGCTGTACAAGCAGCAACGTTTCGAGCAGGAGTTCATGCAGGGTTTGATGGGGCACGCCGACGAGAAAATGCCCGAGCACTATCATGCTCGCCATGGTGAAGACGAGATGACTTATATGAAGGTGAAGGCAGACTTGATATTTGAAAAGGTGGTTCGTTTTTCAAAATCGTTTCCAACGTTTTTCCAAACGCCATCCGACAAAAAAGGTCTTTCGGTGAGCCATTCATCATGATGCTCGCGCGTTACGCAGGTTACCGGCAGGTCGAGTAGCCCCCCCCCCCAACAGTGCTGCCGAACTTCTCACGCATACTCGCTGTACATACTCTGGCTAACTACAGGTGGGCCAAAATTCAGGCGACCTTTAATGGCTCCACGCGTACCCGTCCATCAGCCATGAGCTGAAGATACTCTCGCCATTTTTGGAAAGCTTGCTGCTGCCTGGTGGAGGCCGCCAGCCAATCTTCGCCACCGACTAGTTCGACCGGGATGGCCATCATCTGCTCGATTGCAAGATCAAGTTCATTTGCGAGCTCACGCCCATTCGGCAAATCGAGGATTAGTGATCGCATAAGAAACCTGTCTTTTTTTTTGGCTACTTCATCGACTTTTCAATCTGCGGATCGTGCGCGAGCCCCGACGAACGGTTAGCCCAACCTCTTTATGGCAAAAAGTCATTACCCAAATTACGGCTCGGTTGCCGCGTCTCATGGTGGCAGCCAAAAAGATGGAGGTGGGCGGTATCGCCCGGGAAGACGCAAAACTACTAAAAGCCCGTGCACTTGGAGATTGTGATGGGCCGAGCGCGAATACTACCAGGCAGGGCACAGTGATGACGCGCTGGTTTACATGAAGGTAAAAGCCGACCTGAAGATGTAGCGCGGTGGACGTTTGCCCAAAATATTCCCAACGTTTTCTCAAACACCAGACAACAAAAAAGGGCCCACCTTTCGGTGAGCCCTTCTAGACCGCCCAGCAGAGCGGATTTTGTTTGGTAGGCGCGATTGGACTCGAACCAACGACCCCCACCATGTCAATGTCTGCTTGAGCAAGCTGCAAGCCTTGGTGCTCAAGGGTTTCACAGAACGCCCATTCACATTATGAGGCGTCAAAAATGGCCAATTTCCGCTTACTTCCGTCCGGCAACTGGAATGCTCAGGTACGGATAAAGGGCAAACCTCCCCAGTCGAAAACTTTCAGCAACAAAGCTGAAGCAGAGTCATGGGCGAACCAGCTCGAAGCCGTGACGATGGATCGCAAGCACCACACCATTTATACGCTGGGCATGACCTACTGCGAAGCCATGCTCAAGGGGAAAGGCAGCTACGACCACGCACTGAAAGTCGTGGAGCATCTGGGCAGACACTTCACGCAGCCCATTCACGAAATCACGCCGCAGATGATCAATGACTTCAAGATTATGCGATTGAAGAAGGTGAAGCCGTCCACATGCAGGACGCAACTTGCATTCATGTCCCGCTTCTACAGGTTCGCCAAACGCGGGCTACTGATCGACATCCAGAACCCTGTCAGTGATATCGCACTCCCCAAACCTGATCGGTCTTCAGACAAGGTGATTAGTGTAAGCGAGCTTGAGCGGTTACTGGCGAAGCTGTCACCCATCATGAAACCCATTGTCGAACTGGCATATGAGACTGCCATGCGGCGCTCTGAAATCCTGAAGCTGACCAAAGACTGCCTGCACCTCAAGGATCGAATTGCCGATGTGATCGATGGAAAGAACGGTACACGGTCAGTCCCCCTCACCCACCGTGCAGTGGAAATCCTTCAGATCGCCCAATTGTGCGCCACTGTAGAACATCACCCGAGCAACCTGATTTTCCCGGTCACTCCACATGCCGTATCTCAGGCAGTGCGACTGGCACGAGTCAAGGCTGGCTTAGACAGTAGTGTCCGGCTGCACCAGCTCAGGCACACCAGAATCACCAATGTCGCCAAGAAGGGCTTCAACAACGCACAGATCATGATCGTCTCAGGCCACCGGGATACACGATCCGTTGCCCGGTACTCCCATTTGAATGTCAGGGATGTTCTGCACCTTATTGATTGACCAATCGGATGGGCCGCCAGCCTCGATTAACTGAAAGGTTGGCAGCCCCGAAAACTCGTTAGAAACCATCGATAAACCCCAGCATAACCTGCACTGGATTCGTCATGTTCTGAGGAACAACTGTCGCTCAGTCCAGTGTTTACGGGCTTACATCGCTGACTGGACTAAGCAGGATGCTTTCTCTCCGCTGAAAATTGGTTTCGTACGAGCGGGATATTAGATGCGGCTAAACCATCGTCTTTGCGGTACGCCTACAGCATTCAGCTGGCACATGCAAGAAATAACGCTTGACAAGTGATGGCACTTTGACTGATAATTCTCAAATCGACAAAACATACCGAATACGTCCCGCACCCATACAGTGCCAGATGATCGGTGTTGCTTTGTCTGCAAACTGGCTGACCACCACCGACGGTCAATGCAAACCATGAGAAATAGCCATGACCATTGCAATGAAAGCAAAACCAACCTCGAGGTCGACGACATCCGAAAGCTGAGTTCATTTACTCCTCTGTAGAGAGAAATGCTGCCGATGATGCCGACCAACGTGTCGGTTTTTTTTCGCCCAAAATTCAACCTATGGAGGTATCAATGAACCAAGATTTCATGCATGACCGTGTTAAGACCATCTACGTACTGCCACAACTGGCAGGCGTCCGCCTCGACTACACCCTCGGGGAAGAACTGCCGCTGTTCGGAGCACCTAAGGATAAGAAGTTGACCTACGGCGTCGGCTATAACAGTCGGGATCGACGTAAGGCCATGGGTATGCCCTACTTCAAGACAGGCAAGGGCACCCCACACAAAACTTGGTCCAACATGATGCGGCGTTCCTACGGCCCCAAGAAGGCCGCTGCCTATGAAGGTTGCAGTGTCTGTATCAAGTGGTGGGACTATCAAGAGTTCGCAGCGTGGTACTCCATGCAGCCCTACGCGTTCGAGGCTGACGCCGAGCTGGACAAAGACATTTTGGACCCGCTGAACACAACGTACTCACCCGAGCATTGCACGGTAGTCCCAAAGAGCCTCAACCTGATTTTCAAGGGCTCTCGAAAACTGCGAGCAAGACTCCCGCGTGGCGTATACGTCCACTTCAGCGGGTTAGGCTTTGTTGCCCGGATTTCAAGGTATGGCAATGCGAAAGACCTTGGCCACTTCGATACCCCTACTGCGTAAGGGGCCGGCGAACAC
>NZ_JSAK01000008.1:225219-497501 GCF_000802965.1 Pseudomonas fluorescens | reverse complement strand
AGTTTTCGGTCAGCGGCAACAGCAATGCATTAGGGAGCGCATTGAGCCTGGCTGTACCGAGTATGGCGCTGGCGCGTTTGTTCGATGGTGCGTTGAACGGTCCCGCCCGGGACAATCTGACCGCCGTAGTGATCCGCTAATGATTGAGCCTGCGTTAATGCCTGACCCGTTAGCGATCAGCGAAGATGAGGTAGTTGACCTGACCTATTTCGCTTTCGCCAACCCTGCCGAACCATCGCGTGAAGTACCAGCGACATGCATTCGCATTGGCGATTTGCCGCAGGTATTGGGCGGGCGTTACTGCATCGAGCGTTTGCTAGGCGCTGGCGGTATGGGTGTGGTTTACCGCGCTCGGGATCTGCTATACGAGCAGTTCGGAGATCCCGAACCGTATGTCGCGCTGAAACTCCTCAGTGAAGACTTTGCCGATTCTCCGGACGCCAGCGCATTGCTCTATAGCGAGTTTGCCCTGACCCGGCGACTGCATCACCCCAACGTGCTGCGCTTGCACAACTTTGAGGTGGACACTCAGTGTCAGCGAGCCTTCTTCACCATGGAATTAATGCATGGTCTGACGCTGGATAAATTGCTCTGCGAACACCCTTTGGGATTACCGTGGCCGGACCTGCGTGATATCGCGCATGCGTTGCTTGATGCGCTGGCCTATTCCCACAGCCGCGGCGTACTCCACGGCGATCTGAAACCGAGCAACGTGATGATTGGCGAAGATGGCCTGCGGCTGTTCGATTTTGGTCTGGGCCAGGCCGAGAAGGGCGTCCTGCCGGGACTTGCGCAACTGAGCCGGAGTCGCTTCAAGGCGTGGACTCCGGGCTACGCTGCGCCGGAATTGCTGAACGGTGCGCCGCTGACAACAAGAGCCGACGTCTTCGCGGCTGCCTGTGTGATCTATGAGCTGGCCAGTGGAACGAATCCTATGCGCGGTTTGTTTTCGACTCTGTCCAGTAATGAACACCTGAGTCTTGACCTGCAAATGCCCACGAACATGCCTAAACACTGCTGGCAAGCCTTGCGAACGGCATTGGCTTTCGATCCTGCAACCAGACATCTTACGGCGTCGCACTTGCGTGACATCTTGGGAGGCTCTTCCTCTTGGTGGAGCCAATGGTTTCATCGACGCTCTGAAAGTCATGCTTCGTCAATGACTTGGTAGTCATCAGCGTCAAAAAGTGCGTCATCTTCTTCTAACGCAACTCGATAGTGGCGTTCCTGTTCGAAGTCGCTACACTGCGCCGGCCGTTCATTCTTCCTTTGAGGCTTGCGCATGAAATTTCGTTTTCTGTTGTGGATGCTGGGTTTGTTGATGGGTAAGGCCAGTCGGACCAATCCTGCGTTTCAGCAGCAGTTGGGCGACAAGGAGTTGGTGTTTCAACTGCAAACGCTGGACGGAAAAGTGGCGCGACATTTCCGCGTGAAGGATCAGCGTATAACCAGCAAGGCGGGTGTGTACGCCGAGCCTGCGTTTGCCATTGTCTTTAAAGACGCCGCGTATGGCTTTGCCACGATGCAGGCGAAGAACAAGCAATTGGCGTTCATGACGGGGATTCAGGACAAGTCGATTCAGATCAAGGGCAACCCGGCGCTGGTGATCTGGTTCCAGGGGTTGACCAAGTATTTGAAGCCGAAGAAGGCCAAGCCAAAGGTTTGAGGTTTTTTCCGGCTGACCACAAGGATTCGTCTCCGGCCTTTAGCCTTACGACTCCTGCGGGTCTGATGTGTCGAGTGATCGTGCCCTGTAAGTCTTGTATATCTGCTGGACTTCCGGATTATCCAGGTTCTCGTAGGTGATGCCTTCCTTGTCCAGGCCATCCAGGCCGCGGATGCTGCTGATGGTCGCTGGCCACTCGTCTCGACTGGCGATATCGACTACGAACGGTTGCAGGTAGTGATCGAGATGCCTCCCGCGAGGTTCTCGAATTTCATCACTGAGCGCCCGCAGGTAGTCGTCCTTGGTGGTCTTTGACCAGTCGATGGCGAACCGGGCCCGATAGCAGAGCTCCATGAAGACCAACAGGATCGTGCGGCCGTTGCCGTCGAGAAAGGGGTGTGCGAACGCTAGTTGGCCCATTACTTCGCCAGGGCGATCTCTGAAACGTTTCTGGTTGGCTGCTAGCTCAAGCGCATAGTCGACAGACATCTTGATGGAGTTCGGATGCTCAAAGACGGTGCTTCGCGGATCGCCGTGCAAGCCCTTGAAGACAGCCAAGTGCGGGACAAGCTCGCACCGATCTTTTCCTGCCCAAGGATAGAAGCCGGAGAAAAGGATCTCGTGAACTTTGAGGACTGACTTGTAATCGATTGGCTTGGTCTTGGCCAAATAGGCAAGAGCGTCTTCGATGCTCAATTCGAACGAAAAATGCTCTGATTCTTTAACTTCAGTGGGATCTTTCAGGCACAGCGAGTTTTGAAGGTAGCCAGCCGTTTCGAAATCGCCGAACGGGTCAAAAGTCATGCGCTACGTTTCTTCGAGCGCCTCTCCTGAAGGTAACGCCCTTGGAGCACCAAGGCTTCTGATTTGCTCAATGCGCCTTTTTTCTTCAGATTGACGAGCAACTGTTCAACGCCATCCAGCACGACGATATCACCCGCCAGACAGGTAATGGTCACGGCCATACGGCTCATGCCGTCAGGCTCGGCAGTGATTTTGTGTTCCTTGGCAAGCTTGCGGACTTGACTTGCAACACTGCTAGCCGCTGTTTGGGTCATCGGAAAGCCCTCTATTTGCGCTCAAATCATAGCAGTGCGCTTGCTTTCTGTCGTTGCTGGCTCGTCGGCCAATGCATGCATGACGGGGATTCAGGACGACTCGATTCAGATCAAGGGCAACCCGGCGCTGGTGATCTGGTTCCAGGGGGTGACCAAGTATTTGAAGTCGAAAAAGGCCAAGCCTAAGGCTTGAGGGCGCTTTTGCTACTTGGGCAGATATTTGGACGGATCGCCGCCGGAACAACTTTGCCTCTACAGCCTCTTGATTGAGCCATCTGTTAGTTGAAGAAATAACAAACTATTCCAATTTTTGAATTTCTGGATCGATCTCTAGGCCGAAATAATCTATTTGAATGTCATTTGTGACAGGTCACAAAAGTCGATTTCGCGTGCTCCATAGCGTTGGGTGTCACTGAACGTGCCCTTTTTACTTCAATGGAGTGCGCAAATGAACAAGGTGAACGAAGTTGCGGCAGGAACTCTTGACTCGTCGTTTGGTGATATTGGTTAAGAAATAGCTATCGAGATATGCAGGTAACAAATGATAAGAAGCTTGCTCTTGTCGGGCCGGCGAGTTTGTTGCGATACCAGACGTGAGAAGTAGAGCAGAGCTCCGATGGGAGCGTGCTCAACTGGGATCGATATGTCTTGTAGGACTCATTAGGATCATTCAGAGACCACAATCATGAAGCAAGAATCCGGGTTAAAAAACGCAGGCACTCTCGACCCAGCCTTTCATGGCGATGGCATGATGGAAATGCCGACCAGTACGACTGCAGTGGCTGCTCTGCAAGATAAAAAATTACTGGTCGCTACTGGGTGGCTAGCCGGTTCAGGGCATACCGTTTCACGATTTACCGACAAAGGAGCGTTTGACCAGTCCTTTGGAAAGGACGGCACAGTTGTGATACCGGATAGAGGCGCAGTTGCAATGTCGCCAAGCGCTGTGATTCCCCGTTCAACTGGCGGATACCTTATCAGTGGCATACAACTAGTAAGGGCCGACAAACTGTATGTCTTTGGTTTGCTGGAAGACGGTCGATTAGATGAATCTTTCGGTGATGAGGGCATGGTTACGCTTTTAGCTTCCGAACTCGGGGCCGACGCCAGGTTTGTTGATAAGGACTCGACTATCGATGCGCTGTTCTTCAGCTCCGGTTGGATGGTTGTATCCCAGCTTGATGCAAAGATCTATTTGAGCCACTCCTTTTATACTTCCAGCGGCGTCTTCAAGGGTGTTGTGTACTGCCTTAATCCAGATGGTTCAAGGAGCACGAGTTTCAATGGCGGCCATGTATTTATTGAGTCGCCAGTCGCCGGAATTGCCCTCGGAGGGTTGGCAGCCGACAGGGATGGTGTGTTGGTCGGAGGTACACTTTTCGCGCCTGTCGGCACTATGGGGGACGCTTTCGTAACTCGCTATAACCAAAATGGAGCTATCGATACTTCGTTCGGTAACGGTGGGAAAGTCATCATCCCCAACGGTGAAGAGGGGCGGATGTCCTTTCTGTCCTCCACGGTGTTACGCGCAGATGGTGCGATTTTGGTGACGGGGTTCTCAAACAAGGGAGAAGGCCTGATTACCGTCCTTAACGCTAGCGGCAGCTTCAATCTGATTTTCAACAAGGGAAGACCGCTGTATGACGATTTCCGTGAAGGATTGAATTTCGCGAAATGTGTCGCGCAGCCGGATGGAAGAATCGTGGTGACCGGTTGGACTAGCGACGGTTACTTGATGGTTTCGCGTTACCAGCTTGATGGCGCTCTTGACCCTGCGTTTGGAGGCAAGGGCTGGGTCCTCTTCCCCAGTAAGGCAGAAGCGAATACGCGGCACCTTGGGAGCGAACTCACATCGGATAACAAGATTGTCATTCTGGGCCACTCTTATCATCGCTATGCGGTGCGCTACCTGACCTGAAACCGGGCTGGTTTCATCGCGAGCAAGCTCCCACAGAGATTGTGATCCTGAGGGAGCGGGCCTGTTTGCGTTTAGGCCTGGCTGAACTGCGAAGCCAGTTCGCGTAGCAGCACTTCAGCTTCCAGCACTTTGCTGACCACATCTTCAGCCTTGGCGCGGGTCAGGCCAACGCGTTCGAGCAGGGCGTCGGGGATGTCTTCATCCGGGCCCGAACCGATGCCACGGCTGCGCAGCAGGCGTACGGACAGGCACACCAGGTTCGGGTACTCGGCGTAGGCGCCGTCGTAGGTGGGGTCGTGCTGGAAGCGCAGCGCGGTGGACAGTTCTTCGGGCATGTCCCAGTAGCGCATCAGCCAGGCGCCGATCTGTTCGCGGCTGATGCCCAGCAGGTGTTGCTCGATGTAGCTGTGGCACAGGTGCGGGTTGACCTCCAGGTGGCGGCAGATCAGCGAGAAGTGCGGCGGGAACACGTGGGCCAGCAGCAAGTAGCCGAAGTTGTGCAGCAGGCCGGCGAGGTAGGTCAGGCCGGCTTCCGGGCGTTGGGCGCGCGGCATGGCGCGGGTCAGGCCTTCGATGACGGCGGCGGTGTAGATCGATTGCTGCCAGTACGGCGTGGCGTGTTGCGGGTGGTCTTTGGGCAGGCTCAGGGTTTTGCCCAGGGCCAGGCCGAGTGCCAGGTTGATCACCAGGTCGAAACCCAGCACGCGCACGATGGCGTCTTCCACTGAACGAATCTTGCCCGGCGACGCGTAGTACGGCGACGCCGCCCAGCTCACCACTTGTGCCGCCAGTGCCGGGTCGGTTTCGACCACGCTGGTGATGTCGTCGATGGTGGCGTTGGGGTCGACGCGCAGTTTGATGATCTTCTGCGCGGTTTCGGCCAGTGGCGGAATTTCGATGGTCGCTTCCAGGCGTTGCTGGATACGCCGCGCGGTGAACGCCTGAACAGCCTGGGTAATTTCCTCGCGGTCATCGTCGGGGCGGTCGAGGTTCGGGCGGATGCTGGTCAGTGCTTCGCCGAAGTTGGCGGCACTGGCTTTGTTCAGCATCGATTTGAAGGCTTCGCTGGTGATTTCCAGCAGCACGCCCGGCTCGCCCGAGTTGACCAGCACCATCGGTTCGCGCAGCAGGCTTTCTTCGTACAGGCACGGCGAGCTGGTGAGTGACGGCAGGCCGGGCAACAGGCTCAGGTTGTGCTTGCCGAGCATCTTTTCCAGGCGCTCGGTGGGTACGGCGGTGAGGCGGCGACCAGTGAGTTCGGTGAGGCGATTGAGGTCCAGCAATTGGCTTTGCGGGAACAACACCATCAGCGCGCCGACAGCATCATCGAGCAGAACGGCCTGGACCTTGCGCGCCGGATTCAAGCCGTGATGGTCGAGAACCTCTTCGTAGGCAATGCCCATTTTGTTCAGTAACAGCCGAATGACCGACGGCGCGTGCGGGGTAGCGGGTGCGAGGGCAACTTCGGTCATGTTCTGTATCCGTTCTAAAACAATTGCAGGAGTATAACCAGCTTGCTCAAAGCCATCGCCCACAAACTGCGACGGTGCTCACACTTGGCCGTATTGCTGCCCATGGCGCAACCAACGATCTAGCAATGGGCTGACATGGTCGGGCCAGCGTTCGAGCAAGGCTTGAGCGGCGTCGCGCACGGCGGGTAGCAGGTCGGCGTCGCGCATCAGGTCGGCGACCTTGAATTGAAGCAGACCCGTCTGCCGCGTGCCGAGCATTTCACCGGGGCCGCGCAGTTCGAGGTCTTTTTCGGCGATGACAAAGCCGTCGTTTGTTTCGCGCATGATACCCAGGCGCTGACGGCCGATCTGCGACAGCGGCGGATGGTAGAGCAGCACGCAATGGCTGGCGGCGCTGCCCCGACCCACACGACCGCGCAACTGGTGCAGTTGCGCGAGCCCAAGGCGTTCGGGGTTTTCGATGATCATCAGGCTGGCGTTGGGCACGTCCACGCCAACTTCGATCACGGTGGTGGCGACCAGCAGTTGCAAGTTGCCAGCCTTGAATTCGGCCATCACTGCGGCTTTCTCAACTGGCTTCATGCGGCCGTGAATCAACCCGACTTTCAACTCGCCGAGGGCGGCGGTGAGGTCCTCAAAGGTGGTTTCCGCGGCCTGGCAGGTCAGCTCTTCCGACTCTTCGATCAGCGTGCACACCCAATAGGCCTGACGCCCTTCGGCACAGGCGCCGCGCACCCGTTCGATGACTTCGACGCGCCGGGTGTCGGTGATCAGCACGGTGTTCACCGGGGTTCGGCCGGGTGGCAATTCGTCGAGGATCGAGGTGTCGAGGTCGGCGTAGGCGCTCATGGCCAGCGTGCGGGGGATCGGCGTGGCGGTCATGATCAACTGATGCGGGCACATCCGCCCGCCGACGCCTTTCTGCCGCAGCGCCAACCGCTGTTGCACGCCGAAACGGTGCTGTTCGTCGATGATCACCAGCGCCAGGTTCTTGAACTGTACTTCGTCCTGGAATAGCGCGTGGGTGCCGACCACCATCGGCGTGCCACTGGCGATTTGTTCCAGCGCAGCTACGCGGTTTTTGCCCTTGAGTTTGCCGGCCAGCCACGCGACTTCGATGCCCAGCGGTTCGAGCCAGCGCTTGAAGGTGATGAAGTGTTGTTCGGCGAGAATCTCTGTGGGCGCCATCAACGCCACTTGGTAACCGGCCTCCAGCGCCTGCAACGCAGCGAGGGCGGCGACCACGGTTTTACCCGCGCCAACGTCGCCCTGAATCAGCCGCAGCATGGGTTCGTGCTGACTCAGGTCGTAGGCGATTTCGTTGCCGACCCGCTGCTGTGCGCCAGTCGGCGAGAAGCCGAGGTTGGCGAGGTATTTGGCTGGCAGCTTCGTGGCTTTCGGCATCGCCGGTGCGCGCAAGGAACGCATGCTTTCGCGCAGGCGTTGCTGGGACAGTTGATGGGTCAGCAGTTCTTCAAAGGCCAAGCGGTGCTGCGCCCAGTGATGACCGAGGGCGAGTTCATCGACGTCGGCATCGGCGGGCGGGTTATGGAGATAGCGAATTGCATCGGCCAGCGGTGCCAGTTGATAGTCCCGCGCCAGTTCGTTCGGCAGCCAATCGGGCAGGCTGCTCGGGCCGAGCAAGGTCAGGGTTTGCATGCACAGTTGGCGCAAGCGCTGTTGCGTCAGGCCTTCGGTGAGCGGGTACACCGGGGTCAGGGTTTCATCCACGGGAGGTGGTTCGTCGCCGGTGATGGCGCGGTATTCCGGGTGGTAGATTTCCAGCCCCGAGGCACCGGGCCGCGCTTCGCCGTAGCAGCGAATCCGCGTGCCACGCTTGAGGCCTTCCTTCTGTGCATTGCTGAAATGGTAGAAGCGCAGACTGAGCCCGCCGGTGCCGTCCTGCAGGCGCACCACCAGGCTGCGGCGTCGGCCCATGACCACATCGGCGCCGCTGACGGTGCCTTCGATTACGGCGTCCTGGCCCGGGCGCAGCGCGCCGATCGGCACCACGCGCGTGCGGTCCTGATAACGCAGGGGCAGGTGAAACAGCACGTCCTGGAGATTTTCCAGGCCGACCTTGGCCAGTTTCTCGGCCATGGCTTCGCCGACACCCTTGAGTGCCGTCACCGACACTTGCGACAACTCGGTCATGACGCTTGCTTAGCCCGCCACCACCGGCGCCGATGGCTTGGCCACCGAGCACAGGCGAATGGAGTCAGCGAGGATTTCAATCGCCTTCGGACGCGGGAAGCTCGCACGCCAGGCGATGGCCACAGTGCGAAACGGCACCGGTGCCGACAGTGGCCGAACTTCGATAATGCCGGGGGCGTAGTGATGGCTGTCAACCGCCGACAGCGGCAGGATCGAAATGCCCAGGCCGGACGCCACCATGTGGCGAATGGTTTCCAGCGAGCTGGATTCCACCGTGGTGTGCTTGGCGCCGTCGTTGCCTTTGGTCAGGGTCGGGCAGGCTTCCAGCACTTGATCACGGAAGCAGTGGCCCTCGCCGAGCAGCAGCAAGCTCTTGTCGTTGAGCAGGCTGGCGTCGATGGATTCTTTTTGCGTCCACGGGTGCTGGGCCGGCATCAGGACGTAGAACGGCTCGTCGTAGAGTTGCAGGGTCAGTACATCGGCTTCGTTGAACGGCAGGGCGATGATGATCGCGTCGAGTTCACCGTTGCGCAGTTTGTCGCGCAACACGTGGGTGAAGTTTTCTTCGATGTACAACGGCATCTGCGGGGCGACCCGGTGCAGTTGCGGAATCAGGTGTGGGAACAGATACGGGCCAACGGTGTAGATCGCGCCGACTTTCAGCGGTGCGGTCAGTTGGTTCTTGCCGGCCTGGGCCAGTTCGCGAATGCCTTGGGCCTGTTCCAGGACCTTTTGCGCCTGAGCCACAATGCCTTCGCCGACCGGGGTCAGGCGCACGGCGCTTTTGCTGCGCTCGAAAATCAGCACACCGAGTTCGTCTTCAAGCTTTTTCACGCCTACCGACAGGGTCGGCTGGCTGACGTGGCAACGCTCGGCCGCGTGGCCGAAGTGCTGCTCTTGGGCGAGGGTAACGATGTAGCGCAATTCTGTGAGGGTCATAGCAAGCGTCCATGAAGTTGCGGGCCAAGCATAACGCCTGCAATCGATAGACGCACGTTATCAGAGTGAGCGTGTCGAGTGACACCGGGCAATGCGAAAGGCAAAAAAGATCGCAGCCTGCGGCAGCGCCTACATAGGCTCGATGTACACCCTGTAGGAGCTGCCGAAGGCCGCGATCATTTGACCTTCCGCTTTTACCGCCGGCGTTTTTCCAGCGAGTAAACAAACGGCGCAACGATTTCGATCGAGCCGTTGGTCAACATGTCGGACGGTGGCTTGGGCAGCGGTTGTGCGCGGCGGATCATGTCCAGGGTAGCCCGGTCCAGATCGGCAGTGCCGGAGGGGCTCACCAATTCAAACGAAAGCACGTTGCCTTCACCATCCACGACAAAGCGCAGACGGTTCAAACCTTCCTTGCCCCGCGACTGTGCACTGGCCGGGTACTTTTTGTACTTGGCCAAATGCGCGAGCAGCGTGCCTTCCCAGCTGGCCTTGGCAGCGACTTGGGCGGCCGACGGACCAGGGGCGGGCTGGGCGGATTTCTCCGTCGGTGCCGGCGTCGGTGGTGCTTCGCTCGGTTTAGCCTCGGACGGTTTTTCCTTCGGCGGCTCGGGCTTTTTCTCCACAGGCTTGGGCGGTTGAGGCTTGGGCTTGGGTTTGACCGGTTTCGGTACTGCGATCTCGGCCTTCGGCGCTTCGGCGAGCTTCGGAATCGGCAGTTCTTCTACCGGAGCCGGTGGCTGCGGCGGTGTGACGACCTTCGGCGGTGCGGGCGGTGGCGGGGCAGGAATCGGCGCCAGCTCGACCATCATTGCCTGAGGCGGCAATTCGATGGGCGGGCGAGCCGTCCAGTTCAGTGCCAGCGCAATGGCCAGCGCGTGAACGCCCAGCACCACGGCCAGGCTACCGCCGTAACGCGTCAGCTTATGGCGCGTCTTGATCATTTCTTGACTGCCGTCTCGAGTCCGACCAGGCCGACCTTCAGGTAGCCAGCGGAGCGCAGATTGTCCATTACGCTCATCAGGTCACCGTAATCCACGCCTTTGTCGGCCTGGAAGAAGATCGTCGTGTCTTTCTTGCCCTGGGTCTTGGCGTCGAGCGTGGCGCCGAGTGCTTCGGCCTTCACTTCGTCTTCGCCGAGGAACAGGCGTTGGTCAGCCTTGACGCTGAGGAACACCGGTTTTTCTGGCCGCGGCGCCGGTTTGGCGGTAGACGCGGGCAGGTCGACCTTGATGTCCACGGTAGCCAGCGGAGCAGCCACCATGAAGATGATCAACAGCACCAGCATCACGTCGATGAACGGCGTGACGTTGATTTCGTGGTTCTCGGCCAGATCGTCGTCTGCGCCTTCTTTCAAATGCAGGCCCATGGCCGATTACCCCACTTTCACCATGTGCGGTTGCGAGCTGCGCTCAGGCTGGTGGTCGAGGTCGCGGCTGACCAGCAGCAGGACTTCTGCCGACGCGTCGGACACCTGCGCCTTGTAACCGGCGATGGAGCGGGCAAACACGTTGTAGATCACTACTGCAGGGATCGCTGCTACCAGACCCAACGCGGTCGCCAGCAAGGCTTCGGCGATGCCGGGAGCGACGACGGCGAGGTTGGTGGTCTGGGTTTTGGCGATGCCGATGAAGCTGTTCATGATGCCCCATACGGTACCGAACAGGCCGACGAACGGCGCGGTGGAACCGATGGTGGCGAGGACGCCGGTGCCGCTGCTCATGTTGCGACCGCAGGCAGCCACCAGGCGCTCAAGGCGGAAGCTGACACGCTCCTTGATGCCTTCTTTTTCACGGCTGCTTGCCGACAGATGCATTTCTTCCAGGGCGTCATGAACCAACAGGTTGGCGAGGGTGCCTGGCTTGGCCGCCGTAGCGCTGGCTTCTTTGAGCGTGGCAGCTTTTTTCAGGTGGACGATTTCGTTACGCAGACGACGCTTGGCGCCCATCAGCTCAAAGCCCTTGGCGATCCAGATGGTCCAGGTGATGATCGACGCGATGGCCAGGCCGATCATCACGATTTTCACGATGATATCGGCGTTCTGGTACATGCCCCATGGCGACAGGTCGTGGGCCATGCCCAGGCTGTTGTCGGCTTCGAGGACTTGCGGAACGTCCTCACCGAGGGCTTCTGGAGCCGGTGCTGCCTGAGCCGGGTCGGTCGCCGCAGGAGCGGCAGCCGAGGCTGCGTGATCGGCTGGGGCAGTTGCAGCAGCGGCCGGGGTGGCTGGCGCTTGTGCGTCAGCGAATGCGGCGGTTGGGGCCAGCATCAGACTGAGCAGCAGGGCGGCCACTGCGCTCCAGGCGCGAGGTCGTTTGGTTGGCGAAGCGGAGAGTTGATTGCGTGTCATGCTGGCCGGACCTGAGAGAAAAAAACGGGTTATGTTCTTCCAGGCCTCGAAGGGCCGAGAACAAAAGTGGCGCGTATTATTGCAAGTAATTCTTGTTAACAGAAGTAATAGAGTCTCTTTTTTTCCTGCATTGCTAGCCGCTCGTCCATTGCCAGCGCTAGTCTGTTCGTTTCCGAGGAGAGTTTTCTGATGTCCGCGCCTTCTGTTTTGATCGCCGGTTGCGGTGATGTCGGTAGTCGTCTGGCGACGCAACTGCTGGCTTTGGGTTGGGAAGTTCATGGCCTGCGGCGCGACGTTTCACGCTTGCCCGAGGGTGTGATTGGCGTTGCTGGCGACTTGTTCAACAAAGACTGTCCGCAGACCTGGCCAATCGGTGCGGTGGATTACCTGGTGTATTGCGCTGCCGCCACCGATCACGATGAAGCCGGTTACCGCGCGGCTTACGTGGAAGGTTTGCAGCATGTGCTGGAGTGGCTGAACGACTATGGGCAGGTGCCGAATCGCATTTTGTTCGTTTCCAGCAGCAGTGTTTACGGCCAGCAGGAGGGCGAGTGGGTCGACGAGACTTCACCCGCCGTGGCGGCAGGTTATTCCGGGCGTGTGATGCTCGAAGCCGAGCAGATTGCCCTCAATAGTGGCATCCCGGCCAGTATCGTGCGCTTGACCGGCATCTACGGCCCGGGCCGTGAGTGGTTGCTGACCCAAGTCCGTCGGGGTTATCGCGTGGTAGTCGATCCACCGTTGTACGCCAACCGGATTCATGCCGATGACGCCGCAGGGCTGATGGCCTGTCTGCTTGAGGCGGATCGCCAGGGTGTGGCGCTGGATGACGTCTATATCGGCGTTGATGACGCGCCGGCAGCGTTGGCGGATGTGGTGGGCTGGTTGCGCGAGTATCTGGGTGTCACGGAATGGGCGGAAGACGCCAGCGTGCGTCGCACCGGGAGCAAGCGTTGCAGCAATGCGCGGGCGAAAGCGTTGGGCTGGACGCCAAGGTATCCGAGTTTCCGCGAAGGTTATGCCGCGATTATTGAGGGGCGCTGAAAGCAAAAGATCGCAGCGTTCCGCAGCTCCTTCAGGGAATGCGTACACCTGTAGGAGCTGCCGAAGGCTGCGATCTTTTCAGCGGGTTACTGTTTTTCCAGCAACCACTTGCGATCACCCGGCGTGAACTGAGGCATTTCGTCTGCTTGCGCCGTATTTACAGCTTGGAGAATCTCCAGTTCCTTGCCTTTGCGCATAAAGATCCAGGCGTTTCCTTGCCCGTTGAGTTGCAGCCACATGTTGTCGTTGCCGCCGCTCATCGATGCGCAATCACCCGCCAAACACAGGGCGTAGCGGTCGCTGCCCGGCAAACCGGTCACCTGGCCGTCAGCCTGAAACTGCACGGTATTGCCTTCGCCGGGGCCGCTGATGACTTTCCAGTTGCCGCCCATGTAGGCCGAATACAGCGCACGTTCGAAGCTGGCGCCGAGTGGCGCGCCGTCCGGCACCTGAACCGATGCACGGTCGAAGACCTGGGCGGGTTCGTTATCGAGCGCGGCCTGGCTCAGTTGCTTGCCGTCGCGCTTCAGTTCGCTGCCGGAACTGCCATAAAAGTCGACTTTCCAGGCGCCGGACTGTTCACCCAGCAGCTTGCCGTCGACATTTTCAAAACCATTGGTGTAGCGGGCCTGACCGGCCTTGGTGTTGACGTCCCATTCCAGGTTCGGACCATAGGCCTGGAGCGCTTCACGCAGGGGAGCGCCTTTGGATGCAGCATCAATCGCCGCCTGGTTGATCCAGGTGCCGCTGATATCACGGCTGGCAGGGTCGCTGGCACATCCGCCCAAAAGCAGGGCGAGCAGCGAGAGAGCAAGCGCTTTGCGCATGGTGGAATCCTTTCAAGCTTTCTTTACAGCAGAGCAGTCGGCGCAGCCTGAGCTGCGCCGGACGCATTACTCGATGACCAGGATGGCATCCATTTCAACCTGCGAACCCTTTGGCAGGGCGGCAACGCCGATGGCGGCGCGCGCTGGGTAAGGCTGGTCGAAGTACTTGCCCATGATCTCGTTGACCTTGGCGAAGTGGCTCAGGTCGGTGAGGAAGATGTTCAGCTTGACGATGTCCTTGAACGAACCGCCGGCAGCTTCAGCCACGGCCTTGAGGTTCTCGAACACCTGGACGGTCTGGGCTTCGAAGCCTTCAACCAGTTCCATGGTTTTTGGGTCCAGGGGGATTTGACCCGACATGTAAACGGTGTTGCCAGCCTTGATCGCCTGGGAGTAAGTACCGATGGCGGCCGGGGCCTTGTCGCTGGTGATAACAGTCTTGGTCATGAATGACTCCTTGTAAGGGGCTGGCTTAAGCGCGCATGCGGGTGATGCGAATTACTCCGGTCAAGGCGCGCAGTTTCTTGATCACGCGGGCCAGGTGCACACGGTCGTGTACGCTGACCACCAGTTGGACCACGCTGATGCGACCATCGCGTTCATCCATGCTGATTTTTTCGATATTGCCGTCGGCTGCGTTGACGCTGCTGGCCAGCAGGGCGATCAGGCCGCGCTGGTGTTCCAGCTCGACGCGTAGCTCGACGTTGAATTCGCCGGTGACATCCTTGGCCCACGAGAGCTGGATGCATTTTTCCGGGTTGTGGCGGATTTCGCTGATGTTGCGACAGTTGTCCAGGTGCACAACCATGCCTTTGCCCGCGGACAAGTGACCGACGATCGGGTCGCCCGGGATCGGCGTGCAGCACTTGGCGTAGCTGAGTACCAGGCCTTCGGTACCGCGAATCGCCAGCGGACCTTCCGGGCTCGGCAACTGTTCGCCTTCGCCGAGCAGACGGCGGGCGACAACGTAGGCCATGCGATTGCCCAGGCCGATGTCTTCCAGCAGGTCTTCGATGAGTTCGAGGCGATACTCGGTGAGCATGGCCTTGACGCGCTCTTGCGGGATTTTTTCCAGCGAGCTGTCGAAGCCGTTGAGGACCTTGTTCAGCAGGCGTTCGCCGAGGCTGATGGATTCGGAGCGGCGCTGCAGTTTCAGCGCATGGCGGATGTGCGTACGCGCCTTGCCGGTGACCACGAAGTTGAGCCATGCCGGGTTCGGCCGGGCGCCTGGAGCGCTAACGATCTCGACCGTGGAGCCGCTTTGCAACGGTTCGGACAGCGGTGCGAGACGGCGATTGATCCGACAGGCAATGCAGCTGTTGCCCACGTCGGTGTGCACCGCGTAAGCGAAGTCGACCGCCGTGGAGCCCTTGGGCAGCTCCATGATCCGGCCTTTGGGCGTGAACACGTAGACCTCGTCCGGGAACAGGTCGATCTTCACGCTCTCGATGAATTCCAGCGAGTTGCCGGCGCGTTGCTGCATTTCCAGCACGCCTTTGACCCATTGGCGGGCGCGGGCGTGAGTGCCTTTTGGCTGCTCGTCGCCGCTGGATTTGTACAGCCAATGGGCGGCGATGCCGTTGTTGGCCATCTCCTCCATTTCACGGGTGCGAATCTGGATCTCGATCGGAACGCCGTGCATGCCGAACAACGTGGTGTGCAGCGACTGATAGCCGTTGGCCTTGGGGATCGCGATGTAATCCTTGAAGCGCCCCGGCAACGGTTTGTACAAATTATGCACAGCACCCAGCACGCGGTAGCAGGTATCGACCTTGTCGACGATGATCCGGAACGCATAGACGTCCATGATTTCGTTGAAGGCCCGACGCTTGCCGCGCATTTTCTTGTAGATGCCGTAGAGGTGTTTCTGGCGACCGCTGACCTCGCCCTGAATGCCGTCGACGGCCAGGCAGTGGCTGAGGGATTCTTCGATCTTGTTGACGATTTCCTTGCGGTTGCCCCGGGCGCGTTTGACCGCCTGGTAGATCCGCGCGGAACGCATCGGGTGCATGGCCTTGAAGCCGAGGTCTTCGAATTCTATGCGGATGGCGTGCATGCCCAGCCGGTTGGCGATGGGTGCATAGATTTCCAGGGTTTCCTTGGCGATGCGTCGGCGTTTCTCGCCGGACAGCACTTCCAGCGTGCGCATGTTGTGCAGGCGGTCGGCCAGCTTGACCAGGATCACGCGAATGTCGCGCGCCATGGCCATGGCCATTTTCTGGAAGTTTTCGGCCTGGGCTTCGGCCTTGGTCTCGAAGTTCATCTGGGTCAGTTTGCTGACCCCGTCGACCAGTTCGGCCACGGTTTCGCCGAACTGCGCTTGTAGCGCTTCCTTGGCAATCCCGGTGTCTTCGATCACGTCATGCAGCATGGCGGCCATCAAGCTCTGATGGTCCATATGCATGTCGGCAAGAATATTCGCAACCGCGAGTGGGTGCGTGACGTACGCCTCACCGCTACGGCGGCGTTGGCCGTCGTGGGCTTGTTCGGCGTAGAAATACGCTCGGCGGACCAGGTTGACCTGGTCTTTGCCGAGGTAGGTCGATAAGCGATCGGCGAGGGCGTCTATGCTCGGCATGATGACTCCTGCCGTAAGCTTTTATCCCGCGCCGTGCTACGTCGACCAGGCATAGGCTTAGACGGCCTCGTTGGACTCGTCCTCGAATGCAGCAAAAAGCGGTTCATCTTCAACGATTTCGGCTTCGGCGATAGCTGCGTAGTCGATCAGGCCTTCAGCGATTTCACGCAGGGCGACGACGGTAGGCTTGTCGTTTTCCCATGCTACTTTCGGCTCTTTGCCGCCGGTGGCCAGTTGACGGGCACGCTTGGTAGAGAGCATGACCAGCTCAAAGCGGTTATCCACGTGTTCTAGGCAGTCTTCAACGGTTACGCGGGCCATGGTCTTCCTCGTAGCAAATGCAATATGCGCGCTGCCCGGATGGGCGAGCGGACTCAACAGTTTAAAAAATCACCAGCGATTAGGGAAGCGCTGATTTTTTGATCAAGCCCTTCAACGCGCTGCAAGCACCAATGTAAAGCCCTTGCAGCGGTTTTGGGAAGTGCAAATCAATCGAGCAATTCAGCCAGCAATTTGCCAAAACGTTGCTGTTGGCGTTTTTGTTGCAGCTGATTGGCGCGGAAAATCGCCTGCAGGTCGCGCAAAGCGTGGGCGAAATCGTCGTTGATGATCAGGTAATCGTAGTCGACGTAGTGGCTCATTTCGCTGACCGCTTCGCGCATCCGGCCGTCGATGATTTCGTCGCTGTCCTGGCCGCGGTTGGTCAGGCGTTGGTGCAAGGCTTCAAGCGACGGCGGCAGGATGAAGATCGAGCGGGCCTGAGGCATCAGCTTGCGCACTTGCTCGGCGCCTTGCCAGTCGATTTCCAGAATTAGGTCGTGGCCTTCGTCGAGAGTCTGCTGCAGGTGGCTTTGCGAGGTGCCGTAGAGATTGCCGAAGACTTCGGCGCGCTCGAGGAAATCGCCGTGCTCGATCATCTTCACGAACTCGTTGCGTTCGACGAAGTGGTAGTTCACGCCGTTCACTTCACCGGGGCGCATGGCGCGGGTGGTGTGGGAGACCGAGACGCGAATCTCCGGATCGGCGTCGGTCAGAGCCTTGACCAGGCTGCTTTTGCCCGCGCCCGAAGGGGCGGAAATGATGTACAGGGTGCCGGTGATGTGAGTCATGTCGGGTTTGCCTTACTCAATATTCTGCACTTGTTCGCGCATCTGCTCGATCAACACCTTGAGGTTGACCGCAGCCTGAGTGCTGCGCGGGTCGAAGGCTTTGGAGCCCAGTGTGTTGGCTTCGCGGTTGAGCTCCTGCATCAGGAAGTCCAGGCGCCGACCCGCAGCGCCGCCGGACTTGAGCACCCGGCGAACTTCGATGATGTGAGTGCTCAGGCGATCCAGTTCTTCGGCGACGTCGCTTTTTTGCGCGAGCATGACCATTTCCTGCTCCAGGCGCTGCGGGTCCATCTCGGCCTTCATGTCGGCGAAGCGGTCGAGGACTTTCTGGCGCTGGGTGGCGAGCATTTGCGGAACGAGTTCACGCAGGGTCACCACGTCTTCTTCAATGGAGGTCAGGCGATCATTGATCAGCCGCGCCAGCTCCGCGCCTTCGCGCTCGCGGCCGGCCTTGAGTTCTTTCAGGCCCTGATTGAACAGCGCCAGCGCTTCGGCGTTCAAGGCTTGCGGATCGGTAGCGTCGCCCACCAGTACGCCGGGCCAGGCCAGGACTTCGAGCGGGTTTAATGCCGCAGGATTTTTGATCAGGCTGGCGATCGTCTCGGCGGCAGCAACCAATTGCGCGGCGCGCTCCTGATCCACTTGCAGCGATTTGCCGGTGTTTTCTTCGGTGAAGCGCAGGGTGCATTCGAGCTTGCCGCGCGACACGCCCTGGCGCAGGGCTTCGCGGACGGCGCCTTCGAGGTCGCGAAAGGACTCCGGCAGGCGCAAGTGGGGTTCCAGGTAGCGGCTGTTGACCGAGCGCAGTTCCCAGCTCAGGGTGCCCTGTACTCCGGCGCTTTCGACGCGGGCGAAGGCGGTCATGCTGTGCACCATGGAGGTACCTCGCAATGCAGATCGGCGCGGAACTGGCATTCCGGCAATCCGATATCAATGAATTTAAGCCGACTGGCAGCAAAGGCGCAGGATTGTAGCGCAGTGGCGCCAATGCGCCCAAACACACGGTGTGACAAACGGCTGCAGGTCCTCGGCGACGGGCTGTTCAGAGCCTTCGGTCGTCGGAGGATTTTTTTAGAAGTGCCCAGCCGTGGCTGGCGGCTCTATAATGCTCCGCAGTTTTCCGTCCCCGTACAGGTATCCCTTATGAAACGTCCAAGTGGTCGCGCTGCCGATCAGCTCCGCTCGATCCGCATTACCCGCAACTACACCAAACACGCCGAGGGATCTGTACTGGTCGAATTCGGTGATACCAAAGTCATCTGCACCGTCAGCGTTGAAAATGGCGTGCCACGTTTCCTCAAAGGCCAGGGTCAAGGCTGGTTGACCGCCGAATACGGCATGCTGCCGCGCGCCACCGGTGAGCGTAACCAGCGTGAAGCGAGTCGTGGCAAGCAAGGCGGCCGCACCCTGGAAATCCAGCGTCTGATCGGTCGTTCCCTGCGTGCCTCGCTGGACATGTCGAAACTGGGTGACGTTACCCTGTATGTCGATTGCGACGTGATCCAGGCCGACGGCGGCACCCGCACCGCATCCATCACAGGTGCCATGGTTGCTCTGGTCGATGCCCTGAAAGTGATCAAGAAGCGCGGCGGCCTGAAAGGCGGCGACCCGCTCAAGCAAATGATCGCTGCCGTTTCGGTGGGTATGTACCAAGGCGAGCCTGTGCTCGACCTCGACTACCTGGAAGACTCGGCCGCCGAGACCGACCTGAACGTGGTGATGACCAGCACTGGCGGCTTCATCGAAGTCCAGGGCACGGCTGAAGGCGCGCCGTTCCAGCCGGAAGAGCTGAACGCCATGCTGGAGCTGGCGAAGAAAGGCATGAACGAAATCTTCGATCTGCAAAAAGCCGCACTGGCTGACTGATTGTTTCGACGTCTGGCAAGGAGAGCGCCATGAGTGACGAGCAGATGCTGCTTCCCACCCCGAGCCCCGAGGCTCGCCAGTGGGCGATGTTTTGTCACCTCTCGGCGTTTCTCGGTGTCTGGTTGCCGTTCGGTCACTTGATTGGGCCGCTGATACTCTGGCAATGGAAGCGTGACACCGATCCGTTCATCGATGCTCAAGGCAAAGAAGCGCTGAACTTTCAGATTACCGTGGCTCTGGTCTCGGGCATCTGTTACCTGTTGATGCTGATCTTGATCGGGTTTGCGTTGCTGCCGCTGGTGCTGATCGGGGCGATAGTGCTGTCCATTATTGCCGGGCTCAAGGCCAATGACGGGTTGCCTTATCGGTATCCGTTTACCTGGCGGTTGATCAAATAACGATCAACACAAGTCCCTTGTAGGGGCCGGCTTGCTGGCGAAGGTGTGACAGTTGACATCAATTTCGGCTGACACCCATCGCCAGCAAGCCGGCTCCTGCAGAAAGCAGATCATCGCGCACAAAAAAGCCGACCCTGAAGTCGGCTTTTTTGTATCTGCGAAACAACGCTTAGATCGTCAGCGTCCAATCGTAGTCCACGATCAGCGGTGCATGCTGCGAGAACCGCGGCTGTCGTGGCAGGCGTGCGCTGCGTACAAAGCGGCGTAGGCCCGGTGTCAGGATCTGGTAATCGAAGCGCCAGCCGAGATTAAGCATTTCGGCCTGTTCGTTATCCGGCCACCAGCTGTACTGGTCGCCTTCACGGCTGACTTCACGCAGGGCGTCTACATAGCCCATGTTGCCGACAATCTCGTCCATCCAGGCGCGTTCAGGCGCCAGGAAGCCCGGGGATTGCTGGCTGTCGCGCCAGTTCTTGATGTCCAGCTTCTGTTGCGCCACGTACAGCGAGCCACAATAAATGTACTCGCGGCGTTTGCGCCGTTGCTTGTCCAGGTACTTGGCGAAGTCGTCCATGAGCTTGAATTTCTGGTTCAAGTCTTCATCGCCGTTCATTCCGGATGGAAGCAACAAGGTTGCAATACTGACTTTGTCGAAATCGGCTTGCAGGTAGCGCCCGTAGCGGTCGGCCGTCTCGAAACCGAGACCGCTGATGACAGCCTTCGGTTGCAACCGCGAATACAAAGCCACACCACCTTGGGCGGGGACTTCGGCGTCGCAGGCATAAAGGAAGTATCCATCCAGTTGGAAGGCTGGATCGTCCAGTTCAAAGGCGGAGGCACGGGTGTCCTGCAGGCAGATGACGTCGGCATTCTGTGCCTGCAGCCAACTAAGCAAACCTCGCTCGACTGCAGCCTGAATACCATTGACGTTCACACTGATGATCCGCATAAATGGCCCCAAAAATCGCGTGCGTGTATGATACACGGCGTCAAGCTAATTAGCTAAATCCGTGGTATTTGGGGTTTTTTTCATGCAAGCGTATCAGCGCGATTTCATTCGTTTTGCCATCGATCGCGGCGTTTTGCGCTTCGGTGAGTTCACCCTGAAGTCCGGGCGCACCAGTCCTTACTTCTTCAATGCGGGCCTGTTCAACTCGGGTTCCGCCCTGGCGCAGCTGGGTCGTTTCTACGCCGCTGCCATTGCCGAAAGCGGGATTTCCTTCGACGTTTTGTTCGGTCCGGCCTACAAGGGCATCCCTTTGGCGGCAACCACTGCCGTGGCATTGGCCGAGCACCACAACCGTGACCTGCCATGGTGTTTCAACCGCAAGGAAGCCAAGGCCCACGGCGAAGGCGGGAGTCTGGTTGGCGCACCGCTGACCGGGGAAGTGCTGATTATCGACGACGTGATCACCGCCGGCACCGCAATCCGCGAAGTGATGCAGATCATCGCTTCCCAGGACGGCGCCAAGGCCGCCGGCGTGCTGATCGCCCTGAACCGCCAGGAACGCGGCAATGGCGAGTTGTCAGCGATCCAGGAAGTGGAGCGCGATTTCGGCATTCCGGTGATCAGCATTGTTTCGCTGAACCAGGTGCTGGAATTCCTGGCGGATGACCCGCAGCTCAAGCAACACCTGCCGGCCGTAGAAGCCTACCGCGCCCAGTTCGGCGTCTAAACACAGCCCCCCTGTAGGAGCTGCCGAAGGCTGCGATCTTTTGACTTTGGTTTTTGAAGATCAAGATCAAAAGATCGCAGCCTGCGGCAGCTCCTACAGGGGGGGCGTGGTTTGCCTTCAGTGCAGTCTCCGCCATTTTCCGATCAGTTTTAGCGCCAATCGCAGATTGAACAGCGCGAACACCAGCAATGCCAGGACGACGCACACGTACAGCGTCTGATCCACATCGAATTCCCACAGATCGAGGCTGCTGCTACGCATGATTCGAACGGCGGACGGCAGGTTGACGTAAAAAAGTACTGCGAAGGCGCATGTCAGGGGTAGGGCGCAACCGAAAAAAGTGCCTGAAACCAGCTCTCGGCTACGTTTTCTGGCCAATGGACCGGGTTGTTTTTCATCCAGCGCCAGCGCTTCAACCAGCTTGGGCCATGCCAGGTTGAACATGAAGGTGGTCAGGGTCAGCAGCAAGCCACTGACCGCGACAATGTCACTGAACGGCATTCAGACCCAGTGTCTGGCACAGCAGCGCGTGGGAATCCTCGCTGATTTCGAACTGCCCGGCACTGCCTTTGCGTTTGGTAATGGGTTTGAACGTCGGCTGGTTCTGGGTGATCAGCATGTTCAGTTCATCGCGGATGACATCCGAACTGATCACCACCAGGTACACGGTCTGCGCGTGTTCCGCAGACTCGATCACGGTTCGCATGCTGTGCTGCAGGATCTCGTCCAATTGATTGCGAAAGCGTGAAACCGTGTTTTTCAGCAGGGTTTTGCTTTGGCTCTGGGTCAGTTGGAAAATCGTCGATATCTGCGATTCGGTCGGCAGCGTCTGCCCGAAGTAGCTTTGAATCAGGTACAGCAAGCGGTCCTGTTTCGCTTCATCCGCTCGGCTCGGCATGCCGCCTTCAACCAGCATTTTCAAATATTCGGTCAGGCTCGCCTTGGCGATTCGCTGTAAGGCATGAGCAATTTCCATGTCGGAAATCTTCAGGGTCTTTTTGACCGGTTCTTTCTGTTCCTGCTCGAAAGCCTGGGCGTCGATCGTGAACGAGATCTGCATGGCTCAGTGCCTCCGTGGCTATTTTTTGATCGCATGACTGGAGGTTTCGACTTGCTTGATCCCTGCGGGGGCGTTTTTTTCCGGATATGGATCAATCACCGCGTCGCCCTGACCGGTCAGAACCTTCCAGCCTTTACGTGTGTGGGTCGAATTTTGAAACTGAGGGCACGGCGGGATCGAGGTTTTTGCCTGGTTCGAATACTGATGTCCGCAGTCCACGCATTCAAAGGTACCTGAGGAAACATCGCTGCCGTAAGGAACGTAGTTTTTTTGCATGAGGTCATTCTCCTGTGGATACAGGGGAAGATCCTATGCGGACTTATGCTGGCGGGATGTCGGACGTTTCGCTACAACAAGTCAGACATTTCCTGCGCGCATAAAAAAGATCGCCGGCTTCGTCAGCTCCTACAGATCTTTCTCACATCCGAAATTCTGCTGTTGTAGGAGCTGCCGGAGGCTGCGATCTTTTGATCTTGTTCTTGAAAAACCAAAGTCAAAAGATTGCAGCTTGCGGCAGCTCCTACAGGGATTGCAGGCAAAAAAAGACCCCGCTCAGCCTGGCCGAGCGGGGTCTTTTTTGTTTGCGCTATCGCTTAGTGACGCTTGCGATTGCTGATCAAGGTGCCCACGCCGGTATCGGTGAAGATCTCCAGCAGGATCGCGTTCGGAACGCGACCATCGATGATCAACGAGCTGCCAACACCGCCCTGGACCGCTTCCAGCGCGCAGCGGATCTTCGGCAGCATGCCGCCGTAGATGGTGCCGTCAGCGATCAGATCGTCTACCTGTTGGGTGGTCAACCCGGTCAGGACTGTGCCCGACTTGTCCATCAGGCCGGCGATGTTGGTCAGCAGCATCAGCTTTTCGGCTTTCAGCGCTTCGGCGACTTTACCGGCCACCAGGTCAGCGTTGATGTTGTACGACTCGCCGTTGGCGCCGACGCCGATGGGTGCGATTACCGGAATGAAATCGCCTTTGACCAGCAGGTTCAGCAGGTCGGTGTTAATGCCGACCACTTCGCCGACGTGACCGATGTCGATGATTTCCGGTTGCGTCATCTCCGGGGTCTGACGGGTAACGGTGAGCTTCTTCGCACGAATCAACTCGGCGTCTTTACCGGTCAGGCCGATGGCGCTGCCACCGTGACGGTTGATCAGGTTGACGATGTCCTTGTTGACCTGGCCACCGAGGACCATTTCCACCACGTCCATGGTCGCGGCGTCAGTAACGCGCATGCCGTCGACAAAATGGCTCTCGATCGACAGGCGCTTGAGCAGGTCACCGATCTGCGGGCCGCCGCCGTGAACGACCACCGGGTTGATGCCCACGGCTTTCATTAGCACGATGTCGCGGGCGAAGCCGGTTTTCAGCTCCTCGCTTTCCATCGCGTTGCCGCCGTATTTGATCACCAGCGTCTTGCCGACATAGCGGCGAATGTAAGGCAGCGCTTCGGACAGGACCTTGGCGGTGTTGGCGGCGGCTTCGCGTTCGAGGGTCATTCAGGGCTCCGGTGCTTCAATGAATCAAAACGGTAGTTGGAGATCAGGTGCAACACGCTTCAACTGGGCGTGGAAAACGTCCTTGATGCGCTGCAATTCAGCCTCGTCATCGGCCTCGAAACGCAGTACCAGCACCGGTGTGGTGTTGGAGGCGCGAACCAGGCCCCAGCCTTTGGCATAGTCGACTCGCACGCCGTCGATGGTGGTCAGGTCAGCGCCTTCGCCCCATTTCGCGTCGTGCAGTGCATCAATGATGCTGAATTTGCTCTCTTCGGTCACATGGATATTGATTTCCGGCGTAGAAATATCGTTCGGGAAGGTCGCGAACAGCTCTTCGGCCGAGGATTTTTCCTTGCTGAGGATCTCCAGTAACCGCGCGGCGCTGTAAATGCCGTCGTCGAAACCGAACCAGCGTTCCTTGAAGAAGATGTGCCCGCTCATTTCGCCGGCCAACAGGGCGCCGGATTGTTTCATCTTCTTTTTGATCAACGAATGACCAGTCTTCCACATTAGCGGACGACCACCGTATTCCTTGATCAGCGGGATCAGGCGGCGGGTGCATTTGACGTCGAAGATGATTTCCGCATTCGGGTTGCGCGCCACGACATCGCGGGCGAACAGCATCAGCAGACGGTCCGGGAAGACGATGCTGCCGGTGTTGGTCACCACGCCCACGCGATCGCCGTCGCCGTCGAAGGCCAGGCCGATATCCGCGTTGGTTTCCTTGACCTTGGCGATCAGGTCTACAAGGTTTTCAGGCTTGCCCGGATCCGGGTGGTGGTTCGGGAAATTGCCGTCGACTTCGCAGAACAGCGGGATGACTTCGCAGTTCAGCGCTTCGATCAGTTGCGGGGCGATGACGCCGGCCGCGCCGTTGCCGCAGTCCACGACCACTTTCAGGCGTCGGGCCAGCTTGATGTCCTGGACGATTTCGGTGCTGTAGCGGTCGAGGATTTCGACTTTGGTGATGCTGCCTTCGCCGCGGCTCAGGTTGTTGGTCTTGAGGCGGTCATGCAGGGCCTGGATCTGTTCGTTGGCCAGGGTGTCGCCGGCGATCACAATTTTGAAACCGTTGTAGTTCGACGGGTTGTGGCTGCCGGTCAGCATCACGCCGGATTTGCCGGCCAGGATGTTGGCGGCGTAATACAGCGCAGGAGTCGGCACCAGGCCAACGTCGCTGACGTGGCAGCCGCTGTCGGCCAGGCCCTGAATCAGTTGTTCCACCAGCTCCGGGCCGGACAGGCGCCCGTCACGGCCAACGGAGACGTTCGGCTCATCCTGGGCCAGACTTTGGGCACCAATGGCGCGACCGAGCCAGTAGGCCGTTTCTGCGTTCAGAAATTCCGGGACGGTGCCGCGAATGTCGTAGGCGCGGAAAATGCTGTCGGGGAACTTGGGGGCAATTTTGGCCGGGGTGCTCATCTGGGGGAATACTCCATCTCGAATGTGGCTGGACCTGCCTGCGAGTGACTCGGCAGGCTCAAACTGAAGGGTATGACGGCGTTTTCCGCAGAGAGTTCGTGGTGCGAAAAGGCCATCCCAGCAATGTCAGCGGCATTCTCACCGGTCAATGCCTCGATTTTGTGGCGAGGGAGCTTGCTCCCGCTTGAGCGCGAAGCGCTCACAAAATTATTGGGGCCGCTTCACAGCCCAGCGGGAGCAAGCTCCCTCGCCACATTGAATCTCCATCGGATCATCGAGTACCGGTATGGCCGAAACCGCCCGTGCCGCGCTCGGTTTCCACAAACTCTTCAACCATTTCGAAGTGAGCCTGCACCACTGGCACCAGCACCAGTTGCGCCAGGCGCTCGCCGACCGGCATGGTGAATTCGGTCTGGCCGCGGTTCCAGCAGGAGACCATCAATGGCCCCTGGTAATCGGAGTCGATCAGGCCAACGAGGTTGCCGAGAACGATGCCGTGCTTATGGCCCATGCCCGAGCGCGGCAGGATCAGCGCAGCGAGGTTCGGGTCGCCAATGTAGACCGACAGGCCGGTAGGGATCAGCACGGTTTCACCCGGCTTGATCACGGTGTCCTGCTCCAGCATGGCGCGCAGGTCGAGGCCGGCGGAGCCTGGCGTGGCGTATTGCGGCAGCGGAAATTCGGTACCGATGCGGGGGTCGAGGATCTTGGCTTGCAAAGCGTGCATGTAAATTAAACCTGGTTCAGACGTTCGGCGATAAAAGTGATCAGCTGGCGAGCAATCTTGCTCTTGCTGGTCTGGGCGAAAAGTGTGGCGTGAAGCTCACGGTCGATCACGCTGCAGGCGTTTTCTTCGCTGTTGAAGCCAATGGTCGGGTTGGCGACGTCGTTGGCGACGATCAAATCGAGGTTCTTGTCTTTCAATTTGCGGGCAGCGTAATCGAGCAGGTGTTCGGTTTCGGCGGCGAAGCCGACACTGAACGGACGGTCGGGACGGGTGGCGATGCTGGCCAGAATGTCCGGGTTGCGCACCATTTGCAGGACAAAACCGTCGCCGCTTGTAGGGTCTTTCTTGAGTTTTTGTGGGGCGACAACTTCCGGGCGGTAATCCGCGACCGCAGCCGAGGCGATGAAAATGTCACACGGAATCGCGGCTTCACAAGCGGCGAGCATGTCGCGGGCGCTGACCACGTCGATGCGCGTGACCCGATCCGGCGTCGGCAGGTGCACGGGGCCACTGATCAGGGTGACCCGGGCGCCGGCTTCTACCGCGGCCTCGGCCAGGGCGAAGCCCATTTTGCCGGAGCTGTGGTTGGTGATGTAGCGCACCGGGTCGATGTTTTCCTGGGTTGGGCCTGCGGTAATCACCACGTGTTTGCCGGTCAGCGCCTGACGCTGGAAGCAGTCGGCGGCGAGCAGTGCGAGGTCCGTGGCTTCGAGCATGCGCCCAAGGCCCACATCGCCGCAGGCCTGGCTGCCGGAGGCCGGGCCGAAGACCTTGATCTCACGGCTTTCGAGGGTCTGCAGGTTGGCCTGGGTCGCAGGGTCGCGCCACATGGCCTGGTTCATTGCCGGGGCGACAGCGACCACCGCATCAGTGGCCAGCACCAGCGTGGTCAGCAGGTCATCGGCGATGCCTTGGGCCAGGCGGGCGATCAGGTCCGCGGTGGCGGGGGCGATCAGTACCAGATCGGCCCATTTCGCCAGTTCGATGTGGCCCATCGCGGCTTCGGCCGCCGGGTCCAGCAAATCCAGGTGCACAGGGTGCCCGGACAGGGCCTGCATGGTCAGCGGGGTGATGAACTCGGCGCCGCCACGGGTCATGACCACGCGTACTTCGGCGCCCTGGTCCATCAGGCGGCGAACCAGGTCGGCGCTCTTGTAGGCAGCAATGCCGCCGCCGACGCCCAGAACAATGCGTTTCCGATACAGCCGCTGCATAGGCCTGCCTTTCAATTCGTTGATGACTGCGTGCGAAACCCCCTCCCCAGGAGTGAAATCGCTCGCAAAAAAGATGGGCTACGATATCACAGCGACCGCTACGGAACAGCGGCGCCCACAGACAGGGAGGTGCTATGAGTATTCGCGATTGGCCGGCGGCGGAGCGGCCGCGGGAGAGGTTACTGACGCTGGGGGCGGCGAGTCTTTCGGACGCCGAGTTACTGGCGATTTTTTTACGAACCGGCGTATCCGGCAAAAGCGCAGTGGATCTGGCGCGTCATCTGCTGAGCCAGTTTGGCAGCCTGCGCTCATTACTCGAGGCTGATCAGGCCACCTTCAGCGGGCATTTGGGGCTTGGGCCCGCGAAATTCGCGCAATTGCAGGCGGCGCAGGAAATGAGTCGTCGGCATTTGGCGGAGCGGGCTCGCCAAAAACCGACATTGGAAAACCCGCACGCGGTTCGTGAGTACCTGAAATCGATGCTGCGCCACGAGCCTCATGAGGTGTTCGGCTGCCTGTTTCTGGACTCCAGGCATCAGGTGCTGACTTTCGAGGCGCTGTTTCGTGGCTCTATCGACAACACCAGCGTGCATCCACGGGAGGTGGTCAAGCGTGCGCTGGCGCATAACGCGGCGGCGCTGATCCTCTGCCATAACCACCCGTCGGGCAACACCGATCCCAGTCAAGCTGACAGGGTGCTGACCAAGCGTCTGCAAAAGGCACTGGAGCTGATCGATGTGCGGGTGCTCGACCATTTCATCATCGGCGACGGCGATCCGTTGTCGATGGCCGAGTATGGGTGGATGTAGGGCTGGGAGCAGGCTTCAGTGGCGAGGAAGCTTGCTCCCGCTTGAGTGCGCAGCGCTCACAAGATCTTAAGGGCCGCTGCGCAGCCCAGCGGGAGCAAGCTCCCTCGCCACAGAAAAGCATTCCTGCAGTGGTTTATTTGAGGTTGACCTTCGAGTAGTCCTGCCGGCCAAACGGGCTGACCGAATAACCTTCAACGTCTTTGCGTGTCAGGGCGAAAGCGGTCGGATGAGCAAGCGGCAGCCACAACGCTTGCTGCTGAATCTGCGCTTGTGCCTGCTCATAAAGCTTGGTGCGCACACCTTGTTCGCCGGTGGTTTTGCCGGCGCTGATCAGCTTGTCCAGATCCTGATTGCAGTAGCGGGCGAAGTTGGTGCCGGATTTGACCGCGGCGCAGGAAAACTGCGGCGTGAGGAAGTTGTCCGGGTCGCCGTTATCGCCAGCCCAGCCCATGAACAGCAGGTCGTGTTCACCAGCCTTGGCGCGGCGAATCAATTCACCCCACTCGATTACGCGAATTTCGGCCTGAATGCCGATTTCCGCGAGATCGGATTGCAGCAGTTGCGCGCCGAGGCTTGGGTTCGGGTTCAGCAAGCTACCTGACGGACGGGTCCAGATGGTGGTCTGGAAACCGTCCTTGAGCCCAGCCTTGGCCATCAAAGCCTTGGCCTTCTCGATGTCATGCGGATAGCCCGGCAGGTTTTTCGCGTAGCTCCAGGTGTTAGGCGGATAAGGACCGTTGGCCGCTTCGGCGGTGTCCTCGAACACGGCTTTGACGTAGTTGGCCTTGTCGAAGGCGAGGTTGATCGCCTGTCGCACTTCTGGCTTGTCCAGAGGTGGATGCTGACTGTTGATGCCCACGAACGCGGTCATGAAGGCGTCAGTCTTTTCCACTTTCAGGGTCGGCTCTTTCAGCGCGGCCTGTACGTCCAGGGGCTTTGGCGACAGGGCAATCTGGCATTCGTTGCGGCGCAACTTCTGCAGGCGCACGTTGGCGTCCGGGGTGATGGCGAAGATCAGTGGGTCCACCGATGGCTTGCCCCCGAAGTAATCCGGGTTGGCCTTGTAGCGAACCGAGGCGTCTTTCTGGAATCGGGTGAAAACGAACGGCCCCGTACCGATTGGCTGGCTGTTGAGCTTCTCCGGGGTGCCCGCCTTGAGCAATTTATCGGCGTATTCAGCCGAATAAACCGAAGCGAACCCCATGCTCAGGGTCGCGAGGAAGGTCGAATCCGGGTGGTCCAGGCTGAAGCGCACGGTCAGCGGGTCGAGGGCGTCGATCTTCTTAATCAGCGCCGGCAATTGCATCGATTGCGCATGCGGGAAGCCGCTCTGGGCGACTTTGTGCCACGGGTTGGCCGGATCGAGCATGCGGTCGAAGCTGAATTTGACGTCTTCGGCGGTCAACTCCCGGGTCGGGCTGAAATAATCGGTGCGGTGGAATTTCACCTGCGGGTGCAGCTTGAAGACGTAAATCAGGCCATCGGGGCTGACTTCCCAACTGTCCGCGAGGCTGGCGACCACTTTGCCGCTGGCGGTGTCGAATTCTACCAGGCGGTTCATCAGCACATCGGCCGAGGCGTTGGTGGTGGTCAGCGAATTGTATTGCACCACGTCGAACCCTTCGGGGCTGGCCTCGGTGCAGACGCTCAGGGCGGCGGCCTGGGCCAGTGGGCTCAGCAACAGAGGGGCAAGCAACAGCGGTAGGGCAGCGAGGCGCATGGTCGGATTCCTTTACAGATCGAAGGCCCATCTGCAAGTGCAGTCTGGAAAAGGCCTACCCTAGTGGGCTCTTTTGCAAATGACTATCCCCTTTTTCATTTTGAGGGGACTATAGGCGCCTGATTTGAGTGAGCCTTGGCTGAGAAAACCTTGGGATTAGCGTGTCGGACGTTTCTCTGCGACGAGCGGTCGGAATCGACGACAGCCTTTATCCAAAGCGCCTGGCGCGCGAAAAGTGGGGTTTTTATCCATTCAAGGCACAGCGAATGTTGTTGCTCTCCAGTCTTTCTGGTATAAAGCAGCGCTCTTTTCTAGGGGCCCGGTTCCTTCACTGTAGGTGTAGCCGGTAAGACCTCTAAAGAAACGCGGCGCCTGGCGCCAAATGACTGAGAGATTAAGCGGCCAACCCATGCCGGGTTGGGCATGTGGTTTTAGAGGGCTGAGGCATGTCTAGAGTATGTCAAGTTACCGGTAAGGGTCCGGTAACTGGGAATAACATTTCCCACGCAAACAACAAAACCCGTCGTCGTTTCCTGCCGAACCTGCAGCATCACCGCTTCTGGGTTGAAGAAGAGAAACGTTTCGTGCGTCTGCGCGTATCTGCCAAAGGCATGCGTATCATCGACAAGCGTGGCATCACTGCCGTGCTGGCCGAAATCCGCAAAGCCGGCAAGATCTAAGGGAGCTAATCATGCGTGAATTGATTCGTTTGATTTCGAGCGCCGGTACTGGTCACTTCTACACTACCGACAAGAACAAGCGTACTACTCCGGACAAAATCGAGATCAAGAAATTTGATCCGGTTGTTCGCAAGCACGTGATCTACAAAGAAGGCAAAATCAAGTAATTGATTTTTCCCTCTTACGAAAAAGGCCCGTATCGCGAGATACGGGCCTTTTTTGTTGCCAGATGATTGAGTATGCCTGGTCGTCAACCGCAGTTCATTCGAGTGATCACGTTATCCCAATCGGTAGTGATTCGGAGGCGCTCGGGTTCATATTCCTGGCTGAGCGAGTTGACGGTAACCGTGGTCGCACGCGCCTCCACGCGAGCTTGCTCCCTGACTTCCCGTGTCAGGCGCTGGCCGATGAGGAAGTCTGCCCGCTGCGCATAACATCGCGGTGGCGGCTCTTCAGCGTACGCTGGCAACGCAAAGATGAGACCAGCCAGTAGGCCAGTGCCGAGTAATGTCTTCATGGTTTCACTTCCTTGTGAAGGGATTGCAAACGTGTCAAATCAACCGAAGTAGACGGAAATGATGATGTCGCTTTCGTTGACGTTCAGGTTAATGCGTTCTGCGCGTGAGTCGTAGGTGGCGACGTAGTTGCCCCACGGGCGAGTAGGGCGGCCGGTCGTGTCTTCGACCTGTTGGCGCAGTGCTTCGGAGTACGGCGAGCCGACAACAGATTTGATCAGTTCGAGGACCTGTTCGTCGGTATAGGTGGTTGCGTTAGCCATGTTGCTTCCTTGCGATGAGTTCTTGACGAGGCGCTTCTTCGATCGAAGCGCCCGCCAATGATCTGCCAGCGCAGGCTACGCAGTGCGGTAATTATTTATCGTGGTCAGGCCTTTTGTTCGAATGCCACGTAAATCTTGCGGCACGGCTCTAGCACTTCCCAAGTGCCGCGGAAACCGGCCGGAATCACGAAGCGATCACCTGCGCGCACGGTTTTGCTGTTGCCGTCGTTGTCGCGCAGTACGGAAACACCCTGAACGATTTCGCAGTATTCATGCTCGGTGAAGTTCACCAGCCACTGGCCGATGGCGCCTTCCCACACGCCCGCATTCAACTGGCCGCATGGGCTGTTGAAGTGGTTGTACACCACTTGCTCGGGGTCGCCCTTGAGGACTTTGGCCGGGTCTGGTCGATAACGCTCGGCGGCGGTGGTGGCCTGGCTGAAGTCGACGATGTTCTGGATGCTCATTGTTGTATTCCCCCGTCATTGCGGTACGAGTGGTTGATTTGAGCGAAGTCTATGTTTATTAAATTGAACATCGCAAGGCCGTTTGCCGGCCTTATGTCAAATATATTGAAACATGAGGGGCGGCTGGTTTAGGGTGGCGGATGCCTTGGGCCGAAAAGCAGGCTGGCCGGGCAGAATTCCTGACAGCGCCCGCGAAGATCGCGGGTGTCGTATTCAATAAGAGGAGGACACTCGCATGACCACCCTGACCCGTGCCGACTGGGAACAACGCGCCAAGGACCTGAAGGTCGAAGGCCGCGCCTACATCAATGGCGAATACACCGACGCAGTCTCCGCCGAGACCTTCGAGTGCATCAGCCCGGTCGATGGCCGTCTGCTGGGCAAGATCGCCAGCTGTGACGCCGCCGACGCCCAGCGCGCTGTTGAAAACGCTCGCGCCACCTTCAATTCCGGCGTCTGGTCGCGCCTGGCGCCGACCAAGCGCAAAGCCACCATGATCCGTTTCGCCGGCCTGCTCAAACAGCACGCCGAAGAGCTGGCCCTGCTTGAAACCCTGGACATGGGTAAGCCGATCAGCGATTCCCTGTACATCGACGTTCCCGGCGCGGCGCAAGCCCTGAGCTGGAGCGGCGAAGCCATCGACAAGATCTACGACGAAGTGGCCGCTACCCCGCACGATCAACTGGGCCTGGTCACTCGCGAGCCGGTAGGTGTGGTTGGCGCCATCGTGCCGTGGAACTTCCCGCTGATGATGGCGTGCTGGAAACTCGGCCCGGCGCTGTCCACCGGTAACTCGGTGATCCTCAAGCCGTCGGAAAAATCGCCACTGACCGCCATCCGCATCGCGGCCCTGGCCGTTGAAGCCGGCATCCCGAAAGGCGTGTTGAACGTGCTGCCGGGTTACGGTCACACCGTTGGCAAGGCCCTGGCCCTGCATAACGATGTCGACACCCTGGTGTTCACCGGTTCGACCAAGATCGCCAAGCAACTGCTGATCTACTCCGGCGAATCGAACATGAAACGCGTCTGGCTTGAAGCCGGCGGCAAGAGCCCGAACATCGTGTTCGCCGATGCACCGAACCTGCAAGAGGCTGCCGAAGCCGCTGCCGGTGCCATCGCTTTCAACCAGGGCGAAGTCTGCACCGCCGGTTCGCGCCTGCTGGTGGAGCGTTCGATCAAGGACAAATTCCTGCCGCTGGTGATCGAGGCGCTGAAAACCTGGAAGCCGGGCAACCCGCTGGATCCGGCGACCAACGTCGGCGCGCTGGTGGATACCCAGCAGATGAACACCGTGCTGTCCTACATAGAGTCGGGTCACAGCGACGGCGCCAAACTGGTCGCGGGCGGCAAGCGCATCCTGCAGGAAACCGGTGGCACTTACGTTGAGCCGACGATTTTCGACGGTGTGAGCAACGCGATGAAAATTGCCCAGGAAGAAATCTTCGGGCCAGTGCTGTCGGTTATCACCTTCGACAGCGCCGAAGAAGCCGTCGCAATTGCCAACGACACGCCTTACGGCCTGGCCGCTGCGGTGTGGACTGCCGACATCTCCAAGGCTCACCTCACTGCCCGCGCCCTGCGTGCCGGTAGCGTGTGGGTCAACCAGTATGACGGTGGCGACATGACCGCACCGTTCGGTGGCTTCAAGCAATCCGGCAACGGTCGCGACAAGTCGCTGCACGCGTTCGACAAATACACCGAGCTGAAGGCGACCTGGATCAAGTTGTAAGTCAGTAAGGGAGGAGTAGCAGGCCTCCCGAACGACACCGATCCCTGTGGGAGCGAGCTTGCTCGCGATAGCGGTGTAACAGTCGACTTCAATGTTGAATGTTGCACCGCTATCGCGAGCAAGCTTGCTCCCACATTGTTTTGAGTGTCCTGAAAAAATAACAATCCACAGGAGCGTGGAACATGCGTTGGGCGACGTATTTCGCCGTGTTGGCGTCTGTCTTGAGTGTTGGCCTGGCCCTGGGCGTCAGCATGCCGCTGGTGTCGTTTCGCCTGGAGAGTTGGGGCTACGGCTCGTTTGCCATCGGTGTGATGGCGGCGATGCCGGCCATTGGCGTGCTGCTGGGGGCGAAGATTTCCAGTCATCTGGCGGCGCGTCTCGGCACGGCCAATCTGATGCGCCTGTGCCTGTGGGCCGGGGCGGTGTCCATCGGATTGCTGGCGCTGTTGCCGAGTTATCCGATCTGGCTGGTGCTGCGCTTGATGATCGGGGTGATCCTGACCCTCGTCTTCATCATTGGTGAAAGCTGGATCAATCAACTGGTGGTCGAGGAATGGCGCGGACGCCTGGTGGCGCTGTACGGCAGCAGCTATGCCCTGAGTCAACTGGCCGGGCCGGTGTTGCTGGGTTTCATTGGCACCGAGCACGATTACGGCTTTTGGGTCGGCGTCGGCTTGCTGATGGCTGCGCCGTTCCTGTTGCTGGGCCGCAGCGGTGCGCCGAGCAGCGAGGCCAGCAGCGTGACCTTCAGGGATCTGCTCGAGTTCTGCCGTGGCCTGCCTGCGATTGCCTGGGCGGTGTCGCTGTTTGCTGCGTTTGAAGCGATGATCCTGACATTGCTGCCGGTGTACTGCCTGCGCCAGGGCTTCACCACGGAAATCGCCCTGGCCATGGTCAGTACGGTGGTGGTCGGAGATGCAGTGCTGCAATTGCCGATCGGTGCGCTGGCGGATCGCCTGTCGCGGCGATCGTTGTTCACCGGTTGTGCGGTGGTGCTGCTGGTGTCGAGCCTGGCGATTCCGATTTTGATCGACACGCTGCTGATCTGGCCGTTGTGGGTATTGTTCGGCGCCAGTGCTGGCGGATTGTTTACCTTGTCGCTGATTCTGATCGGCGAGCGGTATCGCGATGACGCGCTGGTCCGGGCCAATGCGCATATCGCGCAATTGTGGGGGATTGGGTGTCTCGTCGGGCCGTTGCTTGCCGGTGCCGGGAGTCAGTGGGTGAGCGGGCATGCGTTGCCGTGGTTGATGGCGGCGGGGGCGTTGGGGGTGCTGATCGTTGTTTCGCGGCAGGGGGCGTTTGGCAGCGTTCAGCCGGCATAGGCCGTCCAAAGATCAAAAGATCGCAGCCTTCGGCAGCTCCTACAGGGATCGTAGGCTGCGATCTTTTAAAGCATCCGCTCCAATCCGACGGTATTGCTCAGCCACGCATTGAAGCGCCGCCACCAACTGCCCGGCTCCTTGGTCAGGGTGTGCATCTTGCCGTCGTCCTCGGTGACCCAGACGATCTGTTCATTTTCCAGTTTCACCTGATAACTCAGGGGCGGCGCCATGCCCTGCAGCGCCAGTTCGCGGACGCGGGCGGCGAGTTCCGGGCTGTCGACCAGCACCCCGACTTCGGTGTTCCACAGCACTGAGCGCGGGTCGAAGTTGAATGAGCCGATGAAGGATTTCTGTTGGTCGAAAACGATGGCCTTGCTGTGCAGGCTGGAATCGGAATCCCCATACGACTTGCTGGAAAACAGCCGAGGTCCGCTACCGCTGCTGTCGCCGGGCTGACGGCGCAGCTCGAAGAGTTGCACGCCGTGCTCCAGCAGCGCCTTGCGATACGGTGCATAGCCACCATGCACCGCTGGTACGTCTGTGGCTTCCAGGGCATTGGTCAGCAACCGGACAGACACACCGGCGTCAGCGCGCCCGGTCAGGTACACCAGCCCCGGCGGGCCGGGAATGAAATAGGCCGAGATCAACACCAGCTCTTTGTTGACGCCATTGAGTGCGGGCGCCAACTGAGTCGTCAGCAGCAACTGTGGGTCAGGCTCACCGTCGGCCAACACCTTGCTCGGCGCGTCCCACAGCGCCTGGCTCCAGGCCCAGATCAGCTCACTGCGCCAGATATCCAGGCGCGGTTGCGTGGCGAAAGTCATCAGCTGCTGATAGAGCGCGTGGTTCTGTTTGCGGGATTCTTCCAGGGATTGTTCCAGCCGGGTTCGGGTGTTTTGCAGATCCTCGGCCGTCGGTTTGCTGGATACGAATTCATCGATCGGCTTGCTCAGGGCGCTGTTCCAATACTGATCGAAACTGTGGCCCAACTGCTCGGCGACCGGGCCGACGCCGAGCATGTCGATGTCGGTGAAATTGAGGTTGGGCTTGGCATCGAAATACTCATCCCCCAGATTGCGCCCACCGACGATGGCCATGCTGCTGTCGGCCAGCCACAGCTTGTTGTGCATGCGCCGATGTTGCTGCGACAAGTTGAATAAGCGCCCCAGGGTGCGCGTCACGCCAGTGCTACGGCCCAGGTTCAAGGGGTTGAACACGCGAATCTGGATCTGCGGATGCGCCGCCAGGGTGGCGATGGTTTGGTCCAGGCCGTCGCTGGTGGTGTCATCGAGCAAAATGCGTACGCGTACGCCACGGTCGGCGGCCTTGAGCAGCTCCTGCACCAGCATCCGCGTGCTGACGCCGTCATGCACGATGTAGTACTGCAAGTCGAGGCTGCTTTGGGCGTTGCGGATCAGCTCGGCGCGTGCGGTGAACGCTTCGGTGCTGTCGGACAGCAGGCGAAAACCGGATTGCCCCTGGTGCGGTGCAGCCTGGGCTTGTACCGAGCGGCCGAACGCCGAATCACTCGCTGGCAAGGCCTGGCTCGATCCGCGCTGCAAATCGAAATTGGCGCATCCACTCAGGAGCGAGGCAAGTATCACAAGAGCAAGCAGGGGCTGTCTGACTCTCACGTAGGATCGTTCCGATTGGCGGCAGGCGTTGGCATATGGACGCTGGGATCCCGAGAAAGGTCAGTCACTAAGTTGATCGTTTTCCGCCAACAGTCTGATGGCTTCGGCACCGACCTTGCGCACAGCGTCTTCGATCTGTGCTGTCGGTTTGGCAGCGTAGTTCATGCGCAGGCAATTGCGGTATTTGCCCGAGGGGGAAAAGATGCTGCCGACGGCAATCTGTACGCCCTGGTCGTGCAGGGCACGATTCAGTTTCAGGGTGTCGAAACTTTCCGGCAGTTCAACCCACAACATGAAGCTGCCTTGCGGGCGGCTGGCGCGGGTGCCCGCCGGGAAGTAGCGGCTGACCCAATCGATCATCAAGTCGCGATTACGCTGGTATTGGGTGCGCATCCGCCGCAAATGGGGTTCGAAGTGGCCGCCCTTGAGGAATTCCGCGATGGCAATCTGCGGTTGCGGCGCAGTAGAGCCGGTGCTGATGTATTTCATGTGCAGCACGCGTTCAAGATAGCGGCCCGGTGCGACCCAGCCGATGCGCAGGCCGGGGGCCAGGGTCTTGGAAAATGAACTGCAGAGCAGGACGCGGCCGTCTTCGTCGAAGGACTTGATCGTGCGCGGGCGTGGATAGCTGTAGGACAGTTCGCCATACACATCGTCCTCAATGATCGCCACGTCGAAGCGCTGTGCGAGCGTCAACAACGCGCGTTTGCGCGACTCCGGCATGATGTAGCCCAGCGGGTTGTTGCAGTTCGGCGTCAACTGTATGGCCTTGATTGGCCACTGTTCCAAAGCCATTTCCAATGCATCCAGACTGATCCCGGTGAGTGGGTCGGTGGGGATTTCCAGGGCTTTCATGCCCAGGCCCTTGAGCGTCTGCATGGCGCCGTGAAAGCTTGGCGAGTCCACCGCGACGATGTCTCCCGGCTCGCAGATTGAACGGATGCTGGTGGACAGCGCTTCATGGCAGCCGGTCGTCACCACCAGATCGCCGGGGCTCAGTTGGCAGCCGGAATCGAGCATGAGGCGGGCGATTTGTTCGCGCAGTCCGAGGTTGCCGTGGATGTTGTCGTAATACAGGCCGGGCATGTCTTGCCGTCGGCTCAATTGCGCCAGACCGCGCAGCAGCGGTTTGAGGGTCGGGGTGGTGATGTCCGGCATGCCGCGGCCCAGTTGCACCACATCCTTGCGCGGCACGGCGCGAATGAGCTCAAGCACCTGCTCCCATTGCGAAATCTCCACCGGACGCTGGGCCGGGCGGCTGATGGCCGGCAAATCCGGCAGGTCGCGACTGACCGGTACGAAATAGCCGGACTTGGGTTTTGGCATGGCCAGTCCGTTGTCTTCAAGCATGCGGTAGGCCTGCTGCACCGTGCTCAGACTGACGCCGTGTTCGACGCTCAGCGCCCGCACCGACGGTAGCCTATCACCCGGGCGATAGAAGCCCTGTTCGATACGTGTGCCGAGTAATTCGGCAAGGTTCACATAAAGGGTCATGGCACTGCCTCGGCGCGGGTGATTGGGTTGACCAGTACAGATGTGACAAAAAATGACAATTCAGAGCCTCGAACGGCAAATCTGTATGGAAATAATACAGTCGCGTTGAATCTGTAATGCTTTTTCTTGCCCGCGCATCATGGAATCTCTGGCTACCCAAGTAAACAGGAGCGATCAAAATGAACGGCTTGAGCGATGTGCGGTTGACGTTACACAGTCAGGAACTGGCGGCAGGGCAACAAAACGGCGCACGCGCTGCGGACATGCGCCCTGCATCGTCCGGCCTGAATCGCTGGGATCTGTTCTGGCGTCGTCTGCACACACGCAAGGCGTTGCTGGAGCTGACACCGGACCAGCTCAAGGACATCGGACTGACGCGTGAACAGGCGCGGGAGGAGGGGCTCAAGCCTTTCTGGCATCTGTAAGACGAAACACTTTCCCCTGTAGGAGCTGCCGCAGGCTGCGATCTTTTGATTTTGTTTTTTAAAAATCAAAGTCAAAAGATCGCAGCCTTCGGCAGCTCCTACAGGGATTTATGATCAGATCAGCTCTTTAAGTCGATGCCACAACATCCCCAATGCCAACAACGGCGAGCGCAAATGCTTGCCGCCGGGGAAGGTGATGTGTGGCACCTGGGCGAACAGATCGAAGCCACCACTGTGTTGTCCGCTGATTGCTTCGGCCAGCAGCTTGCCGGCCAGATGCGTGGCATTCACCCCGTGTCCGGAATAGGCCTGGGCGTAATACACATTTGGTTGGTCCTTGAGCCGGCCGATCTGCGGCAAGCGATTAGCGCCGATGCCGATCATGCCGCCCCACTGATAATCGATCTTCACACTATCCAGCTGCGGGAAGACATCCAGCATCTTCGGTCGCATGTAGGCGGCGATGTCTTTCGGATCGCGCCCCGAATAGTGGCATGCGCCGCCGAACAGCAGACGCCGATCTGCCGAGAGCCGGTAGTAATCCAGCGCCACCCGTTGATCGCAAACCGCCATGTTCTGCGGCAGTAGGGCGTGGGCCAGCTCTTCGCTCAAAGGCACTGTGGCGATGATGTAACTGCCGGCGGGCAACACTTTGCCGCTGAGTTCGGGGTTGAGCTCATTGAGGTAGGCGTTGCAGCCCAGCACCAGCGTCTTGGCACGGACCGAGCCTTGGGCGGTATGCACCTTGACCTCGGGACCGTAATCGATGCGTGTGACGGCAGACTGCTCGTACAGCTTCACGCCCAGTTGTTGCGCGGCGGCGGCTTCGCCCAGCGCCAGGTTCAGCGGGTGCAGATGCCCGGAGCCCATGTCGATCAGGCCACCGACGTAGCGGTCGGAGCCGACCACGCTGCGCATTTCATCGGGTTGCAACAATCGGGTTTCGTAGCGGTAGCCGAGGCTGCGTAGTTCTTCGGCGTCTTCGGCGAAACCTTGCAGATCGCGGGGCTTGTTGGCCAGGTCGCAATAGCCCCAGGTCAGGTCGCAGGGGATCTGAAAACGCTCGACTCGCTGTCGGACGATTTCCACCGCTTCCAGGCCCATGAGTTTCATCTGACGCACGCCGTCCACACCGATGACGTTGGCAAACTGATCAAGGCCGTGGCCTACGCCGCGAATCAACTGCCCGCCATTGCGGCCGCTGGCGCCCCAACCGATCTTGTGGGCTTCGAGCAGCACCACACTCAAACCACGTTCCGCCAGTTCCAGCGCCGTGTTCAGTCCCGAAAACCCGCCGCCGACCACGCACACGTCGGCCATCACTTCGCCTTGCAGCGCAGGGTATTCCGGCTGCGGCAGGCTGCTGGCCGCGTAGTAAGAGGCGGTGTGCTGATGGTTCGGGGCAGGCTGTTGGGCACGGACGGTCATGTGCGTGATCCTGGTTCGTGTGTTTAGAAAATTTGACGGAGCATAAGCCGGACGTTCCCGGGCGGGCAACATTGGTCGGTTGCTGCTGTCTGGATCCGGGCTTTTGCGTCAGAATCGCGCTCTATCCGCTATCGGTCACCGTTTCGATGAGTTGCAACAGTCAGAAAATTCGCACACTGCGCCAGCAGATTCCCTCGTTCGAGTGCGTGCCCGGCTGCCATGACTGCTGTGGCCCGGTGACCACCTCGCCGGAAGAAATGTCGCGCCTGCCGCGCAAGACCCGCGCCGAGCAGGATGCGGCCATGGATGAGCTCAACTGTGTGCATCTCGGGCCAAACGGCTGCACGGTGTATGACGAGCGGCCGCTGATTTGCCGGCTATTCGGCACGACCAAAACCCTACCGTGCCCTAATGGCAGGCGTCCGGTTGAGTTGATTCATCCGCGGGTTGAGAAGCAGATTCACGAATACATGGCCAGCACCCGGCAGGTGCTGGTTTAAAAGATCGCAGCCTTCGGCAGCTCCTACATGGGATCGCGTTTCCCTGTAGGAGCTGCCGAAGGCTGCGATCTTTTGATCTTCAATCTGGAATCGGCAGGCTTAAGCTCTCTTTCACCTCTTCCATCACGATATAGCTCTTGGATTCCCGCACATGCGGCAGCTTGAGCAGGATGTCGCCCAGCAATTTGCGGTACGAGGCCATCTCGGAAATCCGCGCCTTCACCAGATAGTCGAAATCCCCTGACACCAAATGGCACTCGAGCACGTGGGGCAGCTTTAGCACCGCACGTCGGAACTCTTCGAAAGTGTCGCCGGATTTGTAGTCGAGGCTGATCTCGACGAACACCAGAAGACTGCCCTTGAGGTGCTGCGGATTGAGCCGTGCGTTGTAGCCCATGATGATCCCTTCACGCTCCAGGCGCCGGACCCGCTCAGTGCAAGGCGTGGTCGAGAGCCCGACCTTTTCCCCCAGTTCAGTGAAGGAAATTCGTCCGTCCGCTTGCAGGATCCGCAGGATGTTGCGGTCGATCTTGTCCAGTTCCCGTTTGGTTTGAGTGTTGGTACGCATAGGGGATGCGCCTCCGTGAAAAGGGTTTTTGCCGAGAATTGTCGCCAAATATAGGCGCTTATATAGTGAAAATCACTGGCTAATCTTTTTTACACTGCGCACATCTGAAGCTCTGAACAACAAACGTCAGCGGTTAGCCGCGATGAGGGATATGAAAATGCGCGTTATGGTCTTGGGTAGCGGCGTCATCGGTACCACCAGTGCTTATTATCTGGCGCGTGCCGGGTTTGAAGTAGTGGTGGTGGACCGGCAGCCGGCTGCCGCTATGGAGACCAGTTTCGCCAACGCCGGCCAGGTGTCGCCGGGTTATGCCTCGCCGTGGGCCGCGCCGGGCGTGCCGCTCAAGGCCATCAAGTGGCTGCTGGAGCGTCACGCACCGCTTGCGATCAAAGCCACCGGCGACATCAACCAATACCTGTGGATGGCGCAGATGCTGCGCAACTGCACCGCCAGCCGTTATGCGGTGAACAAGGAGCGCATGGTCCGTTTGTCCGAGTACAGCCGTGACTGCCTCGACGAACTGCGCGCCGAAACCGGTATTGCCTACGAAGGCCGCAGCCTCGGTACTACACAGCTGTTCCGCACCCAGGCTCAGCTCGATGGCGCCGCGAAAGACATCGCGGTGCTGAAAGAGTCCGGCGTACCGTTCGAACTGCTCGACCGCGAAGGCATTGCCCGCGTTGAGCCGGCACTCGCCAGCGTCACCGACATCCTCGCCGGTGCCTTGCGACTGCCGAACGACCAGACTGGCGACTGCCAGATGTTCACCACCAAGCTTGCAGAAATGGCCGCGAACCTCGGGGTGCAATTCCGTTTTGGCCAGGACATCCAGCGCCTCGACTTCGCCGGTGATCGCATCAACGGCGTATGGATCGACGGCAAGCTCGAAACCGCCGATCGCTACGTGCTGGCGCTCGGCAGCTATTCGCCGCAACTGCTCAAGCCGCTGGGGATCAAGGCGCCGGTGTATCCGCTCAAGGGTTACTCCCTGACTGTGCCGATCACCAACCCGGCAATGGCCCCGACTTCGACCATTCTCGACGAGACTTACAAAGTCGCAATCACCCGTTTCGACAACCGCATCCGCGTTGGCGGCATGGCCGAGATCGCCGGTTTTGACCTGTCGCTGAACCCGCGTCGGCGCGAAACCCTGGAGATGATCGTCAACGACCTTTATCCTCAGGGCGGCAATCTGGCTGAGGCCAGCTTCTGGACCGGCCTGCGTCCGACCACGCCGGACGGCACCCCGATTGTGGGGGCCACGCCATTCAAGAACCTGTTCCTGAACACCGGTCACGGCACACTCGGCTGGACCATGGCCTGCGGTTCCGGCCGTTTGCTGGCTGACCTGATGGCCAAGAGAAAGCCGCAGATCAGCGCCGAAGGCCTCGATATTTCCCGTTATGGCAGCAAATCCCAGGAGTCTGAAAAACATGTCAGTCCAGCGCCAGCTCACCAATGAGCGCATGAGTCAGATCGTCATCCATAACGGCACGGTGTATCTGGCCGGACAGGTTGGCGACGACATGAACGCCGGGATTGAACAGCAGACCCGTGAAACCCTCGCCAACATCGAGCGCTTGCTCGACCTGGCCGGGACCGACAAAAGCCGTCTGCTGTCGGTGACGATTTACCTGAAAGACATCGATGCGCACTTCGAAGGTATGAACGCTGTGTGGGACCAGTGGTTGCCAAAAGGCGTCGCACCGGCCCGTGCCACCGTTGAAGCGAAGTTGTGCGAACCGCAAATCCTGGTCGAGCTGTCGGTTGTAGCCGCTCTTCCATAAGCAATTCTGCAAGATCCCTCTTCCGGTGCTGCTGGCGGTTCACGCCGACAACCAGCGCCGGTTTTTCTTCCCATCGACGACCAGAAGTCTGCCGCCATGCGTCCTGCCCGTGCCCTGATCGACCTTCAAGCCCTGCGTCACAACTACCGGATTGCCCGTGAAGTCACGGGGGCCAAAGCCCTCGCGGTGATCAAGGCTGATGCCTATGGCCATGGTGCGGTGCGTTGCGCCCAGGCGCTGGAAGCCGAGGCGGACGGGTTTGCCGTCGCTTGCATTGAAGAGGCCCTGGAGCTGCGAGCGGCGGGCATTCGTGCGCCGGTATTGCTGCTGGAAGGCTTTTTCGAAGCCGATGAGCTGTCGCTGATCGTCGAGCATGATTTCTGGTGCGTGGTGCATTCGCTGTGGCAACTCGAAGCGATCGAGAAAGCTGCATTGAGCAAACCGATTGTGGTCTGGCTCAAGCTCGACTCGGGCATGCACCGGGTCGGTCTGCATCCGAAGGATTATCAGGCGGGTTATCAACGGCTGCTGGCCAGCGGCAACGTGGCGAAAATCGTGCTGATGAGCCACTTCGCCCGCGCCGATGAACTGCACAGTCAAGCCAGTGCCGAACAGGTCGCGGTGTTCGAAGCGGCGCGTCAAGGTTTGTCCGCCGAGGTCAGCTTGCGCAACTCGCCGGCGGTGCTCGGTTGGCCACAGGTGCCGAGCGATTGGGTACGTCCGGGCATCATGCTCTATGGCGCCACGCCTTTCGAAGAGGCCAACGCCGTGGCCTCGCGCCTGCAACCGGTGATGACCCTAGAATCAAAAGTGATCAGTGTGCGCGAGCTGCCGGCCGGCGAGCCGATCGGCTACGGCGCGAAATTCATCACCCCGAAGCCGATGCGTGTTGGCGTGGTGGCCATGGGGTACGCCGATGGTTACCCGCGTCTGGCACCGACCGGCACGCCAGTAATGGTCGCCGGACAGCGCAGCCAGTTGATCGGCCGAGTGTCGATGGACATGCTTTGCATCGACCTGACCGATGTGCCGCAAGCCGGCCTCGGTTCGACCGTCGAGTTGTGGGGTAAAAACATCCTCGCCAGCGACGTGGCCATCGCCGCCGGCACAATTCCTTACCAGATCTTCTGCAACCTGCGCCGGGTGCCAATGCTCTATTCCGGGAGCTGACGCCAAACCACCCGCGCCCGAAGTCGCCTCGCCAAGCGGGATTCAGGTCAAAGTGTTGTAAATACTGAACGCTGTCGCCATGATAACGCTCAATATTCCAACAACCTGAATCCCTGGAGGCTCCTGCATTGGACGTCGGTGAACGACTGCAATCGATCCGCAAGCTCAAAGGTCTTTCCCAGCGTGAACTCGCCAAACGGGCGGGCGTCACCAACAGCACGATTTCGATGATCGAGAAAAATAGCGTCAGCCCCTCGATCAGTTCGCTGAGGAAGGTGTTGGGCGGGATTCCCATGTCCATGGTCGAGTTCTTTTCCGAAGAAATCCTGCAGGAAAAACCGACTCAGATCGTCTACAAGGCTAACGAACTGATCGATATTTCCGATGGCGCAGTGACCATGAAACTGGTCGGCCGGGCACACCCGAGCCGGGCTATCGCATTCCTCAATGAAATCTATCCGCCAGGCGCCGACACCGGTGACGAGATGCTCACCCATGAGGGCGAGGAAACCGGCATTTTGGTGGAAGGGCGGCTGGAACTGGTGGTCGGGCTTGAAACATTTGTGCTCGAAGCCGGCGATAGCTACTACTTTGAAAGTACCAAGCCGCATCGTTTCCGTAATCCGTTCGATGCGCCGGCGCGACTAATCAGCGCAGCAACACCGGCAAACTTTTAACAAAAGAGGCGCCCTGCCAGCATGGCCGAGGAACCCGAGCTGTTTTACCGTTGCGCAACAAGACCCCTTCGACTTTGGGGTTGTTTCAGTGTCGCGGGCTAACCGCTATACTTGCGCCCGCCTGCGAACCGTGGCCGTAGGCGTGACTAGCCACCATTGAGGGTGAACGCGTGAACCTAATTATGAAAATGCTGGCCGTACCAGCAACCGTATTGGCCCTGTGGGCTGTCAGCGCTCAAGCTGCGACGAACGACGAAATTGCCAAGCGCCTGGAGCCAGTTGGCCAGGTCTGTGTGACGGGTCAAGAGTGCAAGGGCATGGAAGTCGCCGCTGCTACTGGCGGCGGTGGCGGTGCCAAAGCACCTAAAGACGTTATTGCAAAACATTGCAACGCTTGCCATGGTACGGGCCTGCTCGGCGCGCCGAAAATCGGCGACAAGGCCGCCTGGAAAGAACGTGCCGATCACCAGGGCGGTCTCGACGGCATCCTGGCCAAAGCCATTACCGGTATCAACGCGATGCCGCCTAAAGGCACCTGCGCTGACTGCTCCGATGACGAGCTGAAGGGCGCCATCAAAGAGATGTCCGGCCTGTAACACGCCCGTCTCTTTCGCGAAAAAGCCGCTTTCGAGCGGCTTTTTTGTGCCTGGTGGTTCCCTGTAGGAGCTGCCGCAGGCTGCGATCTTTTGATCTTGATTGATAAAAACAAGATCAAAAGATCGCAGCCTTCGGCAGCGCCTACAGGTCAGGGTGATCTTCAGAGGCTGTTCAATGCAGCAAAGACCCGGCAAGCTCGGTCCAACCCCACGTCATGGAATGGAAGGGAGGTTCGGATGGTGCAGTTGTGTTCTATCGAGCAAGCGGTTGATGATGTGTTGGCGCGATTGCCGGCGCATATTCACATGGGCCTGCCCCTGGGCTTGGGCAAACCCAACCACTTCGTCAACGCGTTGTATCAACGCATCGCGCAATTGCCCGACCGTCAGCTGACGATCTACACCGCCCTTTGCCTCGGCCGTCCTGCGTTGGGTGACGGGCTGCAAAAGCGCTTTCTCGAGCCCTTTGTAGAACGGGTTTTTGGTGATTATCCGGAGCTGGATTTCCTCGCCGGCCTGCAGCGTGACAACCTGCCAGCCAACATTCACATCCAGCAGTTTTTCATGCTGCCGGGCAGCCTGCTTGACAGCGCATCGGCTCAGCAGGACTACGTCAGCAGCAACTACAGCCACGCCGCTCGGGACATCAATGCCGCCGGGTTGAACCTGGTGGCGCAATTGGTGGCCAGTCATCCCGAGCATCCAGACCGCTTGAGCCTGAGCTGCAACCCGGACATCACCCTCGACCTGTTGCCGATGATCGCCAAGCGTCGGGCTGCCGGGGAGACGATCCTGATGCTCGGCCAGGTGCATGACGATTTGCCCTACATGCCTGGTGATGCCGAAGTCGGGATCGACACCTTCGACCTGCTGATCGACGAGAAGGACAGCGCCACGCTGTTTTCCACGCCTAACATGCCGGTGGGTTTCCAGGATCACTTCATCGGTTTGCACGCCAGTACGCTGGTGCGCGATGGCGGCACCTTGCAGATCGGCATCGGTGCCATGGGCGATGCGTTGACTGCTGCGTTGTTGGCGCGTCAGGCCGACAGTGACGCTTACAAGGCCTTGCTGGCTGACGTGGATCTCAGCCAATGGGCGCAACTGATCGAGCGCGAAGGCGGCATCGAACCGTTCGCCAAAGGCCTGTACGGTTGCAGCGAAATGTTCGTCAACGGCTTGCTGGTACTGGCCGATGCCGGGATCGTGCGGCGCAAGGTCTACCCGGATGTACCGACTCAACAGCAGGCCAATGCCGGCATCCTCGACGAAGCCGCGCAAACCGACGGCATTTCGGTGCATGGCGGCTTTTTCCTCGGGCCGCGCAGCTTCTACGAACGCTTGCGCGAGTTGCCGCAAAGCAAGCGGCTCGAATTCAACATGACTCGCATCAGCTACATCAACGAGCTTTACGGGCAGGAAGAGCTGAAACGCTTGCAGCGGATTGATGCGCGGTTCATCAATACCGCGTTCACCATGACGTTGCTCGGCGCTGGCGTGGCCGATCAGCTGGAAGACGGGCGCGTGCTTAGCGGTGTGGGCGGGCAATACAACTTCGTTGCCCAGGGTCATGCGCTGCAAGGTGCGCGGTCAGTGTTGCTGCTGCGCAGTTGGCGGGAATCGGGCGGAGAGGTCAGTTCCAACATCGTCTGGGAGTACGGGCACTGCACGATCCCGCGACACCTGCGGGACATCGTGGTCACCGAATACGGCATCGCCGATTTGCGCGGCAAGACCGATGCGGCGGTGATCGAGGCGTTGCTGAATATCAGTGATTCGCGCTTCCAGGCGGGGCTGATTGAGCAAGCACAGAAGGTTGGCAAGTTACCGAAGGAATTCCGCCTCGATCCGCGTTTCACCGATAACCATCCTGAGCGTTTGCAGGCGATTCAGGCACGGCATGCGCAGTTGTTTGCAGAGTATCCGTTAGGCTGTGATTTCACTGAAGTGGAGCGGGATGTGTTACGGGCGCTGAACTGGCTCAAGAGCAAGTTCAAGCTGAGTGAAGTGCTGGAACTGGGGAAGGCTGCGCTGGATGCGCCGGAACCTTCGGCCTTTCCTGAGCATCTGGAGCGCGTGCGGCTGACGAGCCCTCAAGGGCTGAAAGAAGATCTGTATCAGCGTTTGCTGCTCACCGGCCTCAAGGCCACTGCGCAATAACCAGGAACGATGATCCCCTGTAGGAGCTGGCTTGCCAGCGATGAGGCCATAACATTCAACATGTATGTTGGCAGTTACACCGTCATCGCTGGCAAGCCAGCTCCTACAGGGATCACAGCGTTATTCGATGAAGGTTACAACGCCATCCTTCAGCGACTGCACACGCGCCAGCGATTCAACGCGATACCCCTGCGAATCCAGTTCCGCACGACCACCCTGGAACGACTTCTCGATCACGATCCCCAAACCGGCCACGGTCGCGCCGGCCTGCTTGATGATCGAAATCAGCGCCTGGGACGCCTTACCGTTGGCCAAAAAGTCATCAATGATCAGCACGCGGTCGCTGCTGGTCAGGTGGCGTGGGGAGATCGCCACGGTGCTTTCGGTCTTCTTGGTGAACGAGTAAACGGTCGCCGACAGCAGGTTTTCAGTCAGGGTCAGGGACTGTTGCTTGCGGGCGAAGATCACCGGAACGCCGAGGTTCAGACCGGTCATGATCGCCGGGGCGATGCCCGAGGCTTCGATGGTGACGATCTTGGTGATGCCCGAGTCCTTGAACAGCGCGGCGAATTCGTCACCGATCAGCTTCATCAGGGCCGGGTCGATCTGGTGGTTCAGAAAGGCGTCGACCTTCAGGACCTGGTCGGAAAGCACGATGCCTTGTTCGCGGATTTTCTGGTGCAGTGCTTCCATGAAGCTTTCCTCTACTGGCGCGAAATACGCCTAGCTTGTCAAAAGTTGTTTGTTTGAAAATGCTTTGATTAAAAAGTGCTCAATTCTAACGCTTTAACATCGCGCGTATATCCGCCAATGCGCTATTGCCGCGAACGGCTTTGACTTCGGTCGGGGTGTCGTCGTTGCCTTCCCAGGCCAGGTCGTCCGGCGGCAGTTCATCGAGGAAGCGGCTCGGCGCGCAGTCGATGATTTCGCCGTACTGCTTGCGCTTGGCGGCGAAGGTGAAAGCCAGGGTCTGGCGCGCGCGGGTAATGCCCACGTAGGCCAGGCGGCGCTCTTCTTCGATGGTGTCGGCTTCGATACTGGAGCGGTGCGGGAGGATTTCCTCTTCCATGCCCATGATGAACACGTAGGGGAATTCCAGGCCCTTGGAGGCGTGCAAGGTCATCATCTGCACGCCTTCGGCGCCGTCTTCCTCTTCTTGCTGGCGCTCCAGCATGTCGCGCAGGACGAGTTTGCCGATGGCGTCTTCGACGGTCATCTCGCCTTCTTCGTCTTTCTCCAGGGTGTTTTTCAACGCCTCGATCAGGAACCAGACGTTGCCCATTCGGTAGTCGGCCGCCTTGTCGCTGGAGCTGTTGGTGCGCAGCCAATTCTCGTAGTCGATGTCCATGACCATGCTGCGCAGGGCCGAGATCGGGTCTTCGCCGGCGCATTGCTCGCGCACCCTGTCCATGAAGCGCTTGAAGCGTGACAGGCGATCGGTGAAGCGGCTGTCCAGATGCTCGCCCAGGCCGATCTCGTCGGTGGCGGCGTACATCGAGATTTTTCGCTCGGTGGCGTAGTTGCCCAGTTTCTCCAGCGTCGTCGAACCGATTTCCCGGCGAGGGACGTTGATCACCCGCAGGAAGGCGTTGTCGTCGTCCGGGTTCACGATCAGGCGGAAGTAGGCCATTAGATCCTTCACTTCCTGGCGCCCGAAGAAGCTGTTGCCGCCGGACAAGCGATACGGCACCTGATGGTGCTGCAATTTCAGCTCGATCAGCTTGGCCTGGTAGTTGCCGCGATACAGGATCGCGAAATCGCTGTAAGGGCGGTCGGTGCGCAAGTGCAGGCTGAGGATTTCCACGGCCACGCGCTCGGCTTCGGCGTCTTCGTTGCGGCAGCGGATCACCCGGATCTCGTCGCCGTGGCCCATTTCACTCCACAGCTGCTTTTCGAATTCGTGGGGGTTGTTCGAGATCAGCACGTTGGCGCAACGCAGGATGCGGCTGGTGGAGCGGTAGTTCTGCTCCAGCATCACCACTTTCAAGGACGGATAGTCTTCCTTGAGCAACATCAAGTTTTCCGGCCGCGCGCCGCGCCAGGCGTAAATCGACTGGTCGTCGTCGCCCACCACGGTGAACTGGTTACGCTTGCCGATCAGCATCTTTACCAGCAGGTATTGGCTGGCGTTGGTGTCCTGGTATTCGTCCACCAGCAGGTAGCGCACCTTGTTCTGCCATTTTTCCAGAATGTCAGCGTGTTCTTCGAACAGCTTCACCGGCAGCAGGATCAGGTCGTCAAAGTCCACCGCGTTAAACGCCTTGAGCGTGCGCTGATAGTGGGTGTAGACGATGGCAGCGGTCTGTTCCTTGGGGTTGCGCGCGTTTTCCAGGGCCTGGGCCGGCAGGATCAGGTCGTTTTTCCAGGCGCCGATCATGTTCTTGATCTCGTCGACGCCGTCGTCGCCCGAGTATTCCTTCTGCATGATGTCGGTCATCAAGGCTTTCACGTCGGTCTCGTCGAAGATCGAGAAACCGGGTTTGTAGCCCAGCCGCACGTGTTCCTTGCGGATGATGTTAAGGCCCAGGTTGTGGAACGTGCAGACCGTCAGGCCACGGCCTTCGCCGGCGCGCAGCAGGGTGCCGACCCGCTCCTTCATCTCCCGCGCAGCCTTGTTGGTGAAGGTCATGGCGACGATGTACTGGGCGCGGATGCCGCAGTTCTGGATCAGGTGCGCAATTTTGCGCGTGATCACGCTGGTCTTGCCGGAGCCAGCACCGGCGAGCACCAATAGAGGGCCGCCGACGTAGTTCACGGCTTCTTGCTGCCGGGGATTGAGTCGGGACATACGTAAATTCAGGAGTCAGTCACGAAATGGGCCGGCATTTTAACAGGCTCAGCGAATTGTGCTGCTCTGTCCGACTTGTGACGCACAACGCTATCTATATTTGCCGGTTTTGATACTTTCACGCAGGATGCGCAAGGAAATTGCGGCTAATGTTCGTAATTCCGGATACAAAGGTCTCGTTTGATAACTGATGTCATTGTCATTAGTTATCGGCACGGCATAATGCCGGTCGCCTACATCTTTGCAGAGTCTAGGGAGCTAGCTTGTCTACGCCTGTCGAACCCTTGCGTTTGCTGCTACTGGCCGAAGAGCCAGCGTGGGCAGCGTTGTTGCGCGAGTGTCTGGCTCCGATGGGGAGCTCGGCCGTGCTCATCAGCGCGCCGAGTTGGGAGTCGGTCAGCAGCCTGTTTGAAGACAACCGCAGTGCGGTGTTGTTGACGATCCCGGCACTTCAGCCGGCACCCGGCCGTTGCAGTCTGCCAACGGTGTTGTTGCTCGAACATGAACCACAGTTTGCGCCTGACGGTGTGAGCGACTGGCTGGTCCGCGACCATCTCGACCCGGGCATGCTGCGCCGGTGCCTGCGGCATGTGCGTGAACGTGGCGTGCTGGAAACCACTCTGCAACGCCTGGCCGAACAAGACCCGCTGACCGGCATCGCCAACCGCCAGGGTTTTCAGACCTTGCTGACAGCGCGACTGGCGGAAAACGAGGGGCGCGGCCTGGCACTGGGCCACCTCGATCTCGACAACTTCCGTCACGCCAACGATGCTCTCGGCCACCAGGCCGGTGATCGTTTGATCCTGCAAGTGGTTGCGCGGCTCAAAAGCCAGCTTGAGGCCGGCGATCAACTGGCACGACTGGGCAGCGATGAATTCGCCTTGCTGATCGACACCCGCCGCGCTCCACAGCGCGCCGAATGGATGGCCGAACGCATTACCGAAGCGCTGGCCGAACCCTATTGGGTCGACGGTGAAAGCCTGTTGATCGGCTCCAGCCTCGGCATTGCCCACGCCCGTGCCCAGGCCGGTGCCGATCCGTTGATGTGGCACGCACACATCGCCATGCAACAAGCCAAGAGCACCCAGGGTTGCACCTTTCACATCTTCAACGAACGCATCAACCGCAATGCCCGCAGCATCGCCGACCTCGAAACCGAGTTGCGCCGGGCGTTACGCCGCGATGAGCTGGAGCTGCATTACCAGCCACGCCTGAACCTTGAGGACGGGCAAATCGTCGGTCTCGAAGCTTTGGTGCGCTGGCGTCACAGTGAGCGCGGCTTGCTGCCGCCAAGCGAATTCGTGCCGCTGGCCGAGCAAAGCGGTTTGATCGTGCCACTCGGCTACTGGGTGATTTCCCGAGCGTTGCGCGACATGCAGGCGTTACGCGAACGCGGTCTGCCACCGTTGCACATGGCGATCAACCTGTCGTTCCGCCAGTTTCAGGACAGCCAGTTGCTCTCGACCCTGAGCCGACTGATTGCAGAGCGCGGTGTCGAGGCGCAGTGGCTGGAATTCGAATTGACTGAAACCGCGGTCATGCGCCGCAGTGATCTGGTCAAGCAGACCATGGACGCTCTGGGGCGCCTCGGCGTGCGCTTCTCCCTCGATGACTTCGGCACCGGGTTTTCATCGTTCGTGCACCTCAACAGCCTGCCGATCACCTTGCTGAAGATCGACAAGAGCTTTGTCGGCGGCATGGAACAACGGGAAGAGAACCGCAAACTGGTCCACGCCATGATCAACCTGGCGCACAACCTTAATCTGGAAGTGGTTGCTGAAGGGGTAGAAACGCCGGAGCAGCTGGACTTGTTGCGTGGGTTTGATTGCGATCAGGTGCAGGGTTACCTGATCAGCAAGCCGTTGCCGTTGGCGGAGTTGGTGGAGTACTTGACGTTCGGCAGCAGTCAGCAGGCGCCGTTGGAAATCGTGGTTTAACCGTAAAACCTGTAAGAACGCGGTTTTGTGGCGAGGGAGCTTGCTCCCGCTGGGTCGCGCAGCGACCCCAAAAGCTTTGCGACTGCTCCGCAGCCGAGCGGGAGCAAGCTCCCTCGCCACAAAAGCAAGGCGGATTTCAGTCAGGCTGGGCCATCTGGAAACCATTCTCTGCCGCCGGCTCGCGCCGAATCATCCGCTTCATCTTCCACTCAAACGCCAACGTCAGACTCACCGCCGCACACGCCAGGCCCAACGCCAACCCCCACCACACGCCCGTCGGCCCCCAATTCAAATGGAACGCCATCCACCACGCGGCCGGTGCGCCAATCAGCCAGTAACAACCCAGTCCAACGAGGAACGTGGTCTTGGCATCCTTGAGCCCGCGGATGCAGCCCATGGCGATGGTTTGCGTGCCGTCGAACAGTTCAAACCACGCCGCCACTGCCAGCAGGCTTACCGCCAGGTTGATGACGTCACGGAACGCCGGGTCGTTGTGGTCGAGAAACAGGCCGATCAACTGATTCGGCAGCAGCCAGAACACCATGGCAAAGCACAGCATCGCCGCCGCACCGAAGGCGATGCCGACCCGTCCGGCCAGTCGCGCGTCCAGCAGTTGCCCGGCGCCGTAGTGCTGGCCGATGCGCATGGTGATCGCGTAGGAAATCCCCGCCGGGACCATGAACGCCACGGAAACAATTTGCAGGGCGATCTGATGTGCCGCCAATTGCGTGCTGCCCATGGTGCCCATGCACAGCGCCGCGAAGGCAAACAGCCCGACTTCCACCGCATAGGTGCCGCCAATCGGCAGGCCCAGGCGCCACAGCTCTTTCAGGTATTGCCGGTTCAGCCGCGATAGTCCCTGACGCAGCGGATAAGCGTCATAAGCTTGATGCCGGCGAATGTGCCACGCCAGCGCCAGTGCCATGAGATTGGCCACGATCGCCGTGACCAGGCCGATGCCCATCAAGCCCAGTTTCGGCAGGCCGAACATGCCGGTGATCAATGCATAGTTGAGCAGGAAGTTGGCCACCGTACCGCCCAGGCTGATGACCATCACCGGCGTCGCGCGGCCAATGGCGCTGGTGAAGCCGCGCAAGGCCATGAAGCTGAGGTAGCCGGGCAAGGCGAACGGCAGGAAAATCAGAAACTGTCCGGCCGACTGCACGTTGCTTTCGGTCTGGCCGAACAACAGCAACACCGGTTTCAGATTCCACAACAGCAAACCGGCGACCAACGCCATCAACCACGCCAGCCACAATCCGGCCTGGGTCAACCGGGTCGCGCCGACAATGTCGCCCGCGCCCTGACGGATCGCCACCAATGTGCCGACCGCCGCAATCACGCCGATGCAGAAAATCGATACGAAGGAATAGGTCGCAGCGCCGAGACCGCCGCCGGCCAGTGCCTCGGGACTCAAGCGCGCCATCATCAAAGTGTCGGTGAGGACCATCAGCATGTGCGCCAACTGCGAGGCAATCAACGGCCCCGCCAGCCGCAGGATGGCCCAGAGTTCAATACGCGCTGGATGCTGCATGGTCATCACGCTCGATGGTCAGAGAGAACAGGAAAGCGTCGATTCTCGGCGCTCTGCGGGGTTTGCACAAAGGGATAAAAAGGATGGATGGCATGAGTCAAACTCATGCTGGCAAGTTTCTGCTAGGGTGGCCGAATTCGGTTGTAGGAGCTTTCCCAATGTCACGTCGTCTTCCTCCCTTGTATGCCCTGCGCGCATTCGAAGCAGCGGCGCGGCACAGTTCGTTCACCCGTGCCGCTGAAGAGCTGTCGATCACCCAAAGTGCGGTCAGTCGGCATATTCGTACGCTCGAAGAGCATTTTGCCTGCCGCTTGTTTCACCGCAGTGGTCGCAATTTGCAGCTGACCGAGTCAGCCCGAATGCTGTTGCCGGGCATTCGCGAGGGCTTCACTGCCCTGGAGCGAGCCTGCAATACCTTGCGCGCCGAAGACGACATCCTGCGCATGAAAGCCCCGTCGACCCTGACCATGCGCTGGCTGCTTGCGCGCCTCAGTCGCTTCCGCCATTTGCAGCCGGGCAACGAGGTGCAATTGACCAGCGCCTGGATGGATATCGATTCGGTGGACTTCAACGATGAGCCGTTCGATTGCGCAGTGTTATTGAGCAACGGACATTTCCCTCCGGATTGGGAGGCGAGTTACCTGTTCCCCGAGGAATTGATCCCGGTGGGCGCGCCCAATCTCCTGAACGATCAGCCATGGGATGTGGCGCGTCTGGTCAACACCGAACTGCTGCACCCGACACCGGACCGCCGCGACTGGCGCAATTGGCTGGAGCGCATGGGGCTCGCCGAGCAGGTGTCGCTCAAGGGCGGGCAGGTGTTCGACACGCTGGAGCTGGGCATGATCGCGGCCGCCCGAGGTTACGGCGTGTCCATGGGCGATTTGCTGATGGTGGCGGAGGATGTGGCCCAGGGACGTCTGAGTCTGCCGTGGCCGACCGCCGTTGCCAGCGGTGAGAAATATTACCTGGTCTGGCCGAAAACCCGCCCCGGCGGTGAGCGGATGCGCCGGCTCAGCGACTTCCTGCAAAACGAAGTCAGGGCCATGGAATTGCCCGATGTCGAGCACTTGAGCTGAAACGATGAAGCCGCCGCAGTAGCGGCCTTGAGCCATATCCCGGTTAATTGCTCAAGTATTCCCGCTGGCCGCCGAATATCTGCACATGGAACCTTCGTGCAGGTTCGATGCTTTCCCCATTATTAGAAATTTTGCTGAGTATGCGCTGCGATCAGGATGATCTGGCTGCTCGGCCAGGAGCTGTCATGTCTCAACCTCGTGCCCGGATCGCTTCACAGCTTGGTCTCGCGCTCGCCGTGATTCTAGCGATTGTCATCACTGGCAGTAGCGTGTTCGCCCTGCGCTCGCTGGATACCGCCAACCTCGCTACCCGCGAAGAGCACCTGGCCAGCGAGGCCCGGTTGCTGGCCGATCAATTGAGCACCTTTCACGGCACGTTGCGTGAGAGCACCCAGCGTCTCGCCGGTCTGTTCGAGAAGCGTTTCAGTGCCGGCCTGAGCGTGCACCCGGATGAGCCGGTGGCCGTCGCGGGTACTCAGACGCCGGGGCTGCACCTGGGCAGCGACGTACTGAACAATAATTTCAACGAAGTGGACGAGTTCAAGCAATTGACTGCGGGGGTGGCCACGGTATTCGTGCGCAGCGGTGAAGACTTCATTCGCGTCAGCACATCCTTGACCAAGCAGGATGGCAATCGGGCTATCGGTACGCTGCTCGATCACGCCAACCCGGCTTATGCACGCTTGATGGCGGGGCAGAGCTATGTCGGACGCGCGCTGCTGTTTGATCGTTTCTATATGACGCAATACACCCCCGTGCGGGATGGCGGCGGTAAGGTCATCGCCGTGCTGTTTGTAGGATTTGATTACACCGACGCGCAGAAAGCGCAGTTCGAAAACCTCAAGCGTTTCCGCATCGGTCAGACCGGTTCTCTGGCGTTGCTGGACGAGCAGAACAAGTGGCTGGTGCCGATTGCCGGGGTGCAAGTACCGGATCAGGCCATTGCGACCATCAACGGCTTGGCGAAAACACCAGGCAAGGGAGATTTCTGGAGCGACAAGTCCGAAGATTTCTATAGCGTGGCCGTGCCGTTCGAAGGCGGGCCGTGGTCGGTGGTGGCGAGCATGCCGAAAACCGAGATCAGCGCCGTGACCTGGAGCGTCGGCATTCAATTGGCCATCGGCAGTCTGTTGGCGATGCTGATCGCGGTGGGTTCAGCGGTCTGGTTGCTGCGCAGCAAACTCGCGCCGCTGGGTGATCTGGTACGTCAGGCCGAGGCGTTGGGTGCCGGTGATCTGAGCGTGCGCCTGAGCGTGTCGAGCAACGACGAAATCGGCCAGCTGGCCCGCGCTTTCAATCAGATGAGCCAAGCGCTGTCGACCATGGTCGAGCACATCCGCAACGCCTCGATGGAGGTCAATAGCCGCGCTCAGGCCTTGTCCGGTTTGTCCGGTGGCGCCTATGAAGGCATGGAGCAGCAATCCGGCGAAATCACCAGCATGGCCGGGGCCGTGGAAGAGTTCAGCGCCACGTCCCTGAACATCGCCGACAACATGGGCAGCACCCAGCGTCTGGCCCAGGAAAACGCACAGCAAACCCAGATCGGTCGCACGTCCATGGACGAAGCGTCCTCGTCGCTGGAGCAAATCGCCGGTGCGTTGAACAGCACGGCGACGGTGATCAACACCTTGGGTCAACGCTCCCAGGAAATCGGCGGCATCGTCGGTGTGATCACCTCGATTGCCGAACAGACCAACCTGCTGGCGCTGAATGCTGCGATCGAAGCCGCTCGCGCCGGTGAGCAGGGTCGTGGTTTTGCCGTAGTAGCAGATGAGGTGCGCAACCTGGCCTCGCGGACCCGTCAGGCCACGGACGAAATTTCCGTGATGATCCAGAGCATCCAACAGGAAACCGGCAACGCCATTAGCACCATGGAGCAGGGCAATGTGCTGATGCAGGAAGGCTTGTCGCGCAATGCCAACGTGGCTTCGGCACTGGCGCGGATCGACGAACAAAGCCGCTCGGCCGGTCAGCAATTTGCTGCGATTACCACGGCGACTCAGGAGCAGAGCAGCACTGCGACTTTGCTCAGCAGCAATTTGCAGAGTATTGCCCTGGCCAACAGTGAGCAGCGTGAGGTGGTGTCCAACCTGGCGGTCACTGCTAAAGAGCTGGAGAAACTGGCGGCGGATTTGCGTTCCGAGGTTGACCGCTTCCGTTGAGGCGCGGCTGAAATCGCCATCGCGGGCAAGCCCGCTCCCACAGGGTTTGTTGGTCTGCAATCGTGTGAAGCACGCTGAACCTCTGGGAGCGTGGCTTGCCCGCGATGGGAGCGACGCGGTGTCGGCACTTATTGCGTCGCCGGCCGATACTGCAATGCTTCGGCCAGATGCTCGCGGCTGATCCCTTCGACCTGCTCCAGATCCGCCAACGTCCGCGCTACCTTCAGCAACCGGTGCGCCGAACGCAGCGAAAGGGTTAGCCGTTCACAGGCGTTTTCCAGCCAATGCTCATCGGCTGTGGATAACTTGCAGTGCCGACGAACCCCCGGCAGATCAAGGAAAGCGTTGGCGCAGCCCTGACGTTTTTGCTGTCGTTCGCGAGCCTCAGCGACCAGTGCTGCTGCGCTGGCGCTGTCCTCTCCTGGTTTCACTGCCGGATTCAACGCGGTGGCCTCCCGCGCCACGGTCAGGTGCAAGTCGATCCGATCCAGCAACGGTCCTGAGAGTTTGTTGCGATAACGCTGAACCATGTCAGGTGTGCAAGAGCACCGCCCAGTGGGTTCACCAAGATATCCACAGGGGCACGGATTCATCGCCGCCACCAACTGAAAACGCGCCGGAAACCGAACACGATCTTTCGCCCGCGAAATCACGATATGGCCGGATTCCAGTGGCTCCCTTAAAACCTCCAGCACCTTGCGATCAAACTCTGGCAGCTCATCCAGGAACAGCACGCCATGATGAGCAAGTGTGATCTCGCCGGGTTGTGGTTTCGAGCTGCCGCCAACCAACGCCGGGCCGGAGGCAGAGTGATGGGGTTGCCTGAACGGGCGCTGCGGCCAATGGCTCAACGGCGTGCAACTGCTGACTGACTGAATTGCCGCCACTTCCAGAGCTTCGCTTTCGCTCAGCGGTGGCAGCAATCCTGGCAGGCGGCTCGCCAGAAGCGTCTTGCCGGTACCTGGAGGCCCGCTGAACAGCAAGTTGTGCGCCCCCGCTGCAGCAATCAACAGCGCCCGTTTGGCAGCTTGCTGCCCCTGTACTTCATTCAAATCGGGGTAGGGCTTGCTCGCGTGAATCAAACCATCCGAGACATACGGTTCAACCGGCGTGTGCCCGTTGAAATGGGCGACGGCTTCCAGCAGATGATCCACCGCAATCACCTTCAGTCCCGACGCGAGACAGGCCTCCTCGGCGTTCACCCGCGGCACCATCAACGAACGCCCGGCCTTGCGCGCCGCCAATGCCGCTGGCAACACCCCACGAACCGCCCGCACCGCGCCTGACAGCGCCAGTTCTCCCAGACACTCCACATCATCCAGCGTCAACGCCGGCACCTGCACACTGGCCGAAAGAATCCCCAAGGCAATCGCCAAATCGAACCGCCCGCCATCCTTGGGCAAATCCGCCGGGGCCAGATTGAGCGTGATCCGCCGTGCCGGAAATTGCAGCCCCGAATTGATGATCGCACTGCGCACCCGATCCTTGCTCTCCTTCACCGCGGCCTCGGGCAGGCCGACCATGGTCAGCGACGGCAAGCCGTTGGCCAGATGGACTTCGACGGTAACAGCAGGCGCTTCCACACCCACCTGGGCGCGGCTGTGGACGATGGCGAGAGACATGGTCGTTCCTTGAATTGTACAGGGGGCCGCTTCCTGCGGGTTTTTCAAGGGTAGTTGGCGGGGGAGATTCTGGCGGGGCGGTTGAGGAGGCAAACCTTCACTGGATGTTGCAGGTGCTTAACCTGTAGGAGCCGGCTTGCTGGCGATGGCGACAAGTCAGTCAACATCGTTGTTGAATGATCAAACGCGATCGCCAGCAAGCCGGCTCCTGCAGTTATTCGGTTTGTGCTGGTGGGTTTAGCTTCGCTTCCATCTCAGCGACCTTGGCCTCAAGTGCCTCCAACCGTGCCCGTGTCCGCGCCAGTACGACCATCTGACTATCAAACTCTTCCCGGCTCACCAGATCCAGTTTGCTGAAGCCACTCTGTAGCAACATTTTGAACTGACTTTCGATCTCTGCTTTCGGCAGTGGGGTGTCGCCGCTGAAGAGGCGGGAGGCGGTGCCCGTCAGGGCGTCGAGGAAGTCTTTGGGCGCGAGCATGGGAAATGTCCTGGTATCAATGGCGGGCAGTGTATCACGCAGTGTCTATAGTCAAATTCGCAGGCAAGGGATGCACGCTTTTCGCGCATGCAGACGGACGGCGTCGCACCGTTGTTGTGCGTAACGAGCCGAGTGTTGTTGCGAAGTGGTTACGATCAGAGGGCAAAGGCTTGAAATCAGTGAAAATTCTGGAGATGGCAAGCTTTCTGCTTAGCCCCTGATGACCCATGCACTGATGCAGTCGCTGTGACGAATGCAGTGCGCCGAACGAAACGCGGGGAGTGTTTCGCAAGGAGCGGTTAGCTGGCGTCGGACGGGCAAGTAAGGCCGACGATGCGTTACAAAGCCAGGCACTGCGCTTAGACTTGAGACGGGTTTGTTTTCCTGGGGCAAGTCCACCAATTCGGGAGAGAGTTTTCATGAAGCTAGTCACTGCCATCATCAAGCCGTTCAAGTTGGACGACGTGCGCGAGTCGTTGTCCGAGATCGGCGTGCAGGGCATTACCGTTACTGAAGTAAAAGGCTTCGGTCGGCAGAAGGGTCACACCGAGCTGTATCGCGGCGCGGAGTACGTGGTCGATTTCCTGCCAAAGGTGAAGATTGATGTCGCCATTGACGACAAGGATCTCGACCGGGTTATCGAGGCGATAACCAAGGCCGCCAACACCGGCAAGATCGGTGACGGCAAGATCTTCGTGGTCAATCTGGAACAGGCGATTCGCATCCGTACCGGCGAAACCGATACCGACGCAATCTAAGCCGCCACAAACCCAACGCCCCAGGAGAAAACAATATGACTCTGCGTAAATTCGCAGGGCTAGGAGCCCTGTTGTCCCTCGTAATGCCCAGCCTGGCCATGGCGGCAGACGAAGTGGCAGCTCCAGTCCTCAACTCCGGCGACACCGCCTGGATGTTGACCTCGACAGCCCTCGTGCTGTTCATGACCATTCCCGGCCTCGCGCTGTTCTACGGCGGCATGGTTCGGTCGAAAAACATTCTTTCCGTGATGATGCAGTGCTTCGCCATTACCGGTCTGATCAGCGTCCTGTGGGTCATTTATGGCTACAGCATCGCGTTCGACACCACGGGCATGGAGCAGGGCGTCGTCAACTTCAACTCGTTCTTCGGCGGCATGGGCAAGGCGTTCCTCGCCGGTGTCACGCCAGCCAGCCTGACCGGCCCGGCAGCGCTGTTCCCTGAGGCGGTGTTCATCACTTTCCAGATGACCTTTGCCATCATCACCCCAGCGCTGATCGTCGGTGCCTTCGCCGAGCGGATGAAGTTCTCCGCGATGCTGATCTTCATGGGCATCTGGTTCACCCTGGTTTATGCACCGATCGCGCACATGGTCTGGTCCGGCAACGGCGGCCTGATGTGGGACTGGGGCGTGCTCGACTTCGCTGGCGGCACCGTGGTGCACATCAACGCCGGTGTGGCCGGTCTGATTGCCTGCCTGGTACTGGGCAAGCGCAAAGGCTTCCCGACCACGCCGATGGCGCCGCACAACCTCGGCTATACCCTGATGGGCGCGGCGATGCTGTGGGTCGGTTGGTTCGGTTTCAACGCCGGTTCCGCTGCTGCGGCCAACGGCACCGCCGGCATGGCGATGCTCGTTACACAAATCGCTACCGCTGCCGCTGCACTGGGCTGGATGTTCGCTGAGTGGGTCACCCACGGTAAGCCAAGCGCACTGGGTATTGCTTCGGGTGTGGTTGCTGGCCTGGTTGCGATTACCCCGGCGGCTGGCACCGTAGGCCCGATGGGCGCTCTGGTGATCGGTCTTGCAGCTGGTGTGGTGTGCTTCTTCTGCGCAACCACCCTGAAACGCAAACTCGGCTATGACGATTCCCTGGATGCCTTCGGCGTACACGGTATCGGCGGTATCCTCGGCGCGATCCTGACCGGTGTGTTCGCTGCACCGTCCCTGGGTGGCTTCGGCACCGTGACCGACATCGCCGCACAAGTGTGGATTCAATGCAAAGGCGTGGGCTTCACGGTGATCTACACCGCGATCGTCACCTTCATCATTCTCAAGGTGCTGGATGCCGTCATGGGTCTGCGCATCACTGAAGAAGAAGAGGCTGTCGGTATCGATCTGGCGCTTCACAACGAACGCGGCTACAACTTGTAAGTACGCGCATAAAAAACTTGCCCGGCTTGCCGGGCATTTTTTTGTCTGGAATTTGTCATCAAAGGAAGCGCTGAAAGGTTTTTTCTTACAGCTTTTACGACGTTTACGACGAGTGTTTTTGTGCCGCCAATGGCTTACAGGATAGAAGGAATATTAGGGCCTTTGTTTTTTCCCAGAGCGCGCTAGAATGCGCCCCGAACGTGCGGAGAACTGTATGTGGCAACAGACTCTGATTACCCTGCGGGCGAGGCCCCGGGGCTTTCATCTGGTAACGGACGAGTTACTCGCCGGCCTGCCTGAACTCAAGGCGTGTCGGGTCGGTCTGTTGCATTTGTGGCTGCAGCATACCTCGGCGTCGTTGACCATCAACGAGAACGCCGATCCGGCGGTACGTCGCGACTTCGAACGATTTTTCAATCGTCTGATCCCACAAGGAACAGACGGATATGAGCATAACGACGAAGGCCTGGACGACCTCCCGGCGCACTTCAAGGCCAGCGTGCTTGGCTGTCAGCTCAGTTTGCCGATCTCGGCGGGCCGACTGGCGTTAGGGACCTGGCAAGGCGTTTATCTGGGCGAGCACCGTGATCATGGCGGTGCTCGTAAAGTCCTCGCCACCGTGCACGGTGAAGGGGCATAACCGCTGGTCAGCAGCGGTTGTTGATTTTTTTCCGGCAGCCTTCGACAGAGGGCAAAGCTGGGCTATAACTAATCTGCTTTTCGCAAGTCATGAGGTAGAACATGAGCGACGATGATCTGGAAAACGACGACCTCGAAGTAGGCGACGAAGACGAGGCCGAAGAAGGCCTGGAAGCAGCAGCGGAAGACGTTGCTGACGACGACGGCGGTGATGCGCCCGCGCCGACTGCCAAAGGCAAAGCCAAGGCAGCGGTATCGGTCGATGAGCTGCCGAGTGTCGAAGCCAAGAACAAGGAGCGCGACGCCCTGGCCAAGGCCATGGAAGAGTTCCTTGCGCGTGGTGGCAAGGTGCAGGAAGTGGAGGCCAACGTGGTCGCCGATCCGCCCAAGAAGCCGGATAACAAGTACGGTAGCCGGCCTATCTGAGGCGGCTACCTGCTTGCTGAAAAAGCCCGCCGTCGCTGCGGGCTTTTTCATGCCTCAAACAAAATCCTGCGTAACCCCTGTAGGAGCCGGCTTGCTGGCGATGGCGCCAGGTCAGGCAACATCGTTGTTGAATGATGAACCGTGATCGCCAGCAAGCCGGCTCCTACAGAGGTGATGCTGCGCTGGCATTCCAGAGCGCCAACAACGCCGGCAGTTCGGTCAGGCTGCGAATTTCCGCATCGGGCAGGCGCTCGGCTTCCCAGGTTTTTCCCGCAGGGTTGAACCAGATCGCCCGCAACCCCGCCTGCTGCGCCCCGGCAATGTCATCGCCCGGATGATCGCCGATATGCACCGCCGTCTCGGCGGTCGCACCTCCGCGTTGCAACGCCTCATGGAACAGTCGCGCATCTGGCTTGGCGACGCCGATGTCTTCCGCGCACAGCGCAAACTTGAAGTAGTCCGCCAACCCCAGCCGTCGCACATCAGCATTGCCGTTGGTGACCACGCCGAGGGTGTAATGGTTGGCCAGTGCCTGGAGGGTCGGTTGCACCTCCGGGAAGATTTCCAGCTGATGCCGTGCATGCAGAAACACTTCGAAACTTTGGTCGGCCAACTCGGAAGCGACTGCGTGGGCATAGCCTGCTTCTTCCAGAGCCTGGAACAACACGCGGCGACGCAAAGCGCTGATGCGGTGCTTGAGGTTCGGCTCGATGCTCAGGATGCGTTCGCGAATGGCCCACAAATGCTCCACCGGCACCGCGCCCAAGTTGGGTGCATGTTCAGTCAGCCATTCACGCAATACGGCTTCGGCGCTGACGATCACCGGGGCGGTGTCCCACAGGGTGTCGTCGAGGTCGAAGGTGATCAGTTGGAGAGTCATGAATCATCGCCTTTAATGCGTTTGGCCCGTGGGTGAGCGCTGTCGTAGACGCTGGCCAGGTGCTGGAAGTCCAGGTGGGTGTAGATCTGGGTGGTCTTGATGTCCGAGTGGCCGAGCAATTCCTGCACCGCGCGCAGATCCTGCGAGGACTCCAGCAAGTGGCTGGCGAAGGAGTGTCGCAACATGTGTGGGTGCAGGTTTTGCCCCAGTTCGCGCTCGCCCGCTGCTTTTACCCGCAGCTGGATCGCCCGCGGGCCGAGGCGTCGACCTTGCTGGCCGACAAACACGGCGTCGTCCGCCGGGTTGGCCATGGCTCGCAATGGCAACCACAACTCCAGCGCTTCTCGAGCTTTTTTTCCTACCGGCAATAAGCGGGTTTTGCTGCCTTTGCCGAGCACTTGGACCATACCGTCCGCCAAATCAAGCTGATCGAGATTGAGCCCGGTCAGTTCCGAAAGCCGCAGGCCGGAAGAATAGAACAGCTCAAGAATCGCCTGATCCCGACGCGCGAGAAAGTCGTCTTCCACGCCACCTTCCAGCAATTGCAGGGCGCGGTCGGTGTCGAGGGTTTTCGGCAGGCGGCGTTCGCCCTTGGGCGGCGCCAGGCCGTTGGCCGGGTCGTGATCGCACAGGCCTTCGCGGTTCAGGTAGTGATAGAGCCCACGCACCGCCGACAGCAGTCGCGCCAGGCTGCGGGACGATTGACCTTGTGCATGCAGGCGGGCGATCAGGCTGCGCAGGCGCTGGATGTCCAGGGCGGCCCAACTGCCAATGTTCTGTTTGACGCACCAGCCCAGCACTTTATCGAGGTCGCGGCGGTAGGCCGACAGCGTGTGCGGCGACACCTGTCGCTCACTGCGCAGGTGTTCGCAGTAAGCGTCCAGTTGTCGTTCCATGATCAGCGAACCGAGCGCAGGGAGTTGTTGATCCGTGGCAGCACGCGGCCCATGACTTCGGCAATGTAGCTGAGGAACAGCGTGCCCACCGAGCTTTTATATTGCTGCGGATCACGGCTGGCGATAGCGAGGATGCCGTGGATGCCCTGGTGACTGATGGCGACGACGGCGGTGGAGCCGATTTGCTTGCGCTGCTCTTCGCCGAACAAGAAGTCGAGTTCATGTTCGCGCAGGCTGCCGCTGACGCTTTTGTCTTCCAGCAACAGGCCACCGATGGCCACCTGGGCGTCCGCGTGGGTCACCCAGCGGCCGACCGGCATGGCGTTGTCGCCGAGCAGGATCAGGCTGACGAAGGGCACCTGAAAGTCCTGGCGCAAACTGTCTTCGACGCACATCACCACGTCTTCCAGCGTGGCGGCGTCCATCAGTGCGAGGATCAGTCGGCGGGTTTTTTCGAACAGTCGGTCGTTGTCGCGGGCCACGTCCATCAAGTGCGAAAGACGATGACGCAGCTCAATGTTGCGGTCGCGCAGGATGGTCATCTGCCGTTCCACCAGCGACACGGTGTCGCCGCGGCGGTGGGGAATGCGCATTGCCGGCAGCAGTTCTTCGTGCTCGACGAAGAAGTCCGGATGAGCCTCCAGGTACGCGGCAATCGCCGCCGCCTCCAGGCTCTCGGACGGCGATTCGTCGGACTGTCGGGCGGGTACCTGAGGCTTATCGGTCATGGTTTTGGCTCACTCAAAGACGTACTTGTCCTTCGTATACACGGACTGCCGGGCCGGTCATCAACACCGGTTGGCCAGGGCCTGCCCATTCAATGGACAGGCGCCCGCCTGGCAGGTCGATCAACAGCGGCGAATCCATCCACCCCTGGCTGATCGCAGCGACGGCAGCGGCGCAGGCGCCGGTGCCGCAGGCCTGGGTTTCCCCGGCGCCGCGTTCCCAGACGCGCAACTGCGCGCGGCCCCGGTCGATGACCTCTAGAAAACCGACATTGACCCGTGCCGGGAAGCGCGGGTGATGTTCGATTTTCGGCCCCAGCTCATGCACCGGTGCGTTGTTGATATCGCTGACTCGCAGCACCGCATGGGGGTTGCCCATGGACACCGCGGCCAGTTCGACCGGCGTACCGTCGACGTCGACCTGATAGCTCAACGCCTGTTCAGGCGCCTGAAACGGAATATCCGCTGGCACCAGGCGCGGGGCACCCATGTTCACGCCGATCTGCCCGTCGCTGCGCACATCCAGTTCGATGATGCCGCTTTTGGTTTCGACACGGATCTGCCGTTTAGCGGTCAGGCGTTTGTCGAGCACAAAGCGGGCGAAGCAGCGCGCACCGTTGCCGCACTGTTCCACTTCCGAGCCGTCGGAGTTGAAGATCCGATAGCGGAAATCCACGTCCGGGTTGCTCGGTGCTTCGACGATCAGCAACTGGTCGAAACCGATGCCAGTGTGCCGATCGCCCCACAGCTTGGCGTGCTTGGGCAGAATGTGCGCGTGCTGGCTGACCAGGTCGAGGACCATGAAGTCATTGCCCAAGCCGTGCATCTTGGTAAAACGCAGCAGCATGGTTTTACTCCGGCAGCAGGCTTTCGCCAGCAAACAACTCGGCTACCGTTTCACGGCGACGCACTTCAAATGCCTGATCACCGTCCACCAACACTTCAGCGGCACGACCGCGGGTGTTGTAGTTGGAGCTCATGACAAACCCATAGGCGCCAGCCGAATGCACGGCCAGCAGGTCGCCTTCTTCCAGGGCCAGTTCACGATCCTTGGCCAGGAAGTCGCCGGTCTCGCAGATTGGGCCAACAATGTCGTAGGCGCGGGCAGCGGAGGTGCGCGGGCGTACGGCGGTGACATCCATCCAGGCTTGGTACAGCGCCGGGCGGATCAGGTCGTTCATGGCCGCGTCGACGATGGCGAAGTCTTTGTGTTCGGTGTGCTTGAGGTACTCGACCTGGGTCAGCAGCACGCCGGCGTTGGCGACGATAAAGCGACCCGGCTCGAACACCAGTCCCAGATCACGACCGTCGAGACGTTCGCGCACGGCCTTGATGTAGTCGGCGGCCAATGGCGGCTCTTCATCACGATAACGCACACCCAGGCCACCACCGAGATCGATGTGGCGCAGGTAGATGCCGCAATCGCCGAGGCGGTCGACCAGGCCCAGCAGGCGGTCGAGAGCGTCGATGAACGGCGGCAGGGTGGTCAGTTGCGAGCCGATGTGGCAATCGACGCCGACCACTTCCAGGTTCGGCAACTGCGCGGCGCGCACGTACACGTCTTCGGCGTCGGCGATGGCGATGCCGAACTTGTTCTCTTTGAGACCGGTGGAAATGTACGGGTGGGTGCCGGCATCGACGTCCGGGTTGACGCGCAGCGAGATCGGCGCGCGAACGCCGAGCTCGGCGGCCACCACTTGCAGGCGTTCCAGTTCGTCGGTGGATTCGACGTTGAAGCAGTGCACGCCGACTTCAAGGGCGCGACGCATGTCGTCACGGGTCTTGCCGACGCCGGAGAACACGATCTTGTCGGCGCTGCCGCCAGCGGCCAGTACGCGTTCCAGCTCGCCACGGGAGACGATGTCGAAACCGGCGCCCAGGCGCGCCAGGACATTCAGTACACCCAGGTTGGAGTTGGCCTTGACCGCGAAGCAGACCAGGTGCGGCATGCCGGCCAGCGCATCGGCGTAAGCCAGGTACTGGGCTTCGATGTGGGCGCGCGAGTAAACGTAGGTCGGTGTGCCAAAGCGCTCGGCGATGGCAGACAGGGCAACACCTTCCGCGAACAGTTCACCGTCACGGTAGTTAAAAGCGTCCATGAGGTTCCCTTATTGGTAGACGTCGTGCTTGTGGGCCTTGGACGGCTGCTTCTGCGAGGACTGGGCCTGCTCTGCAGGGTCCTGGTCTTCGTCGGGCAGGTACAACGGGCCTTTTTGACCGCAGGCCGACACAAGGCAGGCAACCGCGAGGAGCGCAGCAAGGGAAGAGATCAGGCGCTTCATGGCGAAATCCTTGAAAATGCATTAATTGCGCCGGAGTATACCGGCCACCCGGCAGCTTGCCTATGCAACGAACCGCCCGTCCGGCGGGCCTTGGCTTGATGCAGGTAAGTCGCGCGCAATCCATTGTGGTAGCGGGCTTGTGTGGCGAGGGAGCTTGCTCCCGCTCGACTGCGAAGCAGGCGCAATGCTTTCGGGGTCGCTTCGCGACCCAGCGGGAGCAAGCTCCCTCGCCACACAACCCCGCTCCCACCGGAACCGTGTTTGATGTACCTATATCGGCCCATGATCGTTATCCTTTGCAATCAGCGGGGCTCGTCCGTATCTTGCGGCGCTTGAGCCTGATCAGACACTTTTTGAGGTTGCCGTAATGAGTTTGTCCGAAGCCCGTTTCCACGATCTGGTCGATGCCACCCAGCAAACACTGGAGGACATCTTTGACGAGAGCGACCTGGATATCGATCTCGAAAGCTCGGCCGGTGTATTGACCGTCAAGTTCGAAAACGGCAGCCAGTTGATCTTCAGTCGGCAGGAGCCGCTGCGTCAGTTGTGGCTGGCGGCGGTGTCCGGTGGCTTCCACTTCGACTACGACGAAGAAAGCGAGCGCTGGATGTGCGACAAGAGCGAAGAGCAACTGGGCGAGATGCTCGAACGCATCGTCAATCAGCAGGCCGGTGTCGAACTCGATTTCGAAGGCCTGTAACGTCGTGACCCAGTCAGCACCCGTCCGCCCACCGAAGCCGCTTTACAGCAACGTCAGCCCGGCCGTCCCTTCGCCGTGCAGCGGCGTGTGCCGGCTGGATGAGCAGAAGGTCTGTCTGGGCTGCTTCCGTCATGTCGAAGACATCCGCGAATGGCGTTCGGCCGATGACGAGCGCCGTCGGGTCATCTGCGCCCAGGCCTCCAATCGCAAGGTCAACGCCAATCTTCTGTAGGAGCTGGCTTGCTAGCGATGGCGGCCAGGAGGGCGCTGTAACGTCCGGAATCCTATCGCCAGCAAGCCGGCTCCCACAGGGAGTGCGCGCTGTCTGGTGGCGACTTGTATATTTTTTGAGCTGTGTTAGTGTCCGGATACGCCTCAACCCATCGAGGCCTTGTGAAAACCCCGCCTTTTTCTGGCGGGGTTTTGCTTTTTTCGTGCAGAAGAAAGGAGTCTGCCCTGATCATGACCGCACCTTCCATCACCCTTACCCGTCTGGACGTACAGCGTCTGGAGCGTCTGATCGACAGCCTGGATGACACGCTGCCGGGCGTTATCGCGCTGCAAACCGAGCTGGATCGCGCCGATACACTGGTCGGTCACGATGAAGTGCCCGCCGATGTCGTGACCATGAATTCCCGCGTGCACTGCCGTGAAGAAAGCAGTGGCAAGGATTATCACCTGACCCTGGTTTATCCGAAGGATGCCAACGCCGACGAGGGACGGATTTCCATCCTGGCGCCAGTGGGCAGTGCACTGCTGGGCCTGAAAGTTGGCCAGCACATCGACTGGCCGGCTCCGGGTGGCAAAACCCTGAAACTGACTTTGCTGGAAGTTGAATCTCAACCAGCCCATGGCGGCGACTTCCCAGAGTAACGACCGCTCAGACCTGCGCGAGCGCCTCGTTCAATGCGCGCTCCAGGTCGGCCTTGTAACGCAGATACAAATTGCTCGAACTCTGCCCATCACCTATCAGGCCCGACAAGTCCAGGTCGGTGATGTAGCAGCGATAGCGCTCGGTCTCGCGGCGCTGCTCGATGATTTCCCGGGCGACCACACTGAACAGTTGGTCGCCATGTTCCAACTCTGAAAATTCCCGCTGATTGCAATACAACGTGACGTGCACCGTGCCGGGCGCCGCTTTGCCGACGATCGCCTGCACGTCGTAGAACGGCTTGTTGACCGGGTTTTGTGGTGGCGGCCTCGCGTCGACCCGACGCGCTCGGCCCGGGCCGGAAGGCAACAATTGGTAATACAACGTCTCCAGATTCTGCGGGGAAGTCGCATCCATCGGCAGCAACGCATCGCGTCGGTACTGGATCGACTGCAGGAATCGCTGCAACGGAACCAGCAGGCTTTGCTCGTCATGCCAGGGCAAACGCTGCTGCCACAACGCGTTGAATTCATCGAGTACGTACAGATCGGCCTGGGCTTCGTTGATCCGGTAGAACACTTGAATGCAACCCCGCTGGCCCATGGGCAGAAGCATTGCCAGGTCGTGGTCTTCGAGCGCCATCGGGTCCAGGTGCAATGGGCTGTAACGAGCCTGTTCCTCACCCAGGTAATCGAACAGCGCCGGCAAGGTGGCAAGCGCAACGTGATTGACCTGGCCGGGCACCAACTCCAGCACGTGGTAATGCTGCTGGACCTGAATCAGGTAGCGGTAATTGAGTTTGCTCAGCAGCAGGTTCTGCGCAATGTCAAGGATCCCTTCGACCCGCTGGGCAATGAACTGCGCGCGGTTATGGCAGAAGCAACGCACGCGCAGTCGGGGCTGCTGCGGCCCGCTCGGCAGGTTGTTGAGGTAGTCACGCACGCAGTCGAGCAGGGCGTGTGGTCCGTCGAAGTGATTGACCAGCACTTCGTTCCAGCTATTGAGCGTGACCTGGTCCAGGGTCAGCACCAGGTTTTCCCGGACGCCGGCGTAACTCAGTGAGTCGGTGCGCTCGGTGGTCATCAGGATGTTCAGGTCGCGGTGGTGCTTGAGCGGGTCGACACCGACGTTCACCAGCATCAGCACGTTGCCGGGCACGGCGGCACGCAGCAATGGTTCCTCCGCGACGGTCGGCAAGGGCAGGGGAATAGTCTGTTGCAGGCTACCGAGCAGGTTGAACAGTTCGAACTCGCTCAAGTCGCTGCTGCCGGGGTGCAAGGCGAGGCGGGTGCTGCTGTCGATCACGCCGTTGCGGTGGCACCAGGTGAGCAGTTCGAGCAGATGGCGACTGCGTTTGATCGGGGCGAAATGCTCCCACTCAAGCGCGGTCAGGCTGCCGTTGTACAAGCCCCACTGATTTTGCGTCGGCTCTTTTTTGTTCGGTGCATGGACCAGCGTCAGGGTGTCTTCGGCCAAATCCGGGGCGATGCCCGGATTGATGAACTCGACCTTGTCTGCCTTGCGCTCGAACGCCGCGTACAGGCGTCGACCCAGCACGCTGAGGTCACGCTTGTTGATCAGGCTGACGGTCTGTTCATTGCGGGCAAACTGAGTCAGGAAGCGGTAGCTGTAATTCAGTTCGTTGACCAGAGCCCGGCGCTCCGAGCTGACCTGGCGGACTTTCCATTGGCTGCGGCTGTCGAGCAGCGCCAGTTGCCGCGGGTCCCATTGCCATTCGTGGGCGAGGCGTTCAAGCAACGAGCGTTGCCAACTCTGGGTGCGGCCACTACCGACGGTGAGCTTGCGATTGACCTTCAGGTACAGCGCGCGTCGCACCAATTCCAGCCGTTCCGGCTCGTTACGGGCGATGAGGTATTCCTCGATACGCCGGTAAACCACGACGTATGGGTCCAGTTCATCGAGGTCGAGCCGATTGGCGAACACCGCTTGTTTGAAGCGCAGGCTCAGGCACTGGACCCTCGGATGTTCGCTGGCGTAAACCTCGGTCAGCAACAGCTTGAGCACCGACTTGTAAGGCGACTCGATACCCTTGAACAGCTGCCAGAGCCCGGCACCGATGAATTCGCCGGGAGGAATGTACGCCAGATTTCCCAGGTCCAGGGTTTCGTCGGTGCGGATGAAGCGCTTGGACAGCAGCGTGTGGGTGTAGCGGTCGTAATTCGCTTCCTCATAAACGGGCACCAGCCACCAGATCGGCGTGCGCCCGGCGAGCCAGATCGCAGTGCGGTAGAACTCGTCCAGCAGTAGATAGTGCTGAGTGGTGCCGCAGTTTTCGGAGCTGAGTTGATTGTCGCGCTCACCCAGTACGAAGCGCGTCGGCTCGATCAGAAAGAAATGCGCCTCGGCCCCCTGGCTGGCGGCCCAGGTTTCCAGCAACTGGCACTTTTTGCGCAGTTCGGACAGCTCCTGCTCACTCAAATCGGGCGCATGACATACCCACACGTCCATGTCGCTCTGGTCGGCCTGGGCCAGTGTGCCGAGGCTGCCCATCAGGAACAGGCCGTGAATCGGGCGTGGCGGGTTGCTGCCGTGGCGCGGCTTGTAGGAAAACGAGCGGGTCAGGCGCTGGGCTTCGGCGAGGGCATTGGCGTCCGGTTCGTAGTTCGACAGTCCGGCCGGCGTGCTGCCGGAAACGTAACCCGGCAACAGCGGATGATTGACGTGGAAAAACAGCGGGAGGAGGTTCAGCACCCCTTGCTGCCGGGTCGACAATCCTTCCATGGCGCGCGCCATGCGGCCCTCGTTGAGCTTCAGGAAACGTGCGCGCAGTTGGCTGAGAACCTTGCGGTCGATTCCCTCGTCCAGATCGGGGCGGATTTCGTGGGTGCGGGTCATGTCAGCTCAAACCGGCTCGCAGGGGCTCGGAATCGGGGTTCTCGGGTATGGGGAGTGTAGCGCCTTGGTCCCGGGACTTTTAAGCTGATTTTGTTTTTCTGGCGTCAGATTTTTACCGTATGGCGACGGCCGTTGTCAGGCCGTGCCCGCGGAAATCCCGAGCCTGGGGTTTCCGTGGGCGATGCGGGGAATTCAGGCAGTTTCCTGGACGCTCAGGATGGTCAGAACGGTTTGTACATTTTGCGCAGCATCACGACCCAGGCTAGTCAGGTAGCCGCCATCGGGCTGGTCGATCAGTTCTTTTTCATGCAAGCGTTTGGCAGCGGCAATGTGTTTCGGGGCAGCGGTCTGATGAATTTTCAAACCTTCCTGGGAACTGTCCAGGTTGAAGAGTGCGAGGACTTCCAGTTCGGCAACCAACTCAGGGGTAAGCGACATAAGGACTCCAGACTTTCTAGGAATTGGACGACAGCGCCCCTAAGGTGAGCCCACTTGCCCGGCATGTCCAGTGCTCGCGACAGGGTTTTTTCGCCATGGGATGCATTCCCCGGTTGAATGCGGCGGCAGCGGGGTTAATAGAGTGTAGACCGCAAAAAAAAGATCGCAGCCTGCGGCAGCTCCTACATGAAATACGATCCCTGCAGGAGCTGCCGAAGGCTGCGATCTTTTGATCTTATTTCTTTTCCGGCGGCAATTCCGGCAACGCACGCAGTGCAGCTTCATACCATTCGGTATTGAACGCGCGGTCTTCTTCGAGGATCGCGTCGATTTCCACCGCCAAAACGTGAGCCATCAGGTTGAGGATTTCCTCGCGCTCGTAACCCACCAGTGTCAGCTTGTTGAAGGTCGCTTTGGCGGCCGGCGGGTTGTCGCTCTCAATCTGGTTTTCAATGGCCTCGATCAGCGTGTTCTCGGTGAATTCTTCTTCGTCGCTGTCGATATCTGTTGGCTCGCTCATGGCAGGCTCCTCAAGGAAAGGCGGCCAGTTTACCTGCATTCAGCGCCGTGATGCTGCTGGCAAGAACCGTCCCGGCGTTCTATAAAAGGCACTGCCAACCCCTGCACGGCCTGGAGGCTTTGTGATGCTCAAGCTTTATGGATTTTCCGTCAGCAACTACTACAACATGGTCAAGCTGGCGCTGCTGGAAAAGGGACTGCCGTTCGAAGAGGTGCCGTTTTACGCTGGCCAGGCGCCTGAAGCGCTGGTCATCAGTCCGCGCGGCAAGGTGCCGGTGCTGGGTGTCGAACAGGGTTTCATCAACGAAACCAGCGTGATTCTCGAATACATCGAGCAAAGCCAAAAAGGCACGCCGCTGCTGCCGAGCGATCCTTTCGAACGGGCGCAGGTGCTCGCGCTGGCCAAGGAAATCGAACTTTACATCGAACTGCCGGGCCGGGCCTGCTATCCGCAAGCATTTTTCGGCATGACGCTGCCTGATGCGATCAAGGAAAAGACCAAGACCGAGCTATTGCTGGGCATTGCCTCCCTGGGCAGGCACGGCAAGTTCAGCCCTTATGTGGCGGGCGACAGTTTGAGCGTGGCGGATCTGTATTTCCTGTACAGCGTGCCGCTGGCCTGTGCAGTGGCGAAAAAGCTGTTTGATATCGATCTGTTGGCCGAACTGCCGGCGGCCAAGGCGTTGCTGGAGCGTCTGGAGCAAAACCCGAACGTGCAGCGGATTGCGGCGGACAAGGAAGCGGCAATGCCGGCGTTTATGGCGATGGTCGCGTCCAAGAAGTAGTTGCGGAGGCGTCTGACGGGTGTGATCAGTACGTGTCAGGAGATTCGCAATCTCTTGTCCTACATTGCCCACACCCAAGTCGGCCAACACCTTCAGGCGATTTCGTCGTACGTGGTAATAACCAAAATCTTCCCCGGTTCTGGACAGTGTTTACCTTGAGCATCGAATCGTTTTCCGATCAGGAAACGTCGCGGTCAAGGAGACCCGGTAATGCTCAAACTTTATGGTTTTGCGGCGAGTAACTATTTCAATATGGTCAAGTTGGCACTCCTGGAAAAAGGTGTGCCTTTTGAAACCGTGCCGTTTCATGGTTGCCAGAATCCGGACATTCTCGCCGTCAGCCCCCGAGGGAAGGTTCCGGTCCTGGAGACCGAGCAGGGCTTTGTAAGCGAAACGGACGCCATCCTCGACTTCATAGAAGAGACCCAGTCAGGCAAAGCGCTATTGCCGACCGATCCGTTTGCGCGGGCAAGTGTTCGAGCACTGGCCAAAGAAATCGAGTTGTACATCGAGCTGCCGGCGCGTGTCTGTTACGTCGAAGTGTTTTTCGACGGCAGGCCGACTCCCGAGGAGCTGAAGGCCAAGGCACAGCGGGATCTGATCAAAGGGTTTACGGCCTTGAAGCAACGTGCGCGGTTTGCGCCATATGTGGCAGGAGAGCACTTCACGCTTGCCGATTTGTATTTTCTATACAGTGTTGACCTGGCCGTAGACGTCGGAAAGCGCTTGTTCGACATCGACTTCTTGTCCGACATGCCAGGTGCCAAGGCGTTGCTGGAGCACTTGGGCGAGAATCCGAACGTGAGAATAGTCGCCGCTGACAGACAGGCGGAGGCGCCTGCTTTTCTTAAGCGGGTGCGGGCAGTGGGGAATTCGAATCGCTGAGAGGGAAAGCCCGATGGTTTTGGCCATCGGGCTTCATATTTGCTGTCGTCTTAACGGCTGGCGAGCAGCGCCTGACCGCGCGAAACGGCGGCCTTCACCTGCGCTGGCGCAGTGCCGCCGATGTGGTCACGGGCATTGACCGAACCTTCCAGGGTCAGCACGGCGAATACGTCCTGGTCGATCTGGTCGCTGAACTTGCGCAGTTCTTCCAGGCTCATTTCCGCCAGGTCCTTGCCGCTGTCCACGCCGTACTTCACCGCATGGCCAACGATTTCGTGGCAGTCACGGAACGGCAGGCCGCGACGTACCAGGTAGTCAGCCAGGTCGGTGGCAGTGGAGAAACCGCGCAGGGCCGCTTCGCGCATGATGGCGTGCTTGGGTTTGATTGCCGGGATCATGTCGGCAAAGGCACGCAGAGAATCGCGCAGGGTGTCGGCGGCGTCGAACAGCGGTTCCTTGTCTTCCTGGTTGTCCTTGTTGTAGGCCAGAGGCTGGCCTTTCATCAGGGTCAGCAGGCCCATCAAGGCACCGAACACACGGCCCGATTTGCCGCGCACCAGTTCCGGAACGTCCGGGTTTTTCTTTTGCGGCATGATCGAGCTGCCGGTGCAGAAACGGTCTGGCAGATCGATGAACTGGAATTGTGCGCTGGTCCACAGCACCAGCTCTTCGGAGAAGCGCGACAGGTGCATCATCGCGATGCTGGCGGCCGAGCAGAACTCGATAGCAAAGTCACGATCGGACACGTTGTCCAGCGAGTTGCCGCCCACCGCATCGAAGCCCAGCAGTTGCGCGGTGTATTCACGATCGATCGGGTACGTGGTGCCGGCCAGCGCGGCGCTGCCCAGTGGCATGCGGTTGGTCCGCTTGCGGCAGTCGACCAGACGCTCGTAGTCGCGGCTGAGCATTTCGAACCACGCCAGCATATGGTGCCCGAAGGTCACCGGCTGCGCGGTTTGCAAGTGAGTGAAACCCGGCATGATGCTGCCGGCTTCGCGCTCGGCCTGTTCCAGCAAGCCTTTTTGCAGGCGGGTGATTTCGCCGAGGATCAGGTCGATTTCATCGCGCAGCCACAGGCGGATGTCGGTGGCTACCTGGTCGTTGCGGCTGCGGCCGGTGTGCAGCTTTTTACCGGTCACGCCGATGCGGTCGGTCAGGCGTGCCTCGATGTTCATGTGCACGTCTTCGAGGTCGATGCGCCAGTCGAACTGGCCGGCCTCGATTTCACCCTGGATGGTCTTCAGGCCATCGATGATGCTGTCGCGCTCGGCATCGGTCAGCACGCCGACCTTTGCCAGCATGGTGGCGTGGGCGATCGAGCCCATGATGTCGTGGCGATACAGGCGCTGGTCGAAGGTGACGGAGGCGGTGAAGCGGGCGACGAAGGCGTCGACGGGTTCACTGAAGCGGCCGCCCCAGGACTGATTGGTCTTGTCAGTGCTCATGAATTCGCTCGTATCGGCTGAAAAAAGATGGCGTTGAAAGCTGCCGCGGATAATAACAGGGTTGCCAATCCTGTCGCTGGCACTGGTCGACTGGTTTTCTCATGTGGGAGCGAGCCTGCTCGCGATGGATGTTAACGATCACGCGTGCTTTTTGAATAAACCCGTGGCCCTCAGGTTCATCGCGAGCAGGCTCGCTCCAACAGTTTTCCCTATTAGTACAACGATATTTTTCATTTGAGCAATATCGTTCCGGCAACCGTCTACAGTTGGACAGTAGGATCAGCGCACTTCTCGGTGCGCGAGAGGACTATAAGAAGAGGGGGTGTTCATATTGCGTATCAGCAAACCCTGTGGCGATGTGTCGCCAAAGCGGGCCTGGGCCGCTAATCGCCCGGCAGATGAAAATTTAGCTGCCCGACCAGCGGCACTTTTTCACGCTCGCGCTAGTCTTAGCGTGGATCGCGGTGACAGACGTCACTTCCCCTGTCTACGCTATCCTTGTGCGAGACTCACGCAGGAATCCAGCGCAATATGAATGTCCTGATCGTTGATGACGACCCCCTTGCCCGCGAGCGCCTGAGCCAAATGGTTGGTGAACTCGAGGGATACAGCGTCCTGGAGCCGAGCGCCACGAACGGCGAAGAGGCGTTGGCACTGATCGACAGCCACAAACCGGATATCGTCCTGCTCGATATCCGCATGCCAGGCCTCGATGGCCTGCAAGTGGCAGCGCGACTGTGCGAACGCGAAACCCCGCCTGCCGTGGTGTTTTGCACAGGTTCCGATGAATTTGCCGTGGAAGCCTTACAGGCCAGCGCCGTAGGCTATCTGGTGAAACCTGTGAGAACTGAACATTTACATGATGCATTAAAGAAAGCCGAGCGCCCCAATCGTGTGCAACTTTCGGCTTTGACTCGACCTGCTGCTGAAAGCGGCAGTGGCCCACGCAGCCACATCAGTGCCCGAACCCGAAAGGGCATCGAGTTGATCCCGCTGGATCAGGTGGTCTATTTCATCGCCGATCACAAGTACGTGACCCTGCGCCACGAGACCGGCGAAGTGTTGCTGGATGAACCGCTCAAGGCGCTGGAAGATGAATTCGGCGACCGGTTTGTGCGCATCCACCGCAACGCCCTGGTCGCTCGCGAGCGCATCGAGCGCCTGCAACGAACGCCTCTGGGGCATTTCCAGCTGTTCCTCAAAGGGTTGAACGGTGACGCCCTGATCGTCAGCCGGCGCCATGTGGCCGGCGTTCGAAAAATGATGCAACAGCTTTAATTCGCTGGTCGCAGGCGGATTTCACACCCGATTGCCGGAGACCCGGGGCCAGGGAGGCCGAGCAGTATCTGATACAAGTCAAAGTGGATTTGGCTGAGCTGTTATTATCCGTCGCATCTATTCAGTACGGATTGATCCATGTCCTCTCGCGAAATCCGCATCGCCACCCGCAAAAGTGCTCTCGCCCTGTGGCAGGCCGAATACGTCAAAGCCCGTTTGGAGGAGGCCCACCTCGGCCTGCTCGTGACGCTGGTCCCGATGGTCAGTCGTGGCGACAAGCTGCTCGATTCGCCGCTGTCGAAAATCGGTGGCAAAGGCCTGTTCGTCAAGGAACTGGAAACCGCGCTGCTGGAAAATGAAGCCGACATCGCCGTGCATTCGATGAAAGACGTACCGATGGACTTCCCTGAAGGCCTTGGTTTGTTCTGTATCTGCGAGCGCGAAGACCCACGCGATGCATTCGTCTCCAACACTTACGCCAGCCTGGATGAGTTGCCGCAAGGCAGCATTGTCGGAACGTCGAGCCTGCGCCGTCAGGCCCAGTTGCTGACCCGTCGCCCGGACCTGGAAATCCGCTTCCTGCGCGGCAACGTCAACACTCGCCTGGCCAAGCTCGATGCCGGCGAATACGACGCCATCATCCTCGCGTCCGCCGGGTTGATTCGTCTGGGCTTTGAAGATCGCATCACTTCGGCCATCAGCGTCGACGACAGCTTGCCGGCCGGTGGCCAGGGCGCGGTGGGCATCGAATGCCGAACCGCCGACAGCGAGATTCACGCGCTGCTGGCGCCGCTGCACCATCAGGACACCGCCACCCGCGTCACCGCCGAACGTGCTCTCAACAAACACCTCAATGGCGGCTGCCAAGTGCCGATCGCCTGCTACGCCGTGCTTGAAGGCGAACAGATCTGGTTGCGTGGCCTGGTGGGCGATCCGAGTGGTGGTTTGTTGCTCAGTGCACAGGCCCGTGCACCACGTGCCGATGCCGAGGCGCTGGGTGTGCAAGTGGCCGAAGACCTTTTGAGCCAGGGCGCCAATGACATTCTCAAGGCGGTCTATGGCGAGGCAGGTCACGAGTGACGAACTGGCGCCTGCTGCTGACGCGTCCGGCGGATGAGTCGGCAGCGCTGAGCAGCGTTCTGGCCGAACAGGGGATTTTCAGCAGCAGCTTGCCGCTTTTGGACATAGAGCCGATCCCCGCGACTGACACAATGCGCGGCGTGATCCGGGATCTGGATCGTTACTGCGCAGTGATCGTGGTCAGCAAACCGGCCGCCCGGATCGGCGTCGATCTGCTCGATCAGATGGGGTCGAACTTACCGCGTGTGAAGTGGTTCAGCGTCGGTGCGGCGACGGCGCAGATTCTCGAAGATCACAAGCTGGACACAAGCTTCCCGGCGGAAGGCGATGACAGCGAAGCCTTGCTTCAACTCCCGGCATTGCGCGAGGCTATCGCCCGACCGGGTCCGCGTGTGCTGATCATGCGCGGGCAGGGCGGGCGCGAGTTGCTGGCGGAGCGTTTGCGCGAGCTAGGTGCTAGTGTCGAGTATCTGGAGTTGTACCGTCGCGAGCTGCCGCAATACCCGCCGGCAACGCTGCCTGACCGCATCAGGGCGGAACGCCTGAACGGGCTGGTGGTCAGCAGTGGACAGGGTTTTGAGCATCTGCATCAATTGGCCGGCGATGCCTGGCCGCAGTTGGCGCAGTTGCCGTTGTTTGTACCAAGCCCCAGGGTCGCCGAGCTGGCACGTGCCGCCGGGGCCCTGACAGTTGTGGATTGCCGCGGCGCCAGTGCCGCGGCTTTGCTGACGGCGTTACGGGAGCATCCCGTGGCCGTTCTCTAATGCAAAGGATGGATACGTGAGCGAAACAGCCTTGCCTAAAGATGACGTCCAGCCAGTGCTCGATGCGCCGGTTGAAACTCCACCTCCTGCCGCAGAGCAGCGCAAAGGCAACGGGCTGGCAATCGTCGCGCTGCTGCTCGGGGCTGCCGGAGTTGCCGTCGGTGGTTGGGGAGTCTGGCAGGTGCGCCACCTGCAAGCGACTAATCAACAGCAGTTGAGTCAAGTGCAGGCATTGAGTGATGAGGCGCAAAGTCTCAAGCTCAATGAACAGCGTCTGAGCGCACGCCTGGACCAGCTGCCGGCTGCCGATGTGATTGAAGAACGCAGCCGCCTGGTGGCGCAGTTGCAGGGCGATCAGCAACGCCTGAGTCAACGTCTGGAAACCGTCCTCGGCGCCAGCCGCAAGGACTGGCGTCTGGCCGAGGCCGAGCACTTGCTGCGTCTGGCCAGCCTGCGTCTTTCGGCCTTGCAGGACATCAGCAGCGCCCAGGCCCTGGTCCAGGGTGCCGACGAAATTCTCCGTGAACAGAACGATCCCGGCTCCTTTGCCGCTCGCGAACAAGTGGCGAAAACCCTGGTGGCCTTGCGCAGCACCGAGCAACCGGATCGCACCGGTCTGTTCCTGCAATTGGGTGCACTGCGAGACCGCGTGACGGGCCTGACCGAGCTGGCGCCCGAGTACAAGGACCGGGGCGAATCCTTGCTCGGCCTGACCGCCGATGGCGATGGCGCGAGTCGCTGGGCGCAATGGTGGGATCAGATTTCGCGTTACATCCGTATCGATTTCAATGCCGATAAAAATGTTCGTCCGTTGCTTGCCGGACAAAGTCTGAGCCAAGTGCGCCTCGCACTTAGCTTGGCGCTGGAGCAGGCACAATGGGCCGCGCTCAATGGGCAGGCGGCGGTTTACTCCCAAGCGTTGGATGAGGCGCGGGACGTGCTCAAGGGCAATTTCAATCCGGACAATCCGCAGAGCAAAGTGATGCTCGAGCAGGTGGCCGAATTGAGCAAACAACCCGTCACCGTCGTCACCCCGGACCTGGCCGGCACACTGAGTGCGGTGCAGGGTTACCTGGAGCGACGTAACGTCAATGCCGAGGACTCGATCAAGCCACTGGCCAAACCTGCCGCGAATACCACGCAGGAGGCCACGCCATGAAACGCCTGTATGTGATCGTATTCCTGGTCATCGCCGCCGCGGCCGCGCTGGGGTTGGCGATTGCCGAGCACGCCGGCTACGTGCTGATCGCCTACAAGTCCTTCCGCTACGAATCGAGCCTGTGGGCGACACTGGCGCTGATCGCCGTGCTTTGGCTGGTGATCTGGGGCATCAAGGCGTTGATCGAATTGGTGATGACGTCCAGCGGTGTGGTCAATCCCTGGTCGCGGCGCAATCGCAGCCGTCGGGTGCAGGTGGCAATCGAACACGGTCAGCTGGATCTGGCGGAAGGTCGTTGGGCCAGCGCGCAGCGTCATTTGTCTCGGGCTGCCGAAGCCGAGCATCAGCCATTGCTGTATTACCTCGGTGCCGCCCGCGCCGCGAACGAACAAGGTCATTACGAGCAAAGCGACAATCTGCTGGAGCGCGCCTTGGAGCGTCAGCCCCAGGCCGAGTTGGCGATCGCCTTGAACCACGCGCAATTGCAGACCGATCGCGGCGATACCGAAGGCGCCCTGGCGACTCTTCAGGCAATGCACGAACGTCACCCCCATAACGCACAGACCCTGCGCCAATTGCAGCGCCTGCACCAGCAGCGCGGCGAATGGTCGGCGGTAATTCGCCTGCTACCAGAGTTGCGCAAGGATAAGGTCCTGCCACCGGCTGAACTGGCAGAGCTGGAGCGCCGTGCCTGGGGCGAGAACCTGTCACTGGCAGCGCATCAGGAAGCGGACGGAACTGTCGGCTTGCAGTCACTCAATCGCGCCTGGCAGCAACTGACTTCGAGTCAGCGTCAGGAGCCGGCACTGGTTCTCGCCTATGCCGATCAACTGCGGCAATTGGGCGCTCAAGCCGAGGCCGAAGAAGTCCTGCGCACCGCACTCAAGCGCAAGTACGACAGCCACCTGGCGCGTCTTTACGGGTTGGTGCGCGGTGCTGATCCGGCACGTCAGCTGCAACTCGCCGAAGGTTGGCTCAAGGATCATCCGGCGGATCCAAGCCTGTTGCTGACACTGGGTCGCCTGTGTCTGCAAACCAGCCTGTGGGGCAAGGCCCGGGACTACCTGGAAAGCAGCCTGCGTGTGCAGCGCAATCCGGAAGCGTGCGCCGAACTGGCACGCCTGCTGGCGCAAATGGGTGATACCGAGCGCAGCAATCAACTGTTCCAGGAAGGTCTTGGTTTGCTGGATGAGCGCTTGCTGGCGGCGCCACTGCCGGTGCCGGTTCATGCCTGAGCTGCGCAGCAACGGCTGACGAAATAACCTGTGGCGAGGGAGCTTGCTCCCGCTGGGCCGTTTTTTCAGGATAGAGGGAAGTTTGATTTCGCGACTGCTGCGCAGTCGAGCGGGAGCAAGCTCCCTCGCCACAGGCAATCTCCCGCCCCAAAAAATGTGCATTTCAATGTCGGAATTTTCCGTCCCAGACGCGTCTTCAGCAGAGTCCTACAAAGGACTACACCTGATCCTCTAGCTTCTGTCGGGAATTCCCTACACCCCTGCTGAACTGTCCCCGCCGGCCAGCCTTGAAAGGCTGTCGCGCTTTCCTCTACCGTAGCTGTCGGTCTCTTACTGTTACGGAAAAGCCATGTCTTTGGGCTGTTCACGCTCCTTGTTCTTCACGGTTTTCATTGCAGGCGCACTGGTCTTGGGCGTGTCCTATCACCTGGAGTATGCAGTCGGTCTCAAGCCATGTGGCTTGTGCCTGATGCAACGGGTTTGCCTGGCGCTGCTGACAGGAATCTGCCTGGTGGCATCAGTACATGGCCCCGGTCGCGTTGGATCTTTTTTGTATTGGTTGATTGGCTTGGCCAGCAGCCTGGCCGGTACTGCCACGGCGTGGCGACAGGTGCTGTTGCAAAACGATCCGGTGCACCAACTAGCGTCCTGTGCGCCCAGTCTGGGGGATCTGTTCGCCAGTGCGCCGTGGATGTGTGTTGTTCAGGAGATGTTCAGGGGCACCATCGATTGCGCACAGATTTCCTGGACGCTGTTCGACCTGAGCATCCCGGAGTGGAGTCTGCTGTTCTTCGTCGGGATGGTGATTCTGAGTGTTTATCAACTCTTGCGGCTTGTCTGGATCAGCTTCCAGCGACCGCTCAGCGGCGAGTCGTCGCACCAGACCCTGGTACGCGATTAAACACTTGTATGAACTTTATCGTCTGAGTACCTTGAAGCCACCGTCGTGCGGGCATAATCTGGCCCGCACGTGTCATTGGAATTATGTTGCTCGATGACGCTCTGCCTGGCCGACTCCTGACTTCAGGATTGCGACGGGTGTAGGGCAGCATGACCCACAAGGGAAGAGAGATCGCCATGCTCGAAAGTTGTCAGAATGCTCAGGAACGTTGGGGTGGAGTACATCTGCTGATCGATCGCTGGTTGCAGGAACGTCACGAACTGGTTCGGGCTTACGATGCTCTCGGCGCCAAACCCGAGGCGCTGGGTGAAAACCGCAAGCCCTTGCAGGAGTTTTGCGGCGTGCTGGTCGACTATGTGTCTGCCGGGCATTTCGAGATCTACGAACAGCTCACCGGTGAAGCCAAGGCTTTCAATGACAAGCGTGGTCTGGAATTGGCAGAAACCATCTATCCGCGCATTGATGTCATCACCGAGAAGCTGCTCGCATTCAATGACCTGTGCGATGAAGGGAAGTGTGTAGCAGAGAAGTTCAAGGAGCTGGGCGGGCTGTTGCATGAACGCTTCGAGCTCGAAGACTGCCTGATCGAAGTGCTCCACACCGCTCACAAGGAAGAAGATCCGGTTCAGGCCTGATCCTCCGGTCCCGCAAAATCTGAAAACGGTGCGCTCTGCGCGCCGTTTTTCATTTCCGCCATTCAGCCTGTAGCGCCGCGTAATTCGACTTCAAAGACCAGAGGCGTGAAGGGTGCAATCAAGTCGCCGGCGCCCTCGGCGCCATAGGCTTGGGCTGATGGAATCACCAGTCGCCATTTTGCGCCGACCGGCATCTGCTGCAATGCACTGCGCCAGCCGCTGATCACGCTATCGAGACTGAACCACTGCGGCTGGCTGTTCTGGTCGAACACGGTACCGTCGGGCAGGCGACCGATGTACAGCACTTGCACCTTGCCGTTGGGTCCGGCTTTGGCACCGGTACCCGGCGTCAACTCTGTCAGCAAAATTCCGTCCGCCAACTCACGAACGCCGGGTTTGGTTTTTTCCGCGGCGAGAAAGCGCTGCTCGTTTTCCAGCGCCAGTTCGCTTTGCGGCGCAGGAGACTGCATCGCAATCCGGGCTTCGTGCTCGTTCAGAATCTGTTCGATCTGCTCGTCTTTCAACGCCAGTGGCTTGCCCTGATAGGCCTGTTGCAAACCTTCGACCAGCGCTTGGAGTTGCAGGTCGGGAGCCTCCTGGCGCAAGCGTTCACCAAGGCTCGCGCCCAGGCTGTAAGCAAGATCGTGTGCGTCATTTTCCGGCGTTTTTTCAGCAGCGTGGGTTGCGGAAAAAATCACACACAGCGATAAAAAAAAGTAGCGCGACATGGGCACTCTCCAACCTGAGATGCGGGCGATTATGCCAGTGGGAATGCCTTCAACGGTGAACTGCTTTTGCGCAAGCGCAGAACATTTTCGCTTCGTTGCAACGCATCGCTTTCGATACTGTCAAGATGCCCTAGCGGCGGTAACAGCAGAGGTCTAGTATGAGCCGCACCCACGTCAGCCAGGAGGTAAACCATGTCGGCCACCAAGAAGCCTGTAAATACCCCGTTGCACTTACTCCAACAACTCTCGGGCAGCTTGCTCGAGCATCTGGAAACCGCTTGTTCCGAAGCCTTGGCTGATGCTGAAAAACTGCTCGCCAAACTGGAAAAGCAGCGCGGAAAAGCGCAGGAAAAATTGCATAAATCCCGCACCAAATTGCAGGACGCCGCAGCCGCCGGCAAGGCCAAGGCACAAGCCAAAGCCAAAGACGGAGTGAAGGATCTGGAAGACCTGCTTGATGCCCTGAAGGAGCGTCAGTCGGACACTCGCGGCTACATTCTGCAACTCAAGCGCGATGCTCAAGAAAGCCTGAAATTGGCCCAGGGCATCGGCCGTGTACAGGAGGCTGTCGGCAAGGCGTTGTCCCTGCGTTCGGCCAAGCCTGCTGCGGCCCCTGCGAAGAAAGCCGCTGCCAAACCGGCTGCTGCAAAAGCACCGGCCAAGCCTGCCGCCAAACCTGCCGCCAAGGCACCGGTGAAAGCCGCAGCCAAACCTGCTGCGAAACCTGCGGCGAGAAAACCAGTCGCGGCCAGCGCTGCAAAACCGGCTGCCAGAACTGCTGCTGCTGCCAAACCTGCTGCCAAAACAGCCGCTGCCAAAACAGCTGCCGCCAAACCGGCCGCAAGAACTGCTGCTGCGAAACCCGCCGTGGCGAAAACCGCAGCTGCCAAACCAGCCGCAAAACCAGCGACTAGAACTGCTGCTGCAAAACCTGCTGCCAAGCCGGCCGCAAAACCTGCCGCAGCTAAAACTGCTGCCAAGCCAGCTGCAAAACCAGCCGCTAAGCCAGTGGCAAAAACTGCAGCCAAACCTGCCGCAAAACCAGCTGCTAAAACTGCTGCTGCCAAGCCAGCCTCTGCTGCGAAACCTGCTGCTGCCAAGACGGCTGCCGCCAAGCCAGCCACTACCGCAAAACCTGCCGCAGCGAAACCAGCAGCCAAACCAGCCGCTGCAAAACCAGCCGCTGCAAAACCAGCTGCAAAACCAGCAACCAGGCCAGCCGTGAAAAAACCGGCCGCTGTTGCCAAGCCGACGCCGGCTCCTGCTGCCAAGCCAGCGTCGCCAGCGCCATCTGCATCGGCTGCTCCTGCGCCGACAGCAACGACCTCGACTGCTACCACTGCGCCAACGCCAGTTGCGCCGTCGAGCAACAGCACCTCCCCAACCAGCGCTTCCTAAGTGCCGGTTACCGCGACGCGCAGCTGATGCAGCGCGTCGCGGTCCAGGTGAACGGCGCCCGCCGCTACACCTTCCAGCCAGACTGAAAGATCGGTCGCGGCATCTTGCGGCCAACCCTCTGATATTCGCTCAAGTCGTAACAACAGAGTTCGCTCGGCTTCCAATTCCAGATTCTTCACCTGTTCGCGCAGCGCATTCAGATCGGCGTCCTGCGTGGCGAGGGCTTTCCATTGCATGCGCAACTCGCGCAGCGGCTGCACGACATCGGCGTCCCAAGGATCAACCACACTGCGAAGTTGCCGCAAACGTTGCTCATTGCAGGCTGTTCCCCGCTGTCCCAACCAAGCTGCGCACAGCAGCAGACACACGTTGACACCCGCCGACTGCAATTGCAGACAGGCTTGTTCAACACCCGGACGGGCATAAGTCGCCAGGGAAAAGCTCCACAGGTCAGAGGACATAGTGCTACTCGCGCCAGTTGCGAGCGAAGCTGTTAGACTCCGCCGCCATTATGATTCGACTTCAGAACCTGACTTTACAGCGTGGCCCGCAACGTCTGCTAGAAGACGCCGAGCTGACGCTGCACGCCGGCCAGAAAGCCGGCCTCATCGGTGCCAACGGCGCCGGCAAATCGAGCTTGTTCGCCTTGCTTCGGGGCGAGCTGCACCCGGACTCGGGTGATTGCTTCCTGCCGGCCGACTGGCGTATCGCCCATATGCGCCAGGAGGTCGACACGCTCGAGCGCCTCGCGGTCGACTACGTGCTCGATGGCGACCTGCGCCTGCGCCAGGTGCAACGCGACCTGGCGGCAGCCGAAGCGGCCCATGACGGTGCCGCTCAGGCCCGCCTGCACTCGGAACTCGACAGCGCCGACGGTTACACCGCCGACGCCCGGGCGCGCAAGTTGTTGGCCGGCCTTGGGTTCACCAACGAGCAGATGGATCGGCAAGTAGGCGATTTCTCCGGTGGCTGGCGGATGCGTCTGAACCTGGCGCAGGCCTTGATGTGTCCATCGGACCTGTTGCTGCTCGACGAACCGACCAACCACTTGGACCTCGACGCCATCATCTGGCTGGAGGAGTGGCTTAAAAGCTATCCCGGCACCTTGATGCTGATCTCCCACGACCGGGATTTCCTTGATGCCGTGGTCGATCATGTGGCCCACGTCGATCAGCGCAAGATCACTTTGTACCGCGGTGGCTACAGCGCCTTCGAACGCGCCCGTGCCGAACGTCTGGCCCAGCAACAGCAGGCCTACGAGAAGCAGCAGGTGCAACGTGCGCACATGGAAAGCTACATCGCCCGCTTCAAGGCCCAGGCCACCAAGGCCCGCCAGGCCCAGAGCCGGATCAAGGCGCTGGAGCGCATGGAGGAGCTGACCGCAGCCCACGTCGATTCGCCGTTCGATTTCGTCTTCCGCGAATCGCAGAAGATCTCCAGCCCGCTGATCGACCTGTCTGACGCTCGCCTGGGTTACGGCGACAAAGCCGTGTTGGAGAAGGTCAAGCTGCAACTGACCCCGGGTGCGCGGATCGGTTTGCTCGGCCCGAACGGTGCCGGTAAATCGACCCTGATCAAAAACCTCGCAGGCGAGCTGTCGCCACTGTCGGGTCGGTTGACCCGTGGCGAGAACACCGTGGTTGGTTACTTCGCCCAGCATCAATTGGACTCTCTGGACTCCAAGGCCAGCCCATTGCTGCACTTGCAGCGCCTGGCACCGACTGAGCGCGAGCAGACCCTGCGCGACTTCCTCGGCGGCTTCGATTTCCGTGGTGCGCGAATCGACGAGCCAGTGCTTAATTTCTCCGGTGGTGAAAAGGCGCGTCTGGCGTTGGCCTTGATCGCGTGGGATCGGCCGAACCTGTTGCTGCTCGACGAACCAACCAACCACCTGGACCTGGAAATGCGCCTGGCACTGACCATGGCCCTACAGGAATTCAGTGGCGCGGTACTGGTGGTCTCTCACGACCGTCACCTGCTCAAAAGCACCACCGATAATTTCTACCTGGTGGCGGACGGCAAGGTCGAAGAGTTCGATGGCGACCTGGAGGACTACACCCGTTGGTTGGTGGAGTACCGCCAGCGCAACGCGCCGGTCAGCAACACACCGGTGAATCCGGACAAGACCGACAAGAAAGCCCAGCGTCAGGCCGCGGCTGCACTGCGCCAGCAACTGGCGCCGCACAAGCGCGAGGCTGACAAGCTCGAAGCCGAACTGGGCAAGCTTCACGAAAAACTGGCGAAGATCGATGCCAGCCTCGGTGATAGCGATATCTACGAACCCGCTCGCAAGAACGAATTGCGTGATTTGCTGGCCGAACAGGCCAAGCTGAAGGTGCGTGAAGCGGAGCTGGAAGAAGCCTGGATGGAAGCCCTGGAACTGCTGGAAAGCATGCAGGCGGAGCTGGAGGCGCTGTCCTGATGGACGCCTTCAAGCTGCCGTTGCCGGCGATGTGGGTCGAGCCGATTTGGCTCGGCGTGCAAATCCTGCTGATCCTGTTGGCCGGTTACATCACCCAGCGTTTCGTCGCCAAGTGCCTGACCCGTCTCGGTGAGCGCTATCCGTTTCCGCCGCAGTTGTTAATGCCGCTGCGCGGTGGTTTGCGCTGGCTGATCATGGGCAGCGCGCTGATTTTCGTGTTGGAGCGCCTCGGCGTTTCGGCCACGGTGCTCTGGACGGCGTTGTCCGGTTTTGTCGCGGTGGCGGCGGTGGCGTTCTTCGCCATGTGGAGCGTGCTCTCCAATTTGCTCTGCGCCATCCTGATTTTTACCGTCGGCCCGTTTCGTCTTGGCGATGTGGTCGAACTGGTGGACACCACCGACAAGCCTGGCGTGAAAGGCCGGGTGATCGCGATCAATCTGCTGTACACCACGTTGATCGAGGCCGAAGAGCTCGGTACGGGTAGCGCCATGGTGCAAGTGCCCAATAGCTTGTTCTTCCAGCGTTCGGTTCGGCGTTGGCGCGGGACGGATGTGTTTCCGTCGAGCGGGTTTGAGAAATAAGCCAGCTCTAGAAGCTTAAAGATCGCAGCCTGCGGCAGCTCCTACATTGGAATGCGTTCCCTGTAGGAGCTGCCGAAGGCTGCGATCTTTTGCTTTGGTTGTTAACAGTCGCCATGTCCTACAAAAAATCGGTAGTCATCGACCCAAAGCCGCATTAGCTTAGACGTCTGTCACGAGTACGAGTTGAGGTGTGCAATGGATCTTCAAACATGGCTGGCGTTTTTCGCCGCCTGCTGGGTGATCAGTCTTTCCCCCGGTGCCGGCGCCATTGCGTCGATGTCCAGCGGTCTGCAATACGGTTTCTGGCGCGGATACTGGAATGCCCTGGGCCTGCAACTGGGCCTGGCGGTGCAGATCGCGATCGTCGGCGCCGGGGTTGGCGCGATTCTCACGGCATCGGCCAGCGCTTTTTATGCGATCAAATGGTTCGGTGTGGCGTACCTGGTTTACCTGGCGATCAAGCAATGGCGTGCGCTGCCCAGCGACATGAGCGATGACGCCGCGGTGCGTCAGATTGGCAAACCGATGGCCTTGGTGTTCCGTGGCTTCCTGGTGAATATCAGCAACCCCAAGGCGCTGGTTTTCATGCTGGCGGTGCTCCCGCAGTTCATCAATCCGCACGCTCCGCTGCTTATTCAGTATGTGGTGATCGGTGTAACGATGATCTGCGTCGATCTGATTGTCATGGCGGGCTATACCGGCCTGGCGTCGAAGGTGCTGCGCTTGTTGCGTACACCCAAGCAGCAGAAACGCATGAACCGGACCTTTGCCGGCCTGTTCATTGGCGCCGCAGCGTTCATGGCAACGTTGCGCAAAGCTGCGGTATAGAGCCATCAGATAGAAAAAAGGCGACCTATTCAGGTCGCCTTTTTCGTTTAAGGCCTGATTCGGAATCCATAACAAAGCTTGAGTGAAAGTCATTGGGAGGGAACAATATGTTACTTCGTGTTTCCAATTGAGATTCATTCATGATTGCCCCGTCCCGATTCCTGGCCTGGCTGATAGCGCCGGTGTTTGCCCTGTGCAGTTTTAATCTGCTGGCCGACACGGTGGAAGGCGCACCGCAAGCTTTGCACTTACTCGACTACATCGGCGCGGACTACCCGGAAGCGGTGCAGGCAGGCAAGGTCGTCAACGAGTCCGAATACCGCGAACAGCTGGAATTCGCTCAGGCGTTGCAAGGCTTGGTGGCCGCTATGCCGGCCAAACCGGAAAAGCCAGCGCTGGAGCAGGGCATCAGTCAGTTGCGCGAGGCACTCACCGCGCGTCAGGACGGCGCGGACGTCGCCCGTCAGGCGCGGCAGCTTGGCGCGAAACTGGCCGTGGCCTATGAAGTCAGCCAGGCGCCGATCATCACCCCGGACCCGACTCGCGGCGCGCCGCTGTATGCCCAGCATTGCTCGGTTTGCCATGGCGATGCAGGCGCTGGCGACGGTCCTGCGGGCGTCGGTATGACGCCACCGCCGGCCAATCTGCGTGACAACGCGCGCCTGGATCACCTGAGTCTCTACGCCATCTACAACACCGTAGGCCTTGGCGTCGAAGGCACCGATATGCCGGCGTTCGGCGATCAACTGGATGATCGTCAGCGTTGGGACCTGGCGACCTACATTGGCAGCTTCAGCGCCGATCCGGCGACTGTCAGCGGCGAAAGGGCCTACAACATTGCCGATCTGGCCCGTCAGACCCCGGCCGAGGTGCAGGCCGCCGATGGCCCGCAAGCGGCAGCCATTTTCCGCGCACAACGGGCGCAACCGCCGCAGGTCAAGCGTGGCCCGGCGCAGTTGCTCGATTACACCGCCGCCACGTTGGACAAGAGCGTCGCGGCCTACCGTGCCGGCGATCACGATCAGGCCTATGACTTGTCGGTAGCGGCCTATCTGGAAGGTTTCGAACTGGTTGAAAGCTCTCTGGACAACGTCGACGCCAACGTGCGTAAAGACACGGAAAAATCGCTGATGGCTTACCGTCAGTCGTTGCAGGATGGTTTGCCGCTGGATCAAGTTGAGCAGCGTCTGAATGACGCCAAGGCCAAGTTGAAAGCCTCCGCCGAGTTGTTGGGTAGCGATGGTTTGAGCTGGTCCCTGAGTTACATCTCCGGCTTGTTGATCCTGTTGCGCGAAGGCCTGGAAGCCATCCTGGTGCTGGCCGCCATCCTCGCGTTCTTGCGCAACACCGGCCAGCAATCGGCGGTGCGCAGCGTCAACGTCGGTTGGGGGCTGGCGCTGTTGGCCGGTCTGGCAACCTGGGCGCTGGCGGCGTATGTGATCGATGTCAGCGGCTCGCAGCGCGAATTGCTGGAAGGCGCGACGGCGTTGTTTGCCAGCGTCATGGTGTTGTGGCTCGGCGTATGGATGCACGACCGGCGTCACGCCGCGGCCTGGCAGGATTACATCAAGAGCAGCCTGGTGGGCGGTGGCGGGCGTTTCGGCTTTGCGATCCTGGCGTTCTTCTCGGTGTATCGCGAACTGTTCGAAGTGATCCTGTTCTACGAGACCCTTTGGTTGCAGGCCGGTCCTGCGGGCCATGACGCGGTGCTGGCGGGTGGTGCGACGGCCTTGGTGCTGTTGGTCGGTCTGGCCTGGGTGATCCTGCGCGGCTCGGCAAAACTGCCGCTGGCACTGTTCTTCAGCATCAATGCTGGCCTGCTGTGCGCACTCTCGGTGGTGTTCGCCGGGCATGGTGTAAAGGCGTTGCAGGAAGCCGGGATTTTCGGCACGCGGCCGGTGCCATTCTTTGAGTTCGACTGGTTGGGGATTCATGCGGATGCGTATTCGCTGAGTGCCCAGGCGGTGGCGTTGATTGCGATCATCGTGCTGTATAGCCGTAGCCGCATGGCTGAGAAGCGGCGGGTGCAGGTTTCCTGATCGAGTGATCCTTAAAAAGATCGCAGCCTCCGGCAGCTCCTACAGGTGTAAGTTGACCCTATGTAGAAGCTGCCGAAGGCTGCGATCTTTTGCTTTAAGAGGTAAAAAAACATGCGTGTCTGGATCGATGCCGACGCCTGCCCCCGGGCGGCCAAGGAACTGGTGGTGAAGTTCGCCCTCAAGCGCCGGTTTGAAGTGGTGCTGGTGGCGGGGCAGCCACAGATCAAGCCAGGCCTGGCACTGGTGAAGTTGATCGTGGTGCCGAGCGGCCCGGATGCGGCCGACGACTACCTGGTGGAACACGCGGTCCCCGGCGAGTTGGTGATTTGCAGCGATGTGCCGCTGGCCGATCGCCTGGTGAAGAAGGGCGTCGCAGCGCTGGACCCGCGGGGCAAGGAGTTCGATGCGCAGAACATGGGCGATCGCCTGGCTGTGCGCAACCTGTTCACCGATTTGCGTGAGCAGGGGCAAATGAGCGGCGGGCCCGCGCCGTTTGGCGAGCGGGAGAAGCAGGCGTTTGCCAATGCGCTGGATCGGATTTTGACCCGCCTATCCCGTAAACCCTGAGCGAATGCAGCCTTTGTGGGGAGGGAGCTTGCTCCCGCTGGGTTGCGAAGCAACCCCAGGACCTTCCACGACAACTTTCAGAAAAGTCGCAGCAATCGTTTTTACGACTGCTGCGCAGCCGAGCGGGAGCAAGCTCCCTCGCCACCGCGAGGGATCAGGCGTCGTTTTCGTGAGTCAGTTCAAGCACACGGTCGACCAGTTTGTTGATCCCGGACGCCGCTTCGCTGATCGATTGCGCCAGCATGTAGGCTGGGGTCGTCACCAGTTTGCGTGCCTTGTCTTCGACGATGTCACCGACCGCACAATCCTTATGAGTGGCGCCCATCTTGTTCAAGGCTGCAGACGTCTCTGTGTCGTTGCCGATGGTGCAGGTCACGCCCGGCCCGTAGATCTTTGCCGCCAGCGCCGGCGAGATGCAGATCAGGCCGACCGGTTTGCCAGCCTCGGCAAAGGCTTCGGTCAATGCCAGCACATCCGGTTGTACGGTGCAGCTCGTCCCTTCGATGGCGAAGTTGGAAAGGTTCTTGGCGGATCCGAAGCCACCGGGGACGATCAACGCATCGAATTCCTCAGCGTCTGCCTCGCGGATATCCTTGACCTCGCCACGGGCAATGCGCGCTGATTCCACCAGCACATTGCGCGACTCGGGCATTTCTTCGCCGGTCAGGTGGTTGATCACATGCAATTGCGCGATGTTCGGGGCAAAGCACTGCACCTGCGCGCCACGCTGGTCCAGACGCAACAGGGTAATCACGCTTTCGTAGATCTCGGCGCCGTCGTATACGCCACAGCCGGAAAGGATCACTGCAACTTTTTTGCTCATGGGCTTTTCTCCAGATTCATGGCGTTAAATGTCCACTAATTTGTCACTCGTTGCCATAGGGTTAATTCGCGGCTACACATAGCATCTGTCCTCAAGATTCCGATCAGGGCGCGTCATGGACTTCATTCTGTATGCGGTGCCGTTTTTCTTTGTGTTGATTGCCATCGAACTGGCGGCCGACCGCTGGCGCGAGGTGAGCAACTATCGGGTGGCGGACGCGATCAACAGCATCAGCACCGGTGTGTTGTCGACCACTACGGGCCTGCTGACCAAGGGCGTGGGCCTGGTCACTTACGCGTTTGCCCTGAAGCATCTGGCACTGTTCGAGCTTTCCGCCGATAGCGTGTGGGTGTGGATTTTCGCCTTCGTCCTTTATGACTTCTGCTACTACTGGCTGCATCGCATGGGCCATGAACGCAACATTCTCTGGGCCGCACATTCGGTGCATCACCAGAGCGAGGACTACAACCTCTCCACCGCCCTGCGCCAGACCAGTACCGGGTTCCTGCTGAGCTGGATCTTCTACCTGCCCATGGCCGTTGTCGGCGTGCCGCTGCTGGTGTTTGTGAGCGTCGCCGCGCTGAATCTGCTGTATCAGTTCTGGGTGCATACCCGGCACATTCCCAAACTCGGCTGGTTCGAGTGGTTCTTCGTCACGCCGTCCAATCATCGGGCTCACCATGCACAGAACGCTCTCTACATGGATCGCAACTACGGCGGGGTGTTCATTATTTGGGACCGTCTATTTGGCTCGTTCCAGGAAGAGGACGACAACGAACCGGTGATTTTCGGCGTGACCACGCCGCTGGCGAGCTGGAATCCGATTTGGGCCAACGTGCAGTTCTACGCGCAGTTGTGGGCGGATGCGCGGCGTACCGAAAGCACCTGGGACAAGCTGCGGATCTGGTTCATGCGCACCGGGTGGCGGCCGGCGGATGTGGCGGCCAAATACCCGATGAACAAGCCGGACCTGAGCCAGTTCCGCAAATTTGAAGTGCCGTTGGACGGGCGTCAGCAGCTCTACGTCGCGTTGCAGTTCTGCGTCTACATTGCGCTGGGCAGCTATTTGATGAATCTGGAGCCGAGCCTGCCGACCGGTGCCCTGGTATTGGGCTGGAGTGCGGTGGCGCTGGGTTTGTTTGTGTTGGGCGTAGCCCTGGAGAATCGCCCGTGGGCGTTGAAGCTGGAGCTGCTGCGGCTGGCGTCGAACGTGCCGCTGGTGTGGCTGGCGCCGCTGGTGGGGCTGTGGCCGGCCAGCGCGGCGGGCTGGGTTGGTTTGCTCAGTTACAGCCTGCTCAGCGGAATCGGTCTCTACTGCTGCAGAAACCGCTTCACTCGACTGGCTTAGTTTCGCTGGTCTTGGCCTGTTCGGCTTTCAGGGCCTGCTCGTCGGCGTAGATCTTCTTGGCCAGGCGGGCGTTCTTGAAACGGCGGCGTAGCCACAGGCCCAGGCCCAGAACGAGGAGGGCGCCGAGCACCCACAGCTCGTATTTCTTGATGCTGCCGAGCATTCCTTCCAGCACTGCGCCAAAATGATAGGCGGCGGCTGCCAGTGCGGTGGCCCAGATCGCTGCGCCAATGCCGTTGAGCAGCAAGTAGCGACCCGGTGGATAGCCCGACAGGCCGATGGCCACCGGCATCACCGTGCGCAGCCCGTAGACGAAGCGGAAGCTCAGCACCCAGATGTCCGGATGCTTGCGAATGTGTTCCAGCGCCCGGTCACCCATCATCTGCCAGCGCGGTTTGCGCGCCAGCAACTTGCGCCCGTGCTTGCGTCCCAGGAAGTACCACAGCTGATCGCCGGCATAACTGCCGCAGAACGCCACGACCACCACCAGGTTGATGTCCATGTATCCACGGAACGCGAGGAAGCCTGCGAGCACCAGAATGGTTTCGCCTTCGAAGAACGTGCCGAGAAACAGGGCAAAGTAGCCGAAGTCATGCAGAAATTGTTGGAGCATTGTCTGGGTGCTGGCGAAATGAACGCGCAGCCTAACCCTTCGTACACATTCAGGAAAGTGTCCAAATGTGTCTCGACGTGAACATTTCCTACAAGGACAATGGAAAGCGGCTACCTGTCGCAGCGTGCACATAAGTGTCACACGTTCGTCATAATGGCCGCTTATAACTGTTACGCTCGCACGCCAGCGGGCTCAGGAGTCTGCCGTGAGCTTTACCCCCGCCAACCGTTTGTTCCCTGCAACCCGCCTGCGCCGTAATCGTCGCGATGATTTCTCGCGTCGTCTGGTCCGTGAAAACGTACTGACTGTCGATGACCTGATCCTGCCGGTTTTTGTGCTGGACGGTGAAAACCGTCGTGAAGCGGTCGCTTCGATGCCGGGCGTCGAACGCCTGACTATCGATCTGTTGCTGGAAGAAGCGGCCAAGTGGGTCGATCTGGGGATTCCGGCGCTGGCGCTGTTCCCGGTGACGCCACCCGAACTCAAGTCTCTGGACGCCGCTGAAGCCTGGAACCCCGAAGGTATCGCCCAGCGTGCCACCCGCGCCTTGCGTGCGCAGTTCCCAGAGTTGGGTGTGATCACCGACGTCGCGCTCGATCCGTTCACCACCCACGGCCAGGACGGTATCCTCGACGAAGAAGGCTATGTGCAGAACGACATCACCGTCGACGCACTGGTCAGGCAAGCCCTGTCCCACGCCGAAGCCGGTGCCCAGGTAGTGGCCCCGTCGGACATGATGGACGGCCGCATCCAGGCGATCCGCGAGGCCCTCGAAGTGGCCGGTCACGTCAACGTGCGGATCATGGCCTACTCGGCGAAGTACGCCAGCGCCTATTACGGCCCGTTCCGCGACGCGGTCGGTTCGGCGCTGAACCTGGGCAAGGCCAACAAGGCCTCCTATCAGATGGACCCGGCCAACAGCAACGAAGCCCTGCACGAAGTGGCGGCGGACTTGTCAGAAGGCGCGGACATGGTCATGGTCAAGCCAGGCATGCCGTATCTGGACATCCTTTGCCGGGTCAAAGAAGAATTCAAAGTGCCGACTTTTGTTTATCAAGTCAGCGGCGAGTACGCCATGCACATGGCCGCAATCCAGAATGGCTGGTTGAGCGAAGGGGTTATCCTCGAATCCCTGACCGCCTTTAAACGTGCGGGCGCTGATGGCATCCTGACGTACTTTGCCGTTCGTGCCGCTCAATTGTTACGAGAGCAAAAATAGCCCTCCCAGGAACATGTGATGAATACCGAAGGACTCACTGAAGTTGCCGTAAAAGACGCTCAACCTGTGGTGGAGCAAATCGCCGAAACCCCGCCGGAGCTGGAGCCTGCTCCCCCGGCGGCGGTAACCGAGCCCGCCCCGGCGGCGCCAGCGATTGCCATTCCCGGCCTGGATGACAGCAGCCTGTACATCCACCGCGAGTTGTCGCAACTGCAGTTCAACATCCGCGTGCTGGAACAGGCGCTGGACGAGTCCTATCCGTTGCTGGAACGGCTGAAGTTCCTGCTGATCTTCTCCAGCAACCTGGACGAGTTCTTCGAAATTCGTGTCGCCGGCCTGAAGAAACAGATCACCTTCGCCCGTGAACAGGCCGGTGCCGACGGTCTGCAACCGCATCAGGCCCTGGCCCGCATCAGCGAACTGGTGCACGGTCACGTTGACCGCCAGTACGCGATCCTCAACGACATTCTGTTGCCGGAGCTGGAAAAACATCAGGTCCGCTTCATCCGTCGCCGGCACTGGACGACCAAGCTCAAGACTTGGGTCCGCCGTTATTTCCGCGACGAAATCGCCCCGATCATCACCCCGATCGGCCTCGACCCGACGCACCCGTTCCCGTTGCTGGTGAACAAGAGCCTGAACTTCATCGTCGAACTTGAAGGCATCGACGCCTTTGGTCGCGACTCCGGCCTGGCGATCATCCCGGCACCGCGCCTGCTGCCGCGGGTAATCAAGGTTCCGGAAGAGGTCGGTGGGGCTGGCGACAACTACGTTTTCCTGTCGTCGATGATCCACGCCCACGCCGATGACCTGTTCCAGGGCATGAAGGTCAAGGGCTGCTACCAGTTCCGCCTGACCCGAAACGCCGACCTGGCGCTGGACTCCGAAGACGTTGAGGACCTGGCCCGCGCCCTGCGCGGCGAGTTGTTCTCCCGTCGCTACGGTGATGCGGTGCGTCTGGAAGTGGCTGATACCTGTCCGAAACACCTGTCTGACTATCTGCTCAAGCAATTCAACCTGAGCGAGTCGGAGCTGTATCAGGTCAATGGCCCGGTCAACCTGACGCGGCTGTTCAGCATCACTGGCCTCGATAGTCAGCGCGAGCTGCAATACATGCCGTTCACGCCGCAGATTCCGAAATTGCTGCAGAACAGCGAGAACATTTTCAGCGTGGTCAGCAAGCAGGACATTCTGTTGCTGCACCCGTTCGAGTCGTTTACTCCGGTGGTTGACCTGCTGCGCCAAGCTGCCAAAGACCCGCACGTTCTGGCCGTACGCCAGACGCTGTACCGCTCGGGCGCCAACTCTGAAATCGTCGATGCACTGGTGGACGCGGCGCGTAACGGCAAGGAAGTGACCGCCGTCATCGAATTGCGAGCGCGCTTTGACGAAGAGTCCAACCTGCAACTGGCCAGCCGTCTGCAAGCGGCCGGTGCGGTGGTGATCTACGGCGTGGTCGGCTTCAAGACCCACGCCAAGATGATGCTGATCCTGCGCCGCGAGGCCGGTGAAATCGTGCGTTACGCGCACCTCGGCACCGGTAACTACCACGCCGGCAACGCCCGCCTGTACACCGACTACAGCCTGCTGACTTCCGACGACGCCTTGTGCGAAGACGTCGGCAAACTGTTTAGCCAGTTGATCGGCATGGGTAAGACGCTGCGCATGAAGAAGCTGCTGCACGCGCCGTTCACCCTGAAGAAGGGCATGCTCGACATGATTGCCCGCGAGACCCAGTTCGCCCTCGATGGCAAACCGGCGCACATCATTGCCAAGTTCAACTCGCTGACCGATCCGAAGATCATCCGCGCGTTGTATAAGGCCAGTCAGTCGGGCGTGCGCATCGACCTCGTGGTGCGCGGCATGTGCTGCCTGCGGCCGGGCATCGCCGGGGTTTCGCACAACATTCACGTGCGCTCGATCATCGGTCGTTTCCTGGAACACACTCGGGTCTTCTACTTCCTCAATGGCGGCGACGAGCAGATGTTCCTCTCCAGCGCCGACTGGATGGAGCGCAACCTCGACAAGCGCGTCGAGACGTGCTTCCCGGTGGAAGGCAAGAAGCTGATCATGCGGGTCAAGAAAGAGCTGGAGCTGTATCTCACCGATAACACCCACAGCTGGAGCCTGCAGTCGGACGGCCGTTACATCCGCAACACACCGACCGGCAACCAGAACCCGCGCAGTGCGCAGGCTACGTTGCTGGAGCGTTTGGGTAGCCCGATCCTGGCGGTGCGTTAAAAACGTCGGGCAATAAAAAATGGCGATCCCCAGGGATCGCCATTTTTGTTTCTACAGAACGATGATCCCCCTGTAGGAGCTGCCGAAGGCTGCGATCTTTTGATCTTGTTTTTAAGATCAAGATCAAAAGATCGCAGCCTGCGGCAGCTCCTGCAGGGCAGTGACTGCAGCCATCCCCGTTTCTGTGGGAGCTGGCTTGCCAGCGATGGCGATCGTCCAGTCACCGCATGAATAAGGACCGCGTTTCAGCGCACGTTCAGCACGAAATTCACGCGAGTCAGCCATTCCGCTTCGAGGGCGAAGTCGGCCTGGGTCAGCTGGTTTTCGTCCAGCCATTTTTCCGGGAACAGCACGTCGAGGCTGTCGCCGTTGGCTTGCAGGACCACCTGAGGCATTTGCTGAGTGCCGCGAATGTGATGGAACAGAATCGCAAAGCGCAGCAGCACGCACAGGCGAATCAGCTTGATGCCGTCCTCACCGAAATCGGCGAACTTGTCCTTGGGAATGTTGCGGCGGTGGCCACGCACCAGCAGCGCGAGCATCAGTTGGTCTTCGCGGGAGAACCCGGCCAGGTCCGAGTGCTCGATCAGGTAGGCGCCGTGCTTGTGGTAGTGATAGTGCGCGATGTCGAGGCCCACTTCATGGACCTTGGCCGCCCAGCCAAGCCGCTCGCGCCAAACGCCGTCTTCGTCGTCCAGATCCCAATCCTTGGCCACCTGATCAAAGGCGTGCAGGGCCTTGCGTTCAACCCGCGCCGCCTGTTCCAGGTCGACGTGATAACGCTCCATCAGCGAGGTCAGCGTACGCTCGCGCACGTCTTCGTGATGGTGACGACCCAGCAGGTCGTAGAGCACGCCTTCGCGCAGGGCGCCTTCGCAGTGATCCATGCGTTGCAGTTCGAGGGAGTCGAAGATGGCTTCGAGAATCGCCAGGCCAGCCGGGAAAATGGCGCGGCGATCCGGCTTGATGCCTTCGAAGTCGATTTTCTCGACATCGCCGAGTTTGAACAGTCTGCGCTTGAGCCAGGCCAGGCCTTCGGCGTTCACCTCACCCGCACCGTGACCGCCGGCCTTCAGGGCCAGGCCGATGGCGCGGATGGTCCCCGAGGAGCCAATGGCTTCATCCCAGGTCAGGCGGTGCAGGGCGTGTTCGATGCTCATGATCTCCAGCCGCGCCGCCGTGTACGCCTGGGCGTAGCGGGCCGGGGTGATCTTGCCGTCCTTGAAATAGCGTTGGGTGAAGCTGACGCAACCCATCTGCAGGCTTTCGCGCAGCAGCGGTTCGAAGCGCTGGCCGATGATGAACTCGGTACTGCCACCGCCGATGTCGGCCACCAGACGTTTGCCCGGGGTGTCCGCGAGGGTGTGGGACACACCGAGGTAAATCAGACGCGCTTCTTCACGGCCGGAGATGACTTCCACCGGATGGCCGAGGATTTCTTCGGCGCGGTGGATGAATTCGTTGCGGTTACGGGCCTCACGCAGGGCGTTGGTGCCCACGATCCGCACGGCGCCGGGCGGCATACCGTTGATCAGTTGGGCGAAGCGTTTCAGGCAGTCGAGCCCGCGTTGCATGGATTCTTCGCTGAGCTTGCGCTCGTCGTCGATGCCGGCGGCGAGCTGAACCTTCTCCCCGAGACGCTCGAGAATACGGATTTCGCCGTTCTGGGCCTTTGCCACGACCATGTGAAAGCTGTTGGAGCCCAGGTCGATTGCGGCGATCAGGGACAGATTCTTGGCTTGGGATAGCGGCATGGTGTGGGGGTCTCGGTCGATAACCCTGACATCGTGCCACGATCAAACGCTGACGCCAACGCGCAGTGTTCAAAGCCTTGATCCAACACAACTCTTGTGGCGAGGGAGCTTGCTCCCGCTGGGCTGCGAAGCGGCCCTAAAGACCTACACCCCGATTTCAGCTGGAAATCGCGAGTAGAGGTTTTGCGACCGCTGCGCCGCCGAGCGGGAGCAAGCTCCGTCGCCACAGATAATTAGCCTGTTGCCTCGACGGTCCCAATGAAATTCGCCAATTCCGCCGTCTGTGGATTGGCAAACAACACTTTCGGATCGCCGACCTCATGCACCAAGCCTTGATGCATGAACACCAACTTGTCCCCAACCTCCCGGGCGAAGCGCATTTCGTGGGTGACCATGATCAGCGTCATGCCTTCCTTGGCCAGTTGCCGGACCACGCTCAGCACTTCGTTGACCAGTTCCGGGTCCAGGGCGGAGGTGATTTCATCGCACAGCAGCACTTTCGGCGACATCGCCAGGGCGCGGGCAATCGCCACTCGCTGTTGCTGCCCGCCGGACAAGCGGTCCGGGAAGGCGTCGAATTTCTCCCCGAGCCCGACCCGCTCCAGCATCTGTCGCGCCAGTTCGGCGGCTTTGGCTTTCGGGACTTTTTGCACCACTTGCGGCGCGAGCATGACGTTTTCGCCCACGGTCAGGTGCGGGAACAGGTTGAACTGCTGAAACACCATGCCGACTTTCTGCCGCAGGCTGCGCAGGTCGGCGCGGGCGGCGTCGAGGTATTCGCCGTCGACTTCGATGACGCCGTCGTTGATCGATTCCAGCCCGTTGAGGGTACGCAGCAAGGTCGATTTGCCCGAGCCGCTGCGCCCGATGATCGCCACCACCTGGCCTTCCTCGACGCTCAGGTCGATGCCTTTGAGCACATGGTGGTCGCCGTAAAATTTATGCAGAGCGGAAATTCTAAGCAGAGGCATGCAGTCTCCTTTCCAGATAGCGCGCGCTGAGCGACAAGGGGTAGCAGAGCAAGAAGTAGCCGAGGGCGACGAGGCCATAGACCATGAACGGTTCGAACGTAGCGTTGGCGAGCATGCCGCCGGTCTTGGTCAGTTCGGTGAAACCGATGATCGAGGTCACGGCGGTGCCTTTGACCACTTGCACCGAGAAGCCCACGGTCGGTGCCACAGCGATGCGCAAGGCCTGCGGCAGGATCACGTAGCGCAATTGCTCCAGCGGGTTCAGCGCCAGGCTCGACGAGGCTTCCCACTGGCCATTGGGGATTGATTCGACGCAGCCGCGCCAGATCTCCGCCAGGTAAGCGCTGGCGAACAGCGTCAGCGCGATCGCCGCCGCCATCCACGGCGAAATCTCGATTCCGGCCAACGCCACGCCAAAAAACACCAGAAACAGCTGCATCAAAAGCGGCGTGCCCTGAAACAGTTCGATGTAGGTCCGGGCGAAGTTGCGTGGCAGAGATTTGTTGGAAATGCGCATGACCATGATCAACAGGCCGATCAGCCCGCCGCCAATGAACGCCACCAGCGACAGCGCCAGCGTCCATTGCAGGCCGGTGAGCAGGTTGCGCACGATGTCCCAAAAGGTGAAATCGCTCATTGGGCACTCCTTGCAATGTAGCGGCGGCCGATCCAGTTCAGTAGTTGGCGGATCATTAGCGCCATGCACAGGTAGACCAGCGTGGTCAGGGCGTAGGTTTCAAAGGCGCGGAAGTTGCGCGATTGAATGAAGTTGGCGGCGAAGCTCAGCTCTTCGGTGGCGATCTGCGAGCAGACCGCCGAACCGAGCATGACGATGATGATCTGGCTGCTCAGGGCCGGCCAGACCTTGCTCAGTGCTGGCAGCAACACCACGTGGCGAAAGGCTTCGAAGCGCGTCATCGCCAGCGCCGCGGCGGCTTCCAGCTGACCCCGGGGGATCGCCTGGATGCCCGCACGAATGATCTCGGTGGAGTAGGCCCCCAGGTTGATCACCATCGCCAGCACGGCGGCCTGCCATTCGGAAATCTGCACGCCCAGTGACGGCAAGCCGAAGAAGATAAAGAACAACTGCACCAGGAATGGCGTGTTGCGGATCAACTCGACGTAAACGCCAAAGATGCCGGCGAACGGGCGGATGTTCCACGCCCGCACCAGTGCCCCAACGATGCCCAGGCCCACCCCGAGCACCGCGCCGATGGCCGTCAGCTCCAGGGTGAACAACGCACCGCGCAACAGCAGATCGGTGTTTTGCACCACCGGCAAGAAATCGAACTGATAAGCCATAACGTGTCTCCTGCGTGCCGGATCAGAGGTCGGCCGGCAGCGGTTCTTTCAGCCAGGTCATGGCGTTTTTCTCCAGCGCGCCGTCGCTCTTGGCGGTGACGAGGATCTGGTTGACCTTGTCCAGCAGCGCCGGCTCGTTCTTGTTCACACCGACGTAGACCGGCGAATCCTTGAGCTTCACTTTCAGTGCAGGCACGCGTTTCGGGCTCTTCTCGCTGATCGCCACCATCACCACGTTGCCGCTGGCGATCAGGTCGACCTGACCGGCCAGGTAGGCAGCGATGGTCGAGTTGTTGTCTTCGAAGCGCTTGATGGTCACGCCTTCAGGGGCGACTTTGGTCAGCTCGATGTCTTCGATGGCGCCACGGGTGACGCTGATGGTCTTGCCCTTGAGGTCGTCCAGGCTTTTGATGTCGGCGTCTGGCGGACCGAATACGGCGAGGTAGAACGGCGCATAGGCACGGGAGAAATCGATGACTTTTTCGCGCTCGGGGTTCTTGCCGAGGCTGGAAATCACCAGGTCGACCTTGCCGGTGGTCAGGAACGGAATGCGGTTGGTGCTGTTGACCGGGGTCAGTTCGAGTTTGACCTTGAGCTGGTCGGCCAGCAGTTTGGCGGTGTCGATGTCGAGGCCGCGCGGCTTCATGTCCGGCCCGACCGAGCCGAAGGGCGGGAAGTCCTGTGGCACGGCGACCTTGAGGACGCCGCGCTTGACCACATCCTCCAGACCGTCGGCGTGGGCGGGTGCCTGGCTCAGCATCAGGCTGGCAAACAGGGCAGCGAGGAGGGCGCTGTAACGCTGGGTCATGGCAAATCTCCGAATCGGCGAGGTGTGAATTCTGCGATTCGACAGAGCATGGGCCATGCCAACATGGGCTATTCGGGTCGGCAGGCCTCGGTTTTGCTGGCGTCTCAAGGTCTTACTGGTCTGAACAGTCAGGTGTTGTTTCGCACCTCGATAGCGCACCTGTGAAAATTCCCGAACCCCCATGGGGCACGACTTGCCGGACGCGGCGAATAGCTTTACAACTGGCCGCACATTGGCCTGGTTCGTCTGGAAAACCATGAACTCGATCTCCCGTGCCGTACCCGAAGTGGCGCTGCAAGCCATCCGCAAACTGATTACCGAGCAGGGTTTCGGGCCGGGGGATGCGTTGCCTTCGCAACGGGACCTTGCCGTGCAATTGGGCGTCAGTCGGGCGTCATTGCGGGAGGCGTTGTCGTCGCTCAGTGCGCTGGGGGTGATCAGTATCCAGCCGGGCAAAGGCGTGTTCGTGCAGGCACCGGTGGAGCTGCCGCGCGGCGATGCGGCGCCCGGCTGGCCGTTCGCGGCCCAGGCTTCGCCGCTGGATATCTTCCAGTTGCGCTATGCGCTGGAGGGGTTCGCCGCCGGATTGGCCGCCGTGACCTTGAGTACCGATGAACTCGATGCGCTGGAAGACAATGTTGCCGCGATGCGCAATGAACTGAAGTCCGGAGACTTCGATGCGGCAGCACGCCTGGACTTCAAATTTCACCGACGCATCCTTCTTGCCAGCGGCAATCAGGCGATGCTGAGCATCCTGACTGCCAGCGCCGACATCTTCCTCGAGAGCCAGAAGCTGCCGTTCATCCGGGCAGAGCGCGCCATGGAAACCTGGCAGGAACACCGCAAAATCCTTCGGGCGCTGGCCCGGCGGGCCTCCGGGGCCGCGCAGAAGGCCATGCACGAACACGTACGCAACGCTGCGCTGCGCACCGGCATTGCATTCGTCGCTCCCGCCACGGCGTGACTTGGGCTATACCCAAACTCATGGACCACCATAGCGAGACTCAATCATCTGCGGCTTCCTGAACAGGGGAAGGGCGGCTATGATGGGCCACGTTTTTTTGCTTACAACCCTGGAGAATTCCATGAGCAGCGATCTTATCAAACACGTTAGCGACGCTAGCTTCGAGGCCGACGTACTCAAGGCTGAAGGCGCTGTACTGGTCGATTACTGGGCTGAGTGGTGCGGCCCTTGCAAAATGATCGCTCCTGTTCTGGACGAAATTGCCGAGACTTACAAAGGCAAGCTGACCGTTGCCAAACTGAACATCGACGAAAACCAGGAAACCCCGGCCAAGCATGGCGTGCGTGGTATCCCGACCCTGATGCTGTTCAAGAACGGCAACGTTGAAGCGACCAAGGTCGGCGCACTGTCGAAGTCGCAGCTGGCGGCTTTCCTCGACGCCAACATCTAAGCGTCGTTGTAGCGTGTCAAAGAAAGGCCCCGCATATTGCGGGGCTTTTTCGTTATTGAGGGCTAGACGCTCCGAAACTCAGGTGTTACATTCGGCCCCGCGCTGGTTTCTCCAGTGCCCCCTGCTAGCCGTCGCCGACGCTCTCCTTTTCGAATAAGTACGCGATCCTGTCGCCTTCTCCGCGGCGCGGCCTCATTAAGCCAAAAGCTTAATTTCCCCCCTCCATAAATGATTACGTCATTCCTATATGAATCTGACTGAACTCAAGCAAAAGCCGATTACCGAACTGCTCGAATTGGCCGAACAGATGGGCATAGAAAATATGGCCCGTTCGCGCAAGCAGGACGTGATTTTCTCCCTGCTGAAAAAGCACGCGAAAAGCGGCGAGGAAATCTCCGGTGATGGCGTGCTGGAGATTCTCCAGGACGGCTTCGGCTTCCTCCGCTCTGCAGACGCCTCCTATCTCGCCGGCCCAGACGATATCTACGTCTCGCCGAGCCAGATCCGTCGCTTCAACTTGCGCACCGGTGACACCATCGTTGGCAAGATCCGCCCTCCGAAGGAAGGCGAGCGTTATTTCGCGCTGCTCAAGGTCGACACGATCAACTTCGACCGTCCGGAAAACGCGAAAAACAAGATTCTCTTCGAGAACCTGACCCCGCTGTTCCCGACTGTGCGCATGAAGATGGAAGCCGGTAACGGTTCCACTGAAGACTTGACCGGTCGTGTCATCGACCTGTGCGCCCCGATCGGCAAAGGCCAGCGTGGTCTGATCGTTGCACCGCCGAAAGCCGGTAAAACAATCATGCTGCAGAACATCGCGGCAAACATCGCTCGTAACAATCCTGAAGTTCATCTGATCGTACTGCTGATCGACGAACGTCCGGAAGAAGTAACCGAAATGCAGCGCACCGTGCGCGGCGAAGTGGTTGCCTCGACGTTCGACGAGCCGCCAACCCGCCACGTGCAGGTTGCCGAAATGGTGATCGAGAAGGCCAAGCGCCTGGTCGAACACAAGAAGGACGTGGTGATCCTGCTCGACTCCATCACCCGTCTGGCCCGTGCCTACAACACCGTGATCCCGAGCTCCGGCAAAGTGCTCACCGGTGGTGTCGATGCCCACGCCCTGGAGAAACCGAAGCGTTTCTTCGGCGCCGCGCGGAACATCGAAGAAGGCGGCTCGCTGACCATCATCGCCACCGCGCTGGTTGAGACCGGCTCGAAGATGGACGAAGTGATCTACGAGGAATTCAAAGGCACCGGCAACATGGAGCTGCCTCTGGATCGTCGTATCGCTGAAAAACGCGTGTTCCCGGCCATCAACATCAACCGGTCCGGCACCCGCCGCGAAGAGTTGCTGACCGCTGACGACGAGTTGCAGCGCATGTGGATTCTGCGCAAGCTGCTGCACCCGATGGACGAAGTCGCTGCCATCGAGTTCCTGGTCGACAAGCTGAAAACGACCAAGACCAACGATGAGTTCTTCCTGTCGATGAAACGCAAGTAAGTCGAACAGGCCAAGAAGCCGGGGAAACCCGGCTTTTTGCTATCTGATTTTTGATCAAGCGGCAGTTCGTGGTTCTGAACCGAAGGGTTCGGCGCTAAACTGCCTGCCCCGAACGCCACGGCCAACACGAGGCTTACGCATGCAGTATCGCGACTTGCGCGACTTTATCAGCGGCCTGGAACAGCGCGGCGAACTCAAGCGCATCCAGGTTCCGGTGTCCCCAGTGCTCGAAATGACCGAGGTCTGCGACCGCACCTTGCGCGCCAAGGGCCCGGCCCTGCTTTTCGAAAAGCCCACGGGTTTTGACATTCCCGTGCTCGGCAACCTGTTCGGCACCCCCGAGCGCGTAGCGTTGGGCATGGGCGCCGAAGCGGTCAGCGAGTTGCGCGAGATCGGCAAGCTGCTGGCATTCCTCAAGGAGCCCGAGCCGCCGAAGGGTCTGAAAGACGCCTGGTCCAAGCTGCCGATTTTCCGCAAGATCATCTCGATGGCGCCAAAAGTCGTCAAAGACGCGATCTGCCAGGAAGTGGTCATTGAAGGTGACGACGTCGATCTCTCGAAACTGCCGGTGCAGACCTGCTGGCCGGGCGACGTTGCGCCGCTGATCACCTGGGGCCTCACCGTCACCAAAGGCCCGAACAAGGACCGGCAGAATCTCGGCATCTACCGTCAGCAAGTGATTGGCCGCAATAAAGTCATCATGCGCTGGCTGAGCCACCGTGGCGGCGCACTGGATTACCGCGAGTGGTGCGAGAAGCATCCGGGCCAGCCGTTCCCGGTGGCCGTGGCGCTGGGTGCTGACCCGGCGACCATCCTTGGCGCCGTGACCCCGGTGCCCGACAGCCTCTCCGAATACGCCTTCGCAGGTCTCTTGCGCGGTAACCGCACCGAGTTGGTGAAGTGCCGGGGCAACGACCTGCAAGTGCCGGCCACCGCCGAAATCATCCTCGAAGGCGTGATCCATCCGGGCGAAATGGCCGATGAAGGCCCGTACGGCGACCACACCGGTTACTACAACGAAGTCGACAGCTTTCCGGTGTTCACCGTCGAGCGCATCACCCACCGGACCAAACCGATTTACCACAGCACCTACACCGGCCGTCCGCCGGATGAGCCGGCTATTCTCGGCGTGGCGCTGAACGAAGTGTTCGTGCCGATTCTGCAGAAGCAGTTCCCGGAGATCACCGACTTCTACCTGCCGCCCGAAGGCTGCTCGTACCGCATGGCCGTCGTGACCATGAAGAAGTCGTATCCGGGTCATGCCAAGCGGGTAATGCTCGGTGTCTGGTCGTTTTTGCGACAGTTCATGTACACCAAGTTCGTTATCGTCACTGACGACGATATCAACGCACGTGACTGGAACGATGTGATTTGGGCCATCACCACGCGCATGGACCCCAAGCGCGACACGGTGATGATCGAAAACACACCGATCGATTACCTCGACTTCGCCTCGCCGGTGTCCGGCCTGGGCTCGAAGATGGGGCTCGATGCCACGCATAAATGGCCGGGCGAAACCACGCGCGAGTGGGGCCGGGTAATCGTCAAGGACGAAGCCGTGACCCAGCGGATCGATGCCATCTGGAATCAGTTAGGAATAGATTGATGCGTGTAACCTTGCAGCCCTCCGGCGCGGTGCTGGATATTTTGCCCGGCGAGCGGATTCTCGATGGCGCACGCCGTCTGGGCTATGAATGCCCGCAAAGCTGTCGCAACGGCAACTGCCACGTGTGTGCCGCGTTGCTGGTGGAAGGGCGCGTCAAGCAGGCGGGCAATGTGCGTGACCATGGCGAGTTCTACACTTGCATAGCAGAGCCGCTGGAAGACTGCATCGTGCTGTGGGATGGCGTGCTCGCGCTGGGAGAATTGCCGGTGCGCAGTCTGTCGTGTCAGGTCACCAGCTGCACCGACGTCGGCGGTGATACCTGGCGGGTGCGACTGCGGGCACCGGCCGGCAAGCCACCGCGTTATCACGCCGGTCAGTACCTGATGATTCATCGGGACAACGGCGACAAGTCGTCCTTTTCCCTGGCCTCGGCGCCGTCCTCCGGGCGTGATCTGGAAATCCATGTGCTGGCGCGCGAAGCCAGTGCACTGAACCTGATCGAACAGCTGCAACGCGACACGATGGTGCGCATTGACATGCCGTTCGGTGATACGCACCTGGCCGAGTTGCCCGACGGTCCGTTGGTGTTGATCGCTGCGGGCACTGGCATGGGCCAGGTCCATGGCCTGATCGAGCATTGCCGCGCCACGGGCTTCAAACATCCGGTGCACCTGTACTGGGGCGTGCGTCGCCCTGAAGACTTTTATGAAATCGAACATTGGGACGAGTGGCTGAAGCTGCCCAACCTGTTCCTGCATAAAGTCGTCAGCGATCAATGCGGTTGGCAGGGGCGCTGCGGCATGTTGCATGAAGCCGTTTGCGAAGACTTTCCCGATCTCAAGACCTTGCACGTGTACGCCAGTGGTTCACCGGCCATGGTCTACGGCACGCTGGATGCGCTGGTCGAGGCCGGGATGGACGCCCATCAAATGCGCGCCGACGTATTTGCCTACGCCCCACGCTCCTGAACCTCGCTCTCGTGCTGCGATCCTGATGCTGTTCTCCACTGTAGGAGCGAGCCTGCTCGCGATGAACCTGAGAGCACCGCGGGGTATCAGGTTTCCATCGTAATCGTTTTACGACCATCGCGAGCAGGGCTCGCTCCTACAGGTTATAACTCTCTATATAGCCTATCGGTATTTATAAAATCATATAAATGCCGGTAGGTTATATTCCAATCAGGCAATTAATTAAGAACTGTGCCATGGCACTTAAATTGCCTTAAAACATATGTGCCTTATTGTTACAGCGGTGCGTTCTATTAAGTAATTCTTCACCCGCGGGGAGCTGAACGCTAATCGCCATGAGCGCCATTGAATCGTCCATTTTGAATCTGGCTTACCCTCCGCGGCTCGATCTGGGGCCGCAGCTCACGCACGAACAATTACTCAGCTCAATGCAATCGACCATGGCGCGCCACAAGGGTGGGCCGGTGTGGTTGTTTGCTTACGGCTCACTGATCTGGCGTCCCGAGTGCACGGCGGTTGAACGGGTTCGCGGGCGGGTGCATGGCTACCATCGCGGTTTATACCTGTGGTCCCACGAACATCGCGGCACGCCGGAAATGCCCGGCCTGGTGTTTGGCCTGGATCGCGGTGGTTCATGCAGCGGCTTTGCCTACCGCTTGCCGGAAGAACAACTGGACGCTTCGCTGTATGCGCTGTGGAAAAGGGAAATGCCATTCCCATCCTATCGCCCGCACTGGCTCAACTGCCGACTTGAAGACGGCAGCCAGGTTCAGGCGCTGGGGTTTGTTCTGGAGCGGCATCTGCCCAGTTATGCCGGCAACTTGCCGGACCACGTGCTGAGCCACGTGTTCGAAAACGCTTGCGGGCGCTACGGCACCACTCGCGATTATGTCGAACAGACCGCCCACGCCTTGCGTAGCCATGCCATGCCAGACCGGAATCTGGAGGCGCGGCTCAAGCGCTGCAAATCAAAGCTCGAGCAAACGAGTGCTCCGCTTGTCTGAGACAAGCGTAGGAAATGTTCACTCCATCGTTTTAATGCATCTGAATTGTCCGAATTAAGGCGGGACTTTGGGAAATGTCCTGCGCTTTTCCCGGAAGCCATGACCTTCAGCTCAAAGCCCTCGATCTTTACCCTTTGTCCTGCTGCCAGACATGGCATTTCAGGTGCGAAGGGGAGGGTTTATGCGGTGGTTTGTGTTGATGCTCATGCTGGCGATATCTGGTGAAATCCGGGCCGGGGAGGTTTTCCTGATACCGGAGAACAATCCCAAGCCCATTTACCCGCCGGCACTGCAACGGGCCGGGATCATCGGTGATGTGCGGGTCAAATTTACAGTCAGTGCCGATGGTTCGGTGAGCAAGGTGAGCATTCTGCAAAGCGATCATCCTGACCTGGCGGAGGCGACCAGGGTTGCGATAGATCAGTGGCGGTTCAAGGCATGGACGGTCGAAGGTGAGAAACCCGCCGAGCAAGAAGTGATTGCGCCGATGGTTTTTGGATACGATTGGTCGCTGCCTATTCACCTCAATAAATGGCTCAAGGAATTGAAATGTCGGGATCTCAACGAGATCACCGTTCGTACCCCGGAACTCGCTTGGGTAGACACTCCCGCGTTCCACTACACGCGTGCTTATCTGTCGAACGCGTTTTCTGTGACAACGCTGACCGATGAACGACGTCTGGCGTTGATAGCCAAGCTGAACAGAAAGGTGCCGATCATCGTCAGGGAGTGTCTGAATAACCCTGTTTCCAGGTACGTGAGGTATTTGCCGCAGGATATTCGGAAGTTGCTCTAGTCATATAAGCGAAAAGGCCAGAACAACCATGTCAGTTGTTCTGGCCTTTTTTGTCATGCACAGATTCAGCGAACCTGAACCACCACTTTCCCGACCGCTTTACGCTGCCCCAGATCATTGATCGCCTGCGCCGCATTGCTCAGGGGATACACCTGCGACACCAGCGGCTTCAACTTGCCTTCGGCGAACCAGCCAAACAGTTGCTGGAAGTTCGCGGCGTTGTCTTGAGGTTGGCGTTGGGCAAACGAGCCCCAGAACACGCCGAGCACCGCTGCACCCTTGAGCAGCGCCAAATTCACCGGCAGCTCCGGGATGCGGCCGCTGGCGAAGCCGACCACCAGCAAGCGACCGTTCCAGGCGATGGCGCGGATGGCCTGGTCGAACAGGTCACCGCCCACCGGGTCGTAGATCACGTCGGCGCCCTGGCCGTCGGTCAGGCGTTTGATTTCGTCCTTGAGGCTGGTTTCGCTGTAGTTGATCAGTTCATCGGCACCTGCGGCCTTGGCCACGGCGAGTTTTTCGGCGCTGCTGGCGGCGGCGATGACGCGGGCGCCCATGGCTTTGCCGATTTCTACAGCGGCCAGGCCGACACCGCCGGAGGCGCCGAGCACCAGCAGGGTTTCGCCCGGTTGCAGGTTGCCGCGTTGCTTGAGCGCATGCATCGAGGTGCCGTAGGTCATGCTGAAGGCGGCGGCGGTGTTGAAGTCCATGGAGGGTGGAATGGGCAACACGTTGTAACCCGGTACGGCGACCTGCTCGGCAAAGCTGCCCCAGCCGGTAAGGGCCATGACACGGTCCCCGACTGTCAGGTGACTGACCTTCTCGCCCACCGCGCTGACAACACCAGACGCTTCGCCACCCGGGGAAAACGGGAAGGGTGGTTTGAACTGATACTTGCCTTCGATGATCAGCGTGTCCGGGAAATTCACCCCGGCGGCGTGCACGTCCAGCAGGATTTCGTTCTTCTTCGCGACAGGACTGGCGACGTCTTCCAGCACCAGCGATTCGGCAGGGCCGAAGGCTTTGCACAGCACGGCTTTCATCAGGGCTATTCCTTTGGGAGTGATGGCCGATAAGTGTAGGTGTGTGAGTCGATGGGTCAACGAGCATGCCCGACCCTGATAGTCAGCCATAAGCTTGTGCTTGAGCGGCGGGTCGTTATGCTAGGCCGCAAACCGGATAAGGAGCGAATTGTGAAAGCGTGGATCATGTTGATGCTGGCCCTGTCCCTGCCTGTGGCAGCGGTGGCCGAAGAGGCCAAGGAAGATGCGGCGCCGAAGGTCAATTACATAACCCTGAGCCCGCCATTCGTGGGCAACTATGGGCTGGACGGCACGCCGAAGCTCAAGGTCTACAAGGCTGATGTGGCGTTGCGGGTGACCGGTGATGAGGCGACCAAAGCAGTGAAAGCCAACGAACCGTTGATTCGCAATCAACTGGTGGCGTTGTTTGCCCAGCAGACCACCGAAACGATGAACAACGTCGAAGCCAAGGAAAAACTGCGTCAGGAAGCGTTAAAGCAAACCCAGCAAGTCATGAACGACGAAACCGGCAAGCCGGTGGTTGAGGATTTGTTGTTCAACAACCTGATCATTCAATAAGACTTACTTTCTCTGATTGAAAATCAAAAGATCGCAGCCTTCGGCAGCTCCTACAAGGTAACGCGTACTCCTGTAGGAGCTGCCGAAGGCTGCGATCTTTTGGCGTTTCAACGCAAAGCTTTAACCGCCGCCCACTGCTCAGCCGTCACCGGCATCACCGACAGCCGCGAGCCCTTCTGCACCAGCGGCATCTCAGCCAACGCCGTCTGCTGCTTGAGATAATCCAGCTTCAATATCCTGGGAAACGTCTCGACGTGCTCGACATCGATCGCGCTCCAGGCATTTTTCTCTGCAGTGGCCTTTGGATCGAAGTAATGGCTCTCGGGCTCCAGCGCCGTCGGATCCGGGTAAGCCGCCTCGACAATCTTGCCGATCCCGGCAATCCCCGGCTCGGGGCAGCTGGAGTGGTAGAAAAAGAACTCGTCTCCTACCGCCATCGCCCGCAGAAAATTACGCGCCTGATAGTTGCGAACCCCGTCCCAGCGCGCTCGGCCGAGCTTCTCCAGGCCTTTGATCGAGAGTTCGTCGGGCTCGGATTTCATCAGCCAATAAGCCATGTTTTTTGCTCCTTGCGAGGTCAGTGGGCAGGTTGTCGGGCAATTTTATGACAAACCGACAGTCGGTTGACGCCAGCATTTGCGCAGCGGTTCACGTTGCCGCAAAATGCCGGCCTTTAGAGCTTGACGCTGCTGCACGGCCTACAAAACGGAAACCGCTGCTGTCATCGTGTTGATGTGCCTTTGGGGGGCAATCGATGAAACGCAAACCGGATTTACTATGGATTTTGGTCATTTTGTTCGGCCTCGGCGTCGTAACCACTGGCTATGCCCAAAGCCTGTGGGCCAACAAGACCGATGCACCGGTCGAAGTGGCACAGTTGCAACAGCAGTCGACCGCGTTCAAGCGCTGAGCCTTTCTTTCCGACGCCGCTGATTCCAGTGGCGTCTAGCCTGCGTAATACCAGGCCTTGTCCGTCACCGTTCCTTGCAACGGTACATCCCAGCTCGCTTGAGCCAATCGTTCCACCTTCTGACATTCATGGGCCAGCCCCAGCAACGTCGGCTTGCGCCAGTCATTACGGCGCGCCAGATAAGCCAGACTGCGATCATAAAAGCCGCCACCCATGCCCAGGCGCCCGCCAACATCGTCAAACCCTACCAACGGCAGCAGCACAAGATCCAGCGCCCAGACTTTACGTTGCCGGGCGAGGTTGTGCCGGGGTTCGAGAATGCGGAAGCGATTGGGTTTGAGTTTCTCGCCGGGACGAATCCGCTGGAACACCATTTTGGTTCGCGGCCAGGCGCTCAATACCGGCAGATAGGTGGCCTTGCCGCGACGTTGAGCGGCACGCAGCAACAGGCGCGGGTCGATTTCACCGTCGGTCGGCAAATAAAGAGAAATGTGTTTTGCGCGGCGAAACAGCGGTTGCTGGGCCAATTGCTTGTACAACCCGCGAGCAGCCTGGCGCTGTTGGCTGGGTGTCAGTGCGCGGCGGGCCTTGCGCAGCATGCGTCGAAGTTGCGGGCGAGGGAGCAGCGCAGGTTCGGTCATGGATTCGGGCTTCGGCAGGACAGGTACGGAAAGCGTATCTGTAAAAAAGCGGATCTGTAAAAACGCCGATGCCGGTATTTAAACCGGCATCGGACTGGAATCAGGCTCCCCGGATGTACCGCTGTCGACTTAGCCCTTGAACCCGAAAGTTCAAGGTGGAAGATGCAGTAGGCTTTAAGGCTTTCCGTCTAGCGGACATGCACACCAGCCCAACGTGCAACCTCCAGGGTATAGCAAATCGGCTCAGGGACATCGCCAACTGGCAAGCACCCCAGGGAGTGATGCGAGTATAACGCAAGCGGTGGCGCGAATCAGCCTTTGGTGACGTCCGGATCGGTCGCGAGCACCAGATCGACGCGATCCAGCAGGTCGCGTACCTGCTCGCGGGTCGAACCGCTGGCCTGAATATCCGGGCGTTCTTCCTTGTGTAGCAGGTCGTGGGTAATGTTCAGCGCGGCCATCACGGCGATGCGATCGGCGCCGATGACTTTGCCGCTGCTGCGGATTTCGCGCATCTTGCCGTCCAGGTAACGGGCGGCGCTCACCAGGTTGCTGCGTTCTTCCTGGGGGCAGATGATCGAATATTCTTTGTCGAGGATCTGCACGGTGACGCTATTGCTTGAACTCATGAGTCTTGCTCCAGGGCCTTGAGGCGCGAAATCATCGATTCGACCTTACGCCGGGCGATTTCGTTTTTTTCAATGAGGTGAGCGCGTTCCTCGCGCCAGGTCTTTTCCTGAGCTAGTAAGAGTCCGTTTTGGCTCTTAAGTTGCTCGACTCGGCTAATCAGCAATTCGAGTCTGGCCATCAGCGCTTGCAGGTCGGTGTCTTCCATTGTCTTCACTGTCTGATGGGGTTGGACTGTAGGAGCGAGCCTGCTCGTGATGAGCCTGAGAACGCCGCGGGGTGTCAGGTACCCGGCGTTATCGTCGACGACCATCGCGAGCAGGCTCGCTCCTACAGGGCAGTCGTTGTAGGATACAAGGCCTTCATTCTAGACATAGCGCCGTCTGGCGCCTAGCTGCCCATGCCCATTCAGAATTCCCCGTACCAAGCCTTCGCCACCCTGCTGACGTCCAGCGGTCATAACGTCTCGCCTGCCGAACTGCACGGCCTGCTGCTCGGCCGCAGCTGCGCCGGCGCCGGTTTCGACGCCGAGGGTTGGCTGATTGATGCCGCCGAACTGCTCGAAAGCGAGCCGCAGGACAACGTCCGCAACGCCCTGATCGGCCTGCAAGAGATGGTCAAGGGCGAGCTCACTGGCGACGACGTCACCGTCGTGCTGCTGTTGCCAACCGACGATGCCCCGCTGGCCGAACGTGCCGCTGCACTGGGCGAGTGGTGCCAGGGCTTCCTCAGCGGTTTCGGCCTGAACTGCCGCGACAGCAGCGCCCTCAGCGCCGAAGCTACCGAGGTGCTGCAGGATCTGGCGGCCATTTCCCAGGTGCAAGACGCACTGGAAGAGTCCGACGACGGCGAAAGCGACTATATGGAAGTCATGGAATACCTGCGCGTCGCGCCGCTGTTGCTGTTCTCCGAAACCAAGAAGCCGGACGCGCCGGCTGCCGCCAAACCGTCGCTGCACTGATCAATGCCAGGGGAACGCCATCTGCCCATGATTCATATCCCTAAATCGGAATACAGCCGTCGCCGCAAGGCCTTGATGGCGCAGATGGAACCCAACAGCATCGCTATCCTGCCCGCCGCCGCGGTGGCTATCCGCAATCGCGACGTCGAGCACGTTTACCGTCAGGACAGCGACTTCCAGTACCTCAGCGGTTTTCCCGAACCTCAGGCCGTACTGGTCCTGATCCCAGGGCGCTTGCATGGCGAATACATCCTGTTCTGCCGTGAGCGCAACGCCGAGCGAGAGTTGTGGGACGGTCTGCGCGCCGGGCAGGAAGGCGCAATCCGCGACTTCGGCGCCGACGACGCTTTTCCTATCACTGATATAGACGACATCCTGCCGGGCCTGATCGAAGGTCGCGACAGGGTGTATTCGGCCATGGGCAGCAACCCCGAATTCGACCGGCACCTGATGGAATGGATCAATGTGATCCGCTCCAAAGCCAATCTCGGCGCCCAGCCGCCGAACGAATACGTTGCCCTGGATCATCTGCTTCACGACATGCGCCTGTATAAATCGGCGGCAGAAGTGAAGGTGATGCGCGAAGCCGCACGGATTTCCGCCCAGGCGCATGTGCGGGCGATGCAGGCTAGCCGTGTCGGGTTGTATGAGTTCAGCCTGGAAGCCGAGCTCGATTACGAGTTCCGCAAAGGCGGGGCGAAGATGCCCGCCTACGGTTCGATTGTCGCGGCGGGGCGCAACAGCTGCATCCTGCATTACCAGCAAAATGACGCGGTGCTCAAGGACGGCGATCTGGTGCTGATCGACGCCGGATGCGAGATCGACTGCTACGCCAGCGACATCACCCGCACCTGGCCGGTCAACGGCAGGTATTCCGCGGAACAGAAGGCGATCTACGAGTTGGTACTGGCTGCCCAGGAAGCTGCGTTTGCCGAAATCGCTCCGAACAAGCATTGGAATCAGGCGCACGAAGCGACGGTCCGGGTGATTACCTCCGGCCTCGTCGACTTGGGACTGTTGCAGGGCGACGTTGACGAATTGATCGCGAGCGAAGCCTACAAAGCGTTTTACATGCACCGCGCCGGCCACTGGCTGGGCATGGATGTGCATGACGTCGGCGAATACAAGGTCGGCGGTGAATGGCGCGTGCTGGAAGTCGGCATGGCGCTGACGGTGGAGCCGGGGATTTACATCGCTCCGGACAATCAGAGCGTGGCTAAGAAATGGCGCGGCATTGGCGTGCGCATCGAGGACGACGTAGTGGTCACCAAAACCGGCTGTGAAATCCTGACCAAAGGCGTACCGAAAACCGTCGCCGAGATCGAGGCGCTGATGGCGCATGCACGGACACAAGCGGCATGAGTCGAGTCAATCTGGCGATTATCGGTGGCGGCCTGGTCGGTGCCAGCCTGGCGTTGGCCTTGCAGGCCGGGGCCAAGGCCCGTGGCTGGAAGATCGTACTGATCGAGCCGTTCGCTCCCGGCGATACCTATCAACCGAGCTATGACGCGCGTTCCACGGCGCTATCTTTCGGTGCGCGGCAGATTTATCAGCGCCTGGGCGTCTGGCAGGAAATCTCCCGCCGCGCCGAGCCCATCAAACAGATTCACGTCTCTGACCGTGGGCGTTTTTCCACGGCGCGGCTGTCGGCAATGGAAGAAGGCGTTCCGGCACTGGGTTACGTGGTGGAGAACGCCTGGCTCGGCCAATGCCTGTGGCAAGGCCTGGACAAGGACGTGATCAGCTGGCGTTGCCCGGCGGAAGTCACGCGCATGGAACCGCTCACCGACGGCTATCGCCTGACCCTCAACGACGAGACAACGCTGGAATGCGACCTCGCGGTGCTTGCCGATGGCGGCCGTTCAGGCTTGCGCGAGCAACTGGGGATCGGCGTCAAGAAACGCCCGTACAACCAGAGCGCGCTGATCGCTAATATCACCCCGAGCGAAGCCCACAACGGCATGGCGTTCGAGCGCTTTACCGACGACGGCCCGATGGCATTGCTGCCGTTGCCGGATAACCGCTGTGCGCTGGTCTGGACTCGTCTGGGGATGGACGCGCAACGTCTGGCGGACCTTGATGAACGGAGTTTCCTCAGCGAATTGCAGGGCGTGTTCGGTTATCGCCTCGGCACGTTGAAGCAAGTCGGCGCGCGTCACTTGTATCCGCTGTCGTTGGTGGAGGCCGAAGAGCAGGTGCGACCGCATCTGACGATCCTCGGCAACGCGGCGCACAGCCTGCATCCGATTGCCGGTCAGGGGTTCAACCTGTCCCTGCGTGACGCCCAGGCGTTAGCCGACGCGCTGCTCGCCAGTGATCAGCCGTTGGGCGATTTCGCGACACTGCAGGCCTATCGAGAACGCCAGCGTCTGGATCAGAACCTGACCGTGGGCTTCTCCGATCAGGTCACGCGCTTGTTCGGCAGCACCCAGCCACTGGTTTCCATGGGCCGCAATCTTGGGCTGCTCGGCCTCGATCTGCTGCCACCGGCCAAGCGCTGGTTCGCCCGGCAGGCCATGGGTTTGGGTACGCGTCCTGATGTTTAAGTGGCTGACCCAGACGTTCGGCAAGGCGCGGTTGATGCGTTGCTTCATGAATTTCTACCCGCCGTACCTCGGCGCCGGGGTTCGGGTGCGGCACATCAGTGATGATTTCCGTGACGTTCAGGTGTCCATGGGTCTGAGCTGGTACAACCGCAATTACGTAGGCACCCAGTTCGGCGGCAGCCTGTATTCGATGGTTGACCCGTTCTTCATGCTGATGCTGATGGAAAACCTCGGGCGCAATTACATCGTCTGGGACAAGGCTGCCGACATCGATTTCATCGCGCCGGGCAAAGGTCCGGTGTTTGCACGATTCAACATCGACGACACCTTGCTCGACGAGATCCGGCGGCAGACGGCAGGTGGCGAAAAATACCTGCCGCAATTGCAGGTCGATATTCACGACGGCGCTGGCCATCTGGTAGCGCGTGTTGGAAAAACCCTTTACGTGCGGCTCAAGCCGCAAGCGAGACAGGCTTAAAGCATGGAAATGCGCGCAGATCTGCTGATTGTCGGGGCCGGAATGGTCGGCAGCGCCCTGGCGTTGGCGTTACAAGACAGCGGGCTGGAAGTCCTGTTGCTGGACGGCAGCCCCATGAGTGTCAAACCGTTTGACGCTCAGGCGCCCTTCGAACCGCGGGTGAGCGCCTTGTCCGCCGCCAGCCAGCGCATTCTCGAACGTCTGGGCGTGTGGGAAGGCATCGCCAACCGCCGCAGCAGTCCCTACAGCGACATGCACGTCTGGGACGGCAGCGGCACCGGGCAAATCCATTTCTCGGCGACCAGCGTGCACGCTGATGCGCTGGGCCACATCGTCGAGAATCGCGTTGTTCAGGACGCCTTGCTCGATCGCTTGCACGACTGTGATCTGGGCATGCTGGCCAACGCACGCCTTGAGCAGATGCGCCGCTCCGGTGATGACTGGCTGCTGACCCTCGCCGATGGCCGCACCTTACGCGCACCGCTGGTGATCGCGGCGGATGGTGCCAACTCGGCGGTGCGTCGCCTGACGGGCGTTGCGACGCGCGAGTGGGATTATCTGCACCACGCCATCGTCACCAGCGTGCGCAGCTCAAAACCTCATCAAATGACCGCTTGGCAACGGTTCACCGACAACGGTCCGCTGGCGTTCCTGCCGCTGGAACGCGATGGGCAGCAGGATTGGTGTTCGATCGTCTGGTCGACCACGCCGAGCGAAGCCGAACACCTGATGGCGCTGGATGACGAAGGTTTCTGTCGCGCGCTGGAGCGGGCCTTTGAAGGTTGTCTCGGCACTGTGCTCAGCGCTGACCCGCGTCTGTGCGTGCCACTGCGCCAACGCCATGCCAAGCGTTATGTTGCCGAAGGCCTGGCGCTGATCGGTGATGCCGCGCACACCATTCACCCGTTGGCCGGGCAGGGCGTGAACCTTGGGTTCCTCGATGCCGCCGTGCTCGCCGAAGAATTGCTGCGAGCGGCGACTCGTGGCGAGCGCTTGGCGGACGAGAAAGTCCTCAGCCGTTACGAACGTCGACGCATGCCACACAACCTGGCGTTGATGGCGGCGATGGAAGGTTTTGAGCGATTGTTCCAGGCCGACCCGTTGCCGGTGCGCTGGTTGCGCAATGCCGGGTTGAAAATGGTCGACCAGATGCCGGAAGCCAAGGCGTTGTTCGTGCGCGAAGCCCTCGGACTGATCGGCGATCTCCCCGCACTCGCCAAGCGCTGACTCGGCCCTGTAGGAGCTGCCGAAGGCTGCGATCTTTTGATTTTGCTTTTTTAAAGATCAAGATCAAAAGATCGCAGCCTGCGGCAGCTCCTACAGGGTTGCGTCGAATCCTGTGCAACATCTGGTAACTCCTCCGCGAACTGTCCGATTGAGAAGGCAAATGTGAGTCCTTATCATTTGGCCTCACTTTTTCAATCGAGAGACCGCTCCCATGTTGGCACCGAAGCGTCTACTGACCGCACTGGCCCTGACCCTGATCGGCAGCACCACCGCCCAGGCTGCTGACGAGGTGGTGGTTTATTCCTCGCGTATCGACGAGCTGATCAAACCGGTCTTCGATGCCTACACCGCCAAAACCGGCGTGAAGGTGAAGTTCATCACCGACAAGGAAGCGCCGCTGATGCAGCGGATCAAGGCCGAGGGCGAGAACGCCACCGCCGACCTGCTGCTTACCGTCGATGCCGGCAACCTCTGGCAAGCCGAGCAAATGGGCATCCTCCAGCCATTCACCTCGAAAACCATCGATGCCAACATTCCGCTGCAATACCGCGCGGCCTCCCACGCCTGGACCGGCCTGAGCTTGCGGGCGCGGACCATCGCCTATTCCACCGATCGGGTGAAACCGGGCGAACTGACCACCTACGAAGCACTGGCCGACAAGAATTGGGAAGGTCGCCTGTGCCTGCGCACGGCGAAGAAGGTCTACAACCAGTCGCTGACCGCCACCATGATTGAAGTCCACGGCGCGGAAAAAACTGAAAAGATCCTGAAAGGCTGGGTTAACAACCTGTCGACTGATGTGTTCTCCGACGACGTTGCGGTCCTCGAAGCCATCAGTGCGGGTCAGTGTGATGTTGGCATCGTCAACACCTACTACTACGGTCGCCTGCACAAGCAGAAACCTGAGCTGCCGGTGAAACTGTTCTGGCCGAACCAGGCGGATCGTGGCGTGCACGTGAATTTGTCGGGCATCGGCCTGACCAAACACGCTCCGCACCCGGAAGCGGCCAAGGCCTTGGTGGAGTGGATGACCACGCCTGAGGCGCAGAAAATCTTCGCTGACGTGAATCAGGAATTCCCGGCGAACCCGACGGTGCAGCCGTCTGCGGAAGTCGCGGCATGGGGCAAGTTCGTGGCTGACACCTTGCCGGTGGAAGTCGCAGGCAAGCGTCAGGCTGAAGCGATTCGCATGATGGATCGGGCTGGCTGGAACTAAGCCTGCTGGTTTAAAAGATCAAAAGATCGCAGCCTTCGGCAGCTCCTGCATTGGGTCGGTGATCACCCTGTAGGAGCTGCCGGAGGCTGCGATCTTTTTGCGTTTTCCCTACACTGCACGATTTTTCCGCGAGAGCTTGTCTGTGGCCCACCCCGCCCAACGCCGATGGTATCCCCTGGTCTTCGCCATCGCTGCGCTGGTCTTGTTGCCGCTGAGTGTCCTGCTGCTGTCCTGGCAAACTATCGATCAACAGATCTGGTCCCACCTCTGGGACACCCAGATGCCGCGTCTGCTGGGCAATACCCTGACTTTGGTGTTGGGCGTCGGTGTCGGCGTCACGGTCCTCGGGGTTAGCCTGGCCTGGCTCACCAGCCTCTGCGAATTCCCCGGCCGCCGTTGGCTGGACTGGGCGCTGATGCTGCCGTTTGCGATCCCGGCCTACGTGCTGGCGTTTGTCTTTGTCGGCCTGCTGGATTTCGCCGGCCCCGTGCAAACCCTGCTGCGCGAGTGGTTCGGGACAGGCCTGCGTTTGCCGCGGGTGCGCTCTACGGGCGGGGTGATCCTGGTTCTGGTGCTGGTTTTTTACCCCTACGTTTATCTGTTGGCACGCACGGCGTTCCTGGCCCAAGGCAAAGGCCTGATGGAAGCGGCACGCGTCCTCGGGCAATCACCATGGCAAGCGTTCTGGCGGGTGGCGTTGCCCATGGCACGGCCGGCCATCGGTGCGGGCGTGGCATTGGCGCTGATGGAAACCCTGGCCGATTTCGGCGCGGTGTCGGTGTTCAACTTCGATACTTTTACGACCGCTATCTACAAGACCTGGTACGGATTCTTCAGCCTGTCCACCGCCGCGCAACTGGCCAGCCTGTTGCTGCTGGTGGTGATGGTCGTGCTGTACGGCGAGCGGCGTGCTCGCGGTGCCAACCGGGCGAGCAACGAGCGCCCGCGGGTCAAGGCGCTGTATCACCTGCATGGCTTCAAGGCGCTGTTGGCCATGACGTGGTGCGGGTTGGTGTTCGCCTGCGCTTTCGTCATTCCGATGCTGCAACTGTTGGTGTGGTTCTGGCAGCGCGGTCGTCTGGATCTGGATGAGCGTTACGCCGGGCTGATCGTCCATACCTTGTACCTGGGCGCGATGGCGGCGTTGATCACGGTGAGCGTCGCCTTGGTGTTGGCCTTTGCCCGACGTTTGGCGCCGACCCGGGCGATCCGTTCCGGGGTCAGTCTGGCCAATCTTGGCTACGCCTTGCCCGGTTCGGTGCTGGCGGTATCGATCATGCTGGCGTTCAGTTACCTGGATCGCGAGCTGGTGATCCCGCTCTCCGGTTGGCTCGGTGGGGCTGGCAAGCCGCTGCTGTTGGGCAGCCTGTCGGCGTTGTTGCTGGCGTACCTGGTGCGCTTCATCGCCGTGGCTTACGGGCCGCTGGAAAGTAGCCTGGCGCGTATACGGCCATCTTTGCCCGAAGCGGCACGTAGCCTGGGTGTCAGTGGGCCACGACTGTTTTTCAAAGTGTATCTGCCGCTGTTGCTGCCCGGTTCGTTGAGTGCGGCGCTGCTAGTATTCGTCGACGTGCTCAAGGAAATGCCCGCGACCCTGTTAATGCGCCCGTTTGGCTGGGACACGCTGGCAGTGCGGATCTTTGAAATGACCAGCGAGGGAGAGTGGGCGAGGGCATCTTTGCCGGCCTTGACCCTGGTTTTGGTCGGGCTGCTACCGGTCATCGGATTGATCCGGCGTTCAGCGCATCGAAACAGCTAGGTGCCAGTCCTACACCTTGCGGCTACAATGCGCGGCATTCGGTGCGGTACGTCTGACAGACAAGGTTGTGAAAATCGGCTGAAGGCCTTTAATTACAAGGCTTTCACTCCAATGGCTCTCACCCGCACCTTCGCCACGCCCGGAAGGAGAAACCCATGGGACAGCGTACGCCTCTGTATGACCTTCATCTCGCCCTCGGCGCGAAGATGGTCGATTTTGGCGGTTGGGATATGCCTCTGCATTATGGATCGCAGGTCGAGGAACACCATCAGGTGCGCCGCGATTGCGGTGTTTTCGATGTATCCCACATGACCGTGATCGATGTCGTCGGTAAGCAGGCCAAAGCCTGGCTCCAGCATTTGCTGGCCAATGACGTCGAACGCCTGCACAGCCCCGGCCGTGCGTTGTACAGCAGCATGCTCAATGAGCGCGGCGGCATCGTCGACGACATGATCGTTTATCGCCTTGATGACGGTTATCGCCTGGTGGTCAACGCTTCCACCCGCAACCAGGACCTGGCGTGGATGCAGGCCCATCTCGATGGTTTCGAGGTGCAGCTCAGCGAGCGCTCCGAGCTGGCGATGCTGGCCATTCAAGGTCCCCACGCCCGGCACAAAGTGGCCGAACTGGTGACCCAGTCCCGCGCCAATCTGATCCAGCTACTCAAACCTTTCGAAGGCCTGCCCGACGGTGACTGGTTCATCGCGCGCACCGGCTACACCGGCGAAGACGGTCTGGAAATCATTTTGCCGGCCGATCAGGCACCGGGATTCTTTAACGATCTGGTGGGGGCGGGTATTTCCCCGATCGGTCTTGGCGCGCGGGATACCTTGCGGGTAGAAGCCGGCATGAACCTCTACGGCCAGGACATCAATCAAGACGTTTCACCGCTGGCCTCCAATATGGCCTGGAGCATTGCCTGGGAACCGGCCACTCGCCAGTTCATCGGTCGCAAGGCTCTGGAAGCCGAGCGCAGCGGTGGCATACAGCACAAACTGGTCGGTCTGGTCCTTGAAGAGCGCGGGGTTTTGCGCGCTCATCAAGTGGTCCGTATCGCCGATGTTGGCGAAGGAGAGATCACCAGTGGTAGTTTCTCTCCTACGCTTAGCAAGTCGATTGCACTGGCGCGCGTGCCGATGGCGACTGCCGACCGCGCAGAAGTGGAAATCCGTGGCAAGTGGTACCCGGTCCGAGTGGTCAAACCGACCTTCGTACGCCATGGCAAAACCTTGATCTAACCTTTTCTGGCGGCATCGACCGCCGACCAATTTCTTGAGGACACAGAACATGAGCGATATCCCTGCCGACCTGCGTTTTGCCGAGAGTCACGAGTGGGCTCGCCTGGAAGCCGATGGCACCGTCACCGTGGGCATCAGCGATCACGCGCAGGAAGCGCTGGGTGATGTGGTGTTCGTTGAGCTGACCGAAGTCGGCAACGTCTTTGCCGCCGGTGATCAATCCGGTGTGGTGGAGTCGGTTAAAGCCGCTTCCGATATCTATTCCCCAGTTGCCGGTGAAGTCATTGCGATCAACGAAGAACTGAGCGCTGAACCTGAGTTGCTCAACTCCGACCCGTACGGCGCGTGGATCTTCAAACTCAAGCCAAGCAACACCGCTGACCTGGAAAAGCTGCTTGATGCAGCGGGTTACAAGGCCGCCATCGGCGAGTAAGCCTTCAGGCGTCATCCCCAAAGCCCCGACTTGTCGGGGCTTTTTTGTGGGCGCTAAAAGATCGCAGCCTGCGGCAGCTCCTACAGGGGATCGCGGTTCAATGTAGAAGCTGCCGAAGGCTGCGATCTTTTGATCTTCCATCGACTGCTATGCTGGTTTGACCGTGTTGCATCGACGCTGAGCGCCAGTCAAGAGAGAGCCCGTCATGTCCCAGTTGCCGTCCCTGAGCCAGTTACGCGATCCCAATGCTTTTCTTCGCCGCCACCTCGGCCCCGATGCCGCCGAGCAACAGGCGATGCTCGACAGCCTCGGCCTTGGCAGTCGGGTCGAGCTGATCGAACAGACAGTGCCACCGGGAATCCGCCTGAACCGGCCACTCGACCTGCCGCCGGCCCTTGATGAAGAAGCCGCACTGGCCAAGCTGCGGGGCTACGCCGAGCAGAACCAGGTCTGGACCAGCCTGATCGGCATGGGCTATCACAACACGCTGACGCCAACCGTCATCCTGCGCAACGTGCTGGAAAATCCCGGTTGGTACACCGCGTACACACCCTATCAACCGGAAATCGCCCAAGGGCGGCTCGAAGCGCTGCTGAATTTCCAGCAATTGACCATCGACCTCACGGGCCTGGAACTGGCCAACGCTTCGCTGCTGGACGAAGCCACCGCGGCGGCGGAAGCCATGGCCCTGGCCAAGCGGGTCGCCAAGTCGAAAAGCAATCTGTTCTTTGTCGACGAAAACTGCCATCCGCAGACCATTTCCGTGGTGCAGACCCGCGCCGAAGGCTTCGGTTTCGAGCTGATCGTCGACGCTGTGGATAACTTGAAACAGCACCAGGTCTTCGGCGCGCTGCTGCAATACCCCGACACTCATGGCGAGATCCGTGACCTGCGCCCGTTGATTGATCATTTGCATGCGCAACAGGCTTTAGCGTGTGTTGCTGCCGATCTGCTGAGCCTGCTGTTGCTGACCCCGCCGGGAGAGTTGGGCGCTGACGTGGTGTTCGGCTCGTCCCAGCGATTCGGCGTGCCCATGGGTTACGGCGGGCCACACGCGGCGTTTTTTGCCAGCCGCGACGAGTACAAACGCGCGATTCCGGGGCGCATCATCGGCGTGTCAAAAGACGCCCGCAGCAACGTTGCCCTGCGCATGGCGCTGCAAACCCGCGAGCAACATATTCGCCGTGAAAAGGCCAACTCGAACATCTGCACCGCGCAGGTGCTGCTGGCCAACATCGCCAGTTTCTACGCGGTCTATCACGGCCCCGAAGGGCTGAAACGAATTGCCCAACGAGTGCACCGACTGACCTGCATCCTCGCCACCGGCCTTGAGCGCAAGGGGATTACCCGCCTCAACCAGCACTTCTTCGACACGCTGACTCTGGAAGTCGGCGGTACCCAGACCGCAATTATCGAAAGCGCCCAAGCCGCACAGATCAACCTGCGCATCCTGGGCCGTGGTCAACTCGGCTTGAGCCTTGACGAAACCTCTGACGAAACCACGGTGGCGAAACTGTTCGATGTGTTCCTCGGCGCCGATCATGGGCTCAACGTCGACGAACTGGACGCTGAAACCCTGGCTGCCGGCATTCCCGAGGCGCTTTCGCGCACCTCGCCCTATTTGCGCCACCCGGTGTTCAACGCTCACCACAGCGAAACCGAGATGCTGCGCTATCTCAAACAACTGGAAAACAAGGATCTGGCGCTCAATCAATCGATGATCCCGCTGGGCTCCTGCACGATGAAGCTCAACGCCACCAGCGAGATGATCCCGATTACCTGGCCGCAGTTCGCCAACCTGCATCCGTTTGCGCCGAAGGAGCAAGCCGTCGGCTATTCGTTGATGATCGAAGAACTGGAACGCTGGCTCTGCGCGATCACCGGGTTCGATGCGATCTGCATGCAACCCAACTCCGGTGCCCAAGGCGAGTACGCCGGGCTGCTGGCGATCCGCAAATACCACGAGAGCCGCCAGGAGGGTGGGCGCGATATCTGCCTGATTCCGTCATCGGCCCACGGCACCAACCCGGCCTCGGCGCAAATGGCCGGGATGCGCGTGGTGATTGTCGAGTGCGACGAGGCGGGCAACGTCGATTTGGAAGACCTGAAAGAAAAAGCTGCGCACGCCGGGGACAAGCTTGCCTGTCTGATGGCGACCTATCCGTCGACTCACGGTGTGTACGAAGAGGGCATCAGCGAAATCTGCGAAGTTATCCACAGTCACGGCGGTCAGGTGTACATGGATGGCGCCAACCTCAATGCCCAGGTCGGGCTGGCGCGCCCGGCGGACATTGGCGCCGATGTGTCACACATGAACCTGCACAAAACCTTCTGCATTCCTCACGGCGGCGGTGGGCCGGGCATGGGGCCGATTGGCGTGCGCGCGCACCTGGCACCATTCGTGGCCAACCACCCGGTGGTGCCGATCGACGGGCCGCTGCCGCAGAACGGCGCAGTCAGTGCGGCGCCGTGGGGCAGCGCGAGCATTTTGCCGATCAGCTGGATGTACATCGCCATGATGGGGCCGCAACTGGCCGACGCCAGTGAAGTGGCGATCCTCGCCGCAAATTATCTGGCGCGGCACCTGTCCGGCGCATTTCCCGTGCTCTATTCCGGGCGCAACGAGCGGGTGGCCCACGAATGCATTCTCGACCTGCGGCCACTCAAGGCGCTGACTGGTATTAGTGAAGAGGACGTGGCCAAGCGCCTGATGGACTACGGCTTCCACGCGCCGACCATGTCGTTCCCGGTGCCGGGGACGTTGATGGTCGAGCCGACCGAGAGTGAATCGAAGGCTGAGCTGGACCGCTTTATCGGCGCGATGCTGAGCATCCGCGCAGAGATTACCGAGGTGCAGAACGGCAACTGGCCGGCCGAGGACAACCCATTGAAGCGTGCGCCGCACACGTTGGCGGACATCACTGGCGTGTGGGAACGGCCTTACAGTATTGAGCAGGCGGTGACGCCGGATGAGCACACCAAGGCCCACAAGTATTGGCCGGTGGTGAATAGGGTGGATAACGTTTACGGCGACCGGAATCTGTTTTGTGCGTGTGTGCCGCTGGATGAATATCGCTGAAATACACAAGTCCCTGTAGGAGCTGGCTTGCCAGCGATGAGGCCGGCACATCCAACATCACCGATGACTGACACGCCGCCATCGCTGGCAAGCCAGCTCCTACAAGGGTTTTGTGTCTGGCAAAAAAAAGCCGCTCATGTGAGCGGCATTTTTGTTCAGCAACCTGGCTTATTCCGACGCCACGGCATTCTTCGCCAAAATCGCATTCGCCAATTCCATATCCGTGGCCTGCAGGCCCGGATTGTCGGCGCGGACTTTCTGCATGGCCGCTTCCAGGTATGGGCCGCGGATGCCGCCGTCACTGGCGACAAAACTGCCAGCATCGTCCTGGGCAGCGACGATCAGCTTGTGATCCTTGAACGTCAGGTAGGTCGAACCGGTGGTTGCACCGGACGAAATGACGTTACGCCAAAAGCTATCGGCCATCGCCGAACCGACAGGCAGGGACAACAGGGCGATGGTAGCGACAGCAAGTTTGAGACGCATAGGGGGTGACTCCACTGATTAACTGCGGTGTTGGATTGTCGCCCCCCCATCGAGTTCCCTGGCGACCAGGCTACTTCTGCTCACTCTGCGGCGTCACCCGCAGCACCTCCTCGATCGTCGTCAAACCCGCCGCGACTTTCTGTGCCCCCGACAGTCGCAGGCTGCGCATGCCTTCCTTGAACGCCTGGCGCCGCACTGCCAGCAAGTCGGTGTCGGGATTGATCAGCGCCTTCACGCCATCGGTCAGTTGCATGATTTCGTACACCCCGGCGCGGCCGTGATAGCCGGTGTCGCGGCATTCCAGGCAGCCGATCGCCCGTTGCGCGTTGCTGGGCGGCGGTGCTTGCCAGGGCCGGGTCAGGGTTTGCCAGTCCTCTTCGGCCAAGGCTTGCGGGGCCTTGCAGTGCGGGCACAAGGTGCGCACCAGTCGCTGGGCCATGACGCCCAGCACCGTGGCCTTGATCAGGTAATGCGGCATACCGAGTTCCAGCAGGCGGCTGATCGCGCTTGGCGCATCGTTGGTGTGCAGCGTCGACAGCACTAGGTGACCGGTCAGCGCAGCCTGAATCGCCATTTCCGCGGTTTCGAGGTCGCGGATCTCGCCGATCATGATGATGTCCGGGTCTTGCCGCATCAGTGCGCGTACGCCGGCAGCGAACGTCAGGTCGATGTTGTGCTGGACCTGCATCTGGTTGAACGCCGGCTCGACCATCTCGATCGGGTCTTCGATGGTGCAGAGGTTGACCTCCGGCGTCGCCAGTTTCTTCAGCGTGGTGTAGAGCGTGGTGGTCTTGCCGGAACCGGTCGGCCCGGTGACCAGGATGATGCCGTTGGGCTGGCGGGTCATGTCCTGCCAGCGGCGCAAGTCGTCGGCGGAGAAACCCAGCTGATCGAAATCCTTGAGCAGCACCTCCGGGTCGAAGATCCGCATGACCATTTTTTCGCCAAAGGCCGTTGGCAACGTCGATAGCCGCAGTTCGACTTCGCCGCCCTCCGGGGTCTTGGTCTTCACCCGGCCGTCCTGGGGTTTGCGTTTCTCCGCGACGTTCATCCGTCCCAGGCTTTTCAGGCGACTGACGATGGCCATGGTCACTTGCGGCGGGAATTGATAGACGTTGTGCAGCACGCCGTCGATGCGAAAACGCACGGTGCCCTGTTCGCGCCGGGGTTCGATGTGGATATCGCTCGCGCGCTGCTGGAAGGCGTACTGGAACAGCCAGTCGACGATGTTGACGATGTGCGCGTCGTTGGCGTCCGGCTCTTGGTCACTGGCGCCGAGGTTGAGCAACTGTTCGAAGTTGCCCAGGGTGTTCATTTGCTGATCGGCGGTGTTCGCGCCGGTGACCGATTTGGCCAGGCGAAAAAACTCCACGCTGAAGCGCTGGATGTCCACCGGGTTGGCCACTACGCGCTTGATCGGCAGCTTCAGGACATGGGTCAGGTCGGCTTCCCAGCCGTTGACGTAGGGCTGGGCGCTGGCCACCGTCACGGCGTCGCGGTCGATAGACACCGCGAGAATCTTGTGGCGTTGGGCGAAGGCGTAGGACATCAGCGGCGTGATGGCCGCAACGTTGATCTTCAGCGGATCGATACGCAGGTAAGGCTGGCCGGCCTGTTGCGACAGCCACAACGTCAGGCTTTCGAGGTCGAGGTGTTTACCGGGGCGGCTGAGGTCGTCCAGTTGTTGGCTGGCGATGAATTCCAGTGGGTGCATCTGGCCATTGGCGGCGTGGCGGCGACGGGCATTGAGCGCGTGTTCGGCGGCGTCCTGGCTGATAAAGCCTTGGGCGACCAGTTCACGCAGCAAATCATTGAGATCCAGCCAGCGGTCCTGAAGGGCGAGTTGAACGGACATGCGGGCTCCTTTTGAACAACAGTGCGCAAAGGATAGTCGTGACCCCACACACCGTTGGGCCACTACCCGACGAAGCCGTATCGGGGTTTTTCAGCCCGCCGCCTGTGCCGCTTCAGCCCACGCAGAATCAGCCGCTTGCAGATCAACCGAGCAGACGCTGATCAGGTTACGAAGTTTTTCCGCAATCACCTGGGCGCGGTGCCAGCTCAAGCCATCCATGACGATGTCGATCGTCAGCAAATCATCGTGGCGTTGCACGTTCACCTGTTCCGGCGTCAGGCACTGTAAGGCGAACAGGTTGAGTGCGCGGCACAGCAAATCCGGTTCAGCTTCGGCCAACAATTGGTAGCGAACGCGACAGTGAGTGTTGCCGGCGTTCCAGACATCGGCGCGGGTGAGCGGGGTGGTTACGGCTTCCAGATGCGGCATGGTCGGTCTCCAGACTGAGTGGAGAAATTTTTACATTCGGGGCGGGGCATTTCTTATCTATGATTAGGCGTAATGCGGCATTGCCGAATCATGTAATTCACAGAATGATCAGTTGAAGGTTTTTTTATGCAGAGCGAACTGGACAGCTACGACCGCAAGATTCTCGCGTTGCTGCAAGAGGACGCTTCGCTTTCCAGCGCGCAGATTGCCGAACAGGTGGGATTGTCGCAGTCGCCGTGCTGGCGGCGGATTCAGCGGATGAAAGAGGAGGGGATCATTCGCGGCCAGGTGACCTTGCTCGACCGCAAGAAAATCGGCCTCAACACGCAGATCTTCGCCCAAGTAAAACTCAACGCTCACGGGCGTTCGAACTTCACCGAATTCACCGAGGCGATTCGCGGTTTTCCCGAGGTGTTGGAGTGTTATGTGCTGATGGGGGCGGTGGACTTCATGCTGCGGATTGTCGCGGCGGACATCGAGGCGTATGAGCGGTTTTTCTTTGAGAAGCTGTCGCTGGTGCCGGGGATTCAGGAGGTCAATTCGATTGTCGCGTTGTCGGAGATCAAGTCGACCACCAGTTTGCCGGTGGTGCGGTAATTGCCTTTGTGGCGAGGGAGCTTGCTCCCGTTGGGTTGCGAAGCGACCCCAAAACCGGCGTTTGTCGGAATTGGGAGTCCTTCGGCCTCCAGCGGGAGCAAGCTCCCTCGCCACAGGGTTACATACGCAGAAGCATCTTCCACGCACGATTCTGATAAACCGCGATCGCCTGCTGCTTGCGCGCATCGAGCAGTTCATCAGTGATCGTCGGCTCGTTGGCCAGTTGCGCCAGTTTGTTCAACTCGCCATACAGGCGATCCATTTCCGGGATCTCCAGCACGTTGCGCGCATGGTGCAACCAGGCCTGGATGCGTTCGATGCGCGGCAGTTGCTCGGCGAGGTCTTCCGGCTGTTGCTGGTAGCGCTGCAATTGCAGGGACGTCGCCTCTTCACCCAGCAGACGTGGCAACCAGCTACCCAGTTGCGCGGCGCCCTGGCGATTGCCGCGAACGTTGCGGTCAGCCGCCCAGGTGCGGGCCAGCAACCAACGCGAGGTGGTCAGCGAGAACAGGCCCCAACGCGGGTCTTCGAGTTCTTCGAGGAACTGCTCCGGCGCGGCTTTGCGCACGTCTTCATCTTCCAGACCGGCCTGGACCAGCGGACGCCAGTCTTCGAGCAAGGCATCCAGCGCGACGCGCAGGTCATGGGTCGATTGACGCGGCGCGGCTTGACCGAGGCTGCTGACCAGCGCACGCAGTTCGGCGAGGTTTTCCACCCAGTCCTGCAGCAGGCGCCAGTGACCATTGAAGCGGTACTGCTCGGCCAGACGCTGACTGCTGCCCAGCAGGTGCCAGCTCAGGGCGGCGAAGGCGTCGTCCAGTGGGGTTTCAGCGGTGATCTGCGGCGCCGGCAGGCTCAGCGAATAGCTGTTGGCGTCGTACAGACGATAACCGCGCTCGGCCTTGCTGATGTCACATGGCATCAATGGCAGAGTCGCGGCCAGTTCGGCGGCCAGTTCCAGCAACGCGGCGGGTTCACCTTCGCGCAGTTCCAGTTCCAGCTCGCAGATTTCTTCTTTCTGCTTGCCGACCACCACGTGGCCCAGGTCCAGCGCGGCTTCGATGACCACTTTGGTCTTGCCACGGCCCCAGGCGATCTCCGCGCGCTCGCGGACGAAATCAGTGGTGAAGATCGGCTTGAGGGTTTTCTTGTCCAGCTCAGCAAGCTCTTCAGGCCAGCATTCGCCGTCGAGTTTCTTCACGTCGAGCTTGGCTTTGGGCAGGTTCCAGTCGTACTCGTTACGCTCGGACAGACCGGCGACGCTCTGGCCACGGGTCTTCAGCGTCTGGATGACTTCTTCACCGTCCTTGCGCAGGCGCAGGGCAACCTTGGCGCGTGCCAGGTCACGCTCGGGCGTGTCGAAGTACTGGTTCATCAACTCACGGCGTTCCCAGCCACTTTTGTTGCGTTTTTTCAGTAACGGGTGCTCGCGCAGGGCGGCGAGGGTTTCGCGGCTGACGCGGAGTTTGATTTCGGTTTCTTTCTGCATGGCCGGAAAATCCAGGATCGGGAGCGCAGCCGGGGGAATGTGTGGCTGCCAAGGTCGTGCAGTGTACAGGACTCACCCGCGCTTCGCGCCGCAACGGTTTATTCCTGTCGCCGGATGGTTCTATGATGGACTTCAATTCGGGAGTTGGAGCCAGCGATGCCTTTGCCGTCCATGAAAGATCAGTTCGCTGCATTGATCGCTGCACCGTCGGTCAGTTGCACCCAGGCGAGCCTCGATCAATCCAATCGACCGGTGATCGACCTGTTGGCCGCGTGGCTCGGCGACCTGGGTTTTGCCTGCGATATCCAGCAGGTCAGCCCCGGCAAATTCAATCTGCTCGCCAGTTTCGGCTCCGGCCCCGGCGGGCTGGTGCTGGCCGGGCACAGTGACACCGTGCCATTCGACGGCGCGTTGTGGCAGACCGATCCGCTTAAACTCACCGAAGTCGATGGCCGCTGGGTCGGCCTCGGCAGTTGCGACATGAAAGGCTTTTTCGCCTTGGCCATCGAAGCGGTCAAACCGCTGCTCGATCAACCGTTCAAGCAACCGCTGCTGATCCTCGCCACCTGCGATGAGGAGAGCTCGATGTCCGGCGCCCGGGCGTTGGCCGCGGCGGGGCGACCGCTGGGCCGTGCGGCGGTGATCGGCGAGCCGACCGGGCTCAAGCCGATCCGCATGCACAAAGGCATCATGATGGAGCGCATCGACATTCTCGGGCAGAGCGGCCACTCCTCGGACCCGCGCCTGGGCCACAGCGCCCTGGAAGCCATGCATGATGCCATCGGCGAACTGCGCGGCTTGCGTCTGGCGTGGCAGCGCGAATTTCGCAATCCACAATTCAGTGTGCCGATGCCAACGATGAATTTCGGCTGCATCCATGGCGGCGACAACCCTAATCGCATCTGTGGACAGTGTTCGCTGGAATTCGACCTGCGGCCGTTGCCGGGCATGGACCCCAAAGCCCTGCGCGCGGCGATTCTGCAGAAGCTCAATCCGGTTGCCGAGCGCCATCAGGTCAAGATCGATTACGCGCCGCTATTCCCCGAAGTGCCACCGTTCGAGCAGGCCGAGGACGCGGAACTGGTGCGGATCGCCGAAAAGCTCACCGGTCATAGCGCCGAAGCAGTGGCGTTCGGCACCGAAGCACCTTATCTTCAGCGTCTTGGCTGCGAGACACTGGTGCTCGGCCCTGGCGATATCGCCTGCGCCCACCAGCCGGGGGAATACCTCGAAATGTCACGTTTGCAACCTACGGTGCATCTATTACGTCAGTTGATTGAACATTACTGCCTGACACCGGCCCAAACGCAACCCAACTTGTAGGAGCCGGCTTGCTGGCGATGCGGACGCTGCGGTCCATCAGAGAAACCGCGTCATCGTTTTATCGCCAGCAAGCCGGCTCCTACAGGTTTCATGTATAAATTGCCGATGTTCAAACCCGTATTCATGAGGAGAGCGCGCGTGTCGCCAAGCCTGTTCCGACGATAACCATCAGCCCGCTGTGCGTTTTCTGATCCGCCCTTTTTTTCGGCTGCTATTTATTACAGGCCCAGGTTCATGCCCGAATACGTCAATTGGCTTCGTCATGCTTCGCCTTACATCAATGCCCACCGCGATTGCACCTTTGTCGTCATGCTGCCCGGCGACGGCGTTGAGCATCCAAACTTCGGCAATATCGTCCACGACCTCGTGCTGCTGCACAGCCTGGGTGTGCGGCTGGTGTTGGTTCACGGTTCCCGCCCGCAAATCGAAGCGCGTCTCGCTGCGCGTGGACTGACCCCGCATTATCACCACGGCATGCGCATCACCGATGCTGCAACGCTTGAGTGCGTGATCGATGCCGTAGGCCAGTTGCGCATCGCCATCGAAGCACGGCTGTCCATGGACATGGCCTCCTCACCAATGCAGGGCTCGCGCCTGCGGGTGGCCAGCGGCAACCTGGTGACCGCGCGGCCTATCGGCGTGCTCGAAGGGGTCGACTATCACCACACCGGCGAAGTGCGTCGGGTCGACCGCAAGGGCATCAATCGCCTGCTGGATGAACGCTCCATCGTGCTGCTGTCACCGCTGGGCTATTCGCCGACCGGCGAGATTTTCAACCTCGCCTGCGAAGACGTCGCCACCCGCGCGGCCATCGATCTGGGCGCGGACAAGTTGTTGCTGTTCGGCGAGGAAAAGGGCCTGATCGACGAAAACGGTCGCCTGGTACGTGAGCTGCGTCCGCAGCAGGTGCCGGCGCACTTGCAGCGTCTGGGCAGCAACTATCAAGCGGAGCTGCTGGATGCCGCCGCTGAGGCCTGCCGTGGCGGCGTGGCCCGCAGCCATATCGTCAGCTATGCCGAGGACGGCGCGCTGCTGACCGAACTGTTCACCCGCGACGGTGGCGGTACGCTGGTCGCGCAGGAGCAGTTCGAAGTGGTGCGCGAAGCGGCCATCGAAGACGTCGGCGGATTGCTGGATTTGATCAGTCCGCTGGAAGAGCAGGGGATTCTGGTACGGCGCTCCCGCGAGGTGCTGGAGCGTGAAATCGAGCAATTCAGCGTGGTCGAACGCGAAGGCATGATCATCGCCTGCGCGGCGCTGTACCAGATTGCCGATTCGGATGCCGGTGAGCTGGCGTGTCTGGCGGTGAACCCGGAGTACCGTCATGGCGGTCGCGGCGATGAACTGCTGGAACGTATTGAAACCCGCGCGCGGGCGCAGGGCTTGAAGACCTTGTTCGTCCTCACCACCCGCACCGCCCACTGGTTCCGTGAGCGTGGCTTCGTGCCGAGCAGCGTCGAGCGCCTGCCGTCGGCCCGGGCGTCGCTGTACAACTATCAGCGTAATTCGAAGATCTTCGAAAAGACTCTTTGACGCATTGGCTTTTGTGGCGAGGGAGCTTGCTCCCGCTGGGTCGCGCAGCGGCCCCAACCCCGGCGACGCGTAATTCCTGACGCTGCGCGTTACCGTGATTGGGAGGCCTCGGCCTCCAGCGGGAGCAAGCTCCCTCGCCACAGTGGTTCGCATTTCAACCTTCGCGTGTTCCTCCAGAAACTTCGTTGCCCGAACTTGGGTGGCATCGCCGTGCGCGGAAAGAAATTTCAACGATACATAAACTGTAACAAATGGATCGGATAGTGCGCGTCTGATTGGCAGGAACCGCGTTTCGGTAAAGGAATTATTTCCGAATTGCGTCAACGCTAAACGATCTAAAAAAGGACGAATAAATACCCTTTAGGAATTGGCTTATGAGCCGCCCGCTCTGTTCCGCGGGTCTGTAGTTGGGGAGCTAAATTCCTAAACGGTATGAGAAAAGAGATTGCAGTTTCTTTTCAGGTTTATGACGTGCTCATGACCCTGCATGGACCAAAAATCGGGGGATTAGACTATGGTCGTAGACACACATGGTTACGATTGACTTGTGGGTCACGCTACGGCGCTAATCGCGAATCTTAGGATTTTGGGCAACGACCCGAGACCAGGAACACAAGAATTAGAATCGAGAGGAGCTTCACAATGAACAAGTCCACCTTGGCTTTGGCCGTGGCCGTAGGGGTTTTGGCGCAGCAGGCAGGCGCCGCAGGTTTCATCGAAGACAGCAAGGCATCCGTCAGTTCGCGCACCTATTATTTCGATGCCGATAACCGTGAAGGCGCCAAGATTCCTGCCAACCGGCAGCGAGAGGCCGCTCAAGGTCTGAAGTTCGATTTCCTCTCGGGCTACACTCAAGGCCCCGTCGGTTTTGGTTTCGACGCCCAGGCGCTGGTGGGTATCCACCTGGACGGTGGCAAGGGCCATCACCCGGACAACAACACCTTCAGCCCAAGCGATTCCGATGGATCGGCAACGGATGAATGGAGCCGTGTGGCGGGCAACGTCAAGGCGCGCTTCTCGAAGACAGAGGCCCACCTCGGTGGCGCTCTGCAGCCGAACATGCCGATCCTGATCGCGAACGACAGCCGCGTGCTGCCACAAACCTTTGAGGGTGGCACCATCACCTCGAAGGAAATCGACAACGTGACCTTCAACGTGGGTCAGTTGGAGCACGCGGTGGGACGCGCTTCCACCAATAGCACTGGTTTGGCTGTGGCGGGTGGTACTGAGGAAAGCAACCAGTTCCGCTACGCGGGCGCTGACTGGAAGGTAACCAAAGACCTGCTGTTGCAGTACTACTACGCCAACCTGGAAAACTACTACACGCAGAACTTCCTTGGCCTGGTGCACGTTTACCCGATCGCCGCCAATCAGTCGTTCAAGACCGACCTGCGTTATTTCGACAGCGGCTCCGACGGCAAGAACGGCGATGCTGGCTACCGTTTTAACAATAACAATGGCTACGCCAAGAACCTGGGCGAGGTCGATAACCAGACCTGGAGCGCCACGTTCACCTACACCCTGGGCGGCAGCGCTTTCCTGCTCGGGCATCAGCGTGTCAGCGATGACGGCGGCTTTGTTTTCTTGAACCAGGGCAACGTTGTTGATGGCAACGGTCGTAACGAAGGTGCCGGCGGCGCCAGCTTCTACTCGTTCACGGACGCCACTGTGGGCAGCTTCATCCGCGCTGGTGAAAACACCACGTACGGTCAGTATTCCTATGACTTCGCTTCGCTCGGTGTTCCAGGTTTGAAAGCCTCGGCTGCTTACTTGTACGGTCAGGACATCAAGGCCACGAACGGCGTGGGCAAGGACCTGAACGAGCGTGAAACCGACCTGCGTGTGGACTACGTGATCCAGACAGGTATGCTCAAAGGGTTCGGTACGACGCTGCGTCACGGCATGTATCGTGGCAACACCAGCACCGCTGACCAGGATCAGACCCGTGTGATCTTCAACTACACCTACAGCTTCATGTAAGCTGCGCCCCCGGAAAAAGCCCCGTCGACTGGCGGGGCTTTTTTTCGCGTGCGTTTTTATATTCCATAAATCGCACAGATGATTATTTTTTATTCTTTTTAGCTTTTTGCTCAAACGAATAAAGTGAGCATTCCGGCTCGCGACGAGTTCGGAAATGACGATTTCACTCCTCGGCAATCGATCAGGTTAAGGAATCAGCTTTTTAGCCGATACCTCGGATCTGTGCTGGGAAGGTATATAGCCCAAAGGCATTAAAAAGAATCTGGTAATTCTTTTGAGATTTGTGCCGAAGTGCCCCTTTGCGGCAAGACCTGCGATTTAGAGAGGTTGACGCGATTTTTCGCGTCTGCGGATCCAGGGCAAACGACCCGGGACCAGCAACACAAAATTAGAAAACGATAGGAGCGAAACAATGAACAAGTCCACCTTGGCCCTGGCTGTGGCCGTAGGGGTTTTGGCGCAGCAAGCGAGCGCCGCCGGTTTCATCGAAGACAGCAAGGCTACTTTGGGTCTGCGTAACTTCTACATCAACCAGGACTTCCGTGACGGTAGCGCCGAGCCGAACAAGAACGAAGAATGGGGCCAAGGCTTCGATCTGCGTTTCATCTCCGGTTACACCCAAGGCCCGGTTGGCTTTGGTATTGATGCGATCGGCCTGTTGGGCGTGAAGCTGGATTCGGGCGGCGGCACCAACGGTGGGAGCGGCAACGCTTACGGCGGCACTGTGTTCCCGACCAAGTCCAACGGTGAATCGGTTGATGACTTCTCCAGCCTGGGCCTGACCGCCAAGGCCAAGGTTTCCCAGACCGAGCTGAAACTGGGTACCTTGCAGCCGAAAAACCCGGTCATCGTGACCAACGACGGTCGTCTGCTGCCGCAAACCTGGCAAGGCGGCCAGATCACTTCCGGCGACATCAAGGACCTGACCCTGGTCGGCGGTCAGATCGAGCAGGTCAAAGGTCGTAACTCGAGCAACAACCAACAGCTGTCGATCTCCGGTGCCAATGGTCGTACCGCCGCAGCACGTGACAGCAACAAGTTCATCTACGCCGGTGGTGACTACAAACTCACCAAGGACCTGACTGCCCAGTACTACTACGGCAAGCTGGAAGACTTCTACAAGCAGCACTTCCTGGGTCTGGTGCACAACTGGGCCATCGGCCCGGGCGTGTTGAAGTCCGACTTCCGTTACTTCAACAGCTCCGATGACGGCGCCAACGGTCACGATTCGTCGTACTACACCACCGGTAATTACAACGCGCCTAACGGTAAAGGCAAAGTCGACAACAACCTGTACAGCGGCCTGTTCCTGTACACCGTGGCCGGCCACACCTTCGGTGGCGGTTATCAGGTCAGCAACGGCAGCAGCGATTTCCCTTGGCTGAACCAGGGCGACGGTTCGTCGAACTACACCATCACCGACTCGCAAATCCAGAAGTTCGGTCGTGCCGGCGAGAAAACCTGGCAAGCCCGCTACTCCTATGACTTCGCCAAGGTCGGCGTACCTGGCCTGACGGCGGGTGTGGTTTATCTGCATGGCGATGACATCGACACCGTCAACGCTGCCGGTCGTCAAGCCGCCAACGGCGCTTCCGAGTGGGAACGCGACCTGACCGTGGGTTACGTTGTTCAGTCCGGCGCGTTGAAAAACCTCGGCCTGATGTGGAAAAACGCCACCTGGCGTACCGACCTGCCGAACACCCGTTCCCAGGACGAAAACCGCCTGATCGTCAGCTACTCGATCCCGCTGTTGTAACAGGGTTCGCATAAACAAAAAAAGCCCCGCCCGGCATTACGCCGGGCGGGGCTTTTGCGTTTCAAGACGGGGTCACCCCCGTAATCCCGCCTTGAAACTCCCTCTTTTGCAGCAACTCAAGGCCTTCTCGAACCTTATGGTCGATGTTCGGCGGGATGCGCAGGAGAGTCCAGTGAACAGATCTTTAATATTCTTTTTGGGTCTAAATAAATTTATATTTATTCTTTTTAATAGATAAAAAACACAGGCACAGTTGAGCTCATCAAGCACTCACAAGGAGCAGCACCATGAGCCTCAGACTCGGCGATATCGCCCCCGACTTCGAACAGGAATCCAGCGCCGGCACCATCCGTTTCCACCAGTGGCTGGGCGATAGCTGGGGCGTGCTGTTTTCCCACCCGGCTGACTTCACCCCGGTGTGCACCACCGAACTCGGCTTCACCGCCAAGTTGAAAGATGAATTCGCCAAGCGTGGGGTCAAGGCCATCGCGCTATCCGTCGACCCGGTGGATTCGCACCACCGCTGGATCGAAGACATCAACGAAACCCAGAACACCGTCGTCAACTTTCCAATCCTCGACGACGCCGACCGCAAGGTCTCCGATCTCTACGACCTGATCCATCCCAACGCCAACGACACCTTGACCGTACGTTCGCTATTCGTGATCGACCCGAACAAAAAGGTTCGCTTGACCATCACCTACCCGGCGAGCACTGGCCGTAACTTCAACGAAATCCTGCGGGTGATTGATTCGCTGCAACTCACTGACAACCACAAAGTGGCCACTCCGGCCAATTGGCAGGACGGTGATGACGTAGTGATCGTGCCATCGCTCAAGGATGAAGATGAAATCAAGCGACGCTTTCCGAAAGGCTATCGGGCGGTGAAACCGTATCTGCGCCTGACGCCGCAGCCAAATCGTTAATCACTTTTGTAGGAGCCGGCTTGCTGGCGATTAATGCAGCGCGGTGTCAGACATGGCGCCATCGCTGGCAAGCCAGCTCCTATAGGGGTTTGCACAAATCCACAAAGCAGGGGATTTCAGGCCGTTTTAACGGCCTGTTTTTTTGCCTGGAAGAAGCTGATTTTCATATCTCCTAAACGCATAACCAAATGAATAAATATGATTTATGGATATAACAATCACCTGTTAAGGTCACTCCCATCAAAGCGAGATCGCAGCCCGCGAATCGCCCACACCGTTTAAGGAAGTGTCTGAATGCTGGTCGTCTCACTCGGTGGCAGTCCGAGCCAACGCTCCCGTTCCGGGGTGCTGCTGGACCGCTCTCAACGCTGGTTGCAGGAGCAAGGTGTGGAAGTGGTGAGTTACCAGGTACGGGACTTCCCGGCCGAAGACTTGCTGCACGCACGCTTCGACAGCCCGAAGGTGATCGACCTGCTGCAACAGATTGAAAACGCCGATGGCCTGCTGATTGCCACGCCGGTTTACAAAGCATCGTTCTCCGGCGCATTGAAAACCGTGCTGGACTTGCTCCCCGAACGCGCCCTGGCACACAAAGTGGTTTTGCCAATGGCTACCGGCGGTAGCATCGCTCACATGCTGGCGGTGGATTACGCGCTCAAACCTGTGTTGTCAGCGTTGAAAGCCCAGGAAATGCTCCACGGGATTTTCGCCGTGGACAGCCAGATCGCTTATGGCGAAGGCAGTGCCCAGGCGCAGTTGGCGCCGGAGCTGGAACAAAGACTGAATGAGTCGCTGGAGTTGTTTTTCAGCGCCATGGCGCGACGGCCCAAGCCGCTCGACCCAAACCTGTTGAACGAACGTTTGTTGAGTGCTCGCTGGAGCATTTAAGCCACACCGATATTGATGTACTGGCCTTACTCGCCCGCTAACGGGCAAGCAGGTGCAGCCAACCCAACTGCAAAAAGGAGAGCGCCATGCGCCCTGTTATTTTGCGTCGTGGTCTGGTCGCTCTGTTTGCAGCGGCTGTAGCCTTCGGCGCCATTACTCAAGCTCAAGCTGAAACCCTGCGAATCGGCTATCAAAAATACGGCACCCTGGTGCTGCTCAAAGCCAAAGGCACCCTGGAAAAACGCCTCGCTGCCCAAGGCGTGGACGTGCAATGGACTGAATTCCCCGGTGGCCCGCAACTGCTCGAAGGCCTGAACGTCGGCTCCATCGACTTCGGCGTCACCGGCGAAACCCCGCCCGTGTTCGCTCAAGCGGCAGGTGCTGATCTGCTCTACGTCGCTTACGAACCACCTGCGCCGCACAGCGAAGCGATCCTGGTGCCGAAGGACTCGCCGATCAAATCGGTGGCGGACCTCAAGGGCAAGAAAGTCGTCCTGAACAAAGGCTCCAATGTGCACTACCTGCTTGTCCGCGCCTTGGAAGACGCCGGCCTCAAGTACTCCGACATCCAGACCGTATTCCTGCCGCCGGCCGATGCCCGCGCCGCGTTTGAACGTGGCAGCGTCGACGCCTGGGTCATCTGGGACCCGTACCAGGCCGCCGCCGAGCAGCAGCTGCAAGCGCACACCCTGCGCGATGGTCAGGGCATCGTCGATAACCATCAGTTCTACCTGGCGACCAAGCCTTACGCGCAGAAAAATCCTGAGGTGATCAAGACCCTCGTGGAAGAAGTGCGCGCCGTCGGTGAATGGTCCAAGGCCAACCCGGAAGACGTGACCAAACAGGTTTCGCCACTGCTCGGCCTGCCGGCAGACATCACCCTGACTTCGGTGAAACGCCAAGGTTACGGCGCGCTGTTCCTGACCCCGGAAGTGGTCGCCGCGCAACAGAAAATCGCCGACAGCTTCTACCAGCTCAAGCTGATTCCGAAGCCGCTGAGCATCAAAGACGTGATCTGGACGCCACCGGCGGCCGTTGCCAAAGCCCAGTAATTAGAATCCCCAAGGAGACCACTCCATGAGCCTCAATATCTTCTGGTTCCTGCCTACCCACGGCGACGGCCATTACCTTGGCACCGCCGAAGGCGCTCGCGCCGTCGACCACGGTTACCTGCAACAAGTCGCGCAAGCGGCGGATCGCCTCGGCTTCGGCGGGGTGCTGATTCCTACCGGTCGTTCCTGCGAAGACTCGTGGCTGGTGGCGGCGTCGCTGATCCCGGTGACCCAGCGTTTGAAGTTCCTTGTCGCCCTGCGCCCCGGGATCATTTCCCCGACGGTGGCGGCGCGTCAGGCGGCGACCCTGGATCGTTTGTCCGGCGGCCGCGCGCTGTTCAACCTGGTGACTGGTGGTGATCCGGAAGAGTTGGCAGGCGATGGCCTGTTCCTCAGTCACGAAGAGCGCTATCAGGCTTCGGTGGAGTTCACCCGCATCTGGCGTCGCGTGCTGGAAGGCGAAACCGTGGATTACGACGGCCAGCACATCAGCGTGAAGGGCGCCAAGTTGCTCTATCCGCCGATCCAGCAACCGCGTCCACCGCTGTACTTCGGCGGCTCGTCGGAAGCGGCGCAGGACCTGGCAGCAGAGCAAGTGGAAATGGTCCTGACCTGGGGTGAGCCTCCGGCGGCTGTTGCCGAGAAGATTGAACAAGTGCGCGCCAAAGCCGCGAAGCTCGGTCGCACCGTGCGCTTCGGCATTCGTCTGCATGTGATCGTTCGTGAAACCAACGCCGAGGCCTGGCAAGCGGCGGATCGACTGATCTCGCACCTGGACGACGACACCATCGCTCGCGCCCAGGCTTCACTGGCGCGCTTCGATTCCGTCGGCCAGCAACGCATGGCTGCGCTGCACGGCGGCAGTCGCGACAACTTGGAAGTCAGCCCTAACCTATGGGCCGGGGTCGGCCTGGTGCGCGGCGGTGCCGGTACGGCGTTGGTGGGCGATGGACCGACCGTCGCGGCCCGCGTAAAGGAGTATGCGGACCTGGGCATCGACACGTTCATCTTCTCCGGTTATCCACACCTGGAAGAGTCGTATCGCGTTGCCGAGTTGCTGTTCCCGCACCTCGATATCGAACGTCCCGAGTTGCCGAAAAGCGCCGGTTACGTCAGTCCGTTCGGCGAGATGGTGGCCAACGACATCCTCCCTAAAGCCGCGTCGCAGAGCTGAGGCGCGCCATGAAGAAAATCATTCACAACCTCGCGCCCTGGGCGTTGCCGGTGTTGCTGCTGGCGGTGTGGCAGTTGTCGGTGTCGGCGGGCTGGTTGTCGACGCGGATTCTGCCGGCACCGATCGCGGTGATCGAGGCCGGTGTGAGTCTGGTACGTAGCGGCGAAATCTGGACGCACCTGGCGATCAGTGGCTGGCGTGCCGCGCTGGGTTTCACCATCGGTGGCAGCATCGGGCTGGTATTGGGCTTCATCACTGGCCTGTCGAAATGGGGCGAACGCCTGCTCGACAGTTCGGTGCAAATGATCCGTAACGTGCCGCACCTGGCGTTGATTCCGCTGGTGATCCTGTGGTTCGGCATCGATGAGTCGGCGAAGATTTTCCTGGTGGCGTTGGGCACGTTGTTCCCGATTTACCTCAACACTTACCACGGCATCCGCAACGTCGATCCGGCGTTGGTGGAGATGTCGCGCAGCTATGGCTTGTCCGGTTTCAGCCTGTTCCGTCAGGTGATCCTGCCGGGTGCATTGCCTTCGATCCTGGTCGGTGTGCGCTTCGCCCTGGGCTTCATGTGGTTGACGCTGATCGTCGCGGAAACCATTTCCGCCAGCTCCGGCATTGGCTATCTGGCAATGAATGCCCGCGAATTCTTGCAGACCGACGTGGTGGTGCTGGCGATTCTGATGTACGCGGTGCTCGGCAAACTCGCCGACCTCGCAGCCCGTGGACTTGAACGCGTGTGGCTGCGCTGGCATCCGGCCTATCAGGTCGTCAAAGGGGGTGCCGCATGACGGCTCAACAACCTCCACGCTTGCTGCGCGGGATCCCGCTGGCAGTGCGCAATCTGCAAAAAACCTTTGGCTCGCGGCAGGTGCTGCGCGAGATCGATCTGCACATTCCGGCGGGCCAGTTCGTTGCGGTAGTCGGTCGTAGCGGTTGCGGCAAAAGCACCTTGCTGCGCTTGCTCGCTGGTCTCGATCAGCCCACCGGCGGTGAATTGCTCGCTGGTTCCGCACCGCTGAGCGAGGCGCGTGAAGACACTCGCCTGATGTTCCAGGAAGCGCGTTTGCTGCCGTGGAAAAAGATCATCGACAACGTTGGCCTCGGCCTCTCGGGCAACTGGCGGCCACAGGCGCTGGAAGCGTTGGAAGCGGTCGGTCTGGCGGATCGCGCCAATGAATGGCCGGCGGCATTGTCCGGTGGACAAAAGCAGCGTGTGGCGCTGGCCCGTGCGCTGATCCATCAGCCGCGCTTGCTGTTGCTCGACGAACCGCTGGGCGCGCTGGATGCGTTGACGCGAATCGAGATGCAGCAACTGATCGAACGGCTCTGGCAGAAGCACGGCTTCACCGTGTTGCTGGTGACCCACGACGTCAGTGAAGCGGTGGCGATTGCCGATCGGGTGATCCTGATCGAAGACGGCGAAGTCGGCCTCGACCTGTACGTGGAACTGCCGCGCCCTCGGGTCCGCGGTTCCCATCGGCTGGCGGCGCTGGAAACCGAAGTCCTCAACCGCGTGCTGTCGCTCCCGGGTCAACCGCCGGAGCCGGAACCTGTTTCACCCTTGCCTACGCAGTTGCGGTGGGCGCAATAGAAGCAGCTGCGGGCTTCGAGCCGCAAGCTGCAAGTAGAAGTAGCTCTTTTACTTGCGGCTAGTAGCTTGCCGCTTACAGCTCATTTCGACCCCAGGAGAAATAACTATGACTATCAAAGCCATCAACGTACGCAACCAGTTCAAAGGCTCCATCAAGGAAATCGTCCTCGGCGACGTGCTGTCGGAAATCGACGTGCAGACCGCTTCCGGCATCGTCACTTCGGTCATCACCACCCGTTCGGTGAAAGAGCTGGAACTGGCGGTTGGCAGCGAAGTGATCGCGTTCGTGAAATCCACCGAGGTGTCGATCGCCAAGTTGTAAGGACGTGGAAAGACAGTGAGACCGCGGCGCGACCATCGCGAGCAGGCTCACTCCCACAGGGTTTTGGGTTGGCCACACAATTTGTGTTCAACACCAATCCAATGTGGGAGTGAGCCTGCTCGCGATGGGGCCGGTGAGGCGGATAAAAATCAGGCAGGTTCAGCGCGCTTGTGCAGATAGGGCGGTAAGTACAAGCCGAGGTAAGCATCAAACACCCGCATCCCTTCCTCAGCCATGCGCGGCGTAATCTGCCCGTGCTGCTGCACCGAGCGCGCATAAACGCGATCACCCAGTTCCATCGCCAATGCAAATACATCGACATCACCCGGCAACTTCGGCAGTTCGAAGTGATGATCGAACAGCTTGTGCATCAGGTCGCCCAGTTCGATGTCGTGCTGGCGGTCGGCCTGGGTGACTTCGGTCAGGCCGTGCTGGGCGAGGATCAATTGGCGGGCGGCGGCGTCTTCGCTGTAGATCGCCAGCATGCGCTGTTCCACCAGTCGCGACAGATCACGCCAGCCGTTTAGGGCGTGATGGTCGATGGGCGCTTGCAGGCAGGCGCGGAATGCGGCGTGGACGTCGGCGGTCAAGGCTTCGAGCAGGGCCGGGACGCTGGCGAAAAAGTGGTAGACGGAGGAGGGCGGAATCTCCGCGCGCTCGGCGACGCTGTAGATCGACAGACTGGCCACACCCTCGGCGGCCAACAGCGTGCGGGCGGCATCGAGGATCGAATCGATCCGCGCCTGGCTGCGTGCGCGGGGTTTGCGAAGGGTGGCGGTGCGCGTCATTGGAGTCTCCTGCGGGGCAGGGGGCATTGTACGAGCAGGCATCTGTGTTGTCTGCCAGGACGCCATCGCTGGCAAGCCAGCTCCCACAGGATCTGCTGTGGAAGCGAGATCCGCCTGCACCACAAGACACTGTGGGAGCTGGCTTGCCAGCGATCCGCCGAAGGCGGCCATAAAAAAACGCCGTGGGCCTTAACAGCCAACGGCGTTCTTTTTACTGCAGCCGCTTAAACGGTATGCAGATACCAGTTGTACTCAAGGTCGGAGATGGAGTGTTCGAACTCCTCCAGCTCGCTCTCTTTGCACGCGACGAAGATATCGATGTACTTCGGATCGATGTACTTGGCCATGACTTCGCTGTCGTCCAGCTCACGCAGTGCATCGCGCAGGTTGTTCGGCAGGCTTTGCTCGTTCTGCTCGTAGCTGTTGCCTTCGACCGGAGCGCCAGGCTCGATCTTGTTGACCAGGCCGTGGTGCACGCCCGCCAGGACCGAAGCCATCAGCAGGTACGGGTTGGCATCGGCGCCGGCAACGCGGTGTTCCAGACGTACCGCGTCGGCGGAGCCAGTCGGTACGCGCAGGGCCACGGTGCGGTTGTCCAGGCCCCAGCTCGGCGAGTTCGGCACGTAGAACTGTGCGCCGAAACGACGGTAGGAGTTGACGTTCGGGCAGAGGAAAGCCATCTGCGCTGGTAGGGTCTCGAGCACACCGCCGATCGCGTGACGCAGCGCGGCGTTCTGCTCGGGATCCTCACTGGCAAAAATATTCTTGCCATCTTTGTCGAGAATCGAGATGTGGACGTGCAAACCGTTACCCGCCTGGCCTGGGTAAGGCTTGGCCATGAAGGTGGTGTCCATTTCATGGTCGTAGGCGATGTTCTTGATCAGGCGCTTGAGCAGCACGGCGTAGTCGCAAGCCTTGATCGGGTCGGCCACGTGGTGCAGGTTCACTTCGAACTGCGCCGGGGCACTTTCCTTGACGATGGCGTCGGCCGGAATGCCTTGCTCTTTCGCGCCTTCCAGAATGTCCTGGAGGCAGTCGACGTATTCGTCGAGGTCGTCGATCAGGTAGACCTGTGTCGAGTGCGGACGTTTGCCGGACACTGGCGAGCGGGGGGGTTGCGGGCGACCGTTCACGTTCTCCTGGTCGATCAGGTAGAACTCCAGTTCGAACGCGGCGCAGATGGTCAGGCCCATCTCGTCGAACTTGCGCACGACATTAGCCAACACTTCCCGCGGGTCGGCAAAGAATGGCTGGCCTTCCAGTTCGTGCATGGTCATCAACAGTTGCGCGGTCGGGCGCTTCTGCCATGGCTCGTTGCACAGGGTGTCGGGGATTGGATAGCAGATTCGGTCAGCATCACCGATGTCCAGGCCCAGGCCGGTGCTTTCCACCGTAGAACCATTGATATCCAGAGCAAATAGAGAGGCCGGCAGGTTGATGCCTTTCTCGTAAACCTTGTGGAGGCTGGTGCGTTCGATGCGCTTGCCGCGCACCACACCATTCATATCCGCAATCAGAAGGTCAACGTACAGAACCTCAGGATGTTCCTTAAGGAACGCGTTCGCTTCGTTAAGCTGAACGGCACGCGGGGGTACCGACATGATGCAACACCTTTGTTGTTAAAAATATCAATCATTGATCTCTTCGGATTCCAGTCAACCCGAACGGCATGCCGAAGTCAAGCAAGGCCTTTTTTGCCCTAAAAAAGCGCTCGCGTGGCTTTTTTGAGGCACTTTGGGGCGTTTTTATGCCCCTTGGCACTATGACGTCCGCAGTCTTGAGCGGGCCGTGTTGTATTTTTTACGGGGGTGTTGTGTAAAAAAATGAACAAGGCTAAGCTCGAATCAAACCCATAACAGCAATAATACCGGGGTGCTTCATGTCTCGCCTGCCGTTAAGCGGCGTCACCGACTGCTCTATGCAGAACGGTCTGAATGCTTATCACATCAGTGGCGACAATTCTGTTCGCGCCGTGGCCTCAATGGCTTCGGGCTCGTCGGTCATCCTCCCGTCCGTGATGGATCGACCGTCCCCGTCCGATATTCTGGACGGTTGCGAGAGCACCCCCTTTAGGGTTACTCCATTCAATATAGAACCGATTCACTATAGCGGCTTGGCTATCGCTCAGTACTCCGCTCGCGATTCTGCACGCCCGGCGTTTGGCGCGCGGTTTGGAAAAAACACGATAGCCTGTCGCATGCACGCATTTCAACGCGACGCCGATGCGTCAAACATCGCCTGACTCACGAGAGCCAGGAAACTCAAAGCCTAGAGGCATTTATGAGTCACAACCTCGACCAGCTCACCGATTGGTTGAAAGACCGCAAGATCACAGAAGTCGAATGCATGATCGCCGACTTGACCGGGATTACCCGGGGCAAGATTTCGCCGACCAACAAATTCATCGCCGAAAAGGGCATGCGCCTGCCAGAAAGTGTGTTGTTGCAGACCGTGACCGGCGATTACGTCGAAGACGACATCTATTACGAGCTGCTCGATCCGGCCGACATCGACATGATCTGCCGTCCCGACCAGAGCGCGGTGTACCTGGTGCCATGGGCCATCGAGCCGACCGCCATCGTCATCCACGACACCTACGACAAGCAGGGCAACCCGATCGAGCTGTCGCCGCGCAACGTGCTCAAGAAGGTCCTGAAGCTCTATTCCGACAAGGGCTGGCAGCCGATCGTGGCGCCGGAAATGGAGTTCTACCTGACCAAGCGCAGCGACGACCCGGACTATCCGCTGCAACCGCCAATCGGCCGTTCCGGACGCCCGGAAATCGGTCGCCAATCGTTCTCCATCGAAGCGGCCAACGAATTCGATCCACTGTTCGAAGACGTCTACGACTGGTGCGAATTGCAGGAGCTGGACCTCGACACGCTGATCCACGAGGACGGCACGGCGCAGATGGAAATCAACTTCCGTCACGGCGATGCCTTGTCCTTGGCGGACCAGATCCTGGTGTTCAAACGCACCATGCGCGAGGCGGCGCTCAAGCACAACGTGGCCGCCACGTTCATGGCCAAGCCCATGACCGGCGAGCCGGGCAGTGCCATGCACTTGCACCAGAGCATCATCGACCTCGAAACCGGCAAGAACATCTTCTCCAATGAAGACGGGACCATGAGCCAGTTGTTCCTGCACCACATCGGTGGCTTGCAGAAACTCATTCCCGAGCTGTTGCCGCTGTTCGCGCCCAACGTCAACTCGTTCCGCCGCTTCCTGCCGGACACCTCGGCACCGGTGAACGTGGAGTGGGGCGAAGAAAACCGCACCGTGGGCCTGCGGGTTCCGGATGCCGGGCCGCAAAACCGCCGGGTGGAAAACCGCCTGCCGGGCGCCGATGCCAACCCGTACCTGGCAATTGCCGCGAGCCTGCTCTGCGGCTACATCGGCATGGTCGAGGGCCTCAACCCGAGCGCACCGGTGGTGGGTCGTGGCTATGAACGCCGCAACCTGCGCCTGCCACTGACCATCGAAGATGCGTTGGAGCGCATGGAAAACAGCTCAACCATCGAGAAGTACCTGGGCAAAAATTTCATCACTGGCTACGTCGCGGTCAAGCGGGCCGAGCATGAAAACTTCAAGCGCGTCATCAGTTCGTGGGAACGGGAATTCCTGCTTTTTGCCGTCTGATGCGCCGGGCGCCGTTGTCATCCGGCGGCGCCTTCACCTGGATTTTTTTAGGAGATTCGTATGACCAGCAACAACCCGCAAACCCGTGAATGGCAAACCCTGAGCAATGATCACCACCTGGCGCCGTTCAGCGACTTCAAGCAGCTGAAAGAGAAAGGCCCGCGGATCATCACCAACGCCAAGGGCGTCTACCTGTGGGACAGCGAAGGCAACAAGATCCTCGACGGCATGGCCGGCTTGTGGTGCGTGGCCATCGGTTACGGTCGCGATGAACTGGCCGATGCCGCCAGCAAGCAAATGCGCGAACTTCCGTATTACAACCTGTTCTTCCAGACCGCTCACCCACCGGTACTGGAACTGGCCAAGGCCATCGCCGACATCGCCCCGGAAGGCATGAACCACGTGTTCTTCACCGGTTCCGGCTCCGAAGGCAACGACACCATGCTGCGTATGGTTCGTCACTACTGGGCGATCAAGGGCCAGCCGAAGAAGAAAGTCATCATCAGCCGCAAGAACGGCTATCACGGTTCCACCGTGGCCGGCGCGAGCCTGGGCGGCATGACGTACATGCACGAACAGGGCGACTTGCCGATCCCGGGCATCGTTCACATTGCGCAGCCTTATTGGTTCGCCGAAGGCGGCGAAATGACCCCGGAAGAGTTCGGTGTCTGGGCGGCCAATCAACTGGAAGAAAAGATCCTGGAAGTCGGCGTCGACAACGTCGGTGCCTTTATTGCCGAGCCGATCCAGGGCGCGGGCGGCGTGATCATTCCGCCAGAGACCTACTGGCCGCGCATCAAGGAAATCCTCGCCAAGTACGACATCCTGTTCGTGGCGGACGAAGTGATCTGTGGTTTCGGCCGCACTGGTGAGTGGTTCGGCAGCGATTTCTACGGCCTCAAGCCCGACATGATGACCATCGCCAAAGGCCTGACTTCCGGCTACATCCCGATGGGTGGCCTGATCGTGCGGGACGAAGTGGTGGACGTGCTCAACGAAGGTGGTGATTTCAACCACGGCTTCACCTACTCCGGTCACCCGGTGGCTGCGGCGGTGGCGCTGGAAAACATCCGCATCATGCGCGACGAAAAAATTATCGAACGCGTGCACAACGAAACGGCACCGTATTTGCAAAAGCGTCTGCGGGAACTGAACGATCATCCATTGGTGGGCGAAGTTCGTGGAGTAGGTCTGTTGGGGGCCATCGAACTGGTTCAGGACAAAGCCACTCGCAAGCGCTACGAAGGCAAGGGAGTCGGCATGATCTGCCGGCAGTTCTGCTTCGATAACGGGCTGATCATGCGCGCCGTGGGCGACACCATGATCATCGCTCCACCGCTGGTGATCACGCCGGCGGAAATCGATGAGTTGGTTGCCAAGGCGCGCAAGTGCCTGGACCTGACCCTGAGTGCGTTGCAGGGCTAAGTGCTAGGCTCTGAGCGGGAGTCATGAAACTTTCGCTCAGAGCCGTCAGAAAGGCTGGCCTTTCCTTGAAAGACCGCCTCGGATCTTGCCAGACTAGCCGCGGTTCCAGTTGTCCGGGTTCGGCCGCTGAACAAAGTGGTTCAAAAAAGAAAAATTTGGAGCATTACGCATGAAGGCATTAGGAAAAAAGCTTGCTGGCAAGACACTCCTCGCCATGTCCCTGATGGGCATTATGGCGGGTGCGGTTCAGGCGGACGACAAGGTGTTGCACGTCTATAACTGGTCCGATTACATCGCCCCGGACACCATCAAGAAGTTCGAAGACGAGTCGGGTATCAAAGTCGTCTACGACGTGTTCGACAGTAACGAAACCCTCGAAGCCAAGTTGCTGGCAGGCAAGTCCGGTTACGACATCGTCGTCCCGTCGAACAACTTCCTGGCCAAGCAAATCAAGGCAGGCGTCTACCAGAAGCTGGACAAGTCCAAGCTGCCTAACTGGAAAAACCTGAACACCGACCTGCTCAAAGCGGTATCGGTCAGCGACCCGGGCAACGAACACGCCTTCCCGTACATGTGGGGTTCGATCGGCATCGGCTTCAACGCCGAGAAGGTCAAGGCTGCACTGGGTGCCGATGCACCGACCAATTCCTGGGACCTGCTGTTCAAACCTGAAAACGCCGCCAAGTTGAAGTCGTGCGGTATCAGTTTCCTCGACTCGCCGACCGAGATGATTCCGGTGGCGTTGCATTACCTGGGCTACCCAACCGACAGCCAGGACAAAAAACAACTGGCTGAAGCCGAAGCGCTGTTCCTGAAAATTCGTCCTTCGGTGGGCTACTTCCACTCGTCCAAGTACATCTCCGACCTGGCCAACGGCAACATCTGCGTAGCCGTGGGTTACTCGGGCGACATCTACCAGGCCAAGTCCCGCGCGGAAGAAGCCGGTGACAAGGTCAAAGTCAGCTACAACATTCCGAAAGAAGGTGCCGGCAGCTTCTACGACATGGTCGCCATCCCTAAAGATGCCGAAAACGTCGAAGGCGCCTACAAGTTCATGACCTTCCTGCAGAAGCCGGAAATCATGGCTGAAATCACCAACGCCGTACGTTTCCCGAACGGTAACGCTGCGGCCACCCCGTTGGTTGAAAAAGAAATCACCGACGACCCAGGCATCTACCCGCCAGCGGACGTGCTGGCCAAGCTGTACGCGATTGCCGACCTGCCGGCCGCCACCCAGCGGATCCTGACGCGCAGCTGGACCAAGATCAAATCCGGTAAATAAGCCGGTTTGAGGCAATAACCTGTTGTCGCTGCCTGCGCGGTGGCGGCAACAGGATTAATTAAATGACAGAAAGTTTTGCTGGAACGGTTTTTCGAGGGTAAGTTGCGCGCCGGTTTTGTTGCCAGGCAGCCACGGCTGTCATGTAACACGGGGCAACTTGGGCCCAACTAATTTTAGAGGACCTCCACTTGCCTATTTTTTCTATGTTGCGCAATGCCATGCTGGTCGCTGCCGGGTTGACGCTTGCCGTCAATGTTCAAGCTGCCGGTACCGTGCATATTTATAACTGGTCGGACTATATCGGCGAGACCACCCTGGCCGACTTCCAGAAAGAGACCGGGATCAAACCGGTGTATGACGTTTTTGATTCCAACGAAACCCTGGAAGGCAAGTTGCTGGCCGGACGTACCGGTTATGACGTAGTCGTGCCGTCCAACCACTTCCTAGGCAAACAGATCAAGGCCGGTGCCTTCCAGAAACTCGACAAGTCCAAATTGCCGAACTACTCGAACCTCGACCCGGTGCTGCTCAAGCGCCTGGAGCAAAACGATCCGGGTAACCTGTACGCCGTACCGTACCTGTGGGGCACCAACGGCATCGGTTACAACGTCGACAAGATCAAGGAAGTGCTGGGCGTCGACAAGATCGACTCCTGGGCAGCGGTCTTCGAACCGGAGAACATCAAGAAACTGCACAGCTGCGGCGTAGCGTTCCTCGATTCCGCCGATGAAATGATGCCGACGGTCCTTAACTACATGGGCCTGAATGCCAACAGCACTAACCCCGAAGACTACAAAAAGGCCGAAGCCAAGTTGCTGGCGGTGCGGCCTTACGTGACTTACTTCCACTCTTCCAAATACATCGCTGATCTGGCAAACGGCGATATCTGTATCGCCATCGGTTTTTCCGGCGACATGTTCCAGGCCAAGAACCGCGCCGAAGAAGCCAAGAAAGGCGTGAACATCGCCTACTCGATTCCGAAAGAAGGCGGCGCGCTCTGGTTCGACATGCTGGCGATTCCAAAAGACTCGGCCAACGTCAAAGAGGCTCATGCGTTCATCAACTATTTGCTGAAACCTGAGGTGATCGCCCAGGTCAGTGATTACGTCGGCTACGCCAACCCTAACCCGGGGTCGGACAAACTGATGGAACAGTCCATTCGCACCGACGAAGCGGTTTATCCACCGCAAGCCGTCCTCGACAAGACCTACGTGTCCATCGAGTTACCACCAAACATTCAACGTTTGATGACCCGCAGCTGGACCAAGGTCAAGTCGGGCAAATAGCTTCAAGGCTCAAACTATCCAAGGTTGGCTCACCTTGAGCGAACTGCACTCTTTTTTTCTGGGAGTTTCGTAAATGGCAGTTGCCTCCGGCGCCTATAAGAAAGCCCTCGAGGGCGACCAGTCACCTAAACAGGTGCTGGTCAAAATCGACCGGGTCACGAAGAAGTTCGACGAGACGATTGCCGTGGACGATGTGTCCCTGGAAATCAAGAAAGGCGAGATTTTCGCCCTGCTCGGCGGTTCGGGATCGGGCAAGTCCACCCTGCTGCGCATGCTCGCAGGTTTCGAACGGCCCACGGAGGGGCGCATTTTCCTCGATGGCGTAGACATCACCGACATGCCGCCGTACGAGCGGCCGATCAACATGATGTTCCAGTCATACGCCTTGTTCCCGCACATGACCGTGGCGCAGAACATCGCTTTCGGCCTCAAGCAGGACAAGCTTCCCGCTGCTGAAGTTGATGCCCGCGTGGCCGACATGCTCAAGCTGGTGCAAATGAGCCAGTATGCCAAGCGCAAGCCGCATCAGTTGTCCGGTGGCCAGCGCCAGCGTGTGGCCCTGGCCCGTTCGCTGGCCAAGCGACCGAAGCTGTTGCTGCTCGACGAGCCGATGGGCGCGCTGGACAAGAAGCTGCGTTCGCAAATGCAACTTGAGCTGGTCGAGATCATCGAGCGCGTCGGCGTAACCTGCGTGATGGTGACCCACGACCAGGAAGAGGCCATGACCATGGCCGAGCGCATCGCGATCATGCACCTGGGCTGGATCGCCCAGATCGGCAGTCCGATCGACATCTACGAAACCCCGACCAGCCGCCTGGTCTGCGAATTCATCGGCAACGTCAACATCTTCGACGGTGAAGTGATCGACGACGCCGAGGGCCACGCGATCATCACCTGCAAGGACCTCGACCGGAAGATTTATGTGGGCCACGGCATCAGCACTTCGGTGCAAGACAAATCCGTGACCTACGCGATCCGTCCGGAAAAACTGCTCGTCACGCCGACCCAGCCGACCTGCGAATACAACTGGTCCAGCGGCAAGGTCCACGACATCGCTTACCTCGGCGGCCACTCGGTGTTCTACGTCGAGTTGCCGAGCGGCAAGATCGTCCAGTCGTTCGTGGCCAACGCCGAGCGTCGTGGTGCTCGTCCGACCTGGGGTGATCAGGTTTACGTGTATTGGGAAGACGATAGCGGCGTGGTACTTCGCTCATGAACATGCGCAAATTCAAACGCCGCCTCAATCGAATAATTCCCGGTGGCCGCCAGTTGGTCATCGGGGTTCCGTTCATTTGGCTGTTCCTGTTCTTCATGTTGCCGTTCTTCATCGTCCTGAAGATCAGCTTCGCCGAAGCCGACGTGGCCATCCCGCCGTACACCGAAATCTACAGCTACGCCGAACAGAAGTTGCAGGTGCTGCTCAACCTCGGCAACTACGCGATGCTGGGCGACGACGAGTTGTACATCGCCGCGTACCTCGGCTCGTTGAAGATGGCGCTGATCAGCACCATCCTCTGCCTGGTGATCGGCTACCCGATGGCCTACGCCATCGCCAGCGCCCGCAAAGAGCTGCAAACGGTGCTGGTGTTGCTGATCATGATGCCGACCTGGACTGCGATCCTGATCCGCGTCTACGCGTGGATGGGCATCCTCAGCAACAACGGTCTGCTCAACGGTTTCCTGATGACCATGGGTTGGATCGACGAACCGCTTCAAATCCTCAACACCAACCTCGCGGTGTACATCGGCGTCGTCTATTCGTACCTGCCGTTCATGATCCTGCCGCTGTACGCCAACCTGGTGAAGCACGACAACAGCTTGCTGGAAGCCGCGTCGGACCTGGGCTCAAGCACGTTCAACAGCTTCTGGAAGATCACCATTCCGCTGTCGAAAAACGGCATCATCGCCGGCTGCATGCTGGTGTTCATCCCGGTGGTGGGTGAGTTCGTGATCCCGGAACTGCTCGGCGGCCCGGAAACCCTGATGATCGGTAAAGTGCTGTGGCAAGAGTTCTTCAACAACCGTGACTGGCCGGTGGCGTCTGCCCTGGCGGTGGTGATGCTGGCGATCCTGATCGTGCCGATCATCCTGTTCAACCGTAGCCAAGCCAAAGAGATGGAGGGCAAGGAATGAAGCGCTTCCGTTTCTCGAGTTTCATGCTGGTAGCGGGATTGCTGTTCATCTACGCGCCGATGCTGATCCTGGTCATCTACTCGTTCAACGCCTCCAAACTGGTGACGGTGTGGGGCGGCTGGTCGATCAAGTGGTACGTCGGCCTGATGGATAACACGCAACTGATGGGTTCGGTGGTGCGCTCGCTGGAAATCGCCTGCTACACGGCGATTGCGGCGGTGGCGCTGGGTACATTGGCCGCGTTTGTCCTGACCCGCATCACCCACTTCAAGGGTCGCACGCTGTTCGGTGGCTTGGTCACTGCGCCGCTGGTAATGCCAGAAGTCATCACCGGCCTGTCGCTGTTGCTGCTGTTCGTGGCCATGGCGCAGATGATCGGCTGGCCGCAGGAACGCGGCATCGTCACCATCTGGATCGCCCACACGACGTTCTGTGCGGCGTATGTGGCGGTGGTGGTGTCGGCGCGCCTGCGTGAGCTGGACCTGTCCATCGAAGAAGCGGCCATGGACCTTGGTGCGCGGCCGTGGAAGGTGTTCTTCCTGATCACCATTCCAATGATCGCGCCATCCCTGGGCGCCGGTGGCATGATGTCGTTTGCCCTGTCGCTGGATGACCTGGTGTTGGCGAGCTTCGTGTCGGGCCCGGGTTCCACCACGCTGCCGATGGAAGTGTTCTCGGCGGTGCGACTGGGCGTGAAGCCGGAGATCAACGCCGTGGCCAGCCTGATTCTGCTGGCGGTGTCGCTGATGACCTTCCTGGTCTGGTTCTTCAGCCGTCGCGCTGAAGAAGCGCGCAAGCGTGCAATCCAGCAAGCCATCGAAGAAAGCGCGGCCGATTCGTGGAAGCAACCGGACGTGCGTCGCGCGCAGGCGCCGGAAGCGGCCTGAACCGGAAACCTCTGTAGGAGCCGGCTTGCTGGCGATGGTGTGTCAGTCACATTGATTTCGACTGACACACCATCGCCAGCAAGCCGGCTCCTACAGGGGATTTACGCAACCCAAGGGGATTTGCGGATGACGTCGACAAAATTCATCGGCTTGAACCCCGGCTCCTGATCCACCAGCACATCCGTCTTCACGTTACCGAACGTGGTCTGCGGACGATGGCGCAAGCCGTCGGCAAAGGCGCAGATGATGCACTCCTTGAACCCTTCGCCCCGTGGATGCGCATGCACCACCGCATCACGCTGCACGCTGGAAAACGCCGCGTAGTCCATGCCCAACACGTCCATCTCAACACCGGCGGTCACCAGCGCGACGGTCGGCCGCAAGTGTTGTGGAACGCCGGGCGTGGTGTGCAAGGCAATCGATAGCCAGACCTGCTCGATATCGTCGTCACTAAACCCGAAAGGCTTGAGGAACGCTGCCGCCGCGTGGGCGCCATCGACTTCGAAACGTTCGTTGTCGCTGCGGTAACCTTCCACCAGGCCCAGGTCATGGAACATTGCACCGACATAAAGCAGCTCCGGATTGTAGGCCAGTTGCTTGCGCTCGCCGCTCAGCGCCCCGAACAGGAACACCCGGCGCGAGTGGTGATACAGCAAGTCGGATTCGATGTCGCGGATGTATTCGGTGGTGGCTTTGGCCAGCGCGCTGTCAGGGATTTTGATACCGGCAATGGTGGTGCTCATCGGAGATTCCTCGGGGTGAACGCCGTGGCGGCGCTGAGGAATCCAGTCTGTTCGCCGACCAGAAACCGGACAATCGATCGATGGCTGCGATCCCGGCCAATCCGGGTGCATATTGCGCCAACCTCGCTTGTTGGGACTGGATTGGCTAAGTTGGGTCGTGGCGAATGAGCTCTTGTGGCGAGGTAGCTTGCTCCCGCTGGGCTGCGAAGCGGCCCCAAATTCTGCAATCGAGATCTTCAGGTGCGGCGTGTCTGGAGGTTTTGCGACTGCTGCGCAGCCGAGCGGGAGCAAGCTCCCTCGCCACAGGTACGCGTTATTCCATAGAGGCCTTTCTAACCATGCAGAAAACCGTTGCCATCGTGGTGTTCGCCGGCGTCCAGTCGCTGGATGTCACCGGCCCCATGGATGTGTTTTCCGAAGCCAATCGGTTCCTCGACTCCGAGGATCATTATCGGCTTGAGGTCATTGGTGTGCAGCGCGGAACGATGGCGTGTTCCAACGGTTTGTCACTGAACGCCCATCGACATTTCAGTGAAGCATTGCAGGCCTACGACTTGCTGTTGGTGGCGGGTGGCCCGCAGTTGCCGTTCATGGATTTCGGCGCCGCGTTCGATGCCTGGTTGCGCGATGCCTGCGCGCGGGCGCAGCGCTTCGGATCGATCTGTAACGGTGCATTCATGCTGGCGCGGGCGGGATTGCTGCAGGGGCGTACGGTGACCACTCACTGGGGTGACGCGGCGGCACTGGCGGCGTTATACCCAATGACGCGGGTCGAGGCTGATCGCTTGTACGTGCAGGACGCCGGGCTCTATACCTCGGCCGGGGTCACGGCGGGGATCGATTTGTCGTTGTTCTTGCTGGGACGCGACCACGGGCCGGAAGTCGCATTGAGCGTGGCCAAGCGACTGGTGGTGTTCACCCAGCGCTCGGGCGGCCAGTCACAATTCAGCCCGTTCCTCACGCCCCATGCCGAACCGACCTCAGCGGTAGCGATGGTTCAGCACTATGTGTTGGCCAACCTCACCGGCGACCTGACCATCGCTGATCTGGCCAGCGCCGCCAACATGAGCGCGCGCAATTTTTCCCGGGTGTTTGCCAAGGAGGCGAAAATCACCCCGGCCGAATTCGTCGAGCGGGCGAGGGTGGATGCGGCGCGGGTGATGCTGGAGAGCACCAGTTCACCGCTGAAGACCGTGGCCTACCAGTGCGGGTTTCGCGATGCCCAGCATATGCGCAGTGTGTTCAACCGCAGGCTGGGCGTGACGCCGCAGCAGTTCAGGGTGAACTTTGCGGCGATGGTTTGATTCTGGATTTTGCTTTGGTATTTCGGGCCTCATCGCGGGCAAGCCCGCTCCCACAGGTTTTGGGTTGTTCGTAAAATTGTCGATCTACACCAGTCATTGTGGGAGCGGGCTTGCCCGCGATGAGGCCCTCCCAGTCAATCAGAGTTTATGGTTTAGCGCGCCGGCAACAGCTTCAACGTACTGCGCGTATTAGCCGTCACCTCTTCATCATTGAGATGCGCCTGGTAGTAAACCCCTTCGATGTACGCTTCGGACTGATCGTCATAGTGACTGTCAAACGGCACGCCGCTCTGGCCGACCGGGTTGACGGTCAGGCTGTGGGCCGGGTCGGCGAAGTCGATCAGGCGTCGGGTCGATGGACCGTAAGTCACTGGCCATGGTGCCGGGCCAATCTTGGCCGAGAGGTTGTTCGGTACTTCATGAGTGCCGGGCGCCGCGAACGGGCCGACGTTGAAAATCCGCTCCAGCGGTTTTTGCTGCCCCAGCGGATGACCATGGGTCAGCGTGTGCGCCTTGCCCCACTGCCATTGCGCGAAATCTGTACCTAGCGTGGTTTTGAGATGAGCGATGCTGGCCTGCCATGCCGCCTTGACCGTATCGGCTCGGGTTTCCTTGCCGAGGGTGTTGCGGTTATCCCACCACGGAGAATCAGCATTCGCTGCGAGGCGTGGCAGCGCGGCGTCGATCACCCGGGTCGAGAGCAGCGTTTCGAAGAAGTCATTGCCCAACTCATCGTGCATGCTCGCGTCAGCCAGGTTGAACAGGAACTGGTTGAACAGCGTGGCGCTGGTGGATTCCAGCGGATAGTCGCCTTTCCACTGGGCCAGTTGCTCCACCAGTTTCAGCTCGTCGGGATCGGTCACGACCGTGCGCAACACCGGCAGCAATGGCGCCAACAGTCGCGGACCATAGCCGGTGGTGGTGCCCAGTTGCAGCTTCTGGCTGGCGTCCAGATCCCACTTGATGTTCTTGTCGCTGAGCTGTTGATTGAGCTGCTGACCACGGTCGGCGAGGTTGTAATAACCGGGGATTTCCATCCCTGTCGGCGACACCGGCTGGAAGTTGGCCGAGACGATATAGCCCCGCGCCGGGTTTTCTTCCTGCGGGTTGGCGCTGAACGGGTAGAACCCGTCCTTGTCGGCCTCGGCGGTGCTGCCGTCGAGGATGAACCACGGACGCACGCCCGCAGGCCGCTTGGGCAATTGCGCCGCCGCCCACCAGCCGATGTCGCCCTTGGCGTTGGCCCAGACGATGTTCAGGCCGGGCGCCTGGACCTTCGCCGCTGCCGTGCGAGCCTTGGCCAGGGTGTCGGCGCGGTTGAGCTGGTAGAAGCCTTCGATGATCGGGTTCTGGCTTTCGAGAAAGCCCCACCACATGGCGATCGGCGTCTTGCCAACGCCACTGCCCAGCGCATCGTTGACGATCGGGCCGTGGGGCGACTGGCGCAGCACCAGCGTCACCGGCGCCTGTCCCTTGACCGCGATCTGTTGTTCGCTGGTCACCATGTCCACCCACATGCCGCGATGCCAGACCTGATTGGGATTGTCCGGGTTGACCTTCTCGGCAATCAGGTCGAGGTCGTCGTTCTGGAACATGGTGATGCTCCAGCCGAAGTCGCGGTTCATGCCCAGCGAGGCGAATGGCATCAAGGCCTGATAGTGGCCGTAGAGTTCGAAACCCGGCGCCGAGAGCTGCGCTTCGTACCACACCGACGGCGCGGAAAAGCGGATGTGCGGATCACCGGCCAACAGTGGCTTGCCGCTTTTGGTACGGCTGCCGGCGACGACCCAGGCGTTGCTGCCCTCGAACTGCGGCAGGCCGTTGTCGGCCAGCGCCTGTTCGCTGAGGCGGGCGAGGGCGTTCAGATCCTTCCAGTCGCTGCTGGCCAGAGACAGTGCGGCGCCGCTTTGATGCTTGGCCAGTACGCCTTTGGGTTGCCATTCGAGATCGAAGACGTTCAGGTAGTCCGCGCCCAACTGATCGCGCACAAATGTCAGCAGCGGTTCGGTGCGGAACGCCGCGGCGAAACTGTAGGCCATGTAACCGGCGATGCTGATGGTGTCCTGGGCCGTGAACGGGCGCTTGGGAATGCCCAACACGTCGAACTCTACGGGTTTGGCGTGGGTGTCCTGATACTGGTTGATGCCATCCAGATAGGCTTGCAAGGCGATGAAGGCCGGCGATTGCTGGTCCAGTTTCGCCAGATAGGTTTCGGCACGTTCGCGGATCCGCAGGCTGCGCATCAGCTTGTCGGTGTCGAGCAGTTTCGGGCCCAGCACCTCGGCCAGTTCGCCCCGGGCGAGGCGGCGCAGGACTTCCATCTGGAACAGCCGGTCCTGGGCGTGGACATAGCCGAGGGCGCGGTACAGGTCGGTTTCGTTTTCGGCGCGGATGTGCGGGATGCCGCGCTCGTCGTAGCGCACGGTGACCGAACCTTGCAGGTGTTGCAGTTCCACCATGCCCTGGCGTGTCGGTTGCTTGCTGTAGACGTACCAGCCGCCTGCTGCGGCGAGCGCGACGATCAGCAAACCGAGAGCGGTCAGGCTACGTTTCATGGTGACTCCTTGTTGTTATAAGTGGCAGCTGTTCCCTGGTGCCACTGTTTAACACGGCGGGTCGATTTGGCCCATCGCCCGTAGGAGGGATTCGTATTGCGAGGTTTTTCCTCAGTCCGGCGTATCGACCGGCCAAGCGCAGTAACAACCCACTGCCAGTGTGTGCGTGGCACTCACTTCACGACCCTCGTTCAACGCTTGCAGTATTGGTTCGATAAAACTGTTACTCGAATTGCAGGTGAGGCCTTCGCTGTACGGTCCGAAGTAGGCCAGTTTGCCATTGCGATCCCAGATCGCCACGGCCGGGCTGGCGGGGATTTGCTCGGAACCGGGCAGGACAGTGATGGTTTTCAGGTTGCTCAACGTGCTCGGCAATTGGCCGTGGCTGCCAGGTTTTTGCACCGAGTAGAACTCGACGCCTTGCGGCCCGTACTCCTCGACCAGCTCGCCGAGGTGCTGTTGATTGCCGACGTTGCACGGACAGGCCGGGTCCCAGAAATGCACGAGGCGGATGGCGCCGGGGCCGGCGAGTGTGTCGGGCAGGCGCAGCGGGTCGCCGGAGAACACCGCGGTATGCGAACTGAATGCCCGCAGATAGCGCCCTTGAAACCAGTCATAAGCCGCCCACAGCACCGCGACGCATATCAAGGCGAGCAGGCTGACAAACAGGGTGGATCGGACGGGCGAGCGCATGGGTTCACTCCTTGAAAGTCGGCTAGCTTGCCATGCTTGCCGCGACAGATGAATATCGCAGATCCATTAAGTCCGTTTCGCGCTCTGGAATCGTCCATGTCTGCCACCTTCGACCCTGATCATCTGCGCGCCAGCCTTCGGCCATTGGCGCAGGGGCAACCGTTGTCAGCGGAAGCACAGGCGTATCAGCGTTTTTATGGGCTGGATTTTTCGTCTCGCAATGTTCGCAGTGGCCTGGGGCGATTTCAGGTCGACGGTTATGAGGTGGTCAGCCAGGTCTGGTGGCCCGAGCGGGTGAAGGCGACGCTATTTGTGTTCCATGGTTTCTACGATCACACCGGGCTCTACCGGCACGTGATCGAGTGGGCGCTGGACCAGGGTTTTGCGGTGATTGCCTGCGACTTGCCGGGGCATGGTCTGTCCAGTGGCGAGCGGGCGAGCATCAAGGATTTCGCCGAGTATCAGGACACGTTGCAAGGCTTGTTCACTGAAGCGTTATCCCTCGACCTGCCGCAACCGTGGCACTTGTGCGGGCAGAGCACGGGCGGGGCGATCGTCATCGATCATGTGCTCAATGCCGGGGCGAACAGTCCAGCCCAGGGCCAGGTGATTTTGTTGGCGCCGCTGGTACGACCGCGAGCGTGGGGCTGGTCGCAATTGAGCTACTACCTGCTCAGGCCTTTCGTCAAAGCCATCGCCCGGCGCTTCAGCGAGAACTCCAACGACCCGGATTTTTTGCCGTTCCTGCAAGCCGATCCGTTGCAACCGTTGCGGTTACCGACGGCTTGGGTGGGGGCGTTGGCGCGCTGGATCAAACGCGTCGAGGCCGCGCCGGTCAGCACCCGGCGGCCGCTGATTGTGCAGGGGCAGGCGGACATGACGGTGGATTGGGAGCATAACCTTGAGGTGTTGCGCGGCAAGTTTGATCGGCCGCAGGTTTTGATGCTGCCTGAGGGGCGGCATCATCTGGCGAATGAGGCGCTGGTGTTGCGGGGGGAGTATTTCGGGTTTTTGACCAAGCGGATCAAGGGGCGGAATCTTTAGCGACCCCTATGGCCCTATCGCGGGCAAGCCCGCTCCCACAGGATTTGCGCAATCTCAACATTGACGCATGCCCTGTGGGAGCGGGCTTGCCCGCGATGGCGACTTATCAGGCGCCACAAATCACTGGGTCAGGTTGGAAGTACTCTGCCCGACCGCCAACCCCGCCCGAATCGCCGCCAGCGCCGCCTGGTAATACGCCTTGCCCTCGGCCGACTCGGCAAACGTGGCGAACTCTTCCAGCTCCTCGTCCGACAGATCACGATAGACATACAGCAGCGTGTTGTTCAGATCGCTACCGATCTGCTCCATCAAGCGCTGGCGCTGGCCGTTCAACATGCCTTGCGCCTGACCGGCGCCGAGCAGGCCGGGGATCATTGAACTCAGGCTGTCGGCGGCGACACCGGCAATCGCCAGGCTGACTTCCGCGCCGGCCTCGCGAGCGGGCAGGGCCTGGGCAAGGTGGCCGATGATCAGCACGCGGCTGTCGCTGGCCGCCATCTTCGGCAAGCCCTTGGCATTTTTCGCCAGTTGATCGCGACGGGTCGCCAGCAATTCGGCGGCGACGATTTTCTTGCCCAATGGGGATTGGAAAAACGCCAGTGCCGGTTTCGGATCGGCAAGATTCTTGCGCAGTTGTGCTTCGGCACGCTGGTCTACAGCCTTGGGGTCGAAACGCTGATTGCTGTTGTCGACCAATGCCTGGAACACCGCCGGTGGCAGGCTGCCCTGGTAGCGTTGCTGGGCGGCCGAGAGGGCGTCGTTGAAATGCGCGCGTTGTTCCGGCCAGCCGGCGACCTTGTACAACTGGTCGTGGCCGTCTGCCCAGGCGGGCAAAACGCAGAACATCAGCAGAGAGAAAAGCAAACGGCGCATAAGGACTCCTGTCAGCAGGCGACTATTCTCCGTGTGGCATAGGGACTTGTCGAGAATTCGTATCAACCCGCTGCGTGGCTCTGTCGGATTTCCAGGCGCAGGAATACTATGCGCGCCATGCAAATACCTTCTGATCACCCGCTGCTGTTACGAATCGTCGACGACCTGGCTGCCAACGGCTGGTCACAGCAGAATATTTTCCTTCCTCTGGATCTGACCCGAGCGCTGGCGGCCGAGTGCCGTAAACGTGCTGCCGAAGGTGAATTGGCCCCGGCGGCCGTGGGGCGTGGCCCGTCCTCGGAGATTCGCGAGGGCATTCGCGGCGATCACATCCAGTGGCTCGAGCCCGGGCAGGTCGAGGCTTGCGACAGCTATCTGGGGTTGATGGACAGCCTGCGCGAGGCGATGAACCGTGGTCTGTTCCTGGGCCTGGAAGATTTCGAAAGCCATTTCGCGATGTATCCGCCCGGTGCGTTCTACCTCAAGCACGTCGACCGGTTTCGCGATGATGACCGGCGCATGGTGTCGGCGGTGGTCTACCTCAATGACGCCTGGCTGCCTGAACACGGTGGTCAGTTGCGCATGTACCTGAATGAAGGCGCGGAATACGATGTGGTGCCAACCGGCGGATGCCTGGTGGTGTTCCTCTCGGGTGAGGTCCCTCACGAAGTATTACCCGCAACCCGCGAACGCCTGTCATTGACCGGCTGGTTCCGGCGTCGGGGCAACGAGCCGTTCTGATCATGCAGAAAATTCTGGTAAGCCGCTGCCTGCTCGGCCACCGCGTACGTTACGACGGCGGGGCCAGCGGGCCGTTCGATCAGCTTCAGACCTGGATTGATGAAGGTCGAGTGGTGCCGTTGTGCCCTGAAGTTGCCGGTGGCTTGCCGACACCGCGGGCGGCTGCGGAGATTCCCGGCGGGCAGGGCGCTGAAGTGCTTGATGGTCAGGCGAAGGTGATTACGACCGAGGGCGAAGACGTCAGCGCGCAGTTTCTGTCGGGGGCTTATCAGGCGCTGGAACTGGTACGACAGCACGGCATCCGCATCGCGGTGCTCAAGGCCAACAGCCCATCCTGCGGCAATCTGCTGACCTATGACGGGACGTTCAGTGGGGTGAAGGTCAGTGGCGAGGGCGTGACAGCGGCGCTGCTCGAGCGCCATGGGGTGCAGGTGTTCAGTGAGTTGGAGCTGGCTGAAGCGGCCGCCGCTCTACAAAACTGACACCTCCCCTGTAGGAGCCGGCTTGCTGGCGATCGCGGTGCAACTTTCAACGTTTATATTGATTGTCACAACGCTATCGCCAGCAAGCCGGCTCCTACAGTTGATGGTGGCGGTTTCAAGGTTTCAGCTGAGAAGCCGAGTCCGCCCCGAACCACTTATCCACCAGCTTTTCCATTCGGCCATCGGTCTTGATCCGTTGCAGCGCACTTTCCAGACTGGCGTGGAACGCAGGATTTCCCTTCTGAAACGGAATCGCCAGGTCAACGGCCGGGTTTGCCTTGGGCTTTTCTTCCGTCAGCGACTGCACCAGCAAAATGGATTGTGGTTCTTCTTTGTGCGCGATCAATTGCGCGTTGGTCTTGAGGTAAGGCTCGCTGAAGTCGAAACGATCCGTCAGCGCCGGGGTCTGTGTAATGTGATTGATGGCGACGTCGTATTTGCCGCTTTCCACTCCATTGAGCAGATCGCTGGCGTCGGTGACGACAAAGTCGGCCCGCACATCCAGCTCCTGGGCGAGCAGCTGACCCAATTCAACTTCGAAGCCTTCAAGCTTTTCGTCTTTCTTGAAGTTGAAGGGCGGTGTATTAGCCTCAATGGCAATGCGCAATTCGCCGCGGTCGTTCACGTCGTCAATCAGTTCGGCATGAGCCAACGGGCTCAAAAGGGGTAGCAGACAGATCAGGCCAGGCAGAAAGCGCATGGTCACTCCTTGAATTCATTATCGCGACGCTCTGGATCAGGCTCGCTTTGCTATGGTTGTCGAGTGCCTTCGACAACGATTGACCATGAAGTTGTCATGGTCACGCGGATTTTACGGAAAAACTGGAGAAGAGAATGAAAACCTTTATGTCACGTGCTGCTTTTGCTGGCCTGCTGATGGGCGTTTCGGTACTGGCCAGTGCGGCTACACCGGCCCCGAAAGGTGCAGAAGTACACATCGTTTCTCCCGCGGACGGGGCGACGGTTCCACAAACGGTCGTGGTCAAATTCGCCGTCAAGGACATTGCGCTGGCGCCAGCGGGTGATGTCACCAAGAACACCGGCCACCATCACTTGCTGATCGATGTCGACGAACTGCCGGCGGCCGGTCAGCCGATCCCGAACGATGCCAACCATTTGCACTTCGGCAAGGCGCAGACCCAGGCTGAAGTAAAGCTCACGCCGGGCAAGCACACCTTGCAACTGGAGTTGGGCGATAGCGGCCACATGCCGTTCGATCCGCCGATCGTTTCCGAGAAGATCACCGTCAATGTGAAATAAAAAAAGGGAGCCCCGAGGGGCTCCCTTTTTTACAGCTGCATTCTGCTCTTAGAACAGTACGCGACTACGGATGGTGCCGTTGACGTGTTGCAGCTTCTCTTGCGCCAGTTCCGAGTATTCGGCGTCTACGTCGATAACCACGTAGCCGACTTTCTCGTTGGTCTGCAGGAACTGACCGGAAATGTTGATGCCGTTTTCGGCGAAGACCTTGTTGATCTCGCTCATCACACCCGGAATGTTTTCGTGGATGTGCAACAGGCGGTGCTTGCCAGGGTGAGCCGGCAGGGCCACTTCCGGGAAGTTCACGGACGATACCGAAGTACCGTTGTCGCTGTACTTGACCAGTTTTTCCGCCACTTCCAGACCGATGTTGGCCTGCGCCTCGGCGGTGGAACCACCGATGTGCGGAGTCAGGATCACGTTGTCCAGGCCACGCAGCGGGCTCTCGAACTCTTCGTCGTTGGAGCGTGGCTCCACCGGGAATACGTCGATGGCGGCGCCGATCAGGTGCTTGTCCTTGATCGCAGCAGCCAGCTGATCCAGCTCGACCACGGTGCCGCGTGCGGCGTTGATCAGGATGCCGCCCTTCTTGATGGCGCGGATTTCTTTCTCGCCGATCATCCACTGGGTCGCAGCGGTTTCCGGAACGTGCAGGGTCACGATGTCGGACATCCCCAGCAGCTCGTGCAGGTTGCCGACCTGGGTGGCGTTACCCAGTGGCAGCTTGGTCACGGTGTCGTAGAAGTACACCTGCATTCCCAGGCCTTCAGCCAGGACCGACAGTTGAGTACCGATCGAGCCGTAGCCGACGATGCCCAGCTTCTTGCCACGGATTTCGAAGGAGTTGGCCGCGCTCTTGATCCAGCCGCCACGGTGGCAGGAAGCGTTCTTCTCAGGGATGCCGCGCAGCAACAGGATCGCTTCGGCCAGTACCAGCTCGGCAACGGAGCGCGTGTTGGAGTACGGGGCGTTGAACACGGCGATGCCGCGCTCGCGAGCCGCACTCAGGTCGACCTGGTTGGTGCCGATGCAGAAACAGCCGACAGCCACCAGCTTCTTCGCGTGATCGAAGATCTCTTCGGTCAGTTGAGTGCGGGAGCGAATGCCGATGAAGTGAGCATCAGCGATCTTTTCCTTGAGCTGGGCTTCCGGCAGAGAACCCGTGAGGTACTCGATGCTGGTGTAGCCCGCCGCCTTGAGGACGTCGACAGCCGATTGGTGGACGCCTTCGAGAAGAAGGAACTTGATCTTGCTCTTATCGAGAGAAGTCTTGCTCATCTGCGTAAACCTGTATCCCGGAGAAAAATGGCAGGAAGTAGCCAGCAGACGCTGACCCGGACGACAAGAATGCCGTCGCCGCAGAACAGCCGTTGGGCACTATGCTGCGGGGTCGGTATGCTAGCATATGCACCCCGCTAAACACTCATTCCTGCGACGTGAAGCGTTCTCAGGATGACCATGAATTGTTCGAGAGTTCTGTCGATGACCAATCCTGCCTTGATTGAAGAGCTGAAGACCCTGGTTGAGCCTGGCAAGGTGCTGACCGATGCCGACTCCCTGAATGCTTACGGTAAGGATTGGACCAAGCATTTCGCCCCGGCCCCAACCGCCATCGTGTTCCCGAAGACCACCGAGCAGGTCCAGGCCATTGTCCTGTGGGCCAATAAACACAACGTCGCGCTGGTGCCGTCCGGCGGTCGTACCGGGCTTTCTGCCGCTGCTGTGGCCGCCAATGGCGAAGTGGTCGTGTCGTTCGACTACATGAACCAGATCCTCGACGTGAACCTCACCGACCGCACCGCCGTTTGTCAGCCGGGCGTGGTCACCAAGCAGTTGCAGAACGTCGCTGAAGAAAAAGGCTTGTACTACCCGGTTGACTTCGCCTCGTCCGGATCGAGCCAGATTGGCGGCAATATCGGCACTAATGCCGGCGGGATCAAGGTCATTCGCTACGGCATGACCCGTAACTGGGTCGCCGGCATGAAAGTCGTCACCGGCAAGGGCGACGTGCTGGAACTGAATCGCGACCTGATCAAGAACGCCACCGGTTACGACATGCGTCAGCTGTTCATCGGCGCCGAAGGTACCCTCGGTTTCGTCGTTGAAGCGACCATGCGCCTCGACCGCGCGCCGAAAAACCTCACCGCCATGGTCCTCGGCACCGCCGATTTCGACTCGATCATGCCGGTGCTGCATGCCTTCCAGAGCAAGCTTGACCTGACGGCCTTCGAATTTTTCTCCGACAAGGCCCTGGCCAAGGTCATGGGGCGCGGCGACGTTCCGGCGCCGTTCGAAACCGATTGCCCGTTCTACGCGCTGCTGGAATTCGAAGCGACCACCGAAGAAGTGGCCAACCATGCCCTGGAAACCTTCGAGCACTGCGTCGAGCAGGGCTGGGTACTTGACGGCGTGATGAGTCAGAGCGAAACCCAACTGCAAAACCTGTGGAAGCTGCGCGAATACATCTCCGAAACCATTTCCCACTGGACGCCGTACAAAAACGACATTTCGGTCACCGTATCGAAAGTCCCGGCGTTCCTGAAGGAAATCGACGCGATTGTCGGCGAACATTACCCGGACTTCGAAATTGTCTGGTTCGGCCACATCGGCGACGGCAACCTGCACTTGAACATTCTCAAGCCGGATAACCTGAGCAAGGACGAGTTCTTCGCCAAGTGTGCCACCGTCAACAAGTGGGTGTTCGAAACCGTCGAGAAGTACAACGGTTCGATTTCCGCCGAACACGGCGTGGGCATGACCAAGCGTGATTACTTGACCTACAGCCGTTCGCCGGTTGAGATCGAGTACATGAAAGCCGTCAAAGCGGTGTTCGACCCGAACGGCATCATGAACCCGGGCAAGATTTTCGCTGTTTGATTTTCTAACTTAAGTGCAGGAAAGCAGGAGTCGGTAATGAGCTATCAGCACCAGTATGTCGACGGTACGCGTATTCACTTCCCGTTGGGGAAAGTGGTGTGCATTGGCCGTAACTACGCCGAACACGCCAAGGAACTGGACAATCCGGTGCCGACCGAGCCGCTGCTGTTCATCAAGCCGGGCAGTTGTGTGGTGCCGCTGGAAGGTGGTTTCAGCATTCCGACCGAGCGCGGTTCGGTGCATTACGAAGCGGAAATCGCGGTGTTGATCGGCAAACCTTTGTCGACCAAACCGAGCCGTGAAGAAGTGCTGGATGCCATCTCCGGTTTCGCTCCGGCCCTGGACCTGACCCTGCGCGACAAGCAAGCCGAGCTGAAATCCAAGGGTTTGCCGTGGGAAATCGCCAAGTCCTTCGACGGTGCAGCAGTGATTGCCCCGTTCGTGTCCGGCAGCACCTTCGCTGACCTGACCGACATCGGCATTCGCCTGACCATCAACGGCGAAGTGCGCCAGGACGGTAACAGCAGCGCGATGCTCAATCCGATCGTGCCGATGATCCAGCACATGGCTGGCTGTTTCTCGCTGCAGGCCGGCGACGTGATTCTCACCGGCACGCCGGTGGGCGTTGGCCCGCTGAATGTCGGTGATGAAATCGTTCTGGAACTGCCAGGCGCCAGCAGCTTCACCAGCAGCGTTCGCTAAGCCAATACAAAACCCTGTAGGAGCTGGCTTGCCAGCGATGAGGCCCTTACATTCAACATTCACGTTGACTGTTACACCGCCATCGCTGGCAAGCCAGCTCCTACAGGGTTGTTGTTCTGCCTGCACAGGGCAATCCCGCCATTTCCCGTTTTTTTCACATCGAGTCTGGATAATTCTCGCGCTTTCGGCGTCTGAGCCGACCTCAATTGTGCTATTACCCATAGCCTGAATTTCTGGAAGCGTTCCCTCGATGGCCACCCAACCCCTGCCCACGCTTAAAACTGCCCGCCGCTCGCGCTTCGCCATGCGTTGGTATTCCTGGCTTTTGCTGGTCGCCGCCGCCGCATACGGCCTCGCGTTTGCCATGCATTGGGATGACCGTGGCGTGCTGTGGGTGAAGGAGGGTTTCGAAAGCCCCGCCGAGCGTCAGGAGAGTGTCTGGTTGCCGGATTACCAGGTGGTGATCGACGCCAAGCCGCTCCCGGGCATGGAAAAAGACGAGGCGTCGGACATTGCCTACGACTCTCAGACCAAGACCCTGTTTTCGGTCATGGGCAAGAATCCGTTCCTGGCCGAGTTGTCTTTGCAGGGCGACGTGCTGCGCAAAATGCCACTGGTGGGCTGGAGCAACCCGGAAGGGGTGACCGTGCTGGGCAACGGTTTGCTGGCGATTGTCGATGAGCGCGAACACTTTATCTCGATCGTCAAAGTTGATGCCGATACCCGTGAGCTGAATTTCGCCGACTTCCCTAAATACGATCTCGGCCCGTCGAAAGATCAGAACAAGGCCTTCGAAGCCATTACCTTTGACCCGCGCAATCAGCAACTGCTTCTGGGTGAAGAACGTCCACCGGCGCTCTTCACCTGGAAAAGTGACGGTAGCCAAACGCTGACCGGAGACAAGCAAAAGCTTGCCAGCGATGAGCTGGACATCCGCAACCTGTCAGCCTTGGCCATCGATCCCCGGACGGGTCACACCCTGGTGTTGTCCGCCGATTCACACCTGTTGCTGGAGTTGGACGAGAAGGGCGAGCAGGTCAGTTTCATGGCCCTGCTCGGTGGCTTGAATGGCCTGAAAAAGACCATCCCCCGCGCCGAAGGCGTGACCATGGATGAAAACGGTACGCTGTACTTCGTGAGCGAGCCGAACCTGTTCTACCGCTTCGAAAAACAGAAATAATCGTCGTCGGTTGTAGGTGATTTGGCCATTGGTTGTAGGAACGGGCGAATGGCCATTAAGCTTCAATTCAGACAGGCGTGATATTTCATCCGCCTGTTTTGATTCCGAGCCCGCCCGAATGCGTCGACTTGCCCGTCCCAAACCCCTGATGCTCATCTTTGCGGTGATTGCCCTGATCGTGTTGATTGCGATCGGCCAATACCTGCGCCTGTTTGAGCGAGCCTGGTTCAATTTGCACACGCTTTGGCAGCCGTTGAGCACGCAGTCCATTGGCCTGGACCAGTATCAGGTGACCGTGGAGGCGCAAGTCATCGAAGGTCTGGACGACGATGTTTCAGCACTGACCTACGACCCGGTGCGCAAAAGCCTGTTCACCGTCACCAATCAAAATTCCGAGCTGATCGAGTTGTCCCTCGACGGCAAGATCTTGCGCCGTGTCGCCCTGGTTGGTTTTGGCGACCCTGAAGCCGTTGAATTCATCAGCGCCGACACCTACGTCATCACCGACGAGTATCAGCAGCGCCTGATCAAGATTCATCTGGAACATGACACCACTTTCCTCGACGCGGCGGACGCCGAGCAAATGACCCTCGGCGTGCACATGAGCAGCAACAAGGGGTTCGAAGGCTTGGCCTACGATTCGGTGGGCAAGCGCCTGTTCGTCGCCAAGGAGCGCGACCCGATGCTGATCTACGAAGTGCACGGGTTTCCGCATTTCAATCCGGAAAAATCCTACGCGGTGCACGTGATCAACAACCCCAAGCGTGACGCGGGGATGTTCGTGCGCGACCTGTCGAGCCTGCAATACGACGAGCGCAGCGGCCACTTGCTGGCGCTGTCCGACGAGTCGCGGCTGATTCTGGAGCTGGATGTGGACGGGCGACCGTTGAGCACCATGTCGCTGAACAAGGGGCGCCAAGGATTGCAAAAGACCGTGCCGCAAGCGGAAGGCATCGCCATGGATGACGATGGAACGATGTACCTGGTGAGCGAGCCGAACCTGTTTTACGTCTTCAAAAAACCACTGCAAAACTGACAGCACCACAAAATCCTGTGGGAGCGGGCTCGCCCGCGATGAGGCCATCACATTCAACATCAATGTTGACTCGTAGGCCGCCATCGCGGGCAAGCCCGCTCCCACAGTGGATTTGCGTGTTTGTTACTGAGCGCGCAGGGTCTTCACCCCTTCACTGGTCCCCAGCAACAACAAATCCGCCGGACGCGCCGCGAACAAACCATTGGTGACCACGCCGACGATCGCATTGATTTGCGTCTCCAGCTCCACCGGGTTGGTGATCTGCAGGTTGAACACGTCGAGGATGATGTTGCCGTTGTCGGTCAGCACGCCTTCGCGGTAGACCGGGTCGCCGCCGAGCTTCACCAGTTGGCGAGCCACGTGGCTGCGGGCCATCGGGATTACTTCCACCGGCAGCGGGAACGCGCCGAGGACCGGCACCAGTTTGCTGGCGTCGGCGATGCAAATGAAAGTCTTGGCCACGGCCGCAACGATCTTCTCGCGGGTCAGGGCTGCGCCACCGCCCTTGATCAGGTTCAGGTGCTCGTCGCTTTCATCGGCGCCATCGACGTAGAACTCCAGGTCGCTGACGGTGTTCAGTTCGTACACCGGAATCCCGTGGCCCTTGAGGCGCGCGGCGGTGGCTTCGGAACTGGCAACCGCGCCATCGAATGCACCCTTGTGCTGGGCCAGGGCGTCGATGAAGCAGTTGGCGGTGGAGCCGGTGCCGACACCGACGATGCTCTTGTCGTCGAGTTTCGGGAGGATGAAGTCGACGGCGGCCTGAGCCACTGCCTGTTTGAGTTGATCCTGGGTCATGCGGGCTCCGAGGTGCCGAAGAGGGGAAACGAAAGGCCAGCATTATAGGCTTCAGGGGTGGGAAGGTCATTGCCCGATTGGCGGGCGGCATAGATTGGCTTTTGTGGCGAGGGAGCTTGCTCCCGCTCGGCTGCGCAGCAGTCGTAAACCCTGTGCATGCGGTGTGTCTGAAAGAATGGGGGGGACCGCTTCGCGCTCCAGCGGGAGCAAGCTCCCTCGTCACAGTGTGCGTGCCGGCCTTAAAACCACCTGTTTAGTGTGGTCGCCCGCCCAAAAGCCGGGTTAGACTCCTTGGCCCTGCCCAACTCGCTCAGTGATGCTTTCCGATGCTTGAACAGTACGTCAAAAAGATCCTCACCTCGCGCGTTTATGACGTTGCCGTAGAAACCCCATTGCAGACTGCCCGTCAGCTCTCTGAGCGGCTGGGCAATGAAATCTGGCTCAAGCGCGAAGACTTGCAGCCGGTGTTCTCGTTCAAGATTCGCGGCGCTTACAACAAGCTCACGCAGCTGAGCGATGAAGAACGCGCCCGTGGCGTGGTCACCGCGTCGGCGGGCAACCATGCGCAAGGCCTGGCCCTGGCGGCCAAGGTGTTGGGCGTGAAAGCGACCATCGTCATGCCCAAGACCACGCCGGAAATCAAAGTCGAAGGCGTGCGTTCGCGCGGTGGCAAAGTGGTGCTTCACGGCGATTCGTTCCCGGAAGCCCTGGCCTACTCGCTGAAACTGGTCGACGAAAAAGGCTACGTCTACATTCACCCCTATGACGATCCCCACACCATTGCCGGGCAGGGCACGGTGGCCATGGAGATTCTGCGTCAGCACCCTGGGCGTCTGGATGCGATATTCGTCCCGGTGGGCGGCGGCGGGCTGATCGCCGGCATCGCGGCGTATGTCAAATACCTGCGCCCGGACATCAAGATCATCGGCGTCGAACCGGACGACTCCAACTGCCTGCAAGTCGCCATGGCCGCGGGTGAGCGCGTGGTGCTGCCGACCGTGGGCATCTTCGCCGACGGCGTGGCCGTGGCGCAGATCGGCCAGCACACCTTCGATATCTGCAAAGATTATGTCGACGAAGTGATCACGGTCAGCACCGATGAGATCTGCGCCGCGATCAAGGACATCTACGACGATACCCGCTCAATCACTGAGCCGGCCGGCGCCCTGGGTGTAGCCGGGATCAAGAAGTACGTCGAGCAGCGCGGTGTTACCGGTCACACCTTCGTGGCCATCGACTCCGGCGCCAACGTCAATTTCGATCGCTTGCGCCACGTGGCCGAGCGCGCCGAGCTGGGCGAAGGCCGTGAAGCGATCATCGCCGTGACCATCCCCGAGAAACCGGGCAGCTTCAAGGCGTTCTGCGAAGCCATCGGCAAGCGTCAGATCACTGAATTCAACTACCGCTACAACACCGGCAGCGAAGCGCACATCTTCGTTGGCGTGCAGACGCATCCGGATACCGACCCGCGCAGTGCGCTGATTGCCAGCCTCGGCGAGCAGGGTTTCCCGGTCGTCGACCTGACCGACAACGAACTGGCCAAGTTGCACATTCGTCACATGGTCGGTGGCCGTGCGGCGCATGTGGTCGATGAAGTGATCCTGCGCTTCGAATTCCCGGAGCGTCCGGGGGCGTTGTTCAACTTCCTCAACAAGCTCGGCGGGCGCTGGAACATCTCGATGTTCCACTACCGCAACCATGGCGCGGCGGATGGGCGCGTGGTCGCGGGCCTGCAAGTGCCCCACGATGAACGTCATCTGGTGCCCGCAGCGCTGGAAGAAATCGGCTACCCGTACTGGGACGAAACCGACAACCCGGCCTATCAGCTGTTTCTTGGCTGAACGGCTACGCTGATGGGCAAGGCATAAGGAATTCGAACCATGGAAACGTTAACGGCCCTGAAAATGGCGCACACCGCGGCGACGGCAATATTGTTGGGCTGTGCGCTGGGCTTGGGCATATGGGTCTGGCAAACGCGGCGCACTGGCGATGCGACGGCAGGAAGCCGAACCCTGCAGAGGCCGCGGGTGTTCGTCTGGCTGTTGATGGGGTTGGCGCTGCTGAGCATGCCGTTTACCGGCTGGGGGATGGTGCACCTGGTGGGCTGGCCGCTGGGGCAGACCTGGCTTTTGGCGTCGAGCGTGCTTTACACCGTGGCGGCCCTGGCGTGGTTCTGGTTGCTGGTGCGGCTCAACAAATTGCGCAAGGCGCCGGGTGGGGCGGGGAAATTTACCTTGGCCTTGGCGGTGTTCAGCTTTGTCTGCTTTATCGCGATTGCCGGGTTGATGGGTGCCAAGCCGGTTTAGACCGCGTTGCTGCAATCGCTGGCAAGCCAGCTCCCACAGTGAGCTTCAGTGAACACAGATTTTGTGAACACCCGAGAAACCTGTGGGAGCTGGCTTGCCAGCGATGGCGTCTTCAATCGCGCAGACTGATCACCGGCCACCCACGCTTCTCGGCCTCGGCCCGCAAATTCGGATCAGGATCAACCGCCACCGGATTCGCCACCTGCTCCAGCAACGGCAAATCATTCATCGAGTCGCTATAGAAGTAGCTGTCTTCCAGCGAAAACCCGGTCTCTTCCAGCCAACGATTCAACCTCGTCACCTTGCCTTCACGGAAGCACGGCACATCAGTGCTGCGCCCGGTATAGAGACCGTCCTGCATTTCGCATTCGGTGGCGATCAGGGTTTCGACGCCCAGGCGCACGGCAATCGGGCCGGTCACGAAGCGGTTGGTGGCGGTGATGATCACCAGTTTGTCGCCGGCATCGCGGTGCTTGGCCAGCAGTTCGATGGCCTTGGGCAACACAATCGGCTCAATGCAGTCGCGCATGTAGTCGCTGTGCCACTGATCCAGCGTGGCCATTTCGGTGCGGCCGAGCACTTCCAGGCAGAAGTTCAGGTAGGCGGCGTTATCCAGCTTGCCGGCCAGGTAGTCCTGATAGAACTCGTCGTTACGGGTCTTGTAGGCGACGGCGTCGAGGAAGCCGCGCTCACAAAGGTAATCGCCCCAGGCGTGGTCGCTGTCGCCGCCCAGAAGCGTGTTGTCCAAGTCGAATAAAGCCAGCCGCATTGCAGTTACTCGCTGAAAAGTCTGTAGAAAGGCGTCCAGAATACGGACTTTTCACAAGAGTGCACATAAGGTAGGCCGGCGCGTTGCTGCCTTCACAACCTTTGTGGAACAATGCGGCGACATGCGTTTGCGAGGTTGTTGCCGTGATCGACCCCGATGGTTTCCGTCCTAATGTCGGGATCATTCTCACGAATGATGCCGGACAGGTGCTATGGGCTCGCCGTATCAATCAAGATGCCTGGCAGTTTCCTCAAGGCGGGATCAACCCCCAGGAGACGCCGGAAGACGCCTTGTACCGCGAGTTGAACGAAGAAGTGGGCCTGGAGCGCGAAGATGTTGAAATTCTCGCCTGCACCCGGGGCTGGTTGCGCTATCGTTTGCCGCAACGTCTGGTCCGTACCCACAGCCAACCGCTGTGCATCGGCCAGAAACAGAAATGGTTTCTCCTGCGCCTGATCTCCAACGAGCAGCGGGTGCGGATGGATTTGACCGGTAAACCGGAATTCGATGGCTGGCGCTGGGTCAGCTATTGGTATCCGTTGGGCCAGGTGGTGACATTCAAGCGCGAGGTTTATCGCCGCGCTCTCAAAGAGCTTGCCCCGCGCCTTTTAGCGCGCGACTGACGACGGAGTTCGACCCCGAGCCATGCTCAATACGCTGCGCAAGATCGTCCAGGAAGTTAACTCCGCCAAGGATCTCAAGGCGGCGTTGGGGATTATTGTGTTGCGCGTCAAAGAGGCCATGGGCAGCCAGGTCTGCTCGGTCTACCTGCTGGATCCCGAGACCAACCGTTTCGTGCTGATGGCCACCGAGGGCTTGAACAAGCGCTCGATCGGCAAGGTCAGCATGGCGCCCAATGAAGGTCTGGTCGGCCTGGTCGGCACGCGTGAAGAACCCCTGAACCTCGAAAACGCTGCGGATCACCCGCGCTACCGCTACTTCGCCGAGACCGGTGAAGAGCGCTACGCCTCGTTCCTCGGGGCGCCGATCATTCACCACCGCCGCGTCGTCGGCGTGTTGGTCATTCAGCAAAAAGAACGCCGCCAGTTCGACGAAGGTGAAGAAGCCTTCCTCGTGACCATGAGCGCGCAGCTCGCCGGCGTTATTGCCCATGCCGAAGCCACCGGTTCGATCCGTGGCCTGGGCCGTCAGGGCAAGGGCATCCAGGAAGCCAAGTTCGTCGGCGTGCCGGGCTCGCCGGGTGCGGCGGTCGGTACCGCGGTGGTCATGTTGCCACCGGCCGATCTGGACGTGGTGCCGGACAAGACCATCACCGACATCGACGCCGAGCTCGGGCTGTTCAAGACCGCCATCGAAGGCGTGCGCGCCGACATGCGCGCGTTGTCCACCAAGCTAGCCTCGCAGTTGCGCCCGGAAGAGCGCGCCTTGTTCGACGTCTACCTGATGATGCTCGACGACGCCGCGCTTGGCAGTGAAGTGACCACTGTAATCAAGACCGGTCAGTGGGCCCAGGGCGCGTTGCGTCAGGTGGTCACCGATCACGTCAACCGTTTCGAATTGATGGACGACGCCTACCTGCGTGAGCGCGCCTCGGACGTCAAAGACCTCGGTCGCCGTCTGCTCGCCTATTTGCAGGAAGAGCGCCAGCAAACCCTGGTCTACCCCGACAACACCATTCTGATCAGCGAAGAACTGACGCCGGCGATGCTCGGCGAGGTGCCGGAAGGCAAGCTGGCGGGTCTGGTTTCGGTACTCGGCTCCGGCAACTCCCACGTGGCGATCCTGGCGCGTGCCATGGGCATCCCGACGGTGATGGGCCTGGTCGACCTGCCGTATTCCAAAGTCGACGGCATTCAGATGATCGTCGATGGCTACCACGGCGAGGTCTATACCAACCCGAGCGACGTCCTGCGCAAGCAGTTCGCCGAAGTGGTCGAGGAAGAGAAACAACTGGCCCTCGGGCTCGATGCGCTGCGCGATCTGCCGTGCATCACGGTCGATGGCCATCGCATGCCACTGTGGGTCAACACCGGCCTGCTTGCGGATGTGGCGCGGGCACAGAAGCGCGGTGCCGAAGGCGTTGGCCTGTACCGCACCGAAGTGCCGTTCATGATCAACCAGCGCTTCCCGAGCGAAAAGGAACAACTGGCGATCTATCGCGAGCAACTGGCCGCGTTCCACCCGCAACCAGTGACCATGCGCACCCTGGACATCGGCGGCGACAAGTCACTGTCCTACTTCCCGATCAAGGAAGACAACCCGTTCCTCGGCTGGCGCGGCATTCGCGTCACACTCGATCACCCGGAAATCTTCCTGGTGCAGACCCGCGCCATGCTCAAGGCCAGCGAAGGCCTGAACAACCTGCGCATTCTGCTGCCGATGATCTCCGGTACTCATGAACTGGAAGAAGCGCTGCACCTGATCCACCGCGCCTGGGGTGAAGTACGCGACGAAGGCTGCGACGTGCCGATGCCGCCGATTGGCGTGATGATCGAGATTCCCGCGGCGGTATACCAAACCAAGGAACTGGCGCGCCAGGTAGATTTCCTTTCGGTGGGCTCCAACGACCTGACCCAGTACCTGCTGGCCGTGGACCGTAACAACCCACGGGTGGCCGATCTCTACGACTACCTGCACCCGGCGGTGCTGCAAGCGCTGCAGAACGTGGTGCGCGACGCCCATGCCGAAGGCAAACCGGTAAGCATCTGCGGCGAGATGGCCGGTGATCCGGCGGCGGCGGTGTTGTTGATGGCAATGGGGTTCGACAGCCTGTCGATGAACGCCACCAACTTGCCGAAAGTGAAATGGATGCTGCGCCAGATCAACCTGAGCAAGGCCAAGGAGTTGCTGGCCGAGCTGATGACCATCGACAACCCGCAAGTGATCCACAGCTCGCTGCAACTGGCGCTGAAAAACCTTGGGTTGTCGCGGATGATCAATCCGGCGGCGATCAAGCCTCTCTGAAACGCTGATGGCCCCATCGCTGGCAAGCCAGCTCCCACAAGGTCCTGCTGTGTAGCATAAATCGCATTCACACCAAAGATCCCTGTGGGAGCTGGCTTGCCAGCGATGGGGCCGGTCCAGCCACCGCCTAAACTAAAATTTCCACTTCCCCCAAATGCCCGCCATACGGCCCGAAACTCCGTTCGACCAAATGCCGCGTGCCATCTGCCTGAACAATCAACGCCGTACTCGCCCGCGTTCCATAGCTCTGGCTGGCAATGAACACACTCGACAACAACGTCTCGGTCGCCAACCCCACGCCGGTGTCCGGCAGTTCGGCGAACGGTGCGGTCTGCGGATCGTTTAGCAAGGCCAACAGCGCTTGAGGTTGTGGATCATCCAGCACTTCGCTCAACGCGGCCCGAGCTTTCAGCAGTTTCGGCCACGGCGTATCCAGCCCGGCGTTCGACAGCCCGTAAATCCCCGGTGGCAACATCACCGCTTCCGATTCCCGCGCATTGAAATGCCACAGCTCGTTGTTGTTGCCGATCAGCAAGTTAAAACCGCCATATTCGGGCGAACGGGCGACAACGTCGTCTAAATAGTCGTCAATTGGCATGTCTTTGCTGAGAAAGCCCGCGACCAATTCACCGCGAGAGCGGCGCCCCGGCGGTTGATGCGGATCACGGATGTTGGTCAGCGCGGCGAAGCGCCCGTTGGCGCCGACGCCGAGCCAGGTTCCACCAGCCTCCAGGTCGCGACCGGCGTGGACCTGCGGCGCTTCCGGCCATTGCGCCAGTGGCAGGCTGGGGCGGGCATAGAATTCATCGCGGTTGGCCGCGACGATCAGCGGCTGGGCGTGACCCGGTCGCCAAGCGAAAACAATCAGGCACATAAGGCAGTCCTTGTGTGTTTTTTTACCCACTCTACGCAGTCATCGTGCGGGTATCCATCGCCATCCAGTGGAGCGCAAGGCCATGCATCCGTTACCATGCGGCTCCGGTTTTGGGGATGGGTGGGGAAACAGCATGGAATTTCTGCTCTATCTGGCGCTCGGCGCTTGTGCCGGGGTGCTGGCTGGGCTGTTCGGCGTGGGCGGCGGGATCATCATTGTCCCGGTGCTGGTGTTCAGTTTTACCCTGCAAGGTTTCGATGCGTCGATCCTGACCCACCTGGCCGTCGGCACGTCCCTGGCGACGATCATCTTCACCTCGGTCAACGCCGTGCGCGAGCATCACCGTCGCGGCGCGGTCCGCTGGCCGATTTTCGTCTGGATGACCGTGGGCATTCTGATCGGTGCCGGTTTCGGCGCGCTGACCGCCGAAGCGATCTCCGGGCCGAATTTGCAGAAAATCATCGGTGTGTTCGCCTTGGTCATCGCCGCGCAACTGGCGCTGGACGTCAAACCCAAGGCCAGCCGAACGGTGCCGGGTAAAGTCGGTCTGACCCTGGCCGGCAGTGTGATTGGCTGGGCGTCGGCAATTTTCGGTATTGGCGGCGGTTCGCTGACCGTGCCGTTCCTGACCTGGCGCAGCGTGCCGATGCAGCAAGCCGTGGCGACCTCATCGGCCTGCGGCCTGCCGATCGCTTTGGCAAGTGCATTAAGTTTCATGATTCTGGGCTGGCACGATCCGTTGCTGCCGGCCCATAGTCTCGGTTTTATTTATTTGCCGGCGCTGCTGGGCATTGCCCTGACCAGCATGGTTTTTGCCCGTCTCGGCGCGAAGCTGGCCCACCGGTTGTCGCCGAAGTTGCTGAAAAGACTGTTTGCCGCTTTGCTGTTCTGCGTCGGCCTGAGTTTCCTGCTCTGACGCGCAACACAATCCTGGCTTAATCCTGAGGTGGCAGCGTCGCCCGGGAATTGATTTGAACTCATGAGGAGTCGCAATGCTGCCTTACCCGCAGATCGACCCGGTGGCCCTGGCCATCGGTCCGCTGAAAATCCACTGGTACGGCCTGATGTACCTGATCGGTATCGGCGGCGCCTGGCTGCTGGCGTCCCGCCGGTTGAACCGCTTCGACCCGACCTGGACCAAGGAGAAACTCTCCGACATGGTGTTCTGGATGTCGATGGGGGTGATTGTCGGCGGCCGCTTGGGTTATGTGCTGTTTTACGATCTGCACGCTTACCTGGCCAACCCGACGCTGATTTTCGAAGTGTGGAAGGGCGGCATGTCGTTTCACGGCGGTTTCATTGGCGTGATGCTGGCGGCGTTGTGGTTCGGCAAAAAGAACAACAAGTCGTTCTTCCAGCTGATGGACTTCGTTGCACCGATGGTGCCGATTGGCCTGGGCGCCGGGCGCATCGGCAACTTCATCAATGCCGAGTTGTGGGGCAAGGCGACCGACGTGCCGTGGGCGATGGTCTTCCCGCCGTTCAGCGATCCGGCGCAGTTGCCGCGTCACCCGTCGCAGCTGTATCAGTTCGCCCTGGAAGGCGTCGCGCTGTTCCTGATCCTCTGGCTGTTCTCGCGCAAGCCGCGGCCAACCATGGCGGTGTCGGGGATGTTCGCGCTGTTCTACGGCATCTTCCGTTTCATCGTCGAATTCGTCCGCGTACCGGACGCGCAACTGGGCTATCTGGCCTGGAACTGGCTGACCATGGGTCAGGTGCTGTGCGTACCGATGATCGTCGGCGGGCTGTTCCTGATCTGGCTGGCGTATCACCGCGCCCCGGCGACTCCAGCGGCTGCTGTATAAATTCGAATCCCGCAGCGACGGCTGCGGGTTCAAGGACACAGGTAACTCATGAAGCAATATCTCGAACTGGTCGCCCACGTCATCAAGAACGGCACCAAACAGGCCAACCGCACCGGCGTGAACACCATCAGCTTTCCCGGCGCGATGCTGCGGTATGACCTGCAGGAAGGTTTCCCGGCGATCACCACCCGCAAGATGGCCTTCAAATCCGCCATCGGCGAGATGTGTGGATTCCTGCGTGGCGTGAACAACGCCGCTGAATTCCGTGCCCTGGGCTGCAAGGTCTGGGACCAGAATGCCAACGAAAACGCCCAGTGGCTGGCCAACCCGTTCCGTCAGGGCGAGGACGACCTCGGCGAGATCTACGGCGTGCAATGGCGCAAATGGCCGGCGTACAAGCAGATCCCGGTCAGCAACCCGGCCGCCATCGAGCAGACCCTGAAGCAAGGCTACCGCCAGATCGCCGAAGGCGAAGAAGACGGCCAGGCCTACGTGGTGCTCTACAAAGCCATCGACCAGGTGCGCCAGTGCGTCGACACCATCATCAAGGACCCGGGCAGCCGTCGTATTCTGTTCCACGGCTGGAACGTCGCCCAACTCGATGAAATGGCCCTGCCGCCATGCCATCTGCTGTACCAGTTCCACCCGAATGTCGAGACCAAGGAGATTTCCCTGACCCTCTACATCCGTTCCAACGACCTGGGCCTGGGCACGCCGTTCAACCTCACCGAAGGCGCGGCGCTGCTGAGCCTGATCGGTCGCCTGACCGGCTATACGCCGCGTTGGTTCACCTATTTCATCGGCGACGCCCACGTCTACGAAAACCACCTGGACATGCTGAACGAACAGCTCAAGCGCGAGCCGTTCCCGATGCCGAAACTGGTGATCAGTGATCGTGTGCCGGAGTTTGCGAAGACGGGTGTATATCAGCCGGAGTGGCTGGAGTTGGTGGAGCCGAGCGATTTCTCGCTGGAAGGCTACGAGCACCACGCACCCATGACCGCGCCGATGGCGGTCTGACACACCCCCTGTAGGAGCTGCCGAAGGCTGCGATCTTTTGATCTTAGGCTTTTGATCTTGTGCAACGTTGACGCGACCGAAGATCAAGATCAAAAGATCGCAGCCTTCGGCAGCTCCTACAGTGTGATGCGGTGCTTTTAATGGCCGTGACTGCGGCCCACATGGGAGTGTTCTACTTCTGTCGCCACAACCCCGCCACTCACCTCCAACCGCTGCAAAATCCCGCATTGATCGACATCCGGCCCTTCGCCACAACGTTGGCGCAGGTCGAGCAGTTGTGCCTGCAATGCCAGCAAACCATCGATCCGCGCCCTGACGTGATGGATGTGCTCATCGATCAGCGCATTCACGCTCTCGCATTGATCCTGCGGGCTGTCGCGAAACGCCAGCAGGCTGCGGATTTCTTCGAGGGTCATGTCGAGGGTGCGGCAGTTGCGGATGAAGGTCAGGCGCTCGGCGTGGGCCTGGGTGTAGACGCGGTAATTGCCGTCGCTGCGGGCCGGCTCGGGCAGCAGGTTTTCGCGCTCGTAGTAGCGGATGGTCTCCACGGCGCAGTCGGTGAGTTTGGCCAGTTCTCCAATCTTCATGACGGCAGTCTCCAAATGGGTGCTTGACCCTATAGTGGCTACAGGGTCTTTACTTGGCAACAGGCACCTTCAAGGACGCGACCCGATGAGCGATTCCCTTCACATCCACAAACCCGAGGCTGATCACGATCACAGCCACAAACTGCAGCCTGTGCAGAAACACGCGCATGGCGGCCACGGGGATTCCTGCTGTTCCGCCAAAGCGGCGGCGCCGTCGTTGATCAAGTTGAGCGAAACGCCGACCGCCGGCGCGCAGCTGAGCAGTTTCCGCATCGAGGCCATGGACTGCCCGACCGAGCAAACATTGATCCAGAACAAGCTCGGCAAACTGGCGGGCGTGCAGCAACTGGAATTCAACCTGATCAACCGGGTACTGGGCGTGACCCACGACCTGCCGAGTACCTCGCCGATCATCGACGCCATCAAGTCCCTCGGCATGCACGCCGAGCCGCTGGAGCAGGGCATTGAAACGCCCGCCCCGGCGCCGGAGAAAAAACACTGGTGGCCACTGGCGCTGTCCGGAGTCGGCGCACTGCTGGCCGAGGTGATCCACTTCACCGGCGCCGCGCCGAATTGGGTGGTGGCGGTCATCGCACTGATCTCGATCCTCAGCGGCGGCCTCGGTACTTACAAGAAGGGCTGGATCGCCCTGAAAAATCTCAATCTGAACATCAACGCCTTGATGAGCATCGCGGTCACCGGCGCGATCCTGATCGGGCAGTGGCCGGAAGCGGCGATGGTGATGTTCCTGTTTACTGTTGCCGAATTGATCGAAGCCAAATCCCTAGACCGGGCGCGCAACGCCATCAGCGGCCTGATGCAGATGACGCCAGAGCAGGCCACGGTGTTGCAGGCCGACGGCAGCTGGATGGCGCAAGACGTTAAGACTATCGATCTCGGTGCGCGGGTGCGGGTACGGCCCGGCGAGCGCGTCGGTCTGGACGGCGAAGTCGTGTCAGGCAGTTCAACCATCGATCAGGCGCCGATCACCGGTGAAAGCCTGCCCGTGGAGAAGAGCATCGGCGACAAGGTGTTCGCGGGCACCATCAACCAGGCCGGTTCTCTGGAATTTACCGTGACGGCTGCGGCGAGCAATTCGACTCTGGCGCGGATCATTCACGCCGTCGAACAGGCCCAAGGCGCGCGGGCGCCGACCCAGCGATTCGTGGATCAGTTTTCGAAAATCTATACTCCGGCCGTGTTCATCCTCGCGCTTGCGGTGGCGGTGATTCCACCGCTGTTGATGAGCGCATTGTGGTTCGACTGGATTTATCGCGCACTGGTGTTGCTGGTGGTGGCGTGCCCATGCGCGCTGGTGATTTCCACCCCGGTGACCATCGTCAGCGGTCTCGCCGCAGCGGCGCGCAAAGGCATTCTGGTGAAGGGCGGCGTCTATCTGGAGGGCGGTTACAAGCTCGATTACCTGGCGCTGGATAAAACCGGAACCATCACCCACGGCAAACCGGTGCAGACCGATTACCTGTCACTCGACCCAACGGCTGATGAATCCGCCCCGGCGATTGCCGCAGCACTGGCCGCTCGCTCGGATCACCCGGTGTCGCTGGCCATCGCCAATGCGGCTGTGGATAAACAACACGCATCGTTGATTGTGGATAACTTCGAAGCACTGGGCGGTCGCGGGGTGCGCGGTGAAATAAACGGTCAGACCTATCACTTGGGCAACCATCGTCTGGTGGAAGAGCTGAACCTCTGCTCGCCGGAATTGGAAGAGAAGCTCTTCGCCCTGGAAAAACAGGGTAAATCCGTGGTGCTGCTGCTCGACTCTTCCGGCCCGTTGGCGCTGTTCGCGGTGGCCGACACGGTGAAAGAATCCAGCCGCGAGGCGATCCAGCAACTGCATGACCTGGGTATCAAAACCCTGATGCTGACCGGTGACAACGTCCACACCGCCCAGGCGATTGCCGCGCAAGTCGGTATCGATCAGGCGCAAGGCGATCTGCTGCCGACCGACAAGCTGCAAGCCATCGAAGCACTTTATGCACAGGGCCATCACGTCGGCATGGTCGGCGACGGCATCAACGATGCGCCGGCACTGGCACGCGCAGAAATTGGTTTCGCCATGGCCGCTGCGGGCACCGATACCGCCATCGAAACCGCCGATGTCGCCTTGATGGACGACGATCTGCGCAAGATCCCTGCGTTTATTCGTCTGTCGCGCCAGACCTCGAGCATCCTCAAACAGAACATCGCATTGGCCTTGGTGATCAAAGCGATCTTTCTTGGGGTAACCTTCGCCGGGCTCGCTACCATGTGGATGGCGGTGTTTGCCGACATGGGCGTTAGCCTGTTGGTGGTGTTCAACGGTTTGCGCCTGTTGCGTAAATAGACGATGAGGGATGGTTGTGCTGAGTGCCGAGCTGAAGGCGTTTTACATGGTGGCCCGCCTGGGCAGCATCACCCTGGCGGCGAAGAAGCTCGGCTTGAGCCAACCCACGGTGACGACGCAGACTCGCAATCTCGAAAGTCAGTACTCGGTTGAACTGTTCTACCGCGGCGGTCGTCGCCTCAGTGTCAGTGATGAAGGTGCGCGGCTGTTGCCGATGGTCAAGGCGCTGATGCAGCAGGAAGCCGACATCGAGTTTTTCCTGCGTAACAGCGGTCAGGTCCAGGGCACGTTGCGCATCGCGGCCACGGCTCCTTATTACATCCTCGACCTGGTGAAGACCTTTCGCGAGCGCCTGCCGCAGGTGGAAGTGTCGGTGGAGATCGGCAATTCCCAGCAGGTGCTCGAAGCGCTGGAGGAATACCGGGTGGATGTCGCGGCGTCCTCGCAGTTGCTGGAGGATGCGCGGCTGATCCGGCGGGTGCTCGGCAGCGATCCGCTGGTGCTGGCGGTGCATCGCAATCATCCATTGGCGGTGCACGACCATGTGCCGCTCAGCGCGTTGGCGGGGCATACCTTGTTGATGCGTGAATCGGGTTCGACCACCCGGCGCATGACCGAAGAGTTGCTGGCTGGCGCCGGAGTCAGTATCGGGCCGTTGCTGGAGATCGGCAGTCGCGAGTCGATCCGCGAGGCGGTGCTGCGCAACATCGGCATCAGCCTCATAGCCCGCCAGGAAGTGCCGCACGATCCGCAGTTGCGGGTGCTGACCATCGAGAATGCGCCTTTGCTGCCGGAGTATTTGTACTGCCTCAAGGAGCGAAAAGGCGCGCGGTTGCCGGCGGCGTTTCTGGGGTTGGCCCAGGAAATGTCTCCGGCATAGATCTTTTGTGGCGAGGGAGCTTGCTCCCGCTGGGTCGCGAAGCGGCCCCAAAAATCGGGCCTGCTGCGCAGTCCAGCGGGAGCAAGCTCCCTCGCCACAGATTAATCATTGCTTGACGTGCTCATCCAAAATCCTCGAATACCACTATCAGCCGTTTTTGCCTTACTGCCATATGACGGACTCATTACAACCCTAGGATGGCTTCATCTGCTAGATGAGGCCCGTCCATGAACAACGCGATCGCAACTGCCCTGACCAACCCCGGTGCGCCGATGAAAGTGCGCGGCGTGCAGAAACGCTTCGGCGCCTTCACTGCGCTGGACAACGTGTCCCTCGACGTGGCGGCTGGCGAACTGGTGTGCCTGCTCGGCCCTTCGGGCTGCGGTAAAACCACCTTGCTGCGCTGCATCGCCGGTCTGGAAAAGCAGGACAGCGGCGAGTTGTACCTCGGCGATCGAGACGTTTCCCATTTGGCGCCGCAGGCCCGGGACTACGGGATTCTGTTTCAGTCCTACGCGTTGTTCCCCAATCTCACCGTCGAAGCGAACATTGCCTACGGCCTCACCGGCAGTGGCCGCGATGAAGTGCGCCAGCGTGTCGGTCAGATGCTGGAACTGGTCGGCCTGAGCGGCAGTGAGAAAAAGTACCCCGGCCAGTTGTCCGGCGGTCAGCAGCAACGTGTAGCACTGGCGCGCGCCCTGGCACCGGCGCCTTCGCTATTGTTGCTCGACGAACCGATGTCGGCCCTCGATGCTCGGGTCCGCGAGCATCTGTGCACCGAATTGCGTCAACTGCAACGCAACCTCGGCGTCACCACCCTGATGGTCACGCACAATCAGGACGAGGCCATGCTGATGGCCGACCGCATCGCCGTGATGAATAACGGCAAGGTCGAGCAATACGCCACGCCGCAGGAAATCTACAACCGCCCGGCCACGCCGTTCGTGGCGGAGTTCGTCGGCCAGGGCAACTGGCTGCCGTTCCAGCGCAACAGCGAGAGTCACGCTCAGGTCGGCGGGATGAACCTGCGCCTGCCTGACGGCAGCGCCAAGAACGCTTCGGGCCGTTTGTTCTGCCGCCCCGAAGCGATCAACGTCAACCCGCCGGTGCACGAAGAAAACCTGTTCCCGGCCAAGGTTCGCGAGATCACGTTCCTCGGCAACCGCTGCCGCATGAGCTTTGAACTCGATCAACTGCCGGGCCATGCCTTGCTGGCCGAACTGGCGCCGGAAGCCATGCCGCGCCTGGGCTCGCAGCAAATCATGGTCGCCTTGCCGCCGCGCAGCCTGCAGGTGTTTGCCTGATGAGCGCGAACATCGCGCTGCCGATTCCGCACAAGCAGGTTCGGCAGGTTTCTCGCGCCGAGATCGGCGACCGGATCTTTGTGGTGGGCGGCAAAGTGCTTTTGCTGGTGTTGCTCGGCGTCGCGGTGCTGATGCCGTTGTTGGCGATTTTCTGGCGAGGTTTCAGTTCCGAGGCCGGGCAGGGCGGTGGTTGGGTCGCTGCTCGTGAGTTGGTCACCAGTGAAAACTTCCACTGGTTGCTGGGCAACAGTTTGAAGGTTTCCCTCAGCGTTGCGGCCATCGTCGTACCGCTGGCCTACCTGTTTGCCTACGCCCTGCAACGCACAATGATTCCGGGCAAGGGCATCTGGCGCGGCATCTCGTTGCTGCCACTGATGGCGCCATCGATGCTGCCGGGGATTGCACTGGTTTACCTGTTCGGCAACCAGGGCATGCTGCGCGGTTTGCTCTCGGACAATATCTACGGCTTCTGGGGCATTGTTCTGGGTGAGGTCATCTACACCTTCCCACACGCTTTGATGATTTTGCTGTCGGCATTGTCTCTAGCGGATGCGCGACTGTTCGATGCCGCTGCCAGCATGGGCGCCAGTCCGGCGAAAGCCTTCCGCAGCATCACCTGGCCAGCGACCCGTCAGGCGGTGTTCGCCGCGTTCTGTCTGGTGTTCACCCTGACCATCACCGACTTCGGTGTGCCGGTGGTGGTCGGTGGCGACTACCAAGTGCTGGCGCTGGAGGCTTACAAAGCCGTGGTCGGCCAACAGCAATTCGGTCGCGGTGCGTTGATCGGCATGGTGCTGTTGCTGCCGGCGCTGTTCAGCTTCGGTGTCGATGCGTGGTTGCGTCGGCGTCACGGCGACTCCATGAGCGGCCGGGCGCAAGTGTTCAAACCGGTGCCGTCGAAGCTGCGCGACGGTTGCTACCTGGCCATCGTCCTGTTGATCAGTGCAGCGTTGCTGCTGGTGTTCGGCATGGCAGTGTTCTCGTCGTTGGTGAAGTTCTGGCCGTACAACCTGTCATTGTCGCTTAACCACTACCAATTCAACGACACCGCAGGCGGTGGCTGGCTGGCCTACGGCAACAGCGTGAAGATGGCCTTGTGCACGGCGCTGATCGGTAGCGTGCTGATTTTCACCGGCGCCTATCTGATGGAAAAAACCAGGGGCCAACGCGGACTGAACCTGACCCTGCGCATGCTCAGTTTCGTGCCGATGGCAGTGCCGGGTCTGGTGTTGGGGCTGGGCTACGTTTTCTTCTTCAACCTCACCGGCAACCCGCTGCACGTGCTCTACGGGACCATGACCCTGCTGGTGGTCTGCACCATTGCTCATTATTTGACCACCGCGCAAATGACCGCCACCACCGCGTTGCGCCAGCTCGATGCCGAGTTCGAAGCCGCCGCGTTGTCGCTCAAGGCGCCGCTGTACCGACACTACCTACGCGTCACCGTGCCGATCTGCCTGCCGGCGCTGCTGGACATCGTGCGCTACCTGTTCGTCTCGGCCATGACCACGGTTTCGGCGGCGATCTTCCTCTACAGCCCCGACACCATTCTCGCGGCGGTGGCGGTGCTGAACATGGATGACGCCGGCAATGTCGGCGGCGCGGCGGCGATGTCGACCCTGATTTTGTTCACCTCGGCGGGCGTCTCGCTGCTGCTGGCCTGGGCTTCGCGCGGTTTGTTGCGCCGCTCACAGGCCTGGCGGCAGACCGCGCCCGGTCATTGATTTCCGTACAACCCCTCAACTCAAAACAGGAAAAGATCATGTTCAAGCCCCTGGCCCTGGCCGCTGCTGTCCTCACCGCTTTCAGCCTGAACGCCTTCGCGGCGAAAACCGAGTTGACGGTGTACACCGCCCTCGAAGCCGAACAACTGAAGACCTATAAAGAAGCCTTCGAAAAGGCCAATCCGGACGTCGAGATCAAATGGGTACGCGACTCCACCGGCATCATCACCGCCAAACTGCTGGCCGAAAAAGAACGCCCGCAAGCTGATGCCGTTTGGGGCCTGGCCGCTTCGAGCCTGGCGATCCTCGACCAGCAAGGCATGCTGCAAAGCTACGCGCCAAAAGACCTGGGCAAGATCGGCGGCAACTACCGCGACGCCGCCAACCCGCCAGCCTGGGTCGGCATGGACGTCTGGGCCGCGACCATTTGCTTCAACACCGTCGAAGCGGAGAAGCAGGGACTGAGCAAACCGGTGAGCTGGCAGGACCTGACCAAGCCTGAATACAAAGGCAAGATCGTCATGCCCAACCCGGCATCTTCGGGCACCGGTTTCCTCGACGTCAGCGCCTGGCTGCAAACCTTCGGCGAGAAACAGGGCTGGGCGTACATGGATGGCCTGCACCAGAACATCGGCCAGTACGTTCACTCCGGTTCCAAGCCTTGCAAACTGGCAGCGGCGGGCGAGTTCCCGATCGGTATTTCCTTCGAGTACCCGGCCGTTCAGCTGAAACGCCAGGGCGCGCCGCTGGACATCATCCTGCCGAAAGAAGGCTTGGGCTGGGAGATCGAAGCGACGGCTGTGATCAAAGGCACGCCACACGAAGACGCGGCGAAAAAACTGGCGGACTTCTCGGCCAGCCCTGAGGCGATGGAGTTGTACAAAGAAAACTTCGCCGTCCTCGCTCAACCCGGCATCGCCAAGCCGCAGACCGAATTGCCGGCGGACTATGAGCAACGTTTGATCAAGAACGACTTTGCCTGGGCCTCGAAGAACCGCGATGAAATCCTGACCGAATGGCGCAAGCGCTATGACGGCAAGTCCGAGAAAGTGGCGGCCAAGTAAGCTCTTTATTGGCTGACGGGCCTCATCGCGGGCAAGCCAGCTCCTACAATGGACGAGGTTAAGCGCAAAATGTGTGAACACCAGTGAACCCTGTGGGAGCTGGCTTGCCAGCGATAGCGGTCTACCCTTCACCACAAATTTCACTGATTGGGGGATTTTCGATGGGCCGCAACGATCAAGTGATCGCCGAGGTATTCGCCCTGTACGAACGCTTTGGCGCCAGCGACTACATCGGCGAGCCAGTGTCGCAAATCGAACACATGTCCCAAGCCGCGCAATACGCGATGGCCGAGGGCTTCGATGACGAAGTGGTCCTGGCGGCGTTCTTTCACGACATCGGGCATATCTGCGCCGAGAACGCCGAAAACATGGGCGGTTTCGGTGTGGTCAGCCATGAGCGTCTGGGCGCCGACTACCTGCGCAACATTGGATTCAGTGAGCGCATGGCGCGGCTGGTGGAATACCACGTCCAGGCCAAGCGTTATCTGACGCTCAGGGAGCCTGGTTATTACGAGCGCTTGAGCGAAGCCAGTCGCCGAACCCTGGAATATCAGGGAGGGGTGATGACTGAGGCTGAGGCGCAGGTGTTTGAAAAGGACCCGTTGTGTGAGGTCAGTTTGCGCATGCGGCAGTGGGATGAGCTGGCCAAGGAGATGCATGTGCCGGTGATTGATCTTGGCGTGTTGAAGCGCAAGGCCGTCGCCGTCTTGTCCCGCGAGGTCTGCTGAAGAGTCTGACGGCGGATAGAGAAAACGCGCATGGTTCGCCTTGTTGGCAGCGCTCAAGCTGAGCTTTTCCCAAGGAGGCGAATGGATGCGTTTTTTGAAGGTGATTGCACAGGATCGAAGCGGAAAAGGGGTTGCAGATACGCTGCGGTTGCAGTTTTTTCAAGATGAACTATGGCTGCGTGAAGCGACGGACGATGAAGTTCTGCGGCTGAAAACCTTCGGCACTCATTACTTCAAGTGCAGATGGTTCAACGACGGTGAAGGTGAGGAACGGCATCTGCGTATGTTTTCGCTGAACCCCACCGCCGACGGATCGCCGGACTCGGTGCGGCTGCATTTCCATGAAGGTTCGAACATTGCCTACAAGGCTGCTGTTCATGACCTCGACAACGATGGCGCTTTCGAGAATGTGCTGTGCACCGATGTGGACAACGACGGCCGTGCCAATCGCACGGATCGGACTCGGGTCAATGCGTTGGTGCGGGAATACCTGAAGTTGGATCGGCAGTGATCAATGTTCGAAACCGCGTCACGGCCATCGCGAGCAGGCTCACTCCTACAGGGGAACGCATTCCAATGTGGGAGTGAGCCTGCTCGCGATGGGGCCAGTCCAGACAATACAAACAGTCCGACCTCTACAACTGCTGCGCCAGAACCTCGATCTGCTCCTGCCGCTCCGCCTGATTCAGCTTCGGATGCGGGTTGAGCGACGACCACTGCGGATACGCCCGGGCCTTGTTCAGGGCCTCGGGCAACTTGCCTTCGCGCCAGGTCTTGTCCTGGGGCGTGGCCACCTGAATGCTGTCCATCGCCGCGTGCCCGCGAGCATTGAGCGCTTGCAACAGTTGCCGTTGCCGCAGGGCCAACAGTCGCAGCACGTTGTCATCGACGGTCAGCTCGCGCTGGCCCTTGAGCTTGCCGAGCAAGCGGCTGCCATAACTGCGGGCGGTTTGCAGGGCACCGCCGGCGATGGCACCCGCCAGTGCGGCGGCGCCGAGGGTGATGCCGCCGACCAGCAGATCGACTCCGGCTCCGGCGGCGGCCCCGGCAGCGATGCCGCCACCGACTCGCACGCCCAATTGTTTTAGGGTTTCGGGGTTGAACAGGTCATCGCCCCAGCGGCCATCAAGCAGCGGCAGATCGCTGGCGGCAGCATCCTGCGGGCGGAACGCGTAAAGCTTGAGCAGGGACTCGACGCAGCGCTGTTCCCGTTGGCGCACCGCTTTGCGCAGTTCGCTGATGGCTTGCTGTTCCTGCTCGGCTTCGCTGACCACGCTGCGTCGACAGGCTGCGCAATCGATCAATAATTCGGCAATCAGCCGCGCGGCACTTTGTTCACGCGCCAGGCGTTGGGCTTGCTGATCGGCGATCAAACGTTCCAGTTGCGGCCGCGCGGTTTCCAGCAGCAGGGCGAGGCTTTCATAGAGTCGACGCTCACCATCTTCCGGGGGCGCGACGCTGTCGAAACGCACCAGAGCATGCAAACCCAGCCGCGCCAGCGCTTCACGCCAGGCCGGTTCGCGGTGGTTGGCGCTGCTGACGAAATTCAGCACCGGCAGCAGCGGTTTGCCGCAACTGGCGAGCACTTCCAGCTCATCGCGATACTTGGCCAGCACCGGCTCCCGGGCATCGATCACATAGAGACCGGCGTCCGAAGCCAATAGCTGGCGCAAGACTTTGGCTTCCTGTTCGAAACGCTGCCGCGCTTCGCTGCCATCGAGGAAGCGGGCCAGTCGCGCCGGGCCGTCCAGTCTTTCGCCGGGCCGTTCCAGGCGTTCGAGATAATCGAGCAGGGCGATGGCGTCTTCCAGGCCCGGCGTGTCGTAGAGATCGAGCAGCGGTTCGCCGTCCACCGACAGGCGTGCGCCTTCGACGTGCCGCGTGGTGCTGGGGCGATGGGACACTTCGCCGAATCCGACATCGCGGGTCAGGGTACGCAGCAACGAGGTTTTGCCGACGTTGGTGTGGCCGACGACAGCAAGTTTCAACGGCTTAGTCATGACCCGTCTCCAGCCAATTCAACGGCGCGCAATCGGCGAACGGCAACTCAAGCTGTCGCAGCGCCGCATGCCAATCGCCGAGGCGGTCGGCGTCCAGCGCTTCACCGGGCGGCGCTTGCAGCAGCCAGACGCGGGTGGCGCTGGCGCTGCGAGCCAGTTCGGCAATCAAGGCCAGACTGCCGCGATCCGGCGAGCGCCGTGGATCGCAGGCAATCGCCAGTCGCGCGGGTGGAAAACGGCTCAACTGTTCGAGGAGTTTGTGCCGCGATTCGCGGCTGTCGAGAACGCCCGCGTTGCTCACGTTGTTCGGCAATTGCGGCGGCCACGGGCGGTCGTCGTCCAGTTCGATGGCGACCAACAGAGCACCGTCGCTTTGCTGTTCGCTGACGCCACTTTCGACCCGATGAAGTTGCTCAGGCGCCGCATCACTGATCCCCAGACGTTCGCTGGTGGGCATCAACCGTTCGCGCAGTTGCGCGTAACCGGGCAGGTTCAAGTCCAGATGCAACGCAGCTTGCCCGGATTTCCAGCGCCACAGACAAAACAGCGCCAACAGCAGGCGCGGCAAAACTCCGTAGACCAGCAACACGCCCACCAGCCACGCCGCCCAGGCCTGGCGAGCGCTTTCGATGTTTAGCGCTGAATCGCCACTGGCGCGGATCATCTCCACGGTTGGAATGCTGAAACCGAGCATGGCAGGCAACGCGCCGAGGGCTTGGGTCAGGGCGATAAAAGTATCGGCGCCGAGAATGGTGGTTTCCCAGACGAAACCGTAGCGCCGGGTCGCCATCAACGTCAGCAACATCACCAGCGCACTGAGCATCGCCAGCAGCCACAAGCCGTTGACCAGCACGCCGATGGCCCAGCGATTGAGTTTCTGACGCTGCAACAACAGCAGTAGCGCCGGCGCCAATTGCGCGGCTTTGGCGTCGCGGGCGAGTTTCTCGCTGAGCCACAGCCACAAGCGTCCCAGTGTTGCACCGTGTTCGCCGGCAAACACCAGGCCCACGGCCCAGCTGAGCAGCAGAATCAGGTTCAGCCCGAGCAGGCTGCCCAAGGCCCAGAACACGTTCACCGGTGTTTGGCCGTCGCCGAGTGCGGCAAACGCCAGGCCGGCGCCGCTGACCACGGCCAGCACCGCCATGACGATCAGCGCCAGTCGTGCGCCTTGCAGCCAGTGTTTGAGCGCATCGCTCAGGCCATCGCGGTCCGCCAGCCACAGGGCGCGGCGTTGAATGCGCGACGGCAAATCGCCGCCTGCGCTGCGGGCCAGTCGGTTGGCTTCCAGATCCTCCAGGGGACCTGCGTGTTCTTCGCGCAGGCGGATGGTTTCTGTCAGCCATAGGTTATTCAGTTCAGTCACGCGGCATCCCGTCGCTCAAATGAGCTGTGAGCATAACCGTTGCGGCGCTTATCCGCGAAAGCGAGGCTCTGGTATCCTCGCCAACATGACTAAATCACTCCCCCTCAGCCTGATCGCAGCCCTCGGTGAAAACCGTGTGATCGGCGTCGACAACAGCATGCCCTGGCACTTGCCGGGGGACTTCAAATACTTCAAGGCCACCACGCTCGGCAAGCCGATCATCATGGGGCGCAAGACCTGGGATTCCCTCGGTCGCCCGCTGCCGGGGCGCTTGAACATCGTGGTCAGCCGTCAGGCGGACCTGGTGCTCGAAGGCGCAGAGGTTTATCCGTCGCTGGAAGCCGCGGTGGTACGCGCCGAGGAATGGGCGAAGGAACAAGGCGTCGATGAGCTGATGCTGATTGGCGGCGCGCAGTTGTATGCGCAAGGGATGGCCCAGGCGGATCGTTTGTACCTGACCCGCGTGGCGTTGAGCCCGGAAGGGGATGCGTGGTTTCCGGAGTTTGATGTGGGCCAATGGAAATTGGTGTCGAACATCGAAAATCCGGCGGAAGGGGATAAGCCGGCGTACAACTTCGAAGTCTGGGAAAAGGCTTAAAAAGCATCGCTGGCAAGCCAGCTCCCACCGTGTCGAGGTGAAACACAAATTGTGTGAACACCATGATCCTTGTGGGAGCTGGCTTGCCAGCGATAGCGGTCTATCAGGCGCCGATCAAGCGTGAGCCAACGCCGAATGCTCATCCGCATCCAGCAGCTCTTTATCCGTCTGTTGCATCAGCTGACTGGTAATCGCCCCCGCGCTGATCGAACCACTCACGTTCAACGCCGTGCGCCCCATATCAATCAGCGGCTCAACCGAAATCAACAACGCCACCAGTGACACCGGCAAGCCCATCGCCGGCAACACGATCAACGCAGCAAACGTCGCGCCACCACCGACACCGGCCGAACTCAGCGTGACAATCGCCACCAGCGTCGCGATCCACAGCGGATCCAGCGGGTTGATGCCCACGGTCGGCGCAACCATCACCGCCAACATCGCCGGGTACAGACCGGCACAGCCGTTCTGGCCAATCGTCGCGCCGAACGAAGCGGCGAAACTGGCGATGGACTGCGGAATGCCCAAACGGCTGGTCTGCGCTTCGATGCTCAACGGGATCGTCGCGGCGCTTGAACGGCTGGTGAACGCAAACGTCAGCACCGGCCAGATCTTGCGGAAGAAACGCAGCGGATTGATCCCGGCCGCCGACACCAACAGGCCATGGACTACAAACATCAGCCCCAGGCCGATGTAGGAAACCACGACAAAACTGCCGAGCTTGATGATGTCCTGCAGGTTGGAACCGGCGACCACTTTGGTCATCAGCGCCAGCACGCCGTAGGGCGTCAGCTTCATCACCAGACGCACCAGGCGCATCACCAGGGCTTGCAGAGTGTCGATGGCGTTGATCACTTTCTGACCTTTTTCCGCGTCATCCTTCAGCAGTTGCAGCGCCGCGACACCGAGGAACGCAGCGAAGATCACCACGCTGATGATCGACGTCGGTTTGGCCCGCGCCAGGTCGGCGAACGGATTTTGCGGGATGAACGACAGCAGCAGCTGCGGCACATTGAGGTCGGCGACCTTGCCGGCGTAATCGGTCTGGATGGTTTGCAGGCGCGCCATTTCCTGGGTGCCGGCGACCAGGCCTTCGGCGGTCAGGCCGAACAGGTTGGTCAGGCCGATGCCGATCAGCGCCGCGATGGCGGTGGTGAACAGCAGCGTGCCGATGGTCAGGAAACTGATCTTGCCCAGCGACGAGGCGTTGTGCAGACGAGCCACGGCGCTGAGGATCGAGGCGAACACCAGCGGGATCACAATCATTTGCAGCAATTGCACGTAACCGTTGCCCACCAGATCGAACCAGCCGATCGAGGCTTTCAGCGCCGGGTTGCCGGCACCGTAGACAGTGTGCAGCGCCACACCGAACGCCACGCCCAGCACCAAAGCGAGCAGGACTTTTTTCGCCAGGCTCCAGGTGGTGTGGCGGGTTTGTGCGAGACCAAAAAGTAGAGCGAGGAATACCAGCAGATTGAGAATCAGCGGCAGATTCATAAGGACTCCGAAAGTGACTTGTGCCAGCCACCTTCCGGGGCAGCTGCGAACCGGCAAGCCTAACAGCTTGATTTCCAATGAATTAATATCAAAAACGTCTGGTGACTGTCGTTTTTGGAATAAGCCAATGTCGCTGTGGGGGATGCAGCTGGCGCGAAAGGCACGCTGGCGGTCGCTGACAGACGAGGACTGTCACACTAATTTGTTAGCGTCGATGTCTTTCATTCAGGGAGATATGCCAATGAGGTTCGCACCGAAATTTTTGGCTGCTGCGATTTGTCTTGGCCTCGCCGGGCAGGTATTTGCTACGGATTTGAAACATTGGCCAGCCGATCAGGCCAAGGCGCTGGACGCGATGATCGCGGCCAACGCCAACAAGGGTAACTACGCGGTGTTCGACATGGACAACACCAGTTACCGCTACGACCTCGAAGAGTCGTTGCTGCCCTTCATGGAGAACAAGGGCCTGATCACCCGTGACAAACTCGACCCCTCCCTGAAGCTGATGCCGTTCAAGGACACCGCCGACCACAAGGAAAGCCTGTTCAGCTATTACTACCGCCTGTGTGAAGTCGACGACATGGTGTGTTATCCATGGGTGGCCCAAGTGTTCTCCGGCTTCACGCTCCAGGAACTCAAGGGCTATGTCGACGAGTTGATGGCGTCCGGCAAACCGGTGCCTGCCACGTATTACGAAGGCGATGTGGTCAAGAAGCTGGACGTCAACCCGCCGAAAATCTTCACCGGCCAGCAAGAGCTGTACAACAAGCTGATGGAAAACGGCATCGAGGTCTACGTGATGACCGCCGCCTCCGAAGAACTGGTGCGCATGGTCGCGGCCGATCCGAAGTACGGCTACAACGTCAAACCGCAGAACGTGATCGGCGTGTCGCTGCTGCTCAAGGACCAACAGACTGGCGAGCTGACCACCGCACGCAAGCAAATCACTGCCGGCAAGTATGACGAGAAGGCCAACCTCGGCCTCGAACTGACCCCGTACCTGTGGACCCCGGCGACCTGGATGGCCGGCAAGCACGCGGCGATCCTGACCTACATCGATGAGTGGAAAAAACCGGTGCTGGTGGGCGGTGATACGCCAACCAGCGACGGCTACATGCTGTTCCACGATGTCGACGTGGCCAAGGGCGGCATCCATTTGTGGGTCAACCGCAAGGACAAGTACATGACCCAGATCCAGGGCATGATGGCCAAGCACGCTGCGGCGCAGGCCAAGGAAGGGTTGCCGGTGACGGCGGACAAGAACTGGGTGATCGTCACACCGCAAGAGATTCAGTAACACCGAGGTGCCTGCATCGCCAGCAAGCCGGCTCCTACAATCGTGCGACGACACAATCCCCTGTAGGAGCTGCCGCAGGCTGCGATCTTTTGACTTTGATTTCAAGAAACAAGATCAAAAGATCGCAGCCTGCGGCAGCTCCAACAGGGGATCTGTGGAAACAAAATACCCCGCACTTGGCGGGGTATTTTTTTGTTCGACGGTTAAGCCTTACAGCCCGTCGAGCATCGCCTTGTTACGCACAGCACCTTTGTCGGCGCTGGTCGCCAGCAGGGCGTAGGCCTTCAGGGCAGTGGTCACTTTACGTGGACGCACTTCAACCGGTTTCCAGCCTTTCTTGTCCTGCTCGACGCGGCGCGCGGCCAGTTCTTCGTCGCTGACCAACAGGTTGATCGAACGGTTCGGAATGTCGATCAGCACTTTGTCGCCGTCCTGCACCAGACCGATCGCACCGCCAGCGGCCGCTTCAGGCGAAGCGTGGCCGATGGACAGACCCGAAGTACCGCCGGAGAAACGGCCATCGGTGAGCAGGGCACAGGCTTTGCCCAGGCCTTTGGATTTCAGGTAGGACGTCGGGTAGAGCATTTCCTGCATGCCCGGGCCGCCTTTCGGGCCTTCGTAGCGAATGATGACGATGTCGCCTTCCTTCACTTCATCGGCGAGGATGCCGCGCACGGCGCTGTCCTGGCTTTCGAAGATCTTCGCGTTGCCTTCGAACACGTGGATCGACTCGTCGACGCCCGCGGTTTTCACCACGCAGCCATCGAGGGCGATGTTTCCGTACAGCACGGCCAGGCCGCCTTCTTGCGAGTAAGCGTGTTCGACACTGCGGATGCAGCCGTTTTCACGGTCGTCGTCCAGGGTTTCCCAGCGGGTCGACTGGCTGAACGCGGTCTGGGTCGGGATGCCCGCAGGGCCGGCCTTGAAGAAGTGGTGCACCGCTTCGTCGTTGGTCTGGGTGATGTCCCACTTGGCGATGGCTTCTTCCATGCTGCGGCTGTGCACGGTCGGCAGCTGGGTGTGCAGCAAGCCGCCACGGGCCAGCGAGCCGAGGATGCTGAAGATCCCGCCGGCACGGTGCACGTCTTCCATGTGGTACTTCTGAATGTTCGGCGCGACCTTGCACAGTTGCGGCACGTGCCGGGACAGACGGTCGATGTCGCGCAGGTCGAAATCGATCTCGGCTTCCTGGGCTGCGGCCAGCAAGTGCAGGATGGTGTTGGTGGAACCGCCCATGGCGATGTCCAGGGTCATGGCGTTTTCGAAGGCCTGGAAGTTGGCGATGTTGCGCGGCAACACCGACTCATCGTTCTCGCCGTAGTAACGCTTGCACAGCTCGACGATGGTGCGGCCGGCCTGCAGGAACAGCTGCTCGCGGTCACTGTGGGTGGCCAGGGTCGAACCATTGCCCGGCAATGCCAGGCCCAGTGCTTCGACCAGGCAGTTCATCGAGTTGGCGGTGAACATGCCGGAGCACGAACCGCAAGTCGGGCAGGCGCTACGCTCGTACTCGGCGACTTTCTCGTCAGAAGCGCTGGAGTCGGCGGCGATCACCATGGCGTCGACCAGGTCGAGGCCGTGGGAAGCGAGTTTGGTCTTGCCGGCTTCCATCGGGCCGCCGGAGACGAAGATCACTGGAATGTTCAGGCGCAGGGACGCCATCAGCATGCCCGGGGTGATCTTGTCGCAGTTGGAGATGCAGACGATGGCGTCGGCGCAGTGGGCGTTGACCATGTACTCGACGGAGTCGGCGATGATCTCGCGGCTCGGCAGCGAATACAGCATGCCGTCGTGGCCCATGGCGATGCCGTCGTCGACAGCGATGGTGTTGAATTCTTTTGCCACACCGCCGGCGCGTTCGATTTCGCGGGCGACCAGTTGGCCCAGGTCCTTGAGGTGGACGTGGCCCGGTACGAACTGGGTGAAGGAGTTGGCAATGGCGATGATCGGCTTTTTGAAGTCGTCATCTTTCATCCCCGTGGCGCGCCACAGTGCGCGGGCACCGGCCATGTTGCGGCCGTGGGTGGATGTTTTCGAGCGGTAATCAGGCATGAAGCACTCCGGGCGGCTAATCAGGTATCAAAAGGGAAGTGAGCTTCTATTGACGTCTGGAACACTCAGAAATGGCCGTGTGTCCGGAAGTTGCCGATAACTTTGCGGGATCGCCGCGCGCTTCAGCTTGAGCTCATAAACCCGCCGGGGGATGACTGGCGATGAATCTCGCGATTCTACACGGCTGGCGGCTGGAGGGAATGCCGGGAAGCGTTGATCCCGTGTTGACGGAGCGTGCGGGATGACGACTGGCAGGTGTCAGCCGATATCGAGTGCCTGTTTATTCCGTTGGTTGATCATTGCATTCAGTCCAAGGCCTGCGACGCTCAATGTCAGGAAGCCAATGGCCAGAGCGGTAATCAGGTCCTCAGGTACCCGGTTGATCACCGTGCTGATCACGCCACCGCTAAGGAACATCAGCACACCGCCGACCGAGGTCGAGGTCCCGGCATATTCCGGATGAATGCTCATGGCCTTGGAGTTGACGATGGGTCGGGTAATCGTGGTGCCGATCGTACAAATCAGCATGGACATCAGCACCGTCGCGGCAGAGAGACCGAAGTGGCGGGTCAGCCACAGCATCACCGCACCCGAAACCGCGATCAACCCCAGGCCAACAATTATCTGAGTGTTGGCCTGCAGACGCTGATGCAGGACGTTGGCTATTGCGCCGCCGCCTACATACGCAACGCCGTACAGCAACAACGCCCAGGCGTATTCGTAGGGTGAAAGGGCCAGATGTTCCATGAAAATAATGGGTGATGTGACGATGAACGAAAAATGACAGGCGAAGGCGAGGGCGGAAATCAGCCAGTAACTCATAAAGCGAACATCTGAGCAGACATGCCAGTAAGCGCGGAAAAATCCCCCACGGGATGCTGTGCGGATAGACGAGGACTCCTTGAGCAGCCGGCAGGCGCTTAACCAGACTAGAACAGCGAGGGTGACAAACACATAAAAGCTGCCCTGCCAGCCCAACTGCAATTGCAGCCAGGTCCCCAGCAGCGGCGAAATTGAAATGAATACGCCACTCGCGGTCACCATCCAGATCCTGAGTCGCTGCCTTGCATGACCTGTGAACAGATCCTGCACCAGCGCGTGTGACAGCGAAAAGGCCCCGCAACCGATTGCCTGGATCACACGAAACCCTAGAAACCAGCTGTACTCGCTGGACACTGCACACCCAATCGCGCCAATCACCGCGAGGGCCATACCTCCCAGCAACAGCTTCTTGCGGCCCCACATGTCCGACAGCGGCCCAACCAGCATCACGGAAAATGCCAGGCTGACGGCGAACAGGCTGACAGACAGGGCCACGTCGGGCGGCGGGATTTGAAAGAAGTCCGACAGGTCGGGAAAGGAAGGAAGAACCACGTCCAACGGGAAGACACTCAGCAGTGTCATGGTCATCAGTAACAGGACGATTAACGGCTTTTCTTGGCTGCTTTCGGCATGGGACATCGATCAGCGCACTCGTTCCGTGAGGTATGAACGAGGATTGATTTGATGGAAAGGCAAGTCAATGCAGGCGAGCGTGGGCGATTTCTGAAACCTTTGTAGGAGCGAGCCTGCTCGCGAAAAACGTCAACGATTACGCGGTGTATCTGGTTGTCCGCGGTGTCTTTGCGTTTTATCGCGAGCAGGCTCGCTCCTACAGGGGGTAGGGGTTAGCTGTTAGGCAGCAACCGGCAGGTGATGCTCTTGATGTAGCGGGTTTCGGCGATGGCCGGGTGCACCGGGTGATCCGGGCCTTGACCGCCGCGCTCAAGCATCTGGATGTTGCGGTCCAGGTGACGGGCGCTGGTCAGCAGGATGTTCTGCAGATCGTCTTCCGGCAGGTGCATCGAGCACGAAGCGCTGACCAGGATGCCGTCCTTGCTGAGCAGGCGCATGGCTTGCTCGTTCAGGCGGCGATAGGCACCTTCGCCGTTCTTCATGTCTTTTTTGCGTTTGATGAACGCCGGTGGGTCGGCGACGATCACGTCGAAACGTTCTTCGCTGGCTTTCAGCTCTTTCAGGGCTTCGAAGACGTCGCCTTCGATGCAGGTCATTTTGTCGGCGAAGCCGTTCAGCGCGGCGTTGCGCTCGACGCCGTCGAGGGCGAAGGCCGATGCGTCGACACAGAACACTTCGCTGGCGCCGAACGCCGCAGCCTGCACGCCCCAGCCACCGATGTAGCTGTACAGGTCCAATACCCGTTTGCCCTTGGCATACGGGGCCAGGCGGGCGCGGTTCATGCGGTGGTCGTAGAACCAGCCGGTTTTCTGGCCCTGGATGACCGGGGCTTCGAATTTCACGCCGTTCTCTTCCAGCGCAACCCACTCCGGCACCAGGCCGAACACGGTTTCGACGTAGCGATTGAGGCCTTCGGCATCACGGGCAGCGGAGTCATTCTTGAACAGAATGCCGCTTGGCTTGAGCACTTGGGTCAGCGCCGCAATCACGTCGTCTTTATGAGCTTCCATGGTCGCCGAGGCGATCTGCACCACCAGGATGTCGCCGAAACGGTCGACCACCAGACCTGGCAGCAGGTCGGAATCGCCGTAGACCAGGCGATAGAACGGCTTGTCGAACAGGCGATCACGCAGCGACAGGGCGACGTTCAAACGATGCACCAGCAGCGACTTGTCCAACGGCAACTTGATGTCGCGCGACAGCAAACGGGCGCAAATCAGGTTGTTCGGGCTCATGGCAACGATGCCCAGTGGCTTGCCGCCAGCGGCTTCGAGGATCGCCTGATCGCCGGCCTTGAAGCCGTGCAACGGGGTGGCGGCCACGTCGATTTCGTTGCTGTAGACCCACAAGTGGCCGTTGCGCAGGCGACGGTCGGCGTTGGCTTTGAGGCGCAGGCTAGGCAGGGACATGACGTCGCTCCGGAAAAAAGAGCGGGAGTATAGCGTGTTGCGCTCAAGGATTGGCCGGCGAGTGGACATGCGGCGAGGGAGCTTGCTCCCGCTGGGTGGCGAAGCCGTCACAATCATCAGTAGGTGCGCCTGCTTCGCAGGCGAGCGGGAGCAAGCTCCCTCGCCACAGAGAGTGTTTTCAGCTCGAAGGTACTGGATAAAACTTTGGGCGCGACAGCGGCTCAAGGTGTCGGATCCAATTTATAAAAGCTAGAATCGGTGCCTGGCCCAGAGTGTGTACTTATGTCCCAAGAGCTGACTCCCGAACAAATCCAGCAATCCCTGCAAGGCATCAGTGTGCCGGCCCAACCGCAGATCATGGTGGATCTGCAGATGGAGCAGTACATGCCCGACCCGGATCTGGAGGTGATCGCGAAGCTGATCTCCCAGGATCCAGGTCTCTCAGGCTCGTTGTTGAAAATCGTCAATTCGCCCTATTACGGGCTGAGCAACAAGATCGCTTCGATCCAGCGCGCAGTGAATTTGCTCGGCAGCCGGTCGATCATCAACCTGATCAACGCGCAATCGATCAAGGGCGAGATGAACGACGACACCATCGTCACCTTGAACCGTTTCTGGGACACCGCCCAGGATGTGGCGATGACCTGCCTGACGCTGGCCAAGCGCATCGGTGTGCAGAATGGCGACGAGGCTTACGCGCTGGGCCTGTTCCACGACTGTGGCGTGCCGCTGATGTTGCAGCGCTTCCCCAACTACATGACCGTTTTGGAGCAGGCTTACGCCAGTGCCAGCGCTGAATGCCGGGTAGTGGATACGGAGAACCAGGCGTTTAATACCAACCACGCGGTGGTCGGTTATTACACGGCCAAGTCCTGGCGCCTGCCGGATCATGTGTCCGCGGCAATCGCCAATCACCACAACGCCCTGGCGATTTTCAGCGATGAGTCGTCGCGCAACAGCTCGTTGAAGAACCTGTTGGCAATCCTGAAAATGGCCGAGCACATTTGTGCGTCCTACCGGGTGTTGGGCAACCAGACCGAGGACCACGAGTGGAACAGCATCGCGCATCTGGTGCTCGATTACGTCGGCCTCTCGGATTACGATTTCGAGACGCTCAAACAGACGATCCGCGACCTCGGCACGCACCGCTGAGTCTCGGACCTTCTTCTTATACGAGTGCCTGATTCGAGAGCGCCATGCCTGAACTGCCAGAAGTCGAAACCACCCGTCGCGGCATCGCGCCGCACCTGGAAGGCCAGCGCGTCAGCCGGGTGATCGTGCGTGATCGGCGTCTGCGCTGGCCGATCCCCGAAGACCTGGATATCCGGTTGTCCGGCCAACGCATCGTGTTGGTGGAGCGTCGCGCCAAGTACCTGCTGATCAATGCCGAAGTTGGCACGTTGATCAGCCACTTGGGCATGTCGGGGAATTTGCGTCTGGTGGAAGTCGGCATGCCGGCGGCCAAGCATGAGCACGTGGACATCGAACTGGAGTCGGGCCTGGCCCTGCGCTACACCGACCCGCGACGGTTCGGCGCGATGCTCTGGAGCCTTGACCCGCTCAACCATGAACTGCTGATTCGCCTGGGGCCGGAGCCGCTGACCGACCTGTTTGACGGCGAGCGCTTGTTCCAGCAGTCCCGTGGGCGTTCGATGGCGGTCAAGCCGTTCATCATGGACAACGCGGTGGTGGTCGGCGTCGGCAACATCTATGCGACCGAAGCGCTGTTCGCCGCGGGTATCGATCCGCGCCGGGAAGCCAAGAGCATTTCCCGGGCGCGCTATTTGAAACTGGCGATCGAGATCAAACGCATTCTGGCTGCCGCCATCGAGCGCGGCGGTACGACGCTGCGGGACTTTATCGGTGGTGACGGTCAGCCGGGCTATTTCCAGCAGGAATTGTTCGTGTACGGCCGCGGCGCTGAACCGTGCAAGGTCTGTGGCACGCAATTGCGGGAAGTGAAACTCGGGCAGCGCGCCAGCGTCTTTTGCCCGCGCTGCCAGAGCTGAAACGCCTGCGGTCTATAGTCAGTGTTCTGACTGTCTAGCCGAAGGACCGCGCCATGATCCTGTTTCGAACCCTTGTCGCCGCATTGCTGTTGAGCATCTGCGCGTCAGCCGTCGCCAACAGTGGCAGCGGCGATCCGCGTTACACCATCCAGAATCCACCGGCTTACGCGATGATTGGCGACCTGCTGATTGCCCGGCCGTTGCTGGTCGTGGCGACGGTGATTGGAGCCGGGGTGTTTGTGGTGTCGTTGCCTTTTACGGCGTTGGGCGGCGGAGTGGGCGATGCGGGGCAGGCGTTGGTGGCTGATCCGGCTAAGGCGGCGTTTGTGCGGTGTCTGGGGTGTGTCGGGGAGGGGTTTGAGCGGCGGGAGTGAATCAAGATCAAAAGATCGCAGCCTTCGGCAGCTCCTACATGGAACGTGAATTTCTGTAGGAGCTGCCGAAGGCTGCGATCTTTTAAGGTTTTCAAGCCTTGCCGGTAATCTTCCGGTACTTCTCCATCAACTGCTCTTCAGTCTCCGGATGGGCTTCGTCCAGCGGGATGCAATCCACCGGGCAGACCTGCTGGCACTGCGGTTCGTCGTAGTGACCGACGCATTGCGTGCACAGGTTCGGGTCGATCACGTAGATCTCTTCGCCTTGGGAAATGGCGGCGTTCGGGCACTCGGGTTCGCAGACGTCGCAGTTGATGCAATCGTCGGTGATGATCAGGGACATGCTAACTCCAGCCGGGGCGGCAGGCCCGGGCGCAATAAATCAATGCGCGTAATTGTGCCGCATTGGCGCCTGCGTTGCACGCAGGTGCGACGTACTGCAGGAGCCGGCTTGCTGGCGAAGGCGGTGTGTCAGGTGCACCGCGTTGCATTGATCGCCGGCAAGCCGGCTCCTACAGATCGGGATTACTTCTTGAAACGTTCGGTCAGGGCATCGGCCACCACAGGGTGCACGAACTTGGTGATATCGCCGCCCAGGGCCGCAATTTCACGGACCAGCGTCGAGGAAATGAACGAATAACGCTCGGATGGGGTAAGAAACAGGCTTTCCACATCCGGCGCCAATTGGCGGTTCATGTTGGCCAGCTGGAACTCGTATTCGAAATCCGACACGGCGCGCAGACCACGCAGGAACACGTTGGCATTCTGCTCTTTGGCGAAATGCGCCAACAGCGTCGAAAAGCCGACGACTTCAACGTTCGGCAGATGTTTGGTGACCTCGCGGGCCAGCTCCACACGCTGTTCCAGAGGAAACAACGGGTTTTTCTTCGGGCTGGCGGCGACGGCAATGATCACGTGATCGAACAGGCGCGAGGCGCGTTCGACCAGATCGCCATGGCCCTTGGTAATAGGGTCGAAGGTACCTGGGTACAACACTCGGTTCATCGCGGCGTCCTGGCGGGAGTGCGTTGGGGAGTCGGATGGTATCGCAGCCTTCCCGGTCGGGAAAGTCGCCTGTTGGGTAAGAAAGCACTATAGACGATGGGAATAATCGTCGTTTTCATGAGTTTCTTAAACGTTCGGCCAGTGAAGTCGCCAGTTGCGCCGTCAGTCCATAGACCGATAACTGCGGGTTTGCGCCAATGCTGGTAGGGAACAGCGAGCCGTCGTGTATCGAAAGATTGCCCAGTTGATGATGCCGGCCGAGGCTGTCGGTCACGGCAGTTTTCGGATCTTCGCCCATCGCGCAACCGCCCATGACATGCGCGCTGCCCAGCCGCGTTCGGTACAACTCCAGGCTCAAGCCATCGATCAACATGCGCGCTTCGCCCAGGGTTTTCACATAACGAGCATCGGCGTGCATCGGCATGACGGCCTTGGCGCCACCGGCGAACTGAATCTCGGCCATGCTGTGGAATGCCCGGCGCAGACCGTCCCAGACATAAGGCGAAACCGGATAATCGAGCACCGGCGTGCCGTCACTGCGCAGCTCGACGCTGCCACCGGGGCTGTCCGGGTGAAAGCCGTCGCGCAGTAACGCGAGCATGGCGTGGGTGTGTGGCAAGTTGGCCATGTGCTGGGCATTCTCCTGACCGAAACCCCCAAGCAGCGTCGCCGCCAGTGCCGGGTGCAGCGGCGGGACCTCCAGTTTGTAGGCCATCTTGCCGGTGGTGCCGTCCTGCCATTGGAAATGGTCGGAGTAGATCGACTGCGGCGCGCCGTAGAACGGGTTGATCACCTCGTCGAACAAACCGGCGGACATGTTCACCACATGCAGAAAGGTGCGTTTGCCCAGGCGTTTGTGCGGATCCGGTGCGTCGGAACGCAACAGCAACGCCGGGCTGTTAATGCCGCCACCGGCCAGCACGTAATGCCGCGCTTTCACCGTGATGCGGCGCCCTGTGGGTTCGACGCAACGCTCGTCCATCGCCACGCATTGCAGCCCGGTGACTTTATCGCCGCTGATCACGAGTTTTTCGGCACGGGCCAGATAGAGCAGCTCGCCACCTTTTTCCAGGGTGGCGGGAATGGTTGTGACCATCATCGATTGTTTGGCGTTGGTCGGGCAGCCCATGCCGCAGTAGCCGAGGTTCCAGCAGCCGCGCACATTACGCGGGATGACATGCCAGCTGTACCCGAGTTTTTCGCAGCCTTTGCGGATGACGTCGTTGTTGGCGTTGGGCGGGACCATCCACGGCGCGACGCCCAGGCGCTGTTCCATTTTCTCGAACCACGGCGCCATTTCCGTCGATGAGTGGCCCTTCACGTTGTGTTCTTTGGCCCAGTGTTCAAGGGTCGGCTGCGGCGTGCGGAAGCTGGAGGTCCAGTTGATCAGTGTGGTGCCGCCCACGGCGCGCCCCTGGAGGATAGTGATCGCGCCGTCCTTGCTCATGCGGCCGATGCCTTCCTGATAGAGGCTGGCGTAGGCCTGGTCTTCAAGCAGCTTGAAGTCGGTGCTGGTCTTGAGCGGGCCTTCCTCGATCAGCAGCACTTTGTACCCGGCTGCGCTGAGGATTTCCGCTGTGGTCCCGCCGCCGGCGCCACTGCCGATGATCGCCACATCCGCTTCGAGGCTCAGGTCCTGGCTCAGTTGCGAGCCGTTGTAGGTTTTCCAGCCACGGGCCATGCCTTCGCGGAACGGGTCGGGTACGGGCATCTTAAGACTCTCTTGTTGTTATGGTTTTGGATGCAGTGGTGAGGCGGCTGACGCCATCGCGAGCACAAGGGTTACGCGATCCCCTGTGGGAGCGAGCCTGCTCGCGAATGGGGCGACTCGATTTCAAACGGTTGGCGGCCCGGGATACCCGCAATGCGCCCACGATTCCTTGCGCCCATACCAGGCCATCATCACCAGTTGCAGCAACGAGCTGTGACCCATGCGTAGCAGACTCAACGAGCTGTTTTCCCAACGATCGAGAAAGTGCCGGATTTCGTCAGCGCTGGCGTTTTCCCAACTGCCCCAGATCCCGGTGAGCGGCCCGCGGGTCACCGCCATGCCGAGCACGTCGAACAGTTGCCGGGTCAGCTTGAGCATTTCCGGCGACAGGTGATCGAGGCTGTAATCCAGGCTCTTGAGGGTGCCTTCGATGGCGTCGGGCATGCGTTCAACAGCCACGGCACCTTCAAGCATCACCGGGACCAGTGCCCGCAGAAACAACAGATCGCCACTGCGCAGGGCTGTAAAACCGCTAGCCGCAACATTCGACGAGCAACCGCTGAGGCTGGCCCCCAACCCGGCGGTGGCGAGAAAGGCGCTGGCGCCGAGGCTGAATTTAAGCAGGCCGCGCCGTGACAGCGCGGGAGTTTCGGACAGGCTTGGGCTCATTCTTGTTATTACCCGACGGTGTGGATCGTTAGCGAATAAACAGCTTCTGGATCAGTTTCTGAATGGATTTGCCGTACGGCGGATAGATCAGCTTCGCCGCGTTGAAGCGCTGTTTGATCAGCACACCCTTGGCCTTGCTGAAGGTCAGGAAGCCTTCGTGGCCGTGGTAATGCCCCATGCCCGAGGCGCCGATGCCGCCGAATGGCATGTCGTCCTGGGCAACGTGCAGCAGGGTGTCGTTGAGGCACACGCCGCCCGAGTGGGTTTCGTGGAGGACGCGATTTTGCTCGCGCTTGTCGTAGCCGAAGTAGTACAGCGCCAGTGGGCGAGGGCGCTGGTTGATGTAGGCAAACGCCTGATCCAGATCCTTGTACGGCACGACCGGAAGCAATGGGCCGAAGATTTCGTCCTGCATCACGGTCATGTCGTCGCTGACATTGAGCAGCAGGCTATGCCCCATGCGGCGTCCCTGACCTTGCTCGAACAGCGAAATCAGCTGCGCGCCTTTATCGGTGGCATCGCTGATGTAGCCGTTGAGACGCGCCAGTTGTCGGTCGTTGATGATCGCGGTGTAGTCCGGGTTGTCTGCCAAGGTCGGATAAAACCCTCGAACGGCCGAGCGATAAGCCTCGACGAAAGCGCCGATGCGCTCTTCCGGAACGAGTACGTAATCCGGGGCCACGCAGGTCTGGCCAGCGTTGAGCGTTTTACCGAAAGCGATGCGTTCGGCGGCGTCCTTGAGGGGCACATCGTGAGAAACGATAGCCGGGGATTTGCCGCCCAGTTCCAGAGTCACTGGCGTCAGGTTCTCCGCCGCCGCGCGCATTACATGTTTGCCAATGCTGGTGGCGCCGGTGAACAACAAATGATCGAAGCGCAGGCGCGAAAACGCCACACCAATATCGGCCTCGCCCAGCACCACGCAGACCAGGTCTTCGGGGAAGATTCGAGCCAGCAATTGCTTCATCAGCAAACCGGTGGCTGGCGTCGATTCGCTGAGTTTGAGCATCACCCGATTGCCCGCCGACAACGCGCCGACCAAAGGCCCGATGGCCAGATACAAAGGGTAGTTCCACGGCACGATCACCCCGACCACACCCAGCGGCTGGTAAATCACTTTCGCCGAGGCTGGCTGGAAGGCTACGCCGACTTTGCGCCGCGACGGCTTCATCCAGCCGTTGAGATGCCGGCTGGCGTAGTGGATGCCATGCAGGCTGGGCATCAGTTCGGCGAGCAGGGTTTCGTTGGCGCTGCGATGGCTGAAGTCCTGGCTGATCGCGTCGATCAAGGCCTGACGCTCAGTGTTCAACAAATCCTTCAGCGCCTTGAGCCATTGCTGGCGCTGAGCGGCGGGCGGCATCGGGTTGGCGGCATAGGCCGCGCGTTGCGCGTCGAACAGGGTTTGGAGCTGTTCCAAAGGCTGCTGTAGGTTCTGCAGGTAGGAAATGTCAGCAGTCATGGTCGGCTCCGGATTTATTGTAATGAGGGACTTTTTAGAGTCTATGCTCTAGAAAGTCAAATGACATCCTGGCGCAGCTTTGTTTTATCCCCTGGCGGATAGGTCGTAAGATGCCCGGCAACGCACTCTGAAGTTAAGCTCAAGCCATGGCCCCACGGATAAAAACAAGCGAGCGCATCGTGCAGAACAGCCTGGAGCTGTTCAATCAGCAGGGCGAGCGCAGCATCAGCACCAATCACATTGCTGCCCACATGGAGATTTCTCCGGGAAACCTGTATTACCACTTCCCCAACAAGCAGGCGATCATCGCCGTGCTGTTCAGTGAATACGAAAGCCTGGTGGACAGCTTCCTGCGCCCGCCCCAGGGCCGCGCCGCCACGGTGGAAGACAAGCGTTTCTACCTCAAGGAATTGCTCTCGGCGATGTGGCGCTACCGGTTTTTGCATCGCGATCTTGAGCACTTGCTCGATAGCGATTCTGATCTGGCTGCGCGCTACCGACGGTTTTCCCAGCGTTGCCTGATCCAGGGCACGCACATCTACGAAGGCTTCGTTGCGGCCGGTATCCTCAAGATGGACCGGGTGCAGATCGAATCCCTGACGCTCAATGCCTGGATCATCCTCACATCCTGGGTGCGATTTCTGTGCACCACGCGGGAAAACTCCACCCATCTCAGAGAGCAAGCGATTAAACGCGGGGTGTATCAGGTACTGGTGCTGGAGGCCGGGTTCGTCACCGATCAGTCCCGGGCCGAGGTGAATGCCTTGTTCGAAGAATTTTACGTGCCGCTGGCCCAAGCGCTGGAAGAAGTGCAGTAGGATCGGGTTTCGCCCAATCACAGGAGCCCGTTATGCCCATTGCGCAACTGATCAGCCCGCAAGCACTGGACCTGAAAAAGGACCAGCCGGGGCTGGTGATTCTGGATTGTCGTTTTGCCCTCGAAGACCCGGATTACGGTCAGCGCAGCTATGCCGAAGGACACATCGCCGGGTCGAGTTTTGCCGATCTTGAGCGTGATCTCAGCGGGAAGGTGGTCAAGGGCGTGACCGGGCGTCATCCGTTGCCGGAACCGGGCGACTTGATCGAGCGCTTGCAAGCCTGGGGTATCAACGCTGACAGTGAAGTGGTTTTGTACGACGACGGCCCGGGTGCCTTCGCTGCGCGGGCTTGGTGGCTGCTGGCCTGGCTGGGCAAACGTAATGGCGTGTTCATCCTCGATGGCGGGCTCAAGGCCTGGCACGCGGCCGGTTTGCCGTTGAGCCTGGATGCGCCGTCGATCACCCGCGGGTCATTTACCGGCAAGCCTGACGATTCGTTGCTGCTCAGTGCAGAACGGTTGCAGAAGCGTCTCGCCAAACCCGAACTGACCTTGCTCGACGCCCGCGCCTTGCCACGCTTCAAGGGCGAAGTGGAGCCGATCGACCCGGTTGCCGGACACATCCCCGGCGCGCAATGTGCCGCGTTCACCGACAACCTTGGCAGCGACGGACGCTTTCTGCCGGCCGATCAGCTCAAGCAGCGCTTTGCCGCGAAGTTGGGTGTCCGCTCGCCGAATGATCTGGTGGCGTATTGCGGCTCAGGCGTGACGGCTTGTCACAACCTGTTTGCGTTGTGTCTGGCGGGTTATCCGTTGGGGGCGTTGTATGCGGGATCGTGGAGTGAGTGGATCAATGATCCTTCACGCGCAATCGCAACAGGCGAATAAACGCACGCTTCTGTAGGAGCTGGCTTGCCAGCGATAGAAGCGACGCGGTACTTCAGGATGACCGCGTTATCGTTCATCGCTGGCAAGCCAGCTCCTACAGTCGTATTGATTTCTTGAGTGATTGCCCGGCACTGCGATACGCCCCCGGCCCCACCCCATACACCTGCTTGAACTGCCGACTCAGATGACTCTGGTCGGCAAAACCCAATTGCGTCGCCACTTCCAGCGGTAAACACCACTCTGCAACAACGCCCGCGCCCGGGCGATGCGCTGCTGCATCAGCCAGGTGTGCGGCGGCATGCCGGTAGCACGACGGAATACACGGGCGAATGGAAAGGCGACAGGTTCACCGCCGCCGCCAGTTCTTCCAGCGAGGGTGGCGCGGCCAATTGCGTTTGCAGCAAGTCCTTGGCCAACGTCACCGCCCGGTGTTCCTTGCCAGGTTTGCCGGCATCAGGCACCGACCCGTGACGCTGCAGCAGCGACAGCATCAGCTCGCGCCAGGCGGTTTGTTGTTGCAATGCCGTGGCTGGGCTTTCCAACAGCCGATGCAGCTGGCAGAAACCGTTCACCAGATCCGCGTCGCGATACAGCGTGGCGCCAAACGCCGGGAGATTGTGGGTCGGCAGTTCGAGTTCGGCCAGCAGCGACAGAATCTGCCCGCTGTCCGGATAAAACGCCCGGTACAGCCAGCCGTCCTCCGTGCCCTTGTGACCGGTGTGCAGTTCATCAGGGTTGATCAGCACCAGCGTGCCGCTGCCCGCCAGATGCTCGGCGCCGCGATAGCGGTAACGCTGGGCGCCGGCCATGATCATGCCGATCACGTAACCGTCATGCACATGGGGCGCGAAACGGTGATCGATGTAGCGCGCCGATAACAACTCGACTCCGGCCAGCGGTGCGGTTTGCCAGAAGTGAATGGACTCGCCCTGATCGCTGGTCATTGCTTACCCGCGACCTGCGGTGGTCAGCCATTGAGGAATGCGCCGTTCGAGGTAGTAGCCCGGCTGACGGACAGAGCCGTCGACGAATCCGACATGACCGCCCTTGGCCTGTAACTCGAATTGCGTGCAGGCGGATAACTCATCGGCGTGCGGCAGGCTGTGGGGAAAAACGAAGGGATCGTCCGCTGCCTGAATGATCAGGGTCGGCGTACGTATTTCCCCAAGGAAGTAGCGACTGGAAGCACGACGGTAGTAATCCTCGGCATCCACGTAACCGTTCAGTGGCGCGGTCACGCGGCCATCGAAGTCCCAGAACGTGCGCATGTTTTCCAACGAGCCGAGCGCGGCCAATGCCGCCAGGCCATCCTCACGCCCGTCATGCTGGAATTGCCGCTGCTTGTTCTTGATATAGGCCAGCATCTCGCGCATGAAGTGCGCCTGATAGACCTTGGAAAAACCTTGGCCGATGCGGTCGGCGCACTGGTCCAGACGAAACGGCACCGACACCGCCACGGCACCAAGCACGCCACTGTCGCTGCCGGTCTCGCCCAGATGCTTGAGCAAGACATTGCCGCCCAGGGAATATCCAACCGCATACAGCGGGGCGAGTGGCCGTTTGGCCCGCAGGTGCTTGATGGCTTCGGCCAGGTCTTCACTGGCGCCGGAATGGTAGCTGCGCGGCAACAGATTGGGTTCGCCTGAGCAACCACGCCAGTTCAGCGCGACGCTGGCCCAACCCTGATTCCCGAGCGCCTTTTGCATGCCGGCCACGTACGGCGAATTCGATGAACCGGTGAGGCCATGCAGCACCAACACCAACGGCGCTTCGGCGCTGTGCGGGCCGTGCCAGTCGAGATCGAGGAAGTCGCCATCCTCAAGCCACAAGCGTTCGCGCTCGCGCTCGATGTGCGTGGTTTTGCGCCACAGCGGCCCCCACAAGGTCTGCAAGTGCGGGTTGCCGAGGCCGAAGGCGGGGGTGAAGCGTTCTGACGGATGGGACACGATTGTTCTCGAAGCAGCGGCGCATGCCTGCGATGAGGCGTGCGCCTTGTTCAGGCAGGCCGATCAGCCGGTGATCTCTGCCATACGTTGCCACAACGAATAGTAGACCCGTCCGGATTTTTGCTCCCGGTGCAGGCGCCAGTTGCCCGGCAGGCCGAGGGTCGACGGCGCGCTTTCGCTTTCGGTGTACACCCATGCCTCTTCGGCCAGCCATTGGCGCTCTTCGAGCAATGTGCAAACAGTGGGCAGCAGGTTCTGGTTGAACGGCGGATCGAGGAACACCAGGTCGTAAGCAACCGCTGGCTGGGTTTCCAGATAGCGCAGCGCATCGGCGGTCTGCACCTGGCCTGTGGTGCAACGCAGCGTGCCCAAGTGTTCCTTGAGGCTGGATACCGCAAGGCTGCTGGAGTCCAGCGCCTGGCCCATGGCGGCGCCACGGGACAAGGCTTCGAGAAACAGCGCGCCGCTGCCGGCGAACGGATCGAGCACCTTGGCGCCGGGAACATAAGGCGCGAGCCAGTTGAACAGGGTTTCACGCACGCGGTCCGGCGTCGGGCGCAGGCCTGGGGCATCAGGGAAGCTCAGCTTACGGCTGCGCCATTCGCCGCCGATGATGCGCAATTGGTTCACGCCGTTGTGCACGTTGTGAACAGGTTTTTTAGGACGGGAAGTAGCCATTAATGCTCCGGAACCCCGAGCGGTTGCTCGGCAGGTTTATCAGTAGGGGCCGGTAACGGCTTTTGCGGCACGGTCGGGCCAGCGCTGACGATGACCATTTTGTCCGTGCTCAGGTGTTTGTTCAGTGCAGCTTTGACTTGCTCGACGGTCAGGTTCTGGGACTGTTGCATGAAGTCTTCCAGATGACTCAGCGGCAGATTATAGAAGCCGATGGCGCCCAGTTGGCCGACGATATCGGCGTTGCTGGCGGTGGACAGTGGGAAACTGCCAGCCAGTTCGCGCTTGGCGTCGTCGAGCTCTTTTTCGGTCGGCCCGGTTTTAAGGTAGTCCGCGAGAACGTCCTGCACCAGTTTCAGGGTGCCCTCGCTCATTTCGGCGCGGGTTTGCAGGTTGATCAGGAACGGGCCGCGCGCCTGCATCGGGGTGAAGCCCGAATACACGCCGTAAGCCAGGCCACGCTTCTCGCGCACTTCGCTCATCAGTCGAGTACCGAAACCGCCGCCGCCAAGAATCTGGTTGCCCATGGACAGTGCCGCGTAGTCGGGATCGTCACGGTCGATGCCCAGTTGGGCGAGCATCAGGTTGGTCTGCTTCGACGGGAATTCGATGTGACCGATGCTGGCCTTGGGTTCGGCCGGTTGTGCGATCTTCGGCAGCGCCGGGCCCTTGGGCAGGCCAGCGGAAACCTGCGCGGCAATGGCTTCGGCTTCGGCGCGGGACAAGTCACCAACCAGCGCGATCACCACGTTGCCTGCTGCGTAGGCTTTCTCGTGGAAGGCCCGCAATTGCGCAACGGTTATGCCTGGAACGGTGTTGGCGGCGCCGTCGCTGGCATGCGCGTACGGATGATCGCCGTACAAGCGGTTCATCAGTTCCAGGCTGGCCAGTTTGCCGGGGTTCTGTTTCTGATACTCGAAACCGGCGAGCATCTGGTTCTTGATACGGGCAAACGAGTCGGCAGGGAAGGTGGGTTTGCCGACGACTTCGGTAAACAGCTTTAACGCCGGTTCACGTTTATCCACAGCGCTGAGGCTGCGCAGGGACGCAACGGCCATGTCTTTGTAAGCGCCATTGCCGAAATCGGCGCCCAGGCCTTCGAAGCCCTGGGCGATGACGCTGACGTCCTTGCCGGCCACGCCTTCGTTAAGCATGGCGTTGGTTAGCAGTGCCAAACCGGGCGCGTCGCCGTCCTGGCTACTGCCGGCGGCAAAGATCAGGCGCATGTCGAACATCGGCAACTCACGCGCTTCGACAAACAGTACCTTGGCGCCTTCGGCGGTGTTCCAGGTCTGCACGTCGAGTTTGCGATGGCTCGGCGCCTTGCCGTTGAGTTCGGTCAGCGATTGCAGCTTCTGGCTGGCCTTGGCTTTGTCCAGCGCTTCGCTGGCATTGGACTCATCGGTTTTCGAGAAATAGAACGCGGCGGACCCGATCAGGGCGACGACGATCAGGCCGAGCAGGGCCAGGCGTGGTTTTTTACGCTCACTCATGAGTCGTCTCCTCTGGCAGTACATGGGCGACGCTGAGACGTTCGCGGGTGAAATACAGCTTGGCGGCGTTCTGGATGTCTTGCGGTGTCACGCTTTCCAGATCGGCGAGTTCGGTGTCCATCAGTTTCCAGGACAGGCCGACGGTCTCCAGTTGGCCGATAGCGGTGGCCTGGCTGGTGATCGAGTCGCGCTCGTAGACCAGTCCGGCGATGACCTGTGCACGCACGCGCTCCAGTTCTTCGGCGGACGGCGCAGTGGTTTTCAGCTGTTCGAGCAGCTTCCACAAACCGGCTTCCGCCTGGTCGATGGTTTTGTTTTTCTGCGTGTTTGGCGAAGCCGACAAGGTGAACAGGCTGTCACCACGGGTGTAGGCGTCGTAGCTCGACGATCCACCGGACACCAGCTCTTCGCCGCGTTCCAGTTGCGTCGGGATACGTGCGCTGTAGCCGCCGTCGAGCAGGGCCGAAATCAGGCGCAAGGCATTCACCGAGCGTTTGTCTTCGGCGGTAGCGATGCTCGGCACGTTGAAGGCCAGCATCAGGCTGGGCAATTGGGTCTTCACGTGCAGGGTGATCTGGCGTTCGCCGGGCTCGGCCAGTTCCAGCGGAATCTTCGCTGATGGCACGTCGCGTTTGGCGATCGGGCCGAAGTAGCGCTGGGCCAGGGTTTTGACTTCGTCCGGGGTCACGTCGCCAACCACCACCAGCGTGGCGTTATTCGGCACGTACCAGGATTGGTACCAATGGCGCAGCTCTTCGACCTTCATGCGATCCAGATCCGCCATCCAGCCGATGGTGGGCGTGTGATAGCCGCTGGCCGGGTAAGCCATGGCCTTGAAGCGCTCATAGGCCTTGGACATCGGTTTGTCGTCGGTGCGCAGGCGACGTTCTTCTTTAATGACTTCGATTTCCCGGGCGAACTCGTCGGCCGGCAGGCGCAGGCTGGCCATGCGGTCAGCTTCCAGCTCGAAGGCCACACCCAGACGGTCGCGGGCCAGCACCTGGTAATACGCGGTGAAGTCGTCGCTGGTGAAAGCGTTCTCTTCGGCGCCGAGGTCGCGCAGGATCAGCGAGGCTTCGCCGGGGCCGACTTTCTCGCTGCCCTTGAACATCATGTGTTCCAGTGCGTGGGACAAACCGGTTTGACCGGGCGTCTCGTAGCTGGAGCCGACTTTGTACCAGACCTGGGAAACCACCACCGGCGCACGATGGTCTTCGCGCACGACGACCTTCAATCCGTTGTCGAGGGTGAATTCATGGGTGGGTTGCGGGTCGGCAGCCAGGGCTGAAAGAGGCAGGCAAACTGTGCTGAGCAGCAGGCCTGCGGCGCGGCGGGCTAGAGCATTCATTCGTTTTTAAACCTTTGGGGCTGCCCGCTTGTTCTTAGCGTCAGCGGGCGAGAGGGTGCTAGGATACTGATCCGTTTTACTGGCGGCCACGCCTATCAGGCCTTTGATCGGCCGGAAGGTTGTATGGGTTACCGGCAGAAGCTTTGAGTTTGTCAGCTAAACTCTGTGTTTTCGCCGACGATGCCGTTCCAGTCCTTCGTATTAATCGACCTTTGAGGTGCTGTTGGTACCTCGACAAAATGTTGCGCGTGAACAAGCTGGGTCAATCGCAGTCTGTTCTGCATCGAATTTTTATTTGCCGGGGCGCCATTGGCGCGTCGCTACCGTGAGATAGCCGTCCTCCATGTTTGGTTCCAACGACGACAAGAAGACCCCAGCTGCGGCTGGCGAAAAGAAAAGCCTGTTCGGATGGCTGCGTAAAAAACCGCAGGAACCCGTCGTCGAACAGCCACAGCCACTTCCTGAGCCGACTCCCGCGCCGGTAATAGATGCAGAGCCAGCGCCCGTTGTGTTGCCAATCGCCGAGCCGGTGCTGCAGCCGGTAGCCGAGCCTGAACCTGAAATCGTGGCCGAACTGCCGCTGACCCCGGCCGCTGAGCCTTGGCTGACGTTGCCGGTGGCGGAAGAGCCGGTGGCGCTGGTCGAAGAGCAGGCGCCGCATGTGACGCCGCCGATTCCTGCGCAGGCTGTTTTGGCGCCGGAGCCGATTCACGCGCCAGTGGTTGAACCGGTTGTTGCGCCAGTCGTTGAAGTTGCGCCTGAGCCGGCGGTCCCTGCATTCGTTTCTCCGCCCGTTGCGCCGATTGTTCAAGCGCCAGAGCCTGCACCTGCACCTGCACCTGCACCTGCACCTGCACCTGCACCTGCACCTGCACCTGTTATTACCCCGGTTGTCGCCGCCCCCGTCGAAGCCCCGGTAGAACCGGTACGCACCGAAGAAACCAAAGCCGGTTTCTTCGCCCGCCTCAAGCAAGGCCTGTCCAAGACCAGCGCCAGCATCGGCGAAGGCATGGCCAGCCTGTTTCTGGGCAAGAAAGCCATCGATGACGAATTGCTCGATGACCTCGAAACCCGCCTGCTGACCGCCGACGTCGGCGTCGAAGCCACGTCGGTGATCATTCAGCGCCTGACCCAGAAGGTCGCGCGCAAAGAGCTGGCCGATTCCGATGCACTGTACAAATCCCTGCAAGCCGAGCTGGCGGCGATGCTCAAGCCCGTCGAGCAGCCGCTGAAAATCTCCTCGCAGAACAAGCCGTTCGTGATTCTGGTGGTTGGCGTCAACGGCGCCGGCAAGACCACCACCATCGGCAAGCTGGCGAAGAAGCTGCAGCTGGAAGGCAAGAAAGTCATGCTCGCTGCCGGCGACACTTTCCGCGCCGCAGCGGTCGAGCAATTGCAGGTCTGGGGTGAGCGCAACAAGATTCCGGTCATTGCCCAGCACACTGGTGCCGACTCGGCTTCGGTAATCTTCGACGCTGTGCAGGCCGCCAAGGCCCGTGGCATCGATGTACTGATCGCCGATACCGCCGGCCGCCTGCACACCAAAGACAACCTGATGGAAGAGCTGAAAAAGGTTCGCCGGGTCATCAGCAAACTCGATGCCGACGCGCCGCACGAGGTGTTGTTGGTGCTCGACGCCGGTACCGGCCAGAACGCCATCAACCAGGCCAAACAGTTCAACCAGACCGTCGAACTGACCGGCCTGGCTCTGACCAAGCTTGATGGCACCGCCAAGGGTGGGGTGATTTTCGCCCTGGCCAAGCAGTTCGGTCTACCGATTCGCTACATCGGCGTCGGCGAAGGCATCGACGATTTGCGCACCTTTGAAGCAGAACCCTTTGTCCAGGCACTATTTGCCGAGCGGGAGCGTTCATGATTCGTTTCGAACAGGTCGGTAAACGCTACCCGAACGGTCACGTCGGCTTGCATGAGCTGAGCTTTCGAGTCCGTCGGGGCGAGTTTTTGTTTGTCACCGGCCATTCTGGCGCCGGTAAAAGCACCCTGTTGCGCCTGCTGCTGGCGATGGAGCGTCCAACCACCGGCAAATTGCTGCTGGCCGGGCAGGATCTGAGCACCATCAGCAACGCACAGATTCCATTTCTGCGTCGGCAGATCGGCGTGGTGTTCCAGAACCATCAGTTGCTGTTCGATCGCACGGTGTTTAACAACGTCGCGCTGCCGTTGCAGATTCTTGGTCTGTCCAAGGCTGAAATCGCCAAGCGCGTGGATTCGGCCCTGGAGCGCGTGGCGCTCTCGGACAAGACCGATTTGTACCCTGGCGACCTGTCCACCGGTCAGCAACAGCGTGTCGGCATTGCCCGCGCCATCGTTCACCGCCCGGCCCTGCTGCTGGCGGACGAACCGACCGGTAACCTCGACCCGCGCCTGGCGGCAGAAATCATGGGCGTGTTCGAAGACATCAACCGTCTGGGCACCAGCGTGTTGATCGCCAGTCACGACCTGGCACTGATCGCCCGCATGCGCCACCGCATGCTGACCCTGCAACGTGGTCGATTGATCGGCGACGGGGAGGCTGGAGTATGAGTGCAACTCGCAGTCCAAAAGTGTCCGAGCGTGTGGCGCCAAAAGCCGCCGACCCTCAACCGACCAAAAAAAAACGCGACGACGATGACGGGCCGGACTTCGCCACGCTGTTCCGCGCCTGGATCGAAAGTCATCGCGCCAGCTTGCTGGACAGCTTGCGTCGTTTGGGCAAACAGCCCATCGGCAGTTTTTTCACCTGCATGGTGATGGCAGTAGCGCTGAGCTTGCCCATGGGGCTGTCACTTTTGCTAAGTAATGTCGAACGCCTGGGCGGTTCCTGGCAGCGAGCGGCGCAGATTTCCCTGTATCTGGAAATCGAGGCAAGCCCTGCGCAAGGCGAAGCGTTGCGCGAGCAGATCAAAGGCATGCCTGGCGTGGCCGAGGCTGAATACGTGGGGCGGGATCAGGCGCTGGAAGAGTTCCAGCAACAGTCCGGCCTGGGTGAAGCGCTCAAGGAACTGCCGGAAAATCCGCTGCCCGGCGTGGTCCTGGTGACACCGAACGAAGTCGACAAGCCTGCGCTTGAAGCATTAAGACAAAAACTTTCCGAGCTGCCGAAGGTACAACAGGCGCAGCTTGATCTAGTCTGGGTCGAGCGTCTGGCAGCCATCCTCAAGCTGGGTGATCGTTTTGTCTTCGGTCTGACCGTGCTTCTGGTTTCTGCATTACTTTTGGTGATAGGCAATACCATTCGTCTTCATATTGAAAACCGCCGCACCGAGATAGAAGTGATTAAACTGGTCGGCGGCACTGACAGTTATGTGCGCAGGCCCTTTCTGTACATGGGCGCGCTGTATGGCTTCGGTGCGGGGATTCTTTCCTGGGGTGTGCTTGCGTTCGGCCTCAACTGGCTGAACGACGCGGTGGTTGGTCTGGCCGGTTTATACGGCAGTGATTTTGCGCTGGCTGGAGTGCCAGTTGCCGACGGTCTGTCTCTCTTGCTTGGCGCGGTGCTGTTGGGGTATATCGGTGCATGGATTGCAGTCGCACGCCACCTGAGGGAGCTTGCGCCTAAGTAGTATCATTTTGCTCGTATTGACCTTTCAGCGTTTTTGGGAACTTGTCTTTCGGTTTCCGGTCAATTTTCGCAGTGCTGAACTGCACGAGTTTGTAAGTGGGAGGTTTTTTCGTATGACCAATTCTTTGCAACCTGCATATGCTCTGGTCCCGGGTGCGAACCTGGAGGCTTATGTGCACACCGTCAACAGCATTCCATTGCTGACGCCGGAGCAGGAGCGTGAACTGGCCGAGAGTCTCTATTATGAGCAGGATTTGGGGGCGGCTCGGCAGATGGTGCTCGCCCACCTGCGTTTTGTCGTACATATCGCCCGTAGCTATTCCGGCTACGGTCTGGCTCAGGCTGACCTGATCCAGGAAGGCAACGTCGGCCTGATGAAGGCTGTGAAGCGTTTCAACCCGGAAATGGGCGTACGCCTGGTGTCCTTTGCGGTGCACTGGATCAAGGCTGAGATTCACGAGTTCATCCTGCGCAACTGGCGCATCGTGAAAGTTGCAACCACCAAGGCCCAGCGCAAGTTGTTCTTCAACCTGCGCAGCCAGAAAAAGCGTCTGGCGTGGCTGAACAACGAGGAAGTCCACCGTGTGGCGGAAAGCCTCGGCGTAGAGCCTCGGGAAGTGCGTGAGATGGAAAGTCGCCTGACCGGCCATGACATGGCTTTCGATCCGGCGGCAGAAGCTGACGATGACAGTGCTTTCCAGTCGCCGGCCAACTATCTGGAAGACCACCGGTACGACCCGGCCCGTCAACTGGAAGATGCCGACTGGAGCGACAACTCCAACCACAACCTGCACGAAGCGCTGGAAGTGCTGGACGACCGCAGCCGTGACATCCTTTATCAGCGCTGGTTGGCTGAAGAGAAAGCCACGCTGCACGACCTGGCGCAGAAGTACAACGTGTCGGCCGAGCGTATTCGTCAGCTTGAGAAGAGCGCGATGAACAAGCTCAAGTTGTCGATCGCCGCATAACCGGCAAAGCAGCAACAAAAAAACGCCCCGATCATCGATCGGGGCGTTTTTGTTTGTGTACGAAACTTGGGTTCAGCGCAGCTTTTTGTAGGAGCCGGCTTGCTGGCGATCCAGGCGGCACGGTGTATCAGACAAATCGAAATCGCTGGCAAGCCAGCTCCTACAGGGCGGCGATGTTATTGCGCCCAAGGCGCCCGGCGCGAATCGTTAAGGCCAACCAGATAACTGTCACCACCCAACTGACTCATCTGCCGCCGTATCCAGCCCGCGCGCCGGGCCACGTAATTGGTCGGATGGCTCGCGCTCCACACTCGCGGGTTAGGCAGCACCGCTGCCAGCAAGCTGGCCTGTTGCCGAGACAATGACCTGGCGCCAACGCCGAAGTGATGCCGCGCTGCGGCTTCGGCGCCAAACACGCCGTCATCCCACTCGACACTGTTGAGGTACACCTCAAGAATTCGCTGCTTGGGCCAGAACACTTCGATCAACGCGGTAAACCAGGCTTCCAGACCCTTGCGAATCCAGCTACGGCCGGACCACAGGAAAAGGTTCTTCGAGACTTGCTGGCTCAGGGTGCTTGCACCGCGGATGGTGCCGCCGAGCTCATTGTGGGCCAGGGCTTTCTGGATCGCGCCGAAGTCAAAGCCCCAATGCTCGGGAAATTTCTGGTCTTCACCGGCAATCACCGCGACTTTCAAGTCGTCGGAGATTTCATCCCACGGCTTCCATGTGCGTTGCAGGTCAATAGGCTCGCCGTCGATCCAGGATTCGATCTTGCGCTCGACCATCAGCGTTGTCCCGGGAGGCGGCACCACGCGAAAAATCAGCACCAGCAATACGCTGCCGCCCATGAACCAGAGCACGGCCTTGGTGAAACGACGGAAATAGATACGCAGCATAGAGATGGCTTGGCCGAACCCATTGAGCGGGCCATTATACAGACCCTGTTGATCGAGTCTGACTGGAGTTCTTCATGCTGCGTGGCTTTTTGATGCTGGCCGCTTTTTTCGGTTTCACCGGTGTCGGTCTTGGCGCATTCGCCGCCCATGGCCTGAAAAACCGTTTGAGCGCTGAATACCTGACGATTTTCCATACCGGCGTCACCTATCAGCTGGTGCACACCCTGGCGTTGTTTGGCGTGGCGCTGCTGGCCACACAGATTCCGGGTCGGCTGGTCACATGGGCCGGCGCATCCTTTGCCATTGGCATTTTGCTGTTTTCCGGAAGCCTCTATGTATTGACGCTGACCGGTGTCAGCAAGCTAGGCATCATCACGCCATTCGGCGGCCTTGCATTCCTGATTGGCTGGTTCTGCCTCGGCCTCGCCGCCTGGCGTCTGACCTGATCTGTAGGAGCCGGCTTGCTGGCGATACAGGCGCCGCGGTGATACAGAGCTGCCGAGTTGCCTGCATCGCCAGCAAGCCGGCTTCTACAAGAGCATCGTGCGTCCGACCATTACAAGACGAATGGCTTGGGTCGGCCTGACTGATCGGGCTAGAATGCCAGCCCCTAAAAATGATGGCGGCATCCGGCATGCGCATTCAGTTGAACGGCGAATCCTTTGAACTGCCCGACGGTGAAACCGTTGCGGCCCTGCTGACCCGTCTGGACTTGACCGGACGCCGGGTGGCGGTCGAGCTCAATCTGGATATCGTTCCGCGCAGTCAGCATGCAGACACCACGCTCAACGACGGCGACAACGTGGAAGTCGTGCACGCCATCGGCGGCGGCTAGCCGTTTGGCCCGTATGGGCCGAGAATTCTGCAAGACCCTCACCCCTACAGAGGATTTCCCATGAGCATCGTTCGTAGCGACAAGCCTTTCGTCCTGGCCGGTCGTACTTACCAGTCGCGTTTGCTGGTCGGTACCGGCAAGTACCGTGACATGGAAGAAACCCGTCTGGCCATCGAGGCCTCGGGTGCCGAGATCGTCACCTTCGCCGTGCGTCGCACCAACCTTGGCCAGATCGAGGGCGAGCCGAACCTGCTCGAAGTGCTGTCGCCGGATCGCTACACCTTCCTGCCGAACACCGCCGGTTGCTACGACGCTATCGAAGCCGTGCGCACCTGCCGCCTCGCTCGTGAGCTGCTCGATGGCCACAACCTGGTGAAGCTGGAAGTGCTGGCTGACCAGAAAACCCTGTTCCCCAACGTGATCGAAACCCTCAAGGCCGCTGAAACGCTGGTCAAGGAAGGCTTCGACGTGATGGTTTACACCAGTGATGACCCGATTATCGCTCGTCAATTGGCGGAAATCGGCTGCATCGCGGTGATGCCGCTGGCCGGTCTGATCGGTTCGGGCCTGGGGATCTGCAACCCGTACAACCTGCAGATCATCCTTGAAGAAGCCAAGATCCCGGTGCTGGTGGATGCCGGTGTCGGTACCGCTTCCGACGCTACCATTGCCATGGAACTGGGCTGTGACGCGGTGCTGATGAACTCGGCGATCGCCCACGCCCAGCAGCCGATCATGATGGCCGAAGCCATGAAACACGCGATCGTCGCGGGCCGCCTGGCCTACCTCGCCGGCCGCATGCCGAAAAAACTCTATGCCAGCGCCTCTTCGCCGCTGGATGGTCTGATCAAGTAAGAGCCATTGATGACTGAATCGAACGACACGCCAATCCAGACGGAAGAAGGCGACGAGCGCCAACACCGCCGCATCAAGAGTTTCGTGATGCGCGCCGGGCGCATGACCGAAGGCCAGCAAAAAGGCCTGGAGCAGGGCACGCCGCTGTTCGTGCTGCCATTGGCCGACGCGCCGGTGGACTTCGACCAGGTGTTCGGTCGCTCGGCACCGCGCTCGCTGGAAATCGGTTTCGGCATGGGCCATTCGCTGCTGGAAATGGCCGCCGCTTCGCCGGAGCAGGATTTCATTGGCGTGGAAGTGCACCGTCCGGGCGTGGGTGCGTTGCTCAATGGCGTGCTGACTCAGGACCTGACCAACCTGCGGGTCTACGATTGCGACGCGATTGAAGTGCTTAACCGCTGCATCGCCGACAACAGCCTGGATCGCCTGATGCTGTTTTTCCCGGACCCGTGGCACAAGAGCCGTCACCACAAGCGTCGTATCGTTCAGGCATCGTTCGCTGAGCTGGTGCGCAGCAAGTTGAAGGTTGGCGGCATTCTGCACATGGCCACCGACTGGGAGCCGTATGCCGAATACATGCTGGAAGTGATGAGCGTTGCGCCGGGTTACCGCAACCTGGCTGAAGACGGCAAGTGCGTACCACGCCCGGCCGAGCGGCCGATCACCAAGTTCGAACGCCGTGGCGAACGACTTGGGCATGGCGTGTGGGATTTGAAGTTCGAAAAACAGTCTTAAGCGTCACGATCCAAACCTGTAGGAGCCGGCTTGCTGGCGATGGGTGTCAGACACATCAATGTCCACTGACACACCATCGCCAGCAAGCCGGCTCCTACAGGTTTTTTTGTGTCTGGAAATCAGCGGCGGTCTGCGACGACGCCAATCAACACCAACACCACCAACAACACCGGCGCCAGGCTGTAGTTGTTGAACTGGCTCAAGCCTTTGACGATCCACGGCGTGGCGTAGATCAGCGCAGCCCCGCTGCCGACCATGCACAGCAGGGACATCAGCGGTACGCGCAAGGCGCCGGCGATGCTGCCCAGGCGTTGCTCGACCCAGCCTTTGAAATCCGCACCAAACAGCACCAGCAGGCAACCCACCAGGGCCAGGGCGATTTCCGAGAGGTTGCTGCGGCTCCAGCGAGACACGGTGGCGAGCAGGTCGAGTACCAAATCCATTCGTTTTCCCTTAAGGCTGAAATCAGCTCAGAAATTTCTGCAGCAAGTCGTTGAGGAATAGCTGTCCGCGCTCGGTGGCCGCCAGACGTGACGGTTCGACCTGCAACAGACCGCTTTGTTCGGCTTCGCAGCGAGCTTCGGCAAGGCTTTCCAGTGATAGGCCGGTGCGTTCCGGGTACAGGCGCGATTCGACGCCATCGGTCAGGCGCAAGGCGTTCATGAGGAATTCGAACGGCATCTCGTCGTTGGCCAGGGCTTTCTCGCCAGCCTGGAAGCTTTTCGCCGGGTTGAGGTAATCCTTCGGCAGGCGCGTTTTCCAGGTACGCACGATGCGCCCGTCCGGATGGCTCAGCTTGCCGTGCGCACCGGCACCGATGCCGATGAAGTCGCCGAAACTCCAGTAATTTAGGTTATGCCGCGCCGGACGACCGGGCTGGGCATAAGCCGAGACTTCGTATTGCGCGTAACCGTGTTCGGCCAGCAGCGCTTGCCCCGCCTCCTGAATGTCCCACAGCGTGTCGTCTTCCGGCAGCGTCGGCGGCTGGTTCCAGAACACCGTGTTCGGCTCCAGGGTCAGTTGATACCAGGATAAATGTGTCGGCTTCAGGGCGATAGCGGTGCGCAGGTCGGAGAGGGCATCGTCCAGGGACTGATTTGGCAAGCCATGCATCAAATCCAGGTTGAAGTTATCGAACCCGGCCTGACGCGCCATCCCTGCGGCGCGTACCGCCTCGTCGCCGTTGTGGATGCGGCCCAAGGCCTGGAGTTTTTCCTGCTGGAAACTCTGGATGCCGATCGACAGGCGATTGATCCCCAGTTTCCTGTACGCCACGAACTTGTCTTGCTCGAACGTCCCCGGATTGGCTTCCAGCGTGATTTCGATGTCACTGGCAAACGCGATGCGCTGTTCGACGCCCTTGAGCAAACGCCCCAAGGCTTCGGCGCTGAACAGGCTTGGCGTGCCGCCACCGAAGAAAATCGAGCTCAGTTCGCGGCCGTAAACGGCGTGCAGATCCTGATCGAGATCTGCCAGCAACGCGTCGACGTACTCTTCTTCCGGCAAAACGGGGCTGGCGGTGTGGGAGTTGAAGTCGCAATAAGGGCATTTGCGTACACACCACGGAATGTGGATGTACAGCGCCAAGGGCGGCAGCACAGGCAGGGCCGCCCGAGGCGATTGTGCGTCGCCGCCGAAGATCAGCGGCGACGCGGATGATTCACCGGTCATTTCAAGCCCAGACGCTGGTGCAGCAGATCCATTGCACGGGCGCGGTGGCTGATCTGGTTCTTGTCGCCCGGGCTCAACTCGGCGCTGGAGCAATCGCGCTCCGGCACCCAGAACAGCGGGTCATAGCCAAAACCGTGTTCGCCGCTGGCCTCGGTCAGGATGCGCCCGTGCCACAGGCCTTCGCAGAGGATCGGCAGCGGATCATCGGCATGCCGCACCAGCGCCAGCACGCAGACAAACTGCGCGCCGCGTTCGGCTTCGGGTACGTCCTTCAACACGTCGAGCAATTTGGCGTTGTTCGCCGCGTCGCCCTTGCCGTCGGCATAACGTGCCGAGTAGATGCCCGGTGCCCCGCCAAGGAAATCCACCGCCAGCCCGGAATCGTCGGCCAGCGCCGGCAAGCCGGAAATACGCGCGGCATTACGGGCCTTGAGGATGGCGTTCTCGACGAACGACAGGCCGGTTTCTTCAGGCTCGACCTGGCTGAACTCGCCGATCGAGCGCAGTTGCACCGAGTCGCCGAGCATGGCCTGGAGTTCCTTGAGTTTGCCGGCGTTATGGCTGGCCAATACGAGTTGCGTGAAATTGATCATTCGCCGGGGAAGAGCTCTTGGTTGAAATTGATGGTGTTGATTTTGTCACCGGTCTGCACCTTGATGTCGAAGGTGCGGGTTTCCTGTTGTTCCACCGGGAACTGGGCGATGTAGTAAATCGCGCCTTGCTCGGTGATCTGGCGGAAGTTCAGGTTCACGCTCTGGCTGGTCAGGTCTTTGATCGTACCGCTGACCTGGGCCATCTGCGGCTTGCCGTCCTTGAGCACCGAAATGTTGATCACGCCCTGGTTCTTGCTGCGGGTGAGCTCCGCGGCTTTGGCGATGTCGGGTGTCAGGAAGGTGGAGTTGAACGTGTTGTAGTGCACCGTCACATCGCCGAATTTTTCCTGGCGTTCACCTTTGATGGCATCAGCGGCCATGGCGGTGACGCTCAGGCAGGCGGTAAGCAAAAGCAGCGCTAGACGACCCATGATCATTCTCCTCGAAAAGTGGTGATTCAGACCGCGACCTTGTGGTCTGCAAGCCCCGGGCTGCTGACGCGGTAAATACCGATCTCACCTAACAGATTAGGCCATAGCTTACTGGCCCACCCGTGCCGATGCTGTTGATCCACGGCAAGCCGATCAATGACCTTGGCTTCACGTTCGCGGCACAAGGCTTCAAAGTCTGCGAAGGTGCAAAAGTGGATGTTCGGCGTGTTGTACCAGGTGTACGGCAGGAACTCGGAAACCGGCATCCGCCCCTTGCTCGCCAGGTACCAACGGCAGCGCCAGTGGCCGAAGTTGGGGAAGGTGATGATGCATTGGCGGCCGACCCGCAGCATTTCATCGAGGATCTTGTCCGGGTAATGCACCGCTTGCAGTGCCTGGGTCATGACCACGATGTCGAAGCTGTTGCTGGCAAAGTTACCCAGGCCCTTGTCCAGGTCCTGCTCGATGACGTTGATGCCTTTGGCCACGCACTCGGCAATGTTGTCCGGGTCGTTTTCCAGGCCATAGCCGGTGACTTGTTTGTTGTCGCGCAGCCAGGTCAGCAGTTCGCCGTCGCCGCAGCCGAGGTCGAGCACGCGGCTGCCAGCGGGGATCCATTCCTGGATGATTTCCAGATCAGCTCTCATGGCTTTCTCACAACGTAATGCGGTTCATGTAATTGCCGAACGCCTGCAAATAGCGTGGGATCGGAATCAGGAAGGCGTCGTGGCCCTGGGGTGCATCGATTTCCAGGTAGCAGACGTCCTTGCGCGCGGCCATCAGCGCATCCACCAGTTCCCGGGAACGGGCAGGGGAGAAGCGCCAGTCGGTGGTGAACGACATCACGCAGAACTTGGCTTTGGCGTTTTCGAAGGTTTTTGCCAGGTTATCGTCGAAATTCGCTGCCGGATCGAAGTAGTCCAGCGCCTTGGTCATCAACAGATAGGTATTGGCGTCGAAACGTCCGGAGAACTCTTCTCCCTGATAGCGCAGGTAGCTTTCCACCTGGAACTCAACGCTGTGGAAGTCGTAATTGAGCTTCTCGCTTTTCAGGCCGCGACCGAATTTCTCGCCCATGGAGTCGTCGGACAGGTAGGTGATGTGCCCGACCATCCGCGCCAGCATCAGCCCACGCTTGGGGATCACGCCTTGTTCCTGGAACGAACCGCCGTGGAACTCGGGGTCTGTCAGGATCGCCTGGCGCGCCACTTCGTTGAAGGCGATGTTCTGCGCCGACAACTTGGGCGCCGAGGCGATGGCCAGGCAGTGCCGCACGCGATCCGGGTAGGTGATGGTCCACTGCAAGGCCTGCATACCCCCCAGGCTGCCGCCGATGACGGCGGCCCATTGGCCGATGCCGAGCAGGTCGGCGAGACGCGCCTGGCTGTGCACCCAATCTTCGACTGTCAGCACCGGGAAATCGGCGCCGAACGGCTTGCCGGTTTCCGGGTTGACGCTGCTCGGGCCGGTGGAGCCGTTGCAGCCGCCGAGGTTGTTCAGGCTGACCACGAAGAACTTGCTGGTGTCGATGGGCTTGCCGGGGCCGATGCAGCTGTCCCACCAACCGGGTTTGCGGTCGTCGGCGCTGTGATAGCCGGCCGCGTGGTGGTGGCCGGACAAGGCGTGGCAGATCAGCACGGCGTTGCTCGCCGTGGCGTTCAGCGTGCCGTAGGTCTCGTAAATCAGGTCATAGGCCGGAAGCGAACGACCGCAGGCCAATGCCAGGGGTTCGCTGAAGTGCGCCACTTGCGGCGTCACCAGACCAACAGAATCGGGGGGAAAGGCAGCTGGCATCGACCCTGCTCTCGTTGAAATGAGGCGTAAGTCTAAAGACCAGTGGGGTTAGCGGCAAGCAAAGGCCGGGGCTTATTGTTTCCCTGTTAGACCGAGGCGCTACCATCGCCAGCAAGCCGGCTCCTACAGGGGGAACGCGTACCCTTGTAGGAACCGGCTTGCTGGCGATGAACGATAACGCGGTCTTAGATCAGCCCGAACAATTCCTTCGGCATCAACGCGTAGTAAGCAAGGCGCGGAATCAGCCAGCTCTGCAGCAATTGCAACGCGATGAAGGCAAAGATCGGCGAGATGTCGAGGCCGCCCAGGTTCGGGATGATCCGGCGGAACGGCGCGAGTACCGGTTCGGTGATTTGCTGGACCAGTTCCGCACCCGGGTTGTGGCTGCCCGGAGCGACCCAGGACAGGATCACGCTGATGATCATTGCCCAGAACAGAATCTTCAAAAACAACGCGAAGATGCCGATCAAGGCCCACGGCGCCAGGAACAGTACGTCGACCGAGTAGCCGCTAAGCAGCAGGATCACCGCGAACAGTACCATTTGCACGATCAGCGCCAAGACCAGCGACGACATGTCCAGCCCGAACATGCTCGGAATCACCCGGCGCAGTGGCTTGAGCAATGGTTGAGTGGCCTTCACGGCGAATTGGCAGAGCGGGTTGTAGAAGTTCGCCCGCACCAGTTGCAGGATGAACCGCAGCAGTACGATCAGCAAATACAGGCTGCCCAGGGTTTGAATCACAAAAATGGCAGCGTCATTGAGTCCGAGCATTATTGATTCCTTTGTAAGAGCTGATTAGCGGCCGAGTTGCTCAGCCATTTCGGCGGAGCGGTGCGCAGCGGCGCCGAGTGCTTTTTCTACCAATGCTTCGAACCCGTCGGCCTGGAACGACTTGATCGCCGCTTCAGTGGTGCCCGCAGGCGAGGTGACGCGGCGACGTAGTTCTGCGGCGTCAACATCGCTGGCCACGGCCATGTGCGCAGCGCCCAATGCGGTCTGCAAGGTCAGTTGCGCGGCAATGTCCGCAGGCAGCCCGAGTTTCACCCCGGCAGCGGTCATGGCTTCGATCAGCAGGAAGAAGTACGCCGGGCCGGAGCCGGACACGGCAGTGACGGCATCCAGTTGCTGTTCTTCGGTCAACCACAGGGCGATGCCCACAGCCGACAGCAGCTCTTGTGCTTGCTGGCGCTGATCGGCATTCACTTCGGCGGTGGCGAACAAGCCGCTCACGCCTTGGCGCAGCAGCGCCGGGGTGTTGGGCATGCAGCGCACGATCGGCTGGGCGCCGAGCCAGTTGTTCATGCTGGCGCAGGTGATGCCGGCGGCAATCGACACCACCAGTTGATTCGGTTTGAGGCTCGGACGGATCGCCTCACAAACGGATTTCATCGCCTGGGGTTTGACCGCCAGTACGACCACGTCGGCATCCTGGATGGCTTCGGCGTTGTCGGCGAACACCTCTATGCCGTGCTCGGCCTTCACGCGCACACGTGTTTCTTCACCCGGATCGCTGGCGCGGATCTGCGCGGCGTCCAGACCTTTGGCCCGCAGGCCGCCGATCAAACTGGCCGCCATGTTGCCGGCACCGATAAAGGCAATACGCGTCTTGCTCATGTCAGGTCCTTATAAATAGAAGAGTCAGCCATGGATCATGGTTGGCTATAGTCGCGGGCACCAAACAGGGCGGTACCGATCCGCACCCACGTGGCGCCCATGGCAATGGCCGACTCGAGGTCGTGGCTCATGCCCATGGAAAGTGTGTCGAGCGGCAAATTGAGGCTGGTTTGCAGGCTTTGCACGGCAGCAAAGGCGGCATCCTGTGCGGCGCGATCTTCGGTCGGCTCGGGAATGGCCATCAACCCGCGCAACTTCAGGCGCGGCAGCTCGCTGATGGCATTGGCCAGGGCCGGCAGATCGGCCGGGGCACAGCCCGATTTGCTGGCTTCACCACTGACGTTGACCTGGATGCAGATGTTCAACGGTGGCAGATCGGCAGGACGTTGTTCGGAAAGGCGTTGTGCGATTTTCAAACGATCCACGGAATGCACCCAGTCGAAATGCTCGGCAATGGCGCGAGTCTTGTTCGATTGAATGGGGCCGATGAAGTGCCAGATCAAGGGCAGGTCGGCCAATTCGAGCTGTTTGCCCAGTGCTTCCTGCAAGTAGTTCTCGCCAAAGTCGCGCAGGCCGGCGGCATAGGCTTCACGCAGGGCTTGTGCGGGTTTGGTCTTGCTTACGGCCAGCAGCTGGACGCTGTTTTCGGCGCGGTTGGCGGCGAGTGTTGCAGCGTGTATGCGCGAACTAACCAGTGAAATGTTGTCTGCTATGGTGGACATCAAATCCTGCCTGAAAAAGTGCCTGCACTCGATCATGCGGCGTTAAAAGTCACCTCAGAATGCTCATTGACTGACGTCAACTCCGCTTCTTCGCTGACTTTTGCCTTGCCTGATCATCGCTCGGCGACTTTTCAGGCAGGATTTGGCGCCAGCGGCTGAAGGTTCGCGGCATTCTACTGGAATTGAGGAGCGCTATGGATATCACTGAACTGCTGGCGTTCAGCGCCAAACAAGGAGCTTCCGATCTGCATCTGTCCGCCGGCCTGCCGCCGATGATTCGTGTCGACGGCGATGTGCGGCGGATCAATTTACCGGCACTGGATCACAAGGAAGTACAGGCGCTGATCTACGACATCATGAACGACACCCAGCGGGTCGACTTCGAAAAGCACCTGGAAACCGACTTTTCCTTTGATGTGCCCGGCGTGGCGCGCTTTCGGGTTAATGCCTTCAACCAGAGCCGCGGTGCCGGCGCGGTGTTCCGTACGATTCCCTCCAGGGTCCTGAGCATGGAGGAGCTGGGGATGGGCGACGTATTCCGCAAGATGACCGACGCACCCCGTGGCCTGGTGCTGGTGACGGGCCCCACCGGCTCCGGCAAGTCCACCACGCTGGCGGCGATGATCGATCACCTGAACAACCATCGCCATCACCACATCCTCACCATCGAAGACCCCATCGAGTTCGTCCACGAATCTCGCAAATGCCTGATCAATCAGCGTGAGGTGCACCGCGATACCCGCAGCTTCGCCACGGCCCTGCGCTCGGCGCTGCGAGAAGATCCGGACGTGATTCTGGTGGGGGAGATGCGCGATCTGGAAACCATTCGCCTGGCCCTGACTGCCGCCGAAACCGGTCACCTGGTGTTCGGCACGCTGCACACCACATCGGCGGCGAAAACCATCGACCGGATCGTGGACGTGTTTCCGGGGGACGAAAAATCCATGGTGCGCTCGATGCTTTCCGAGTCGTTGCTGGCGGTGGTGTCGCAGACGCTGGTGAAGAAGATCGGCGGTGGGCGCATTGCTGCCCACGAGATCATGCTGGGGACGTCGGCGATTCGTAACCTGATCCGCGAAGACAAGGTGGCGCAGATGTACTCGTCGATTCAGGCAGGAGGATCGCTGGGGATGCAGACGCTGGATATGGGTTTGAAGGATTTGGTGACCAAAGGGCTGGTCAGTCGTGAGCACGCGCGGGAGAAGGCGCGGTCACCGGACAATTTTTGAGGGATGGAATACAGCACTGTGGCGAGGGAGCTTGCTCCCGCTCGAGTGCGCAGCGCTCGCGTTTTTTGGGGTCGCTTCGCAATCCAGCGGGAGCAAGCTCCCTCGCCACAAGTGCCCGCCTCAGAGGACGGGCGCTTTCAAATCAGCGCTGAACAACCCGCATCGCGTTCTGTTCTTTTGGAAGAACCCGCTTGGCCACTACGTAGTGTTTTTCCCAATACGGTTTCTTCAAGGTGTCGATGGAGACCGACTTGCCACGGCGCGGTGCGTGGATGAAGCGGTCGTTGCCCAAGTAGATGGCAACGTGATTGACTCGGCGACTCTTGATGTTGAAGAAAATCAGGTCGCCCGGCTTCAAGTCTTCGCGATCGACTTTCTCGCCGTGACCGCTGGCCATGGCATTGGAGGTGCGTGGCAGGTCAAACGTGGCGTCGTTGAACGCGTATTTCACCAGGCCGCTGCAGTCGAAGCCTTTGCTCGGGCTGCTGCCGCCCCAACGGTAGGGCGTACCGAGGACGTTAACAGCGCGGCTCAGCACGTTGCTGCTTTCCTTGGTCGCCATCGGCGGGACCAGGCTGCTGTTGCTGGTCAGCTGAGGCGCGAGCTTGACCGTTTTTTTGCTTTTGCTGGAAGGGGCAGAAGCGTGGGATTTTGGGGTGTAACCATTAACGTTTGGAAGACGTTGCTCACGATTGGTGGCGTGGGCGGCCAGTGGCATCAAAAGGCAAATGGTTAGCCATGTCTTGAAAAATGAACGCATTAGGCAGGGCTCGAATGTGTGAACGCGCAACTTTATAACAGCTTTTTTGTCCCTTCCGAGGCCGTTGGTCGATTCAACTTGTGGTCAACGGAACCAAATAAGCGGCAAATTGACGCAATTGTCGGACAGAACGCAGACGCCACGGGGCTTCGACGGTGGACAAAGTAGCATTTGCCATACGTCGGGTGATCGTAAAAAAGTCACAAAGATTTAAAGAATATTTATCTATCGTGTGAATCGAGGTCATCCATGAACACCTATCAGTCCCCCGTTCCGCATCAAGACACGCACAGTAAAGTGATCGGATATCTGCTGTGGATTTTCGGCTTTACCGGCGCTCACCGCTTCTATTACGGCAAACCGGTGACTGGAACGATCTGGTTCTTCACTTTCGGTTTGCTGGGCATCGGCTGGCTGATCGACTTGTTCCTGATCCCGTCCATGGACCGTGAAGCAGACTTTCGGTTCACGGCCGGGCCGATCGAATACAACGTCGCGTGGATTCTGTTGACGTTTCTTGGCGTGTTCGGCGTGCACCGGATGTATCAAGGGAAATGGATCAGCGGGCTGCTGTACCTGGTGACGGGCGGGTTGTTCTTCGTGGGGGTGCTGTATGACTTCTGGACGTTGAATGATCAGGTGTCCGTGCGCAACGCGCAGAATCGCGGCGCCTTCCAGTAAAAGCATCGCCAGCAAGCCGGCTCCTACAAATTCCGCAGGAGTCGGCTTGCTGGCGATTGGGGCGACGCGGTCTTATGCCTGGTGGCTGATCCGCCCATCCACCAGTGTGTAGCGCACTACGCCCGGCAAGCTGTGCCCAATGAACGGGCAGTTCTCGCCCTTGGACCGCCAGGTCTCACCGGCCACGGTCGAAGCCGCCGGGTCGAACAGCACGATATCCGCCGCGCCACCCACCGCCAGTTTGCCCGCCGGCAGACGCAAAGCTTCGGCAGGCCCGGCACCGAGGCGCGCCAGCAGCGTCGGCAAGTCCAGCAGACCGTCTTCCACCAGTGTCATCGCCAGTGGCAACAACAACTCAACGCTGCTGATGCCCGGTTCGGTGGCACCGAACGGCGCCAGTTTGGCGTCGCGCTCGTGGGGTTGGTGATGGCTGGAAATCGCCGAAACCACGCCCGACTTCACGGCCGCACGCAGACCCTCACGGTCGGCGCGGGTGCGCAGTGGTGGCTGGACGTGATAGAGGCTGCTGAAATCAATCAGCGCTTCATCGGTCAGGATCAGTTGGTACAACGCCACATCCGCCGTAACCTTCAGACCACGTGCCTGGGCCTGGGCGATCAGGGCCACACCGCGAGCGCTGGTGAGTTGGCTGAAGTGCGCGCGCACGCCGGTTTGCTCGACCAACAGCAGATCCCGCGCCAGGGCCACGGTTTCGGCCGTTTCCGGAATGCCCGGCAAACCGAGGAAACTGGCGGTCGGGCCTTCATGGGCCAGCCCACCTTCGGCCAGGTCATGATCCTGCGAATTGAAAATCACCGTCAGGTCGAAGGTCGCCGCATAGTCCAGCGCCCGGCACAGGGTGCGGGTATTGCGGAAGCTCTCCAATCCGTTGCCGAAGGCCACGCAGCCGGCATCGCGCAACGCGACCAGTTCGGCCAGCTGTTCGCCATCCAGGCCTTTGCTCAGGGCGCCGATCGGGAAGACTTTGGCGTTGCCGGCCTCGCGGGCGCGGTCGAGGATCAGTTCGGCCACCGCCGAGGTGTCCAGCACCGGTTTGGTTTTCGGCGGGCAGCACAGGCTGGTCACGCCACCAGCGGCGGCGGCGCGGGTTTCGCTGGCGATCGAGCCTTTACGGCTGTAACCCGGTTCGCGCAGGGCGACGTTGAGGTCAACCAGGCCGGGAGCGGCTACCAGGCCTTGGGCGTCGATGGTGTCGACGGCGACAAAACCGGCCGGCGCGGCGCCAAGGCCGACGATCTTGCAGGCTTCAATGTGAATATCGGTGACTTGATCCAGGCCACTGGCCGGGTCGATGACGCGTGCGCCGAGAATGCTGAGCTTCACTGGGCGTTCTCCTGCTCGAATTGGCGCTGGGCTGTTTGCCCGCTCATGGCCATGGACAGCACCGCCATACGAATCGCGATGCCGTAGGTGACCTGGTTGAGGATCACCGAGTGCGGGCCGTCGGCCACCGCCGACTCAATCTCCACGCCACGGTTGATCGGCCCCGGGTGCATGACGATGGCATCGGGTTTGGCCCCGGCCAGGCGCGCGGTGGTCAGTCCGAACAGGCGATAGAACTCGCCCTCGCTCGGCAACAGGCCACCGGTCATGCGTTCACGTTGCAGGCGCAACATGATCACCACATCGACGTCCTTCAGGCCTTCGGTCATGTCGGTGTAGACCTTCACGCCGTATTGCTCGATGCCGATCGGCAGCAGGGTTTTCGGCGCGATCACGCGGATGTCCGGGCAGCCGAGGGTTTTCAGCGCCAGCATGTTCGAGCGTGCGACCCGCGAGTGCAGGATGTCGCCGACGATGGCCACCGAAAGATTCTCGAAACCGCCCTTGTGCCGGCGGATCGTCAGCATGTCGAGCATGCCCTGGGTCGGGTGCGCATGACGGCCGTCGCCGCCGTTGATGATCGCTACTTGCGGGCACACGTGTTCGGCGATGAAGTGCGCGGCACCCGAATCACCGTGGCGCACGACGAACATGTCGGCAGCCATGGCTTCCAGGTTACGTAGCGTGTCGAGCAGTGTTTCCCCCTTGCTCGCCGACGATGTCGACACGTTCAGGGTGATCACGTCCGCCGACAGGCGCTGGGCCGCCAGTTCGAAGGTGGTGCGGGTGCGGGTGGAGTTCTCGAAGAACACGTTGCACACGGTCTTGCCGCGCAGCAACGGGACTTTCTTCACCGCCCGGGCGCCGACTTCGAGGAACGAGTCGGCGGTGTCGAGGATTTCCGTCAGCAGCTCGCGGCGCAAGCCGTCGAGCGAGAGGAAGTGGCGCAGCTGGCCCTGATCATTGAGCTGCAGCGGGCGCTTGGTTTCTAGAGGCGTCATCGCGAGGGGGACTCTCAATAGGGCGAATTAAAGGGCGAGGTCTTGCACTTCGAGCGCAAGCTCCGGACCGGACAGCTTCACCCGTTCGTGGGCTGCCAGGGACAAGGTCGCGCCGACCACGTTCGGGCGGATCGGCAGTTCACCGGCGTCCAGGTCCAGCAGGCACACCAGCGTCACGCTGGCCGGGCGGCCGTAGTCGAAGAGTTCGTTCATGGCGGCGCGGATGGTGCGGCCGCTCATCAGTACGTCGTCGATCAGCACCAGGTGCTGGCCTTCGATCTCGAACGGCAGGGCGGACGGGCGCACTTGCGGGTGCAGGCCGTTCTGGCTGAAATCGTCGCGGTAGAAGGAAACGTCGAGCGTGCCAAGCGGTTCAGCGCTGCCCAGCTCTTTCAGCAAAGCCTGGGCGACCCAGACGCCGCCGCTGCGGATTCCGATGTAACGCGGTTCGCTGATGCCACGGTGTTCCAGGTGGGCCTTGAGATCGGTCGCCATCTGGCGGATCAGTTCGGCGGGATTGGGCAGGCTCATGGTTGCTCCTTCTTGGGCCCGAGGCGGCTTGTGCTTGAGGTGGCTCGGGTTGTTACTAAAAGAGCCGCATTGCGACTCTTCAGGATTGGGCGCATCAGGATTCGAACAGCGCGCCATTTTCGTCGAGCCAGCCTTGCAGCAGCAGGGCGGCGGCGATGGCGTCGACCGGGTTGTCGCGGTAACTGCCTTTCTGCCCGCCACGGGCCAGGCGTTCGCCCTTGGCCTCGAAGGTGGTCAGGCGTTCGTCGTGAGTATAGAAGGGCAGGTTGAAGCGGCCGTTGAGGCGCCGGGCGAATTTTTCCGCGCGGGCGCACATGTCGCTGGGGGTGCCGTCCATGTTCAGCGGCAGGCCGACCACCACGGCGTCGGGCTTCCACTCTTTAATCAGGGCTTCGACCTGGTCCCAGTCGGGAATGCCGTTCTGCGCTTTCAAGGTGCACAGCTCGCGGGCCTGGCCGGTAATGACCTGGCCGACCGCAACGCCGATTTGTTTGGTGCCGTAGTCGAAACCCAGGATCAACCGCAGGGCCATCAGGCGTGCCCCGCCTGGCTGGTGAGCAGGCTGAGGTTGACGCCCAGGTGTCTGGCCGCCGCTTCGAGGCGCAGTTCACTGCTGGTGTTGAACAGGATGTCGGCGTCGAACGGGCAGGTCAGCCAGGCGTTTTGCGCCAGTTCGGCTTCCAGTTGCCCGGCTTCCCAACCGGCATAACCCAGGGTAATCACGCTTTTCGCCGGACCGACGCCATCGGCGATGGCGAACAGCACGTCCTGGGAGGTCGACAGGGACAGCTCGCCTTCCAGATCAACGGTCGCCTGAAAGCTCTGCCCCGAAGGGTGCAGAACGAATCCGCGATCGGTCTGCACCGGCCCGCCGATGAAGATCGGCACGTGCTGGCAGAGCGCTGGAGGTTCGATATCCGGGCGCAGTTGCTCGAGGATATCGGCCAGGTTCAGGTCTTGCGGACGGTTGACCACCAGCCCCATGGCACCATTGGCCGTGTGCTCGACGATGTAGGTCAAGGTGTGCGCAAAGTTCGGGTCGACCATGTGCGGCATGGCGATCAGGAAGTGATGCTTGAGGTAGCTGGGGCTGACGTTTTTCATGAGCGCTAGTGTGGCGTTGGAGGGGCGAACTGACAAGCTTGAGTGAGCCAAAAGATCGCAGCCTGCGGCAGCTCCTACAGGGAAACGCGTTCCAAATGTAGGAGCTGCCGCAGGCTGCGATCTTTTGATCTTCAGTCAGTTGCTTGAGAGGCGATCCCCACGCGCAAATTTCCACGTGCGGATGATTTCCAGCCGGTCGATATCCGACAAGTCCCCGGTAAACGGCGCAAATGGCGCCGCCAGCCGCACGATGCGCTGGGCCGCCTGATCCAGCAGCGGTTGCCCGGACGACTCCAGCACCAGCACTTCATACAGCGAGCCGTCGCGGTTGATCGACACCATCAGGCGCAAGTTGCCGTAAATCTGTTTGCGCCGGGCTTCGTCGGGGTAATTGAGGTTGCCGATGCGCTCGACCTTCTTGCGCCATTCGTCCTTGTACCAGGCGCCCTTGTCTTTCATGGTCGAAGCGGCGCTCAGACGGTGGATGCGCGGGCGTTTGGCGTACAGCTGTTGTTCCTGGGCCAATTCCGCTTCCAGGCTGGCGATGTCGCTGGACAGCTGTTCACTGTCGAAGGTCGGCGCGGCCACGGCGGGTTTGGTGACGGGTTTGGGTTCTTCGGTTTTCGCCGGGGCTTTTTTCGGCTTCGGCGCGACGGTGGTCACGGCGGCCTTGGGCGCAGCCTCCTGGACTTCAGGCTTGGCGGCTGGCGGTGGCGTGACTTTCTGCACCTTGTTGTCCTGGAAAGGCGCGACCTCAGTGGTCTTGGGGATCGCCTTTTTATCCAGGGTGCCACTGCCTTGCTGGTTTTCCTGGGCAAGAAAATCAGCTTTTTCAGGCTTCTTTTCGCTTTTGAAGGTGGCGAGGGTGATTTCCAGGGTTTTGCTGATCTGCTTGGGTTCGACCATGGTAAAGCCGACACCCAACAGCAAAGCGAGGTGAATCAACGCTGCCAGAAACAGGGTAAAACCGAGGCGATCGGCCGGGCGCACGCCGTAATGGGCGAGTTCGGGAGGCAGATCGGACGGGAGGGTCATGGCAAAAAAACCAACATCGCGTTTTTACGAGCCCGGCATGATAACGCAATGTTGGTTTTTAGCTTCAAGCTCCAGGCTTCAAGCGACAAGCTGCATTCGGCACGCTTCAACCTTGCCGCTTGAGGCTTGCAGCTTTCAGCTGCTTCTCTATGGCATCCATCAACAAGCTGCCAATGTCGGTGCCAAAGGCATTGTCGATTTCGCGAATGCAGGTCGGGCTGGTGACGTTGATTTCCGTCAGGTGCTCGCCGATCACGTCGAGGCCGACGAACAGCAGGCCTTTCTCGCGCAGGGTCGGGCCGACCTGGGCGGCGATCCAGCGATCCTTCTCGCTCAGCGGACGCGCTTCGCCACGGCCACCAGCGGCGAGGTTGCCACGGGTTTCGCCAGCAGCGGGAATACGCGCCAGGCAGTAATCCACCGGCTCGCCGTCGATCATCAGGATGCGTTTGTCGCCATCCTTGATCGCCGGCAGGTAGGCCTGGCCCATGATCTGCTGGGTGCCGAGTGCGGTCAGGGTTTCGAGAATCACTGACAGGTTCGGGTCGCCCGCGCGGTGACGGAAGATCGATGTGCCGCCCATGCCGTCCAGCGGCTTGAGAATCACGTCGCCGTGTTTGGCGGCAAATTCACGCAGCACATCGGCGCGGCGGCTGACCACGGTCGGCGGCGTGCACTGCGGGAACAGCGTGGCGAACAGTTTCTCGTTGCAGTCACGCAGGCTCTGCGGTTTGTTGACCACCAGCACGCCAGCGCTCTCGGCTTGCTCCAGCAAGTACGTGGAGTAAACGAACTCCATGTCGAACGGCGGATCCTTGCGCATCAGGATCACGTCCAGGTCGCTAAGCAGCGCATCCTGCTCGGCTTCCAGTTCGAACCATTTTTCCGGGTTGGCGAACACTTTCAGCGGACGCATCCGCGCTCTGGCTTCACCTTCGCCCTGGTACAGGTCGCGCTGTTCCATATAGAACAGTTCCCAGCCACGCTTCTGCGCGGCCAGCAGCATGGCCAGCGAGCTATCCTTTTTATAGGAGATGCCGGCAATAGGATCCATGACAATCCCGACGCGAACGCTCATGGGTGTTTCCTCGAAATTAGGGGGCGAAATCAGTCTGTAGGAGCAAGCTTGCTCGCGATAGAGTCGACGCGGTTGTTCAGATAGACCATGTCAACGTTCATCGCGAGCAAGCTTGCTCCTACAGAAGGTAAGGACCATATAAAAGTGGCGTCAGAGTGGCGCTGAGTGTGTTCCCGGTCAAGGAAAAACCACTGCCAGGGCCGGCCGATAGATTGCGTTTGGAGACTGTGCTAAAAAGGCTGCCAAGTGGCGCCGGGCCTTGAGCTTCAAGGGTTTCGAGCGGCCAAACGGACAAATTGTTTCACAAAGGCGACGGCAGAGCATTTATGGACCAGCAACCCAGCGCCTTGAAGGTCATGGTGATCGACGATTCGAAGACGATTCGCCGCACCGCCGAAACGCTGCTCAAGAACGTGGGTTGTGAGGTCATCACGGCCATCGACGGTTTCGATGCGCTGGCCAAGATTGCCGACAATCACCCCGGCATCATCTTCGTCGACATCATGATGCCGCGTCTGGATGGCTATCAGACCTGCGCTTTAATCAAGAACAACAGTGCATTCAAGTCCACGCCAGTGATTATGCTGTCGTCCAAGGACGGGCTGTTCGACAAGGCCAAGGGGCGCATCGTCGGCTCCGATCAGTTTCTGACCAAGCCTTTCAGCAAGGAAGAACTGCTCAACGCGATCCAGGCCCATGTTCCGGGCTTCGCCGCTGTTTTGCCGCAGTAAGACACGCACAGTGACGCTCGGCCAGCGGGCCGGATGTCGACAAGAAAAATGGGGAAGACCATGGCACGTATTCTGATCGTCGATGATTCGCCGACCGAAATGTACAAACTGACCGGCATGCTGGAAAAGCACGGTCATGAAGTCTTGAAAGCCGAAAACGGCGCGGACGGCGTGGCCCTGGCCCGCCAGGAAAAACCCGACGCAGTGCTGATGGACATTGTGATGCCCGGCCTCAACGGTTTCCAGGCGACCCGTCAGTTGACCAAAGACCCGGAAACCGGGCACATCCCGGTGATCATCATCACCACCAAGGATCAGGAAACCGACAAGGTCTGGGGCACGCGCCAGGGCGCCAAGGACTACCTGACCAAACCAGTCGACGAAGAAACCCTGATCAAGACCCTGAACAGCGTGCTGGCCGGTTGATCAGCCGGCCATGAACGAGTCGCTGACGGCTTTTGAACTGCTGCTGCAGATCGACCAGCGCTGTCGTCTGCTGGCAGCGGATCTGCCGTCTCAACCAACCCGGCAGGATAGCTGGAGCGGCATCGGCTTTCGCCTGGGCGAGCACTGGTACGTCGCCCCCATGGGCGAAGTCAGTGAAGTGCTGCACGAGCCGCGCTTCACTCAAGTGCCGGGGGTCAAGCCCTGGGTCAAGGGCGTGGCCAATTTGCGTGGGCGTTTGTTGCCGATCATGGATTTGTGCGGTTTCTTTGGTCACGAAGTCTCGACGGCGCGCAAGCAACGGCGGGTGTTGGTGGTGGAGCATAACGAGGTGTTTGCCGGGTTGTTGGTCGATGAGGTCTTCGGCTTGCAGCACTTTGCCCAGGACAGCCTGAAGCCGGCAGATCATTCGAGTGGGCCGATTTCAGCGTTTATCGAGGGCCGGTTTCAGCGAGAGCAGAGCTGGCAGGTGTTCAGCCCGTTTGCGCTGGCGCGGGCGCAGGGATTCATGAACGTGGCGCTATAGCCGGTACAACAGAGGACCTGTGGGAGCCGAGCTTGCTCGCGATGAGGGACTCAAAGCCGACACATGTGTCGACTGACATACCGCTATCGCGGGCAAGCCCGCTCCCACAGGGGGTTTGGGCAAGTCTTGGAAAGCGTGGATTAACAGGCGAAGACCGATGATAAAAGCAAAAACAGGCAAGCCAATGGAAGGGTCGCGCAGTCGTTCGCAGATCATCGTGCTGTTTATCGCACTGATCATCTTCATCATGCTGTTGTTCGCCAACTTCGCGTACCTCAACACCCAGGCCACTTACGACAAACAATACATCGGCCACGCCGGTGAGCTGCGCGTGCTGTCCCAGCGCATCGCCAAGAACGCCACCGAAGCCGCCGCCGGCAAGGCCGCGGCATTCAAATTGCTCAGCGACGCGCGCAACGATTTTGCCCAGCGCTGGAGCTATCTGAAGAAAGGCGACCCGGCCACCGGCCTGCCACCGGCACCGTCCGAGGTGCGTCCGGAAATGCGCGCCGTGCAGATGGACTGGGAACGCCTGCTGAAAAACACCGACGCCATCCTCTCCAGCGAACAGACCGTTTTGTCGCTGCACCAAGTCGCCTCGACTCTGGGCGAAACCGTGCCGCAGTTGCAGGTCGAGTACGAAAAAGTGGTGGAAATCCTCTTGCAGCGCGGCGCTCCGGCGGCCCAGGTGGCGATGGCCCAGCGTCAATCGCTGCTGGCCGAACGGATTCTCGGCGCGGTGAATACCGTGCTGTCCGGCGACGAAAGTTCACAGCAGGCCGCTGACGCCTTCGGTCGCGATGCGGCGCGTTTCGGCCAGGTTCTCAACGGCATGCTGCAGGGCAACACAGCGCTGCGGGTCAGCCAGGTCGAAGACCGCGATGCGCGTGCGCGCTTGATGGAAATTTCCGAACTGTTCGAATTCGTCTCCGGCTCCGTCGATGAAATCCTCGAAACCTCGCCGGAACTGTTCAAGGTCCGGGAGTCGGCCAGCAACATTTTCAGCCTGTCGCAAACCTTGCTCGACGAAGCCTCGCACCTGGCCAGCGGTTTCGAAAACCTTGCCGGCGGACGCAAGACCGACACCATCGGTGGTTACGTGCTGGGCCTGGCGGCATTGATGTCGATCATCCTCATCGGTCTGGTGATGGTGCGCGAAACCAATCGCCAACTGCGGGAAACCGCCGAGAAAAACGAGCGCAACCAGAACGCGATCATGCGCCTGCTCGACGAGATCGAAGACCTCGCCGATGGCGACCTGACGGTAACCGCTTCGGTGACCGAAGACTTCACCGGGACTATCGCCGATTCGATCAACTATTCCGTGGACCAATTGCGCGATCTCGTGGCGACCATCAACCTTACCGCTGGCCAGGTCGCCGCCGCCGTGCAGGAAACCCAGGCCACCGCCATGCACCTGGCGCAGGCGTCGGAGCATCAGGCGCAGCAGATTTCCGAAGCCTCCACCGCGATCAACGACATGGCCCAGTCCATCGATCAGGTGTCGGCCAACGCCGCCGAATCCTCAGCGGTGGCCGAGCGTTCGGTAGAGATCGCGAACAAGGGCAACGAGGTCGTGCACAACACCATCCACGGCATGGACAACATCCGCGAGCAGATTCAGGACACCGCCAAGCGCATCAAGCGCCTCGGTGAGTCTTCCCAGGAAATCGGTGACATTGTCAGCCTGATCGATGACATCGCCGATCAAACCAACATCCTTGCCCTTAACGCGGCCATCCAGGCTTCCATGGCCGGTGACGCGGGGCGCGGTTTTGCGGTGGTCGCCGACGAAGTGCAACGGCTGGCCGAGCGTTCGTCCGCCGCCACCCGGCAAATCGAAACCCTGGTGCGTGCGATTCAAACCGACACCAACGAAGCGGTTATTTCCATGGAACAGACCACCACCGAAGTGGTGCGCGGCGCGCGTCTGGCGCAGGATGCCGGTGTGGCCCTGGAAGAAATCGAAGGGGTTTCCAAAACCCTCGCGGCGCTGATCCAGAGTATTTCCAACGCCGCCCAGCAACAGACGTCGTCTGCCGGGCAGATTTCCCTGACGATGAACGTGATCCAGCAGATCACCTCGCAGACTTCGTCCGGCTCCACTGCCACCGCCGAGAGCATCGGCAACCTGGCGAAAATGGCCAGCCAGCTGCGGCGCTCGGTGTCCGGTTTCACCTTGCCGGCCGCCAAGGCGCAAGTGGCGGACGAAGCTTGAACCGCCCTCGGGCCTTGGCGTCTTGATTGGCATTTTGACTGAAGCGGGAACTGGAGTGGTTATGGGTGATCGGCACGACTATGTGGCCCTTGAATGGGTCAAAGGCGAGATTGCCGAAACGCTGAAGCAGGCTCATCACGCGATCGAAACCCAGCTTGATGACCCGCAGGCGACGCACGCCCTGAGCGAATGCCTGGCGTGCATCCATCAGGTTCACGGCAGTTTGCAGATGGTCGAATTCTACGGCGCGGCCCTGCTCGCCGAAGAGATGGAACGGTTGACCACCGCCCTGCAACAGAACCGCGTCAGCCATCGTGACGAGGCGCTGCACCTGATGCTGCAAGCGCTCGGCCAGCTGCCGATCTACCTCGACAGGGTGCAGAGCGCCCGCCGCGATTTGCCGCTGGTGGTGCTGCCGCTGATCAACGATTTGCGCAGTGCTCGTGGTGAAAGTCTGTTGTCGGAAACCAGCCTGTTCAGCCCGCAACTGCCCGACCTGCCAGCGCTGGATGAAGAAGCGCTGAAGCGGCTGGAACCGGCAGACCTGCCGAGTGTGCTGCGCAAGTTGCGGCAGATGTTGCAGATGGCTCTGGTCGGTTTGCTGCGCGAGCAGGATGACGACACGCATCTCGGTTATCTGGCGACCGTGTTCAGCCGACTCGAAAGCCTGTGCGGCAGCGCGCCCCTGAGCCCGCTGTGGCAGGTCGCTTCGGCGCTGGTCGAGGGCATGCGCGGCGGTGCTATCGCCAACAGTCCGGCCTTGCGCAGCCTGTTCAAGGACGCCGACAAAGAACTCAAGCGCCTGCTCGAACAGGGCATGCGCGCAATCAATCAACCGGCACCGCCGGAGTTGCTCAAAAGCTTGCTGTTCTACATAGCCAAAGCCGAACACCCCACCGGGCAGATGCTGACCATGAAAGATCGCTACGGACTGGACGAGGCGCTGCCGGACAGCGCGATGGTCGATGAAGAACGCGCACGGCTGGCCGGTCCTGACCGCGACGCCATGCGCTCGGTATTGGCGGCGCTCTGCGAAGAGCTGGTGCGGGTCAAGGAGCGCCTTGACCTGTTCGTACGCAGTGACCGGCAACACACCTCCGATCTCGAGAGCCTGTTGGCACCGCTGCGGCAAATCGCCGACACCCTGGCGGTGCTGGGCTTCGGCCAGCCGCGCAAAGTCATCATCGATCAACTGGCGGTGGTGCTGAGCCTCGCCCAGGGCCAGCGTGCGCCCGATGATGCGATTCTCATGGACGTCGCCGGGGCCTTGCTTTACGTCGAGGCGACACTGGCCGGAATGGTCGGCACCGTAGAACCCGAAAGCCAGGAAGAAAGCCGCCTGCCGACCACCGACCTGACGCAGATCCATCAGATCGTGATCAAGGAAGCACGCATCTGCCTGCAACAGGCCAAGGACATGATCGTCGACTACATCGACGCCGATTGGGACCGCCAGCATTTGCAGGCGTTGCCGGCCTTGTTGACCCAAGTGCGCGGTGCGCTGGCGATGATTCCGCTGAGCCGCGCGGCGGGCCTGATCGAAACCTGCAACCACTTCATCCGCGAGCATCTGCTGCTTGATCCGGGGCAGCCCGGTTGGCAGGAACTGGACAGCCTGGCCGACGTGATCGCCAGCCTCGAATACTACCTTGAGCGCCTCAACGATGACCCGGAAGCGCCGGGTGAGCAGTTGCTCGATATCGCCGAACAAAGCCTGGCGTCCCTCGGTTTCTTCCCCTCTGAACAGCATGTGCCGGTGCTTGAGGACGTGTTGAGCCCCAGCGAAGCACAGGTCATGCAACAAATGCAGGAGCTGGATGGTCCGGCCATCGTGCAGACCCTGGCCGATGTGCTCGCCAGTCCGGTTTCCGCCCTGAACCCTCCGGCCCTGACCACACCGGGCAGCCTGTTGCCGCCGCCTGCCGGTGAAGAGCCGGTGGATGAAGAATTGCGCGAAGTGTTCCTCGAAGAGACTGACGAGGTCCTTGAGATTCTTCGCGAATACTTGCCGCGTTGGTCGGCCAATCCTGAAAACACCTCAGCCCTGAGTGAGGTGCGCCGTGCCTTCCACACCCTCAAGGGCAGTGGCCGGATGGTCCGTGCGCTGGTGTTGGGCGAACTGGCCTGGGCCATGGAAAACCTGCTTAATCGGGTGCTGGAACACAGCGTCGCGCCGGGCGCTGCGGTGCAGCAACTCCTGGGCGAGGTCGTGGAGCTGCTGCCGGAGCTGGTGGCTGAATATGCCGCCGACGCCCAGCGCCAGCGCAACGACGTCGACCAATTGGCCGCCCACGCCCATGCCCTGGCCAAGGGCGAGGAGTTGGCTGCCGATGAAGACACCCAGGACGTCTCGGCCCTCGATCCGCTGTTGCTGGAGATCTTCCGCAAAGAAGCCGAAACCCACTTGGCCAGTCTCAATCGCTTTCTCGATCAGGCCGCCGAGCACGTGCCGTTGCAGGCCAGCGACGAATTACAGCGCGCCTTGCACACCCTCAAGGGCAGCGCATCGATGGCCGGAGTTTTGCCGATTGCCGAGCTGGCCGCGCCGCTCGATCAACTGGCCCGGGAATACAAGGCCCACCAAATCGCCCTCGACCTTGATGAAGTCGAAGTGCTGCTGGAAGCCGAAGGCTTGTTCCGGCTCGGCTTGCGCCAGCTCAAGAGCGATCCGTTGGCCGAGATTCCAGACGCTGCATCGTTGATTGAGCGCACCCAGGCCTTGCTTGTCGAACGCCTGGCCAGCCTGTCGAACACACCGAGCAGCGGGCTACGGATCAAGCGCGATCCGCAGTTGATCAACAACTTTCTGGCCCAGGGCATGGACATCCTGCTCGACGCCGAAAGCCTGCTGCAGCGCTGGCAACAGCACCCCGGCGAGCGCCAGGAACTCAGCGCGTTGCTGGACGAATTGACCACTCTTGGCGAAGGCGCGCACCTGGCCGATTTGCATCCGGTGGATGAACTCTGCGAAGCCTTGCTTGACCTGTACGGCGCCGTGGAGGAAAGCAGCCTGGCGGTTAGCGAAGCGTTTTTCCATGAGGCGCAAAGTGCCCACGAAGCGCTGATCAACATGCTCGACGAGCTGGCTGCCGGCCAGGAAGTCAGCCCGCAGCCGGAGCGGATTCGCGCCTTGCACGGTTTGCTCGACCAGAGCCTCGACCCGTCGGCGATGGGGCTGATTCGCAGCGACGGCAGCCGTTCGCTGAGCATTCGCGACCTGTCCGATGCCACCGCCGAATTGGCACAAACCGCTGTGGAAAAACCGGCACAGACCACTGTGGGAGCTGGCTTGCCAGCGATGGATTCACAGGCGCCACGTTTATCCAATGAAAACGCGTCATCGTTAACGCCCATCGCTGGCAAGCCAGCTCCCACAATAGAACTGGACGACGAGATCGTTTCGATCTTCCTCGAAGAAGCGGTGGATATCCTCGAAAGCGCCAACCAGGCCTTGCAGCGCTGGTTGAGCGAGCCGCACAACGCCGCACCGTTGTCGTCCTTGCAACGCGACCTGCACACCCTCAAGGGTGGCGCGCGGATGGCCGAGGTCGGACCGGTCGGCGATCTGGCCCATGAACTGGAGAGCCTTTACCAAGGGCTGGTGGACCGCCGTTACAGCCAAAGCGAAGAGCTGGCGCAGTTGCTCCAACAGAGCCATGACCGTCTGGCACTGATGCTTGAACAGTTGCAACAGCATCAACCCTTGGGCGACCCAAACGAACTGATTGAAGCGATCCGAGCGTTCAGGCAAGGCCACGTGGGCAGTGCCGATGTTGCCGAACCCGCCGCGAGCGACGACTCGACTCATCACGACAGTGAGTTGCTGGACATCTTCCTCGAGGAAGGTTTCGACATCATCGAAAGCTCGGGTGCGGCGCTGGTGCGTTGGCAGGCCGAGCCTTCGAGCCGTCAGGAAGTGGAAACCCTGTTGCGCGACTTGCACACCCTCAAGGGCGGTGCGCGCATGGTGGAAATCGCGCCGATCGGCGATTTGGCCCATGAACTGGAATTCCTCTACGAAGGCTTGTCCGCGGGTGTTCTGAAACCCTCTTCGGCGTTGTTCGAGTTGCTGCAACGCAGCCATGACCGACTGGCGCAAATGCTCGACGCCACCCGTGCCGGTGAGCCATTGCCGCCAGCCGACCGACTGATCGATGCGATCAAGAATTTCAGCCATCCGGTGGTGCCTGGCGCTGCCACTGCGCCCATCGTGCTGCCCGCCGCCATAAAAACCGAAACCCCGGTACTGCAACCCGACGCCGGTGCAGACATGGTCAAGGTCTCGGCGGAGCTGCTCGACGATCTGGTCAACCTGGCCGGCGAGACGTCGATTTTCCGAGGGCGAATCGAGCAGCAGGTCAGTGATGCTCAAGTGACGCTAAACGAGATGGAAACCACCATCGAGCGGATGCGCGACCAGTTACGCCGCCTCGATACCGAAACCCAGGGCCGGATCCTCAGCCGTCAGCAAGTCGACGCCGAACGCCAGGGCTACGAAGAATTCGATCCGCTGGAAATGGACCGCCACTCACAATTGCAGCAACTGTCGCGCGCCTTGTTCGAATCCGCCTCCGACTTGCTCGATCTCAAGGAAACCCTGGACCGTCGCAACCACGACGCGGAAAACCTGCTCCAGCAGCAGGGCCGCATCAACACCGAGTTGCAGGAAGGGCTGATGCGCACGCGCATGGTGCCGTTCGAACGGATGCTGCCGCGCTTGAAGCGCATCGTCCGTCAGGTGTCCGAGGAGTTGGGCAAGGACGTCGAGTTCATCGTCGGCAACGCCGAGGGTGAAATGGACCGCAACGTCCTCGAACGCATGGCCGCGCCGCTGGAGCACATGCTGCGCAACGCCGTGGACCATGGCCTGGAATCCGCCGAAGTGCGGGTCGCAGCGGGCAAACCGGCACAGGGACGGATCACCCTCGACCTGTTGCGCGAGGGCGGCGACATCATTTTCGATATCCGCGACGACGGCGCCGGTGTGCCGCTGGAAGCAGTGCGACGCAAAGCCATCAAGCGCGGCTTGCTCGATCCGAACAGTGAAATCGGCGACCGCGACGTACTGCAATTCATCCTGCAACCGGGGTTCTCCACTGCCGAAAAAATTACCCAGATTTCCGGGCGTGGCGTCGGCATGGACGTGGTGCATGAAGAGGTGCGGCAACTGGGCGGCAGCATGAGCATCGACTCGGTGCCTGGGCAGGGCGTGCATTTCCGTATTCGCCTGCCGTTCACGGTGTCGGTCAACCGTGCGCTGATGGTGCACTGCGGGGAAGATCAATACGCGATCCCGCTGAACACCATCGAAGGCATCGTCCGCGTCTTGCCCAATGAACTCGAAGGGCATTTCCGCCTTGATCCACCGACGTATGAATACGCCGGGCAACGCTATGAGCTGTGCTATCTGGGCGAGCTGCTGAAAACCAGTCCACGGCCAAAATTGCTGGGCCAGAGCTTGCCGCTGCCAGTGTTGCTGGTGCAATGCAACGAGCGCCACATCGCCGTGCAGGTCGACGCCATGGCCGGCACCCGCGAGATCGTGGTCAAGAGCCTCGGCCCACAGTTTTCGGCGGTGCAGGGCGTGTCCGGGGCGACGATTCTGGGCGATGGCCGGGTGGTGCTGATTCTGGATTTGCTGGCGCCCATCCGCGCCTTGCAAGCGCGCGTGCCACAGCGCCCGGCAACCCATGAACTGGAGGTCGAACCGCAGCGGCCGTTGCTGGTCATGGTGGTCGACGACTCGGTCACCGTGCGCAAGGTCACCAGCCGTTTGCTCGAACGTCACGGCATGAACGTGCTGACGGCCAAGGACGGTGTCGATGCCATGCTGCTGCTCGAAGAGCACCTGCCGGACGTGATGCTGCTGGACATCGAAATGCCGCGCATGGACGGCTTCGAAGTGGCGACCCAAGTGCGCAACGATGAGCGCTTGCAGCACCTGCCGATCATCATGATCACCTCGCGCACCGGGCAAAAACACCGCGACCGCGCCATGGCCATCGGTGTCAACGACTACCTCGGCAAGCCGTACCAGGAATCGGTACTGCTCGAAAGCATTGCCCTGTGGAGCAAAACCCATGCTTGAACGGCTAATGAGCCAGCGCACCAGTAACCTCACCGGCCTGCTGCTGCCCCTGGCCGACCGTAACCTGATCCTGCCCAACGTCGCGGTCGCCGAGCTGATCGATTACCAACCGGCGGCATTCGACCTCGATACGCCACCCTGGTATCTCGGCCGGGTGACGTGGCGTAACCGGCAGATCCCATTACTCAGTTTCGAGTCGGCGTGCGGCCACAAAATCGCCATTGGCGAGCGCGCGCGGATCGTCATTCTCAATGCATTGGGCGGTCGGCCTGAAGTGAAATTCATGGCGATGCTGATTCAGGGGATCCCACGCTCCTACAAGCTCGACAGCCAGTTGAGCTATGTCGACGTGCCGTTGTGCTCGCTGGAAAAAGCGGCGGTGCAGGTGGGTGATCAAGTGGCCAAGGTGCCGGATTTGTTGGCGTTGGAGGAATTGCTGGTGGGGGCGGGGTTGATCTGAAGGTTGAAGATTCCCATAAGGGGACCTAAAGTTCCCTTTTTGGGACTTTCGGTTGTTGCCATGGAAAACCTGTCGCTGAGTGAAGCTTTGTTCACCACTACCCAGCAAAAAGTGTTGGGCCTGTTGTTTGGCAAACCTGACCGAAGTTTTTACGCCAATGAAATAGCCCGCTGGGCTCAGGTCGGTAAAGGCAGCCTCATGCGCGAACTGGAACGCTTGCAACGAGCGGGCGTGCTGACGATGTCACGACTGGGTAACCAGACCCACTATCAAGCCAATCCCGATTGCCCGATTTATACCGAACTACTGGGTATCACCCGGAAAACGTTCGGTATCGCCGAGCCGTTACGTGACGCGCTACAACCCTTCGCCGAACAACTCACATGGGCGTTTGTTTACGGTTCCATCGCCAAGGATCAGGCAAACGCATCCAGTGACATTGATCTCATGCTCATCGGTGAAGGTCTGCACTACAGTGATGTGATGGAGCGGCTCTTGCCTCTGGAAGAACATCTGGGCCGCACCCTTAATCCGACGCTCTATACCCCAGAAGACTGGGTCGCAAAACTGTCGGCCGAAAACAGCTTCGTCATGCGGGTTGCGCAGCAGGAAAAGATCAACCTGATGGGTGAAAGCCCTTTGGAGTCCAAGGATGGGCAGCAACGAGAATCTGGAGAATCTTTTACGTAGTGGTGGATTGAAGGCCGAGGCGCCGGATCGCAAGGAATGTGAGGGTTTGATGCGTTCGGCAACGGATCGCTTGAAGGATGCACTAACCCCGTCGCTTTCGTTCGCAAGTCGATTTGATCTGGCCTACAACGCTGCCCATGGGATGGCGCTGACGGCGCTTAGGCTGTGTGGTTACCGTTCGGACAAGCGTTACCTGGTTTTCCAGTGCCTGATTCACACTGCGGGCTTCGGCAAAGTGCAGGTTCGGCTATTCGCCCTTTGCCATGAACGACGCAACCTGGCGGAGTACGAAGGCTATATGGATGAAGATGAGGCGTTGCTGGGGCAGTTGCTGGAATGCACGGCGCAATTGTTGATCCGCGTGGAGCAGCAAATGGCTGGACTGTGATTCTTTAATGGAAGCTTCGAAACGATTTGATGTCCCCATCGCGAGCAGGCTCGCTCCCACAGGTTTAATGCGTGACGTAGATCCTGCGTGGGGCGAGCCTGCTCGCGATAGCGTCAAATTGAGCAACCATTACTTTGACCGTAACAATCCACCGCTCTGCTTGATTGATGCCCCGCACCCAACGCTCCTAAGGTGACCCCACGACAGCGAACCCGTGGAGTGGTCATGACAACAACAATATCCCCCGACTCGCGATGGACGCGGCGGCGCAGCGAGAAGCAGCGGCGTCTCGAACTGGTGCGAGGTCTCGCCGATGGTGTGGTGTTGCCCACCGACAAGATCGTGGCGGCGCTCGAGGCGTTGATCCTGCCCGGCGACCGCGTGGTGCTGGAGGGCAACAACCAGAAGCAGGCGGATTTTCTTTCCCGTTCACTGGTGAAGGCTGACCCGGCCAAGCTGCATGATTTGCACATGATCATGCCCAGCGTCGGTCGCGCCGAGCACCTGGACCTGTTCGAACGCGGTATCGCCCGCAAACTCGATTTCGCCTTCGGCGGCACCCAAAGCCTGCGCATCAGCCAATTGCTTGAAGACGGCCTGCTGGAAATCGGCGCGATCCACACCTACATCGAGCTTTACGCACGGCTGGTGGTGGACCTGATTCCCAACGTCGTGCTCTCGGCCGGTTTCATGGCCGACCGCGCTGGCAATATCTACACCGGCGCGAGTACCGAAGACACCCCCGCCCTGATCGAACCGGCCGCGTTCAGCGACGGCATCGTCATCGTCCAGGTCAACCAATTGGTGGACGACGTCAGCGAACTGCCTCGCGTCGACATTCCCGCCTCCTGGGTCGATTTCGTGGTGGTGGCTGACAAGCCGTTCTACATCGAACCGCTGTTCACCCGCGACCCGCGCCACATCAAGCCTGTGCATGTGTTGATGGCGATGATGGCGATTCGCGGGATCTACGAAAAACACAATGTGCAGTCGCTCAACCACGGCATCGGTTTCAATACCGCCGCCATCGAATTGATCCTGCCGACCTACGGCGAATCCCTCGGCCTCAAAGGCAAAATCTGCCGCAACTGGACGCTCAATCCGCACCCGACGTTGATCCCGGCGATTGAAAGCGGCTGGGTCGAAAGCGTGCATTGTTTCGGCACCGAATTGGGCATGGAAAACTACATCGCCGCCCGGCCTGACGTGTTCTTCACCGGACGTGACGGCTCCATGCGTTCCAACCGGATGTTCAGTCAGCTTGCCGGACAGTACGCGGTGGACCTGTTCATCGGCGCCACGCTGCAAGTCGATGGCGATGGTCACTCTTCCACGGTGACCCGGGGACGCCTGGCCGGATTTGGTGGGGCACCGAACATGGGCCACGACCCACGCGGTCGCCGTCACGGCACGCCGGCCTGGCTCGACATGCGCCACGGCGACGCGGCCGAACCGATGCTCGAACGTGGCAAGAAACTTGTGGTGCAAATGGTCGAGACCTTCCAGGAGGGCGGCAAACCGACCTTCGTCGAAACCCTCGACGCCGTTGAAGTGGCGAAGAAAAGCGGCATGCCGCTGGCGCCGATCATGATCTACGGCGACGACGTCACCCATCTGCTGACCGAAGAAGGCATCGCCTATCTGTACAAGGCGCGCTCGCTGGAAGAGCGCCAGGCGATGATCGCCGCCGTCGCTGGCGTCACCGCCATCGGCTTGCGCCACAACCCGAAAGACACCGCGCGCATGCGCCGCGAAGGCTTGATCGCCTTGCCCGAAGACCTCGGCATTCGCCGCACCGACGCCACCCGCGAACTGCTCGCGGCGAAAAGCGTGGCCGATCTGGTCGAGTGGTCGGGTGGCCTCTACAACCCGCCCGCCAAGTTCAGGAGCTGGTAATGCACGCATTCAACCTGCAACCGAAAACCCTGACCCTGGCCGAACGGCTGGCGGACCTGGCGGTGGACGCGCTGATCGACGAAGCCGACCTGTCGCCGAAACCGGCACTGGTCGACCGTCGCGGCAACGGTGCCCACACCGATTTGCACCTTGGGCTGATGCACGCCTCGGCGTTGGCGTTGTTGCCGGCGTTCAAGGAAATGGCTGAAGCCGCCATTGAGATGGGTGAGATTGGTTTGCCGCTGCGCGAAGCGATTGGCCTGATCGGTCGTGAAGGCGAGCAAGCGATGCTCGCAACCACCAGCGGCGTGAACACCCACCGTGGCGCGATCTGGGCCTTGGGCTTGCTGGTCGTCGCGGTTGCGCTTGAGCCGCAATCCACCGCCGCGAGCTCCATTTCTCTACGCGCCGCACGCCTTGCCTTGCTTGATGATCGTTACGCGCCGCGTCCGCTGAGTCACGGCGCGCAGGTCACTCTTCGCTACGGCGCGCGCGGTGCCCGTGAAGAAGCCCAACTCGGGTTCCCGGCCGTGACCCAACGCGCACTGCCGCAACTCAAACGCAGCCGCGCTACCGGCCATGGCGAACAGAACGCCCGGCTCGATGCGCTGCTGGCGATCATGACAAACCTGGCCGACACCTGCGTGCTGTATCGCGCCGGGGAAGAAGGCCTGCACACCATGCAACTCGGTGCCCAAGCGGTGCTCGACGCGGGCGGCAGTGCCAGCCTCGCCGGACGTCGTCGGTTGCATGAGCTGGACCAACAATTAATCGCGTTGAATGCCTCGCCCGGCGGCGCTGCCGACCTGCTCGCAGCCTGCCTGTTCATCGACCGCATCGAGTCTGGCGACGGCCTCATCCAGGGAGCATTTTGATGGAAACCTTATCCTTTGAATTCCCAGCCGGGCAGCCGCCTCGCGGCCGCACGCTGGTGGGGTGTGTCGGTTCGGGCGATCTGGAAGTGCTGATCGAACCGGGTCAGGCCGGCAAGTTGACCATCACCGTGCAGACCTCGGTCAATGGCAGCGAACAACGCTGGCAGCACCTGTTTGCGCGGATGTTCGACGGGCAGACCCCACCGGCAATGGACATCGATATCCACGATTTCGGCGCGACCCCCGGTGTGGTGCGCCTGCGTCTGGAACAAGGCTTCGAGGAGATCGGCCATGACTGACAGCGCAGCGTTGCTGACCAAACACAGCTTCGTCGAACTCGGTGCGCGGCAACGGGCGAAAGCCTTGCTCGATGCGGGCACGTTCCGTGAATTGCTCGACCCGTTCCAACGCGTCATGTCGCCCTGGCTGTCGCGCCAAGGTGTGGTGCCACAGGCCGATGACGGCGTGATCATCGCCAAGGGCAGCATTGACGGGTTGCCGGTGGTGATCGCCGCCATCGAAGGCGCGTTCCAGGGGGGCAGCCTCGGTGAAGTCGGCGGGGCGAAAATTGCCGGCTCGCTGGAACTGGCCGCCGAAGATAACCGCAAGGGCATTGCGACCCGAGCCGTGTTGCTGCTGGAGACCGGTGGCGTGCGTTTGCAGGAGGCCAATCTCGGGTTGGCGGCGATTGCCGATATTCACGCGGCGATTGTCGACCTGCGCCAGTACCAACCAGTGGTCGGTGTGGTTGCGGGTAGCGTGGGTTGCTTCGGCGGCATGTCGATTGCCGCCGGGTTGTGCAGCTACTTGCTGGTGACCCAGGAAGCGCGCCTCGGGTTGAACGGCCCGCAAGTGATTGAACAAGAAGCCGGGCTTGAGGAGTACGACTCCCGGGATCGTCCGTTTATCTGGAGCCTGACCGGTGGCGAGCAGCGTTTTGCCACAGGGCTGGTAGATCGCTACGCCTCTGACGACGTGGCGCAGATCCGCCAACAGGTCAGCGAATTGCTCCAGCAAGGTTTGCCTGCGCAGCAGCGCAGCACTCAGGCCGAACTGTTCCTGCAACGGCTGGCGCGTCTGGACGCCGAACCGCAAATCGAGCCTTCAGTGGTTCGCGATCTGTATCAAGGAGAGCGCTCATGAGTTCGTATTCCCTGAGAGGCTTGAACTGGTTCAACGCCTTGAGCGCTGGCGCCAAAGCGGTCGACGGTTTGACAGCGTCGCTGAAAGTGGCTGATGGATTTCTGGGTGAGCAACCGGTGCGGTTTATCGCTGTGGTGGCTGATCCCGACAATCGGTTTGTACGCGCCCGTAACGGCGAGGTTGGTTTGCTCGAAGGCTGGGGTCTGGCCAAGGTTGTGGATGAAGTCATCGCCGCTGATCAGGACAAGCCGCAAAAACGCGCCGTGATCGCCATCGTCGATGTGCCGAGTCAGGCTTATGGCCGCCGTGAGGAAGCACTCGGCATTCATCAAGCCCTGGCCGGTGCCGCTGACAGTTATGCTCGCGCCCGTCTGGCGGGGCATGCCGTGATTGGTTTGCTGGTGGGCAAGGCCATGTCCGGGGCGTTTCTCGCCCACGGTTATCAGGCTAATCGGTTGATTGCCCTGCGTGATCCGGGCGTGATGGTGCATGCCATGGGCAAGGCATCGGCGGCGCGCGTGACGCTGCGCAGCGTCGAAGAACTGGAAACCCTGGCCGCCAGCGTGCCGCCAATGGCGTATGACATCGACAGCTATGCCAGCCTTGGTTTGCTCTGGGAAACCTTATCGGTGGAGCAGATCGAACAGCCGTCGGCGAGCGATCTGGCGCGGGTGACTGAATGCCTGAATCTGGCGATCGACGATGTGGCGGCGAAGGGACACGACCTGAGTGGTCGTCTCGGCGCAGCCAATCGTGCGGCGTCGAGCAAGGTTCGCCAGTTGTTGAGGGAACAGTGGTGAACATGCTTCTGGCCCACGATCTGCTCTGGGGCATGACCCCGGAACAACTGCCTGCGGATGCGCCTGCGTGGGTGGTTGAGTCCCTCCGTGCCGGTCAGCCAGTCGTGGTTCGGCGCGCATTGTCGGTGGCAGGGCAGGTTGCAGTCGGCGTGCGTGGACGTTTGCGTGAGCAGCGTTATGCGACGTCGATGGCGATCGCGTCGATCAGCCGTCGCGTATCGCCGGAAGAGCTCTGCCACGCCGACATCGACCGGGAATTGCCGGCCGTTCGAGCCCTGACGCAACTGCGGCCAATGCTGGATAAGTGCGGCTGGGTCTGGGGTGTCAGCGGCAGTGCCGGGTTTGAACTGGCGAGTGGTTTTACGGCGTTGCACGAAGGTAGCGACCTCGACTTGATCCTGCGTACACCGCAGCCGCTGAGCCGTGCCGAATCCCGGGCGTTGGTCGCGACGCTCGACACCGTCACCTGTGTGGTGGACATGCAACTGCAAACGCCATTCGGTGCCGTCGCCTTGCGCGAATGGGCCGGTTCGTCGCATCGCGTGTTGCTCAAAAACGCCAGCCAGGCCTGTCTGGTGCTCGATCCGTGGAACCCGCAGGAGCAAGCAGCGTGAGCAGCTTGTTGGTGTTCCCCGGTCAGGGCGCGCAGCAGCCGGGCATGCTTCAGCGTTTGCCTCGGGAAACGTTGAACGAAGCAAGTGACGTGCTCGGTGAAGATGTACTGCTGCTGGATTCTGCCGAAGCGTTGCAATCGACGCGGGCCGTTCAGTTGTGCCTGTTGATCGCCGGCGTGGCGGCTGCGCGGCAGTTGTCGTTGCCAGCCGATTACGTCGCCGGGTTGTCCATCGGTGCCTATCCGGCTGCGGTGGTGGCGGGCGCGTTGAGCTTCAGCGATGCGCTGCATCTGGTCAGCCTGCGCGGTGAGTTGATGCAGCAGGCTTATCCACGGGGCTACGGCATGACCGCGATCATTGGTCTGGACCTTGCGACGGTGGAAGGTTTGCTGGCGCAGGTGCACAGCATCGACACGCCGGTTTACCTGGCCAACATCAATGCCGACAACCAGGTCGTCATTGCAGGCAGCGACGCCGCGATGAAAGCCGTCGCCGGGTTGGCGAAAGATTGCGGTGCAGGGCTGGCCAAGCGCTTGGCAGTCAGCGTGCCGTCGCACTGCCCGTTACTGGATGCGCCCGCAAAGCTTCTGGCTGAAGCGTTCGCCAAGGTGCCGCTGAATACGCCGACCCTCGGTTACCTCAGCGGCAGTCGCGCCCGGCCGGTGATCAACACCGAAGCCTTGCGCGACGACCTGGCTTTCAACATGTGCCGCGTGGTGGATTGGCGCGGCACGGTGCAAAGCGCTTACGAGCGCGGCGTACGTCTACAGATCGAACTGCCGCCCGGTGCGGTGCTGACCGGGCTGGCGCGCCGGATGTTCGAGCAAGGCACCGTGATGGCTTTCGACGGTGCCCGTCTCGATACCTTGCAGGCGCTGTTGCGTGAGGAGGGAAGCCGCCAACCCTAGAGCTTCGACCCAAGGCTTCGAACAACAAAAACAACATTCGACGATGCACTTCGAGGACAACAACAATGATTATTTACGGTGTGGCGCTGTTGGCGATTTGTACGCTGGCAGGGGTGATCATGGGTGACATGCTCGGCGTGTTGCTGGGCGTGAAGTCCAATGTCGGCGGGGTCGGGATCGCGATGATCCTGTTGATCTGCGCGCGGTTGTGGATGCAAAAGCGCGGCGGCATGACCAAGGATTGCGAGATGGGCGTCGGCTTCTGGGGCGCCATGTACATTCCGGTGGTGGTGGCAATGGCCGCGCAACAGAACGTCGTCACGGCGCTGCACGGCGGCCCGGTAGCGGTGCTGGCGGCGATTGGTTCGGTGGTGATCTGCGGTTGCACCATTGCCTTGATCAGTCGGACCCACAAGGGCGAACCCTTGCCCGATGAGCCCGAAGAGTTGAGCCCCGTTGGCACACCCGTAGGAGGTCGCTGATATGTGGGATCTCATCGAGAAAGGGCTGGAACATAACGGCCTGGTCACTGCATTCGCCTTCGTCGGCGTGATCATGTGGGTGTCGGTCATCCTCTCGAAACGCCTGACCTTCGGGCGCATTCACGGCTCGGCGATTGCCATTGTCATTGGCCTGGTCCTGGCCTGGGTCGGCGGCACCCTGACCGGCGGGCAAAAAGGCCTGGCGGACCTGACGCTGTTCTCCGGTATTGGCCTGATGGGCGGCGCCATGCTGCGGGACTTTGCCATCGTCGCCACGGCGTTCGAAGTGCAGGCCACTGAAGCGAAAAAGGCCGGGATGATTGGTGTGATCGCGCTGCTGTTGGGCACGGTGCTGCCGTTCATTGTCGGCGCGAGCATCGCCTGGGTGTTTGGTTATCGCGATGCGGTGAGCATGACCACCATCGGTGCCGGTGCGGTGACTTACATTGTCGGCCCGGTGACCGGGGCGGCGATTGGCGCGACCTCGGATGTGATGGCGTTGTCGATCGCCACCGGGCTGATCAAGGCGATTCTGGTGATGGTCGGCACGCCGATGGCAGCGCGCTGGATGGGCCTGGATAACCCGCGTTCGGCGATGGTGTTTGGCGGCTTGGCCGGGACTGTCAGCGGTGTGACGGCGGGGCTGGCGGCGACGGATCGGCGGCTGGTGCCTTATGGCGCGTTGACGGCGACGTTCCACACCGGTCTTGGGTGCTTGTTGGGGCCTTCGTTGTTGTACTTCATTGTTCGCGGGATTGTTGGCTAATTACCAGAATGCTTTTGTGGCGAGGGAGCTTGCTCCCGCTCGGGTGCGAAGCGCCCGCAAAAAAGGGTCTGCTGCGCAGCCCAGCGGGAGCAAGCTCCCTCGCCACAGGGTTTTATGCCTGGCGATTGGCATACATCCGACACTCCGCCAGTAACGCCAGCAGATTTGGATCGCGCTCCTTGGCTTTGAGAAACACCACACCAATGTGCTGCTGCAACCGGTACTTCTCCTGCAATGGAATCAGCTTCACCCGGTTCTCATACACCGCCGCAATCCTCCCCGGCAGCAACGCATAACCGACGCCCGAGCTGACCATACTCAGCAGGGTGAAGATGTCGTTGACCTGCATCGCCACTTTCGGCTCGAACCCCGCCTGCTCGAATACCCGTTTGCCGTCCTGGTGCGTGGCGAAGCCCTGGGTGAGGGTGATGAAGGTTTCGTCGCGCACTTCTGCAAGGTCGACTTCGGTCCTGTGGGCAAATTTCGAATCGGCGGGCGTGGCGAGGAAGATATCGTCGGAGAACAGCGGAATGTGCTCCAGGTCCGGGTCGATGATGCTGTCGTCCAGGGACACCAGGATCGCATCGACTTCCATGTTCTTGAGCTTGTACAACAGGTCGAAATTCGAGCCGAGGATCAGGTCGATGTTGAGTTCGCTGCGGCGGATTTTCAGGCCCATGATCAGCTGCGGCACAGTCTTCACCGTCAGCGAATACAGCGAGCCGAGTTTGAAGCGTTCAGCGGAAAATCCGGCGGCCTCGCGGGTCAGGCGCACGCTTTCCACGACGTCCTGAATCAGCTTCTGCGCACGTTCTTCCAGCACATAGGCGCTTTCCAGCGGCGTCAGGTTGCGGCCTTCATGTTTGAACAGCGGGCAGCGCAGGGCGCTTTCCAGGGAATGGATCGCCCGGTGCACGCTGACATTGCTGGTCTGTAATTCGGCCGCGGCCCGGGCCAGGTTGCCGGTGCGCATGAAGGCAAGGAACACCTCGAGTTTTTTCAGGGTCAACTCTTCGTCGATCAACATGGCGCGGACTCTTATTCGAATGGCTCGATTGTGCCTATTTACATTGATGTGCGCAGACCTTTGTGGGAGCTGGCTTGCCAGCGATGGCGTCTTGAGGATCAAGGTAAAACTTGAGGTCCTATCGCCAGCAAGCCGGCTCCTACAGGAGGGTTTGTTTTCTGAAACATTGCGCTTTTACGCTTGAGGCCTGAGCCTTGCGCACTGCGGGAATGAATGTCGAGGTGGGTAAACGATGTATCACGGGGAAAGATTGAACGCCTGGACGCATTTGGTCGGGGCGGTGGCGGCGACGGTCGGGGTGGTGTGGATGCTGGTGCTCGCCAGCATGGACGGCAGCCCGTGGAAGATCGTCAGCGTGGCGATCTACGGTTTTACCTTGATGGCCCTTTACAGCGCATCGACCGTGTACCACAGCGTGCGCGGGCGCAAGAAAGCGATCATGCAGAAGGTCGATCACTTTTCGATCTACCTGCTGATCGCCGGCAGTTACACGCCGTTCTGCCTGGTGACCCTGCGCGGGCCGTGGGGCTGGACGTTGTTCGGGATTGTTTGGGGGCTGGCGCTGATTGGCATCCTGCAGGAAATCAAGCCGCGTTCCGAAGCACGGGTTCTGTCGATCGTGATTTACGCGGTGATGGGCTGGATTGTGCTGGTGGCGGTCAAGCCGTTGCTGGCGGCGCTGGGCAGTGCCGGGTTTGCGTGGTTGGCGACTGGCGGGGTTTTGTACACCGTGGGGATTGTCTTTTTTGCCCTCGACCATCGCCTGCGGCATGCCCACGGGATCTGGCATTTGTTCGTGATCGCCGGGAGTTTGCTGCACTTTGTGGCGATTTTCTTTTATGTCCTTTAGACCGCGTCGCCGCCAATCGCTAACAGGCTAGTTCCCACATTAACGCTGCGACGGGATCAAGCGATCCAGTTGCTCCTGGGCCCGACGGCTGAACACCTGCAACAGGTCATTCAAGGTGTGGGGAGGAGGCTCGGCAGCGCGGGTGACTGCGTACAAGGTGATGGGCAGCGGCGGAGTCAACGGGCGAATCGTCGTCGCGGCACAGGAGGCGCCAAGTGCGGTGAACGGATCGATCACTGCCAAACCGGCGCCGGATTCCACCATCGCCCGGGCCAATGAATAGGTCTGCACCGCGATGCGTACCCGGGGCGGCGGCTCGACCGCTTCGAGGTAACTGTCGAGGCGGGCCGCCAACGGGTCGGCGCTGGACAGGCCTATCAAGGGTGCGCCGGCCAGGGCCATCAGGGGCAACGGCGTGCCTGCCTCTACCGCCGACCAGTACCCCGATGGTGCCAGAGCCACCAGCACACCGGACGCCAGCGCCTGAGCCTTGAGCCCCGGATGATCCGGTCGTTGCAGGGTCAGGGCGAGATCAATTTCACGCATCAGCAGGTTCTGCACCAGTTCGCGGCTATGGGCGCTGGACAGTTCGCAGGCGATGTCCGGATAGCGCTCGGTCCACTCGTGAATGGCCGGCGGCAGCAATGACAGGGCCAGCGCCGGGGTAGCGCCAATCCGCAGGCTATGACCCGGCTCGCGACGCAGGCTCTGGGCCAGGCGCCGCACGCCTTGCAGGCTTTCGCTGACCTTGTCGACCTCGCGCTCTAACTCCAGCGCTTCGGGTGTGGCTTGCAATTTACCGCGTACCCGCAAGAACAACGGGAATCCCAGTTGCTGCTCGGCGTGTTGCAGCACCTTGCTCACCGCCGGCTGGGAGACGTGCAGCAACTGCGCGGCGGCGCTGATCGAGCCGGTCTGGCGAATGGCCTGGAAAATCTCGATGTGACGGAGGCGCATGGCTAGTCCATAACCTTTGTCTATGGGTTTGGCATCTTTATGCATTGTTCAGCGTCTGTCACCTGGCTCTAACCTGCACTTCGTCTTCACAACGGTTTTAAGGACGGACATGGCTCAGCGTGTGTGCATTATCGGCGGTGGCGTGATTGGCCTGGCAACGGCCTATGCGCTGGTGCGTGACGGATTCGAAGTGACCGTGATCGAAGCCCGGGATAGCCTGGGCAGCGAAACCAGTTTCGCCAACGGTGGCCAGTTGTCCTATCGCTATGTGGCGCCCCTGGCTGATGCCGGTGTGCCGTTGCAAGCCATCGGCTGGATGCTGCGCGGTGACTCGCCGTTGAAGCTGCGTCCGCGTCTGGATCCGGCACAGTGGCGCTGGATGGCGTCGTTCCTCAACGCTTGCCGCCGATCGGTCAACCGTGAGAATGCCGCCCATCTGTTGCGGCTGGCGCTGTTCAGCCAGAGCATCTTGAAGACGTGGCGAGAAGACGATGGGCTGGCGGGTTTCGAGTGGCGGCGCAACGGCAAGCTGGTGACCTTCCGTAACCCCGGTAGCTTTGATCATGCCCGCAAGGGGCTGGCCGATCCGCAGCAACAGCAGGTGTTGTCGCCTGCCGAATGTACGCAATTGGAACCGGCGCTAACCGATGCACCCTTCGTCGGAGCGATTTATACCCCGGACGAAGAAGTCGGCGATTGCCATGGCTTTTGTCAGCAATTGGCAACGCGACTGAAAGCCTCCGGCCGTTGCGAGTTCCGATTGGGCCAGGCGGTGACCGGCATTCGTCACGCCAATGGCGCGGTCAACGCCATCGAATTGGGCAGTGAAATCCTGGAGGTGGAGCAACTGGTGATTGCCGCCGGGCATCGCAGCCCGGCGCTGGCGTTACCCGGCCTGCAATTGCCGCTGTACCCGCTCAAGGGCTACAGCCTGACAGTACCGATTGGCCCGGAACACCGGGCACCGGATGTGAGCATCACCGACTACGACCGAAAGATTGTGTATGCGCGCATCGGCGAGCAATTGCGTATCGCGGCGATGGTCGACATCGTCGGTTTCGACCCGGCGATTGACCCGCAGCGCTTGGCCCTGATCAAGCGTCAGGCTCGTGACACCTTCGCCAATGCTGGCGCCTATGATGAGGCCGTCGAATGGGCCGGAATGCGTCCGGCAACCCCCAGTGGCGTGCCATTGCTGGGTGCCACGGCCTATCGCAACCTGTGGCTCAATCTCGGCCATGGTGCGCTGGGCTTTACCCTGGCATGTGGCAGCGCGCGCTTGCTCTGCGAGCTGATCGGCAAGGGTCAACCTTCCATCGAACTGCACGGTTTCAGCCATCGGGCTGCGTGAATTCCTGTTTCTCCAGAGGACTCTGCAATGACCATTCAACGTCTCCACAGCAACTCGCGACTGTCCGGCGTCGTGACTTTCGGCGATCTGGTGTTTCTCTCCGGACAGGTACCGGGCGAGGCCACTGACGCCAGCAACCAGACCCGTGAAGTGTTGGCGAAAATCGACGCTTTGTTGACCGAGGCCGGCAGCGACAAGAGTCATCTGCTCAATGCGACCATTTACCTCAAGGACATCAACGCGGATTTCGCCGCGATGAACGAGGTCTGGTCGCAGTGGTTGTCACCGGGCCAGGCACCGACCCGCACTACCGTGCAGGCGCAACTGGCCCGCCCTGAAATCCTGGTGGAAATCACTGTGATCGCCGCCCGCCGTTAACCGCTCTACCCACAACGGAGAATAACAATGCAAAAAAAAATCACGTTGCTTGGCTGCACCCTGGGCTTGCTGATGGGCAGTCAGGTCCAGGCCACTGAACCACCTTTGAGCGGAACGTTGGGCAAAATCGCCAGTACCAAGAGCATCACCCTGGGCTATCGAGATGCGTCAGTACCGTTCTCCTACGTGGGTGACCACACGGGCAAGCCGATGGGTTATTCGGTGGATCTGGCGGGCAAGATCGTCGAACGCATCCAGCAGCAACTGGCGTTGCCCGATCTCAACGTTCAGTACAACCTGGTGACTTCTCAAACCCGCATTCCGCTGGTGCAGAACGGCACCGTAGATCTGGAGTGTGGTTCCACAGGCGTGACCGCCGAGCGGCAGAAGCAGGTGGCGTTCTCCTACGGTTTCATTTACGTCAAAGGCCAGTTGCTCACGGCCAGAGACAGCGGCATCAAGAGTTTCGCCGACCTGCGTGGCAAGAACGTGGTAACCACTGCCGGCACCACCAATGAGCGCTACCTGAAGAGCTATAACGTCGACCACAAGATCGACATGTTCGTGATTAGCGCCAAGGATCACGGCGAAGCGTTCCAGATGTTGCAAACGGGACGGGCGGCGGCGTTTTATATGGACGATGCGCTGCTCTACGGCGAACGCGCCAAGGCCCACGACCCGCATAAGTGGGTGGTGGTCGGGGAAGAGCAGTCGCGGGAAATCTACAGCTGCGTGGTGCGCAAGGACGATCCGCAATTCATTGCGCTGGTTAACAGCGCGCTGGGTGATCTTTACAGTTCAGGGGAAATCAACGGTATCTACAAACGCTGGTTTGAACAGCCGATCCCGCCAAAGGGCTTGAACCTTGAGTTCCCGATGACCAGTGAACTCAAGGCGATCATTGCCAAGCCAGTGAGTGATCCGGTGCAATAGTCCTCTGGGCTGTCTGGCAACGGCGGCCTAAAAATCGCCCCAAAGCTGCTGGGCAACCGCAAGGGCAACTACCGGCGCCGTTTCGGTTCGCAACACCCGCGGGCCGAGGCGGGCGGCGTGGAAGCGGTTGGCCTTGGCCAGCTCGACTTCGGCATCGGACAAACCTCCCTCAGGACCGATCAGGAAGGCCAGGCTTGAAGGCTTGGCATGACTCACCAATGGCTCGGCCACCGGATGCAGCACCAACTTCAACTCAGCTTCAGTCTGTTTCAACCAATCCGCCAACAGCACCGGCGGATGAATCACTGGCACCCGTGAACGCCCGCATTGCTCGCACGCGCTGATCGCCACCTGGCGCCAGTGCAGCAGGCGTTTGTCGGCACGCTCGTCCTTGAGCCGGACTTCACAGCGGTCGCTGAAAATCGGTGTGATTTCGGTGACGCCCAGTTCGGTGGCTTTCTGAATCGCCCAGTCCATGCGCTCGCCACGGGACAGGCCCTGGCCGAGGTGGATCTGCAACGGTGACTCAACCTGGCCGGCGAACTGCTCATCGATTTGCACCACCACGCGCTTCTTGCCGACTTCGACCAGCGTGGCGCGAAACTCCTGGCCCGAGCCGTCGAACAATTGCAGCGCATCGCCCTCGGCCATGCGCAGCACGCGGCTGATGTAGTGGGCCTGGGCCTCGGGCAGTTCGTGCTCGCCGGTGCTCAGGGGGGCGTCGATGAAGAAGCGGGACAGTCTCATTTTGGTTCTCTACTCAATTCAATCGGAGTCGCTTTTGTGGCGAGGGAGCTTGCTCCCGGTGGACTGCGCAGCAGTCCCTCTTTTTGGGGCCGCTTCGCAGCCCAGCGGGAGCAAGCTCCCTCGCCACAGGGGTTGTGCAATGACTGTCAACCCGGATCACGGAACCCCGGATGGAAGTCCTTCGGGACTGAAACACTGACGCTGTCACGCGTGGCAATGTCGATCCCTTCGCTGGCCACTTCAGCCAGAAAGTCGATCTGCTCCGGTGTCACCACATACGGCGGCAGGAAATACACCACGCTGCCCAACGGCCGCAGCAAGGCACCACGCTCCAGCGCATGCTGGAACACCTTCAGACCGCGACGTTCCTGCCATGGATAAGCTTCTTTGCTGGCCTTGTCCTTGACCATCTCGATGGCCAGGACCATGCCGGTCTGGCGCACTTCGCTGACGTTCGGATGATCGACCAGATGCGCAGTGGAGGAGGCCATACGCTGCGCCAACACCTTGTTGTTCTCGATGACGTTGTCTTCTTCGAAGATATCCAGCGTCGCCAATGCCGCCGCGCAGGCCAGCGGATTGCCGGTGTAGCTGTGGGAATGCAGGAAGGCGCGCAGGGTCGGGTAGTCGTCGTAGAAAGCGCTGTAGACGTCTTCGGTGGTCAGGCACGCGGCCAACGGCAGGTAGCCGCCGGTCAGCGCCTTGGACAGGCAAAGGAAGTCCGGGCGAATGCCGGCCTGTTCGCAGGCGAACATGGTGCCGGTGCGGCCGAAGCCGACGGCGATTTCGTCGTGGATCAGGTGCACGCCGTAGCGATCACAGGCTTCACGCAGCAACTTGAGATACACCGGGTGGTACATGCGCATGCCGCCAGCGCCCTGGATCAGCGGCTCGACGATCACTGCTGCAACGGTGTCATGGTTCTCGGCCAGGGTTTGTTCCATCGCCGCGAACATATTGCGCGAGTGTTCTTCCCAGCTCATGCCTTCCGGGCGCAAGTAGCAATCGGGACTTGGCACCTTGATGGTGTCGAGCAGCAGGGCTTTGTAGGTTTCGGTGAACAGCGGCACGTCGCCCACCGACATCGCCGCCATGGTTTCGCCGTGGTAGCTGTTGGTCAGGGTGACAAAGCGCTTCTTGTTCGGCTGGCCGCGGTTGAGCCAGTAGTGAAAGCTCATTTTCAGCGCGACTTCGATGCAGGACGAGCCGTTATCGGCGTAGAAGCACCGCGTCAGGCCTTCCGGCGTCATCTTCACCAGGCGCTCGGACAACTCGATCACCGGCTGATGGCTGAAACCGGCGAGGATCACGTGTTCCAGTTGATCGACCTGATCCTTGATGCGCTGGTTGATGCGCGGGTTGGCGTGGCCGAATACATTGACCCACCAGGAACTGACCGCGTCGAGGTAGCGTTTGCCTTCGAAATCTTCCAGCCAGACCCCTTCACCGCGCTTGATCGGGATCAGCGGCAGTTGTTCGTGATCTTTCATCTGGGTGCAGGGATGCCACAACACCGCGAGATCGCGTTCCATCCACTGTTTATTCAGGCCCATTTTCACTCTCCTCGAGGCGGTCCGTGACGCGCGCGGACATGCAATCGCGCAAGCCTATGCAATGCGTCGCACGGGGACAACCCATTGTGTCGAATGAGCTACTTTGTATAGGCCGATAGACGTTGCTGGCGGGCGTTTGAAGGCTGACGTATCCTTCGCGGTTCTTGAGTCGTCTGGCTCGCAAAACCGCTATTTTTCTCGTGTATTTCCGGAGTTCGCTGAATGTCTGTCGGTTGGCTGCGCGCCTGTGCGCTGGTGATGTTGGGGCTGTTCAGCGTGTCTGCGCTGGCCAAGGATAAAACCGTGATCGTGATCGGCGGCGGGGTTTCGGGCCTCACGGCTGCTTATGAACTGCAGAAAAAGGGCTGGCAGGTCACGCTGCTGGAAGCCAAGACGAGCCCGGGCGGTCGTTCCGGCATGGCGACCAGCGAGTGGATCGGCAACGACAAGGCCCAGCCGGTTTTGAACAAGTACGTCTCGGAGTTCAAGCTGAGCACCACGCCAGCACCTGAATTCGTTCGGACCCCGAGCTACCTGATCGACGGCGTGTATTACACCGCCGCCGACCTGGCGACCAAGGATCCCACCACTGCCGAAGCGCTCAAGCGCTACGAAAAGACCGTGGACGACCTGGCACGCTCGGTCGAAGACCCGCAGAACCCGGCGGCGAACAACACGCTGCACTCGCTGGACCAGATCAACGTGTCCAACTGGCTGGATCGGCTGACACTGCCACCCACTGCCCGTCAGTTGGTTAACCAGCAGATTCGTACCCGCTATGACGAACCTTCGCGCCTGTCGCTGCTGTACTTCGCACAGCAAAGCAGTGTCTACCGTGGCGTCTCCGACCGTGACCTGCGTGCTTCGCGTCTGGTTGGTGGCAGCCCCGTGCTGGCCCAGGCTTTCGTCAAGCAACTGAAAACCATCAAGACCAGCTCCCCGGTTTCGTCGATCACCCAGGACAAAGACGGCGTCACCGTCAAGGTCGGCAGCGTTGGCTATCAGGCTGACTATGTCGTGCTGGCCGTGCCGTTGCGCGCACTGAACAAGATCCAGATGACCCCGTCGCTGGACGCCCAGCACCTGGCGGCGATCAAGGGCACCAACTACGGCTGGCGCGACCAGATCATGCTGAAGTTCAAGACCCCGGTGTGGGAACCGAAAGCACGCATGTCCGGCGAGATCTACAGCAACACCGGCCTCGGTATGTTGTGGATCGAGCCTGCCTTGAAGGGTGGCGCCAACGTGGTGATCAACCTGTCCGGCGACAACGCACGGGTGATGCAGGCGTTCGGCGACAAGCAGATGGTCGATCAGGTACTGATTCGCCTGCACGCGTTTTATCCACAGGCGCGCGGCTCGTTTACCGGTTATGAAATCCGTCGCTACAGCACCGACCCTTCGATGGGCGGCGCATACCTGGCGTTCGGTCCGGGTCAGATCAGCAAGTTCTGGCGCCTGTGGGAACGTCCGATTCAGCGTGTAGCCTTTGCGGGGGAGCACACCGATACCATGTACCCGGGCACTCTGGAAGGTGCACTGCGCACCGGTCAGCGCGCGGCCAGTCAGGTTGAAGACCTGGCGGCGGGCAAGTCGTTTGAACCGGCGAAGGTCGGTCCGGCAGCGACTGCGGCTGCAGCGGCAGGCGCTGGTGCGGTGGCGGCGAAGAAGGGCAATTTCTTCAGCAACCTGTTTGGCGGTTCGGATGACGCGAAGAAACCGGAGCCAGTGAAGGCGCCTGAACCTGCCCCGGCAGCTCCGGCCCCTGCACCCGCCCCGGCACCGACGCCAGCACCTGCTCCGGTCGAAGCGCCGAAGCCGGCGGCACCGGTGAAAGCCGAGCCAGCCAAAAAGGCACCGGCCAAAGCCCCGGCGAAAAAACCAGCGGCCAAGACTGAAGCGAAAAAGGCACCTGCCAAGGCACCAGCGAAAAAAGCTGAAGTGGCCAAGAAGCCTGCAACGACTACCGAAACCAAAGTGCAGTAAGGCTTTGGGTTAAACAGAAGCGCGGCTCAAGGGCCGCGCTTTTTTTTGCCTGCAACAATCCCCCGTGGCGAGGGAGCTTTCTCCCGCTGGGTTGCGAAGCGGCCCCTAACAATCGACAACCGCAGTTTTCAGCTGAAATTATCTACATGGTTTGCGACTGCTGCGCAGTCGAGCGGGAGCAAGCTACCTCGCCACATTGAGTTCTTGTGAATTTGGTTTCGCGTCCCGCCCAACTTTCGCCTTTAATCTTTCCTTAACTCACCGATTTCAAACTCTTGATCGTATTTCTCGATATTTCAAAGCAAATTTTTCCGCTTTAATTCGATAGATAACTCTTTAGTCTTGGTCGCAGTTCTCACAGGATTTGGGCAATGCAACTACGTAACTCAACTTCCCGCTATGGTTTGGTCAGCATCTTCATGCATTGGGGCGTGGCATTGGCCGTGTTCGGTTTGTTTGCCCTCGGGCTGTGGATGGTCGGTCTCGACTACTACAGCACCTGGCGTAAAGACGCGCCGGACCTGCACAAGAGCATTGGTCTGGTGTTGCTCGGCGTGATGCTGCTGCGAGTGTTGTGGCGTTTCATCAGCCCACCGCCGCCAACCCTGTCCAGCTATAGCCGCATGACGCGCCTGGGCGCCAAGTTCGGCCATGGCTTTCTGTATCTCAGTCTGTTCGCTGTGATGATTGCCGGTTACCTGATTTCCACCGCAGAAGGTGTCGGGATCCCGGTGTTTGGACTGTTTGAAGTACCTGCGCTGGTTTCCGGGCTACCGGACCAGGCAGATACCGCTGGCGTGATTCACCTCTACCTGGCGTGGGTGCTGGTAATTTTTTCCGGCCTCCATGCGTTGGCAGCATTGAAGCACCACTTTATCGACCGTGATGTGACCCTCAAGCGAATGCTGGGTCGCAAAGCCTGACGTTCAACCTCGACTCCAAAGGAAAACAAAGTATGTTGAAAAAGACTCTGGCCGCTCTGGCAATCGGCTCCGCCCTGTTGTCCGCCGGTAACGTAATGGCCGCTGACTACGTCGTCGACAAAGAAGGCCAGCACGCCTTCGTTGACTTCAAGATCAGCCACCTGGGCTACAGCTACATCACCGGTACCTTCAAGGACATCGACGGCAAGTTCAGCTTCGACGCCGCCAAGCCTGAAGACAGCAAGATCGAGTTCAATGTGAACACCGCCAGCGTTTTCACCAACAATGCTGAGCGTGACAAGCACATCTCCAGCAAAGACTTCCTGAACGGCAGCAAGGCCACCTTCGTTTCCACCAGCGTCAAGTCGACCGGTAAAAACGCCGCCGGCAAAGACACGGCCGATGTGGCTGGCGACCTGACGATCCTCGGTGTCACCAAGCCGATCGTGGTCAAGGCCACTTTCCTGGGTGAAGGCAAGGATCCATGGGGCGGCTACCGTGCAGGCTTCGAGGGTACCTTCAGCCTCAAGCGTTCCGATTTTGGCAAGCAGAAAGACCTGGGCCCATCGTCCGACGCAGTTGATCTGTACGTAACGTTTGAAGGTGTCAAAGCGAAATAACTTTCGCGCCTGACAAAAAAACGCCCGTTGCTCTCCAGAGCGCGGGCGTTTTTTATTGCCGTACACAAAACCCCTGTAGGAGCTGCCGAAGGCTGCGATCTTTTGATCTTGTATTTAAAAAAGCAAAATCAAAAGATCGCAGCCTTCGGCAGCTCCTACAAAAGCGGGTCAATAAAAATGCCCCGGACCTTTCGGTACGGGGCATTTTTATTGCAGCGATAACTCAGCGATTGCGGGTCAGCAATGCCGGTTTTTCACCGCGAGGACGGCTTGGCAGTTGATCGAGCTGCTCAGGTGTCGGGAAGCGATCCGCCTTCGACTCCTTGTGCATGATCTTCGGCGCCGGGCCACGCGGGTTCTGTATCGCTGGTTCCGAACGAGGCTGCTCGTCACGGGCCGGGCGGCGGTTGCGCGAATCTTCGCGACGGGCCTGGCCGTCACGTGGTGCGCCATTACGTGGGCCGCTGCGCTTGGCTGGCGGCGTGCCGGTGCTGGCGCCATCGCTGCTGCGCGGACCGCTCTGGCGACCCTGTGGCTTGCCGCCACGTGGTGCGCCCGAACCCGCTGCCGTGCCTTGTGCCGGAGCACCCGGACGACGACCACGGCCCTGGGCAGGTTTCTGCTGCGGAACGTAGTCGACGCGGTTACCGAAGTTATCGACATCGTCGTCCAGGAACTCGTCCGGGGCGCGATCAGCCGCGGCGCGTGGAGGCTGGCTTGGCTGGCGCTGTTCGCGGGCCGGGGTGCCTTCGCGGGGCTTTTGTTGACGGGCTGGACGCTCGCCACGTTCGCCCGACGCCGGTTTTTCCTTGCCCTTGTCCTTGCCTTTGTCTTTACGACCGCCACCCCCACCGCCGCCGTTCGGACCATCGCCGCGCGGGCCACGTGGATTGCGCGGGTTACGCACATCCGGACGCTCGCGGACTTCCGGTTTCTCGGCTTCCACGGCGCTCGAATCGAAGCCCATCAGGTCGCCGTCGGCGATTTTCTGCTTGGTCATGCGTTCGATGCTTTTCAGCAGCTTCTCTTCGTCCGGAGCGACCAGCGAAATCGCCTCGCCTGAACGACCGGCACGGCCGGTACGGCCGATACGGTGTACGTAGTCTTCATCGACGTTCGGCAGTTCGAAGTTGACCACGTGTGGCAACTGATCGATGTCCAGGCCGCGCGCGGCGATGTCGGTGGCCACCAGGATGCGCACGTCACCGGCCTTGAAGTCGGCCAGGGCTTTGGTGCGGGCGTTCTGGCTCTTGTTGCCGTGGATCGCGACGGCGCTCAGGCCGTGTTTGTCCAGGTACTCGGCCAGGCGGTTGGCGCCGTGCTTGGTGCGGGTGAAGACCAGAACCTGTTCCCAGGCGCCAGCGGTGATCAGGTGTGCCAGCAACGAACGTTTGTGGCTGGCCGGCAGGCGGAACACGCGCTGTTCGATGCGCTCGACCGTGGTGTTCGGCGGCGTGACTTCGATGCGTTCCGGGTTGTGCAGCAGTTTGCCAGCGAGGTCGGTGATGTCCTTGGAGAAGGTCGCCGAGAACAGCAGGTTCTGCCGTTTGGCCGGCAGACGCGCCAGGACCTTCTTCACGTCATGGACGAAGCCCATGTCGAGCATGCGGTCGGCTTCGTCCAGCACGAGGATTTCCACGTGGGACAAGTCGACGCTGCCTTGGCCGGCCAGATCGAGCAGGCGGCCAGGGCAGGCCACCAGCACGTCTACGCCACGGGACATGGCTTGAACCTGCGGGTTCATGCCGACGCCGCCGAAGATGCAGGCGCTGACGAACTTCAGGTCACGGGCATAAACCTTGAAGCTTTCGTGTACCTGGGCCGCGAGTTCGCGAGTAGGGGTCAGGACCAGTACGCGCGGTTGGCGCGGGCCGTGACGCTGGGATTTGTCCGGGTGACCGTTGGGGAACAACCGCTCCAGAATCGGAAGGGCGAAACCGCCGGTTTTACCAGTACCTGTCTGTGCCGCGACCATCAGGTCGCGACCTTGCAACACGGCGGGAATGGCCCGCTGTTGCACCGGAGTAGGCTCGGTATAGCCCGCTGCCTCGATGGCGCGGACTAAAGCCTCGGAGAGACCGAGGGAAGCAAAGGACATGAGTAATCCTGTTTTAGTTAGGGCTTGGCCCAATGGGAGTCTTGCCTGGCGCGAATGGCGTTTAAGAGGAACGCAATCCCGTCCGGTCCTGCTGGGCCTTGAAAGCTCGTCTGGAGTGCTCGCGCGGGCTGGAAAGCTGCGCCGTAGCGGGGTCGAGATGCCTTGAACAAGTCCGAGCGTCCGGGCGTGAGCCTGGCGGGAAGGCCGGAGTATAACAGAGCAATCACTGCGCGCCGCTTTCCTGCTGCTCAACGGTTTTCGCCGTCGTGGCGGTGGCGCGTGCCGGGTTCACGACAGAGGCCGGGTCGGCGCCATAACGGGCGCTTAGCTCTGCGTAGGCCGGTTCGCGTTTGAAGCGTTTGAGTTCGGCACCGAAGCGCTGTACCAGCAAATCCATGCCGGCATTGCGACGAACTGCCAGAAACTGGCTTTGTTGGCTGATGACGATCGGGTTCTCGGTGATCTTGTCGCGAATGTTCAGCTCGTCGAGCAAATGCTGGCCGACCCGGCGATCAGTGATCAGCAGGTCGATCCGCCCACGCACCAGTTTGCCGAAGTTGGCTTCATGACTGGGTGCTGGTTCCCGGGTGAACAGCGTCGAGTCCCTGAAATTCTGGCTGTACAGGTAGCCCGGTGAGGTGCCGATGGTCAGCCCGCGCAGTTCGTCGAGCGTGCGGAACGGGTGCGGCCGTGCGTTGGCGTAGAACATCACGAATTGCACTTCCGAGAGCGGTTCGCTGGGGTAGAGCAGGGTCGCATCGCGCTCATCGCTGTGGAAAATGTCCAGGGCGCCATCGGCCTGGCCGGTTTCGAGCATCGACAGGCAACGTTTCCATGGCAGGAATTGCCACTCGACTTCGATCCCCAGGCGCTTGAAGACTATCGCGGTGGTTTCGTAGTCGAGCCCGAGGGATTTGCCGTTCTCCTCATACACGTAAGGAGCCCACGGTTCCGTGACAATGCGCAATTTCTCGCCCCGAGCGGCAAAGCTCAGGCAAGTGAAGACAAGCACGGCGATTAACTGCGTGATCAAAGGCATGGGCTTGAGATTACGACGAGAAACAGGAAAGAGCCAGAACCGGGAACCAGAAGCTCTATCTCCGAGTGTTGCGTCACAATAAATGCAAAAGATCGCAGCTTTCGGC
>NZ_JSAK01000008.1:0-225188 GCF_000802965.1 Pseudomonas fluorescens | reverse complement strand
GCCGAAAGCTGCGATCTTTTGATCTTGCCTTTACCGCTTTTGCTTAACGCGGCAACTTCAGGTTGTTCCACACTGCCAGGCTGGCTTCGGCCTGATTCAGTGTGTAGAAGTGCAACCCTGGTGCTCCACCTTGCAGCAGTCTTTCGCACATCTCGGTGATGACTTGTTCACCAAAGCGTTGAATGCTCTGGGTGTCGTCGCCGTAGGCTTCCAGTTGCTTGCGGATCCAGCGCGGGATTTCCGCACCGCAAGCGTCAGAGAAGCGCGCGAGTTTGCTGTAGTTGGTGATCGGCATGATCCCCGGCACGATCGGGATGTTCACACCTGCAGCCCGTACCCGCTCGACGAAGTAGAAGTAACTGTCCGCGTTGAAGAAGTACTGGGTGATCGCACTGTCGGCGCCGGCGTTGGCCTTGCGCACGAAATTGGCGATATCGTCTTCGAAGTTGCGTGCTTGCGGATGCATTTCCGGGTAAGCAGCGACTTCGATGTGGAAATGATCGCCGGTCTCTTCACGAATGAATTCAACCAGGTCATTGGCGTGGCGCATTTCGCCGCTGGCCATGCCCATGCCGGAAGGCAGGTCACCGCGCAGGGCAACGATACGCTTGATGCCGGCGGCCTTGTATTGGCTCAGCAGGCCGCGCAAGTCGTCCTTGCTGTCGCCCACGCAAGACAGGTGCGGTGCGGCAGGAACTTTGACTTCGATTTCGAGCTGCAACACGGTGTTGAGCGTGCGATCACGGGTCGAACCGCCAGCGCCGTAGGTGCAGGAAAAGAAATCGGGGTTGTACGAGGCCAACTGACGGGCAGTGGCAAGCAGCTTTTCATGCCCAGCGTCGGTCTTCGTAGGGAAGAACTCGAAGCTGTAGCGACGATCTTGGGACATGGTCATATCCTTGGAAACGCGTAAGCCTGTGGGGCCATTTTGTCCGCTTTCGCCAGCAAGCCGGCTCCTACAGGGTTTACGTCGTACACGATGTACGACCGCTCACTTGTAGGAGCCGGCTTGCTGGCGAAACAGGCAACACGGTGTATCAGAACACCGCGTTGCCAGTCAGCGAATCAGTAACGGTAAGCGTGCGGCTTGAACGGACCTTCGACAGTCACGCCGATGTAGTCGGCCTGGGTCTTGGTCAGTTGAGTCACGACGCCGCCGAAGCCACGGACCATTTCCAGGGCCACTTCTTCGTCGAGTTTCTTCGGCAGTACTTCAACGGTCAGGCGCTCGGCTTTCTGGGCTGGCGACAAGTCGGCGTACTTCTGGCCGAACAGGAAGATCTGCGCCAGAACCTGGTTGGCGAACGAACCGTCCATGATGCGGCTTGGGTGGCCAGTGGCGTTGCCCAGGTTAACCAGACGGCCTTCGGCCAGCAGGATCAGGTAGTCGTCGTTCTGGGCGTCGAACGCGCCAGCGCCGGTACGGTGGATCTTGTGAACCTGTGGCTTCACTTCTTCCCATGCCCAGTTCTTGCGCATGAAAGCGGTGTCGATTTCGTTGTCGAAGTGGCCGATGTTGCAGACAACAGCGCGCTTCTTCAGGGCTTTGAGCATGTTCGCGTCGCAAACATTGACGTTGCCGGTGGTGGTCACGATCAGGTCGATCTTGCCCAGCAGCGCTTTGTCGATGCTCGCTTCAGTACCGTTGTTGATACCGTCGATGAACGGCGAAACCAGCTCGAAGCCGTCCATGCAGGCTTGCATGGCGCAGATCGGGTCGACTTCGGAGACTTTGACGATCATGCCTTCCTGACGCAGGGACTGAGCGGAGCCCTTGCCCACGTCACCGTAACCGATGACCAGCGCTTGCTTGCCGGACAGCAGGTGGTCAGTACCACGCTTGATCGCATCGTTCAGGCTGTGACGGCAGCCGTACTTGTTGTCGTTCTTGCTCTTGGTCACCGAGTCGTTGACGTTGATGGCCGGGATTTTCAGCTCGCCCTTGGCCAGCATGTCCAGCAGGCGGTGAACGCCAGTGGTGGTTTCTTCGGTCACGCCGTGGACGCGATCCAGAACCTGTGGGTACTTCTTGTGCAGCAGCTCGGTCAGGTCGCCGCCGTCGTCGAGGATCATGTTGGCATCCCAAGGCGCGCCATCCTTCAGGATGGTTTGCTCCAGGCACCACTCGTACTCTTGTTCGGTCTCACCTTTCCAGGCGAAAACCGGGATGCCGGCAGCGGCGATGGACGCAGCGGCCTGGTCTTGAGTCGAGAAAATGTTGCAGGACGACCAGCGAACTTCGGCACCCAGGGCAACCAGGGTTTCGATCAGCACGGCAGTCTGAATGGTCATGTGGATGCAGCCGAGGATCTTCGCGCCCTTGAGCGGTTGCTCTTCGGAGTACTTGCGGCGCAGACCCATCAGGGCCGGCATTTCGGATTCGGCGATGATGGTTTCGCGACGGCCCCAGGCAGCCAGGGACATGTCGGCAACTTTGTAATCGTTAAAATCTGCAGGCGTGATAACAGCGCTCATGAAGAGCCTCCATTCGTAATGTATGCGAATGGGCGCCGTTGTGCGTTTAGTGTCTGGCTGATGACAACCAAGCAACGCCCCATCCGAGCCTGACAGGTTGAACCTGCTGCAGCGCCCCTCGGACAGGTGGCGGGAAAACGGTAGCAAATGAAGATTACCGTTTTGAAACGGGGGCGATTATAGCGGGCTATGCTGATCTTCCAAAGCCTTTCTGCTGGTCAATGACCGAACGGTAATCGAGACCATAGTCGATGGTTAATAGAGCTCTGGACCGGGGTCTGCCAAGATACCGCCCATCATTCGGCAAGACGCTCAGGAGTGACCATGAATTTCCACACCCGCAAATGGGTTAAACCCGAAGACCTCAATCCCAACGGCACGCTGTTCGGCGGCAGCCTGCTGCGCTGGCTCGACGAAGAAGCGGCGATCTACGCTATCGTCCAACTGGGCAATCAGCGCGTGGTGACCAAGTACATTTCCGAAATCAACTTCGTCAGCGCCTCGCGCCAGGGCGACATCATCGAGCTGGGTATCACCGCCACCGAGTTCGGTCGCACCTCCATCACCCTCAAGTGCGAAGTGAGGAACAAGATCACCCGCAAAAGCATCCTGACCGTGGAGAAGATCGTGTTCGTCAACCTGGGTGAAGACGGACTCCCTGCGCCACACGGCCGGACCGAGATCAAGTACGTCAAAGACCAGTTCAAGGACGACGCCAGCGTCGAATAATGCGAGACCTGTAGGAGCTGCCGCAGGCTGTGAGATTTTTATCTTGATTCTGTCGTCGTTACTGACAGCTCAAAAACAAGATCAAAAGATCGCAGCCTTCGGCAGCTCCTACAGAACGGATGCCGGTCCGCAAATGTCGTACCTAAACGACACGCCAGCGGTTCAGGAATCCCATGGACACTAAAAAAGATGGCAAGACCCCCGACCTCTCGGCGAAAGAGCAGCACGAGGTCGAAAAAAACCAGCCGCCACGCGCGGCGGTTCTGCACGAAATTATCCGTACCCAGGGCGATAAGGAACTGGAGCGCAGCGTGGCCGCGCTATGGTGGTCAGCGTTAGCCGCCGGACTGACCATGGGCCTGTCGTTGATGGGCATGGGCCTGCTCAATTCCCGTCTGCCGGACGGCGAAGGTTTCAAGGTGATCGCCAGTTTCGGTTATTGCGCCGGCTTTCTCGCGGTGATTCTTGCCCGTCAGCAACTCTTCACCGAAAACACTCTGACCGCCGTGCTGCCGATCATGAGCAAGCCTACGCTGGGCAATTTTGGCCGATTGCTGCGGCTGTGGGCAGTGGTGCTGATCGGCAACCTCTGCGGCACCTTGCTGGTGGCTTACGTCATGCTGGAGCTGCCGATTTTCGACAGCAAGACCGACGTAGCCTTCCTCGACATCGGTCGCAAGGTCATGGAAAACGACGTCAGTCAGATGTTCGCCAAGGGCATCATCTCTGGCTGGATGATCGCCACCATGGTCTGGATGATCCCGTCCATGGAGAGCGCCAAGATGTGGATTATCATCCTCATCACCTACCTCATGGCGCTGGGTGATTTCACGCACATCGTGGTCGGTTCGCTCGAGGTCGGTTATCTGGTGTTTGCCGGCGAACTCCCGTGGAAAGATTTCTGGCTGGTGTTCGCCGGGCCGACACTGGTGGGGAATATCGTGGGTGGCAGTTTTATCTTTGCGTTGATCAGCCATGCACAGATTCGCAGTGAAAGCGGGCCACCGAAAGACGATGGCAGCAAGGCTGGCCCGGACTTTCCCAAAGAAACCACTGAACAGTAATGTAGGGCGAGCAGGGTAGTGCTCGCCTGACGTCCGGCAACTGCGTTTATCGGGCAGGAATCAGCCATGCCCGTGCTTGAGTGATCGTGGTCGAATTGAATGGGCGCGACGAATTCAGGAGGCTGCGCGAGACATATTGATCAGCAATCCGACTGAGTGCCGCGTTGAAGTCCGTGGGGCTCGTTGACTCGCGCAATTCGAATACTGCCTTGTTAAGCAGCTTGACGTTCGAATCAGGCTGGCCGTGACGGTATAGGGAGGGAAAGATCACTTCACTGATGAAGTTTTCGGCTTTGGTTTTGATATCGCGCAGACCCATTTCCTCGATCGCCTTAGTCATCACCACGGATTTGGGTCCTACCAGCTGGGCATCCATGCGTTTAACGGCTTGTAGCAGCTCCATGTAATCTGCAGCGTTTCCCTGGTTGAGTTTATTCGCCAGCCATTCGATTTTGTCTGACCTGTCGCCGAGGTGATCAAGACGGGTGATGGCATCTTTCAGTGGAGCACTAAGATCGAGCCTGTCGGAGCCGGAGGCTTTCGCCTCGATCAGGGCCTGGCTTAATTCGGCCAATGTCTGTTGAGCTTCCTGGCGGAACTGGATGACTTCTGAGCAACCCGTTTCGTACTGCAGTTCAGTCGCCGCCGCGTCGAACAATCGGTCATCTAGGGCGAGCAGGGCGCCGCCGATTGAATTGAACGTGAAGGTTTCGCTGCGTTCGTGGCGTCTCAGGTGATCACCCACCGCAACTTCGAGTTTTTGCTGCAAGTGGTTTTTGTGTTCCAGCGGCATGCTGAAGTTGACGGTCCCATTGAGCATCCCCGTAAAGTCGCCTTTTTCAGTTTTCAATGGAACGGTGATTGTCTGCTTTTCAAAGGCTTTGATGCCGCTCGCTTCTTGTGCATCGCGAGCCGCGTAGCTCACACCGACGAATTTATCGGCGATGTTCGAGCCCAACGTTCCACGATCTTTTTTTGTACCGTCATTGCCGCTCTCGAACTTGAGAATCAACTGATCGCGTTCGGGAATCGGGCTCATCGGGAATTGCGGTTCGTAAAGGTCCGCGACCGGGGTGTTGAGCATGATTCCGCCGTCCTGGAAGGCGGTCAGTTCTCCGTCAGTCTGGAACGGCAATCCCTGTTCCGAAGGCTTCTGGAAAACCACGGGCAGCGAGCCGGAAATATGGGCGGCGCGGGCCACGTCCATCTCCGGGGTCAGGCTTGCATTGAATACCACCATCTGCGGTCGATCGTCGAACATGGCTGTGCCGGTGATGTGCAGTTGCTTGATTTCAGGCATGTCCTTGCTCAGCTTCGCCAGATCACCGAATGTCACATAGCCTTTGTTTTTTATGTGATCTGCGCAGACCCGGGTTTCCTGCGAAAGCTGCCGCTGCGGGTCGCCAAGGGCCTGTTTGAAACGCGACTGAACCGACTCCACCATTTTCTCGTGAAGCAGTTCCTCCAGCGGCTCGGCTTTGGAATGAAGGCGAGGCATTAGATCGAAAAACAGTCGTCCAATGCTTCCAGGCTTTCCCGAGGCCTCCGCAATGACTTTGCCAATAGCGGAACAGGCTTGTTGTATCGGCCCCCGAATCTTGCTGTGACTGTCGAGCAGCGTAACGAGATTGGTTTCGTCCGACATTTTGTCGAAGTCTGCGTAAGACATTCCGCTGGCGATAAAAGCTGCGGAAATAGCGCCGGCCGATGAGCCGGAAATGCTTTGTATTTTGCCCAGCGCCCCTTCAACCTCCAATGCTTTGACCATCCCTGAAAACGCCACGCCCTTGGCGCCACCGCCACTGAGGACCAGATGTTCGATGTCGGGGAGATTCAGGTCCATTTCGACCACTGCATTTTCAAACCGACGGATTGTCAGTCCACGCTCAGTCAGGGATTGCACCAGGGTTTCAGCTCGGCCTTGGCCGATTCGCATTGCACCCCACTTGAAGTCACCCCAATCAATCTCGCTGGGTTCTGTCGGTGCGCTCTGGGAGGTATTTCCAGAAATCGGCAAGGAACTGGGCGGGCGTATTGGGAGGGCAGTGGTAATGGTCATGGGTGTCTCTTCCTTTGAGAACGGTTACGGAAGTCGCACTTTAGGAGACTCAAGGGGGCTTGAGTACGTGGTGCAATGAGTTGAGACACACGGCTGAAACGGCATTAAGAAGTGGCGGAGAAAGGCTGAAAAGGCTCTGGTGTGAGCCTTTCAGCTGGGCATCAAAAGCGCGGTGAAAGGGGCTTAGGAAACTTCATACGGCTTGCGTCCGAATTGTCCGAGCCTTCCATTCCGTTTTTCGCGTCGCTAATTAGCCGGCCATCTCTGGCGCAGTGGCACCGCGACGTTGCAGGTAGATAAAAAACAGCGCAGTCAGCACGGTCAGGCCGCTGACCAGCGCGCCGGTCCAGGGTAGGTCAGCGAGGTCTGCGCCGCTGGCGACCACCAGGCCGCCGATCCAGGCACCGGCGGCGTTACCGAGATTGAACGCGCTCTGGTTCAGCGTCGATCCAAGGTTCGGCGCCTCATGGGCCTGATCGATGATCAGCAGTTGCAAGATCGGGCACAGGGCGAACGCAAAAATTCCCCACAGCACCAGCGTGATCGCTGCCGGGACAACCGAGTGGCTTGTTTGGGTGAAAGCGGCCAGTACCAGCACCACGGCGAACACCATGCCGACCAGTGAAGGCAACAGGCGGCTGTCAGCCAGGCGCCCGCCAAGCATGCTGCCTGCCGTCAGACCCACGCCGAACAACAGCAGCATGACGGTTACGCCATGGGGGCTGACGCCGGTGATGTCCTGCAGGATCGGCGCGATGTAGGTGAACACGCTGAACAGACTGGTTGAGGCCAGCACGCTCATCCCCAGCGCCAACAGCACGTTGGCCTTGCCCAACACCTTGAACTCGCTGGCCAGGTTGGCTTTGTCCATCGCGATGTTTTTTGGCAGCCAGACCCATTGCGCGATGGCTGCGATCACACCAATCACCGACACGGCCCAAAAGGTCGAGCGCCAGCCGGCGTATTGGCCGAGCGCAGTGCCCAACGGCACGCCAAGGACGTTGGCCAAGGTCAGGCCGGTGAACATCATCGCAATCGCCTGGGCCCGCTTGTTGGGTGCCACCAGGCCGGCGGCTACGACCGAACCAATGCCGAAGAACGCGCCATGACACAGCGCCGTCACCACTCGTGCAGCCATCAGCGTGGCGTAATTCGGTGCCAGGGCGCAGAGCATGTTGCCGAGGATGAACATCAGGGTCATGCCCAGCAGCGTGGCTTTGCGCGGCATGTTGGCGGTGCCGACCGCGAGGATCGGCGCGCCGAACACCACGCCCAGGGCGTAGCCGGTGATCAGCAATCCAGCGTGCGGAATACTCACTGCAAGGTCGCGGGCAACATCGGGCAACAAGCCCATGATGACGAATTCGGTGGTGCCGATGCCGAACGCGGCAACAGCGAGGGCAAGCAAAGCGAGTGGCATGCGCAAGGTCTCTGTCGGTAGTCTTGACGCTGTGATCAGGCATACGCATGCCGATGACCGTTCTCGACGAGAGCGGGCAGGGCAGAATTTTTATTGGAATTAGTCGGTGTGCAACTGAGTGCGGCGTGGTCGCTTGCAGTATAAACAGCTGCTGACATATGGCGAATCAATTCTCTGACCAGCCCTTGTAGGAGCCGGCTTGCTGGCGATGGCGATCTCAGGAACGCCATCGCCAGCAAGCCGGCTCCTACAAGGGGGGCCGTCAACAAATAAAGGAGTAGGCCGTGCTTGCGACGGCGTTGGTGTTGGTGGCTGCACTGTTGCATGCGACGTGGAATACCCTGATCAAATTCAGTGCCGAGCGTTTGCTGGTGGTGGCCTGCATGGACAGCGTGGCGATGTTGTTTGTCGCGCTGATGCTGCCGTTCGTGGAGCTGCCTGCGCTGGAAATCTGGCCGTGGATTCTCGCCTCGGCAGCGTTCGAATTGCTCTACCGCTATTTGCTGATCCAGGCCTATCGGGTTGGCGATCTGGGACTGGTCTATCCGCTGATGCGGGGTTTATCGCCGTTGGTGGTGTTGGCGCTGACGCTGATATTCGCCGGCGAAGTGCTGACCCATCAGCAGATCTTTGGAATTTTGTTGATCCCGCTCGGCATGCTTTGCCTGCTTTGGCAGGGTGGAGGCGGTGCGCGACTGCCGTGGTCGATGCTGCCGGTGGTGGCGCTGATCGGACTGTGCATCGGTTGCTACACCTTCATCGATGGCCAGGCGCTGCGGCGCTGGTCGCATCCACTGGATTACCTGGTCTGGGTGACGTTGATCAGTGCCTGGCCGTTTCCGCTGCTGGCCTGGGTGCGCAAGCGGCCAGCGTTCAAATTGTTTTGGAGAGAGCAATGGCGGTTGGGTTTGGCGGTCGGGTTCTGCGTGTTGTTCAGCTACGCTCTGGTGCTGTGGGCCATGCAGCTGGGCTCGATTGCCGAAGCGGCTGCCTTGCGCGAGATCAGCGTGATTCTGGTGGTGCTGTTTGGCATGCGTTACCTGAAAGAACCTTTCGGCGGGCCAAGGCTCTTAGCCTGTGGGCTGGTTTTGATCGGCATGTTGGTCATGAAATTTTGATTGCTCTGATACGTGAGAAAGGGACTGCTTTATGACTGTTGCTCTGTGGTGCATTTTGATTGCGATTTTCCTGCCCTATGTCTGCACGGGCATCGCCAAGGCCAGTGGTGGATTTCGTCTGAGTGACAACCATGACCCTCGGGACTTTCTCGAGTCGCTCAATGGGGTGGCCCGGCGCGCGCATGCGGCGCAACTGAACAGTTTTGAAGTGACCCCGGCGTTCGTCGCGGCAGTGATCGTGGCGCACCTGGTGGGCAATGCCGAGCTGGTGACGATCAATGTGTTGGCGGTGATGTTCATCACCAGTCGGCTGCTGTACATCATTTGCTATCTGGCGGACTGGGCGATTTTGCGGTCGTTGATGTGGTTCGTGGGGATGGGGTTGATTGCCGCGTTCTTTGTGGTATCGGTTTAAAGGCAAGATCAAAAGATCGCAGCCTGCGGCAGCTCCTACATGGGGTTTGTGTGAGCCCTGTAGGAGCTGCCGCAGGCTGCGATCTTTTGCTTTAAGGCTTGTCGGCGACCTGCGGCACTTGTGGCAACGCCGCGCCCTTGGGCCACAGCATCCAGATCTGCCCCTGCTGCTTCATGTCTCCCGCCAGTTGCCCGGCCGCTTCGCCGGTGCCCCAGAACAGATCCGCACGAACCTCGCCGGCAATCGCGCCGCCGGTGTCCTGAGCCGCCACCGGGCGGACCAGCGCAGTGCCGTCCGGTTTGGTGGTGGATAACCACAACAGGCTGCCCAGCGGGATTACCTTGCGATCCACCGCCGCGCTATAGCCGGCCGTCAACGGCACGTTCAGCGAACCGCGCGGGCCTTCGTTGCTATCGGGGTTCTGGGTGAAGAACACATAACTTGGGTTGCTGGCGAGCAGTTCCGGAATGCGCGAAGGATTGGCCTTGGCCCAACTGCTGATCGCACCCATGGTCACGTCTTCTTTCTTCAATTCACCTTGCTCAACCAGCCAGCGCCCGATCGGTCGATAAGGGTGGCCGTTCTGGTCGGCATAGGCGATTCGCAGTTGACGACCGCTGTCGAGCTGGATACGGCCAGAGCCCTGGATTTGCAAGAACTGCAGGTTCATCGGGTCGGTCAACCAGGCCACGACCGGAGCCTTGACGCCTTTTGCTCCGATGGTTGCGGCATCGTCGTAAGGCTTGAGTACGCGGCCTTCAAGTCGACCGCGCAGGCGTTTGCCTTTGAGTTCCGGGTAGAGGCTATCCAGCGAGACGATGATCATGTCTTCGGGCACGCCATATACCGGGACGTTCGCCGTTGTGGTCTGGGTCAGGCTGCCGGGGTACACCGGTTCGTAATAGCCAGTGATCAAGCCGTTGGGATTGTCGTTGGCGGCGCGCAGCCCGTAGACATCAAGGTTCTGCTTGAGGAAACCGCGAATCTCGCTGGCGGTTTGCGGCACGTTGGCAGCCTCCGCGCAAGTTCCGCCCCAGACCGGATCGGCCTTGAGTCGGGTGCAGGCGCTGCGCCACGAACCGAAACCGGCAACGAGGTCGTTGTCGGATACTGCCGGCAGGGCTTCCCAAGTAGCGCTGGAGTAGGTGGCCAGGGCGTGGGTTTTCGGCTTGTTGTTGTCGCCACCGGTGCAGCCTGCGAGCAGGGCCACCATCGGCAGAGTCCAGGTCAGGCTGTGACGCCATGCCTTGAAACGGCTGTTCATGGAGTAATTCCTTTGCCGGTTGCCCGAGTGCTCCATGCGCTCAGGCAACCCGTATTGATAATAGGGCTATTGGTCTTTGCCGATGACGCGAGGATACTGGCCGCCGTTCCCGTGACCTGAAGCCACCATGACTCTTAAAAGACTTTCTGTTGTATTGCTGGCCTGCCTGACGATGTCCGCTTGCGGTGGCGTCGACCCCCATTCGCCGCTCGGTCAGCGCAAGGCTATTTTCAAGCAGATGCTCAAGACCGGTGAAGACCTGGGTGGCATGTTGCGTGGCCGTATTCCGTTCGATGGACCCAAATTCGCGGATGGCGCGGTGAAGCTCGATGCGCTGTCCCATGAACCGTGGAAACATTTCCCGCAAGTGCGTGAGGAAGACCACACCAGCGCCAAAAGCGATGTCTGGGAGCAGCAAGCGCGCTTTCAGACAATGGCCCGCGACCTTGAAACCGCCACCGGTGAATTGGTGATTGCCAGCCAGGTACAACCTTACAAGGCCAGCAATCTGGGGCCGGCGGTGCAGAAGGTTGAAGATGCCTGTAGTGCTTGTCATAAGGCGTTTCGGGATCATTGATTTGCGCATTTGTGGCGAGGGAGCTTGCTCCCGCTCGGCGGCGAAGCCGTCGTAAATCCGGCTGACCGAATACAGCTCACTAAACGCTATTGAATGGTTATAGGGCTGCTTCGCAACCCAGCGGGAGCAAGCTCCCTCGCCACAAAAGCTTACTTGTTTAGCCGGGGTTTACTTATCCAGCTCATCCACCGCTTCCTGCAATTCCTTGCGGGACTCGGCGAGTTTGTCTTTGCGCTTGTTGATCTTCTCCGGGTCGCCTTTTTTCATGGCCTTGTCGAGGTCGGCCTGACGCTGGCTGACTTCGTGTTTGGCGTCGAGCACCTTGTTTTCCCGTTCCTTTTTCAACGAGGCGTCAGTGCAGTTGGCAGTGACTTCGCTCAGGGCTGTTTCCAGTCCCGCCTGCTGGTCTGCATTGCCGCGGGACTTGGCCAATTCGATCTGATTGATGATGCCTTGCTTCTTGGCAGCGCAGCCGGTCAGCTCCGGTGCGTCCTCGGCCGCCATCAACGGAGCGGCCATCACGCTGCAAAGGGTCAACAAGGCGAGCGGTGAAAGAAATTTCATAAAAGCTCCATGTGGAAAGGCAATCGAATCAGTGCGGCGATGGCTTGTTTGAGCTCATCGGTGCTATGGGGTTCCCCGGTGGCCAGGCCTCGCCGGCTATTGAAAACCGTCAATCCCTGCCCCGCGTAATGTCTCACTCAAGGCCAGGACCTGCGGGTCGCGGAAAAATGCGCTCAATTGCGCCGCGCGTCCCGGGCCTATGCCGTCTTCGGCCTGCCATTGTTCGGTGTCTCGCTGTGCCAATGTCTGCCATGAATCGGCGAGACGTGCCTGACCTGTCGGTGGCAAGCCCAAGGCTTTCAGCCAGCGCAAAAAAGGGCGCTGGCGGGCGCTGTTGAAACTGGCCTCAAGGCGGGCAGCACTTCGCTCGCCGAAACCGTCAATGGTAGCAAGCTCTTGAGCGTCGAGGGTCAACCAATCCAGAAGGCTGTTCAGACGACCTGTTTCAAGAAGTTTTTCCCAAGTGCCAGGGCCGACGTGGGGCAGCGCCAGACCGTGCTTGCCGCTGAGCCAGGTGAGGCGCGCGAGAAACTGGCTTTCGCATCCCGGCGTCGGCTGCCAGCAACTCATTGGATGAAAGTCCGCTGCCAGCGGCACTTTCAGTTCGGCGCGCTCGGTGCTGCGCAACACAACGCCATCCAGCCTTGGAATGGTCAGGCCGGCCAGGCTGATGGCGACCTGGTCACCCGGTCGAATGCCCAGCGCTTGCCAGCGTTGCAGTGAGCTCACGCTGACGCGTTTGATTTGCCGGTCGTCGAGCATCACCGGCGTCAGTTCCAGCAGCGGGGTAATCCGCCCCGTGCGGCCAATCTTGAAGTGAACCTTGCGCACTTCGGCCAATGCCTGAGCGAAGGGATACTTCCACGCGACACTCCAATACGGCGGTTTGACTTGCCAGCGTTCGACAGCTGGACGTTGCTCCTGGCGCAGGACAATCCCGTCGCTGGCAAAGGGCAGGGGCGTGCGATACCAGTGATCACGCCAGCGCTCGGCGTCTGCCAATGCGCTGATCGGCTGGCTAAAGGGCGCGGTGCTGGCAAAGCCCAGTTCGTCCAGCATCGCGATTCGGGCCGGCAAACTGGCCGGGCCTTGGGGCCAGTCCCAGACAAACAGGCCGATGCCGCCAGCCTGCTCTGTGCTCAATGTTTTGCGCGCCATCAAGCCTGCCACTGTGCTTCGGGCGTTGCGGCTGCCGGCCTGTGCTTGCACGTGGTCGGTGAGGCGCCAATAGAGTTCACCTTGCACCAGCAGGTCCCGAGGCTGTGAAAGTTGTTGGGGAATGGCAGCGATCTGGCGCGCCGAAGTCGTCCAGTCCTGACCCTGTGCACCGTCGCCACGACTGATCGCCTGAGTCAGCAGGCCTTGCCGATAAATCAGGGTGACTGCCACGCCATCGACCTTGGGTTGGACCCAAACGTCTTTACGATCGCGCAGCCAGTGTTCGACGGCCCGGACATCGCGCAGTTTTTCCTGGCCGGTGTGGGCGACGGGGTGTGGGACCGTTCCGCCCGCGGAGTGCAACGGGTCTTTGGCCGGGCCCGGATTGAAACATCGGCGCCATTCGGTGAGTTGTGCGCGGGATTGGTCGTAGAGTTCGTCGGCAATCAATGAACGGCCTGCGCGATGGTATTGGTCGTCCCAGGTGTCGATTTGTTTTTGCAGTGCGGTGATTTCGGCCAAGGCGCGCGCGGGCGGCCAGTCGGGGCATGTGGCGGCGTTGGTTGCATGACAGAGGAATGTCAGAAGGAAAGCGATGAACACGCGCATTGTGAGCTTCCTTGCTCATTATGGATGCTCGAAGGTTAGTCAGGATTGTGCGGCCGGAATGACGGGTGTTTTGCTTGGTGTTTCTAAGGTGATTGGGCTGGCCCCATCGCGAGCAGGCTCGCTCCCACAGGGGATCTGCGTCGTGCACAGGTGTGGGAGCGAGCCTGCTCGCGAAAGCGGCAACACGGTCTTAGGCGCAGACAATAAAAAGCCCCGCACGGCGAACCGTGCGAGGCTTTTGGTACCGCCAGGGAAGTCTTACAGGCCGGCAGCGGAACGCAAGGCGTCGGCGCGGTCGGTTTTTTCCCATGTGAACGTGGTGAAGGTGTCGTCACCCACAGTCTTGGTCGCCGGGGTGCGACCGAAGTGGCCATACGCAGCGGTTTCCTGGTACATCGGGTGCAGCAGGTCGAGCATGGTGGTGATTGCGTATGGACGCAGGTCGAACACTTCACGGACCAGTTTGACGATCTTGTCGTCACTGATCTTGCCAGTGCCGAAGGTGTTCAACGAGATCGAAGTCGGTTGAGCAACACCGATCGCGTAGGAAACCTGAATCTCGCAGCGCTCGGCCAGGCCGGCAGCGACGATGTTCTTGGCCACGTAACGACCGGCGTAGGCAGCCGAACGGTCAACCTTCGATGGATCTTTACCGGAGAACGCGCCGCCGCCGTGACGGGCCATGCCGCCGTAGCTGTCAACGATGATCTTGCGACCGGTCAAGCCGCAGTCACCCACCGGGCCGCCGATGATGAACTGGCCGGTCGGGTTGATGTGGAACTGGGTGTCTTTGGACAGCAGTTCGGCAGGCAGCACGTGCTTGACGATCAGCTCCATCACGCCTTCGCGCAGGTCGTTGTACGACACTTCAGGGTTGTGCTGAGTCGACAGAACAACCGCGTCGATACCGACAACCTTGCCGTTTTCGTAGCGGCAGGTCACTTGCGACTTGGCGTCCGGGCGCAACCAAGGCAGCAGGCCGGATTTACGGGCTTCTGCCTGGCGCTGAACCAGTTGGTGCGAGAAGGTGATCGGTGCAGGCATCAGCACGTCGGTTTCGTTGCTGGCGTAGCCGAACATCAGGCCCTGGTCGCCGGCGCCCTGATCTTCAGGCTTGGCACGGTCGACACCCTGGTTGATGTCAGGGGACTGCTTGCCGATGATGTTCATCACGCCGCAGGTCGCGCCGTCGAAGCCGACGTCGGAGCTGGTGTAGCCGATGTTGGTGATCACGTCACGAACGATCTGCTCCAGGTCAACCCAGGCCGAAGTGGTGACTTCGCCGGCGATGATCGCCACGCCCGTTTTCACCAGAGTCTCGCACGCCACACGGGCGAACTTGTCTTCAGCAATGATGGCGTCCAGCACCGCATCAGAAATCTGGTCGGCGATTTTGTCCGGATGCCCTTCAGACACGGACTCGGAGGTGAAAAGGGAGTATTCGCTCATCTCGATTTTTTCCTGAATTTACCGATGGTGAGTGTCGCCAGCCGGTCGCTGAAAATGGCGGACCTGGATCTGGAAACCATTACGTAAGCCTACATAGAGGCTTTCCCCGGGAACGAGTCCCGCAGCGGTGGCCCAACGGGCCAGATCGTCCTGTTCAAACCCCAACCAGAGATCACCGCAGGCCTCCTTGGCCCAACTCTGGTTGTGGCTACATAACTCTGTCACTAACAGGCTACCGCCTGGTTGCAGCAAATCGGCCATGTGCTTGAGCGCTTCGGCTGGCGCGGCGAAATGGTGCAGCACCATGTTCAGTACCACGCAATCTGCCGTCAGGCTGACGCCGTTCAGTGCATCGGCCAATTGCAGGTTAACGTTAGCCAACGCTTCACGCTCGCAGACCTGGCGTGCCAGTTCGAGCATCGCCGGGCTGTTATCCAGCGCGGTGACCTGTGAGAAGCGGCGCGCCAGCTCCGGCAAAAATGCACCATCGCCAGGGCCGACTTCGATGGCGGTGGCGCCGTCGCCGAAACTCAACTTGTCGAGCAATGCCACGACGCTTTCGCGGTATTGCGGCAGGCCGGCGATCAAGTCTTGCTGGGCGCGAAACTTCTCCGCAACCCGTGAGAAAAAGTCCTGACTGGCCGCCGCTCGTTGCCCGTGAACCTGAGTGATCCGCGATTGCACATCGGCAGGCAGGGTCAACTCATCCACTTCTTCGAGCAAGGCTGCGTGCAGCTTGCCGCCGAGCAGCTCGGTGTGGGGCAGGGCACGACGGTAGAAAATCGCATTGCCTTCACGACGAGTCGCCACCAGGTCGGCCTGGGCCAGCACCTTGAGGTGATGACTCATGCCCGACTGGCCGATGCCGAAGATCTGCGCCAGTTCCAGCACGCCGAACGAATCGTTGGCCAAGGCGCGCAATACATTCAATCGCAGAGGATCGCCGCCGGCCTTGCACAGGGCCGCCAGCTCGTCGCAATCGTCATGTTGAATGGAAGGCACGCGTAAATTCATAAGGCCGGCAGTCTAGTCATGGGTCGAAAGCATCGCAAGGGCAATATCAAAAAGTTTTGATATTGGACGATAGATGGCACTTCTCACGAGGTGGTTAACTCTACAAACGAACAGCGGAAAGGTTTCACCAGCCGAATACGCCGTAATCCATTGGAAAAACGCCTTCAGATGACTATCTGTGATTGCCCCGAGGCGGCCCGGTGAGGGAAAATGCTCGCCTTTTTTCCGTTTCGTTTTATTCAAGCCCCCAGGAGAACAGCGATGCCTAGCCGTCGTGAGCGTGCCAACGCCATTCGTGCCCTCAGCATGGATGCCGTGCAAAAAGCCAACAGCGGCCATCCCGGTGCCCCTATGGGTATGGCAGATATCGCCGAAGTGCTTTGGCGCGACTACCTCAAGCACAACCCGAGCAATCCATCGTTCGCCGACCGTGACCGCTTCGTGCTGTCCAACGGTCACGGCTCGATGTTGATCTATTCGCTGCTGCACCTGACCGGCTATGACCTGTCGATCGAAGACCTGAAACAATTCCGCCAGTTGCACAGCCGCACTCCGGGTCACCCGGAACTCGGCTACACCCCGGGCGTAGAAACCACCACCGGTCCACTGGGCCAAGGTCTGGCCAATGCCGTGGGTTTTGCCCTGGCTGAAAAGGTCCTGGCGGCGCAGTTCAACCGTCCTGGCCACAACATCGTCGACCACCACACCTATGTGTTCCTGGGTGATGGCTGCATGATGGAAGGCATTTCCCACGAAGTCGGCTCCCTGGCCGGCACCTTGGGCCTGGGCAAACTGATCGCCTTCTACGATGACAACGGCATCTCCATCGATGGCGAAGTCGAAGGCTGGTTCACCGACGACACGCCGAAGCGTTTCGAAGCCTACAACTGGCAAGTGATCCGCAACGTCGACGGTCACGACCCGGAAGAGATCAAGACCGCGATCGAGACGGCGCGCAAAAGCGAGCAACCAACCCTGATCTGCTGCAAGACCACCATCGGCTTCGGTTCGCCGAACAAGCAAGGCAAGGAAGACTGCCACGGCGCCCCACTGGGTGACGCGGAAATCGCCCTGACCCGCGCTGCGCTGAAGTGGAACCACGGCCCGTTCGAAATCCCGGCCGATATCTACGCCGAGTGGGACGCCAAGGAAGCCGGCCGCGCAGTCGAAGCCGAGTGGGACCAGCGTTTCGCTGCCTATTCCGCCGCATTCCCGACCGAAGCCAACGAACTGATCCGTCGTCTGAGCGGCGAACTGCCGGCTGACTTCTCCGAGAAGGCCGATGCCTATATCGCTGAAGTGGCCGCCAAAGGCGAAACCATCGCCAGCCGTAAAGCCAGCCAGAACGCCCTGAACGCATTCGGTCCGCTGCTGCCTGAGTTCCTCGGCGGTTCGGCTGACCTCGCCGGTTCCAACCTGACCCTGTGGAAAGGTTGCAAAGGCGTCACCGCCGAAGATGCCAGCGGCAACTACATGTACTACGGCGTGCGCGAGTTCGGCATGACCGCGATCATGAACGGCGTTGCCCTGCACGGCGGCCTGGTGCCTTACGGCGCGACCTTCCTGATGTTCATGGAGTACGCCCGCAACGCGGTACGCATGTCGGCCCTGATGAAGCAGCGTGTGATCCACGTCTATACCCACGACTCCATCGGTCTGGGCGAAGACGGCCCGACTCACCAGCCAATCGAGCAACTGGCCAGCCTGCGCTGCACGCCGAACCTCGATACCTGGCGTCCAGCCGATGCCGTTGAATCGGCTGTGGCCTGGAAAAACGCTCTGGAGCGCAAGGACGGTCCTTCGGCCCTGATCTTCTCGCGTCAGAACCTGCAGCACCAAACCCGTGATGCCGGGCAGATCGCCGACATCAACCGTGGCGGTTACGTGTTGAAGGACTGTGCAGGCGAGCCTGAGCTGATCCTGATCGCCACCGGTTCGGAAGTGGGTCTGGCCGTTCAGGCTTTCGACAAGCTGACCGAGCAGGGCCGTAACGTGCGTGTGGTTTCCATGCCGTGCACCAGCGTGTTCGATGCCCAGGACGCCGGCTACAAGCAATCGGTTCTGCCGTTGCAGGTCAGCGCCCGTATCGCCATCGAAGCCGCTCACGCGGACTACTGGTACAAGTACGTGGGCCTGGAAGGTCGCGTGATTGGCATGACCACCTACGGCGAGTCGGCGCCTGCGCCTGCCTTGTTCGAAGAGTTCGGCTTCACCCTGGAAAACATCCTGGGTCAGGCTGAAGAGTTGCTGGAAGACTGATCCAGAAAAGGTGTTGCCTGAGCCGACGCCATCGCGGGCAAGCCCGCTCCCACAGGGATATACACCGTCCATGTGGGAGCGGGCTTGCCCGCGATAGCGGTCGATCAGGCGACGCTGCAATAACGGATTCACCACGGTAATCGAGAACCCCATGCCTCAACCGCGTCCCTACAAAGTTGCACTCAACGGCTACGGCCGGATTGGTCGTTGCGTCTTGCGTGCGTTGTTCGAGCGAGGCGAGAGGGCCGGGTTTGAAATTGTCGCGATCAACGATCTGGCCGACATGGCCAGCATCGAATACCTGACACGCTTCGACTCCACTCACGGGCGTTTTCCCGGTGAAGTGAAGGTCGACGGCGATTGTCTGCATATTAATGGCGACTGCGTGAAGGTCCTGCGCAGTGCCACCCCCGAAGGCATCGATTGGGCGTCCCTGGGCGTCGATCTGGTGCTGGAGTGCTCCGGCGCTTACCACACTCGCGACGACGGCCAGCGTTTCCTCGACGCCGGCGCACCTCGGGTGCTTTTTTCCCAGCCGATGGCCAGCGAGGCGGATGTCGACGCCACCATCGTCTATGGTGTGAACCAGGATTGCCTGACCGGCGACGAGTTGCTGGTTTCCAACGCGTCCTGCACCACCAACTGCGGCGTGCCGCTGTTGCGTCTGCTGGATCAGGCCATTGGTCTTGAGTACGTGTCGATTACTACCATCCACTCGGCGATGAATGATCAGCCGGTGATCGATGCCTATCACCACGAAGACCTGCGCCGAACCCGTTCAGCGTTCCAGTCGGTGATTCCGGTATCCACTGGTCTGGCACGCGGCATCGAACGCTTGCTGCCGGAACTTGCCGGGCGAATTCAGGCCAAAGCCGTACGCGTGCCGACGGTGAACGTGTCTTGCCTCGACATCACGATGCAGACCGTCAGCGATACCGACGCTGCCGAGGTCAACCGGATCCTGCGCGAGGCTGCCATCAGCGGCCCGCTCAAAGGCCTGCTGGCCTACACCGAGTTACCTCACGCCAGTTGCGATTTTAACCATGACCCACATTCGGCGATTGTCGATGCCAGTCAGACCCGCGTTTCCGGCCCTCGGCTGGTGAACATCCTGGCCTGGTTCGACAACGAATGGGGTTTTGCCAACCGAATGCTGGATGTTGCAGAACACTATCTGCACACAGCAACTTCAAAAAAACCGTAGGAAGTGCGACCCATGACCGTGTTGAAGATGTCCGACCTCGATCTGCAAGGTAAGCGCGTATTGATCCGCGAAGACCTCAACGTCCCAGTCAAGGACGGTGTTGTCACCAGCGATGCGCGAATCCTGGCTTCGCTGCCGACCATCAAGCTGGCCCTGGAAAAAGGCGCGGCCGTGATGGTTTGCTCGCACCTTGGCCGTCCGACCGAAGGCGAGTTCTCGGCTGAGAACAGTCTCAAGCCAGTCGCCGACTACCTGAGCAAGGCGCTGGGTCGCGAAGTGCCTCTGGTGGCTGATTACCTGGGCGGCGTTGACGTGAAAGCGGGCGACATCGTGCTGTTCGAAAACGTGCGCTTCAACAAGGGCGAGAAAAAGAACGCCGACGACCTGGCCAAGCAATACGCCGCCCTGTGCGACGTGTTCGTGATGGACGCGTTCGGCACCGCTCACCGCGCCGAAGGCTCGACCCACGGCGTGGCCAAGTTCGCCAAGGTTGCAGCGGCAGGTCCGTTGCTGGCTGCCGAGCTGGACGCATTGGGCAAGGCCCTCGGCGCCCCGGCCCAGCCTATGGCGGCCATCGTTGCCGGTTCCAAGGTCTCGACCAAACTCGACGTGCTGAACAGCCTGAGCCAGATCTGCAACCAGCTGATCGTCGGCGGCGGTATTGCCAACACCTTCCTGGCTGCAGCCGGTCATCCGGTCGGCAAATCCCTGTACGAGCCGGACCTGCTCGACACTGCCCGCGCCATCGCCGCCAAAGTCAGCGTGCCATTGCCGGTGGACGTTGTAGTTGCCAAGGAATTCGCCGAAAGCGCAGCAGCGACCGTGAAATTGATCGCTGACGTTGCTGCCGACGACATGATCCTCGACATAGGCCCGCAAACTGCTGCCAACTTCGCCGAGCTGCTGAAATCGTCGAAAACCATTCTGTGGAACGGCCCGGTCGGCGTGTTCGAATTCGACCAGTTCGGTAACGGCACCAAAGTGCTGGCCCAGGCCATCGCAGAAAGCTCGGCGTTCTCCATCGCTGGCGGCGGCGACACTCTGGCAGCCATCGACAAATATGGCGTTGCCGAGCAAATCTCCTACATTTCTACCGGTGGCGGCGCGTTCCTCGAATTCGTCGAAGGCAAGGTGTTGCCAGCCGTTGAAGTGCTGGAAAGCCGGGCCAAGGCCTGAGGGTCGCCCGTTTGACCAGGCAAGGGAGTGTTCAGATGGTCAAGTCGTTCGCGCTGTTGATCGTCGCGGGTTTGCTGGCGGCTTGCGGGAGCAACCCGAAAGCCACGCCGGAGCCTGCACCGGCTGCGCCGCAGCATGGCTGCTATCAGGCCGACTGGCAGGCGGAAACCAATCCGGTGCTCAACAAGCGTTCCGGGCCTGATGGCTTGGACAAATACGAGACCCAGGCCCCTGCCAAGGAACATGGTTGCCCTTGACGGGTCTGACTCTTTACTCAAGGCCGGCGGCGTATGTTGCCGGTCGAGGAACACGGATGAAAGGTTTTATCGCCATTACGGCGCTGGTGTTGTTGGCCGGTTGTTCTCAGTTGAACCTGTTCCAGTCGTCCGCCCCTGTGGATAACTGGACCACCTGGACCTGCGATAGCCAGGCCAAAGTGGTTTGGCGCTATACCGACGACAGCCGCAAGGAAGTCGACGTGCGTCTGGGCGGGGCCGATCAGGTCTACCGCTTGAAGCAGGAGCCGGGTGCGTCGGGTTCGCTGTACAGCAACGACATGCTGGCGTTTCACATAAAAGGCGAGGAAGGCCTGGTTTACTGGGTCGCCACCAATGATTTGATTGGCCGTGGCTGTAAAGCGCAATAAAAATGCCGCCCGCTGGGCTTTTGTGGCGAGGGAGCTTGCTCCCGCTGGAGCGCGAAGCGTTCCCGATCAGATAGCCGGGTTACGACTGCTTCGCAGCCGAGCGCGAGCAAGCTCGCTCGCCACAGGGTTCTTTGTAGTTTTTGAGATTTTGGTAACACCGAATTCGCAGCCCGGGCCAACCCCCGATCTGCAATAACTTGAATAGCCGCCGCCGCTACGGCAGGCTGGCACGATTAACGACCCAAACCGGGAGAGACACACACAATGGCACTTATCAGCATGCGCCAGATGTTGGACCACGCAGCCGAGTTCGGCTACGGCGTTCCAGCCTTCAACGTCAACAACCTTGAGCAGATGCGCGCCATCATGGAAGCCGCTGACAAGACTGACTCCCCGGTGATCGTCCAGGCTTCGGCCGGTGCTCGCAAATACGCCGGCGCACCGTTCCTGCGTCACCTGATCCTGGCAGCCATCGAAGAATTCCCGCACATCCCGGTGTGCATGCACCAGGACCACGGCACCAGCCCTGACGTCTGCCAGCGTTCCATTCAACTGGGCTTCAGCTCGGTGATGATGGACGGTTCCCTGGGCGAAGACGGCAAGACCCCGACCGACTACGACTACAACGTCCGCGTTACCCAACAAACCGTCGCCATGGCTCACGCCTGCGGCGTTTCGGTAGAAGGCGAGCTGGGTTGCCTGGGTTCGCTGGAAACCGGCATGGCCGGTGAAGAAGACGGCATCGGCGCCGAAGGCGTTCTGGATCACAGCCAGATGCTGACCGACCCGGAAGAAGCCGCTGACTTCGTCAAGCGCACTCAGGTCGACGCCCTGGCCATCGCCATCGGCACCAGCCACGGCGCGTACAAGTTCACCAAGCCGCCTACCGGCGACGTACTGGCGATCGACCGCATCAAGGAAATCCACAAGCGCATTCCGAACACTCACCTGGTGATGCACGGTTCGTCTTCGGTTCCGCAAGAGTGGCTGGCGATCATCAACCAGTACGGCGGCGACATCAAAGAAACCTACGGCGTACCGGTTGAAGAAATCGTCGAAGGCATCAAGCACGGCGTGCGCAAGGTCAACATCGACACCGACCTGCGCCTGGCGTCCACCGGTGCCATGCGTCGCCTGATGGCCATCAACCCGAGCGAGTTCGACCCACGTAAATTCTTCGGCGCCACCGTCACCGCCATGCGCGACGTGTGCATCGCTCGCTACGAAGCCTTCGGCACTGCCGGTAATGCTTCGAAGATCAAGGCGATCTCGTTGGAAGGGATGTATCAGCGTTATCTGAAAGGCGAGTTGAACGCTAAGGTCAACTAAGACGCTTCAGTGTTTGAGTTGCATGAAAAACCCGCCGAGAGGCGGGTTTTTTGTGCGCAGTGATATTTTGCGTAATCAATCTATCCAAAGGTCAGGGAGAACGGTGCTGCTGAACGCTCAATGGCAGTGACAACATGAGGTGCCTGTTCTCGATACTGGGGATAGCGGTTGAGGACTGCTTCAACCGCAGCGAGCACTGTCTGAACGCGTTCCCTTGGGTGCTCGATATCACAAGTGTGCGCGAACTCCAGGAGTCCTTGTCGTGAGGCAAACATTGACTTGTTACCGGCCAGATCCAGCGCCAAAACGTCTTCCGGGATATAGGCAGTAGTGTTGACGATGTCGTAAGCCGGAGAGAGACGCGCATCACGCTGTGTGGGATCGGAATAGAGCAAACCGAAGTTTTTCAAATGAGCGTCGCCATTCCCGACAATGCAACTCAGGGCTACGCTGTCGAAAAGTTGCTCAAGAGAGTGGCGCAAATGTCTGGCTGGGCAAAACAAGCGAATAGCCTTGGCGATGGCTGCATAACTCTTGCTGTACTTTTGGCTGGCCGATAACCCCATCAACACCGCCATATCTTCAAACCCTATCGGGTTGAGCTGATCGTCGCGGTCAAAACGACGCATGACAAACAGCTTGGCATTATCGGAAAGGTAAAACGGTGGAACGGGAATTCCCGCCTCCTTGGCAATGGACATGCAAAGGAACTCGTTGATCGCCAGGCCGGGAAATTCGTCGCGGCCGCTTTTGATAATCAGATCCGAGGTCTTCGATGTCACTCGTGGCTGAGCTGTTTCTTGTCGTTCCGGCACTAACACCTTGGGTTGAACACCAGAAATGCCTGCTCGCAGGATGTAGCGATCAAGCATGTCAGCGAAGATATCTTCCGTCCCATTCCAGGTCAGAATTTCTTCGAGCTTTTCTCCCGGAAATTGTTGCTCCTCCAGCAGTGCGTCCACCGCTTCAGATCGCACCTGAACCCTACCGATGGGTGAAGTGCTGCCGGTCAGTGCCAGCAACAACATCGGATCGACATTCGCAGTCTTGGCCAAGCGATTGCGAAGTTGCTCCAGCACATAACCTTCTGGCAGGTTCATCTGAAAAACAGGATGAAGCTCGCGCCGCCGAAACTCGTCATGCCGTACTGGCATGGACAAGCTGATTGCCATCTCGGGCAATGCATCTCCGTGATAACGGAACGTGAAATCCTCTGTAACGCTGAAAAGCCTGCCACTAGCTCCCTCAGGCGTGCTCACTTTGAGAGAGGTCATTTTCATTCGAACAGGTCCCCAAGCTCTTCAAGGGTGGGCATGGCGGCGGGGACGACAGCGAGTTCACAATCAAGAGCACCGAGAATGCGCGCGTAGGCGATCATGCCGACAGAAAGGTTGCCCTTTTCGACCGCAATAACCTTGTAACGCGTCAGCCCCGCGAGCTCGGCAAGCTGCGCTTGCGTCAAACCACGTCTTATCCGTTGGGTTCGTAACTGGGTGCCTAGTCGGCTGATTATAAGATCGTGATCCATGTTCTATTACCGCAACATTTGATTTTAAATGTATCGTATACGCAACATTTTATCTAGGAAGTTTTTGTTTGAAAGCAACCTGCACTTGGCGTCCGCTGGGCGCCATGCGTCGCCTGATGGCCACCAACCCGAGCGAATTCGACCCACGTAAATTCTTCGGCGCCACTGTCACCGCCATGCGCGACGTGTGCATCGCTCGCTACGAAGCTTTCGGCACTGCCGGTAATGCTTCGAAGATCAGGGCGATCTCGTTGGAAGGGATGTATCAGCGTTATCTGAAAGGAGAGTTGAACGCTAAGGTCAACTAAGGTGCTTCAGCGTTTGAGTTGTATGAGAAACCCGCCGAGAGGCGGTTTTTTTTGTGAGCGATGCTTTTGATATTTCGATTCTCTATATCGGTCGCGATAATTTTTCAGAATGAATATTGAATACTGTCAACATTGACAGTTGTATAGTACGTCGCCGGGAAGGATGATTCACTCTCAAGTCAGGTGTCCCCCTTGCTTAGGAGTTTTCTCAATGAAAGTATCAAAATGGTTTGCATGTACTGCCCTAATGTTTTTAGCAGTCAATGGGGTTGGTTTTGCTTCTCAGGATTTTACTAATGCGGAGGTTGAAAGAGTATTGTCGGTTCAACAAAAAATTATATTCGCTAATGACTGCGCGGACGAAGATAAGATAAATGGGCAGTGTCCGACGAAATAGGGGGCGCAATGAGCTACCGTGAAGTGATCTCGTGATGAGTATGAGTTCGCTCCTCAAAGTTGAATATTATCGCTGGAGGTTCCATGGATACTGCTACTCAAGCTATCCTGGATGCGGCAAAAGTAGGTGATAGGGTTTTCGTGGAATTTGTATTTAATGATGCGACCACCTCTTTAGCAGAGAGTCGTACGCTTTCAGGAAAGCTGGATTCTAAAGAAACCTCAATGATTACCGTTGTAGATGAGGACAGTTACAACGTTGCAAGAGTTATCTCCATCCGAAATATTACCGGTTTCAAGATTGAAAAAGTTTCGCAGATATTCGTTACACCTCCCAGTGGTAGTGGGAAAACTATAAGTATAGAAGTTTCTTCCTTGGATTCAGTTGAACGTTTGAAAGCACAGATTCAAGTTAAAGAGGGGGTCCCTCCAGACAAACAGCGCTTGATCTTTGCAGGAAAGCAGATGGAGGATGGGCGGACCTTGGCTAGCTACAATGTCGTAGGAGATTCGATTATTCATTTGATACTACGTTAGTGATACGAGTTTTCATCTCTTTGATTGTGCGTTCAGTGACACATTCCTGTTCAATCGTGAGCGGTTTCTACGTAACGTTGTAATCTTTCATTTCAGGTCGGGATACCTGGAATCCCGCCGCGAGGCGGGTTTCCCAAGTGATGTTTTGACCACTGATAACGATGGTGAAATTATTTATCGTGATCAATATCCAGCTTGCTAAACGTCACTTTCCCGCCTTCACTGGTGTACCCGGTATTGTCCTGCACATACACCCCGGCCTTGAAGTACAGCGGTTTGTCGCGCCAGGTTGCGCTGATATCCGTGTCCCACTGATAACCCGCTGCGCTGATACCCAAGGCGCCGCCGGGGCTGAGGTGGATGAGGTAGGAGAATTCCTGGTCGAGTTTTACCCCGGTGGCGACGGTGATGACCCGGCCTTCGTCGTCATCTGGATGCATGCGCACTTTGGCGACGATGTTACCGGTGGAGGTTTTGGTCTTGTACTGGTACTCGACCTTCACCATGGGCTTCTGGCTGTTGTAGGCATGGATCTGACCAATGACGATTTTGCCCGAGCTTGGCACCTGATTCACCGCCAGGGTTGCCCTCAGGGTATTGTCGGCGTCCGGGTAGTACCAGTTTTTCAGAGTGCCGTTGCTGTAGGTTTCGCGTAATTCAGTGCGTGGATAGATGGCATTTTCAGTGCGCGAGCCGGTTACCGGGGACCAGAAGAACAAAACGCCGGTGTCGGAATGGAAGTATTGATCCTTGAAGCCATTCACCAGTTTCGATGTTTCAACGGTGTACGGCGGGCTGCCGACAGGAACACTGAGGTTCCAGGATGCGAGGTCAATCATAATCAAAGCTTCCACGAATTTTCGTTGCACGCCCGTGCCAGATGCTCTGGCACGTGCCTTGGAGGGCGGTCTTTATAATCGTAGAATGCTTTTTTGTTAACGTCCGCCTGGCAGTTAGTTGGCGTCAACATCCTGTCGAAATGCCATCTCTGCCGGTTTCAGCGGGCTGTAGCTCCGACCGTTAGTCGGCAAATGGACGCTTCGGTTAAATGATGGCGCACTGACAGCTTCTGCTTTTACGGAACCCGGTCTAGAGTAAGCCTCAGTATTTGTCCGGTTTTCACAAGAAACCGGCCTGACGTCTTGAACAAGAGAAGCAGCATGGAATGCGCGCACCCCCCGCCAATTGAAGGCAGCTCAACGTTACTAATCGTCGACGATTACCCTGAAAACCTGATCAGTATGCGGGCACTATTACAGCGCCAGGACTGGCAGGTCATCACCGCTGCCTCGGGTTTCGAGGCCCTCGGCGTGTTGCTTGAACACGATGTCGACCTGGTGCTGCTGGATGTTCAGATGCCGGGCATGGACGGCTTCGAAGTGGCGCGCCTGATGCGTGGCAGCCAGCGAACCCGCCTGACGCCGATTATTTTTCTCACCGCCAACGAACAGTCCCAGGATGCCGTGATCAAGGGCTATGCCAGTGGTGCGGTGGATTACCTGTTCAAACCGTTCGATCCGCAAATTCTCAAGCCCAAGGTCCAGGCGTTGCTGGAGCACCAGCGCAACCGACGGGCGTTGCAGCGCCTGAGCCACGATCTGGAGGTCGCTCGCGCCTTCAATGCCTCGGTGTTGGAGAACGCCGCCGAAGGCATTCTGGTGGTCGGAGAGGACGGTCTGATCCGCTTTGCCAATCCGGCGATTTCGCGGTTGCTCAACGCCACGGTGCAAGAGCTGCAAGGCAGAGAGCTATTGGGCTATCTGCAAAAACCGCACTTCCCGCGCTGGGCTGACTCGGATTTGTTGTCCGGCTACAAACGCGGCGAGACGTTACGCCTGCACGATGCGCTGCTGCGCACTGCGCCCGGCCAGCAAGTGCCGGTTGCGTTGTCTTGCGCACCGTTGCCCGCCGAACAACGTGCCATGGTGGTCACCGTGCAGGACATGTCGGTGGTGCGACACCTGCACCAACAACTCGAAGTCCAGGCCGTCACCGACCCGCTGACTGGATTGCTCAACCGTCGTGGCTTTTATCAAACCGTGGAAAATCTGCTGCTGCGCAGCGATCGCACCGAGCGTTCCTGGGTCTTGTTGTACCTGGATCTCGACGGTTTCAAGCGGGTTAACGATTCCCTTGGTCACGATGCCGGCGATCGCGTGCTGCGTTGGGTGTCCGAGCAATTGAAGGCCTGCCTGCGGCCCTTCGACATTCTGGCGCGCATTGGTGGCGACGAGTTCACTGCATTGCTGGACCTCGACGTTCCCGATCAAGCGGCGCGGATTGCCGAAAAACTCATTGAGCGGGTGTCGGTTTGTCAGCAAATCGATGGATTGGACATTACCTTGGGCGCCAGCATCGGCATTGCCACGTTCCCGGATTGCGGTCCCAATCTTGACGGTTTGTTGCGGGCGTCCGATATCGCGATGTACGAGGCCAAACGCGCCGGTCGTCAGCAATATCGTTTTTACGATCACGAAATGAACGGCCGGGCTCGTTCGCGGCTGATGCTCGAAGAAAGTGTGCGTACGGCCATCGAGAACCGAGATTTCAACCTGGTGTATCAACCGCAGGTGGCCATTGGTGACGGGAAGATTCGCGGGTTCGAGGCTTTGCTGCGCTGGCAGCATCCGAGCGTCGGTGACGTGCCGCCGGGGCTGTTTTTGCCGCTGCTGGAAGAAGCACGGCTGATCAGTCGTCTCGGCAGCTGGATTTACCAGCGTAGCGCCGGGCAGCGCAAGGCTTGGGAAACCCTGTTCGCTGAGGACCTGGTGCTGAGCGTCAGTCTGAGCCGCACCCAGTTCTCCATGCCGCATCTGGTGACCGAATTGCGTCACGTGCTTGAACGCCACGGCTTGCTGGCGCGTCATCTGGAAGTCGAGGTCACGGAAGAGGCCTTGATGCACGACGCCGAAGAAACCCGCAAACAGCTACGGTTGCTGCGCAACCTGGGGGTCAGGGTGGCGCTGGATGATTTTGGTTCCGGCCCGTGCTCGCTGTCGCACCTGCGTGATCTGGAGCTGGACACGGTCAAGCTCGACCGGCATTTGATCGCGCGGCTGCCCGACTCTGCGCGGGACGCGGCGTTGGCACGCAATGTCATCGACCTGTGCAAACAGTACGGGATACTGGTGATTGCCGAAGGCGTGGAAACCATCGCGCAGTACGATTGGCTGCAAGCCAATGGCTGCGAATATGTGCAAGGATTTTTGGTGGCGCGGCCAATGATGGCTGAAGACATCGGCGACTTCGTACAGCCGTTCGACTGGAGCGCGCTGCCCCGTTGAATTCGCTACACTGGCGACCTTTTCGTGACTTGTGTTGCCGCTGCGATGACCGTGTTGAAATATCTCCAGGCCTATCCCGCTTCATTGCAGGACCAGGTGCGCCAGCTGATCGCCGAAGGTCGGCTGGGCGATTACTTGAGTCAGCGTTACCCGGAAAAACACGGGGTGCAGAGTGACAAGGCGTTGTACACCTATGCGCTGGATCTCAAGCAGGAATACCTGCGCAACGCCCCGGCCATCGACAAAGTGTTGTTCGATAACCGTCTGGACCTGACCCACCGGGCTCTCGGCCTGCACACCACGATCTCGCGTGTGCAGGGCGGCAAGCTCAAGGCGAAGAAGGAGATTCGAATCGCTTCGCTGTTCAAGGAAGCGCCCGCGGACTTTCTGAAAATGATCGTGGTGCACGAGTTGGCACATTTCAAAGAGTCGGATCACAACAAGGCCTTCTACAAGCTGTGCGATCACATGTTGCCGGGGTATCACCAAGTGGAGTTCGATGTGCGGGTGTATCTGACTTGGCGGGATATGCAATAAAGATCAAAAGATCGCAGCCTGCGGCAGCTCCTACATTGGAACGCGAACCCTGTAGGAGCTGCCGCAGGCTGCGATCTTTTAAACCGGGAGTTTGTGGATGGACGTAAGCAAGACCAAGAGCAGCTTCTACCGCCGCTTGTACGTGGCGTACCTGATCGACAGTGGTCTGGCCAGCAGCGTTCCGGCCTTGACCGAGGTCACCGGTATGCCCCGGCGTACAGCCCAGGACACCATCGCTGCGTTGGCGGATCTGGATATCGTTTGCGAGTTCGAGCAGGAAGAAGGCGCGCGCAACCATGCCGGGCGCTATCGGATTCGCGAGTGGGGGGCGATTGATCGGGGGTGGATCGAGCGCAATTTGCGGCAGATTAAAGCGGTGTTGGAGTATCCCTGAGATTTGCGCTGATGCCGTCGCCAGCAAGCCGGCTCCTACAGGTTCAGATGCGATACACCCGCAATCATTGTAGGAGCTGGCTTGCCAGCGATACGTCCCTTAGGAACGACGCATCCCAATGTGTGGAATGCCATCCTCGATATATTCCTCACCCGCCACCACAAACCCGTACCGCCCGTAATACCCCTGCAAATGCGCCTGTGCCGAAAGATAGATCGGCATGTCTGGCCAGCGCTTCTCAGTCTGCTTCAGCGCTTGGTCCATCAACGCATGGCCAAGCCCTGTACGCCGGGCCTGAGGTGCAATGATCACCCGGCCGATCACCACGTCACCGCCCTGTAACTCCGGGTCGAGCAGGCGCAGGTACGCCACCAGACGATCCCCGTCCCACGCCATCAGATGGCAGGTGTCACCTTCCAGATCCTGGCCATCAATGTCCTGATAGATGCATTTTTGCTCGACGACGAACACCTCGGCCCGCAGTTGCAGAATGGCGTACAGCTGTTCTTTGCCCAGGTCACTATGGTGTTTGCAGACCCAATCGATTGTCATGTTCTGATTCCCTGAAAACGTCCCTCGATACTAAGCGCCTGGGCGCTAGATGTCTTTATGGCGAAGGAATCTGTGACAAAGACCAAAATGCCATCATTCATTTCGCGCGGCGCTGTCTTCTTTGTGTAATCTGGGATCGAGCGATGTGCAGTGGCTTCAATGAACTAATGTTTAGTGCCTTGTTGTGCCGGTACGGGGTCTTGGAGTTTTGGCTGAAAACACGTCGGGCAGCCCGCCCGCTAAGGATTTTCTAGCATGCCGCGATTGCATCGAGCCTTTGCTTTGATTGGATTGCTGTTGCTGATTCAAAACGCGGCGGCAGAAAAACTGCGACTGGTGGCGGATGCCTGGCCGCCATTTACCGACGCCACGCTGCTCAACGGTGGATTGGCCACCGATATTGTCAGCACCGCACTGGCGCGAGCCGGCTATGCCAGTGATTTCGAACAGGTGCCCTGGGCGCGGGCGTTGCTGGGAGTAGGCGAGGGCCGTTATGACGTGCTGGTCAATGCCTGGTACAACGACGAGCGCACAAAACTCGGCCAGTTTTCCGGCGAGTATCTGCTCAATCGCGTGCGCTTTCTCAAGCGCAAAGACGCACCGATCGAATTCAACAATCTGCAACAACTGCACACCTATCCGATTGCTGTGGTGCGCGGGTATGCCTATTCGGCTGCGTTCGATGAAGATGAATCCTTGCAGAAAATCCCGGTGCACAGTTTTGCCATGGCCGTGCGCATGGTCGCTGCCGATCGGGTCAAGCTGACGCTGGAAGATGAGTACGTTGCTCGCTATTACCTGGCCCGTGAATCATCCAAGGTGCGCAATGCCGTGGAATTTTTGCCCAAGCCGTTGAGCGAAAACAGCCTGCACATTCTGGTCAGCCTGAAGAACCCGAAGCATGAGCAGATCGTCGCCGGGTTCGACCGGGAAATTGCCAGGATGAAGGCGGATGGGAGTTATGCGCGGTTGATGAAGCAGCATGGGATGTAGGTGTTGTGGTGGGGCTAATGGCCTCATCGCTGGCAAGCCAGCGATGAGGCCAGTGCAATCACTGAAAATCTCAATCCTCACTCGTATCCTTGATCAAATGCGCCGCCAACGTGCGCAGCGGCCCAAGTTGCCGGCAGATCAACGCCAATTGCGTCTGCACCAGTCGCTGACCCTCATCGATTTCATCCGGCATTTGCTCCAGTTCGTTGGCCAGCGCTTCTTCCTCATCGCTTTGGATCGCAACCGGGGTTTTACTCGCCAGGCCTTGGGCGATTTCGTCGATGCTGCTGGCCAGCTTCACGCCGGCGCCTTCGATCAAATGCTCGCGCACATCCGCCGGTAGCAGGGTTTCCCGGTGAGCGCCGAGGCCCGATAAATAACTGAGCAACGTGTGCGACAGCACCAGGAAACGGAACCCGACGTCCGCTTCCTTACGGAAATGCCCCGGCTCCATCAGCATGTTGGCCAGGGTGGTCGACAGCGCCGCATCGGCGTTGTGCGCGTTGCGCCGGGCCAGGCGATAGGCCAGGTCGTCGCTTTTACCGGCCGCGTATTGCTGCATGATCTGGCGTAGATAGATGCTGTTGCAGCTCAGGGTGTTGGCCAGCACTTTGTTCAGGCGCCGACCCTGCCAGTCGGGCAGGAACAGGAATACCGCGAGGCCGGCGATCAGGCTGCCGAGCAGGGTATCGAACAGCCGTGGCAAAAACAGTCCGTAACCGTCGCCGACCTGATTGAAGCAGAACAGCACCATCAGGGTGATTGCCGCTGTCGCCAGGGTGTAGCGGGTGGTGCGGTTGGTAAAGAACACCACCCCGGCAGCGATGGCGAAGCACGACTGGATCAGCGGGTTCGGGAACAGGTCGAACAGCGCCCAGGCCAGGGTCAGGCCGATGGCGGTGCCGATGATCCGCTGGCCGAGTTTGCGTCGGGTAGCGCCGTAGTTCGGTTGGCAGACAAACAGCGTCGTGAGGATGATCCAGTAACCCTGGGACGGGTGAATCAAATGCACCATCGCGTAGCCGATGCTCAAGGCCAGGGGCAAACGCAGGGCGTGGCGGAACAGCAGCGAAGTCGGAGTCAGCTGCGTGCGCAGACGTATCCAGACGTCCTTGAGACTGCGCGGCGAGCGATCGAGCAGGCTGCTGTCGGTGGCATCGGCCAGGGCGTCAGGGTTGCTGGCATCGCTGAGCAAGCGGTCGAGGGTGCCGAGGTTGGCCGCCAGTGCGCGCAGCGAGCGCAACAAGCCGCGCCAGGCCGGGTTGCTCTGGATGCGCAGGTGTTCGAGTGACGCGTGCAGGTCGCTCAAGGCTTCGGCGAAACTGGCGTCATAGATGAATGGCTGGCGCATCTGGATCGACTCGGCCAGCGCCCGGCAGGCCTTGCCTTGTTGGCGCAGCAGGCGTTGGCAGCGGAACAGCACGTCGCTGTGGAAAAATGCTTCAGCCAGAGCGTTGTAGGGATAGTGCGAGGAACTGGCGCGTTCGTGGATGTCCTGCGCGAGGAAGTACAGTTTCAGGTAGCGACTGACCTTCGAGCCGGGCCGACCGTTGCCGACCCGGTGCAGAATGATTTCCTTGGCCGCGTTGAGGGCTGCGACCACGCGACCGTTCTGTTGTGCCAGTTCCAGTCGCCGCGCCTCCACATCCATCTGCCGGATCGGCTCGAACAGCGACGATTTCAGCTTCAGGTAAAACCCCAGTTCGCGGAACAACCGCGCCAGGCTCTGCTGTACGGGCTGGTTGGAAAACAGCGCCTGCCACAACACCGACAGCACGCCGTACCAGGCCGCACCGGCCACCAGCAGCAGCGGTTCATGCCAGAAATCCGTGACTGCGCCGCCGCGCTGGTCCACGCCGATCATGGTGTAGACCGACAGGATCAACGTCGCCGAAGCAATTGCGCCGTAGCGCTCGCCGAGGGCACCGAGCATGGTCAGGCAGAAGGCGGCGAGGGCGAAGGCGATGATGAAAAGGTAGGGGTAGGGAAAGAGCAGTTCGACCGACAGCGCGGCGACTGCGAAGCACACCAGCGTCACCGCCAGCGCGTTGAGGCGGCCTTGCCAACTGTCGTCGGTCTCGGCCAGGGCGCTGGCAATGATCCCCAGGAATAACGGGATCAGCAGTCCCATTTCATCCTGATACCAACACAACGCCATGGTGCCGGTCAGGGCGATGAACACCCGCACGCTGTAGCTGAATTTATCCAGCGCCCAAAGGCGACGCAAAGACTGACGAAACGAGGTCGATGACATGAAGTGCGAGGGCCTTCCGAGGCGATGACGCTAAATTGAGCCAGTAATGACGCCGACGCAATGGCGGCGATCACATCTGACAGCAAAATCTGTTCCTTCCTGATGGAGATGTCGCATTTGAAATGAACCCTGTGGCGAGGGAGCTTGCTCCCGCTCGGCGGCGTAGCCGTCGTAAATCCTGTGCACTGGGTGTGTCAGGCAAACCGGGAGACAGGTTTTGGGCCTGCTCCGCAGCCCAGCGGGAGCAAGCTCCCTCGACACCAAAGCTCGTTTATCAAGCGTACTGCGCGGCGGCGTAGCCGGAAGCCCACGCCCACTGGAAGTTGAAACCGCCCAGGTGCCCGGTGACGTCCAGCACTTCACCAATGAAATACAACCCAGGGCTTTTCAGCGATTCCATAGTCTTGGACGACACTTCGTTGGTGTCCACGCCACCCAAAGTCACTTCGGCGGTGCGATAGCCTTCGGTGCCGGCCGGTACGATTTTCCAGCTCGCCAGTTTCTCGGCGATGGCGGCGATTTCCGCGTGGGTGTACTGCTTCATCGGTTTGGAGACGAACCAGTTGTCTGCCAGCAAGTTGGCCATCTTCTTGGTGAAAATTTCACCGAACAGGGTTTTCAGTTCGCTGTTGGGACGTTCGGCTTGTTGCTGTTGCAGCCAATCTGACACGTCATGGTCCGGCATCAGGTTGATTTCCACCGTGTCGCCGGATTCCCAAAACGAAGAAATCTGCAAAATCGCCGGGCCACTCAGGCCGCGGTGGGTGAACAGGATGTTCTCGCGAAAGCTCTGGTCATTGCAGCTGACCAGGCAATCCACCGACGTCCCCGACAACTCGGTGCACAGTTCCTTGAGCTGATCGGTGATGGTGAACGGCACCAGTCCGGCACGGGTCGGCAACAGGTCGTGGCCGAATTGCTTGGCCACTTGATAGCCGAAGCCGGTCGCGCCCAGAGTCGGAATCGACAGGCCACCCGTGGCGATCACCAGGGACTCGCAAGTGATCTGCCCCAGCGTGGTCTCCAGCAAATAGCCTGTTTCGAGCTTCTCGATGGTCTGGATCGAGGTATCCAGATGCAGGCTGACGCCGACCTGATCGCACTCGTTCAGCAGCATTTCGAGGATGTCGCTGGATTTGTTATCGCAGAACAACTGGCCGAGTTTTTTCTCGTGATACGGCACGCCGTGCTTGGCGACCATGCCGATGAAATCCCACTGGGTGTAGCGGGCCAGGGCCGATTTGCAGAAATGCGCGTTCTGCGAAAGGAAATTGCTCGGTTCGGTGTACATGTTGGTGAAATTGCAGCGGCCACCGCCCGACATCAGGATTTTCTTGCCGGCCTTATTCGCGTGGTCGAGCAACAATACTTTGCGCCCGCGCCCAGCGGCGGTCAGCGCACACATCAACCCAGCGGCGCCAGCGCCAATGATCACGACTTCGGTAGAGCGCAAAACGGTGTCCTCAAAAATTTTCAAACCAACGCAAAACCTGTAGGAGCCGGCTTGCTGGCGATGCAGACGCTGCGGACCATCTGGTCGACCGCGTCATCGTTCATCGCCAGCAAGCCGGCTCCTACAGTCGATCAGAGGATGCGCACGCGCAGCGAACGGCCTTTGATCTTGCCGTCGTTCAGGCGCTGCAAGGCCTGCTTGGCGATCCCGCGTTCCACGGCTACGAAGGCCTGGAAGTCGAAAATCGCGATCTTGCCGACCTGAGCACCAGGAATACCCGCGTCGCCAGTCAGTGCGCCAAGGATGTCACCCGGGCGAACCTTGTCTTTACGGCCAGCGCCGATGCACAGCGTGCTCATCTGCGGCAGCAGCGGGCCACCGCCCTGGTTGGTCAGGTTGTCGACCTGATCCCAGGTCAGCGGCGATTTCTGCAACTGTTCGATGGCCTGTGCACGCTGGGCTTCGGGCGGTGCGACCAGGCTGATCGCGATGCCTTTTTCACCGGCACGACCGGTACGGCCGACGCGGTGAATGTGGATTTCCGAATCACGGGCCAGTTCGACGTTGATCACCATGTCCAGGGAATCGATGTCCAGACCGCGTGCGGCGACGTCGGTGGCAACCAGGACCGAAGTACTGCGGTTGGCGAACATCGCCAGCACCTGATCGCGATCACGCTGTTCCAGATCGCCATGCAGGCCGACGGCGGAGATGCCTTTGGCGGTCAGGTGGTCGACGGTTTCCTGGACCTGCTGCTTGGTGTAGCAGAAGGCCACGCAGGATGCCGGGCGGAAGTGGCCGAGGACCTTGGTCACGGCACTCATGCGCTCTTCCGGGGAAATCTCGTAGAAACGCTGCTCGATCTGCGTGTCGTCGTGGAACGCTTCGGCTTTCACTTGCTGCGGGTTGCGCATGAATTTCGAGGCCAGTTGCTTGATGCCCACCGGGTAGGTAGCGGAGAACAGCAGGGTCTGGCGACGTTCTGGCGACTGCATGATGATTTCTTCGATGGAGTCGTAGAAACCCATGTCGAGCATGCGGTCGGCTTCGTCGAGGATCAGGGTGTTGAGGCCGTGAAGCACCAGCGAGCCCTTGCGCAGGTGCTGCTGGATGCGCCCCGGGGTGCCGACGATGATGTGCGCGCCGTGCTCCAGCGAGGCGATCTGCGGACCGAGGGACACGCCGCCGCACAGGGTCAGGACCTTGATGTTGTCTTCGGCACGGGCCAGGCGACGGATTTCCTTGGCAACCTGGTCAGCCAGCTCGCGGGTCGGGCACAGGATCAGCGCCTGGCAGCCGAAGTAACGCGGATTGATCGGGTTCAGCAGGCCGATACCGAACGCAGCAGTCTTGCCGCTGCCGGTCTTGGCCTGGGCGATCAGGTCCATCCCCTTGAGGATCACCGGCAAGCTTTGCGCCTGGATCGGCGTCATCTGGGCATAACCGAGGGAGTCGAGGTTAGCCAGCATGGCGGCGGACAGCGGCAAAGTATTAAAAGCGGTGGCGATGGTGGTCACGGGACTGGCCTGCAAAACAAAATGTCGCGCAGTGTACCAGTCCGATGGCCATTCGCCCTAAGGCTCTATGTGCTCTTCCGGACGTTTAACACGCCGTCCGTCATTCTTTGAGAGCTGCGAGAAGATCGTTGCAGCCAGCATCGCCATGATTCCCACGGTCACAAATGTCAGCTGGAAGGCGCCCAAAACCGTGTCCACGCCATCATTGCCGATCTCTGCGGTGAATCCGCCGAGCAACGCACCGGCGCAGGCCACCCCCAGACTCAAAGACAATTGCGCTACCACCGACAGCAAACTGTTACCGCTGCTGGCGCTGGCGTCGTCAAGGTCGATCAGGGTCACGGTGTTCATCGCGGTGAACTGCAAGGAGTTGATCGCGCCAAGAATCGCCAGCAGGCACAACAGCAGCCAGTACGGCGTCTGCTCGCTGACCAGGCCCATGCTCGCCAGCATGATCCCCAGCGCCAGGGTGTTGCCTGTCAGCACGATGCGGTAGCCCAGGCGCTCGATCAGCGGCCGCGCCACCCACTTGGCGATCATCGCCGCAGCGGCCAGCGGCAGCATGCTCATCCCGGCCTGGGACGGCGAATAACCCAGCGCCACTTGCAGCAGCAACGGCACGAGGAACGGCAGGGCGCCGCTGCCCAAACGGGCGAACAGGTTGCCGAGGATGCCGACGGCAAAAGTCCTCGTCTTGAACAACGACGGCGCGAACAGTGGATTTTCGATATGCCCGGCGCGCAACCAATAGGCCGCCAGACACGCCATGCCGCCGAACAGCAACAACATCACCCGCAGGTGCGGCAGGTGCAATTCGCCGAGGCCCTCCATGGCGACGGTAATCAGGATCATCGCCGCGCCGAACAGCACGAAACCCAGGCTATCGAATCGGGTGCGCTCGGTGCCGCGCAGATCGGGGATGAATTTCCACACGGCGTAGCAGCCGATCGCACCGACCGGCAAGTTGATCAGGAAGATCCAGTGCCAGGTCAGATACTCGACCATCCAGCCGCCCATGGTCGGGCCGATCAACGGGCCGAGGAGGCCGGGAATGGTGATGAAGCCCATGATTCGCACCAGTTCCGAGCGCGGGTAGGCGCGCAGCACTACGAGTCGCCCGACTGGCAGCATCAGAGCGCCGCCCAAGCCCTGGATCACCCGGGCGCCGATCAGCATGCTCAAGCTTTCCGAGAGCGCACAGAGCAATGAGCCGAGGCTGAACAGCAGGATCGCGCCGAAGAAGATTTTCTTGGTGCCGAAACGGTCAGCGATCCAGCCTGAAGCCGGGATCAACAACGCGACCGTGAGCATGTAGGCGATGATCACGCCCTGCATGCGCAATGGGTCTTCCGCCAGGTCGCGGGCCATGGCCGGCAGGGCGGTGTTGAGGATGGTCCCGTCGAGGGACTGCATGAAGAAGGCAATGGCGACGACCCACGGCACCCAGCGGGCGGTGACAGGATCGAGAGGCGGGCGGTTGGGCATGTGACCTCTGAGTCATAAATTGCTCGGTCCCTGTGGCGAGGGAGCTTGCTCCCGCTCGGCTGCGCAGCAGTCGTGAATCCAGCGAATGCGGTCTGTCTGATATTCCGCTGTTGCCGGTTTTGGGCTACTTCGCAGCCCAGCGGGAGCAAGCTCCCTCGCCACAGGGTCTTGTGTTTACAGGGTCAAGGTTAGTTTGCTGACCAGCGCCCCCGGCAACAAAGCAGAAGCCGTCGCCCGTTGGCTATAGGTGCTCGCCGACAACAGCATCTCGCGCTCCTGGGTCAACGCTTCCAGTTGCGAACCCAGCAAGCTGAACGCGCTGTCATCGAAACGCATGGTGCTGACCGGCGCCTGAATCTCGCCGTTCTCGACCCAGAACGTCGCAAACCGCGTCATGCCGGTCAAACGTGCTGCCGGTTGATCCGAGAAGTTCAGGTACCACAGGTTGCTGATGTACAAACCGCTGCCGAGCTGTTTGAGAATGTCTGCCTCTGGCAAATCCCCGGCCCGCATGTTCAATGCTGTTGGCGACTCACCGCCGCTGGCACCGTTGGCGGTCAAACCGTATTCGGCGGCGCTGCGTGAGCCGACCAGTTGCGCGCCGGCCTTGCCCTCGACAATCAGCCCAAGATCACTGCGCGGATAGCCTTCGTCGGAAAACGCCGGGCTCAGCGAGCCACTGACTTTTTCATCCAGCGAAACCAGCGGGCTGAATGCCTGATCGCCACCGTAGAGCTTCTGCAACGGACTGCTTTTGCTGGCAATCGACTGCGCGGAAAAACCGCCCCAGCACAGCATGCCCATGATTTCTTCCATCGCCGCCGGAGCGAGGTAGGCGCGGTACTGACCCGGCGCCAAAGTGCGCAGCGGTCGACCCAGAAACTCAAGTTGCTCGCGGGCCTGCTGGAAGCGTTTGGCAAAGCCTTCGCTGCTCCAGTCGTGCCCGGCGTAACTGGCTTTCACTGCCTGGCCGTTTTCATGGAACAGGCTGAAATCGAAGTTGAAGCTGTTGGCCTGATGCCAGCCGAATGCACCGGAAGAACTGGCGAAACCACGGCTGATAGGACCGGCGGCATAGAACCCGACCAGATCGAGACCTTCAGCAGCCCTGGTGATTTCGCCGACCACTTGTTCAGTGTCCGGCAGCGGATGCTCCTGCACGTTCTGGTTTTTCCAGCCGTTGTAGTTGAGCAGCAGGTACGGGTCTTGCGGCAGCAGCGGCAAGGTTTCGCGCAGCTGTTGCAGGCCTTCGGCCAGGCGCTGAAGGTCAACTAGCGGGTCGCCTGCGAGGGTGATGTCGAGGTCGGCGTGGCGACCCGCATTGATCAGTTTCAAACCGATGCTCGCCTGCTGCACTTGCCCGGCCTGACGCACCTTGGCATGGTTGAAACGCACGAAGGCCGACGACTCGGCGGCGTAGCTTAGGGTGAATTGTTCCGGCTCGCGCAGGGCTTCGCGCAACCCGTCGACCAACGCCTTAAATGACTCGGCCTGAGTTTTTGCTGTACTCATCAGGCGTCTCCCCCAAATACATCCACGTTGCTGAACACGCAGGCCGGCGAAGCATGGCCGACGCGGATCACCTGATTCGGTTCACCCTTGCCACAGTTCGGTGTGCCGAGGACCTTGAAGGTACCGGCATCGCCGACGGCGCTGAGGTTCTTCCAGAACTGCGCGGAAATCGCCCGGTAATTCGGATTCTTCACCACGCCTTTGAGTTCGCCGTTCTCGATCAACTGGCCCCATTCGCAGCCGAACTGGAACTTGTTGCGCGCATCGTCGATGGACCATGAACGGTTGGTGCTCATCAAGATGCCGTGCTCGATGTTGCCGATCAATTGCTCCAGCGATTGGTCGCCGGGCTCGATATTCAGGTTGGCCATGCGGTCGATGGGCGGGCGGTTCCAGCTGCAGGCGCGGCTGTTGGCGACGCCATCGAGCCCTGCGCGAAATTGCGACAGCGCACCGCCCAATGGGCGCAGCAACAGGCCTTCGCGGATCAGGAATTGTTTGCTGGCGGCCGTGCCGTCGTCGTCATGGCCGTAGCTGGCGAGCTGCTCGGGGATGTCCGGGTCGAAGGTCACGTTGAGCAGTTTCGAGCCGTATTGCAGGTGACCGAAGTCTTCGGCTTTGACGAAACTGGTGCCGGCGTAATTGCGCTCGTCGCCGAGGATGCGGTCCAGCTCCAGCGGATGGCCGATGGATTCGTGGATCTGCAAGATCATCTGGTCAGGCGTCAGCAGCAGGTCGCGAGGACCTTGCGGAGTGTTCGGCGCCAGCAGCAATTGCAGCGCCTGATCGGCGATTTTTACCCCTGCGCCAATCAGCCCGCAGCGGCTGATGACATCAAAGCCACCCTGTTGGCCGAAGTTTTCCCGGCCGAACGTTCGGGTCTGGCTGTCGTTGCCGTCGTAGGCGGTGACCTCCAGTCCGGGGAAGACGAAGCGCTGGGCCTGACGCAGTTCGGCGCCGGCACTGTTGAGGTAGATCTGCTCGACATGAGTGATACCGATGCTCACCTGCCAGTTCACCAGCCGCTCGTCCTTGGGCACGGCGGCGGATTCGGTGCTGAGCAACTGGTAGCAATCACTCAGGGACGGGAAGGGCTGGTCGAGGTTCGGCGAGAAATAGTCGGCGCGATCACTCGACACGGCCTGCTCGCGCAGGTCGAGCAAGGCGTGGGGCTTGAGCTTGCGTGCTTGCTGTTCGGCCCGTTCGAGCGCGGCCTGCAGGCCTTGTTGCGACAGGTCGTTGGTCGCGGCATAGGCTTCGACGCCGTTGACGCGCGCGGTCAGCATCGCGCCTTCGTCACGGCTCAGGCTTGGCGGTTCGGCGACGTTCTTGCGCACCGACAGGTACTGCCCGGACTCGCGCACATAACGCAGGGAAAAGAATTCAGCGCCCGTGCGCAAGGCAGCAAAACGCTGCTTGAGCTGGGGGTGGAAATCGAACATTCGGGAACCTCCTTGGTATGGAGTGACGGCGAAGCGGTGTTGCGAGGGGAGGGGTGAAACGATTGCGTGGCGCTAGATTAGGCCTGTGCGGGGGGAGGATCAAGGGTGGAGCAATGGAGGAAAAGATTCCGAAATAGAGAGCGCGCATGACGAGTTGGCTGATGATTGAGTTCGCGAGCAGCCATTGCAGCTTGCTCGCGAACAATCCCGCCGTCAGTACAGGGAGCCACGTTCAGCCGTTCAGATAAAAGAAAGCAGCAACATAAATGATTAGGCTGGCGAAAAAAGAAGGCAGGATTTTTCTTGTTTTGGCGACCGCGATGAAGGTTCCGACGAGCAAGAATAGTTTCAGGGCATCCAGCGTATCAAATTGCTGCATCAGGGTCAGAGCATCCCTTTTGTTGAACGCTGTGTCATAAATGATGACTCCCAACATTGCTTGTGCGCTGTAGCTGATAAACCGATAAAAAGAACCTTGGGTTTGCGTGAGTGCGGTGCTGTTCTTGAAGGCGAAGGGAAGGGCGCGAAAGGCGAAGGCGGTTGCGGCGGAGAATGCAATAAGGAGCCAAATTGTCATGAAGCTACGCCGCCTCTTTTTTGTAAGTGTTTTCAATCAGGACGATCAGTCCGCCGATGATAAAAGGCGTGCAGAGCATGCTGTAGTCCTTGAACAGATAAACCAGTAGTGGCGCACCGATGAAGCCAAGCCAGTAACTCGATACTTCCGGGTAATGAGGCCAGTGCTTGCCCGCCAAAGCGGTAAACTGCAGCGGCAATAGAAGAGTCATCGCCGCATAGATGACGGGTGAGGTGAGTTTGGCACCGGTGATAAAGCCGATGTAGGTGCAGATGATTGAGACACCGAAAATGGGAAGGCCAAGGCCGATCATGTAGGCGAAGGCGTGATCGGATTTTTGCTTGAATCGAGTAACACACCCTGTGAATATCGAAGGCGTGATCAGAATCAAGGCGGCCATGGTTTTTGTGGTGGAAGTGCTTCTTATATAGGGGGCAAGGGTCGCGGAAAGTAATACAAAGCGAGCATTGAGTGCCATGATGACAGGAAGCAATATCCATCCATCGTTATAGCTTTGAATTAGTAAAAACTGCAGGGGGGTGGAGAATATTAAAAGTGTCGTTGCAAGTGTCTGGCTGAGTGTTAGTGATTGCGTTGCACTTAAAATACCTATCGATAGGTACAAAAAAATAAACGCGACACCAAAGGTGATTGCATCCCGTGCACCTTCAATAAAGACGTCAACGGCCACGGGACGAGTGGATGTATCTGTAGCCGTCATCAATGGGCCTCTCGGGTTGAGAATGTTTCATCCAGCGGGAAATATTGCTTTCTAGGGCCCTTGCTTCGAAACAACAATCGAGGCGTTGTATTGAATGTCGAGTGTTGCGCTTGTTCCCGAGCTTCGTTGGTATCGATATTCAGCATCGGGCGTGCATGCAGTATCTTGTGGTTGGCTACGATAAGGAACGTACCGGTTTCAGCTGTCGAAACGTTGTGTTTGGCGTTTGGCAGGCCAGCGCGGATTTTGTCCAGGACGTGCTGGCCACCATTTTCAGCGCGCATCCGCTCACCGTTCTCTGTATCAATTCGGAAATCCAGCGAAAAAAGAAAACCGTAGATTTCGGAATATTCAACTACGCGACGGACTCGTTTTTTTAAGCCGCTGACGTTTTTACCGGAAATGAACGTTGCCTGCATCGTCAATAACTCGCGTATATCGTCGTCGTTTAAATCACGCAATAGATCAGCTGGGAAATAATAGGCGGTGGGAGTTTTCGTGACGTCCCTGCAAACAGTCAGGGCCAGAAAATCAACATTCAGCTCTTCATATAAGTCATCAGAATGCGGTGTGATATCGCCATGACCATTGCCCCACTCCCGATGTATTTCCGCGGAGGGTTTGAGATACAGTGCTTTGTGTTCTTCGTATTCGTATTTGATGTCAGTGAGGTAAAACAGGTCAGACAGAGCCTCGTGCACGGTTAAAGCAAGTTTTGGCGAGTCCAGGTTGAATACATTTTTAATACGGACGGCCGCGCATCCGTTAGCCAGCCCCACTTTGTCGAAGTAGACGGTATCTTCCGTGCGCAGATAAGTTAGAAAAAGGTTAACTAGCTGTGTTTTTAAGATGTGCGTGTCGTATTGGTTGTTTTTTTCCACCAGGACTCAACAACGCCCACCATATAGCTGAAGTCCAAGGTGATCGCTTGTTCTTCGGATATTTTGTCTCTGAAGTAACTTGGTTTTTTTGCAAACTCCGTGTTGAGCATATTTTTTTCTCCATTTAAGTTGCTCGAGTCCTGTTTGAACTGGACGCGAATATTAATGGAGGTTTCTAAGTTAGTGTGAGTGTATGTGTAACGAATTTTGTTTCGAGTAATAGATGTTTTTAGTTGCTTGGTGCGAGTGTTGTTGTTTGTTGTAAGCAGCTTGAATTAGCCAAAAAAAACCGTCAACCCGGAAAGGTTGACGGTTTTTTTTGAATCAATTGCGAGAGCCGTTACGGAGCGATCTGGCTCACTTCCCGCATTGGCTTGCCCTTAACCGGCGCTTCACCCGCCACATAGTACGTAGCAGTGCTGCGCGGCAACGGCTGGCGGCCACGGATCTTGTCGGCGATTTTCTCGGCGATCATGATCGTTGGTGCATTCAGGTTGCCGGTGGTGATGATCGGCATGATCGAGGCGTCGACCACGCGCAGGCCTTGCATGCCATGCACGCGACCTTCGCCATCGACCACGGCCATCTCGTCGGTGCCCATCTTGCACGAGCAGGACGGGTGGAACGCGGTTTCGGCGTGTTCGCGGATGAACTTGTCCAGCTGCTCATCGGTTTGCACGTCGATGCCCGGGCTGATTTCGCGACCACGGAAAGCGTCCAGTGCCGGCTGCTGCATGATTTCACGGGTCAGGCGGATGCCGTCGCGGAATTCCTGCCAGTCCTGCTCGGTGGCCATGTAGTTGAACAGGATGCTCGGGTGCTGGCGCGGGTCTTTCGACTTGGCCTGGATGCGCCCGCGGCTTGGCGAGCGCATGGAGCCCATGTGCGCCTGGAAACCGTGCTCTTTCACACCGTTGCTGCCGTTGTAGTTAATCGCCACCGGCAGGAAGTGGTACTGGATGTTCGGCCATTCGAACTCTTCGCGAGTACGGATGAAACCGCCGGCCTCGAACTGGTTGCTGGCGCCGATGCCGGTGCCGTTGAACAGCCACTCGGCACCGATGGCCGGCTGGTTGTACCAGAGCAGCGACGGGTACAGGGAAACCGGTTGGGTGCAAGCGTATTGCAGGTACAGCTCAAGGTGGTCCTGCAGGTTTTCACCGACGCCCGGCAGGTCGTGGACCACTGGAATATCGAGCTTGTTCAGCAGTTCGGCGGGGCCGACGCCGGAGCGTTGCAGGATCTGCGGCGACGCGATGGCGCCGGAGCACAGCAGCACTTCCTTGCGCGCTTTGGCTTCAACGCGCTCTTCAGCGTCGCCGACCAGGTAACGCACGCCGACCGCACGCTTGCCGTCGAACAGGATCTTGTCGGTCAGGGCGTGGGTGACGATGGTCAGGGTCGAACGCTTTTTGGCCACGTCGAGGTAACCGCGAGCCGTGGAAGCACGACGGCCGTTCGGCGTCACGGTGCGGTCCATCGGACCGAAGCCTTCTTGCTGGTAACCGTTCAAGTCTTCGGTGCGCGGATAACCCGCCTGCACGCCCGCTTCAACCATGGCGTGGAACAGTGGGTTGTTACCGGCTTTTGGCGTGGTCACGCTGACCGGGCCGTCGCCACCGTGGTAGTCGTTCGGACCGATGTCGCGGGTTTCCGCTTTGCGGAAATACGGCAAGCAGTCCAGGTAGGACCAGTCTTCCAGGCCTGGCAGTTTCGCCCAACCGTCGTAGTCCATGGCGTTACCACGGATGTAGCACATACCGTTAATCAGCGAAGAACCGCCGAGGCCCTTGCCGCGACCGCATTCCATCCGGCGACCGTCCATGTGCGGCTCGGCGTCGGTTTCGTAGGCCCAGTTGTAGCGACGACCTTGCAGTGGGAACGCCAGCGCCGCCGGCATTTGTGTGCGGAAGTCGAAACGGTAGTCAGGGCCACCGGCTTCGAGCAGCAGGACAGTGACGCCGGCGTCTTCAGTCAGACGGGTCGCCAGGGTGTTACCGGCAGAGCCGGCACCGATGATGATGTAATCGAATTCTTGGGACATTGAATGCACCCTCTTTGAAAGTGTTCAGGTCGGGCCTGGGCGAGTGCTGCGCACTCGAATCGCTGGCAAGCCAGCTCCCACAAGGATTGGGGGCTGCCACAGATTTAGTGGGCGACACCAAACCTGTGGGAGCTGGCTTGCCAGCGATGAAGGCCTGGCAAGCAATACAAGTCTCGGGTCTTAGAACACCGAGACGTAATCGCCCAGCTCGACCTGTACCGATTTGATGCGGGTGAAGTTGTTCAGCGAGCTGATGCCGTTCTCACGGCCGACACCCGACTGCTTGTAGCCACCGACCGGCATTTTCGCGTCGGATTCGCCCCAGGCGTTGATCCAGCAGATACCGGCTTCCAGCTGATGAATCACGCGGTGGGCGCGGTTCAGGTCCTTGGTGACGATACCGGCGGCCAGGCCGAAGTCGGTGTCGTTGGCGCGGCGGATCACTTCTTCTTCGGTTTCGTACGACAGGATCGCCATCACCGGGCCAAAGATTTCTTCACGGACGATGGTCATGTCGTCGGTGCAGTCGGTGAACACGGTCGGCGCGACAAACGCGCCCTTGGCGAATTCGCCGTCAGTCAGGCGCTGGCCGCCGCACAGCAGGCGGGCGCCTTCTTCCTTGCCCTTGGCGATGTAGCCCAGCACGCTTTCCATGTGGGCGAAGCTCACCAGCGGACCGAAGTTGGTGTTTTCGTCTTCCGGGTTGCCGATGCGGATGCGTGCGACGCGCTCGGCAATCTTCGCTTCGAAAGCGGCTTTCAAGTGCGCCGGTACGAACACACGAGTGCCGTTGGTGCAGACCTGGCCGGAGCTGTAGAAGTTGGCCATCATCGCGGTGTCGGCGGCGCGATCGAGGTCGGCGTCGTCGCAGATGATCAGCGGCGACTTGCCGCCCAGTTCCATGGTCACGTCCTTGAGCGAAGAGCTCGAAGCGCTGGCCATGACTTTCTTGCCGGTGTCGGTGCCGCCGGTGAACGAAACTTTCTCGATGCGCGGGTGCTCGGTCAGCCAGGTGCCGACTTCACGGCCGCTGCCGGTCAGGACGTTGAACACGCCCGCTGGCAGGCCGGCTTCGGTGTAGATCTCGGCCAGTTTCAGAGTGGTCAGCGAGGTGACTTCACTTGGCTTGAAGATCATCGCGTTACCGGCCGCCAGGGCCGGAGCGGATTTCCACAGGGCGATCTGGATCGGGTAGTTCCACGCGCCGATACCCGCGACGACGCCCAGTGGCTCGCGACGGGTGTAGACGAACGACGTGGTACGCAGCGGAATCTGCTCGCCTTCGATGGCTGGCACCAGGCCTGCGTAGTATTCCAGCACGTCAGCGCCGGTAACGATGTCGACGTAACGGGTTTCGGAGTACGACTTGCCGGTGTCCAGGGTTTCCAGGGCGGCCAGTTCATCGTTGCGCTCGCGCAGGATGTCCACGGCACGACGCAGGATGCGCGAACGCTCCATGGCAGTCATCGCGGCCCAGATTTTCTGGCCCTTTTCGGCGCTGACCACAGCGCGCTCAACGTCTTCCTTGGTCGCACGTTGTACTTTTGCGAGGACTTCACCGTTAGCCGGGTTGATGGCTTCGAAGGTGGCATCGCTGCCAGCGTCAGAGTAACCGCCATCGATGTAGAGTTTTTGCAATTCGAAACGGGCCATAAAGTCCTCGCAAGTGCATCAGTGATTGGCGCTGTGCGGTGGTTGAGCGTTCTGTGTGTGCTCTAACTCACCCGCTTGGCCAGTTGGAAATCCATGTATTCGTAAGCGATCTGGTGCGCCTGCTCGGTGTCGAAAGCATCTCCCGACAGCGCACCGCGCAACCACAAACCGTCAATGAGGGCTGCCAGGCCACGGGCTGCACTGCGCGCATCATCGAGCGGCAATACGCGGCGGAACTGGCAGCACAGGTTGGAATACAGACGGTGATCGTTGATCCGCTGCAACCTGTGCAAAGACGGGTGGTGCATGCTGGTGGCCCAGAAGGCCAGCCAGGTTTTCATTGCCGGGCCATTGACCTGGCTGGCGTCGAAGTTGCCTTCGATGATCACCTGCAGATGCGCCCGCGGGCTGTCGTCCTTCAGCGCCTGACGGCGCGCGGTGACGTTCTCGCTGAGGACACTCATCAGGTACTGCGCCGTGGCAGCGATCAGGCCGTTCTTGTCCTGAAAGTAATGACTGATGATGCCATTCGAGACGCCGGCCAAACGGGCGATCAGCGCAATGCTGGCGTCCCCCATTCCGACCTGATCAACCGCCAGCAATGTGGCTTCGATCAATTGCTGGCGACGGATGGGTTGCATACCGACCTTGGGCATCTTGCACATCTCCTTAGGCCTTCCGGCAGACGTAAAACGGCTACCGGCTTGAGGGCCATTCTATTTTGTTTTGATTGAACGTTCAATCAACAAAGAATAAGATCTGCGACAAATCGTCGCTGCTTACAGATTTTTCCTACATGTAAATGGCGACAAACCGACATCCGAAACGGCTCGAAACCTGTACGCCACGGCGCTCCCAGGGCTTCGGGCTTTTTTCGGGGTGTCTTTATATCACCCACTGGTCGGCTGCCCACTAACCGATTAGTCGGGTAACCCGTTTGTCTTGCGTTCTTCTCTCGCACTGCCCGGAGCATCTGTGCCATGAGTTCTGCCTCGCTAATAAAGACCCCACCCGAGAAGGTGACGGTCAACGGTTGGGTGTTCTACACCTCTACCGCGTTGATTCTGTTGTTGACCGCCATTCTGATCATCGCCCCGCAAGAGGCCGGCAGACTGCTCGGTACGGCGCAAGCCTGGCTGTCCCGCAGCTTCGGCTGGTACTACATGGTGGTGATTGCCGCCTATCTGATCTTTGTGGTCGGCCTGGCATTTTCGTCCTACGGCAAACTGAAACTGGGCAGCAAGGACGACACCCCGGACTTCAGCTACGGCGCCTGGGCGGGGATGCTGTTCTCGTCGGGTATCGGCATTTCGCTGCTGTACTTTGGTGCTTCCGAGCCGCTGGACCATTACTTCAACCCGCCGGAAGGCGTTGCCGCCAGCAACCTCGCGGCGCGTCAGGCGGTTCAGCTGACGTTCCTGCACTGGGGCCTGCATGGCTGGGCGATCTACGCGCTGGTCGGTCTGGCCGTTGCCTATTTTGCTTACCGTCATAACCAGCCGCTGGCGTTGCGTTCGGCGTTGTATCCGCTGGTGGGCGAGCGTTGGGTCAAGGGCGCGGCCGGACATGCGGTGGACGGCTTTGGCATGTTCGTGACCCTGCTGGGCCTGGTGACCAACCTGGGGATTGGTTCGCTGCAAGTGTCGTCGGGGCTGGAAAACCTGTTCGGCATGGAACACAGCAACACCAACCTGCTGATTGTGATCATCGTGATGAGCACCGTGGCGACCATCGCTGCCGTGTCGGGTGTGGAAAACGGCATTCGTCGTCTGTCCAACCTCAACATCGTGCTGTTCAGCGGACTGCTGATTTTCGTGCTGTTGTTCGGCCCGACCCTGCACCTGCTCAACGGCTTTGTGCAAAACGTCGGTGATTACCTGAACGGCGTGGTGCTGAAGACTTTCGACCTTTATGTGTACGAAGGCGACAGTGAGAAGTCTGACCGCTGGTTGGGCCTGTGGACCCTGTTCTACTGGGCCTGGTGGATTTCCTGGGCGCCATTCGTAGGCATGTTCATCGCGCGTATTTCCCGTGGCCGTACGGTGCGTGAACTGGTGGCTGGCGTGCTGCTGATTCCGCTGGGTTTCACTTTGGCGTGGCTGTCGATCTTCGGTAACTCGGCCCTGGACCTGGTGATGAACCATGGTGCGGTGGAGCTTGGGAAAACGGCGCTGGAACAGCCGTCCATGGCGATCTACCAATTGCTGGAACATTACCCGGCGTCGAAGGTGGTGATCGGTGTATCGATCTTCGTAGGTTTCGTGTTGTTCCTGACCCCGGCGGATTCCGGCGCGGTGATGATGGCCAACCTTTCCTGCAAGGGCGGCAATGTCGATGAAGATGCGCCGCACTGGCTGCGGATTTTCTGGTCGGTGGTGATCACCCTGGTGACTATCGGTCTGTTGTTCGCCGGTAACTTCGAAGCCATGCAAACCATGGTGGTGCTGGCCGGCCTGCCGTTCTCGGTGGTGCTGGTGTGCTTCATGTTTGGCTTGCACAAGGCCATGCGCCAGGACGTGCAGATCGAACAGGAACAAGCCGAGCTGGCGGCGCGCGGACGTCGTGGTTTCAGCGAGCGTTTGACCCAACTGGACCTGCAACCGAGCCAATCGGTGGTGCAGCGTTTCATGGACAAGCACGTGAGCCCGGCCTTGCAGGATGCGACCACGCAAATGCGTGCGCAGGGCCTGGAAGTGCAGACGTTGCTGGGCAAGTCCAAGCGTTGCATGGGCGTGCGGGTCGAGATGGAGGAGGGCAACCCGTTTGTCTACGAAGTCAGCCTGGACGGTTATCTGGCGACGCCGACCGAATCGGCTCAATCCGATGAGGCGCGTCAGCGTTACTACCGCGCCGAGGTGTACCTGCACAACGGCAGCCAGGACTACGACTTGATGGGTTTCACCCAGGATCAGATCACCCGTGACGTGCTCGATCAGTTTGAAAGCCATCGGCAGCTCCTTGGCCGGGTGTATAGCTAAGTTGTGAGTGGCGCGGTGTTTCAGTGGCATCGCGTCAGCTTTAAAAGATCGCAGCCTTCGGCAGCTCCTACATTTGATCGCGGTCCCCTGTAGGAGCTGCCGAAGGCTGCGATCTTTTGATCTTTGCTCTTAAAACAAAAACGCCGCGATCCTCTCGCGGCGTTTTTGTGTTTGTTGCCTTAGCCCAGGTTCTTGCCGAGCAACGCGTGGTACAACTCGCTGTCGCCGAGAATCCCGACCACATGGTTGTTGTCATGCAGCACCAGTTTGTTGCCGGTCTGATAGCGAATCTGCAACGCATCGCGCATGCCGATGTTCGAATCCACCAACGTTGGCCGACGGCCCAGACCTTCAACTGCCTGGCCCGGTACCCAGTTTTGCAGGTCCAGCGCAGAACCGTTCTGGCGTGCACCCTTGATGGTGTTGCCTTCCGCCAGGTCCAGCCACGAATCGCCGCCCGGATCCAGGCACACCGAGCCGTTGATGCGTTTGCAGTTGTCCAGGGTGCGCATCAGGCTGCGACCGCACAATACGTTCAGCGGGTTGGTGTGGGCGACGAAGGTCCGCACGTAGTCGTCCGCCGGGTTGAGGACGATTTCTTCAGGTTTACTGTACTGGATGATCCGGCCGTCTTTCATGATCGCGATTCGGCTGCCGAGCTTCAGTGCTTCATCGAGGTCGTGACTCACGAAAACGATGGTTTTGCTCAGCTTGCGTTGCAGTTCCAGCAGTTCGTCCTGCAGGCCCTGACGGATCAGCGGGTCGAGTGCCGAGAACGGTTCGTCCATCAGCAGAATGTCGGCGTCCATCGCCAGCGCACGGGCCAGGCCCACACGTTGCTGCATACCACCGGAGAGTTCATCGGGTTTCTTGTTGCGCCATTGGGTCAGGCCCACCAGTTCGAGTTTTTCATCGACCAGTTTCTTGCGTTCCTTCTCCGGACGGCCCTGCATTTCCAGGCCGAAACTGATGTTCTCGCGCACCGTCAGCCAAGGCATCAGGGCGAACTTCTGGAACACCATGGCGATGCGCTTGGTGCGCATCATTTTCAGTTCCGCCGGGGTACAGGAAGCAATGTTGATCTGCTTGCCTTCGTGCTCGACGTACAGCTTGCCGCGGCTAACAGTGTTGAGGCCGTTGATGCAACGCAGCAGGCTGGATTTGCCGGAGCCGGACAGGCCCATCAGCACGCAGATTTCACCTTTTTCGACATCAAGGCTGGCCTTTTCGACGCCAACGATCTGCCCGGTCTTTTTCAGGATCTCGCTGCGAGTCAGACCTTGATCGAGAAGCTTCAGGGCTTCGCGCGGATCCTTGGTGAAAATTACGTCGACGTCTTCGAAGCGAATTATGCTCATGCGTCACCCCCTACTTTGGCGTCGGGTTGTTTGCAGATACGGTCGAGCATGATCGCCAGCAGTACGATCGCCAGGCCTGCTTCGAAGCCCAGGGCGATATCAGCGGTATTCAGTGCGTTGACCACGGGTTTGCCCAGGCCGTCGGCGCCCACCAGTGCCGCGATCACCACCATCGACAACGACAGCATGATGCACTGGGTGATGCCGGCCGCGATGCTTGGCATGGCGTGGGGCAGTTCGATTCGCGAAAGCAGCTGGCGTCGCGAGCAGCCAAAGGCCTTGCCGGCGTCCATCAGTTCTTGCGGGACATCACGGATGCCCAGGTAGGTCAGGCGGATGGGCGCGGCAATCGCGAACACCACCGTCGAGATCAGACCGGGGACCACACCCAGACCGAAGAGGGTCAGGGTAGGAATGAGGTAGACGAAGGTCGGCACGGTCTGCATCAGATCGAGCACCGGACGCATCATGGTGTAGAACATCGGTTTGTGCGCGGCGACGATACCCAGCGGTACGCCGATGACCACGCAGACCAGGGTGGCGAACAACACCTGGGCGAGGGTTTCCATGGTTTCCTGCCAGTACCCCAGATTGAGGATCAGCAGGAAGGAGGCAACGACGAAGGCGGTCAGCCCCCATTTGCGCTGGATGAAGTGGGCAAGTATTGCGATTAGGCCGATCAAGACCAGCGGGTTGAACCAGGTCAGCGCAAACGTCACGCCGTGGATCATCGTTTCCAGTGACACGGCAATTGCGTCGAAGGTGTTGGCGCCGTGTTGCGTCAACCATTCAACGAAGCCTGCGATGTACTGGCCTAGAGGTATTTTCTGATCAATCAGCATGGTAGTGAACGTCCGCATGCAAGGAAATAAACAGTCCGGGCGGGCGAGCCCGCCCGGCGTAAGCGATTACTGAGCAAGCTTGGCTTTCACGGCGTCCAAGCCAGGTTTACCGTCAATGGTGGTCACGCCAGCGAGCCAGGTATCGAGCACCTGGGGATTCTTTTTCAGCCAGGCCTTGGCGGCCGCGTCAGGCTTCATTTTGTCGTCCAGGATGTTGCCCATCAGTTCACTTTCCATGTCGACGGTGAACTCCAGGTTCTTCAGCAACTGACCGACGTTGCTGCATTCCGAGGCGTAGCCCTTACGGGTGTTGGTCGCCACGGTGGCGGCGCCAAAATCGGGGCCGAAGAAGTCGTCGCCGCCGGTCAGGTATTGAATCTTGAAGCGCTTGTTCATCGGATGCGGGGCCCAGCCCAGGAACACCACGGCGGTGTCGCGTTTCTGCGCGCGGTCGACCTGCGACAGCATGCCCGCCTCGCTGGACTCGACGACTTTGAAACCGGCGTCTTTGAGGCCGAAGGCGTTCTTGTCGATCATACTCTGGATCAGGCGGTTGCCGTCGTTGCCGGGTTCGATGCCATAAATCTTGCCGTCGAGTTCTTTCTTGAATTTGGCGATGTCGGCGAAATCATGCAGCCCTTTGTCGTACAGCGCCTGTGGGACGGCGAGGGTGTACTTGGCGCCTTTGAGATTGGTGCGCACGGTTTCCACGGTGCCCGCATCGCGGTAGGCCTTGATGTCGTTTTCCATGGTCGGCATCCAGTTACCGAGGAACACGTCCATGTTCTTGCCGTCGGCCAGGGACTTGTAGGTCACGGGCACGGAAATCATGGTGGTCTTGGTCTTGTAGCCGAGGGCGTTGAGCACGACGCTGGTGGTCGCGGTTGTTGCGGTGATGTCGGTCCAGCCGACATCGGAGAAGTTTACGGTGCTGCATTGGGCCGGTTCGGCGGCTTGCGCCAGAACCGGCAGACTAAGCATGGCGGCCAACAACAACGAACGGGAACCTTTCATGGATGGACTCCTTGGTGTTTTTTTTGGCAGTGTTCCGACTGGACCACCGCACTTATAGGTTGCGGTTGGATGGCGTTTTGGAGACATCTCTACCACGGCGCCTTGCAATCGAGTCGATACGATCATGTACCAGTGAAAATCTGACGCCTACAGGGTGCGTCGTAACCAGTACAGGGATGGTCGTATCCAGTGTCAGTGACGTCGTTTACAGATTTTTTCAGCCCCATTTCCCCTTCTGATTCGCAAAAAAACGGCGAAAACATGGCGCAAAACGCACGCGGCGTTAGTGGGCATGAGTGCGTCGGTGTGAGACGTCGAACGACATGACAAAAGCCTGATGATGCGGCCATCTCGGCGGATTGCAGCTTGAGCGTAGCAGCTCCGCCACCGGGCGCTTTTGCGTCTGGATCAGGCTCATCCAGGAGTTCGGCAGTAATGGCTATCAGTGTTTTCGACCTGTTCAAAATCGGCATCGGCCCTTCCAGTTCGCACACCGTGGGGCCTATGCGGGCGGCAGCGCTGTTCGTGCAGGGTTTGCGTGAGCGGGGGTTGCTTGAGCAAGTGCGGCGCGTCGAAGTTCAGCTCTATGGTTCGTTGTCCGCCACCGGCATCGGCCACGGCAGCGACAACGCGGTGATCATGGGCCTGATGGGCGAGTGGCCGGATGCGATCGATCCGTCGCAAATCGGCATTCGCATCGCCACCCTGCGCGAAACCGACACCCTGTTGCTCGACGGTCGCGTGTCAGTGCCGTTCATCTGGGCTCGCGATATGCGCCTGATCGACGAAAACCTGCCGTTCCATCCCAACGCCATGACCCTGATTGTCCAAGGCGATGACGGTGAGTTGCATCGCGACACTTATTATTCGGTCGGCGGCGGTTTTGTCGTCGACGAAGCCCAGGCTTCAAGCGGCGTCGTTGACCTTGATCGCACCGTATTGCCGTACGATTTTTCCAGCGCCGCCGAGCTGCTGGAACTGTGCAAAACGCACAACCTGCGCGTGGCCGAATTGATGCTGGCCAACGAGAAGGTTTGGCGCAGTGAGGAAGAAATTCGCAGCGGCCTGATGACGCTCTGGCGCGCCATGCAGGATTGCGTCGAGCACGGCCTCAAGCACGAGGGCATATTGCCTGGCGGCCTGAATGTGCGTCGGCGCGCGGCCAAGCTGCATCGCAGTTTGCAGGAGCTGAATAAACCCAACGTGATCGGCTCCACGCTTAGCGCCATGGAATGGGTCAACCTGTTCGCCCTGGCAGTCAACGAAGAAAACGCGGCCGGCGGGCGCATGGTCACGGCACCGACCAATGGCGCGGCGGGGATCATTCCGGCGGTGTTGCACTACTTCATGAAGTTCAGCGAAGACGTGACCGACGCCAACGTCGTCGACTACTTCCTCGGCGCGGCAGCGGTCGGGATTCTGTGCAAGAAAAACGCTTCGATTTCTGGTGCCGAAGTCGGGTGCCAGGGTGAAGTGGGCTCGGCCTGCGCCATGGCAGCGGCGGGGCTGGCGGAAATCCTCGGCGCTACACCGGAGCAACTGTGCAACGCGGCGGAAATTGGTTTGGAACATAACCTCGGTTTGACCTGCGACCCGGTGGGCGGGCTGGTGCAAGTGCCGTGCATAGAGCGCAACGCGATTGCCGCGGTGAAAGCGATCAACGCGGCGCAGATGGCATTGCGCGGTGACGGTCAGCACTTTATCTCGCTGGACCGGGTGATCCGCACCATGCGCGATACCGGTGCCGACATGCATGACAAATATAAAGAGACATCGCGAGGGGGATTGGCGGTTAGCGCTGTGGAGTGCTGAGACCGTGTGACCCCAATCGCTGGCAATCTCCCACAGGTTCTGTGGTGTAACTGATATTTTCATCACACCATAAATCCCTGTAGGAGCCTGCTTGCTGGCGATGAACGATAACGCGGACTGACTGATTCACCGCGTCGTCTCAATCACCAGCAAGCAGGCTCCTATAGATAGCGCAAGACCAGTCAAAACTGCGCGCTAAGTGAACACGCAATCCCAGGCGCGCCACCTTTTGGCGCGTCGCTCACAGATAAGTAACTGACTTCAAAATCAGGTCCTTCCCCGGCCTGACCATCCGTCACCTGTGCCTGCGGTGACACTCTTTCCGGGCTGCTCGCAGCCCTGTTCCCACAAGTGCTACCGATTTGCTCACACGCAACGGGACAGCGCGTTTGCCTTGCCTGATGGCACTTATAACCCCTACTCACTGCGTGTCTTATATAGACACATTCCGACGTCGTTTTTAGGAGTTATTGAACGCACATTCAAATTTAGGCATGGCAATTGCTCTGTCATTACAAAGCCCGTCTCTCACGCGAGAACGATGGCGATAACAAGAGCCTCCGCCTGAGGCCATCACCCGCTTTGTGTGAGGAGATACCGCGATGACGTCGTCCAACTCCGGGGCCCAACCCCAGAACCGTGCGCCTCAATCCATCGGCTTTTTGCTGCTGGACAATTTCACGCTGATTTCTCTGGCTTCCGCAGTCGAACCTCTGCGCATGGCCAACCAATTGTCCGGTCGCGAGTTGTATCGCTGGACCACCCTCACCGTCGACGGCGGTCAGGTCTGGGCCAGTGACGGTCTGCAAATCACCCCCGATGCCTCCATGCACAAAGCCCCCGCCCTGGACACAGTGATTGTCTGCGGCGGTATTGGAATTCAACGCACTGTTACCCGCGAACACGTGTCATGGCTGCAAAGCCAGGCGCGTCAGTCCCGTCGCCTCGGCGCAGTGTGCACCGGCAGTTGGGCCCTGGCCTGCGCCGGCCTGCTGGACGGTTTCGATTGCAGCGTGCACTGGGAATGTCTGGCGGCGATGCAGGAAGCTTTCCCGCGTGTGGCCATGAGTACCCGCCTGTTTACCCTCGACCGTAACCGCTTCACCAGCTCCGGTGGCACCGCGCCGTTGGACATGATGTTGCACCTGATCAGTCGCGATCACGGCCGTGAACTGTCGGCGGCGATTTCGGAGATGTTCGTCTACGAGCGCATCCGCAACGAACAGGATCACCAGCGTGTGCCGCTCAAGCACATGCTCGGCACCAACCAGCCGAAGTTGCAGGAAATCGTTGCGCTGATGGAAGCCAACCTCGAAGAGCCGATCGACCTCGACGAACTGGCGGTGTACGTCGCCGTGTCCCGTCGTCAGCTAGAAAGGTTGTTCCAGAAATACCTGCATTGCTCGCCGTCGCGTTACTACTTGAAGCTGCGCCTGATCCGCGCGCGGCAACTGCTCAAGCAAACGCCGATGTCGATCATCGAAGTGGCGTCGGTGTGCGGCTTCGTGTCCACGCCGCACTTTTCCAAGTGCTACCGCGAATACTTCGGCATTCCGCCGCGTGACGAGCGCGTTGGGTCCAACACCACGCAGCAAGTGGCGATGATGCCGCTGCCGCAAGCGCTGGTGCTGTCGCCGTTGTCCGGGCCGTTGTCGGCGCTGAGCCAAGCGCGTAATGAGTCGACGTTTGCCAGCGTAAGGCTCTAAAGCAGAGGCGCTTTTGTGGCGAGGGAGCTTGCTCCCGCTGGGCTGCGCAGCAGCCCCAAGTCCGGTATATGCGATCTTCCCGGTAGGTTGCATTTACCGGGTTTTCGACCGCTTCGCGCTCGAGCGGGAGCAAGCTCCCTCGCCACAGAGTGTTACACCTCGGCCCTCAGGCGCTACGGCTCTGCTGAAACTCCGCCAACGCCGGCAGCAACTGCTTGTCGATGGCCTGACGTACCGCCGGCAGGATGGTCGCGCTGCTGGTGTACATCTGCTTGACCATGGTCCGCAACTCGGTTGCCCGTTCGATGTTCAAACCCCGCACTGCACATTCACAAGCCTGCTCGGCCGTGGCGCCGCTCGGTACTTGAAATCCCAACGCTTTCAGTTGGCCCAACAGGTCTTCCTGGTCTATCAAATCGGCGTACATCATGACGCAATCCTTCTTCAGGGAACGGTGTCGTGGCTCGATTCTGGTAGTGGCACGGAGTGGCGGCAAGGGCGATTTGTCGCAATGGCCGCAATGACTATGAACAGGTCGTTTTCGGGCTATTTGCCTGCGAAGAGAGTCGGCACACTGGACTCAGCTCGCTTCACGAAGGTTTGGTCACCCTCGCGCAACGGCTCCTCAACAGTACCCTCCTCAGCTCCGATCTTGTCACGGCTTGATCGGGGTTTTTTTTGCCTGTCAATCCGGGATTTTGTGTTGCCTGTTCGCACCCCATCGCGGGCAAGCCCGCTCCCACAGGGATCGCAAAAACCTGTGGGAGCGGGCTTGCCCGCGATGAACGATGACGCGGTCTAGCGTTGCAAAACGAGGATCCGCGACAACAACTCATCCCGATCCACATAACACCCCTGGAAATGCCGCGCCCCGGTGGCGGGATCAAACGCATTGCGCGCGTGCAAAGTGCGGCGGTTGTCGAAGCACCACAACTCGCCCGGATTGAGCCTTTGCATCAACCGGAACCGGGGCTCGCGGGTCATCGCAATAAACCGTCGATACGCACGATAGAGCTTGGGCATCTGCTCCACCGATGCATCAAACGGACCCCGCAAAAAGTTCGCCATGCGAATTTCCGACACCTGCCCCAAAGGATCCAGCGCGATGATCGGCGCCAGGCAGCGGTAGTCGCTGTGACGGTCTTTATTGCGGAATTCCACGGGGATTTCGCAGAGACTCTTGAACGACTCGGGATCTTCCAGGCGTAACGCTTCGGCGATGGCAAAACCGTCGACAAAAATGCTCTCGCCACCCTCGGCATCATTGACCAGGCAATGAAGGAATTGCAGCCCCGGTTGCAGCTCGCGAGTCGGCAGATCGCTGTGCAGCGGCAAGTTGAACGCGGTGTAGGCATTGCTATCGGCATCAGCCTTGGATTGCACGTTGAACAGCACGCCGAAATTGCTCTCGCGGATGAAGGAAATGCGCTGGGCGATCAGCTTCAAGGAGCCGGGCTCGGTCGGTACGCCACGAACCTGGGTCAGGCCGACGTCACGCACCGCCAGCAGCCATTGCAACAAGGCGTCGTTGTCGTTCATCAGCGCTTGGTAATCGAACACTGGCAGCTGCAAATCACTGCGCCAGAGTCTGGCTTTCGCCTTGCCGGCGCGGCGCTCGGCACGGGACTCGTCGTCGTAAGCGTGGGCGCGCAACCAGCCAGGATCGAAGCGGCTGAGGTGATCGTCCTGCCACTGGATGCACAGGCAACCCTCGGCATCGATGCGGGTTTCGGCGGGTGTCCGGTTTTCTGGCACGTCGACGATTTCCAGCACCTGCTCGCGGGTCACCGGGTAGACGCATTGCGGGCACGGGCAGTTGTCCCGCAGCCATTGATGATGAAACGGGCTGACACGGTTATCGGCCCACTTCACCAGAACACGATCCGCCATGGCCTGCACGCCTGACAGCGCGCTGATCAACGGATAAGTACGGAAGTCGGCAAAAGCGGCGGCGGTATTCAATGGCGATCTCCTTGTTATTTTTTGGGTGGTAACGCGATCACTCGGCCGATGTAGGCGGGGGCGGGCAGGTCGGCCTGTTCGGCGACGATGGCTTGCAGCTTGCCCAACGTTACTTCGCTGAACGGCGTGGAGCGCGGTCCGTCGAGGTCGACGTGCAGCAGCATTTGCTCGTTGCCTGCCAGCTCCTTGTCATCGCCTATCAAATACAGGCTGTGATAGAGGTGCAGACGTTTGGCGTCGTGGGCGATGATCTGCGTGCGCACTTCGACATCAGCGTCGAGCTTCACTTCATGCAGATAGTTGAGGTGTAGTTCCAGGGTGAACAGTGAATTACCGCTGGCTTCGCGGTTGTTGCTGTCCATGCCGAGGCGATCCATCAACGCATCGGTGGCGTAGCTGAAAATCAGCAGGTAGAAGGCGTCGCGCAGGTGGCCGTTGTAGTCGACCCAGTCGGGGATGATTCTGGTCTGGTAGGTGGTGAGGGTGGGCATAAAGCACTCCACAGATAGTTGCTGGCATACACATTTGTGGCGAGGGAGCTTGCTCCCGCTGGACTGCGAAGCAGTCCCAAAACCTCGAAACGCGGCATAACAGACAGATCGCATTCACTGGTTTTACGACCGCTGCGCGGCCGAGCGGGAGCAAGCTCCCTCGCCACAGGTGACTGCGGTTATTCGGCAAACGCCATCCCATGCTTCTCTTTGGTGGTCTTCACTGCCTCCAGCACCGCGAGCAGGCAGTCATCACGATAGCGCTCCAATGCCGAAATGCTGTGCTTGCCGAGTTGATCACTGGTGCCATCCACCACGTCATCAATCAACTTATCGGTCAGTTCCGGCGCCGGCAGATAAGTCCACGGCAACTGCAGCGCCGGGCCGAACTGCGCCATGAAGTGGCGCATGCCGGCATCGCCGCCGGCCAGAGTGTAGGTCAGGAACGTCCCCATGAACGACCAGCGCAGACCCGCGCCAAAACGAATTGCATCGTCGATTTCGCCAGTGGTCGCCACGCCGTCGTTGACCAGGTGCAAGGCCTCGCGCCATAGCGCTTCGAGCAAACGGTCGGCGATGAACCCCGGCACTTCCTTGCGTACATGCAGCGGGCGCATGCCGAGGGATTCATAGACTTTCATCGCCGCTTGCACGGCTTCGGGCGCAGTATTTTTGCCGCCGACCACTTCGACCAAGGGCAGCAGGTACACCGGGTTAAACGGGTGACCGACGACGCAGCGTTCCGGGTGCGTGGCGCTCTCGTAGAATTCGCTCGGCAACAAGCCGGAGGTGCTCGAACCGATCAGGGCATCAGGCTTGGCCGCCGCGCTGATTTTGCTGTGCAGTTCCAGTTTCAGCTCCAGGCGTTCCGGAGCACTTTCCTGGATGAAGTCGGCGTCGCGCACGCATTCTTCGATGGTGTCGACGAAGCGCAGGCGATCTTGCGAGGCGCCGGGTGCCAGGCCTTGTTTCTCCAACGCGCCCCATGCATTGGCCACGCGTTTGCGCAGTGCGGCTTCGGCACCGGGCGCCGGGTCCCAGGCCACCACATCCAGGCCGTGGGCGAGGGCGCGAGACACCCAGCCGCTGCCGATGACACCGCTGCCCAGCGCAGCGAAGGTTTTGATTTCGGTAATGAAGGTCATTGTGGCGTCCTAAAAGATTCGCTGAATCCTGTAGGAGCTGCCGAAGGCTGCGATCTTTTGACTTTGGCTTTTTAAAAAACAAGATCAAAAGATCGCAGCCTTCGGCGGCTCCTACAGGTTTTGTTGTGTGGGGCTCAGCCGCGTTGGGTCAGGCCCATTTTTTTGCGGCCTTCAGCCGGGGTCAGTACGCGGGCGCCGAGGCGGCTGAGGATTTCTGCCGCGCGTTCGACCAGTTGGCCGTTGGTCGCCAGTACACCCTTGTCCAGCCAAAGATTGTCCTCCAGACCGACCCGAACGTTGCCGCCCAGCAGCACCGCTTGCGCCGCCATTGGCATTTGCATGCGACCGATGCCGAAACCGGCCCAGACGGCGTCGGCCGGCAGGTTGTCGACCATGGCTTTCATGGTGGTGGTATCCGCCGGAGCGCCCCACGGGATGCCCAGGCAGAGCTGGAACAGCGGGTTGTCGAGCAAGCCTTCCTTGATCATCTGTTTGGCGAACCACAGGTGCCCGGTGTCGAAGATTTCCAGCTCGGCCTTAACGCCCAGCTCTTGAATGCGTTTGGCGCCAGCACGCAGCTGGGCCGGGGTGGAGACGTAAATGGTGTCGCCATCGCCGAAGTTCAGGGTGCCGCAATCGAGGGTGCAGATTTCCGGTAGCAATTCTTCGACATGGGCCAGGCGGGTCAGCGGGCCGACTAGATCGGTGTTCGGACCGAACTCCATCGGGCTCTCGCCCGCGCCGATTTCCAAGTCGCCGCCCATGCCGGCGGTGAGGTTGACGATGATGTCGACGTCGGCCTCGCGGATGCGCTCCATCACTTCGCGGTAGAGCGCCACGTCACGGCTGAACTTGCCGGTTTGCGGGTCGCGAACGTGGCAGTGCACCACGGTGGCGCCGGCCTTAGCGGCTTCCACGGCGGCAGCGGCGATCTGTTTCGGGGTGACCGGCACGTGTGGGCTCTTGGCGGTCGTGTCGCCAGCACCGGTGAGTGCGCAGGTGATGATGACGTCGTGGTTCATGTGGCGGTTTCCTTCAGGCGTAGTGGTCCCGTTCGCAGCCCTGTCGGGCTGCGAGTCGGTGGTTCAAATGAGGTTTACTTGCTGGTCAGTTTCAGATTTTCAGCCGCCGGTTTGCCGTCGAAGGTAGTGACGCCTTCGAGCCAGCGCTGCTTGTCTTGCGGATGGTCTTTCAGCCATTGCCTTGCCGATTCGAAGGCGTCCTTGTGATCCAGCAACGGCTGCATCATCCGGCTCTCATCTTCGGCGGTGAACGTCAGATTGCTCAGCAGGCGGCCGATGTTCGGGCATTGTTCGGCGTATTTAGGCGCGGTGACGGTCCACACCGTGGCCATGCCTTCGTCCGGGCCGAGGGCGTCTTCGCTGCCGGTGAGGTAGGTCATTTGCACGTTGACGTTCATCGGGTGCGGCGCCCAGCCGAAGAACACCACGGCTTCCTTGCGGCGCACGGCGCGATCCACCGCGGCGAGCATGCCGGCCTCGCTGGACTCGACCAACTGGAACTTGCCGAGGCCGAACTGGTTCTTGGTGATCATCGCCTTGATCTGGGTGTTGGCGCCCGAGCCCGGCTCGATGCCGTAGATCTTGCCGCCCAGTTCTTTTTCGAACTTGGCGATGTCAGCGAAGGTTTTCAGGCCTTTGTCGGCGAGGTAGGTCGGAACGGCGAGGGTGGCGCGGGCATCTTTCAGGCTGGGCGCTTCAAGCACTTGGACCTGGTTGGCGTCGACGAACGGGGTGATGGTCTGGGTCATCAGCGGGTTCCAGTAACCCAGGAACAGGTCCAGGCGCTGATCGCGAATCCCGGCGAAGATGATTTGCTGGGACGCACTGGTTTGTTTGGTGTTGTAGCCGAGGCCATCGAGCAATACCTGGGTCATCGCGCTCGTGGCGATGACGTCGGTCCAGTTCACCACGCCCATGCGCACATTCTGGCAAGAGGCGGGTTCGGCGGCCATGACGCTGGCGCTCAGCAAAGCGGTACCACTGAGTGCAAGAACACAGCTGCTGATCAGTCGTTTCATTCTCAGGTTCCTCGGCAGTTTCATTATTGTGAGTTCCGGCGTCTGATGCGCCGGTGATGACACGTTACGCAGCAAATCAGCCATGAAAGCGCACTGCGGCGACCAGCACTTGCACTGCAGCGACCTGTCCTCTTGAATGCCTGTGGCAAGTGGCGTATCAACATCCTCACGCTACCCGTCCTCACGTTACGTGCCATCGAGTACGCTCCATGTCCCAGGATTTCTATTTCTTGTTGATGCCGGGTTTCTCGGCCATTGGATTTATCTCGGCCATCGAGCCGCTGCGGGTCGCCAATCGTTTTCGTGGTGAGCTGTATCGCTGGCATGTGCTGAGCGCCGATGGTGGCGCGGTTTTGGCCAGTAACGGCATGTCGGTCAACGCCGATGCAGCGTTGGAGCCGTTGAAAAAAGGAGCGACATTATTGGTGGTCGCCGGCTTCGAGCCGTTGAAGTTCACCACTCCAGCGCTGGAACACTGGCTACGGCGGCTGGACAACGAAGGCGTGACCCTCGGCGCCATCGACACCGGCAGTTTCATCCTCGCCGAGGCGGGCCTGCTCGACGGCCATCGCCTGACCCTGCACTGGGAAGCCATCGACGCCTTCAAGGAGTCCTATCCGCAGCTCAGCGTCACCCAGGAGCTGTTCGAGATCGACCGTCGGCGTATTACCTCTGCGGGCGGTACCGCTTCCATTGATTTAATGCTGGATCTGATCGCCCAGGCCCACGGCCCGGAACTGGCGATCCAGGTCAGCGAGCAATTCGTGCTCGGGCGCATCCGCCCGCGCAAAGACCACCAGCGCATGGAAGTTGCCACGCGATATGGGATCAGCAACAAGAAACTGGTGCAGGTCATCGGTGAGATGGAGCAACACAGCGAACCGCCGTTGAGTACGCTGGAATTGGCGGAATCGATCAAGGTGACGCGGCGGCAGCTAGAGCGGCTGTTTCGTCTGCATCTCAACGACACACCGAGCAATTTCTATCTGCGATTAAGGCTGGAAAAAGCGCGGCAGCTGCTGCGACAGACCGACATGAGCGTGTTGGAAGTGAGTATTGCCTGCGGGTTTGAATCGCCATCGTATTTCACCCGCAGTTATCGGGCGAAGTTTGAGCGTTGTCCGCGGGAAGATCGGCGTACCGCGAAAGCATAAACACCCGGGGAACCTGTAGGAGCCGGCTTGCTGGCGATGGCAAACGAAAGATCACCATGATGCCACTGGCTTCATCGCCAGCAAGCCGGCTCCTACACAGGATGTGTTGCGGTTATTTCTTCATCAACGCCGAACACGCCGCCTTGTACGCCTCATGCTGATATTTGTTCAACGTCGTCGGCGGTTCAAAACCGTGCTTCTTGGCTTGCGCATTGATCGTCTGTGGCGACAAAAGCGTCACCTCACAATTCTCCAGCAACTGGAAAATCCCCTCGATCTTGAACGTCGTCGGCCCACCGGCAAACTCACCTTTCTTGCTGCGTTTTTTTATCGCGATCCGATCAATCGAATTCTCGCGCACGAACGAAGCAACCTGAGCCGCGAAGACTTTGACGTTGGCGGCTTCGTCGTCATCGTCTAGGGCAATTTTCTTGGTGGCGAGCGCTACATGGCTCAGCGCCGAGCCTTCGAGGTCGGCCACGGCAATGATCGCTTCGCTGCCTTTGATTTCGATGCCGCAGACTTTCATGTTGAATCCCTTTTCTGGCTGAAGGCGTGAAGCTTACAGCTCAAGTTGACTGGCGTTGATGCCAAAAGCCGCCGCGATTTTTCCACGAGTCGCTCTGCGCGGCTTTGCGACCGTTTCCTGCTGGGCGAACGCCGGTTGGGAGATGCCCATGCGTTTGGCCACTTCATCCTGTGTAAGGTTCAAGTGTTCGCGCCAGGCGCGTACTGGCAGCGCTCCATCGACAATGCGGCTGACAACTTCGTGAGGGATCATGCTGTTTTCCATCCTTTGTGGTTACTCCTGCCCAATCGACTCCAAAAACTCCGACCGCTCATCACTCATCCGCGCCACGCAATCATTCTGCGCAATCGTGAACGCCTTGCTGCCCGCTGTGGCCGGGAAGGCTTCGACGGCGCAATCGGCGTCGCGGGTTTTCAGCCATTGTTGCTGGGCGGCTTTGATTTTGGCGGTGATGTCGGTCAGTTGCGACGGGTTCTTGCCGTAGAGCGACTGCATGCGCTCGTTCAGGCTCTTGTAGTTTTCGCTCAGCAGGTCTTCGGCGGTGGTTTTGCTGAAGACCGAGCATTCCAGGGTCTGGATGTCGTTTTCGACTTTGTCGCAGGGGTTGTCGTCGGCTTCTTCAGCCGCGTGTACGCCAGTCGCCATCAGTGCCAAAACCAGGAAGATCGATTTCATTACATCGCCCCAAATTTAGTAATGCGGCGAATTCTGGCCCAAGCGCGGGGCCTTGAACAGGGCGCTGATTGCGCCCGGCGACGACCCTTTGTCGCAGATTGACGCTTTCGGCAAACCCCCTGTCGTTTTTGCACCCGGTCGCCCCGGTGCTCAGGCATATGCTGGCCCCAAAGCGCCGGCAGACGATTCGGCGCATGAATCGCTAATAAGGGGACAGCCTGATGAGCCCAGCCGAATTGCACGCCGACAGCATCGTTATCGACGGGCTGATTATTGCCAAGTGGAACCGTGAGCTGTTCGAAGACATGCGCAAGGGCGGTCTGACCGCAGCCAACTGCACCGTGTCGGTGTGGGAGGGCTTCCAGGCCACCGTCAACAACATTGCCGCCAGCCAGAAACTGATCCGCGAGAACAGCGACCTGGTGATTCCGGTGCGCACCACCGCCGACATCCGCAAGGCCAAGGAGCAGGGCAAGACCGGCATCCTCTTCGGCTTCCAGAACGCCCACGCGTTTGAAGACCAGATCGGCTACGTCGAGGTGTTCAAGCAGCTGGGCGTCGGTATCGTGCAGATGTGCTACAACACCCAGAACCTGGTCGGCACCGGTTGCTACGAGCGCGACGGCGGTCTGTCGGGCTTCGGTCGTGAAATCGTCGCCGAGATGAACCGCGTTGGCGTGATGTGCGACCTGTCCCATGTCGGTTCCAAGACTTCCGAAGAAGTCATCCTCGAATCGAAGAAGCCGGTGTGCTACTCCCACTGCCTGCCGTCGGGCCTGAAAATCCACCCGCGCAACAAGTCCGATGAAGAACTGAAGTTCATCGCCGACCACGGCGGTTTCGTCGGCGTGACCATGTTCGCGCCGTTCCTCGCCAAGGGCATCGATTCGACCATCGACGACTACGCCGAAGCCATCGAATACACCATGAACATCGTCGGCGAAGACGCCATCGGCATCGGCACCGACTTCACCCAGGGCCACGGCCAGGACTTCTTCGAATACCTGACCCACGACAAGGGCTATGCCCGCCGCCTGACCAGCTTCGGCAAGATCATCAACCCGCTGGGCATCCGCACCGTCGGCGAGTTCCCGAACCTGACCGAAACCCTGCTCAAGCGCGGCCATTCCGAGCGTGTGGTGCGCAAGATCATGGGCGAGAACTGGGTCAATGTTTTGAAAGACGTCTGGGGCGAATAAGCCGCCGCACTTCTGAATCCTTTCCCCCGGCCGTCCGTGCCGGGGGCAACACCAAAATTTTTCTGGAGTTAAGTTTCCATGGCCAAGATCGCCCCGCAATTGCCTATCGAAGTCGACAGCGAAACCGGTGTCTGGACCTCCGACGCCCTGCCGATGCTGTACGTACCGCGCCATTTCTTCGTCAACAACCACATGGGCATCGAGGAAGTGCTGGGCGCCGAAGCCTACGCTGACATCCTCTACAAGGCCGGCTACAAGTCCGCCTGGCACTGGTGTGAAAAAGAAGCCGAATGCCACGGCCTGGAAGGCGTTGCGGTGTTCGAGCACTACATGAAGCGTCTGTCGCAACGCGGCTGGGGCCTGTTCAAGATCCAGGACATCGACCTCGACAAAGGTACCGCCAGCGTCAAGCTCGAACACTCGGCGTTCGTGTACGTGTACGGCAAGGTCGGGCGCAAGGTTGATTACATGTTCACCGGCTGGTTTGCCGGCGCGATGGACCAGATCCTCGCCGCTCGCGGCAGCCAGATTCGCACCGTGGCCGAGCAAGTCTACGGTGGCTCCGAAGAGGGCCACGAAGACGGCTTGTTCATCGTCAAGCCGTTGTAAGTCGAGGAACCCGCCATGGCTTTCGAAGCAATGTTCCAGCCGATCCAGATCGGCAAACTGACCATCCGCAACCGCGTGCTCAGCACCGCGCACGCCGAGGTCTACGCGACCGACGGCGGCATGACCACCGACCGGTACGTCAAGTATTACGAAGAGAAGGCCAAGGGCGGGATCGGCCTGGCGATCTGCGGCGGCTCGTCCGTGGTAGCCATCGACAGCCCGCAGGAATGGTGGAGCTCGGTGAACCTGTCCACCGACCGGATCATTCCGCACTTCCAGAATCTGGCCGATGCCATGCACAAGCACGGCGCCAAGATCATGATCCAGATTACCCACATGGGCCGTCGCTCCCGTTGGGACGGCTTCAACTGGCCGACGCTGATGTCGCCGTCCGGTGTGCGCGAGCCGGTGCACCGTGCCACTTGCAAAACCATCGAGCCGGAAGAGATCTGGCGGGTGATCGGCAACTACGCTCAAGCGGCCCGCCGCGCCAAGGCCGGTGGCCTGGACGGCGTCGAACTGTCGGCGGTGCACCAGCACATGATCGACCAGTTCTGGAGCCCGCGGGTCAACAAGCGTACCGACGAGTGGGGCGGCAGTTTCGAAGGCCGCATGAAGTTCGGTCTGGAAGTGTTGAAAGCCGTGCGCGCCGAGGTTGGTGACGATTTCTGCGTGGGCATGCGTATCTGTGGTGACGAGTTCCACCCGGATGGTCTGTCCCATGAAGACATGAAGCAGATCGCCAAGTATTACGACGACACCGGCATGCTCGATTTCCTCGGCGTCGTGGGCTCGGGTTGCGATACCCACAACACCCTGGCCAACGTGATTCCGAACATGAGTTATCCACCGGAGCCGTTTCTGCACTTGGCTGCCGGCATCAAGGAAGTGGTCAAGGTTCCGGTGCTGCACGCGCAGAACATCAAGGACCCGAACCAGGCCACGCGTATTCTGGAAGGCGGCTACGTCGACATGGTCGGCATGACCCGTGCGCACATCGCCGACCCGCACCTGATCGCCAAGATCAAGATGGGCCAGATCGACCAGATCAAGCAGTGCGTCGGCGCCAACTACTGCATCGACCGTCAATATCAAGGTCTGGATGTGCTGTGCATCCAGAACGCCGCGACTTCCCGTGAATACATGGGTCTGCCGCACATCATCGAAAAAACCACCGGCGTGAAGCGCAAAGTGGTGGTCGTGGGTGCCGGTCCTGCGGGGATGGAAGCGGCTCGCGTTGCTGCTGAACGTGGCCACGACGTGACGCTGTTCGAGAAGAAAGAATTCATCGGCGGGCAGATCACCACCGCTTCGAAAGCGCCGCAACGGGACCAGATCGCCGGTATCACCCGCTGGTATCAGCTGGAACTGGCGCGCCTGAAAGTCGACCTGCGCCTGGGTACTGCGGCGGATGCGCCGACCATCATGGACCTGCGTCCGGACGTGGTGGTGCTGGCTGTCGGCGGTCATCCGTTCATCGAGCAGAACGAACACTGGGGCGCGGCTGAAGGCCTGGTGGTCAGCAGCTGGGACATCCTCGACGGCAAGGTTGCACCGGGCAAGAACGTGCTGGTCTACGACACCATCTGCGAATTTACCGGCATGTCCACCGCCGACTTCATCGCCGACAAGGGCAGCCAGGTCGAGATCGTCACCGATGACATCAAGCCGGGCGTGGCGATTGGCGGTACGTCGTTCCCGACTTACTACCGCAGCATGTACCCGAAAGAAGTGATCATGACCGGCGACATGATGCTGGAGAAGGTCTACCGCGAAGGCGACAAGCTGGTGGCGGTGCTGGAGAACGAATACACCGGCGCCAAAGAGGAGCGGGTGGTGGACCAGGTGGTCATCGAAAACGGTGTGCGCCCGGACGAGGAAATCTACTACGCGATGAAGGAAGGCTCGCGCAACAAAGGCCAGATCGACGTCGAAGCCTTGTTCGCGATCAAGCCGCAGCCATGCCTTGAGCAGAGCGGTGACGGCTACCTGCTGTTCCGCATCGGCGACTGCGTGGCCCAGCGCAACGTGCACGCGGCCATCTACGACGCGTTGCGGTTGTGCAAGGATTTCTAGCGGATAACCACCATCACCTGTGGCGAGGGAGCTTGCTCCCGCTGGGTTGCGAAGCGGCCCCAAAACCTGCAGTCGAGGTGCATCAGATATGCAACTGCGGCTGTTTTGGGAGCGCTCCGCGCTCCAGCGGGAGCAAGCTCCCACGCCACAAGTAGGTGCGTTGCTCTTACCGGCACGCACACGACCCTGCGGTCTTTGGGAGCAACACCTATGTTGAACACCCTTCTTCCAATCCTGTTGTTCGCTGCCCTGGGCCTTGCGGTTCTCGGCGCGTTGCGGCGGGTAGCCATGTGGCGCCGGGGCCGGGCCTCGAAGGTCGACCTGATCGGCGGCCTGTTCGCCATGCCCAAGCGTTACATGGTCGACTTGCACCACGTGGTCGCGCGGGACAAGTACATCGCCAACACCCACGTCGCCACGGCGGGCGGTGCGGTGGCGTCGATTGTGCTGGCGATCCTGGTGCACGGTTTCGGCCTGCATAACCGCATCCTCGGTTACGCGTTGCTGCTGATGTCGGCGGTGATGTTCGTCGGTGCGATCTTTATGTACCTGCGTCGGCGCAACCCACCAAGCCGTTTGTCCAAAGGCCCGTGGATGCGCCTGCCGAAAAGTCTTTTGGCGTTCTCGGCATCGTTCTTCCTGTTGACCCTGCCGGTGGCCGGAATCCTGCCGGAAAACTTCGGTGGCTGGCTGGTCGCGGCGATTCTCGGCATTGGCGTGCTGTGGGGCGTGTCGGAACTGTTTTTCGGCATGACCTGGGGCGGGCCGATGAAGCACGCCTTCGCCGGTGCCCTGCACCTGGCCTGGCACCGTCGCGCCGAGCGCTTTGGCGGTGGCCGTTCCACCGGTTTGAAACCGCTGGACCTGAATGACCCGAGCGCACCGCTGGGCGTGGAAAAACCCAAGGATTTCACCTGGAACCAGCTGCTCGGTTTCGACGCCTGCGTGCAGTGCGGTAAATGCGAAGCGGCATGCCCGGCCTTCGCCGCCGGCCAGCCGTTGAATCCGAAAAAACTGATTCAGGACATGGTCGTCGGCCTCGCCGGTGGCACCGACGCCAAGTTCGCCGGCAGTCCGTATCCCGGCAAGCCAATCGGCGAACACGCGGGCAACCCGCATCAGCCGATCGTCAATGGTCTGGTGGATGCCGAGACGCTGTGGTCGTGCACCACGTGCCGCGCCTGCGTCGAGGAATGCCCGATGATGATCGAGCACGTCGATGCCATCGTCGACATGCGCCGCCATCTGACTCTGGAAAAAGGCGCCACACCGAACAAGGGCGCGGAAGTTCTGGAGAACTTGATCGCTACCGACAACCCGGGCGGTTTCGCACCGGGCGGACGGATGAACTGGGCGGCGGACCTGAACCTCAACCTGATGAGTGAGAAGAAATCCGTCGACGTGCTGTTCTGGGTCGGCGACGGCGCCTTCGACATGCGCAACCAGCGCACCCTGCGCGCCTTCGTCAAAGTGCTGAAAGCAGCAAAGGTCGACTTCGCGGTACTCGGCCTGGAAGAGCGTGACAGCGGTGACGTGGCCCGACGCCTGGGCGACGAAGCGACTTTCCAGTTGCTGGCCAAGCGCAACATCCAGACCCTGGCCAAATACAGCTTCAACCGCATCGTCACTTGCGATCCGCACAGCTTCCACGTGCTGAAAAACGAATATGGCGCATTCGATGGCAACTACCTGGTGCAGCACCACAGCACCTACATGGCGGAAATCATCGGTGCCGGCGCATTGAACCTCGGCCAACACAAAGGCAACAGCGTGACCTATCACGACCCGTGCTACCTCGGCCGCTACAACGGCGAGTACGAGGCACCGCGCGAAGTACTGCGCGCACTCGGGATCGAAGTGAAAGAGATGCAACGCTCCGGATTCCGTTCGCGCTGCTGCGGCGGTGGTGGCGGTGCGCCGATCACCGACATCCCGGGCAAGCAACGGATCCCCGACATGCGCATGGAAGACATCCGCGAGACCGGCGCCGAACTGGTGGCCGTGGGTTGTCCACAGTGCACGGCGATGCTCGAAGGCGTGGTCGAACCTCGGCCACTGATCAAGGACATCGCCGAACTGGTGGCCGACGCGTTGCTCGAAGACGAAGCGCCGAAGTCGACCACCCCGGCCAAACGTGAACCTGCGGAGGTGCACTGATGAGCGACATTATCCGCCGCGACCCCCGCGCCGAATGGATCGCCCGTAACCGCCTGCATCCGCTGCACGCGGCCATGCAACCGGCGCAGCACAGCTGGATGGGACCGAACGGCGTCATCCGCAAGAATCCCCATGGCATCGGTTTTATCGGTCCCAACGGCATTAAACGCATAGACCGCAGTGGCGCTCAGCAGGGCGGCACGAGCAAACGCTCGGCCGCCGTCGAAGTGCAGTTGCCATTGCATCAAGTGCCCGCACCAGCCTTCTACATCAGCGTCGTTCCGGACATGGTCGGTGGCCGCTTGAGCAGCCACGACCGTGACTTGCTCGGTCTGGCTCATCAATTGGCTGGCAACGACGGCGCGGTGTTGGCCGTGGTCTTCGGCGAACACAAAGAGAGCGCCTTCGCGACCGCTGGCGTCGACCGCTTGCTGGTGCTGGAAGGCGAGGAATTCAGTGGTTATGCACCGGAGCAACGGGTCCAGGGCTTGCGGGCTGTGGATAACCAGTTCAGTCCACGTCACTGGTTGCTCCCTGACAGCCGCACCGGTGGCGGCGAACTCGGTCGACGCTTTGCCTCGGCCCTGGGCGAACGTCCGGCTACGCGGGTCTGGCAGGTCAAAGATGAAGAGTGCATCGGCCGTGCTGGTGCCGGTTTGCAAGACCTGGCCCGCCCGGTCGCTCGGCTGATTCTGGCTGCCGTCGAATGTGCCGAACCCGTCAGCGAAACCCGACACGAAGCCTTGCCGGTGGAGTTATCCACAGCCGTAGCGCGCAGCTTGTCGCGCATTGAGGATCTGGGCGCGGTGGCGGTGGATCCGGCGGCGATTCCGATGGCCGAAGCCGAGTTCATTTTCTCTGGCGGGAACGGGGTCAAGGACTGGGGACTTTTCCACAGAACGGCTGAAGCGTTGGGCGCCACCGAAGGTGCGTCCCGCGTGGCGGTGGACGACGGCTTCATGGCTCGCGATCGTCAGGTCGGCGCCTCCGGCACCTGGGTCACCGCTCGCGTCTATGTGGCGGTGGGGATTTCCGGGGCGATCCAGCACCTGCAAGGCATCGGTGCCTGCGACAAGGTGGTGGCGATCAACCTCGACCCTGGCTGCGACATGATCAAACGGGCCGACCTGTCGGTGATCGGCGAAAGCGCCGAGATTCTTCAAGCCTTGATCGATGCGGTAGCGGCTTACCGCAACGACGCCAAGCGCGATGCGGCTTAAGGGAAGGAAAGGGTTATGAGCACGAAAATCATCAGCCTGGTGTCCATTGGTGCCCACCCGACTTCCGGCCGGCCACGTCGCGCGGAACAGGATGCGAGGGCGGTGGAGCTGGGTCTGCAACTGGCTGGGGATAACTTGCAGGTGCTGCATGCCGGCGACGTCGCCGAGCCTGCGTTGCGCGCTTATCTGGGCATGGGGCTTGAGCAGTTGCACGTGCTGGAACAACCGGAGGGCGCCGATGCGTTGCCGGCGTTGACCGCGTATTTGCGTGATGCCGGGGCACAAGTGGTGCTGACCGGCAGCCAGGCGGAAACCGGTGAAGGCTCGGGCATGTTGCCGTTCCTGTTGGCGGAAAGTCTGGGTTGGCCGCTGGTGGTGGGGCTGGCACAGGTTGAGTCCATCGACGGCGCTTCGGCGCTGGTGCTGCAAGCCTTGCCCCGTGGTCAGCGCCGTCGCTTGAAGGTTCGTTTGCCGTTCCTCGCGACTGTGGATAACGCAGCGCCCAAGCCTCGGCAGAGCGCCTACGGTCCGGCCCGACGGGGGGTGTTGCAGGCCGATGAGGTGGAAATCGTCGACGATGAACTGCTGGCGGTCGCCACGCTGCAACCAGCAAAACCACGGCCTAAACGCTTGAAGGTGATCAAGGCCAAGAGCGGCGCCGATCGAATGAAAGCGGCGACGGCGAAAGCCAGTGGCGGTGGCGGACAAGTGCTTAAAAACGTGACGGCGCAAGCCGGGGCCGAGGCCATCCTCAAACTGCTGATCGAAGAAGGCGTGGTCCGCTGATGCTTTTGTAGGAGCTGCCGAAGGCTGCGATCTTTTGACTTTGATTTTTAAAAGCAAGATCAAAGGATCGCAGCCTTCGGCAGCTCCTGCATTGAGGTTGGCTTGTTACCGCGAGCAATCCCACAAGGAAAAGCAATGGCAGTTGAATTTCGCTCGGCAGTGCGCGCGGATGCGCGAGAGATTGCGCGGTTGTTCCAGATTTCATCGGAGGGTGCTGCGGATTACATCTGGAGCCAGATGGCCGAGCCCGGCCAGGAGCTATTGGACGTCGGCGCCCTCCGTTATGCCCGTGACGGTGTGGATTTCTCCTGGCAGAACTGCCTGATCGCCGAGGCGGGCGGGAACATCATAGGCATGCTGCACAGTTACGTGATGCGTCACGACCCGTTTGCAGCGCCGGTGACCGATCCGGTGCTGGCGCCGTATGCCAAGATGGAAATCCCGGACACACTCTACATTTCCAGCCTGGCACTGCACGAGGGCTGGCGAAATCAGGGGCTGGGCAAGCAGTTCCTTGCCTACGCTTACGACCGCGCCAGCCAGCTCGGGCTCAATGGCCTGAGCCTGATCGACTATGCCGCCAACACCGGTGCTCGGCGTTTCTATGAGCGTCATGGTTTTCGTATTGTCGATACTTGCCAGATCACGCCGCATCCGATGATTCGGGTCACGGGTGAGGCTTATTTGATGTATCGGCCTTAGCGGGAGGCTCCGTAACGGGCGGACCCCTAGCAGAACTGATAGTGTTGGCGTTGCAGTTTGTTTGTTAGGGTATCGCAGAGTTAATACCCTCCTTCACCAGCAGGGCCAGGCGGCGTTTTGCGGGCCAGAAACAGACAGGCATGGCGGGTTATTCAGGTCTTCTCAAGGACGCTGTCGATGCCCAACTCCCTCTCGATTCAATGTGTAAAGCACTCGCCCGCAGCAGCGCCGCTGTACTCCCGAATCCTGTTGCTGACCAGCGACGTGCAGCAAAGCGTTCTCGGCGAACTGGATCAGCGTGGTTCGAATCCCTTCGTTTATTCCCCCCATGGTTTGCAGAGTGGCGTTAGCCAGGCAGCGACGCATCTGGGATTCAATGGGCAGCTCAAGGAGCAATCAACCGGGTGGTATCACCTGGGCAATGGCTATCGCGTCTATAACCCGTTGCTGATGCGGTTTCACAGCCCGGATCGGTTGAGTCCGTTTGGGAAGGGTGGGGTGAATGCCTATGCCTATTGTCAGGGCGATCCTGTCAACTTCACGGATCCAACGGGTCAATGGACTCTTCTTCCATTGGTTCAGCGAGGCCTGACCGTCGCGCTGCACTCGGTGGTTCCGATTGGCATGATCCTGGGGCCCAAGGTTTCAGGAGTGGCTTTAGGCGCTACCCGTGTCAGTCTCGCCGGTTCCGTTGGCAGTGCTGTCGGAGCAGCCATGCAGATAGCGGGATACTCCGCAGGAGCCTATGTCAGCGCTGCCGGGACAACAGCGTTGTTGGCTGGTGCGGCGACGCGCGGAGCTGTTGCGCTCAAGAACGCATACACGAACAACATTTTGTGGCAAACGGTAAAGAATAACGTCGCAAATATCATGGGTTTAGGAGATTCTCCATCGGTCCCTAATGTGGTCGATGAGAAGTCTCTAACACAGGTTTCTCTAACACTTGCAGCCATGAATGTCAGGAGTTAAAGATTTCGTTGAGCTCATTTTTACTGTGCGCTGGTCGTCTGGATCAATGCGCGATACCCGGTTGAAGACGGGTCGATCCTGCTTGAACCGAGGTTGATGATTTTCAGCGTTGCCCGAGCTGTTTACCCACAATCCCTGTTAGCGCTTCTGTGGATAACATGTTTGCCCCTCGCTACGGCCCATGCAAACCGCGGCCCGTAAGCGTTAGATCAAAAAACAACCAGCGTAACTTGCGGTTTTCCAATGCTTTTTCCTGAGGGGAAAGGGTTCTGGGTGTTCATACTTGCCCCCAATCTCTGTTGGCGCTTCTGTGGATAAGATGTTCGCTTACCGTTGCAGGCCTTATGAATCGAGCCTTTCAGACTTCTGGTTAAAACTTGACCAAAGTGTCGTTTCGAGCGGGTAAAACCTCCGCAGGCGTAGAAAATTCGCGGCTTTCAACGGTTTTCCACAGAGACGCCGAAGTTGTACCCAAAGTCTGTTGGCGCTTCTGTGGATAAGGTGTTCGCGATCCTCTGCAGGCCACTAAATCCGTGAGTTGTAGCGGTTTGATCAATTAATGATCAGTCGCTGTTGAAAACGTTAATTCTGGATAAGTCACGGATTTTCTTCGGTTTCTGTGGAGAAAGTTTTCAGCCTTTCCACACTTGTCCCCATTTGCTGTGGGTGGAGGTGTGGATAACTTGTTTGCGGAAGGCTGAGAGGCGCGCAGGACATAGCGCTGAACGGAATAGGTCATATTTCGTACAGTTCTAAATTAGTGGCGAGTCAGATGGGGATGTATTGCGAGGATTGACGCTATCGCGAGCAAGCTTGCTCCTACAAATAACCTGAGTGGTACACACATTCTGTGAACGACCCAAACCAAGGAGCAAGCTTGCTCGCGATGCTTTTGATTTTTAGCCGCTAACCGGAACCCCTTTGAGATAAGGCGCTGGCTCAGCCCCCAGATTGCTCAACAGACGCTCGCTGTACCAATCCACAAAGTTCACCACACCGAACTCATAGGTCTTGGAATAAGGCCCCGGCTGATACGCAGTGGAGTTGATCCCGCGCTGGTTCTCTTCGGCCAGGCGACGGTCCTGGTCGTTGGTGGCATCCCAGACCTGGCGCATGCGCTCCACGTCGTAGTCGACGCCTTCGACCGCGTCCTTGTGCACGATCCACTTGGTGGTGACCATGGTTTCCTGGGCGCTGATCGGCCACACGGTGAACACGATGATGTGGTCGCCCATGCAGTGGTTCCACGAGTGCGGCAGGTGCAGGATGCGCATCGAACCGAGGTCCGGGTTCTTGATGCGGCCCATGAGTTTGGCGCAGCCCTGTTTTCCGTCCAGGGTCATCGACACGGTGCCCTTGAGCAGCGGCATGCGCACGATGCGGTTACGCAGGCCGAAACTGGCGTGGGCGTAAGGGATCTTCTCGGCTTCCCAGGCAGCGGCGGAGGCGGCCACGTGGTCCTTGAACGCCTGGTCGGCGCGCGGGTCGGTGACGTCGTCCCATTCCAGCAGGGTTTTCAGCAGTTCCGGGTGCGACGCGTTGCAGTGATAGCACTCGCGGTTGTTTTCCAGCACCAGTTTCCAGTTGGCCTTTTCCATCAAGGTGGTGGTGATCGCCACCTTGGTGTTTTCCATGTCGTACGGTTCCATGTAATGGCTGAGCGTCGACAGGAAGTCATCGATGGCCGGCGGATTTTCCGCCAGGCTGATGAAGATGTAGCCGCCGGCGGTCTTCACGTTCACCGGTTTGAGGCCGTACTGCTTCATGTCGAAGTCGGCGCCCATTTCGGTGCCGGCGAACAGCAGGCGACCGTCGAGTTCGTACGTCCACTGGTGGTAGTGGCAGACCAGTTTGGCGACCTTGCCTTTTTCGCTGGTGCACAGGCGCGAGCCACGGTGGCGGCAGACGTTATGGAATGCGTGCACTACACCTTCGGCGCCGCGAATCACGATGATCGGGTTCTTGCCGACCTGAAGCGTCAGGTAGTTGCCCTTGGTCGGGATCTCGCAGGTCATGCCGGCGATCAACCACTCTTTCTGGAAAATCTCCTGCATGTCGATATCAAACAGGCGCTCGTCCGAGTAGAACGGCTGTGGCAGGGAGAACGTGCGCTCGCGCTCTTGCAGCATCTGCGCGGTGGCCTTGCGTGCGGGTTCCAGCGGATCGCCCAGGCTCAGGGTAGTAGTGACGTCCATCGATTTAATCCTCATGGCCATCTGCGTGGCCGGCGAAAGTGGCTAATCAGGTGTGCTGCTTCGGGTTGCTACGCAAGGTGTAAGGAATGTGTCTTGGTATGGGGCGAGTGTGGGGCCGGCGCTGGCCAGAACCTTATCCATGGGCGACATGATGCAATCTGTTCCCGACGCGCAACCCCCGGTAGTTGGGGGCTGGTCGCGATAAGCATGTGAATGTCGCAGATAGGTAAATGGGTGGTTCGCGCTATACGCAGAATCGCCAACATGAAGGCCGACAGTCGGCCGTGGAGATCAGCATGTCCAACAGCTTCCTGAACCCGGTAACCACCCAGACCTGGGCCAATGGTCGGCACATCGTCCGTTGCGTCAAAGTCATCCAGGAAACCTGGGATGTGCGCACCTTCTGCTTTATGGCCGATCAGCCAATCCTGTTCTTCTTCAAACCGGGGCAGTTCGTCACGCTGGAGCTGGAGATTGAAGGCCAGCCGATCATGCGCTCGTACACTATTTCCAGCTCGCCGTCGGTGCCGTACAGCTTCTCGGTGACGATCAAGCGCGTGCCGGGTGGCAAGGTCTCGAACTGGTTGCACGACACCCTGCACGAAGGCCAGGAGCTGGCGGTACACGGCCCGGTCGGGTTGTTCAACGCCATCGACTTCCCGAGCCCGAAAGTGCTGTACCTGAGCGGCGGCGTAGGGATCACCCCATGCATGTCCATGGCGCGCTGGTTCTACGACACCAACGGCAACGTCGACATGACGTTTATCCACAGCGCCCGTTCGCCCAAAGACATCATCTACCACCGCGAGCTGGAACACATGGCGTCGCGGATCGACAACTTCAGCCTGCACCTGATCTGCGAGAAGCATGGTCTGGGCGAGCCGTGGGCCGGTTATCGCGGTTACCTGAACCACAAGATGCTGGAACTGATGGTGCCGGACTTCCTTGAGCGCGAAGTGTTCTGCTGCGGCCCGACGCCGTACATGAACGCGGTGAAGCGCCTGCTGGAGAGCGCTGGCTTCGACATGAAGCGCTATCACGAGGAGTCGTTTGGCGCGACGCCGCCAGAAGCCCGCGCCGACGCCGTGGAACAAGCCGAACAAGCCGCCGATGCCCCGGAAGTCGATGCGGCGGATCTGCATCAAGTCGAGTTCATCGCTTCCGGCAAGAGCATTCGCGTGGCGCCGGGCGAGACCGTTCATGCGGCGGCTTCCAAGGCCGGTCTGCTGATTCCGAAGGCCTGTGGCATGGGCATTTGCGGAACCTGCAAAGTGTTGAAACTGGGCGGCGAAGTGGAGATGGAACACAACGGCGGGATCACCGAGGAAGACGAGGCCGAAGGGTACATCCTGTCGTGCTGCAGCGTGCCGAAGGGCGACGTTCGCATCGATTTCTAAACACCTAACCCCTGTAGGAGCTGCCGAAGGCTGCGATCTTTTGATCTTGATTTTTTTAAGATCAAAAGATCGCAGCCTCGTTTCACTCGACAGCTCCTACAGGGGAATGCGTTCAGTCGATAAACAGGTCAGGCATCAGCTTGTCGTCGCTGTCGGGTTCAAATCGGTAGTGATCGAACCCGGTCACGCCGTTCTCCCGCAAAACTTCCTCATCAATCAGCAACCGCCCGGTCAGGCTGCGATTCGCGCTACTCAGAATGATGTGCGCCGCATCAGCCATGATCGCCGGCGTTCGCGCATGCTTGAACGACTCCCGTGACCCTAGCTGAAACTCGATCGCCGCCGTGGCAATCATGGTCTGCGGCCACAGCGAATTGACGCTGATCCCGTAATTCTTGAATTCCTCGCTCATGCCCAGGGTCAGCATGCTCATGCCGTATTTGGTCACGGTGTACGGGCTGTATTGGGCGAACCACTTGGTGGCGAGATTCAGCGGTGGCGAGAGATTAAGGATGTGTCCGCCGGACTTTTTCAGAAAGGGCAGCGCGGCCTGACTGCACAGCAGCACGGCGCGGGTGTTGATCTGGTGCATGAGGTCGAAGCGCTTGAGTTCAACGTGCTGGACCCCGGTCAACTTGATGGCCCCGGCGTTGTTGACCAGCGCATCGATGCCGCCGAAATGTTCGTTGGCCTGAGCCAAGGCCTGATGCACGGCGTCTTCATCGCGCACATCCACTTGCAGGGCCAGCGCCTTGCCGCCGGCGGCTTCGACTTCCTGGGCCACGCTGAAAATCGTGCCGGGTAACTTGGGATGCGGCGAGGCGCTTTTCGCTGCAATCACGATATTGGCCCCGTCACGCGCGGCCCGCAGCGCGATCTCACGACCAATCCCGCGACTGGCGCCGGTAATGAACAGGGTTTTGCCTTGCAATGACATGCGTACGCTCCTGCTTATTGTTATGTGAGCGGAGGCTCGACAAACAATGTAGACGATGTCTTCAGGCGCATAAGGTCATTGGGGCGAGGGAGCTTGCTCCCGCTGGGCTGCGAAGCAGACCCAACGTCTGAAAATGCGGTCTGTCAGGCAGACCGCATGGCGGGTTTTACGGCGGCTGCGCCCCCGAGCGAGAGCAAGCTCCCTCGCCACGGGGATCGGCGTAGGTTGCGGGAAATCAGTGCGACATTACTTCACGAATGTCTTTGGCCAATTCACGCACGCGTTCTTCTTCGGTGTCCCACGAGCACATGAAGCGTGCGCCGCCGTTGCCGATGAAGGTGTAGAAGCGCCAGCCCTTGGCGGTCAGGGCGGCGATGGCCGGTTCCGAGAGTTGCAGGAACACGCCGTTGGCCTGCACCGGGAACATCAGTTCCACGCCCGGAATATCGCTCACCAGTTCCGCCAGCAATTGCGCGCAGTGGTTGGCGTGGTGGGCGTATTTGAGCCAGGCGTCGTTTTCCAGGATCCCGACCCAAGGCGCGGAGAGGAAGCGCATCTTGGAGGCCAGTTGCCCGGCCTGCTTGCAGCGATAGTCGAAGTCTTCGGCCAGTTTGTGGTTGAAGAACAGAATCGCTTCGCCCACGGCCATGCCGTTTTTCGTGCCGCCGAAGCACAACACATCGACGCCGGCCTTCCAGGTCAAATCCGCTGGAGAGCAGCCGAGGAATGCGCAGGCGTTGGAGAAGCGTGCGCCGTCCATGTGCAGGTTCAGGCCCAGCTCTTTGCAGGTGGCACTGATGGCGCGGATTTCGTCCGGGGTGTAGACGCTGCCGACTTCGGTGGCCTGGGTCAGGGTCACGACGCGGGGTTTCGGGTAGTGGATGTCCTGGCGCTTGAGCGCGACTTCGCGGATCGATTCCGGGGTCAGCTTGCCATTTTCAGTGCGGGCGATCAGCAGTTTGGAACCGTTGGAGAAAAATTCCGGGGCGCCGCATTCGTCGGTTTCGACGTGAGCGGTTTCCGAGCAGATCACGCTGTGGTAACTCTGGCACAGCGACGACAGCGCCAGCGAGTTGGCAGCGGTGCCGTTGAAGGCGAAGAACACTTCGCAGTCGGTTTCGAACAATTTGCGGAAATCGTCGGACGCGCGGGCGGTCCACTCGTCGTCGCCGTAAGCGCGCTGGTGGCCATGGTTGGCCTGCTCCATGGCAGCCCAGGCTTCAGGGCAAATGCCGGAGTAGTTGTCGCTGGCGAATTGTTGGCTCTTGTCGGTCATGGCCTGCTTCCGTGGTCGGGACGCCTATGGTGAAGCGTCTCGTGGTCAATGAGGGTGCGCACTTTACCGAAGATCGTCCGGGGAGCACACGGGATGTCACTGTCAGAAAAATACAAGGATGCCGGGCAATTATGCACATGGCTATGCACTTAAAGCAGCGCGACGGTGCACTGGATTTGCTCAAGTGGCTGGCGCTGCTGAGCATGGTGCTCGATCACCTGCGATATGTCGGTTATTCCGTCGATTTGATGTATGTGCCGGGGCGTCTGGCGTTTCCGTGGTTCTGCCTGGCGATGGCGGCGAATCTGGCGCGCGCGTCGACGGTGACGACGGGCGGGCAGTGGCGCTATTTCGGGTGGTTGTTGCTATTTAGCGCCGTGAGTGAAATTCCTTACCGAATGTTCATTCCTGAGCTCGACACGCTGAACGTAATGCCCACTTTGGTCCTCGGCCTGCTGGTGGCGCGAGGTTGGCAGCAGCCGACCCTGCAATCGCGGTTGCTGGCGGCAGTCGCCTTGTTACTGGCGGCGCTGTTCACGCAAACACTGATGTTCGGTTTCTTCGGGGTGTTGTTGCCGTTGGCGATGCTTTTGGTCATCCGGCGGCCGTGGTATTTCGCGCTGTTGCCGGGGCTGGTTTGTCTGGCGTGCAATCAGTGGCAGGTGCTGTATTACGCCGCACGGCTGGGTAACCACGCGGCCATTCCGGCCATCGTCGCTTGTCTGATTGCGCCATGGCTGGGGATGTTCTTGTTGCGACATGTCCAGGGCGTAAAACCACCCCCGATGCGGCGTTGGGCGTATGCCCTTTATCCCGCGCATTTCCTTCTGCTGCTGCTCGTCCGCCACATCGCCACATGACCTTGTGGGAGCTGGCTTGCCAGCGATAGCCGTGGGTCAGCCGCCATCAATGCTGGATGTGACGCCGCCATCGCTGGCAAGCCAGCTCCCACAGGGTTTCTCGCTGATTTAATAGTTGTGTTCGGCATGCCATTTCCCGCCATGTCGTAAACGCACCTTTGCGTGGCGCCCGTAGGCATTTGATCTGTCCAAGCCAGTCATACCATCGCTATCAAAGGGCACTGCCGAAAGGTACGTGCCTCACCGAGACGAAAGGCGCACCGCCGCCGCTGGGAGAGACGCGATGTTCAGCAAGCAAGACCAGATCCAGGGTTACGACGATGCACTGCTGGCGGCGATGAATGCCGAGGAGCAACGTCAGGAAGATCACATCGAGCTGATCGCGTCGGAGAACTACACCAGCAAACGCGTCATGGAAGCGCAAGGCAGCGGCCTGACCAACAAATACGCCGAAGGCTATCCGGGCAAGCGCTACTACGGTGGCTGCGAACACGTCGACAAGGTTGAAGCCCTGGCCATCGAACGCGCCAAGCAACTGTTCGGCGCCGATTACGCCAACGTCCAGCCACACTCCGGTTCCTCGGCCAACAGCGCCGTGTACCTGGCGTTGATCCAGCCGGGCGACACCATCCTCGGCATGAGCCTGGCCCACGGCGGTCACTTGACCCACGGCGCCAAAGTGTCGTCCTCGGGCAAGCTGTACAACGCCGTGCAGTACGGCATCGACACCAAGACCGGCCTGATCGATTACGACGAAGTCGAGCGTCTGGCGGTCGAGTGCAAGCCGAAGATGATCGTTGCCGGTTTCTCGGCTTACTCCAAGACGCTGGACTTCCCGCGTTTCCGCCAGATCGCCGACAAGGTTGGCGCGCTGCTGTTCGTCGACATGGCCCACGTGGCCGGTCTGGTCGCCGCTGGCCTGTACCCGAACCCGCTGCCGTACGCTGATGTGGTCACCACCACTACCCACAAAACCCTGCGCGGTCCACGTGGCGGGCTGATCCTGGCCAAGTCCAACGAAGAGATCGAGAAGAAGCTCAACGCTGCGGTATTCCCCGGCGCCCAGGGCGGCCCGCTGATGCACGTCATCGCCGGTAAAGCCGTGTGCTTCAAGGAAGCGCTGGAGCCAGGCTTCAAGGCTTACCAGCAACAAGTGATCGACAACGCCCAGGCGATGGCCGGCGTATTTATCAAACGCGGCTACGATGTAGTGTCCGGCGGCACCGACAACCACCTGTTCCTGGTCAGCCTGATTCGTCAGGGCCTCACCGGCAAAGACGCGGATGCAGCACTCGGTCGCGCGCATATCACTGTGAACAAGAACGCTGTCCCGAACGATCCACAGTCGCCGTTCGTGACCTCCGGCCTGCGCATCGGCACCCCGGCGGTGACCACGCGCGGCTTCAAGGTGACCCAGTGCGTGACCTTGGCTGGCTGGATCTGCGACATCCTCGACAACCTCGGCGACGCCGATGTCGAGGCCAATGTCGCCCAGCAAGTGTCGGCACTGTGCGCGGACTTCCCGGTTTATCGCTGAGCGCGGTTTTGGAGTAAATGACTATGCAACGCTATTCGGGCTTCGGCCTCTTCAAACACTCCCTCAGCCACCACGAAAACTGGCAGCGCATGTGGCGCACGCCGACCCCGAAAAAGGTCTACGACGTGGTCATCGTCGGCGGTGGCGGGCATGGTCTGGCGACCGCCTACTACCTGGCCAAGGAGCACGGTATCACCAACGTCGCCGTGGTCGAGAAAGGCTGGTTGGGCGGCGGTAACACCGCGCGCAACACCACCATCGTTCGTTCCAACTACCTGTGGGACGAGTCGGCGCACCTGTACGAACACGCGATGAAACTGTGGGAAGGTCTGTCCCAGGACCTGAACTACAACGTGATGTTCTCCCAGCGTGGCGTTTACAACCTGTGCCACACCCTGCAGGACATCCGTGATTCTGAGCGTCGGGTCAGTGCCAACCGCCTCAACGGCGTCGACGGTGAACTGCTCGATGCCAAGCAAGTGGCGGACGAGATCCCTTACCTCGACTGCTCGAAAAACACCCGCTACCCGGTGATGGGCGCCACCGTCCAGCGTCGCGGCGGCGTGGCCCGTCACGATGCCGTGGCCTGGGGCTTTGCCCGTGCCGCTGACGCCTTGGGCGTGGACCTGATCCAGCAGACCGAAGTGATCGGCTTCCGCAAGGAAAACGGCGTGTGCATCGGCGTCGAAACCAACAAGGGCTTCATCGGTGCCAAGCGCGTCGGTGTGGTCACTGCCGGTAACTCCGGGCACATGGCCAAACTCGCCGGTTTCCGTCTGCCGATCGAATCCCACCCGCTGCAAGCGCTGGTGTCCGAGCCGATCAAACCGATTATCGACAGCGTGATCATGTCCAACGCCGTACACGGCTACATCAGCCAGTCCGACAAGGGCGACCTGGTGATCGGCGCCGGTATCGACGGCTACAACGGCTACGGCCAGCGTGGTTCGTACCCGGTGATCGAGCACACCATCCAGGCCATCGTCGAGATGTTCCCGGTGCTGTCCCGCGTACGCATGAACCGTCAGTGGGGCGGCATCGTCGACACCACCCCGGATGCCTGCCCGATCATTTCGAAAACCCCGGTGCCGAACATGTTCTTCAACTGCGGTTGGGGCACCGGCGGCTTCAAGGCTACACCTGGCTCGGGCAACGTGTTTGCCGCAAGCCTGGCCCAGGGTGAAATGCACCCGTTGGCCGCACCTTTCTCCATCGACCGTTTCCACAACGGTGCGTTGATCGATGAACACGGCGCTGCTGCGGTTGCCCACTAACAGGAGAAATCCCCATGTTGCATATCTTCTGTCCTCACTGCGGCGAACTGCGCTCCGAAGAGGAATTCCATGCATCCGGCCAGGCGCACATCCCGCGTCCACTGGACCCGAACAGCTGCACCGACGAGGAGTGGGGCGACTACATGTTCTTCCGCGACAACCCGCGCGGTTTGCACCATGAGCTGTGGATCCACGCCGCCGGTTGCCGTCAGTACTTCAACGCCACCCGCGACACCGTGACCTACGAGATTCTCGAAACCTACAAGATCGGCACCAAGCCACAATTCACCGACAAGACCGATAGCCCGAAAGCGGCCACCACGGCTCTGGGAGAGAAGGTATGAGCCAGATCAATCGCCTGTCCAACGGCGGACGGATCGACCGCAATAAAGTCTTGAGCTTCACCTTCAACGGCCAGAGCTACAAAGGCTTTGAAGGCGACTCCCTGGCCGCTGCACTGCTGGCCAACGGCGTCGACATCATCGGTCGCAGCTTCAAATATTCCCGTCCCCGCGGCATCTTTGCTGCTGGTGCTGAAGAGCCGAACGCAGTGCTGCAGATCGGCGCGACCGAAGCCACGCAGATCCCGAACGTACGCGCTACGCAACAAGCGCTGTATCAAGGCCTGGTCGCCACCAGCACCAACGGCTGGCCGAGCGTGAACAACGACATGATGGGGATTCTCGGCAAGGTCGGCGGCAAGCTGATGCCGCCGGGTTTCTACTACAAAACCTTCATGTACCCGCAATCGTTCTGGATGACTTACGAGAAGTACATCCGTAAGGCCGCAGGTCTTGGCCGCTCGCCGACCGAGAACGATCCGGACACCTACGACTACATGAACCAGCACTGCGACGTGCTGATCGTCGGTGCCGGCCCTGCTGGTCTGGCCGCTGCACTGGCGGCTGCACGCAGTGGCGCTCGTGTGATCCTCGCGGATGAGCAGGAAGAGTTCGGCGGCAGCCTGCTCGACTCCCGCGAAAGCCTCGACGGCAAGCCTGCCGTGGAATGGGTCGCCAGCGTCATCGCCGAGCTGAAGAACACCCCGGACGTGCTGCTGTTGCCGCGCGCCACGGTCAACGGTTACCACGACCACAACTTCCTGACCATTCACGAGCGCCTCACCGATCACCTCGGCGACCGCGCACCGATTGGCCAGGTGCGTCAGCGCATCCACCGTGTTCGTGCCAAGCGTGTGGTGCTGGCGACCGGCGCTCACGAGCGTCCACTGGTCTACGGCAACAACGACGTGCCGGGCAACATGCTGGCCGGTGCTGTCTCGACTTATGTGCGCCGCTACGGCGTGGCACCGGGCAAAAAACTGGTGCTGTCGACCAACAACGATCACGCCTATCGCGTGGCGCTGGATTGGCTCGATGCCAGCCTGCAAGTGGTCGCTATTGCTGACGCCCGCAGCAATCCGCGTGGTGCGCTGGTGGAAGAAGCACGCGCCAAAGGCATCCGCATCCTCACCGGCAGCGCCGTGATCGAGGCCCGTGGCAGCAAGCACGTGACCGCTGCCCGCGTTGCCGCAATTGATGTGAAAGGGCACAAAGTCACCAGCCCTGGCGAATGGCTCGACTGTGACCTGGTCGCCAGTTCCGGCGGTTACAGCCCGGTGGTGCACCTGGCTTCGCACTTGGGCGGCAAGCCGACCTGGCGTGAAGACATCCTCGGTTTTGTGCCGGGCGAAGCACCGCAAAAACGCGTGTGCGTCGGTGGCATCAACGGCGTCTACGGCCTCGGCGATTCCCTGGTCGATGGTTTTGAAGGTGGCGTGCGCGCGGCCAGCGAAGCCGGTTTCGGGGTGGTCGAAGCGACCTTGCCGAAAGCCTTGTCGCGTCTGGAAGAGCCAACTCTGGCGCTGTTCCAGGTACCTCATGAAAAGAACACCGCTCGTGCACCGAAGCAATTCGTCGACCTGCAAAACGACGTCACCGCCGCCGCCATCGAACTGGCGACCCGCGAGGGCTTCGAGTCGGTCGAGCACGTCAAGCGCTACACCGCACTGGGCTTCGGCACCGATCAGGGCAAGCTCGGTAACGTCAATGGCCTGGCCATTGCCGCCCGTTCGCTGAACGTGACCATCCCGCAGATGGGCACCACCATGTTCCGCCCGAACTACACGCCGGTGACTTTCGGCGCCGTGGCCGGTCGTCATTGTGGGCACATCTTCGAGCCGGTGCGTTTCACCGCACTGCATCACTGGCACCTGAAAAATGGCGCCGAGTTCGAAGACGTCGGCCAGTGGAAACGTCCATGGTACTTCCCGAAATCCGGCGAAGACATGCACACCGCAGTCAAGCGCGAATGCAAAGCCGTGCGCGACAGCGTCGGCCTGCTGGACGCTTCGACTCTGGGCAAGATCGACATTCAAGGTCCCGATGCGCGTGAGTTCCTCAACCGCATCTACACCAACGCCTGGACCAAGCTCGACGTGGGCAAGGCGCGTTACGGCCTCATGTGCAAAGAAGACGGCATGGTGTTCGACGACGGCGTAACCGCTTGCCTGGCCGACAACCATTTCGTGATGACCACCACCACTGGCGGCGCTGCACGCGTGCTGCAATGGCTGGAAATCTACCAGCAGACCGAATGGCCAGACCTGAAGGTGTACTTCACTTCCGTGACGGATCACTGGGCAACCATGACCCTGTCCGGGCCGAACAGCCGCAAGCTGCTCAGCGAAGTCACCGATATCGATTTGAGCAACGAAGCGTTCCCGTTCATGACCTGGAAAGAAGGTCTGGTCGGTGGCGTGCCGGCGCGGGTGTTCCGGATTTCGTTTACCGGTGAGCTGTCGTACGAAGTCAACGTGCAAGCCGACTATGCGATGGGCGTGCTCGAGAAAATCGTCGACGCCGGCAAGAAGTACAACCTGACCCCGTACGGCACCGAAACCATGCACGTACTGCGCGCCGAGAAGGGTTTCATTATCGTCGGTCAGGATACCGATGGCTCGATGACGCCTGACGACTTGAACATGGGCTGGTGTGTCGGTCGTACCAAACCGTTCTCGTGGATCGGCCAGCGCGGCATGAATCGCGAAGACTGCGTGCGTGATCAGCGTAAGCAACTGGTTGGCCTGAAGCCGATCGATCCGAACAAATGGCTGCCGGAAGGTGCACAACTGGTGTTCAACACCAAGCAGGCGATCCCGATGACCATGGTCGGTCACGTGACCTCCAGCTATGCCCATAACTCCCTCGGCTATTCGTTTGCCATGGGCGTGGTCAAGGGCGGCCTGAACCGCATGGGCGAGCGTGTGTTTGCGCCGCTGGCGGACGGCAGCGTGATCGAGGCGGAAATCGTTTCTTCGGTGTTCTTCGATCCGAAAGGCGAACGGCAGAACGTGTGATTGCAGGATGTGGTGATGTCTGTAGGAGCCGGCTTGCTGGCGATGAACGAAAACACGGTGCACCTGATACACCGCGTCGTCCGGATCGCCAGCAAGCCGGCTCCTACAGGAGGCAACCGCACCATCAACAGAATTCAGGAACAGGTGCTTTATGACCGCAGCCAATGTTTACCAACAACGCCCAACCACCGGGGCCAAGGCCGAATCGTCGCTGCATCACGCCGACCTCGCCAGCCTGGTGGGCAAGGGGCGCAAGAGCGCCGGTGTGACCGTGCGTGAGAAAAAGCTTCTGGGCCACCTGACCATTCGTGGCGACGGCCACGATGCTGCGTTCGCCGCCGGCGTGCACAAGGCCCTCGGCATCGAATTGCCGGGCGCACTGACTGTCATCGTCAAAGGTGAAACCAGCCTGCAATGGATGGGCCCGGATGAGTGGCTGCTGATCGTGCCGACCGGCGAAGAGTTCGCCGCCGAGCAAAAATTGCGTGAAGCGCTGGGCGACCTGCACATCCAGATCGTCAACGTCAGCGGTGGCCAGCAGATCCTCGAACTGAGCGGCCCGAGCGTGCGCCAGGTCTTGATGAAGTCCACCAGCTATGACGTACACCCGAACAGTTTTCCGGTGGGCAAAGCGGTCGGCACGGTGTTCGCCAAGTCGCAACTGGTGATCCGCCACACCGCCGAAGACACTTGGGAATTGCTGATCCGCCGCAGCTTCTCGGATTACTGGTGGTTGTGGTTGCAGGATGCTTCTGCCGAGTTTGGCCTTAGCGTTCAGGCGTAACACAGTGACGTCGCTGACTGCTTTTGTGGCGAGGGAGCTTGCTCCCGCTCGGCTGCGCAGCAGTCGTAAACCTTGATTCCGCATTCCTTCCTGAAGGCATGCGGTCGCTGATTTTGGGGTTGCTTCGCAACCCAGCGGGAGCAAGCTCCCTCGCCACAGAGTTATCTCTGATCACAGATGTAGCAACAGGAGTCACCGCACTATGAGCCGCGCCCCAGACACATGGATTCTGACCGCCGACTGCCCCAGCGTGCTCGGCACCGTGGACGCGGTGACGCGCTTTCTGTTCGAGCAGGGCTGCTACGTCACCGAGCACCATTCCTTCGATGACCGGCTCTCGGGTCGCTTCTTCATTCGCGTGGAGTTCCGCCAGCCCGACGGCTTCGACGAACAATCATTCCGCGCAGGCCTCGCCGAACGTGGCGAATCCTTCGGCATGATTTTCGAACTGACCCCGCCGCACTACCGGCCGAAAGTGGTGATCATGGTCTCCAAGGCCGATCACTGCCTCAACGATTTGCTCTACCGCCAGCGCATCGGCCAGTTGTCGATGGACGTGGCCGCCGTGATCTCCAACCACCCGGACCTCAAGCCGCTGGCGGACTGGCACCAGATTCCGTACTACCACTTCCCGCTGGACCCGAATGACAAGCCGTCGCAGGAGCGTCAGGTGTTGCAAGTGATCGAAGAGTCCGGCGCCGAGCTGGTGATCCTTGCGCGTTACATGCAGGTGTTGTCGCCGGAGCTGTGCCGCAAACTCGATGGCAAGGCGATCAACATTCACCACTCCCTGCTGCCGGGTTTCAAGGGCGCCAAGCCGTACCACCAGGCCTACAACAAGGGTGTGAAATTGGTCGGCGCCACGGCGCACTACATCAACAACGACCTCGACGAAGGGCCGATCATTGCCCAGGGCGTCGAGGTGGTCGACCACAGTCATTACCCGGAAGATTTGATCGCCAAGGGCAGGGACATCGAAGGGCTGACTTTGGCCCGGGCCGTGGGTTATCACATTGAGCGAAGGGTGTTTTTGAACGCCAATCGTACGGTCGTTCTTTAGATTGCTATCGCTGGCAAGCCAGCTCCCACAGGGATTTATGTCGTATGCAGAATTTGTGTACACCCCCGCCCACTGTGGGAGCTGGCTTGCCAGCGATGAGGCCCTTACAAGCAACACAAGAAACAGCATCTATACCCGAGCACTTAACGCGCTGCCTGCCTGGGCAACGCGGTTCCATAAAAACAACAGCGAGGTGAAAGCATGTCTGGCAATCGTGGTGTGGTGTATCTCGGCGCTGGCAAGGTCGAAGTACAGAAAATCGACTATCCGAAAATGCAGGACCCGCGCGGCAGGAAGATTGAACACGCCGTCATCCTGCGCGTGGTTTCCACCAACATCTGTGGGTCCGACCAGCACATGGTGCGCGGCCGTACCACCGCGCAAACCGGCCTGGTGCTGGGCCACGAGATCACCGGTGAAGTGATCGAGAAGGGCAGCGACGTCGAGAACCTGCAAATCGGCGACCTGGTGTCCGTGCCGTTCAACGTGGCATGCGGGCGCTGCCGTTCCTGCAAGGAAATGCACACCGGCGTTTGCCTGAGTGTTAATCCGGCGCGTCCGGGCGGTGCTTATGGTTACGTCGATATGGGCGACTGGACCGGCGGTCAGGCTGAATACGCCTTGGTGCCTTACGCCGATTTCAACCTGCTGAAACTGCCGGATCGCGACCGGGCCATGGAAAAAATCCGTGACCTGACCTGCCTCTCCGACATCCTGCCAACCGGTTACCACGGCGCCGTAACGGCCGGCGTTGGCCCAGGCAGCACCGTGTACATCGCCGGTGCCGGCCCGGTTGGTCTCGCTGCTGCCGCTTCCGCTCGCCTGCTGGGCGCGGCGGTGGTGATCGTCGGTGACGTCAACACCATTCGCCTGGCCCATGCCAAGGCGCAGGGTTTCGAAATCGCCGACCTGTCCCTGGACACGCCACTGCACGAACAAATCGCCGCACTGCTCGGCGAACCGGAAGTGGATTGCGCCATCGACGCCGTAGGCTTCGAAGCCCGCGGCCACGGCCATGACGGCGTGAAACACGAAGCCCCGGCCACCGTGCTCAACTCGCTGATGGGCGTGGTGCGGGTTGCCGGCAAAATCGGCATCCCAGGCCTCTACGTCACCGAAGACCCGGGCGCTGTCGACGCTGCCGCGAAAATGGGCAGCCTGAGCATTCGCTTCGGTCTGGGCTGGGCCAAATCCCACAGCTTCCACACCGGCCAGACCCCGGTGATGAAGTACAACCGCCAGCTAATGCAGGCGATCATGTGGGACCGTATCAACATTGCCGAAGTGGTGGGGGTTCAGGTGATCAGCCTGGATCAGGCACCGCAGGGGTATGGTGAGTTTGATGCGGGTGTGCCGAAGAAGTTTGTGATTGATCCGCATAAGATGTTTAGTGCGGCTTAGCCGGTGTAGCTGAAGAAGAGGGCGACGTAATGTCGCCCTTTTAAGTTTGTAGTGTGAATCAATGTAGTTCCTGATTCGTGCGAATGGACTTGATTGTAAGTGGTAGGTTGCCAGGATTTTGTTTTCTTATGTCGGGTGGTTGGAGGATTAGTGTTTCGGTGACATCTCTGAAAACTTCCCTCTCGCCAGGATCGGTTGATGATATCGAAATTGAAGTTGTTAGTCTTATGTTGTTTTGTCTTTGTGTTATGGCTGCGGCGGTAATTTTTGTATGTAATTCATCTACTTGGCTGTTCAAATTTTTATTTGGGCGTGAAATTTCAGGGTGTTCAAATTTCGCTTGGTTTGGCGAGTTTTCTAATTGAGTTTTTGTGATTTCTTTTTTTGTATAAGTTCCACTAAAAGGCTCAGTTAGGTCACTCGATTTTGATATGTTTACTTTTTTAGCCCTGCTATAAGTTAACTTTACCCTAATGGTCTTGAATGTTTTAGTCAGCCAGCCAGCGTGTCCCGTCGAGTCCTCCCTATTTACCGGATCCCCCACACAATACGCATACCCATTCAACCCACCCTCCCCAAACGGGCTCCAACTGTCCGGACTGTTGAACCGCATCAACACCGGGTTAAACGCCCGATAACCATTTCCCAACAAGTAACACCCAGTCACCGGATCCGGTCGTTCGCCGTTAAACCCGAGCAGGCTGAGCAAACTGTTCTCGGCCGGGCGATGACCATAGGGCGCGTAGGCAAGAGGATTAAGACGAGTCGCGCCGAGTACGTTCAACACTGAACGCTGTTGATCAGTGGCAAGCAAATCCGTTTCCACGACACCGCTCTGCCACTGCTGTTGAGCCAGCAGCTGATCGTCGTGTTGCACAATCGAACGCTGCACCGTGCCCTGAATTTCGGTAGCCAGGCGATCTTTCAGGTAAAAGCGCCGAGTATTCGATGACGCCGACGGCGCACTATCAACCAGCCGATCCAGCGGGTCATAGTGATAGCGACAGAGCAGAGTTTCTGGATTGGACAGCATGGCCGGGCTTCCTGAGCAGGTTCGACGATTCAGGGATAACTGTGGCGCAACCGCCCAAGGTTGCCTACTAGCAGATCTGATAGGTTTCTAACCATCAAACCCGCGATTCGACGAGTGGGTTGGAAAAGCGCCCAGCCTCAAGGAACATGCCCGTCCATACCCGGTCAAACCGGCAGCTTTGCGCCCGTGAGTCGGGCGTTTTCATGGCACAAGAGGATGTCTGGATGAAGATTTCACGCGGTTTTGCACTCGCTTCGCTGCTGACCCTGGCGGCCAGCCCGGCCTTCGCACAGTTCAGCCTGGGCGATGCGGCCAACGCCATTGCGGGGATGAAGGGCGACAACGCCGCGACGAAGGCCGCGCCGACTTCGGAAACAGCGGACCTGTTGGGTGCACTCACCCAACTGGATGTGACGCCACAGCAAGCCGTCGGCGGCGCCGGGGCGATGTTGGGGCTGGCGAAGAATCAGTTGAGCTCGACCGACTATTCGGAACTGGCCAAAAGCGTGCCGGGGATCGACAAACTGTCGGGTGGCGGTGAGCTGGGTGCTCTTGCTGCGTTGCTCGGCGCCAACGGCAAGGCTGCCGGGCTGGATAACGCCTTGGGCAACGTCAAGGACACCAACGACCTGAACAACGCCTTCAGTGCCCTGGGCATGGACACCGGCATGATCGGCCAGTTTGCCCCGGTGATCCTGCAATACCTTGGTCAGCAAGGAGTGGGTGGCTCGTTGCTGCAAAGCCTTGGCGGAATCTGGGGTGCTGGCACCGGCACCGGTATTGGTAGCTGATCAGCGGCTTTCGGCGCGCAACGCGTCGATACGCCGGTCCTTCTCGATCCAGAGCTGGTTGACCCAGTTCTGGATTTTCTCCCGAAACAGCGGATCGTTTTCGTAATCGCCCTGCCACAGCGCCGGGTCGAGTTCGCGGGTCTTGATGTCGATGATGACCCTCGGCACGTTGCCGCTGATCAAGTCCCAGAACCCCGGAATCGCCTGCTGCGGATACGCCACCGTCACGTCGAGAATCGCATCCAGTTGTTCGCCCATCGCCGCCAGCACGAAGGCCACGCCGCCCGCCTTGGGCTTGAGCAAGTGAGTAAACGGTGATTGTTGCTGAGCGCTTTTTGCGGCGGTAAAACGGGTGCCTTCCAGGTAGTTGACCACCGTCACTGGCTGACGCTTGAACAGCTCGCAGGCTTGCCTGGTGATCTCCAGGTCTTTGCCGGCCAGCTCCGGATACTTCGCCAGGAACGCCTTGGTGTAGCGCTTCATGAACGGGTAATCCAGCGCCCACCACGCCAGGCCCAGGAACGGCACCCAGATCAGTTCTTTCTTGAGGAAGAATTTGAAGAACGGCGTGCGCCGATTCAGCGTCTGGATCAGCGCCGGGATATCGACCCAGGATTGATGGTTGCTGATCACCAGGTACGAAGTATCACGACGCAGATCGTCGCCGCCGCGAATGTCCCATTGGGTGGGGATGCACAGGCGGAAGATCAGCTTGTCGATTTCCGACCAGGTTTCGGCAATCCACATCACCGCATTCGATGCGTAATCGCGAAAGCGACCGGACAGGACCAGTTTGAGCAGGGCAAACACCATCAAAGGTCCGATCAGGACCAAGGTGTTGAGTAAAAGCAGCAGGGCAACGAAACAGCCGGTGAGCAGGCGGCGCATAAGAAACTCTTGGAAGCATTTTGGGCGCGACATGATAAGCAGCTTCGCGCGACAGGCCAAATCGCTGGTGACGAATGTTTCACCTTGGAAGCGTTAGGCTTGCAGCGCACTGAGTATCCCGTGGCGAGGGAGCTTGCTCCCGCTGGGCTGCGAAGCGGCCCCAACCCCATTCAATGCGGTTTCATTACCACGCATGACGACTGCTGCGCAGCCGAGCGGGAGCAAGCTCCCTCGCCACAAAGGTACATGGCGGCCCAACTATCGTTGTTTGTTGCGGTCTAGAATTTGGCCATTGCCCCCTCATTTCCAAGGACACCCATCACGTGAAATCGCTCCTCGCATTGCTTTCCCTTTTGGCCCTGCCGGTCATGGCCGCCGAACCAACCCTGTACGGGCGTTACGAATACATCGCCCTGCCGGAAATCGGCGGCGAAGTGCTCAAGGCCAAAATGGACACCGGCGCGCTGACCGCGTCGCTGTCGGCCAAAGACATCGAAACCTTCACCCGCGACGGCGAAGACTGGGTGCGTTTCCGCCTCGCCACCAAAGATGCGAGCAACAAGGTTTACGAGCACAAGGTCGCGCGGATCAGCAAGATCAAGACCCGCTCCGAAGAAGACGAAGATGAAGACACCGCCGCGCCCACCAAGCGTCCGGTGGTCGATCTGGAATTGTGCCTGGGCAATGTGAAACGCACCGTCGAGGTCAACTTGACTGACCGCAGCAGCTTTAACTACCCACTGTTGATCGGCGCCAAGGCACTGCGTGAGTTTGGCGCGGCGGTGAACCCGGCGAGAAGGTTTACGGCGGATAAGCCGGATTGTTGATTTTTCAAGGACACCTACACGAGCTATTTAAGGAAATCTATACCTGTATTTTGCCGAATATAGTTAGCTCGTCTGATTTCTTGTATATCTGCGAGAACTGAAAACCTGTGACCTTCAGGATGGACGGGCGCCATATTCCTAAAAATTGATATCGATACATCAAAGTGATGGACATCCAGCTGCCCATTGGCTGTCCATTGAGGAGTCGCTACATCAGGTACATATATACTCGGTGTTTTACGGAGGGGCGTGAACGGATATTTTTTCAGTGCGTTAGTGTAAAGAAGTTTGCTTTCTTTAAGATTACAATATTGAGTTTGTCCGTGTAGCTACCGATGACTTGAGCAATTGGCTCGCTATGGTGAATTTTCGAAACGGCGGTATTTATATCGGTGATATTTAATGTCGATGATGCTGTCGTTGTATTTTTTTTTCGTTGTAGAAGCGCTTGCTGTGATTGGAGAAGAGGAATAAACAGCACGCTTACGGTTAAGGTCCGGTCGTGAAATGGTTTTTGACTGATTGGATATACTGGATATTGGATTTTTTAAGGCGTTAAATACGTATACATGTCCTGTTGGGTCACTCCGATTTCTAGGGTCACCCTCGCAGTAAGCGTAAGAATTAATCCCTCCGTCCCCAAACGGACTCCAACTATCCGGACTATTAAACCGCATCAAAACCGGATTGAACTGCCGATAACCGTTCCCCAAATGATAATGTCCGGTCAGCGGATCTGGTTGTTCACCGTTAAACCCAAGCAGACTCATCAAGCCATTTTCCGCCGGACGATGACCATAAGGTGTATAGGCGATGTACTGAGGACGCGTTGCGGCCAAGGCACTTATCACTGAGTGCTGATGATCGGTTACCAACAGTATCGTTGTGCGCGAGTGTGTAGACATTGACCAATCTCCGTATCAGTTCCGAAAGGGCGGATTAACAGCATCAACCCGTTTTCAGCCATTGCCTACTATCAGAACTGCTAGGTACTACAGACCGGACCATTCATCTGCTCAGCTGGATTGACGCCGATTCTCCCTTGAGTCACCGTTCGCCCACTCAACCTCCACGCCCGGACGCCATGCCTCATATCCTGATTGTCGAAGACGAAGCGGCGATTGCCGACACCCTGATTTTCGCTTTGCAGGGCGAGGGCTTCACCACCACGTGGCTGACCCTCGGCGCGGCGGCGCTGGAGCATCAGCGGCAGACCCCGGCGGACCTGATCATCCTGGACATCGGTCTGCCGGATATCAGCGGCTTTGAAACCTGCAAGCAGTTGCGGCGTTTCAGTGAAGTACCGGTGATGTTCCTCAGTGCGCGGGATGGCGAAATCGATCGTGTGGTGGGCCTGGAGATCGGTGCTGATGATTACGTGGTCAAGCCCTTCAGCCCTCGTGAAGTAGCAGCGCGGGTCCGGGCGATTCTCAAACGCATGGTGCCGCGGGCTGTCGCCGAGCCGGCGTCTGCGCTGTTTCGCATCGACAATGAAAGAGTGCAAATCAGCTATCGCGGCGAGCCGCTGAGCCTGACCCGTCACGAATTCCGCTTGTTGCAATGTCTGCTCGATCAGCCCGAACGCGTCTTCAGCCGCGAACAGTTACTCGACGCGCTGGGCGTGGCCGCCGATGCCGGGTACGAGCGCAGCGTCGACAGCCACATCAAGAGCGTGCGCGCCAAGTTGCGACGGGTGAAGGCCGACGCCGAGCCAATCCAGACCCATCGCGGCCTTGGTTACAGCTACAGCCCGGGGCACAGCTGATGCCGTTGGGGATACGGATTTTTCTGGTCTACGTGCTGTTCATCGGCCTGACCGGCTACTTCGTGCTCAACACGGTGATGGAAGAAATTCGCCCGGGCGTGCGCCAGTCCACCGAGGAAACCCTGGTCGACACCGCCAACCTGATGGCGGAAATCCTGCGTGATGATTTCAAGGCTGGCACCCTGACTCAGAACCGCTGGCCCGAACTGCTCCGGGCCTACGGTGAGCGACAACCGGCGGCGAACATCTGGGGCTTGCCGAAGAATCAGGTCAACCACCGCATCTATGTCACCGATGCCAAAGGCGTGGTGGTGCTGGACTCCAGCGGCGCAGCGCTGGGGCAAGATTATTCGCGCTGGAACGACGTTTACCTGACCCTGCGCGGCGAGTATGGCGCGCGTTCGACACGCAGTGATCCCGATGACGCGACGTCCTCAGTGATGCACGTCGGCGCGCCGATTCGCGACAACGGGCGAATCATCGGCGTGGTGACCGTGGCCAAGCCCAACAGCTCGTTGCAGCCTTATGTGGATCGCACGGAACGCCGGTTGCTCGCATACGGCGCCGGGCTGATCGGCCTTGGCTTATTGTTCGGCGCACTGTTGTCGTGGTGGTTGAGCCGGGCATTGCGACGGTTGACCGCTTATGCACAAGCCGTGAGCGAGGGCCGACGGGTCGAAGTGCCGCATTACCGTGGCGGCGAGCTGGAGCAATTGGCGACGGCGGTGGAACAGATGCGCACGCAGCTTGAAGGCAAGGCCTACGTCGAGCGTTACGTGCACACCTTGACCCATGAACTGAAAAGTCCGTTGGCGGCGATTCGCGGTGCGGCGGAGTTGCTGCAAAGCGAAATGCCGTTGGCGCAGCGGCAGCGGTTTGTCGGCAACATCGACAGCGAAAGTGCGCGCATGCAGCAGTTGATCGAGCGGCTGCTGAATCTGGCACAGGTCGAGCAGCGCCAAGGGCTTGAGGAGCGGGTAGCGGTGCCATTGGCGGTTTTGGTGGACGGCCTGTTGAACGCACAAGCGGCGCGGACTGAAGGCAAACAGTTGCGGGTAGAGCAAACAATTGCATCGGAACTGGCGTTGATCGGCGAACCGTTTCTGTTGCGTCAGGCGCTGGGCAATCTGCTGGACAACGCGCTGGATTTCACGCCGGTTCAAGGCGTGCTGCGTTTCACCGCTGAGCGGATCGGTGAGCAAGTCGAGTTCAAACTGTTCAACCAGGCCGAGCCGATTCCCGACTATGCATTGCCGCGTTTGAGCGAACGTTTCTACTCTTTGCCTCGCCCTGACAGTGGGCGCAAAAGCACTGGGCTTGGGCTTAATTTTGTCGAGGAAGTGGTCAAGTTGCATGGTGGGAGTCTTACGGTCGGTAATGTAGTTGGCGGTGTCCAAGTCAGTTTGCGTTTGCCTTCGATACGCTAAAGATCGCAGCCTTCGGCAGCGCCTGCTGGGATCGATGTGCACCTGTAGGAGCTGCCGAAGGCTGCGATCTTTTCCGAACTCCACACACTCTGCACATTCTCTCCACAAATCCCCCACACGGCCCCATCAGACTTTCCCCATCGAAAACAGGGAGAGTCCCATGAACCGCAGCCTTACCCTCAAACTCGGGGCGATCGCCCTGCTGATTCTGTTGTTGCTGATCCCGTTGCTGATGATCAACGGGGTAATCCAGGACCGGCAGCAACTGCGCGACGGCGTGCTCGAAGACATCGCCCGCAGTTCCAGTTACAGCCAGCAATTGAGTGGGCCGCTGATGGTGGTGCCGTATCGCAAAGTCGTGCGCACCTGGAAAACCCACGAAAAAACCAACAAGCGATATCAGGAAATCGGCGAGGAGCGCGGGCGCCTGTACTTTCTGCCGGAGCGCTTCGAACTCGACGGCGCCGTGCAGACGGAATTGCGCTCGCGGGGCATCTATCAGGCGCGATTGTTCCATGCCGATAACCGCATCAGCGGGCATTTTTCGCTGCCGGCTCAACTGGGCATCAAGGAAGACTTCGCCGATTACCAATTCGACCAGCCGTTTCTGGCCGTGGGTATCAGCGACATTCGCGGCATCGAAAACGCGTTAAAACTCGAACTCAACGGCCAGAGCCTGGACTTCGTTCCCGGCAGTCAGGTTGGCTGGTTGGGCGAGGGCGTCCATGTGACCCTGCCGGCCGTGGACCCAAAGCAAGTCACCGAACTGGCCTTCGGTTTCGACTTGAAACTGCAAGGCACCGGCCAATTACAAATCCTGCCGGTGGGCAAGACCAGCAAGGTTTCGCTGAGTGCCAACTGGCCGCATCCGAGCTTCATCGGCAACTACTTGCCCGCGCAGCGCGAAATCACCGATCAGGGTTTCACCGCCAACTGGCAGACATCGTTTTTCTCCACCAACCTGCAAGAAATTTTGAACAGCTGCGTCTCCCGTGGCGGTTGCGATTCGCTGAACAGCCGCAGTTTCGGCGTGAGCTTTATCGATCCGGTGGATCAGTATTTGAAGAGTGATCGGGCGATCAAATATGCGTTGCTGTTCATCGTCCTCACCTTCGCTGGCTTCTTCCTTTTTGAAGTGCTGAAAAGCCTCGCGGTGCACCCGGTGCAGTACGCATTGGTGGGGGTAGCGCTGGCGTTCTTCTATTTGCTGTTGTTGTCGTTGTCCGAGCACATCGGCTTTGCCTTGGCGTATCTGTTGTCGGCCAGCGGTTGCGTGTTGTTGATCGGGTTTTACGTTTGTCACGTGTTGCGCAGCGTGCGACACGGGCTGAGTTTTTCGGCGGGATTGGCGACGTTGTATGGGCTGCTTTATGGCTTGTTGAGTGCCGAGGATTACGCGCTGTTGATGGGCTCGCTGCTGCTGTTCGGGTTGCTCGGCGTGTTCATGGTGCTGACGCGGAAACTCGATTGGTATGGGGTTGGGCAGAAAGCGGCCAAGCCATTGGAGTTTGATATTGGAGCGGTGCAATGAGCCGGTCGCTGGGGTTGCGCGAAGACCAGCGGGAGGGAAGGGTATTGGCGACGCTGATTGCCGGATTGTTTCCGTTAGGTTCGTTGTGGTGCCATCGCGAGCAAGCTCGCTCCCACAGGGGAGCGCGCTCAAAAGCAGGAGCGAGCCTTCTCGCGATAAGGCCGGGACAATCCGCGAAAATTTAAACCTTGGGCATCGTCGCAATCATCGATGGCCGCTGGCTCACCTCGAAATACCACGCCGCCAATTGCGGGTTCGCCGCGCGCCAGTCCAGGTCCGGATGGCGCAAGTCCACGTAACCCAAGGCACATGCCACGCTGATCGCGGCAACGTCAAAGTGGCTGGTCAGCTCGGCGATGGCGTCTTTTTCCAGCAACGCCAGGGCGCGACGGATCTTGTCGCGCTGGCCGTCGAGGTACGCATCCCAGTGTTTTTCCGGAGCGCGCAGGACGACTTCGTAGCGCACCAGCACAGCGGCGTCCATGATCCCGTCGGCCATGGAGGCCAGGGTCAGGCGCCGCCAGCGGGCCGAACCTTCGCGGGGGATCAGTGGGTTGCCGACGTGCTGGTGGTCAAGGTAATCGAGGATCACCCGGCTGTCGTGAATGACGTTGCCGTCGGCCAGGCGCAGGGCGGGGATTTTGCTCAGGGGGTTGTCGTCGATCAGCGTCAGGTCCGGGTCGACCGGAGTGAGCACGCAGTTGCGCAGGGCTACGCGGTCCTGTTGACCGGTTTCGTGCAGCAGCACCATGACTTTACGAACGAAGGGGGAAAGGGTGTTGTGGTACAGGGTCATGCTCGGGGCGGACATGGCAACGTCTCGATCGGTGGCAATGTCGGGCAGCATAGCGTGTTGAGCCGATAGCTCAACACCACAAACTCCCCTGTAGGAGTGAGCAGGCTCGCTCCTACAGGGGTTGTGGTTTAGCTGGCTGGAACTGCAGCTTGAAGATCTGGGCCGGCTTGTTGAGGTTTGAGCTCACGGGCAACCGTCCAGACGATGAACGCGGCGATGATGTCGAAGATCGCCAGCACCACGAACAGCGGGCTGTAGCCGATCTTGGTCACCATCACGCCAAACACCAAAGTAAATGCTGCGGCGCCGAGGTAACCGAACATGCCGCCCATGCCGGTGGCGGTGGCCACTTCGTTTTTACCGAACGAGTCCGAGGTGATCGCATACAGCGCGCCGGACAAGGTCTGGTGGGCGAAGCCGCCAATGCACAGCAGCGCAATCGCGGTGTACGGGCTGGCGACCAGGCCGATGCACGCCGGGCCGATCATGCACGAAGCGCCGAACAGCAAGACCATTTTGCGTGAGGTGAACAACGATACTTTGCAGTGCTTGTGGAAGAACGGGCTCAGATAACCGCCGAGGACGCAGCCAAGGTCGGCGGCGAGGAAGGGCAGCCAGGCGAACATCGCAATCTCTTTGATGTTCATGTGCCGCTCTGTCATCAGATACAGCGGAATCCACGCGTTGAACGTCTGCCAGGCTGGCTCGGAGAGAATCCGCGCGCTGGCGATGGCGTAGAAGTTGCGGCTGCCGATGATTTTCTTCCAGCTGCCTTTCTTGGTAGCCGGGTCTTTGAAGTGATCTTCCTGGCCGCTGAGGATGTACTCGCGCTCTTCATCACCCAGCAGCTTCTGATTGCGCGGGTGTTTGTAGAGCACCATCCACAAGAACGTCCAGGCCACACCCAGACCGCCAACGATCAGGAACGCCAGTTCCCAGCCACTGTGCAAAATCGCCCAGACCACCAGTGGCGGTGCGAGCACGGCACCAATCGACGAACCGATGTTGAACCAGCCGATGGCCACCGAGCGCTCTTTGGCCGGGAACCATTCGGTGGACGTCTTGACCGCGGCCGGCAAGCCCGCCGCCTCCGTCAGCCCGAGCAGGCCACGGAAAAATGCCAGCCCTTGCCAGCCGCTGGCCATGGCCGCCATTGCGCAGGCAACGGACCAGGCAAAGGCAAAAATCGCGAAGCCCATTTTGGTGCCGATGGCATCGATGATGTAACCCGCCACCGGTTGCATCAGCGCGTAGCAAACCTGCCACGCGACGACGATGTGCGAATACTGCTCGGTGCTGATGTTCATTTCGCTCATCAGGGTGGGAGCGGCCACCGAGAGGGTATTGCGAGCCAGGTAGTTGACCATCAGGCCGGCCGTCACCAGACCGACCATCCACCAGCGGATGCCTTTGACTTTCATCACATCACCGTCATTTTATTTTTGGAGTTATGGGGTGCAGCTGTTGTTGTAGGTTGTCGTACAACATGCGTCTTTATAGAAGTGCAAGGGGGAAAGTGTCAACAAATATGTCAGAGGGGTGACGTGGGGAGGCGACAGGCGGGGGCGTTTGACTCTGTAGGAGCTGCCGAAGGCTGCGATCTTTTGATCTTGTTTTTTAAGATCAAGATCAAAAGATCGTCCGAACGCGGCCCGAGCCTTCGGCAGCTCCTACAGGTGAAGGTTAGTGGCGTTGGAGGAGGCCGCGCAGGGCAAGAACGGCCGGGATACCCAAGCCCAGCCAGCTCAGCGCATCCCAGATGCCATCGCCGAGCAACGCGGCAAACAACCCCGCTGCGCTGAACAGAGCAATGACGGTGGGCGTGGCAAACACCTTCCAGAAATTCGACTGCCGAGGCCTCATGCCACGCTCTCCGCTTTTTCCAGGACTGGTTTTGCCGCCTTGCGCCGCACCACCCAGAGGTAAACCCCGCTGCCGAGAACGATGATCGTCAGCACATCCAGAGTCGCCCAGAGGATTTGCATCGGCATGCCGCCGTAATCACCGAAGTGCAGCGGCTGCGACATGCCCATCGCATCCATGTACCACGGACGCTCGGCCACGGCGGTGACTTGCAGGGTGTTGGCATCGATCAGCACCGGCGTCAGCAGGTGCGAAGTCAGGTGTGTACTGCCTTTCATGAACACCGCGTAATGATGCTCGCTGGAAAACCGCGTGCCGGGGAAGGCGATGAAGTCCGGTTGCATGCCCGGTGCGACTTCCCTGGCGATGTCGAGCAAGCGGGTGGCGGGCGCCAGTTGTGTCAGCGGCGGTGCATCGCGGTACGGCGCGACCATCGCGCTGAGGCTGTCGTTGCGCCACGCGGCGATCAACAGGTCGGCGCAGGCACTGATCACACCAGTGACGCCGACCACCAAAGCCCAGGTCAGGGTCACGACGCCGATCAGGTTATGCAGGTCGAGCCAGCGCAGGCGGGTGGATTTGTCCTGGCGTACGGTGGCGAACTTCAAGCGGCGCATGAACGGCAGGTACAACACCGTGCCAGAGACGATTGCCGCTACGAACAAAATCCCCATGAACGCCAGCAACAACTTGCCCGGCAACCCGGCGAACATGTCCACGTGCAGGCGCAACATCAGCATCATGAAGCCGCCATTGGCCGACGGCATTTCCAGTGCTTCGCCGGTTCGGGCGTCGAGCATGAACGTGTGGGAAGAGTTCGGCTCTGTACCGGCCGTGGCGGCCATGATCGCGATCGCGGCATAGGGCTCGTCTTCGTCGAAACCGAAGTACTGCATCACTTCACCGGGACGATGCTTTTCAGCAGCCAGCACCAATTGCTGCAAATTCAGCTGCGGGGTGTCCGCCGGCATTTGCTTCAACTCGGCGGCATCGCCCAGCAAGTGGTCGATCTCGTGGTGGAAGATCAACGGCAGGCCGGTCAGCGCCAGCATCAGCAGGAACACCGTGCAAATCAGGCTGGTCCAGGTGTGAACGGCGGACCAGCGGCGAATTGTTTTACTTTTCATTTCATAGCCTTCAGAAACACCAAAGCCGCCCTTCGAGGGCGGCCAGGTCGTGGGGCATGTCAGGTCATGCCATTACCACTTGTAGTTAACGCTGGCCAAGACATTGCGACGGTCGCCGTAGTAGCAATAGAAACCGTCACACGTCGAGATGTATTCCTTGTCGAACACGTTATTGGCATTAACGGCAACACTAACGCCTTTGAGGGAGCTATTCAGACGGCCCAGGTCGTAATGGACCGCTGCGTCATAGACGGTGTACGAATCGCTATGGCCGTCAGATTTATCGCGCACGAAGGCCATGCTGCCGATGGCAATGTTGTCGGTTTCTCCGATATAGCGCACGCCGAATCCGAGTCCGAAACCATCCAGCACGCCCGTGTGCCAAGTGTAATCAGCCCACGCAGAGGCCTGGTTTTCCGGCGTCAGTGGAAGTGGGCGGTTTTTGTCCAAAGGGCTGGTGACCTTGGTCATCTTGGTATTGGCGTAGGTATACGCGGCCGTCAATTTGAGGTTTTCGTTGACGTCACCGGTCGCCTCCAGTTCGAAACCACGCACCTTGGCTTCACCCAGTGGACGCGAAACGCCCAGTGTGTCACTGAGCACGATGTCCTTGCGGGTCAGGTCATAGGCCGCCGCAGTGAACAGCATGTCCATACCCGGAGGCTGGTATTTGATACCCACTTCGTATTGCTTGCCAGTGCCCGGTTTGAAGGCTTCTCCATTCGCACCACCGGCTTCAGCCTGGAAAGACTCCGCGTAAGAGATGTACGGCGTGAAGCCGGAATCGAACACATAACTAAGGGCAGCGTTGCCGGTGAAGGCGTTATCGTCGCGGGTGTCCTTGGCATCGTTCACGTTGTAGAAGGTCGAGTCAGTGTGCAGCCAGTCCTGACGGCCGCCCAGCGTCAGGCGCCAGTTGTCGAGGGCCATCTGGTCCTGAACGTACAGGCCTGTGTCATGGGTCTTCTGGTTGTAATCGTTGAACGCGGTGTAGCTGACGTTACTGAAGTCCTGGCCGTAAATCGGGGTGATGATATTGCTGGTCGGCGCGCTGCCGAACAGCCATTTGTAATTGGTGTTGACGCGTTGGTGGTCCAGGCCCAGCAACAGGGTGTGCCTGATCACGCCAGTGTCGAAATCGGCCTGGAAGTTGTTATCCACAGCGAATTGGCTGATGTCTTCGTTGACGACGTTGGCGCCCCGGGACAAGGTGCCGTCGTCACTGACCGAACCGAAAAACCCGCCAGAGGTGATGCCTTGGAAAGACAGATCGCTTTTGGTGTAGCGCAGGTTCTGACGGAACTGCCAAACGTCGTTCATCCGGTGCTCAAACGCATAACCCAAAGCGTAGTAAGTCTTGTCGTAGAACTCCCACTCTGGATCGCCGAGGTTCTTGTGATACTTCACCTCGCCGGCAGGCGTAGACAGCTTGGTACCTTGCAACGGCAGGAACTGGCTGGTGATCCCGGTATCGTCACGGTTGTACTGGCTGAGGAACGTCAGTTTGGTATCGGGATCGATGTTCCAGGTCAGGCTGGGAGCGATGTTGTAGCGTTTATCGTCGGTGTGCTCGATGGTGGTGTTGCTGTCTCGCACCACGCCGCTGACACGGTAAAGAAAACGCCCTTGGTCATCGAGGGGGCCAGTGCTGTCGAAGCTGATCTGCTTGCGCTCATGGCTGCCGACCTGCAGTTGCACTTCGTTGCTGGCAAGTTCTTCGGGGCGGCGGCTAACCATGTCAAGCAAGCCGCCAGGAGGCGTCTGACCGTAAAGCGATGATGCAGGACCCCGCAGCAAGGCCACTCGCTCAAGGTCCCAGGTTTCTATTTTGGGCATGGCGTAGGTGCCCTTGGGCAGCGGCAAGCCATCGAGGAATTGAGTTGGTTCAAATCCGCGGACTTTCAGCCACTCGGCACGGCTGTCACTGCCGTAGCTGCTGGCCACGACACCGGGCATGTAGCGGACGGCGTCATCCAGGTTCTGTACGGCGCGGTCCTGCATCTGTTCACGGGTGGCGACAGAAATTGAACGAGGCACCTCGGCCAGCGCCGTATCGGTTTTAGTCCCGGCTGCCGTACGTTTGGCCAGATAACCTTCGACCGGCCCCCAAGCACTTTCAGTGTCTTCCACACCAATCACACTGGTCGCCGGCAGGGCCATCGCGCCCTCGGGCACGGCCACCAGGCTGTAAGTGCCGGTACCACTTTGCTCGAGCTGCAGACCGGTGCCGCGCAGGGCTTCGCGCAGGGCGCCGGCCGCGTCGAACTGGCCATTGACCGGAGCCGACGTCTTGCCCGCCGCCAACGATGGGTTCAGCGACAGCGCCACACCGGCCTGACTGGCGATCTGGTTCAGCGTATTGGCCAAAGGCGCGGCCTGCAGGTTGTAAGCACGAACGCTGGATGCCTGTTCAGCGGCGATCAGTTGGCTGCTGGCCAAAGGGGTGCAAAGGGCAATGGCAACCGCCAACAAACTGGGGCGCAACAAGGTGTCTAGCGAACGGGACATACAGCGGCTCCTGAAAGGGAATACTTCTCAATTGCCTAGGTGCCGGACGAAAATCAAAAAGTGATAGGGCTGGATGAAAATAATTTCGATTTAATAATTCAGCAGGCACAGTTGTGGCGAGGGAGCTTGCTCCCGCTCGGCTGCGCAGCAGTCGCAAAATCAGCGATTACGGTCTGGCGGGATAATGCAGGGGGTCGCTTCGCGACCCAGCGGGAGCAAGCTCCCTCGCCACAGGGTTTCGCTTGTACTCAGGGCTTGGCTTCAGTCTTCGCCGCCACCGTCACCCACCATTGCGTGCGCTGTTCAATCTGTACCGGCAGGGTCGGCAACAGCGCGCTCAACGCCAGATCAGTGTCCCGCAGCGGGAAACTGCCGGTGATCCGCAGGTCGGCCACTTCCGGAGCGACGCCCAAATGCCCGGGGCGATAGCGACCAATCTCGTGGATCAGATCTTCCAGCCGCGCGTTGTCCACCACCAGCATGCCGCGTGTCCAGGCATCCGCACCGAGGTTGAGCGCGGTCACCGGCCCCAACCCATCATTGCGGATCAGCATTTGCTGGCCTTCGCGCAGAATCAATTCGTCTGGGTTCGACTGCGGATGGGCGGCCACCGCCGACTGCAACACGCTCAGGCGTGTGCCTTGTTCTTCATGCTTGACCAGGAACCGCGTACCCAGCGCACGCATGCTGCCTTCACGGGTCTCGACGATGAACGGCCGAGCGTCGCCATGCCCAGTTTCAACAAGGATTTCGCCTTCCTGAAGAACGACCCGCCGCTGCTTCTCGTCAAAACGCACGTCCACGGCGCTGTGAGTGTTGAGGTTGATCAGCGTGCCGTCGCTCAAGCGCAGGGTGCGTTGTTCACCGGTGGCGGTGCGCTGATCTGCCAGCCAATAGTCGAGCGGCAAGTAACGGTCAGCGGCGAACAGCGTCAGGCCAATCACCGCGACCACGCTGGCCAGACCGCTGCCGAGATTGCGCACTCGCCGACGGATGCTTTCACGCGATTGCAGCAGGGCCGTGCGGGCCGGACCGCTGGCGACGCTGAAACGTTGATCGAGCATGCCCAACTGGCGCCAGGCACGCGCGTGTTCTTCGTGGGCGGCGTGCCATTTGGCGAATTCTTCGCGCTCCACCGGGCTGTCGGAATCCAGCGACAATTGCCACGCGATGGCGGCGTCGAGCACCTGCGCCGACACCGGTTTGGAACTGACGGGACTCATACCGGCTCACCGTACAACGCGATGTAGCACTGGCGGATGCCTTGGGCCAGGTACTGACGCACGCGGGGCACGGAGACGCCCAGGCGTTCGGCGATTTCCGCGTGGCCGAGGCCGTCGAGGCGATTGTAGAGAAACGCCGCCCGGGCCTTGTTCGACAGTTTGCCGAGCAGACGATCAATGTTTTTCAGGTCTTCGAGGATCATCTGCTGTTCTTCCACCGAAGGTTGCTCGGCTTCGGGAATCAGCATCAGTTCGGTGAGGTAGGCCTGTTCCAGCGCGGCGCGGCGGAAATAGTCGAACAACAGGCCCTTGGCAATCGCTACCAGAAACGCCCGCGGTTCGCGTGGCAGTTTCAGTTCCTCACGGCCCAGCAAGCGCACGAAGGTGTCCTGGCTCAGGTCTTCGGCCCGTTGCGGGCAAGCGACGTTGCGCCGTAGCCAGGCCAATAACCAACCGCGATGGTCGCGATATAACGCACCGACGAGCTCACTATGAGGGCTTGGGACTGACGACACGCAGCATCACCGTTTGGGAAGTGTTAACTAACGAGAATTGTTCGCGATTGTGTCAGAGGCGGGGGAGGTAAAGCAATTGGCGTTGGTCGGGTGAGTTTTGGTGTTAATTACCGATCTGTGGCGAGGGAGCTTGCTCCCGCTCGGCTGCGCAGCAGTCGCAAAATCGGAGAATGCGGTACGGTTTGAAGTGTTTAGGGGCTGCTCCGCAGCCCAGCGGGAGCAAGCTCCCTCGCCACAGGGGTTATGTGAGGTTAGAAAGAAGGAGTTTGTTGCCGCCGCTTCCACTGATTCAACCGCTGCTGCAAGTTCAACGGGCTATGAATCTGCTGCTGGCGCGAGCGGCTGAACAGGATCAACGCCAATTCAGCAGTGGCCAGCGCATCGGCGCTGGCGTTGTGGCGTTCGAAGACTTCCAGCTTGAACCAGTCGATCCACTCGTCCAGCCCGGCCTCGCGGATGTTGGCCTGCGGACACAGCATCGGTGCGATGTCCGCCACATCCAGAAATGCATGCTGCAACTTGTAGCCCAGATGATCCTTCAACGCTCGCCCGAGCATGTGCTGGTCGAATGGCGCATGAAAGGCCAGCACCGGGCTGTCGCCGACGAATTCCATGAACTCAAGCAGCGCCTCGGCTGGGTCGCTGCCGGCAGCAATCGCGCTGGGTCCGAGGCCATGAATCAACACACTGGGGCCGAGTTTCAGTTCGGCACATTGCAAGGTGCGTTCGAATTGCTGACTGAAATCGATCGCGCCGTCCTCGATTACCACCGCACCGATGGACAGCACCCGGTCCTTGCTCAGGTTTAGCCCGGTGGTTTCCAGGTCGAGCACCACCCAGCGTTGATCACGCAGGTTGCACTCACCCAGACTGGACACCGCCGGTAAACGTTGCAGCCGTTGTTGCAGGTCGCCATTCAGCATCGGCCCGGCCGGGCGCAGCCATGAGAACAGGCTCATAGCTGATACCGCAGGGTCAGGCTGCTTTGCAGGCGTTGGGCCTGGCGCAGGGATTCTCGCAGGATGCGTCGATCCAGATGATTAAGGCTGTCCGGATCGACGCGGTTGGAGTAGGGCAAATTCTCCCGGGTCTGTAGCTGATGTTGCTGCATGCGGGTTTGCTGGATGAAGTGATACGCCTCTTCGTACGCCGCGCCGTCCAGCGGCTCGATGACCTCTTTGTCCACCAGTTGGCGAAAGCGCTCCAGCGTGTTGTTGGTTTCGATCCCGTTGGCCAGTGCCAGCAATCGCGCGCCGTCGACGAATGGAGTCAGACCCTGGACTTTCAGGTCGAGCGTGGCTTTCTCGCCATTTTTGCGTGCCAGGACAAACTCGCGGAAACGTCCTACGGGCGGGCGATTGCGCAGTGCGTTCTCGGCCATCATGCGCTGGAACAAACGGTTGTCGCCGACCTGTTCGAGAATCCCGCGACGCAGCTGTTCACAACTTTGCTCGTTGCCCCAGACCACGCGCAAATCGAAATAAATGCTCGACCCCAGCAGGTTCTCCGGCGTTGCTTCACGGATAAACGCGGCGAAGCGGCGTGCCCACTCGACACGTGACAAACACAGCTCGGGGTTGCCGGCCATGATGTTGCCCTTGCACAGAGTGAAACCGCAGAGCGCCAGACTGTGATTGATTTGTTGGGCGATGGGCAGTAATTTGCCGCGAATTTCCGCAGCGTGGGCGGCGTCCCGGGCTTCGAAAATAATGCCGTTGTCCTGATCGGTGTGCAGCGTCTGTTCGCGGCGGCCTTCGCTGCCGAAGCACAACCAACTGAACGGCACGCCGGGGTCGCCTTTCTCCGCCAGGGTCAGTTCGATCACCCGGCATACGGTGTGGTCGTTGAGCAGGGTGATGATGTGGGTGATCTGGGTCGAAGAGGCGCCGTGGGCCAGCATGCGCTCGACCAATTGGCCGATCTCGCCGCGCAGCACCACCAGGTTTTCCACGCGCTGGGCGCTGCGGATGGTGCGCGCCAGGTGCACCAGATCGACCCGTTGCAGGGAAAACAGATCCCGTTCCGAAACCACCCCGCACAGGCGCTGATCCTTGACCAGGCAGACGTGGGCGATATGCCGCTCGGTCATGGCAATCGCGGCATCGAAGGCGCTGTGGTCCGGGGTCAGATAGAACGGCGCCTGGGTCATGTGCCGCTTGATGGCTTCGTTGAAGTCACCGATGCCGCTGGCGACCACGTGGCGCAAATCGCGCAGAGTGAAAATGCCCAGCGGCGCTTTATGCTCATCGACCACCACGATGCTGCCGACCTGCTGCTCATGCATCAGGGTCACGGCTTCCCGCAGTGGGGTGGTCGGGCTGCACGTCACCGGATGGCGCATGGCCAATTCGCCGAGGCGAGTGTTCAGCGAGTACTGGGTGCCGAGGGTTTCCACAGCTTTTTGCTGGACTTGCTGATTGACCTGATCCAGCAGGCTGCTCACGCCGCGTAGGGCAAAGTCGCGAAAGGTGCCGGAAAGGGCGAACAGCTTGATGAATGCGAGCTTGTTCAGCTGTAGGCAAAAGGTGTCTTCGGCGGCGAGGTGTTCGGTGCGGGTCGCGCGCTCGCCCAGCAGCGCGGCGAGGGGAAAACACTCGCCGGTGGTGATCTCAAAAGTGGTTTCGGTACCGCCCTTGGCCGAATGTGGACGCTCGCCCACCACTCGACCCTGCTTGACGATGTAGAAATGCTCAACCGGGCCGTCGGCAGGTTTGATGATGCTCTCGCCGGGCGCATAAAAACGCAGCTGACATTGCTCAACCAGGTACGCCAGGTGGGCGTGTTCCATCTGATTGAAAGGCGGGAAGCGCTGAAGGAATTGCAAAGTGCCCTGGATGTTCTGCAACACCGCGGTTTTCCCTGCCTGTGTGAAGGCGTCCGCTTTACTCATAACCATTACCGCAGTCTTTTTTGGATTTGTTGTTGTCGGATGACTCACCCATGGTCGGCCCCTGCGGCCGGGGTGCCCATTGGACGTAAGTCTAGGTAGGCAGTAAACGTGATGAAGCGTCGGAAAAAACTTACGCAAATGTGCGAAAAACCTCTGCGTTCCCCTCTTGGAAAAGTTTCCGACGAAGTGCACATTGGAGGTCTGCTTAGCGATGTCTCACCACTGTGCTAGGGAACTGTACTGAACATGTAGAGAAAGCCATGTCCGACCACGATATTTTGAGTGACGCCGAGCGCGAGGCGCTCAGTGCCGTCATGCTGGAACCTGACCTGCCGCCGCAGCGGGTGCTGATCGTCGATGACGATAAAGACGCCCGAGAGCTGTTGTCAGAGATTCTGGGTTTGGACGGAATTCGCTGCCTGACCGCCTCCAGTGGCGAAACCGCACTCAAGATGCTGGAAGAGAAACCCTCGATTGGACTGGTCATTACGGACCTGCGGATGGGGCATATCGATGGCCTGGATTTGATCCGCCAGGTGCGTGAGTCTGTTCGGGCGGCGATGCCGATCATCATCGTTTCCGGCGATGCCGATGTGAAAGACGCGATTGCGGCGATGCATTTGAGCGTGGTGGACTTCCTGCTCAAGCCCGTTGATACCGGCAAGCTGCTGGGGTTGGTCAAGCATGAGTTGGGGATGGAGCCTTAACTGCATCTGCTGGCGGGTGCTGTTGTGGCGAGGGAGCTTGCTCCCGCTCGGCTGCGCAGCAGTCGCAAAGTCAGCGAACGTGGTCTGTCTGGCAAATGAAGGGGGCCGCTTCGCAGCCCAGCGGGAGCAAGCTCCCTCGCCACGGTGGTTTACGCGCGATCAATAAAAAAGCCCTGATCTTTCGATCAGGGCTTTTTCATGTCCGGCGTAAACGCTCAGTTACAGGCCATTGGCAGCCTTGAACTCGCGACGACGACGGTGCAGAACCGGCTCGGTGTAGCCGTTTGGCTGCTTGGTGCCTTCGATCACCAATTCGACGGCCGCCTGGAAGGCGATGTTGCTGTCGAAGTTTGGTGCCAGCGGACGGTACAGCGAATCACCGGCGTTCTGACGGTCAACCACCGGCGCCATGCGCTTGAGGCTTTCCATCACTTGCTCTTCGGTGACGATGCCGTGACGCAGCCAGTTGGCGATGTGCTGGCTGGAAATACGCAGCGTCGCACGGTCTTCCATCAGGCCGATGTCGTTGATGTCCGGCACTTTCGAACAGCCGACGCCTTGGTCGATCCAGCGCACCACGTAACCAAGGATGCCCTGGGAATTGTTGTCCAGTTCGTTCTTGATCTGCTCGGCGGTCCACTGCGGATTGACTGCCAGCGGGATGGTCAGGATGTCGTCGACCGACGCGTGAGCACGCTTGGCCAGTTCGGCCTGACGGGCGAACACGTCAACCTTGTGGTAGTGCAGCGCGTGCAGTGCAGCAGCGGTCGGCGATGGCACCCAGGCGGTGTTGGCACCGGCCAGCGGGTGAGCGATTTTCTGTTCGAGCATCGCCGCCATCAGGTCGGGCATGGCCCACATGCCTTTACCGATCTGAGCGCGACCTTGCAGGCCGGTGCTCAAGCCGATATCGACGTTGGAGTTCTCGTAGGCGCCGATCCATTTTTCCGCCTTCATGTCGGCCTTGCGCACCATCGGGCCGGCTTCCATGGAGGTGTGGATTTCATCGCCCGTGCGGTCGAGGAAACCGGTGTTGATGAACACCACGCGCTCGCTCGCAGCCTTGATGCAGGCCTTGAGGTTGATCGTGGTGCGACGCTCCTCGTCCATGATCCCGACTTTGAGGGTGTTGCGCGGCAAGCCCAGCACGTCTTCGATGCGACCGAACAGCTCGTTGGTGAACGCAGCTTCTTCCGGGCCGTGCATTTTCGGTTTAACGATGTAGACCGAACCGGTGCGCGTGTTTTTGCGCGACGTATTGCCGTTCAGGTTGTGCATCGCCGCGAGGCAAGTGACCAGACCGTCAAGGATGCCTTCCGGCACTTCGTTGCCATCTTTGTCGAGGATCGCATCGATGGTCATCAGGTGACCGACGTTGCGCACGAACAACAGCGAGCGGCCGTGCAGGTTTACCGCGTTACCGTCGACACCGGTGTAGCTGCGGTCGGCGTTCATGGTGCGGGTAAATGTCTTGCCGCCCTTGGCGACTTCTTCCGACAGGTCGCCCTTCATCAGGCCGAGCCAATTGCGGTAGATCACCACTTTGTCATCGGCATCGACGGCGGCGACGGAGTCTTCGCAGTCCATGATGGTGGTCAGCGCGGCTTCCATCAGGATGTCTTTGACGCCGGCAGCGTCGGTCTGACCGACCGGGGTGCTGGCATCAACCTGGATTTCAAAATGCAGGCCGTTGTTTTTCAGCAGGATCGCGGTCGGTGCCGAAGCATCGCCCTGGAAGCCGATCAACTGGGCATCGTTGCGCAGGCCGCTGTTGCTGCCGCCTTTGAGGGCGACAACCAGTTTGCCGTCAACGATTTTGTAGTGCGTGGAATCGACGTGGGAGCCGGCCGCCAATGGCGCTGCTTCGTCGAGGAAGGCGCGGGCGAAGGCAATGACCTTGTCGCCGCGAACCTTGTTGTAGCCTTTGCCTTTTTCCGCACCGTCAGCTTCGCTGATGGCGTCGGTGCCGTAGAGCGCGTCGTACAGCGAACCCCAGCGGGCGTTCGAAGCGTTGAGCGCGAAGCGCGCGTTCATCACCGGAACCACGAGTTGTGGACCGGCCATGCGGGCGATTTCTTCATCGACGTTTTGCGTCGTTGCCTGGAAATCGGCCGCTTCTGGCAGCAGATAACCGATGTCTTGCAAGAAGGCTTTATAGGCCACGGCGTCGTGCGCCTGACCGGCACGCTGTTGGTGCCAGCCATCGATACGAGCCTGGAAATCATCGCGTTTGGCGAGTAGGGCTTTGTTCTTCGGCGCCAGGTCATGAATGACCTTGTCGGCACCGGCCCAGAACTTATCGGCGGTGAGGCCGGTACCGGGAATGGCTTCGTTGTTCACGAAGTCGAACAGGACTTTGGCGACCTGCAGGCCACCGACTTGAACGTGTTCAGTCATTGCTTGCCTCACTCTGCTCAGCTATTTCGCTTTTCAGCTCTTCAATTTAACAATGAAGCCTTGGGCATTTAAACCACAAACCCTGCGACCAGTGCATGCCATTTCTGACGGCTGGGTGAGGACCAATCAACGGCGTTGAGGCCTTGCTGACGGGGCTTTCAGGGATGCGACTGCGCCTGTGGCAGACATCGATCCAACGTTATGTAGTGCGCGCTGCGGCATACTACATGATGAATTGCGCTTGTGAAAATTAGACTAAGTACGTCGTTCTGCGACCCCGTGACGCATTGCAGTCACGTCGGGGATCGGGATGTTCTCAAAAAAGTATGAGATTGTTCCAGTTAAATATAAAAAGTTGTACACATAATCTTTGCTGCACTGCTAAGGGCTTTGTTTTCCGTGGCGAGGGAGCTTGCTCCCGCTCGGCTGCGAAGCAGTCGCAAAATCAGCCAATACGATCTGTCTGGAAAATGCAGGGGGCCACTTCGCGCCCCAGCGGGAGCAAGCTCCCTCGCCACAAAAAGCTGTGCCGCGCTGAATCTATCCTCTTGCCTATACTTGTTTTTCTATAACAAAACACATGACCAGAGGGCTGCGCCATGGACCACCTCGTACTCACCGTTTTTGCACCGGACAAGCCAGGGCAGGTCGAGCGCATTGCCCAATGCATTGCCGAGCAGGGCGGCAATTGGCTGGAAAGCCGCATGTCGCGCATGGCCGGGCAATTCGCAGGGATTCTTCGGGTGGGCGTGCCGGCAGAAGCCTACGATTCGCTGGTCGATGCCCTACAGGCGTTGTCGGCCCATGGCATTCGCGTGTTGATCGCCGAAAGCGGCATCGAACAATCGTGTACCTGGAAACCTATCGCCATGGAACTGGTGGGCAATGACCGGCCGGGGATCGTGCGGGATATCACGCGGTTGTTGAGTGAGCAGGGGGTGAACCTGGAGCGACTGGTGACTGAAGTGCGTCCGGCGCCGATGAGCAGCGAGCCACTGTTCCACGCCGAAGCGATTCTCGCGGTGCCGTTGACGCTGTCCCTGGACGTACTGCAATCGCGCCTGGAAACCCTGGCGGACGACCTGATGGTCGAATTGGTACTGCGCAGCGAACCCTAAGGAGGTTATCCAAGTTAAACGTGCACCTGCCTGTGGATAACCTGTAGAGACAGCCCGCCAGGCCACGCCGGCCGGGGCTTTTCAGGATCTGATCAAAAAACCAGCAGTTTCAGTAACTTGCACACAAACGGCGGGGATCACGCTGTGGATAACCTTGGGAAGGAACGATGCAGGCCACGGATGACGTGGCCTGTAGAGGATTGTATCTTTTTTGATCAGTTGCGGCGGCGCAGGCTTACCCATGCATCGATGCTGTAAACCGCCAGACCGGCCCAGATAAAGATGAACGCCACCAGGGTGCTAGACGACAAGTGTTCGCCAAACAACAGCACGGCTTGCAACAGCACTAATGTAGGCGCCAGGTACTGGAGAAATCCCAATGTGGTGTAGGGCAAATGCCGTGCAGCGGCGTTGAAACACACCAGCGGCACCAACGTCACCGGGCCGGCGGCCACCAGCCACCAGGCTTCGGACGTGGTCCAGAATTCAGGTTGAGCGCTTGCTGCCGTCGGATTAAACAGCAGCCAAGCGACCGCAATCGGCACCAGCATCCAGGTTTCCACCACCAGCCCAGGCAGAGCCTTGACCGGCGCTTGCTTGCGAATCAGCCCGTAGAAACCGAAGGTCAACGCCAGCACCAGCGAAACCCACGGCAGGCTTCCGACTTGCCACACCTGTTGCGCCACGCCCACCGCCGCCAGACCCACCGCAATCCACTGCATGCGCCGCAGCCGTTCGCCGAGGATCAGCATGCCCAGCAGCACGTTCACCAGGGGATTGATGTAGTAACCGAGACTGGCTTCCAGCATGCGTCCGTTGTTCACCGACCACACATACGTCAGCCAGTTGGCCGCGATCAGCGTGCCGCTCAGGGCCAGGATTGCCAGGCGTTTCGGGTTCTCCCGCAGTTCGCGCCACCAGCCCGGATGTTTCCAGACCATCAGCAGCAACGCGCCGAACAGCGCAGACCAGAGCACGCGATGGATGATGATTTCCACGGCGGGCACGCTGGCGATGGCTTTGAAGTAGAGCGGGAAAAGTCCCCAGATGATGTAGGCACTCAGGCCCAGGATGTACCCGCGACGCGGGTTGGCGGCTTGCATGCAGAATCCTTGCTTAGGCAGCTAACAAAGAGGGGATTGTAGGGCGGTTGTATAGAAGTGTCGCTTCTGAAAAGCAAAAGATCGCAGCCTTCGGCAGCTCCTACAGGGAAATGGTGTACACCTGTAGGAGCTGCCGAAGGCTGCGATCTTTTGATCCTGGATTAAAAAAGTTTCAGGGGTTCTTCATTGAGGGCGGCGAGTTGTTCGCGCAACGCCAACACCTGATCGCCCCAATAACGCTCCGTCCCAAACCACGGAAAACTGCGCGGGAACGCCGGGTCATCCCAGCGCCGTGCGAGCCAGGCGCTGTAGTGCATCAGGCGCAGGGCGCGCAGCGGTTCGATGAGCGCCAATTCCCGCGGGTCGAAGTCGTGGAATTCGTTATAGCCGTCCATCAATTCCGACAACTGTCCGAGACATTCCTGACGGTCGCCGGCAAGCATCATCCAGATGTCCTGCACCGCCGGTCCCATGCGACAGTCGTCGAGGTCGACGATGTGGAACATCTCGTCGCGGCACATCATGTTGCCGGGGTGGCAGTCGCCGTGCATGCGGATGTTCTGGTGCGGCGTGTTGCTGTAGGCATCTTCCACACGCTTGAGCAGATCACGGGCCACCGACTCGTAGGCCGGCAGCAGGCTGCGGGGGATGAAATTGCCTTCCAGCAAGGTCGTGAGCGAGTCATGACCAAAATTCTTCACCGCCAGCGCTTCACGGTGTTCGAAGGGCTTGGTGGCGCCAACGGCGTGCAGGCGACCGAGCAATTGCCCCAGGCGATACAGCTGATCGAGGTTGCCCGGCTCCGGCGCGCGCCCGCCTCTACGTGGGAACAAGGTGAAACGGAAACCGTTATGTTCGTGCAGGGTTTCGCCGTTGTGGATCAGCGGCGCAACGACCGGCACCTCGACCTCGGTGAGTTCGAAGGTGAATTGGTGTTCTTCCAGGATCGCTTCGTTGGTCCAGCGCTGAGGGCGGTAGAACTTGGCGATCAGCGGCTCGGAGTCTTCGATGCCGACCTGATAAACGCGGTTTTCGTAGCTGTTGAGCGCCAGAATGCGGGCGTCGCTGAGGAATCCGATGCTTTCGACGGCATCGAGCACGAGGTCTGGGGTGAGCGTTTCAAACGGGTGGGCCATGCTGACTCCTGCGCGCAGCAGGCTGCTGCGTCCGGCCAGGCATGGTAGCGCAGACGAGGCTCCTTTAGTGGCTGGGCTTGAGATGTATGGTGTCTGGGCTGACGCTTTCGCGGGCAAGCCCGCTCCCACAGTGATCTCCAGTGTGTGACAGATAGTGTGCACACCCTGGAACCCTGTGGGAGCGGGCTTGCCCGCGATGAGGCCGGATCAGGCGCCGACGATCCCGCCATCTTCCCGGCTAATCGCAATCACCGAGGACCGCGGCTTACCGTTGGGTAAATGCTCGGGAAAGGTCGAACCACCGTTCTCCCCCGGATGCTGAATCCCGATAAACAAGGTCTTCTGATCCGGCGAGAAACTGATCCCCGTCACTTCGCAACCAATCGGCCCGACCATGAGCCGACGAATCTCCCCGTTGACCGGGTCGGCGCACAGCATCTGGTTATTGCCCATGCCGGCGAAGTCACCAGCATTGCTCGAATCGCCGTCGGTTTGAATCCACAACCGCCCGGCATCATCGAACGCCAGTCCATCCGGGCTATTGAACATGTTCTGCGGGGTGATGTTCGACGATCCGCCCTTCGGTGTGCCGGCATGCACTTGCGGGTTGCCGGCAACCACAAACAAATCCCAGGCAAAGGTTTTCGAACCGTGATCGTCACCGCCGGTGCGCCAACGCAAGATCTGTCCGTAGACGTTCTTCTCGCGCGGGTTCGGCCCGCCCACCGGTTGGCCGTCTTCGCCGCGTTTGGCGTTGTTGGTCAACGTGCAATAAACCTGGCCGTCCTTGGGGCTGACGACGATCCATTCCGGACGGTCCATGCGCGTGGCCTTCACTACGCTGGCGGCGAGGCGCGCGTGAATCAGCACCTCGGCCTGATCGGCAAAACCGCTGCTGGCGTCGATGCCGTTTTTACCGTGGCTCAGTTCGACCCATTCGCCCTGGCCTTTCGGGTGATCGGCGTTGCCGTCGCCCGCATCGAAGCGCGCTACGTACAAGGTGCCGTGGTCCAGCAGGTCGCGGTTGGCCTTGGGGTTTTTGTGGTCGATCTTGTCGCGGCTGACGAATTTGTAGATGAACTCGCCGCGCTCGTCGTCGCCCATGTACACCACGGCGTGGCCGTCAGCGGTTTCCGCCAGGGCTGCGTTTTCGTGTTTGAAGCGGCCCAGCGCGGTGCGTTTGACCGGAGTCGACTGCGGGTCGAACGGGTCGATCTCCACCACCCAGCCGTGACGGTTGAGTTCGTTGGGGTTCTTCGCCAGGTCGAAACGCGGGTCGTGTTGATGCCAGTAGATCTCTTTGCTGGTCGCCACCACGCCGTAGCGTTTCTGTGGCGCTTCGAACTTCTGTTCGGCGTTGCTGCTGCCGAAGCAATCGGTGAAGTTCTCTTCGCAGGTCAGGTAGGTGCCCCACGGCGTCTTGCCGTTGGCGCAGTTCTGGAACGTGCCGAGGACAGTTTTGCCGTGCGGATCGGCGCTGGTTTTCAACAAGTCGTGACCGGCCGCCGGACCGCTGACGCTGATCGGCGAGTTGCCGTGGATGCGTCGGTTATAGGAAGAACCCTGGACGAATTGCCACTGGCCATTCGTGCGGTGCACTTCGATCACCGACACACCTTCGCAGGCCAAAGCCTTGTGCACGTCTTCGGCCGATTGCGGCATGCCGCCGTGCGGGTAGAGGTAGCGGTAATTGGTGTATTCGTTGTTGATCGCCATCAACGCGCGGTTGTTGTCGCCGGGGAAGGCGAACAGGCTCATGCCATCGTTGTTGTCGCCGAACTGGAGTTCCTGATGCTCTGCGCTGCCGTTGCCACTCGGGTCGAACGCCGGGCCATTTTTGTGCAGTGGCTGGCCCCAGCTGATCAATACCGAAGACTTGTAACCCGGCGGCAGGCTGATGCTGTCGCTGGTGGCGGCGGGGATGCTGTCGAAACCCAATAACCGGCTGGTGCCGGCGCTGACACTGGCGGCCAGCACGCTGCGACTCAGCAGGTTGCCGCCGAGAAACATCGCGGCGCCGCACAGGGCGCCGGCGCTGATAAAACCACGACGGCTGAGGCCGATCATTTGTTCGAGGTCGGTGGATTGGTTTTCTTCTAATAGGCTCACATCAGGCTCCCTGCGATTTTTGCAGTCACCTTAATGATCAGTGATGAAGGTTTTGTTGCAGTTGCGTTTACAGCGGTGTGCCAAGTAACACGTTGGACGGTGAGAACTGCGCGCGCACCGGTTGACCGGGATTCAGCTTGCGGGACCGCAGGTGCCCGGGCTCGGCCAGCGCGCAGAGTGTCTGGCGGTTGGGCAGGCCGATGCGTACTTCGCTGGGGCCGTCTTCGGCGTCGAGAATTTCTTCGATGATCCCGGTCAGGCAATTGTGTCCGGGCGTTGCGTCATCCTCGGAACCGAGCACGTCGAGCCAGCCTGCCTTGATCAGGGCCACGACTTCCGTCCCCGGTTGCAGGTCCAGGCGCAGGGTGCTGTCGTGAGTGATTTGCGCATCGATGCTCAAGCCTTCGGCCAGTTCCAGACGAATCCGGTCGTTGTGGCCCTGGGTTTCGATGGCGGCGACTTTGCCGTGCAATTGATTACGCGCGCTGGTGCGCAGCATCAAGCGGCCCAGCAGGTCGAGGTCGCTGGCCTCTTCGGCGGCCTCCAGCACCTGAGCCTGCAACGCTTGCAGCTTTTGATACAGGCGCAACACGCGTTCGCCTTCGGTGGACAACTTGGCACCGCCCCCGCCCTTGCCGCCGACCACGCGCTCCACCAGCGGTTTTTGCGCGAGGTTGTTCAGCTCGTCGATGGCGTCCCACGCCGCTTTGTAACTCAGACCCGCGCTTTTCGCGGCGCGGGTGATCGAGCCCTGTTCCGCGATGTGTTGCAGCAGGGCGATGCGTTGCGGGCGGCGGACAATGTGCTGGGACAACAACGTGGGCAAGGACATGGCAAGGCGCTTTGGCTGTGACGACGGTGAGGACGTTGGCGGCTCGGGGGCCGGGAGTCAAGTCAGGAGGACTCGCCGGGTTTGGGTGTGCGAGCCAGGCAATAGACATCGACCCGCGACGCCCCCGCGTCGACCAACCGGCGTGCGAGCGCTTGGGCCGTGGCGCCGGTCGTGAGCACGTCGTCCACCAGCGCGAGGTGTCGACCCGCGACAGCGGCTTCGGGCATGAGGGCGAAGGCGTTGCGCAGGTTTTTTCTGCGAGCTTCGGCATTGAGATCCTGTTGTGCGTCGGTGTCTTGCGTCCTCAACAGCAATCGTTCGTCGCAAGGAATATGCAGTCGTTCACTGTGCCAGCGCGCCAACATCGCTGCCTGATTGAACCCTCGTTTGCGCAAGCGTCGGGTGGCCAGCGGCACCGGGACCAGGGCATCAGGTCGTGGCAGCTCATCGTCGAAGCGATGTTGCAGGGATTGAGCGAGAAGTTCGCCGAGCAGGTGGCCAAACGGCCATTTAGCGTTGTGTTTGAAGCGAGTAATCAGGCTGTCGACCGGGAAGCCGTATATCCAGGGTGCAACGACCCGCTCGAAGGACGGTGGTTGCTTCAGGCATTGGCCGCACGTCAGGCCGGCGGCGGGCAAGGGCAGGGCGCAAGTCTGGCAGTGATCGCCGAGCCAGGGCAGTTCGGTTTCGCAGGCCAGGCAAATGGGTGTGTTTCCATCGGCGGGTTCATTGCATAGCAAACATGTCTGTTCGTTTTTTAACCAGATGTAAACCGGACCTTTGTATCGTGGTTGACAGCGCATCACTCTTCCTTAAATATGCCAAACATCCGTGTCGCGACTGTGGGTATTCCGTCCCCAGCGCCAGCCAAGCATAAAACAAAGGAAACGCCCATGAGCGCCAGCACCTCTGCAACCCTGCGTCATGACTGGTCTTTGGCCGAAGTCAAAGCACTCTTCGTTCAGCCATTCAACGACCTGTTGTTCCAGGCTCAGACGGTGCACCGCGCGCATTTCGACGCCAACCGCGTCCAGGTATCGACCCTGCTGTCGATCAAAACCGGCGCCTGCCCGGAAGATTGCAAATATTGTCCGCAGTCCGGTCACTACAACACCGGCCTGGAAAAAGAAAAGCTGATGGAAGTGCAGAAGGTCCTCGAAGAGGCCGCACGCGCCAAGGCCATCGGTTCGACCCGTTTCTGCATGGGCGCGGCGTGGAAGCACCCGTCGGCCAAAGACATGCCGTACGTGCTGAAGATGGTCGAAGGCGTGAAGGCCCTTGGCCTGGAAACCTGCATGACCCTCGGTCGTCTTGATCAGGACCAGACCGAAGCGCTGGCCAAGGCTGGCCTGGACTACTACAACCACAACCTCGATACCTCGCCCGAGTTCTACGGCAGCATCATCACCACCCGCACCTACAGCGAGCGCCTGCAAACCCTGGCCTACGTGCGTGATTCGGGGATGAAGATCTGCTCCGGCGGCATTCTCGGCATGGGCGAGTCCCTCGATGACCGCGCCAACCTGCTGATCCAGCTCTCCAACCTGCCCGAGCATCCGGAGTCGGTGCCGATCAACATGCTGGTGAAAGTCGCCGGTACGCCGCTGGAAAACGCTGAAGACGTCGACCCGTTCGACTTCATCCGCATGCTCGCCGTTGCGCGGATCCTGATGCCGAAATCCCACGTGCGCCTGTCCGCCGGCCGCGAAGCGATGAACGAGCAGATGCAGGCCCTGGCCTTCTTCGCTGGCGCCAACTCGATTTTCTACGGCGACAAACTGCTGACCACTGCAAACCCGCAGGCCGACAAGGACATGCAACTGTTCTCGCGCCTGGGCATCCTGCCGGAAGCCCGCGAAGAGCACGCCGACGAAGTGCACCAGGCCGCGATCGAACAGGCGCTGGTGGAGCAGAAGAGCAGCGAGCAGTTCTACAACGCCGCCGTTTAATCAATGCTGAACCTGTAGGAGCCGGCTTGCTGTCGATGGCATCACCTCGGTCATTCAGGCAAACCGAGACGATGCCATCGCCCGCAAGCCGACTCCTGCGATCTGACTTTCGAGGCCTGCATGTCTTTCGATCTCGCCGCACGCCTTGCTGCCCGTCGTGCCGAAAACCTCTACCGCCAGCGTCCACTGCTCGAAAGCCCACAAGGCCCGGAAGTGGTGGTCGATGGCCAGCCGCTGCTGGCGTTCTGCAACAACGATTACCTGGGCCTGGCCAATCATCCGCAAGTGATTGAAGCCTGGCGCGCTGGCGCGTTGAAGTGGGGCGTTGGTGGCGGGGCGTCGCATCTGGTCATCGGTCATAGCGGCCCGCATCACGCACTGGAAGAGGCGTTGGCCGACCTGACCGGTCGCCCGCGCGCCTTGTTGTTTACTACTGGTTACATGGCCAACCTCGGCGCAGTTACCGCGTTGGTGGGGCAGGGCGATACGGTGCTGGAAGACCGGCTCAACCACGCCTCGTTGCTCGATGCCGGGCTGTTGTCCGGCGCGCGCTTCAATCGCTATCTGCACAACGACGCGACGAGCCTGGCCAAGCGACTCGAGAAAGCCACCGGCAATACGCTGGTGGTCACCGACGGTGTGTTCAGCATGGACGGCGATATCGCTGACTTGCCGGCGCTGGCCCGGGAAGCCAAGGCCAAGGGCGCGTGGCTGATGGTCGATGATGCCCACGGTTTCGGTCCGCTGGGTGCGCATGGCGGCGGGATCGTCGAGCATTTCGGCTTGAGCCAGGCCGACGTGCCGGTGCTGGTCGGCACCCTCGGCAAAGCGTTTGGAACGGCAGGTGCCTTCGTTGCCGGCAGCGAAGAGCTGATCGAAAGTCTGATCCAGTTCGCCCGCCCCTACATCTACACCACCAGCCAGCCTCCGGCGCTGGCCTGCGCCACGCTGAAAAGCCTGGAGCTGCTGCGCAGCGAGCATTGGCGTCGCGAGCACCTGAAAACGCTGATCCGCCAATTCCGTCAGGGCGCCGAGCAGATCGGCCTGGAGCTGATGGACAGCTTCACGCCGATCCAGCCGATCATGATCGGCGACGCCGGGCGCGCGGTGCGTTTGTCGCAGATGCTGCGCGAACGCGGGCTGATGGTGACCGCAATCCGCCCGCCGACCGTGCCCGCCGGCAGCGCCCGACTGCGCGTGACCCTGACGGCCGCCCACAGCGAAGCGCAGGTGCAGCTATTGTTAGAAGGATTGGCCGATTGTTTTCAACAACTTGGAGCGGAGCCGAGCCATGCGTGATCGACTGATTCTGCTGCCCGGCTGGGGGCTCGGAATTTCACCGCTGGAGCCATTGGCGGCAGCGTTGCAGGGGCTGGATGAACACCTGCGGGTGGAAATCGAGCCGTTGCCTGAGCTGGAGTCGAGCGATCTGGAAGAATGGCTCGACGAACTCGATGCGACGGTGCCGCAGGATGCCTGGCTCGGCGGCTGGTCCCTGGGCGGCATGCTCGCGTCCGAGTTGGCAGCACGTCGTGGTGACCGTTGCTGTGGTTTGTTCACCTTGGCCAGCAACCCTTCCTTTGTCGCTCATGAGCAGTGGCCGAGCGCGATGTCCGGCGAGACTTTCGATGCGTTTCTGGCAGGTTGCGCAGATGACCCGCGCACGACGCTGAAACGCTTTTCGCTGCTCTGCGCGCAGGGTGCCGAAGACCCGCGCGGGTTGTCGCGCTTGCTGCTGGGCGGCGCGCCGCATACCACCGCGCTGGTGCTGATGAATGGTTTGGAGTTGCTCGCTCAACTGGATACCCGGCAAGCGTTGCAGGCGTTTCGCGGTCCGCAACTGCATCTGTTCGCCGGCCTCGATGGGCTAGTGCCGGCCGAAGCAGCGGGTGACTTGCTGGCGTTGCTGCCGGATATCGAAATCGGTCTGATTGAACAGGCCAGTCACGCGTTTCTCCTGGAAGACCCCCACGGTGTGGCGGGGGCGATCCAGGCCTTTTTGCATGAGTCCGGTAATGACTGATTTATCCCTCCCCAACGTGCCCGGCGGTTTGCCCGACAAGCGCCAGGTCGCGGCATCCTTCTCCCGCGCGGCGGCAAGCTACGACAGCGTGGCTGAGCTGCAGCGTGATGTTGGAAGCCAATTGTTGAGCCGTTTGCCCAGTGATTTTGCGCCGACACGTTGGCTGGACCTTGGCTGTGGCACTGGGCATTTCAGCCGTGCGCTGGGCGAGCGGTTTGCCGATGGTCACGGCGTTGCACTTGATATCGCCGAAGGCATGCTCAATCACGCGCGGCCATTGGGCGGCGCCACGCACTTTATCGCTGGCGATGCCGAGCGTCTGCCGCTGCGCGATTCGACCTGCGACCTGATATTTTCCAGCCTGGCGGTGCAGTGGTGCGCGGACTTCGCCTCGGTGCTCAGCGAGGCCCATCGGGTGCTGAAACCGGGCGGGATTTTCGCATTTGCTAGTCTGTGTGTGGGCACGTTGATTGAACTGCGTGACAGTTGGCGTCAGGTGGATGGCATGGTCCACGTCAACCGCTTCCGTGAGTTCGGCGTTTATCAACAGTTGTGTGCGGACAGTGGGTTGCAGGCGCTGAGTCTGGAAACCCGTCCCCACGTGCTGCATTACCCGGACGTGCGCAGTTTGACCCATGAATTAAAGGCCTTGGGTGCGCACAATCTCAATCCCGGGCGGCCGGGCGGCTTGACCGGACGGGCGCGGATTCTGGGATTGATTGAGGCCTATGAGCAGTTTCGTCAGGCCCAAGGTCTGCCGGCGACTTATCAAGTGGTGTACGCCGTTATGGAGAAACCCTTATGAGCGCAGCCTATTTCATCACCGGCACTGACACTGATGTCGGCAAAACCACGGTGGCCGCCGGCCTGCTGTACGCCGCGCGTTCGGCGGGTCTGAGTACGGCGGCGGGTAAACCGGTCGCCTCCGGTTGCGACGTCACACCCAAGGGGTTGCGCAATGCCGATGCGCTGGCGTTGTTGGCGGAATGCTCGCTGCCGCTGACTTATGCTCAGGTCAATCCGGTGGCGTTCGAGCCGGCCATTGCTCCGCACTTGGCGGCGCGTGAGGCCGGAGTGGCGTTGACGGTGCAGTCGTTGTTGACGCCGATGCGGCAGATCCTCGACATGCAGGCCGATTTCACCTTGATCGAAGGCGCCGGTGGCTGGCGCGTGCCATTGGCGGACCAGGACAATCTGTCAGACCTGGCGATGGCCCTGGATTTGCCGGTGATTCTGGTGGTCGGTGTACGTCTGGGATGCATCAGCCATGCGTTACTGACGGCTGAGGCGATTGCCCGGGACGGTTTGCAACTGGCGGGGTGGGTGGCCAACATCATCGATCCGAAAACTTCGCGACTGGAAGAAAACCTCGCGACCCTCGCCGAGCGAATCCCGGCACCCTGCCTTGGGCGCGTGCCGAAACTCAAGGTGGTGACGGCCGAGGCGGTGGCGGAGCACCTGCAACTGGATTTGCTGGACTAGGCTTTGCCTATGACAAGGCACTGTGCCATTAGTGTTTTTGTCGGGTGTTTTGCGCGTGCGTCTGCTTCAATGATCGCTGTTGATCCTTTGCAAGGACGAGTTCTCCCATGGAAATCTCAGGAAACACCGCTTTTTATGCCGGTCTGAGCACTATTCAGACAGGGCAGAACCGGGTCGATCAAGCTGCCGGCCAGATCGCCAACAATACGATCGAGCGTTCGGTCACCAGTCAGTCCTCCGAGGTTCAGGTCGATCGTCTGCGTTCCGTGGATCGTAGCCAGCAATCGGACGTGGCCAGTAACGTTATCGAAATGTCCCAGGGCAAATTTCAAGTCGAACTGGGCGTCAAAGTCGCCAAGGCTTCCGATGAAGTGCTCGGTACGCTGATCGATACCTTCGCTTGATCATTCGCTGAATCCGCACCACTGACGCCGCGATTGTTCGCGGCGTTTTTCTGCGTAAGTCCTTCTTCCGTCACGAATCTTTCCTACTCTTAACGTGTTGCGCAATCAACGGCGTTACGCCTCTGTGCGCGTCGCAATTGCTGGTGCGATGACGAGCGGCAAAAGATCGGCGCTTGACAAGATTTAGGCGTAAACGTATGTTTCAAACAACTGTTTGATCGCAACAACAAATCAATGCGGTCGTTCATTCCCGGTTACATCAGCAGAGGTTTATCGCTATGCCTGACTACAAGGCCCCCTTGCGTGATATTCGCTTCGTTCGTGACGAACTGCTCGGCTACGAAGCGCACTATCAGAGCCTTCCGGCTTGCGCAGACGCAACTCCGGACATGGTTGACGCCATTCTCGAAGAAGGCGCCAAGTTTTGTGAGCAGGTGCTGGCTCCGCTGAACCGCGTGGGTGACACCGAAGGCTGCACCTGGAGCGAGTCCGGCGTTAAGACCCCGACTGGCTTCAAAGAAGCCTACAAGCAATTCGTTGAAGGCGGCTGGCCGAGCCTGGCCCACGACGTAGAGCACGGCGGCCAAGGCCTGCCGGAGTCCTTGGGTCTGGCTGTGAGCGAAATGGTTGGTGAGTCCAACTGGTCGTGGGGCATGTACCCAGGCCTGTCGCACGGCGCGATGAACACCATCTCCGAGCACGGCACGCCGGAGCAGCAACACGCCTACCTGACCAAACTGGTTTCCGGCGAATGGACCGGCACCATGTGCCTGACCGAACCGCACTGCGGCACCGACCTGGGCATGCTGCGCACCAAGGCCGAACCTCAGGCCGACGGTTCCTACAAAGTTTCCGGCACCAAGATCTTCATCTCGGCCGGTGAACACGACATGGCCGACAACATCGTCCACATCGTGCTGGCCCGCCTGCCGGATGCACCGGCTGGCACCAAAGGCATCTCGCTGTTCATCGTGCCGAAGTTCCTGCCGAACGCAGACGGTTCGATCGGTGAGCGTAACGCGGTGTCCTGCGGTTCCCTCGAACACAAGATGGGCATCCACGGCAACGCCACTTGCGTGATGAACTTCGACGCGGCCACCGGTTTCCTGATCGGCCCGGCGAATAAAGGCCTGAACTGCATGTTCACCTTCATGAACACCGCACGTCTGGGTACCGCTTTGCAAGGTCTGGCCCACGCCGAAATCGGTTTCCAGGGCGGCCTGAAATACGCTCGCGATCGTCTGCAAATGCGTTCGCTGACTGGCCCGAAAGCGCCGGAAAAAGCCGCTGACCCGATCATCGTGCACCCGGATGTACGTCGCATGCTGTTGACCATGAAGGCATTCGCCGAAGGCAACCGTGCGATGGTTTACTTCACCGCCAAGCAAGTCGACATCGTCAAGTACGGCGTAGATGAAGAAGAGAAGAAGAAAGCCGACGCTCTGCTGGCCTTCATGACTCCAATCGCCAAAGCCTTCATGACCGAAGTCGGTTTCGAATCGGCTAACCACGGCGTGCAAATCTACGGCGGCCACGGCTTCATCGCCGAGTGGGGCATGGAACAGAACGTTCGCGACAGCCGCATTTCCATGCTGTACGAAGGCACCACCGGCATCCAGGCACTCGACCTGCTGGGCCGTAAAGTGCTGATGACTCAAGGCGAGGCTCTGAAAGGCTTCACCAAGATCGTCCACAAGTTCTGCCAGACCAACGAAGGCAACGAAGCGGTTCAAGAGTTCGTCGCTCCGTTGGCTGCACTGAACAAGGAATGGGGCGAGCTGACCATGAAGGTCGGTATGGCTGCCATGAAAGATCGCGAAGAAGTCGGCGCGGCCTCCGTGGACTACCTGATGTACTCCGGTTACGCCTGCCTGGCCTACTTCTGGGCTGACATGGCGCGTCTGGCTGCCGAGAAACTGGCTGCCGGCACTTCCGAAGAGGCGTTCTACACCGCCAAACTGCAGACTGCGCGCTTCTACTTCCAGCGCATCCTGCCGCGTACCCGCACTCACGTTGCAACCATGTTGTCGGGCGCCAACAACCTGATGGACATGAAAGAAGAGAACTTCGACCTGGGCTACTAAGCCATAACGAAGCCTCTATAAAAAACCGCTGCTCCTTTGGGAGTGGCGGTTTTTTTTTGTGTTTGGCCCCAACTATGGGCCCCCATTCCCCAGCAGAAACGGTGTAGATCCTCTGCTGATCTTCGTATTTATTGATGCAAAATGTTTCAGTGGGGAGTGGCAAATTAATTGCACCACGCTGGTTAACCGGCGCTCACGAGACATCCTGTCCTGTTCAACGACGCCTCTCGCCCGGCGAACTTATAACAACAACAGTCAGGGTGAAGCACATGAACATCTGTCGACTTGTTCGTTTTACCGCCTGGTTATCCCTCTCTTTTTTGGCGGTCGATGCAATGGCTGCGACGCCTGCAGAAGTGGACCCGCCCATCCCCGAAGTGCCCAGCCTCCAATCGTTACGCGGCATGACCCCGCCTGACCCGTCGGGCACCGAAGGCGGACGCAAAGTCGACCTGATGACCGACTACGTGCTCAATCGCTCGGCGGCGATTCTCCTGGGCAAAGCGTTGTTCTGGGACATGGAGGTCGGCAGCGACAGCACCACCGCTTGCGCGTCTTGTCATTACCACGCCGGGGTCGATCACCGAACCACCAACCAGATCAACCCCGGTCAGGCGCACACCAATGCCAACGTCGCGTCGATCTTCAACAAGCCGTTCGTGGCCTCCGACATTCCCGGCGACGTGCCGTCGTATACGACCAAGTCCGGAGGCAAGGGCGGCCCGAACTACTTGCTCAAGAAAACCGACTTTCCAACCCATGTGCTCGCTAATCCGCTGGATCGCAATTCGCTGATTCTCTACTCGACCGACGATGTGATCGGCTCCCAAGGCGTGTTCGACGCCAATTTCGTCAAGCCGAACCAAGCGCGATTCGACAAATGCACGCAGCAACCGGACGGTATTTTCCAGGTCGGCGGCATTAATGTTCGCCGCAGCACCGGACGTAACGCACCGTCGGTAATCAACGCCGCGTTCAACGTGCGCAACTTCTGGGATGGCCGGGCCAATAACGTGTTCAACGGCTTCTCGCCATTCGGCAACCGCGATCCCGATGCCGGAATCTATGTGACCAAGGACAACAGTGGCATAGCGCTCAAAGTGCGGCTGGCGCTCAACGATGCCTCGGCCGCTTCCCAAGCGGTGGGACCTCCCGGCAGCGCTGTGGAAATGTCCTGCGGCGGTCGTACCTTTGCCGACATTGGCCGGCGCATGCTCGACACACTGATGCTCAAGCAGCAGCGGATTTCCTCCACCGATTCGGTGCTCGGCCCGGTTTCTGGAGCGCGCAGGCCCACTTATCGAGAGCTGATCAAAAACGCCTTCCAGCCACGGCTATGGAACGCCACGCAGCAAGTCCTGGTGGGCGGTGCGCCGTACGCCCAGATCGAAGCCAACTTCCCGCTGTTCTTCGGGCTGGCGATCCAGATGTACGAAGCTACGCTGGTTTCCGATCAGGCACCGCTTGATGCTTATTTGCAGGGCGACCATACGGCCATGAACGAGCAGCAAGTCCAAGGCATGAATCTGTTCCTGGGCAAGGGCAAGTGCGTCAATTGCCACGGCGGTGCGGAGCTGACCAACGCTGCCAGCCGTTTGCAGTTCCATCCCCGCGAGCGCATCGAGCGCATGGTCATGGCGGACAACCTGACCACGCTCTACGACAACGGCTTCTACAACACCGGCGTGCGCCCGACCTCGGAAGACCTGGCGCTCGGTGGCGCGGATGCCTGGGGCAATCCGTTGTCCTTTACCCGTCAGTACAACACCTTGCTGCAAGGTGGGAGAATTCCTGACCCGCTGGATGTCGATGTCTGCACCTTCGAAGCAGCCTTGAGTGCCGCGACTCCCTGCGATGCGACACTTCTGCCCAATGTCGGTTTTCGCGACGCGGTCGACGGCGCCTTCAAAACACCGACGCTGCGCAACATCGCGCTGACCGGGCCGTATTTCCACAATGGCAGCCGCTCGACGCTGAAACAGGTCATGGAGTTCTACAACCGTGGCGGCGACCGGCGCGGTGAGGATGCAAGCAACACCAGTGGCTTCGAACATCCGTCGGCCAATCAGCACAACGGCTCGAATCTCGATCCGGACATGACCAGTCTGAACCTGACCGCCGATGAAGTGGATGCCCTGGTCAAATTCATGGAGGTTGGCTTGACCGACCCGCGAGTCGCCTGGGAACGGGCGCCGTTCGATCATCCATCGCTGGTGCTTGCCCAGGGTCATGTGGGTGATGAAAACGCCGTTACACAAAAACCGGTCAGTCCAAAGATCACCACCCGGCAGGCACTGGACGCTACTTTCCAGCTCAAGCCGATCGGTGCCGAAGGGCGCAGGCCGGAAGAGGGTGCGTTGCAGCCGTTCAACAATGATCTCTAACGAGCTATCCCCTCGCGTCGCTGGCGACCCTGAATACGCCAGCGACGCCGTTTTAAAAAATACCTCAGCAAAACGCTCAGCAAATCAGGCGTTCTGCCGTTAAAGTGATGGGCACAATGCCATCAATTGCTATGACGGTCGGAGCTTTACCCTTGCCGCGTTCTTCCGCTGTACGTTTCAGTCATTTCCTGCCGTCGTTGCTGCTGTTGCTGGCGGGCCTTGCGGCTGCGTACGTCAAGGATCTGAATGTGTTCTTCACGTCGCTGTTCAACGTGCTGCCAACCCTGGTGCTGTTGCTCGGTGGTGCTTACTGTGCGGTTTACCGACGTCAGCGTGAGCTTTTTCTGATGGTCACGGTGTACATCGCCTACTTCCTGCTCGACACCCAGACCGACTATTACCGCGATAACGGCAAGGTGCGCGAAGACGCCGCGGTGGTCTTTCACCTGTGTTGCCTGTTGTTGCCACTGTTGTTTGGCGTATTCGCGGCGTGGCAGGAGCGTACGCATCTGTTCCAGGACATGGTGGCGCGCTTCGCCGTGTTGCTGGCAGTGGGCAGCGTGGCGTTGGGGCTTGAGCAAAGTTATCCCCAGCCGTTACTGATTTGGCTGTCGGAGATCCGCTGGCCGGCATTGCACGGCGCGTGGATGAGTCTGATCCAGTTGTCCTACCCGGTGTTCATCGCTGCGTTCCTGTTGCTGGCGTACCAGTATTGGCGCAACCCGCGACCGCTGCATGCCGCGCAATTGGTCGGGTTACTCGGGTTGTTCTGGATGTTGCCGAAAACCTTCATCCTGCCGTTCACTCTGAACATCATGTGCAGCCAGGTGATGCTGATGATCGCTGCAGCCGTGGCCCACGAGGCTTATCAAATGGCCTTCCGTGATGAGCTGACCGGTCTGCCGGGTCGCCGCGCCTTGAACGAGCGCATGCAGCGATTGGGGCGCAATTATGTGTTGGCCATGAGCGACGTCGACCACTTCAAGAAATTCAACGACACCCACGGTCACGACGTCGGCGACCAGGTGCTGCGACTGGTCGCCAGCAAGCTGTCGAAAATCGGCGGTGGCGGTAAGGCGTATCGCTACGGCGGCGAGGAATTTGCCTTGGTGTTTGCAGGAAAGACCCTCGAAGAGTGCATGCCGCACTTGGAAGTCATCCGCGAATCCATCGCGACCTACAACATCCACCTGCGTAATCAGGACAGCCGCCCGCAGGATGATAGTCAGGGTCGGCAGCGTCGCTCCGGTTCACATGCTTCGAGCGTGTCGGTCACCGTCAGTATCGGCGTTGCCGAACGCCTTGAACAACGCACGCCCGAAGAAGTGCTCAAGTCCGCCGACCAGGCGCTCTACAGCGCCAAAGGCGCCGGGCGAAACTGCGTGATGGCGTTCGGTCAGAACCGCCGGGGCGCTGTTCGGATGGACGCCGCTACGGTTGAGTGATGATGGCGCATTCAGCGTCTGGACTGTGATTGTGGGGTGTGGTCACCGGCAGTAGGTTGGAGCAATCTGCTGACGGAGAATGACCATGCCCGAGTACAAAGCTCCCCTGCGCGACATGCGCTTTCTGATCGACCAAGTCTTCGATTTTCACGGCAACTACGCGGCGCTGGGGGCTACTGACGCCAGCCCGGACATGGTCAGTGCGATCCTCGAAGAAGGCGCGAAATTCTGTGAGAACGTTCTGGCCCCGCTGAACCGCAGCGGTGACGAAGAAGGCTGCCATTTCGACAACGGCGTAGTAACAACGCCTACAGGCTTCAAGCAGGCTTTCGCACAGTACGTTGAGGGCGGCTGGCATGGTCTGGCGGCTGATCCTGCATACGGTGGTCAGGGGCTGCCGAGCTCACTGGGACTGGTCATCAGCGAAATGGTCGGTTCCAGCAACACTTCCTGGGGCATGTATCCGGGCCTGACTCACGGCGCCATGTCGGCGATTCACGCCCATGGCACCGAAGAACAGAAACAAACTTACCTGAGCAAACTCACCGCCGGCCAATGGACCGGCACCATGTGCCTGACCGAAGCCCATTGCGGTACCGACCTGGGCATCATCAAAACCCGCGCCGTGCCTCAGGCCGACGGCAGTTACGCGATCTCCGGCAGCAAGATTTTCATCTCGGCCGGCGAGCACGACATGAGTGCCAACATCATTCACCTGGTACTGGCGAAACTGCCGGACGCACCCGCCGGGACCAAAGGCATTTCGCTGTTTATCGTGCCCAAGTTCCTGCCCGACGCCGAAGGTGAAGCGGGTGAGCGCAATGGCGTTTCCTGCGGCTCGATCGAGCACAAGATGGGCATCAAGGCGTCGGCCACTTGCGTGCTGAACTTTGACGGGGCCAAGGGCTTTTTGATCGGTGAACCGAACAAGGGCCTGAACTGCATGTTCACCATGATGAACCATGCACGCCTGGGTACCGGCATGCAGGGTTTGTGTCTGGGCGAGGCGAGTTTCCAGGGCGCGATAAAATACGCCAACGACCGCTTGCAGATGCGCTCTCTGACCGGCCCGAAAGCGCCGGAGAAAGCCGCCGACCCGATCATCGTGCATCCGGATGTGCGGCGGATGCTGCTGACCATGAAAGCCTTCAACGAAGGCAATCGCGCGCTCACTTACTTCACTGCGCAGTTGCTGGACGTTGCGCACTTGAGCGCGGATGAAACGGCGCGCCAGGACGCTGAAGACTTGCTGGCGTTCCTGACGCCAATCTGCAAAGCCTTCATGACGGAGACCGGTCTGGAGGTAACGAACCACGGCATGCAGGTGTTCGGTGGCCACGGCTTTATTCGTGAATGGGGCATGGAACAACTGGTTCGCGACTGCCGGATCGCACCGATTTACGAGGGCACCAACGGCATTCAGGCGCTGGACTTGCTTGGGCGTAAAGTGCTCGGCAGTCAGGGCAAACTGCTGCGCGGCTTCACCAAAGTCGTTCACAAGTTTTGTGCGGCGAACGCTGAGCATCCGCAGTTGGCCAGTTATGTGGCGCAACTTAATGAGCTGAATCAGCAGTGGGGCGAGCTGACCACCAAAGTCGGCATGGCCGCGATGAAAAATCCGGATGAAGTGGGCGCCGCGTCGGTTGATTACCTGATGTACAGCGGTTACATCATCCTCGGCTACTTGTGGTTGCGCATGGCGTTGGTGGCGCAGGCTCAGTTGGATTCGGGCAGCGGTGATGCCGATTTCTATAAGGCTAAACTGGCGACAGGCGAGTTTTACTTCAAGCGTTTGCTACCACGTACTGCCGCTCATCGGGCAGCAATCGAGGCAGGCAGCGATTGCCTGATGACGCTGCCAGCGGAGTTGTTCGCGCTTTAGTCTTTTGAAATGAATCACAAAGGAAGCTCGCGTAACTGCGGGCTTTTTTTATGACTAAATAGTCAGTGACCAAACATTACAAAACGGTCACTGGCTGACCCTATGTGTCGCAAAAGTTGTTGGGTTACACTCGGGCCCAACGAAAACACAATTCCTATGAATCACCTGTTTAGATCTTGCGAGGTTTGCCATGGCTGACTACAAAGCGCCCCTGCGCGATATGCGCTTCGTCCTCAATGAAGTTTTCGAGGTCGCCAAACTCTGGGCCGAGTTGCCTGCACTGGCTGAGACCGTTGATGCGCAAACCGTCGAAGCCATTCTTGAAGAAGCCGGCAAGGTCACCAGCAAAAGCATCGCACCCCTGAGCCGTGCGGCTGACGAAGAAGGTTGCCACTGGGCGGACGGTGCCGTCACCACGCCGGCAGGTTTCCCACAGGCTTATCAGACTTACGCTGAAGGCGGCTGGGTCGGCGTCGGTGGCGATCCAGCCTACGGCGGCATGGGCATGCCCAAGGCGGTTTCGGCGCAGGTCGAAGAAATGGTCAACTCGGCCAGCCTATCGTTCGGTCTGTATCCGATGCTGACCGCCGGCGCATGTCTGTCGATCAACGCCCACGCCAGCGAAGAACTGAAGGCCGCGTACCTGCCGAACATGTACGCCGGTGTCTGGGCCGGTTCCATGTGCCTGACCGAGCCACACGCCGGCACCGACCTGGGCATCATCCGCACCAAGGCCGAGCCTCAGGCCGACGGTTCCTACAAGGTCAGCGGCACCAAGATCTTCATCACCGGTGGCGAACACGACCTGACTGAAAACATCATTCACCTGGTGCTGGCCAAACTGCCAGACGCACCGGCCGGTCCGAAGGGTATTTCGCTGTTCCTGGTGCCGAAGTTCATGGTCAACGCCGATGGCAGCCTGGGCGCGCGTAACCCGGCCAACTGTGGCTCGATCGAACACAAAATGGGCATCCAGGCGTCCGCCACTTGCGTGATGAACTTCGATGAAGCGGTGGGTTATCTGGTCGGCGAGCCGAACAAAGGCCTGGCGGCGATGTTCACCATGATGAACTACGAGCGTCTGGGTGTCGGTATCCAGGGTCTGGCGACCGGCGAGCGCTCGTATCAGAACGCTGTTGAATACGCTCGTGATCGTCTGCAAAGCCGTTCGCCAACTGGCGCGCAGAACAAGGACAAAGTGGCCGATCCGATCATCGTCCACCCGGACGTGCGTCGCATGCTGCTGACCATGAAAGCTTCGAACGAAGGCGGTCGTGCCTTTTCGACTTACGTGGCCATGCAACTGGACACCGCCAAGTTCAGCGAAGACGCCACCACCCGCAAACGCGCGGAAGATCTGGTGGCGTTGTTGACGCCAGTGGCCAAGGCGTTCCTGACCGACCTGGGTCTGGAAACCACCGTTCACGGCCAGCAGGTGTTCGGCGGTCACGGTTACATCCGTGAGTGGGGCCAGGAGCAACTGGTACGCGACGTGCGCATTACTCAGATCTACGAAGGCACCAACGGCATTCAGGCGCTGGACCTGGTGGGTCGCAAGATCGTCGGCACCGGCGGTGCGTTCTACAACCTGTTCGCTGACGAAATTCGTCACTTCACCGCCACCGCGAGCGCTGACCTGGCGGAGTTCACCAAGCCACTGAACGATGCCGTCACCACCCTCGACGAACTGACTGCGTGGCTGCTGGATCGGGCCAAATCCAACCCGAATGAAATCGGCGCGGCGTCGGTCGAGTATCTGCAAGCGTTCGGTTACACGGCTTACGCTTACATGTGGGCACTGATGGCCAAAGCGGCTTTCGGCAAAGAAGGGCAGGACGATTTCTACGCGAGCAAACTGGGTACCGCGCGGTTCTATTTCGCTCGCCTGCTGCCGCGGATTCACTCGTTGAGCGCGTCGGTGAAAGCCGGTAGCGAGTCGCTGTTCCTACTGGACGCCGCACAGTTCTGACAATGTAACGTCATGTAAGCATTCTCTTACATGACGTGCTGCTGTTCTCCCATAGAAGCAGATTGGATCCACGGCTAATCTACTTCACATGGACGTAGCGCAGGAAGCGCAAAGCAACAACACGGACACGTAGGATTCTGCCAGGGTGGCGGAGTGAAATGGATGTCAGGGAAACAGTCTGCAAAGCCCCGCTTCGGCGGGGTTTTCTTATGCCTGCGAAAAAGTATTCAGCTCAGCCCATCCAGCGCCGGCGGGCTGTTCAAGCGCTCATCAGGCCGATTCATCACTTCCTCCAGCAATGTCTGCAACAACGCCAATGAGGCCTGTTGCCGTTGCACATCGCGACACACCAATCCGACTTTCAACGGCACCCGCGGTTCGCTCAGGGGTTTCCACAGCAGATCTTCATTGCCATGCGCCTTTTGCGAGCGACCAGGTAGCACAGTCGCCAACCGTGTGTGCGGCAAGCTGTCGAGAATCCCGGCCATGTTGTTCAGTTCGGCCTGGACCTGCGGCCGTCGCCCGAGGTTGGCCAACTGCGATTGCCAAATCTGCCGCACTTGAAACTCTTCGCCCAGCAGCAACATCGGCAACTCGGCCGCCTGACTCATGGACACTTTCTTGAATTCCCGCAGTGGATGGTCCGCCGGGATGACCAGGGTCAACTCGTCTTCGTACAACATCACACCATGCAGCCCCGGTTGCCTTGGCGGCAGGTAGCTGATGCCGATGTCCAGCGAGCCATTGAGCAGTCGACGCTCAATCTCCAGGCCCGTCAATTCATAGATTTGCACCACCAGATGCGGTTGCGCCTTGCGCACCCGTTCGAGCATCTGCGGCACCAGGCTGGTATGCACCGTTTGCAACACGCCAATGGCCAGCGTGCGCAACGCTTGCCCCTTGAAGTTGCCCAGTGCCTCGCGTGCTCGTTGCAATCCATCCAGCAAGGGCAGGGCGTGGTTGTAAAGCGTGTGGGCCGCCAGGGTCGGCAACAGGCGTTTACTGCTGCGTTCAAAAAGGCTCACGTCGAGGTTTTGTTCGAGGTGACGGATCTGCTGGGACAGCGCCGGTTGCGAGATGGAGAGGCGCTCGGCAGCCCGGCCGACATGACCTTCTTCATACACCGCGACGAAATAACGCAGTTGCTTGAAATCCATAAGTAATGGTTATCGAAAATGCTCGGAAATCGAAATGGCTCAACGCCGTGTCAGCGCCTAGTCTAACCGCATTCACAAGGCTTACAGGGCCACAGAACGCGATGAATACCGTTTGCTTCGATGGTGTTTACATAGGTAAGGCAAAAAACCTCAATCGAGGGATGAACGCATGAATCTGTTCAACCTGCGTCGTCATTCTCCGAGTCTGGATGATCTGCTGGAGGATGCTTTCTTTCCGTCCACGGACGACAACCTTTCAAGTGAGTGTCTGATGCCCGGTGTCGAGCGGCCGAAACAGGTTTTTGTCCGCGGTCAGGGTTCATGGTTGTGGGACAGTGACGACCGCGCCTATCTGGATTTCTCACAGGGCGGCGGGGCAAACAGCCTCGGCCACAGCCCAAGACACTGGTCGACGCGATCTCGACGCAGGCCCAGTCGTTGATCAATCCCGGCTTCGGCCTGCATAACCGCGGCATGCTTAACCTCGCCGAGCGCCTGTGTTCAAGCACTGGAAGCGACCAGGCGTATTTGCTCAATACAGGTAGCGAAGCTTGCGAAGCGGCGATCAAACTCGCGCGTAAATGGGGCCAACAGCATCGCGGCGGCGCTTCGCGGATCATCGTCGCCAATAACGGCTGTCATGGTCGTAGTCTGGGGACGATTTCGGCGTCGGACAGTTCGACGCTGACCAACCGATTCGAGCCGCAGCTTCCGGGCTTCAGCCATGTGCCGTTCAACGACCTTCCGGCGTTGCACGCGGCGGTGGATGCGCAGACCGTCGCGATCATGCTCGAACCGATCCAGAGCGACGCCGGGGTAATTCCGGCTACGGCGCATTACCTCAAAGGCGTCGAGCGTCTGTGTCGTGAACTGGGCATTCTGCTGATCTTCGACGAAGTGCAAACCGGCATCGGTCGCTGCGGCACCTTGCTTGCGGAACAGTTCTACGGCGTGCGCGCAGATATCGTCGTGCTCGGCAAAGGGTTGGGCGGTGGCGTGCCGTTGGCGGCATTGCTGGCGCGAGGCAAGGCATGTTGCTTCGACACGGGCGAAATGACTGGCACTCATCACGGCAATGCACTGATGACGGCGGCAGGTCTGGCTGTACTCGGTAGTGTGCAGGACAAGGGATTTATCGAACATGTCGAGGAATCCGCGCAGCACCTGCGCGAAGGCTTGCAGCGGTTGTCCCATCGCTATGACCACGGTGAACTACGCGGTCAAGGGCTGCTTTGGGGGCTGACGCTGTCCGACGATTCGGCGGGCGCTGTAGTCAAAGCGGCTTTGTACGAAGGCCTGTTGCTCAACGCTCCGCAACCCGATTGTCTGCGCTTCACCCCGGCATTGACCGTCAGCAAAGCCAACATCGACGAAATGCTCCTGCGCCTGGCCCGCGCCTTCTCCCGTGTGCGCACCGCGCAATTGCAGTGCCGCAAAGGGATTGCCGTCTGATCAGACGCGCCCTACACAAATTCCGGAACCGTCTCGCGGTATAACGCATCGCCCCAGGCCTGATTCTTTTGGCGTGGGGCGTTTTTTTGTGGCTGGGTTTTGCCAAACGTATTTCGGCGCTTGAGGAACGCTTGAGTTGGTGGTTTTTTAGATAGCGCCGGCAAGGAGTGTCGGTGTCAGTGAACCATTGAAAAACTGGTTTTGAAATCTATACCACTGGGTGGTATGTTTTTGGAAGGGATGCCGATGTCAGTAAGGTTGTTCAAGACAAAGCGCTTTGCGGTGCTGGCCGGTAAGGCTTGGATTGGTGATGACGAGCTTCGGGAAGCATTCACCGAAACACTCAATGGGCAGGCGGACAATCTAGGGGGCGGGGTGTGGAAGAAGCGTTTGAATGCCAATCGCCATCGTTCGATTATCCTGGCCAAGGGCAGCCGTTTCTGGGTTTATCAGTTTCTGTATGCCAAGAAAGACCAGAGCAATATTGGTCCCAAGCAATTGACTGACTTACGCGAGTTGGCCAAGACATATGGAGGGCTGGCTGAGTGGGAAGTCCAGCATTTGCTGGATATGAAGGAGTTTGTGGAGATACATCATGAGTAAAAAATTCAAAAGTGAAGTAGCGGAATCGATCCATGAATCGGCCAGTGCCTTGTACGCCATCGGCGCGATCAGCAAAGCGACCATGCGCGAATTCGACGAGTCATGTCTTGCAACGGTGCCTGACGCGATTCCGGCGGAGCAGATCAAGGCGCTACGCGAGCGCAACAATGTCAGTCAGCCGGTGTTTGCGCGTTACCTGAACACCAGCGCTTCCACAGTCAAGCAATGGGAAGCGGGGGCTAAACACCCCAGTGGCATGGCATTGAAGCTGCTGAGCATTGTCCAGAAACATGGCTTGGAAATATTGGCCTAGATAAGTTTGGCTGAACCCTGACCAGCGGCACAGGTCGATTGTTTGTAAGGCTCGCACGAGCCGACCTCAATCAGGAGCTGACCCCATGGATTTCTTTCGCATCATCATCGCCATTCTGTTGCCGCCGCTGGGAGTGTTTTTGCAGGTGGGGTTTGGCGGGGCGTTCTGGCTGAATATTCTGCTGACGTTGTGCGGTTACATTCCGGGGATCGTGCATGCGGTATATATCATCGCCAAGCGCTGAGTTTTGTAGCGTCAGATAGATAGCGATCGCTGGCAAGCCAGCTCCTACAGGGAATCACCGTTTTGTAGGAGCTGGCTTGCTAGCGATTGGATCACCACCGGTTTCAGCCGGCATTCCCCATCACCCGCCGATAAAACAACCATTCCTGCTCCAGCGCATGTGCCTGATTGCCAGCCTTGCGGAAGCCATGACGCTCGTCCGCGTAGTAATGCGCTTCGACCAGAATGCCGTTGTTTTGCAATGCCTCGACCATGTCGCGAGTCTGTTGCGGCACGACCACGGCGTCCAGTTCCCCTTGAAAGAAGATCACCGGCACGCTGATGTTGCTCGCATGCAGTAGGGGCGTTCGATCGGCATACCGCTCGGCATCCTGTACCGGATCGCCGATCAGCCAATCCAGATAATCGCCCTCGAACTTGTGAGTCGCCCGACCCAGGGCGACGGGGTCGCTGACTCCATAAAGGCTGGCGCCAGCTCGGAAAACCTTGTGGAACGCCAGCGCGCACAGCGTGGTGTAACCGCCGGCACTGCCGCCGCGAATGAACGCTTTGTCTCCGTCGATCAGTCCGCGCTCGGCGAGGTGGCTGACCACCGCGCAAGCGTCTTCGACATCGACGTCGCCCCAGCTCAAATGCAACGCTTGGCGATAAGCCCGGCCATAGCCGCTGCTGCCGCGATAGTTGAGGTCTGCGACGGCGAAACCTCGTTGCGCCCAGTACTGAATGCGCGGGTCGAGCATCGGATAGCACGCCGAGGTCGGACCGCCGTGGATGAACACCACCAGTGGCGGTTTCACCTCGCCGGTCATCGCCGGATAGAAGAAGCCGTGAGCTTCGCCCGTGCCGCTTGGATAGCGCAGGGTTTGCGGGCGGCTGATCTGTTCTGCAGGCAATGGCGCAATGCCGCCGGCCAGTACCTTGACCTGACGAGTCTGGCGGTCGATGGCGATAACGGCCGATGAACTGATCGGCGACGCGGCGATGCAGTAAATGAATTGCTCATCCAGGGCGAGATGGCGGAAACGGCTGTAGTCCCCGGTGAAGTCTTCGCACGAGGCGCCGCACAAGCCCAGTCGGCCAAAACCGCCTTCCGTCCAACTGGCCAGATAACTGCCGTCGTTTAGCGGCAACCAAGTGCAGCCACCGAGCTGCCAGGGTGCGGGGCCGTGGTCGGCGGCGGCGCTTGGTAGAGGGCTTAAACCTTTTTCGGACTCCGCCCAGGGCTGCCAATAGCCGCCGCGATCCGTCAGGCAAAACAAACGGCCGCTGTCATCGAACCGAGATTGTTGCAGAGACTCTTGAGCTTCATCACCGGCGACACAGCGGGGAGGGGCAAAGTGGCCATCGTCCTGGCGTTCAGCAACCATCAAGCGGGTCGCGGTCCATGGCTGTTCCGGGCGACTCCATTCAATCCAGGCCAAGCGCCGGGCATCCGGACTCAGTGTCGGTGCCGCGTAAAAATCCGCACCTTCGGCCAGTACGTGACGCGCGCCATCAGCCAGATTGAACGCCACCAATCGATGCTGATCGCGGTTTTCCTCGACCGCCAGCGCCTGCCCATTGGCGAACTGCAAATCGCCGTAACGGCACCGCCCCGAAGTCAGCGCCTCGGGTGTTTCGCCGTGCAGCGATTGGCGATACAGCTGCTGGTCTGCCTCGTTGACGAAAACCACCCCGTCATCGGTCAGACAAAACGCGCCACCGCCGTATTCGTACACCCGACTGCGCACACTGAAGCCAGTTGGCGTCAGACAATTCGCTACGCCATCACCCCAATGCCAGATACGGCAAGCGGCATCCTCCGGTCGGTATTCATTCCAGAACAGGCCATGGGCACCGGCCTGCAATTCGGCAAAGTCGATGCCGGCCGCGACGGCTTTGGCGGCGCTGAAAGGTTCAGCTTTTAGCGATGAGTCGTGAGTTTCGTTCATTGCGAAAGGCCAGTTGTTCGATGGTCTGAGTCGCGTGTTCGGCTTCTTCGCGGGCCTTGAGAATCACGCCGTGATGGTGCGACTTGCTGCACACCGGGTCCGCGTTGCTCGCATCGCCGGTGAGCATGAACGCCTGGCAGCGACAGCCGCCGAAATCTTTTTCCTTCTCGTCACAAGAGCGGCACGGTTCGGGCATCCAGTCGTAGCCACGAAAACGGTTGAAGCCGAACGAGTCGTACCAGATGTGCTGCATGCTGTGGTCGCGCACATTGGGAAACTTCACCGGCATCTGTCGGGCACCGTGACAGGGCAGTGCGGTTCCGTCTGGCGTAACTGTCAGAAAAATACTGCCCCAGCCATTCATGCAGGCTTTCGGGCGCTCTTCGTAATAATCCGGCGTGACGAAAATCAGCTTGCAGGGATGCCCTTCGGCTTCGAGTTTGGCGCGGTATTCATTGGTGATGCGTTCGGCGCGCACCAGTTGTTCTTTGGTCGGCAACAACCCGACACGATTGAGCTGCGCCCATCCATAGAACTGGCAAGTGGCGAGCTCGACGAAGTCGGCCTCAAGGGCGATGCACAACTCGATAATGCGGTCGATCTTGTCGATGTTGTGCCGATGGGTCACGAAGTTCAGCACCATCGGATAACCGTGGGCTTTCACCGCACGGGCCATTTCCAGTTTCTGCGCGAAGGCCTTTTTCGAGCCGGCCAGCAGGTTGTTCACTTGCTCGTCGCTGGCCTGGAAACTGATCTGGATGTGGTCCAGTCCCGCCTTTTTGAAGTCGCTGATTTTCTGTTCGGTGAGGCCAATGCCGGAGGTGATCAGGTTGGTGTAGAAACCCAGTTTGCGCGCTTCGAAGATCAGCTCGGCGAGGTCTTGGCGCACCAATGGCTCACCACCGGAAAAGCCCAACTGCGCTGCGCCCATCTCCCGCGCTTCGCGAAAAACCTTGATCCATTGTTCGGTGCTGAGTTCTTTACCCTGCTCGGCGAAGTCCAACGGGTTGGAGCAATACGGGCATTGCAGCGGGCAGCGATACGTCAGCTCGGCGAGCAGCCACAGCGGCAGGCCGATTTCCGGTTTGGGCGGTAACTTGTCTGACGCGTGATCAGGCAAGTTCGATCCAGTGCTGAGCACGGGCGACCTCCATGAATTGCTCGATGTCGTCACCGAGCTCCGGTACGCCGGGGAATTGCTGATCGAGTTCGGTGATGATGGCCGCGACATCCCGTTCGCCATCGATCAAACCGCCGATCAGCGCGGCGCTTTCGTTGAGTTTAATCATGCCTTCCGGGTACAGCAGCACGTGGCCTTTTTGCGCCGGTTCGTATTGGAAGCGGTAGCCGGGACGCCAGGTCGGGGTCTTGTTGCGATCGAAACTCATAAGGTGATTCCTTTATGCCAGACCCGTTGTTCGGTCACGCTGTGATACGGCGGGCGGTTGAGTTCGTAGGCCATGCTCATGGCATCGAGCATGCTCCAAAGAATGTCCAGTTTGAACTGGAGAATTTCCAGCATGCGCTCCTGGCCTTCCCGCGTCGTGTAGTGCTGCAAGGTGATCGCCAGGCCGTGCTCGACATCGCGGCGTGCCTGGCCCAAACGGGTGCGGAAATATTCGTAGCCGGCCGGGTCGATCCACGGGTAATGCTGCGGCCAGCTGTCCAGGCGCGATTGGTGGATCTGCGGCGCGAACAACTCGGTCAGCGAGCTGCTGGCGGCTTCCTGCCAACTGGCGCGGCGAGCGAAGTTAACGTAGGCGTCCACGGCGAAACGTACGCCGGGCAGCACCAGTTCCTGGGAGCGCAGTTGATCGGGGTCGAGACCGACCGCCTGACCAAGACGCAACCACGCTTCGATGCCGCCGTCTTCGCCGGGAGCGCCGTCATGATCGAGCAGACGCTGAATCCACTCGCGACGGATTTCGCGGTCCGGACAATTGGCGAGGATCGCGGCGTCCTTGAGCGGGATGTTCACCTGATAGTAAAAACGGTTGGCGACCCAGCCCTGGATCTGCTCGCGGGTCGCCCGGCCTTCGTACATCGCCACGTGGTACGGGTGATAAATATGGTAATAGGCGCCCTTGGCGCGAAGGGCAGCTTCGAATTCGGTGGGGGACATTGGGGTGTCGGTCATTGCGGTTCTCCGGAGTAAAACCGGTGGATTCTTTGGTGTCTGATCGGACGTCATCGCTGCGATGCGGAGACCCGACAAGCCAGCTCCTACAGGTTTTGTGAACTACAAAAAACTGTGGGAGCTGGCTTGCCAGCGATGGGGGCATCCGCTACAGCACAATACTCATGCCGTCATACGCCACTTCAACCTTGCGCCGATCCAGCTCCGCCCGCTCTGGCGAATCTTCATCAAGAATCGGGTTGGTGTTGTTGATGTGGATAAGCACCTTGCGCTGTTCGGGCAACTGCTCCAGCACTTCAAGCATGCCGCCCGGGCCATTCTGCGCCAGGTGACCCATTTCCCGACCGGTGCGCGTACCCACGCCGCGGCGCTGCATTTCGTCATCGTCCCACAGCGTGCCGTCCACCAGCAGGCAATCGCTGCCGGCCATGATTTCCAGCAACGGCGCATCCACCTTGCCCAGGCCCGGTGCGTAAAACAGCTTGCCGCCGGTGTTGATGTCTTCAACGATCAGGCCGATGTTATCGCCCGGATGCGGGTCGAACCGATGCGGCGAGTAGGGCGGCGCGGCGCTGCGCAGGGGCAACGGGGTGAAACGCAGGTTCGGGCAGGCCGGAATGCTGAAGCTCTGGTCGAGTTCGATACGGTTCCAGTTCAGGCCGCCGTTCCAGTGGGTCAACATGGTGAACAGCGGGAACCCGGTGCTCAGGTCTTCGTGGACCATGTCAGTGCACCAGACCTGATGCGGACAACCTTCGCGCAGCATGAGCAGGCCAGTGGTGTGGTCGATCTGGCTGTCCATCAGAATGATCGCGCTGATCCCCGTATCACGCAGCGCGCGGCCCGGTTGCATCGGCGCGAAACCCTGGAGTTGGGCGCGGATGTCCGGCGAAGTGTTGCAAAGCACCCAATTCACGCCGTCATCGGAAATCGCGATGGACGATTGGGTACGCGCCTTGGCATTCAGGCTGCCGTCGCGAAAACCTGCGCAGTTCACGCAGTTGCAGTTCCATTGCGGGAAACCACCGCCGGCGGCGGAACCTAGAATCTGGACATACATGGGGGCACCATCATTTCAACGCTGAAAATAAAAACGCCTCGGGATAACCGAGGCGTTGAAACCACAAGACAAACTTAGCGGCTTGCGAAGTACATGGTGACTTCAAAGCCGATACGCAGGTCGGTGTAAGCCGGTTTGGACCAGGACATGGGAGCGCTCCTTCAGGTGATGGGACAGTTGAGGTCTATACATATAGTCCACCTCCAGCGGGAGATGTTCAGATAGTTAGGCAGCTATGTTACTTAAAATTTCAGGTTAATTGGCTGCAAATGTTCGAGAAAGTAAATTGCAGCCTCGGTAATGATCATTTTGTCACTTGCCAAGGTGCGCCGGGGCACTCCCTGTTGGACAGGCAGCGCCAGCCGCCTTCGGCTTGATTCAAACGTTGGGCCGCGACCATCAGTGCCGAACGATCTGTTTGCAGGATCGCCTCTGGCAGCAGAGTCAGATAATCCGACGAGCGGCCAGCCAGTTTGCCCTGCCAGAGCAGTTCGGCGGCCTGGACGGTGGGCATTGCCGCACTGGCGAATTGATCGGCCAAGGCGTTGCGCAGGGTGATGAAACTCTCGTCATCAATCGTGCGGATCAGTTCCGGCAACCCCTTCAGAAACTGCTCAATCTGTTGCAGCAGTTCCGGAGGCGCAACGTTCGGGGACTGTACGCCAAAGAGCAGCCCGGTTTGCCCGTGCATCTGGCGCAGGGCGCTGAACACCGCATAACCCAGTTGCAACTCCACCCGCAGGCGTTGGTAGAAAGGCGTCTGACAGATGTGCGCGAGTAAACGCCATGCGGCTTCGTCGGCGATGTCCGCGGAGGCTGTAGGGCAAAAGAGCAACAACGCGTGTTCTGTGGAGCCTGTATCGAGGGTGCTCCAGAGATGTTGCTCGCGAATCGAGGGCGCAGACGTGAGCTGATTGTCCGGCGTGCCAGGTATGCGGCTCAATGCCAGGCCCATTGTGGCTTGGGTTTGAGCGGACAGACTCACTGCCAGCCCATCCCAGCGTGCACTCGACCAGATTTGTCGCAGGTCGTCCGAGTCTGCGGTGCGGTCAAGGCAGTGAGCAGGTAATGCCTTGAGCAGTTGCCGGATCGGCATCAGCGGCGGTTCATCCTGTGGAAAATCGACATCGGGGTTTGCCAGCCATTTCAGCGCATGTTCCAGGACCATGGGCATCGGTTCCTGCAGTCCGGTCATCTTCAATAGCCATTCGTTGCCCGATGCACAGAAGGAAAAATCGACACCCGCCTGATGGGCCTCTTCGCGCAGCGGTTGCAGATGTTTTTCCAGACTGGATTGCAGTTGAGTGCTCGGCGCTGCAACGAGGCGCCAGCGCAAATACACCGCACCTTCAGCGCTGTTCCCCGGCAACGCCTCGCTGAAGTGCATCGGCGATCGCTCGCGGCGACTGCGTGAACGATCCTGGGCAAAGGTACGCAGCCCACGGTGGGCGCTGGTCTGGCCGCGAATCAACCCGGCATTCGACGCCGGTGTTTCAGAACGCAAGAACGGGTTGGGCGTCGGCAGTTGCCATTGACCTGTGAAGTTATCCACAGCGCCGAGTTGTTGCAGTATTTCACTGAGGGCTGCGACGCCTTGTTCAGATAACCCGGCCTCACGCTGTTCGATGTCCAGTCGAGCCAGTTGCAGGGCGCCGCTGACTTGCTGCTGGCGTTGGAGCAGGGCGGCGTATTCGTCGCGCAAACCGCTCCAGTCTTGCCGGGCGAAGAAGCCCAGCCAATCCAGCAATTGTTCGCGAATTCCGCTTGCCGGCGTATCGGTTGGCACTGTGAACTCGATGTGCAGTAAGGCCTGCCCGGCGAACTGATACAGCGGCTCGGCCTTCAGATGGTCTGCCAAACGATGCGCACGCAAGCCAGCCAGCACCCCCCCCGGTTTGGAGGTGTTCAGCCAATGGCACAGAAATGCCAGTGTTTCAGGCGATGAGTCTGGTAGCGCTTCGAAGGCGAACAGAAGATCCAGGCGGCGCTTGCTCGCCTGTTGATAAGTGTTGTCAGAAGAATCCATCAACCGTGTAGGCGCTTGCTGAGCGATCGTGTTGCCCACAGGCACGGAATCAGCGAATGCCTGGGCCAGCGCCTTCAGCTCTTCGAGACTTTGCGGGCCTGCCAGGCTCAGGGTCATCTGCCCGGTTTGATAAAAGCGCTGATAGAAATCCTGTAACGCCTGCTGAAACTCAGGTTGCGTCACCGGCAGGCTATCGCGGTTGCCGGCGTGAAAGCCCCGCAGCGGATGCGTTTCAGAAAGGCCATCGAACAGCGCTAACCGCTGTTGCGCCGTTGCATCCTGGGACCAAGCGACAAATTCCGCGTGCAGCACTTCCCGTTCCCGCTGCTGATCGTCGAGATTCATACGCGGATGGGCGAGCATGTCTGACAGACGCTCCAGCCCACCCGCAAACGCCTGGAGCGGCAACTCGAAAAAGTAGTCGGTAGTTCGTTCGCTGGTGCGCGCATTCACCTGGCCGCCATGACCCTGAACGTAGGCCATCAGCCCTTGGCCCGCAGGAAAACGCTCGGTCCCCAGAAACAGCAGATGCTCAAGAAAGTGCGCCAGGCCGGGCCAGGCCAATGGAACGTCATGACTACCGGCGGCGACCCGCAATGCCGCCGCGCAGCGCTTCAAATCAGGCGCGTGACGCAGCGTCACCCGCAGACCGTTGGCCAGGGTTTCAGTGTGGGGGCGAGGGTGATTCAGCGCAAGCATGGGCACTTCCAGAACAGTGAAGTGCCAATGCTAGCGGATTAGCGCTTGTTCAGCGCGCCGTAAAGCTCTGGACGACGATCGATCAGGTAGCGATTGGCGGCGCGGGAGTCGAGCATTAGCTGGCGATCCAGTTCACCGACGATCAGCGCTTCATCCAGGCCAGCCTGGGCGATACGGCTGCCATCCGGTGCGGCGATGCTGCTCTGGCCGCAGTAGTGGATATCGCCTTCGTTCCCGCAGTAGTTGGCGTAGGCCACGTAGCACTGGTTCTCATAGGCCCGGGCGCGGACGGTGACGTCGGCGATGAAGTCAAACGGGATCATGTTGGCCGTCGGCACCAGGATCAGTTCGGCGCCGTCGAGTGCCAGGCGCCGGGCGTTCTCCGGGAACTCCAGGTCGTAGCAGACCAGGAAACCGAGTTTCCAGCCGTTGAGCTCCACGACCGGAAATTCGTTGGTACCGGGGCTGAACATCGAACGGTCAAGGTCGCCAAACAGGTGCGTCTTGCGGTAGTTGCACAGGCGCTCACCATTGGCGTCGATCAACTGCACGGCGTTGTAGATCTGCCCGTCCTCGGTGCGCTCGGGATAACCATACAAAATGGCGATCCCGGCAGACTTGGCAATGCGCGCGATCTGTTGCGCCGACTCACCGTTGTACACCTCCGCCAGCACGCTGACGGCATCGACACCGATGTTGTAGCCAGTCAGGAACATCTCCGGCAGCACCAGCAAATCGGCACCTTTGGCTTCCAGTGCAAGCTGATGCAGGCGTTGCAGATTGCCAGCGACATCCAAAGGCAACGGTGGACATTGGTAAAGGGCTACGCGCATTTCGGATTCCTCTTACTCGGGCAGGGCGATCGGTCCGATCTCGTTGAACACATCACCTGGACCCGGATTCTCGGCGTGAGTTGCACCGCCGAAGTGTTTCATGATGCCCCACACCGCGTTGAGCGAAGTCTGAACCGCGCCTTCGACCCAGGCCGGTGTCCACGAAACGTCGTCACCGGCGATGAAGATACCGCGCTGTTCGGCCGGCATGTCGTCCTGCATGAAGTGCGCGTACATGCGCTGGTTGTAGCGGTAGTGGCCGGGCAGGGCGCCTTTGAAAGCCCCGAGAAAATGCGGGTCAGCTTCCCACGACACGGTAATCGGATCGCCGATGATGCGCGCGGCGATGTCGACTTTCGGGTAGATCTTTTTCAGTGCATCCAGCGCCAGTTTCACGCGTTTTTCCACTGGATGCGGGAGCATTTTCAGCGCGTCGCTCATCCACGAGTACGACAGGCAAATCACGCCCGGTTTGTCGTCGCCGTTGTCGAACAGGTAAGTTCCACGGGTCAGGCGATCGGTGAGGGTCATGCTCATCAGGTCGCGGCCGGTTTCCGGGTCTTTGTCTTTCCAGAACGGGCGGTCGACCATCACGAAGGTTTTCGACGATTGCATGTAGCGGGTGCGGTCCAGGGCCATCCACATCTTTTGCGAGAACAGGGTTTCGTCGCATTCGATCTGGGTGGTCAGCAGCCAGCTCTGGCAAGTGGTCAGCACCGCGGCGTACTCGCGGGTGTCGCCATTGTTGTCGGTGACTGCAAAACGGCCATCGGCGGCGTGGGCGATTTTTTTCACGCCAGAACGCGGAGCGCCCCGGTGCAGGGATTTGAGGCTGGTGCCTTTGGGCCAATGCACACAACGCTCCGGCACATGACGCCAGATACCTTGTGGCACTTGCTCTACACCACCGACCACCAGGTGCTGGTGATCGTCGCAGTTGGTCATCACCACGCGGAAGATTTCCAGCATCGAGTTGGGGAAGTCCGAGTCCCAGCCGCCGGTGCCAAAACCGACCTGGCCGAACACTTCGCGGTGATGGAACGACAGTTTGGCGAAGGCTTTGGAGGTGGCGACGAAGTCGTAGAAGGTGCGGTCGTCCCACAGGGGCACGAGGGTGTTCCACAGCTCTTTGAGGCGCGGCACATCGCGGTCGCGGATGGCTTGCTGGATGTCAGAGAACTGCGATCCAGCTTCCAGGGCGTCAGCCCAGGCGTCGGCGACTTCCTGAAACAGTGCAGGAAGATCCGCCAGTTTCTGTGCGTAATGGGTCTTGCCTTCCAGATCGATCACGGTGCTGCCGGAGGCCGGTGTCAGCGGGTTGGGGAAGGGTTTGGTCTCAAGACCGAGTTTGTCGACGTAGTGGTAGAACGCAGTGGACGACACCGGGAAACGCATGCCGCCCAGCTCGGCGACGATACCATCCGTCCCGTTGAATGCTTGCGAACGCAGACGGCCGCCCATTTTCGAGGCTTCGTAGACGACTGGCTTCAGGCCCAGCTTCATCAGCTCATAGGCCGCCACCAACCCGGCGATACCCGCGCCGACAATCGCTACTTCGGCACCGTGATTGTGCTCGGGAATACTGCCCAGACCCGCCGGGTGTTCGATCCAGTCGTCGAAGGCGAAAGGAAAGTCCGGGCCAAAAATGGTGACTGGTTTCTTACCGTCTGCAGGATGGCGATTGTTCTTGTTCATGGCTGACCTTGCTGGCGACCGGACGCGGGGTGCGCGTCTGAGTATAGGAAAAGATGCCAGCCATTCTAGAGAGCGTAGAACACGTTAATAAGACGCAAAGTGTCGTCGTTTTGCTAATTAATTGATCGGTATGACGAGCGTACTAATCAATATGACAATTGAGGCTTCTGTAGGAGCAAGCTTGCTCGCGACGGCGTCAGCCCAGACAACCAAAAACAGCGCCAAACAATCAAACCGGCTGCCCCCGATCAATCTTGCTACTCAAGATGATCGACGTCGTCGTCTTCTCCACCCCATCCACGCTGCCAATCTGATCCAGCAGTTGATCCAGCTGCTCCGGCGAGTCCGTGCGCAACCACGCCACATAATCAAATTCGCCACTCACCGCACACAACTGCTGCACCTGAGCCATGGCGCTCAACCGTCGCAGCACTTCTTTGCCGGAGCGCGGCTGCACGGTAATCCCCACATATGCCTGCAACCCACCGTCCACCACGCGCTGGCCCAGTCGAACGCCGTAACCGGTAATCACCTTGGCTTTTTCCAACCGTGCCAGGCGCGAAGTGACGGTGGTACGGGCGATGCCCAATTGGCGGGCGAGCATGGCCACGCTTTCCCGGGCGTTGATCTGCAGGGCCGCAATCAACTGGCGGTCGATTTCATCAAGAACGGGCGGGCGGGTGTCTGGCAAAGCGGTGTCTCCAGGGCATGGATCGATGCGCAAGCATGTTACAGGCAGTTTCTGCACGACGCTCGCGAGTGAGGGCTGAGGCTTTTCGTTGGGCGTAAAAGCGTGTGTGGAAATCGGCTAGGATTGAGGCAGTCGAGGGCGCGAGGCGAAGGACATGACAACAAAGCTACCGGCCGCAGTACGCGAACGCGCATTGCAAATCGCCCATCACGAAATGGGCCACTACGTCGTGGCCCGCGCGCTGGGCTTTGCCACGGGCGGCGTGACCCTGACGGTGACCATGGATCTGCGCCACCAGGGAGGGGCTTGCATTACGCTGGTGCGTCCAATTTCATCGATGGAAGTCATGAAGGAGCATCTGGAAGCCCGGATCATGGTGCTCCTTGCGGGCGCAATGGCTCAGACACTCCCTTCAAAACCTTCAGCCGCAAAACGCGTCGACAAGCCGAAAGCCACAGCCATCCTCAAAGGTGAGCAGGGGGCCGAACAGGATTACGCAAAAGTCAGGGAGCTTCAGCATCTGCTGCGCAATGTCATCTACCCCGATACTGACCCGGCGTCGTCTGAGTGCATAGCTTCGCAGCTAAAAGCGATGACGGATGGCGTGTGGATTCGGACGCAAAAAATCATAGAAGATCAGGCCGAAACGATTGCCGAATTGGCTGCGACGCTGGTCGACGGCATGCTGCTCGTTGAGCAATGGGGAAGAGCGGCGGATACATATGAGGTCGTTTTCACGCGTGAAATGCTGGAGCGGTTGAGTCCAGTGCAGGCCATTCCCGCAATGAGTGTTGGGCTTAAGCCACGCCTTGAATGTTGAAACCCCGAATTTTCCGGGTTCATTCCCCTTCCAATTCTTCGCTAGTTTCTCGACGCCGCCGTTGAATTCACAAAAAACGCTTCAGAAATTCACGCTAACAATTGCCAATCAAATCAGGCTGGTCGGACGGCCATTGAAGCTCATACATTTATTCCTTTGAGGTTATATTCCCTTGGTGGCATATTTGTATGAAGTGGGACGTTGAATATACCGATGAGTTTGAGGCCTGGTGGGATCGCCTCAACGATGCTGAGCAGGACTCAGTCCAGGCCACGGTTATGCTGCTGAGCGATGACGGACCGCACTTGGGTTTTCCGCATACCAGCGATATCAAGGGGGCTCGACATGGCAACCTCCGTGAATTGCGAGTGCAACACGCAGGCAGGCCTTACCGTGTGCTGTATGCCTTTGATCCGCGACGCTGCGCGATCTTGCTGATCGGTGGTGACAAAGGCGGTCAAGATCGTTGGTATCAGGAATATGTGCCGCTGGCCGAACGTCTGTACGACGAGCACTTGGAAGCATTGAAGAAAGAGGGCAACGACAATGGCTAAAAAATTTGCTGATTTAGTGGAGCGGCGTACTCCTGAGTCTCAAGCGCGTGTAAACACGTTGCATCAGAAACTACGAGCAGAAATGCCGCTGCATGAACTGCGGCAGGCTCAGGCACTGAGCCAGGACACATTGGCCAAAACGCTACATGTCAACCAAGCGGCGATTTCCAAGATGGAGCGCCGAACCGATATGTACATCAGCACGCTGCGCAATTACATCCGCGCCATGGGAGGTGAGCTGGAAATCATTGCCACCTTCCCCGAAGGCCAGGTAAAGATCGAGAACTTTGCCAACTGAGCGATAAAAACCTCCAGACACGAAAAAGCCGCGCATTGCGCGGCTTTCTTGTTTGGTGGGCCCACACGGACTTGAACCGTGGACCAAAGGATTATGAGTCTCTTTTTCCTAGTTTTACCCAGTTTTACCAGTATCGATAAAGTCTTGTATTTATTGGGTCTTAGTCATAATCTTGCTATACGAAGTTTAACGGTTTTCGACCGTCGGTGATTGACCGGTGATTGACAGCCCAGTTCGGAAAGCATGCAGTGAACACGACAAAAACCGCCTTCAGTTTCACCAAGACTGCCTTGGACGGAATCAAGCCGACCGATAAGCGTGCTTGGTATCGGGACGCAAAAACCCTAGGGCTTTCCCTTTGTGTTACTCCGGCAGGCTCCAAGGCCTTCTATGTAATTCGTCGCGTCGCGGGCATGGGGCGCAAGGGCAATAACGAATTCATACGCCTGGGGACGTTTCCCGACATGACCGTCGAACAGGCCCGCGTCGGAGCCCGGCAGAAGCTCAAGAGCCTGAATGCCGGCGAGAGTGTTCGCGCCGCTGCCACTGCCAGAAAAGAAGAGCTGACCGTTGGCGACCTATGGGGTGTCTGGAAAAGCGAGCGTGCAGTCGGGCCGACCCCTGACAAGCCGATCAAGCGCAGTTGGAGGAAGGATCAGCGGCTGTATGACTGCCACTTGAAAGAACGAGCCAAGCGTCGAGTAAGCGAGCTCACCTCCACCCTGGCCGGTAAGATTTTTCGCGACGTGACAGTTGCGAGCGGGCCTGTAGAAGCGAACCACGTGAAACGGCTGGCCCGTGCCATGTGGAACCATGCCATCAAGCATCATGGCCTGGACCTGCGTAATCCTTGGTCAACGCTCAAGGACAACCACGAAGTTCGGCGAGAAGAGTGGATCAAACCCTCGCAAATGCCGGCTTTGTTCAAGGCCATCGACGCCGTGGGCAACCGGGACGTAGCGGATATGATCAGGTTGTGCCTGTTCACGGGGGCACGCTCTGGAAACGTCAAGGCGATGCGCTGGGACCAGTTGGACCTGGATACTGCTATTTGGACGATACCCAGCAGTCATCACAAGAACAAGCTGATCCATACGATACCGGTGCCACCGCCTGCTCTGGAAATTCTGCGCCAGCGTGTCGGTGTGAGCCGGGATTGGGTTTTTCCAGCACCGACCAAGGCAGGTCATATGGGTGAAATTCGCAAGACCTGGCATGCCGTGCTCAAGGCCTTTGCTGCTGAGTTGGCGCTGCCTGAAATCCCAGACCTTCACATTCATGACCTTCGTCATACCACGGCAAGCTGGCTGGTCGGCCAAGGCGTGAGCCTTCCGATGGTTGGCAAGCTGTTGGGGCACACGACGACCGTGACCACTGCCCGCTATGCCCACTTAGCCACTGATCCGGTGCGCGAGGCATTGGAGAAGATCACAGCAGCGATGGGGCGCATCGCCCCCGCATGATCAAGTTACGGTCAGCCTAGCCCGACGGGCCGAAAGCGGACCTTCTGCCCGCCTGGCTGGTTGCCTTTTGTAGGACGCCTGAAGGAACGATATGGATTTGGATAGCATTGAGTTGGAAGGCATGGAGCTGGGGTATGCCGAGTTCATGGAATTTGCCGAAGCGGACCGCTCGGGCCACCTTGACCCCGAAAACTTTGGCAACGGCTTTGAAATCAAAGCCGATGGCATATATATCAAAAAGCCCCCAGAAGGTATCGATCTGACACCGAAGGAGCGGGCTGCAATCACCCGGCACCCTAGGGGCCGCCTGAAAGAGCCAGCGTTGGCCTTCCCCTTCACTCCTCGGGAGCTCAAAGTGTTTTTTGATTGGGCTGCACGGGTTGGACATGACATACCCATCGATGAGGATGCGCTGGAGCAGTTGATTGCTGCTCAGAAGACACAATCAGCATTGACTACTCCCCATCCTAAAAGAAAATTCAACGAGTCCGACGCGGCTCTTGGGGCCCACATACGCGAGCGACAACAAGTTTTCTCAGTGCGGGTCCACGAGGAACGAGATGCCCGGGCGGTAGAGCATCAACGCTGGCGCGACGCTGGGGAGGAGATTAAACGAGGGAGACAAAATCCGGTCAGCCGTCGCCAACTAGCTGAGCTGGTAAAGGACTGTCTCGATCTACCAGACAGCGTGGAAACGATCCGCAAGCGTCTCGCAGAGCCTCACTGTAGTGGGTGAGTGGGTGAGTGGGTGAGTGGGTGAGTGGGTGGTGGGTTGGGTACGTCAGCCTTACCCACTGCAGACCGTAATCCTTGACTCCGTCATTACCAGCTAATACGGAGCTATTCACATGACCACCAGCCATGCCGCCAATATTGCCGTGATCAAACTCGAGATTGCCGCACAGCTCGGCTACGACCCGAAAAATCCGCCTGTTCACGTAGGCCCTTCGGAGGCCTCCTGTGTCCTGACGGTGAAGGAAACTACCCTCGCTGTGTGGCGCTCCACTGGCCGCTACAACCTGCCCTTCGTCAAAGTTGGCCGTCTGGTGCGCTATCGCGTAAATGATCTGGCGCAGTTTCTGGACGATCGCACTGCAGGCCATACCGGCGAGGTCGCCTAAAATGACGGAGGAAAACAAGGCCGCCCAACAGGCCGTTCCAAAGAAAAAAACCTTGACTCATGCCGGTCCTAACGCACAAAGCGCCCGCGTTCTGACTCGCCTGAAAACTGCCCTGGCGGGCACGGTCATCACCCAGATTGCGCAAAGCATTCCGATGCCTGCTGCGCTTGTTAAGGCATTGTGTGTGCAAGAGCCCTCCATCAAAACCCCACGTATCACGCTGATCGATGATCACGCTCGCTCCCGTCATGGTGTGGCGCTTTATTACTTCGGTGCCCAGGCCAACACCAATATCGCCGCTTGCAACGAGCGCAACGCCATTCAGTCAGGGGTTTAAACCATGAAGGATTTTCAACGCTGCCAAGAGGCGGTGACGGTCCCGGCTTGTCTGTTGAAAGTAACTGTTTCGATTCACCTTCAACCGCTGGCCGTCGAGCTGGTGACGCTGGCCGCTGTAGCTGGTCTGTTCGCACTGGAGGATAAACTGACCAAAGCCTTGGTGCTCCAATGACCGTTACCGTCGGGAAATTGCTCCGCCGAGGAGATGAAATCAGTATCGAGCTTGGTCAGCTTGTCATCCGCCCGTCCGGTGACAAGGACGTTCCTGAAGAGTGGTTGCAGAAACATAAACCAGCTCTTCTGCGCGAAATCCTGGTCACGCTCGGTATCGATGCATATGAGTATGGCGGTTATTCGACGGGCAAGTTTGGTCATCAGCAGGCACCAGGTGTGGCGATCCAGCTTCCGTCGTTTGTAGATGGTCTGGATTCCCACGCCATCTTCAACGCGGAGCTGAATCGTGACCGTACTACCAAGGCAGGGGCAAAAGGCTCTGATCTGCCGAAAGGGCACTTTCGCATTGGCAAACGCAGCCATCTCTACCATTTCTGGCAGTCAACTGGCCTTCCCACGCCAAAGCGCCTTTCGTCGCTCCATGACTATCTGGGTAACCTGCGGGGCATCCTGTTCGCTGCAAAAATGGTAGCCGGCCGAAAAAACCGGCTGAACACCGCATCGCTCCGCCCCCTTTCCATCACTTCTGCTGAGGTGCGTAACGCCTTTCAGCCGGACAACTGCCGGACAACTGCCGGACAAGCGACGGACAACTGCCGGACAAAAGTGCCGGACAAGGATTTTGCTCCAGCCCAGCAAAATCAAGGTTTCCAAGGGAATCAAACCACGGGGACTGAAAACCACGGTAAAACGGTAATCAGTACAGACGGGTACACGGCAGTCAACGTATCTACCCAATCGCGCAAGCGACCACAAGAACAAACAGTGGAAGAGTGGCTGGCTGAGTGCTTTCCACCCGATAGTGATCACAACTAATCTCCTCATACCTGAGGACATCCACACATCGCTAAACACATGATTAAACGACGTGCCGAGCATCTCTGATTAGGTTAAAAACCATGAGCAAAAACAGGATATTCAAGGAAACACCCAAGACCCGGCTGATTGTGTCAGTTGAAATTGAAACCGTGGCCGCGATTGATCGGCTGATCCGTTATCCCAGCGCCAACCGTTCAGAGTTCGTGCGTCTGGCTATCGAAGAGAAGCTGGAGCGTGACGTGGTTCTGTTCCAGAACCGCGCCTCAGTAGCTCCTAAGCGTATTTGCAACAGTTGGATGATTTTCGTCAGCGCTAGAGCGTGGGAACTTTGATGATTTCTTGAGCAGTACGCGCGCGCGCGCGAAGGGTCCAGTATATGGGCCAAGCTACTGGAGCTGTCCATGGGTACCTGGTAGCAGACCAGGCCCGAAATGATAGCGGTAAGTTCTCCGGCCTGGCCTACATCGTCAATGAAATCCCAGTTCCACCGCAGACGGATAATCCGGCGCCGGCAAAACCGGCGCCGGCAAAACCGGCGCCGGCAAATCCCCCGCTAGTAAGTACTGAGCTTTTAGTGGGGACTGAAAAAGCAGCAATGGGGTCGCCTGACTGCTCCCAGGGGCGAGGACGGAATTTTCGATCAGGTCGCCACGTTTTCCTCGATCCACAGCAGCTCCTCGAATGGTGCCAGCGAAAGCTTGGCCGCGACCTCGGCTGCAACGATGGACAGCTCCAATATTCCCCCTGGGCTATCGTTCACCAAACGACTATGCAAAGGGTTTGAAGCGGACGCCTTAACGTCCGACTTCTTGGCGTCCGCCGCCATGGGGCAACTCCGTGGATACCCTTGGGGCAACGTCACCCCGGCATAACTGAGGGCGAAAGGATGAGCGCACGGGATGTCAATCCGGTTTCAACGCATGCAGCCTTGCAGGCGCTGGGCTTCAGGTCTGAGCCGAAGGTGTACTCCGAGCAAGAAACTGGCCTTTCATATGACTTTGGCAGCTTTCAACTGACAGCGGCCCGCATGATGAACCTGCAGATGCGCGAGGCTTGGCATCTTTCCGGACTGGTCGCCACATCACGATCCATCGCACAAATCGAATTCGAAATGCCACTGCAGGTTGACTCCGCCGAACAGTGTGCGGCTTGGATTGCATGGGCGCTTGAACACCAGCTTTGCGATGAAAGGCTTGTTGCCAGCATGAAACAAGAGTTGGTGATTCTGGGGTTGCAACATCAATCGACGCTCCCTTGGGTTCGTCAGCAGGCTGCGCATGCAGCCCGCCCACATTGCTGGGTAGAACGCTCATGGATGCGCCTGCTGTTCAAAACGCTGGCTGGGCACGTCAGCAAGGATGACCCAGACGACAGGATTTCAATTCGGTTTGATGGTGCCGTGCTGTCATTTCATGGGAGTGACTGGACGATTCCCGTCCCCGCAAGCGGCAATGCATGGACTGCCTCGTATGCAATCAAGGTTAGAGATTTCAGCAGCTTTCCGGCCCGGTTGATGCAGGCAGAAATCGGCATGTCGATCTGGGAAGACAAACTAACCATCGGTAACCGCTTTTATCGCGGGATAGCCATTGCCCAGTCTGCCGCACCGAGCTGACATTCGTGACAGGACGCTGGTTCATTCCAGGGATTTACAGATCGACTGGTTGCGCACGTTACTGGCAGTCGTGGATACCGGATCTATGACCGCGGCGGCGCGTCAGGTCGCCCGGTCCCAGTCCGCGGTGAGCATGCAGTTGAAGAAGCTGGAAGACAGCCTCGATCGGCCGCTGTTCAAGCGCGAGCCGAAGCAACTGACGTTGACCCCTGCCGGGTATGACCTGCTAGGCCACGCCCTCAAGGTGCTCGAAGCCCACTCGACGATGGTTGATGCGATGCACGGGCGCGCGGTCTCCGGGCGCGTTACTCTGGGTGAGCCGGATGACTATGCCCTGACCTACCAGATGTCGGCCCTGTACAGCTTCATGACCCGCTTCAGTGAGGTCGAGGTCACATTGGTCTGCGAAGACTCCGAAAGCCTCTGGGCAAAGGTCGACCGCGGCCAGATCGACCTAGCCCTGGTCACCAGCGACGGCCCTTCACGGGCGAACTGCTGTTCAGGGAGGCGTTGGTAGTTGTACCAGGTCGCCGATATGGCCCTTGGCCTAGGATGATTTGAGCAGACCCAGCGGCAGCATGGCCAGCAGCCATTTCAGGGCGTCGAGTATGGGTTGCAGAATGGTTAAAGTGTCCATTGCAATCCTTTGCGGCATAAGGCCTAGAGGTTGGTGGTGCTTCTGATCAGTCTGATCAAGCGCATGAAGTCAGCGTTGTTGCTGTGGCTTTTCCAGCGGTTGGCAAAGCGGCAGACGATCTGCAGGTTGCCGGGGGCATAGTGGCCATCGCTGTCGATTCGGTCGAGAGAACACAGCTGTTCGTCATCGTCCTGCGCCCGATCCAGCTGCATCGATATGCCCGTGAGCGCGCATAGGCCTTCCTGCATGTGGTACAGCTCTTCAATGTAGAGCTGTAGTTCTTCTTCGTCTGGGAAGCCGAAATCTTTGTTCTTGGCCCAACGGACTACTTCTTGGCCGTTGGACTGTTGTGTTGTTTCCCACGCGGTGCGTGCCATCCGGTATGCAGCAACTTTGAGGTTGCTAAACGAGCTCACAAGTCCCGCTTTACGCACGGCCGTTTTTTCTCGCCACTCTCGGCGCTCATGCCATGGGGTCAGGTCGTTCCCCTGGACAAGCGCCAATGCGTACTCCGCATAATCGGGGGATAGCTGCTGAAGGGTAGCTTCGGTTGAAAGGAAGTCCCACGCCTTCGGATGCAGTGCACTCCATTCCAACCGACTACCGCTCAAGCTGACTTTTGCCCAAGGTTTGCAGGGCTTATGGCACACGTAGACAGGCTTGGGAGGATTGCCGCTGGGGTCTTCGCCAAGTTCAAAGGCCGGAGCATCAGGTAGCGACTCGGTCCACCACAGATCATTCTTCTCGCGGTGAATCCAGATATCGCCGGATGTTTGCGCAATGATGGTCATCAAGTTGAACCAGCGTGATGCCACCCCCAGTGTCGGAACCATGCCTCGAGCGGTTTTCTCATGTTTCAGTGTCGTCTCGATAAAGCCTTCACGGTCGCCTGCAGCCCAAAAGCGATGGGTCTTTTCGGTGTTCATGGTGGCAACGGTCGAACGACGAAGGCAGTTGGGCCACTCGTAGTTTTCACGGCCGAAATTGGCGATGAACACTCGCTTCATGTGCTTTTTCTTCCTCGCTTGGCCTTGGGCGCGGCGGCGTGTTGGGCTTGAATGCGCTCCAGCAGCACGCTGGCCGGTTCGTCGTTGGGGTCTTGGGGTACCAGTTCACCACGGAAGGCCTTGACCAGGATGCTGTGGGTCAGATTGTCGATACGGCTCTTGGCCGAGGCGACTTTGGCTTCGAGTTGGTCGGCGTAGGCTAAGAGTTGTTCGACGCGGCGGAGGATTTCGATTTGTTCCTCGTATGGTGGCAAGGCGACTGGCAGCCTCTTCACATCGGCCAGATTTATACCTTTTTGCGCCACACCACGGACTTTGCCGACCAGTAAACGCTGCCCAAGTGGGCTCTGAAGAAGACTTGCAAGATAGAATGGCAAAACTGATGGAAGCGTCGGAATCATTGCTACTTCACGACTAATATTGCAGTCACGCAAAGACTCCGGAGCTACGCCAACATTCCCCACGGAGCCACGAATCGCCAGTAATACCTCGCCACCTTTAAGTCGAGTCCTTTTGTAGCCTTGCTCGATATCTGGGGAAACGACCTTTAGGCCTGAAGTATCAATAAATAGATTCTTTACGTCACCACACCTAACAGTAGGAACCCCTTTACTGACAGCGTTACCCGTCTGAACGATTCCGTAAGGAATCCCTCTTTCTGGCTCAACAAGCTGTTCCAAGGCGTATTTACTCCAAAAGGAAGGCAATGGTTCTCCCAAGAGTTCCTCAGCTCCAGCCAGCTCTTTCATGCCAAGGTCTTTCGCCTTGGGGTTCAGGGCGATATCCGGGCAAGTAGTGTTTTTCTCACGCCAGTCTTCTGTCAATTGCCCAGATACCGCAGCAGCAAGGACTGATTGGCGGAAGCGTTTAAGCAAGGCAGGGATGGTATCGATGCGGGCTTTGAGGGGGGCGACCTGGGCTAGTAGCTCATCGAGTTTATGTGCGATGCGGGTTTGTTGGGCGCGTGGAGCTAACGGAATTTCAAAAGCCTTAAGAATGGTCTGACTAATGTTTTGCTGACTTGCTCCTTGTCCTAATTCAATAAGTTCAGGTCTCGCCAGTTTCAATGCGTAAAATAGATATTTTTTGTCTGCGATATTTTCATTTTCATAGCAAAAAGCGATTGCTTGATTCGTGCAACACTCAATCTTGGTTATAGCTAATTTCCCGATTGAACCGTACATGGCAATCAAAATTGTCCCCGCTGGGACAATTTTGGCTGAACTATTTGCCAGTCCTAACTCGCTTAGGGAGTTACGTGTTGATGTCAACGGACCGTCGCGCAGATCACCTATAACGGCCCACGGTATTCCGCCATCGTAGTACGCCTGATTTCCTTTGGGAGGGGTACCGCCGCTGCCCCATGAGCCAATTAGCTCCAGTGGGACTGAGGCCCAACTTGTTGGCAACTCACTCATCGCAAACCTCCTGAGCCACCGCCAGACCCATCACCTCCGCCATCAGTTGCTTTTGCGCCGCCACTTCATCGTTGGCGCCCAGCGCCTTCATCAGCTCTTCTAGCTCATGCAGGGCTTCGGTCAGTTCGGCCATGGCCTCGCCGGCCAGAACTTCCGGCGCGGGCAGGTCGTTGGCGTCGAGACTGTCGGCGTCCTTGAGCCAGCTAATATCCAGTGAGTCGCCGCGCTCGCGAATCTGATCACGGGTGAATACGCGGAAGCGGCTGAATTCGCTGAGGCCTTCAACGTTCTCGGCGCGCGGACTATTCCCATTCGGATCATTCCCGTAGGCATCCTCGAATGACTTGAGATGGGCGGCGCCGAAAGGGGTGCGCTTGCCGAAGCTAGGCATATTGCTGCGCAGGTCGTAGACCCATACACGCTTGGTGCAGCCTTCATCCTGTTGCGGGTTATCAGGGCTGCCTTTCTGGAAGAACAGCACGTTTGTCTTCACGCCCTGGGCGTAGAAGATGCCAGTGGGTAGGCGCAGGATGGTGTGCAGATTGCACTTGTCCAACAGGTCGCGGCGCACGTCTGTGCCGATGCCGGCTTCGAACAGTACGTTGTCGGGCAGTACCACGGCCGCGCGGCCGCCGGGTTTGAGGCCGCGATAGATATGCTGGAGGAAGGCCAGCTGCTTGTTGCTGGTGCGGTAAGTAAGGTCGTCACGGGTCGGTCCTCCGCCGCCCTTGGCGGTGCCGAACGGTGGATTGGAGAGAATTACATCGACCCTGGGCAGGCCCGCGCCCACCTGGCCGAGGGCGTTGCCCAGGTGGACGACGCCCTCGTCATCTCCTTCCATACCGTGTAGCAGGGTGTTCATCAGCGCCAAACGGCGGGTACCGGGCACCAACTCGACGCCAACAAAGGCGCGACTGCGCTGGAAGCGGCGGTCCTTCTCATCGAGCGTATAGAGGTCGTCGGTGTGATTCTTGATGTAGGCGTCGGCGGCAATCAGGAAGCCGGCGGTGCCGGCGGCGGGGTCCTGGATGGTTTCGCCGGGCTGCGGGCGGATGCAGCGGATGATGCTGTCGATCAGCGGGCGCGGGGTGAAGTATTGGCCGGCGCCAGATTTGGTTTCGCTGGCGTTCTTTTCCAGAAGGCCTTCGTAGAGGTCACCAAGGCCGTCTTCACGGGCGCTGAACCAGTCGATGCCGTCGAGACTCTTGATCAGTTGCTCAAGGTGTCGCGGTTCCTTCAGTCGGGTCTGAGCGTCGGCGTATATGGCGGCGATCAGCGGGTCGCTGTTCTTACCCAAATCCAGCAGCATCTGCCGGTAGTGGTTGAGCAGGGTAAGCCCTGACTTCCCTTCGAGGTCGGGCCAGCGGGCACCGACGGGCAACTTGTGGGCGAAGTCAGCGTTGTTCTGCACCTGCTCGTATTCCATCTTGATGAACAGCAGCAGCACCAGCTCGGTGACGTAGTCGCTGTAGTTGATGCCGTCGTCGCGGAGGACGTCGCAAAGGTTCCAGAGTTTTTGGACGATATCGCTGTTGGTCATGGGGTTCTCGTAGAAATTGAATGAGCTGGTGTAGGCGCGAATTCATTCGCAATGGTGGCAGCCGTGCACTAATAACTGCCGCAGTCGTCGAGGATGCTCAACCCGTCTGCGGCCAAAGGTTGTCGTTCAGCGCTTCGATGACGTGACTGAGGTGGCCAGCGAGTAGCTTATCCAGCCGCTTGGCGCCGCCATCCTGGGCAAAGTTTCGGTTGAGCACTTCATGGTCGAGCACCACTTCATGAGTCAGTTGCTTGGCCAGGCGGTCCAGCCATTTGCGCTGCACTGGCGTCCAGGAATGCAGGCCGTAGATTTTCTGCATCGCATTGTTAACACGCTGCTCAAATGGCAGGAGTGCTTCGCCGATGGCAGCTTGGCGAATGTAGCCGACGATGCTGGCGGCGATTTCCTGGTTGGTCTGGTTGCGCCAGGCGCTGCTCAGGTTCGCCTCGCTGTAGCCGTTCTGGTCCAGCAGTAGGCGGACCTCGCGAAGCTGTTCACGGGTGAGGTCTTTGGGGCGATTGACTACCACGCCGAGCGCGACGGACTGGTTGAGCTGGTTGTGAATGAACTGGTGGAAGCTCTCCAGGTAATCCTGCGGTTTCTGGTTACTGCCATAGTTTTGCTCGCGCAACATCAGCTCGTCGCTGTGAGTGGCGATCACCGGACAGTTTTCCGAGCCCAGTAGGGCGCTGACCTCGGCCAGTTGGCCAAGCAGGTGGCTGTGCTGGCGCACGAAGTTGGCAGCTTGCTGCGGGCCGAGGTCCTGCAGGTGCCTGTGCAATTGTGCCGGCGCAACGCCCCAGGCGTCCTCCAGTTCATTGAGTTTTTTCTGCAGTGTTGGCTTGGTTTCAGCCTTGTGGCTGGCCTTGCGCAGGATGCGCATGACACGTTGGCTGAGTTGGTCGAGCACGTCATGGGCGTGACTGCTGCCTTCCACGTTGCCGGGGGCATCGAAACTGCTGCCATGGGTCAGCTCGCTGACCAGTTGCTCCAGCGTTACGTTGGGGTTCTTCACCAACGGCTTCATGGTGTCGACCTCTTCCAGACTGGCGTAGAGATCGACGGGGTCGTAGATGCGGAACACGGTCTTACCGATGTCGTCACAGCGACGGGTCGCGCGGCCTTTCATCTGCTCGTAGAGGATGCGTGAGCGCACGCGGCGCATGAACACCAAGTTGCAGATCGCCGGCACGTCGATGCCAGTGGTGAGCAGGTCGACAGTAATGGCGATGTTCGGGGTGCGTTCGTTCTTGTAGCGGCGGATGAGTTGTTCGACCTTGTCACTCTGTCCGGTGATGATTTCCACGCTCGCTTGGTTGTACTGGTCGCCGTGCAGATCCTTAAAGGCGTCGTCCAGCAGGTTTTTGACTCGCTCTGCATGAGCCTGGTTGACACAGAAGATCATGGTCTTCTCTTCGCCCTGCGGGTCCAGCTCCTGAGCCAGCTGCTCACAGATCACCTTGTCGAAACCTGGGGTGATGACCCGTCGGTTGAAGGATTCGATGTTGAAGTCGAGTTCGTCTTCCAGCTCGGCTACATCGACTTCCCCGGTCTGGGTGTTGATCACGCTGACGCTGTCGCCCTTGGCGAAATGAATACCGTTCTGGCTCAACAGGGTTTCATAGCGGATGGGCGGTTCGTGGTCGATCAGCCAGTCCTCAGCCACGGCTTCACGGTAGCTGTAGGTGAATACCGGTTTGCCGAAGATTTCGCTGGTGTGTTTGGCCGGGGTGGCGGTGAGGCCGACCTTGCAGGCGTCGAAGTAATCAAGTACGCGGCGGTATTGGGAGAGGTACTGGCCGTGATCGCGCACGGCCAATTCGCCTTCGGTCATTTCCTGGTCGAGGGTGTAACCGCGGTGGGCTTCGTCGACGATGATGCAGTCAAACTCATCAATGGGTGGAGGCGTGTCGGACTGGAAGATGCGTCGCACCATGGCCTGTACTGTGGCTACTTGAATGCGGGTTTCCGCTTCGGCGGCCATGTCGCCGGGCTCCTTGATGTCGTAGATCTGCGCCAGGGTGTGGTTCTGCTCCAGTGGTGCTTCGTTGAACGCGTCGATAGCCTGTTGGCCAAGAGCGCTACGGTCGACCAGAAACAGAATGCGCTTGAAGCGTTCGGCTTTAAGGAAACGATACATCAGACCAATGATGGTGCGTGTCTTGCCGGTGCCTGTGGCCATGGCGAGCAGACAGTCGCGCTGGTTGTCAGCTAGCGCCTGCTCTACTGCACGGATAGCATTTTCCTGATAGTCACGTAGCTTGAGATAGGCGAAACCTTCCTGTTGCAGCTGCGCCTCGGCTTCTTCGCGGCTGCGCTTGAGCAAGTCGAGCAGGCCGGCCGGAGTATGGAAGTCCTGCAGTGGTCGGCGCAGGTATGCCGGGCTGCGCAGATCGCGAAACCAGATGCCCGATTGTTCTGCCAGTTGTTTGATATAGGGCCGGCCGTTGCAGGCGAAGGCGAAGGGGATGTGGAAGCTCCCGCCTTGACCATCGAGCCATGGCTGATTCAGACCCGAAAGCTGCCAGCCTTTTTGATGTTCACCCGCGAGGACAAATTGGCGGGAGTAGCGCTCTGCCTGGGGTATGCGATTGGCAATATTGATGCGTTTGCGTTTGGCTTCGACCACGGCCACGGGTGTGAGCCCAGCGAACAGCACATAATCGGCATCCTCCCCCGGCTTACTGGTAGGCCATTCGGCGATGGCCTTGTTCTTGCCCTTCTCTGGACGTGCACCCTTGCTGTACTTGAGATCCAGCGAATCCGCCTCCCATCCGGCTTCAATCAGTTGCTGATCGATCAGGATGCGGGTGAGGTCCTCGTTGAGGTCAAAGCTGCTGCTGGCCTGCTGAGTCTTGTGCTTGACCAACTGCGTGGTCTGCGGTTTGGCTGCAAGCTCCTGCTGTAGTGCTTTGACGCGCTGTTCAAACTCATCGCGCAAGTTGGTTAGTTCGGCTTCGTGTGCCTCGGCGAGTTGCTTGTGGCCACGTGACTCTGCATCCATCTGCTCGGCAAGAACGGCATACTCCTCGGCCTCGCGCTTTTTCAGCTCGGTGAGTTGCTGGTTCGATTCCAGTTGTTGATTGGATTCGTTGAGTTGGGCTTTGAGTAGTTCGATCTGGCTTTGCAGGTCGCGCAGCGGAACACTGGGGTCTGCCGGTGTAGCGAAGGGGCCTGGTTTGAAGGCGCTGCCTGCTTTGCCTAACGCCTTGTGAAACCACACGCAAAGCTCACGTGCCACCTTGAGGCCATCCAGAGCATCGCGGTGGAGCGTGTGGAAACCGTGGGTGGCCTTGTTGCCTTCGATGCGCAGAGTGTGGAACAGGCTGACGATGTTGCGATCGAGCTGGATATCGCGGCCGATCTTGTAGAGCAAGTCAGCCTGCGTAGTGTTGGAGTCGAATTCGATGCCAGCGCGACTGGCCAGATCCTGTGCCAACGCTTCTCCCAGTTGCCGGAGCTTTATCAGCGTGGTGTTGGGGTCGCTGGAGAACACGTGCTCGGCCGTATTGGCGAGCTGAAACAATACTGGGTCGTGTTCTTGGAGGAAGGCAAAGTTACTGCTTGTGGTCATCGTCGATCCTTCGCGAAAGCCTTATGCCACTGGCCATGAATGAAATTACGCCTAGCTTTACGAAAGTTACCGTAATGATATGCACATGGCCAGTTGCCAAACGTACTCCTCCCCGGAAAAGCAAAGACGTCTCAGCAGGAGCTAATCGGGATACTAGCTGGCGTTTTGAGAGAAATCGGGATGCAAGGACGTGCGGCACAGCTGCTGCTCAAGGTCGAGGTGATTGACCGGTGATTGACGGCTGGGTTTTTGAGAAAAGGGTTGCGAACACAACCCCTTGATTTTAATGGTGGGCCCACACGGACTTGAACCGTGGACCAAAGGATTATGAGTCCTCTGCTCTAACCAACTGAGCTATAGGCCCTCAGTAGGCCGCGGATTATAGCGACGGTTTCGCGGCTGTGCTATCCGAAAAGTCTGAAACTGTTATACGAAGAAACGTCGCGGCAAATTCGTCGGGGGGCAGGGGCACGCTGACGATGTAGCCCTGGATTTGCTCACAACCTTCGTCGGCGAGGAATTGCTGTTGCGCATGAGTCTCCACGCCTTCGGCGATCACGGTGAATTGCATGCTGCGGCCAAGGGCGATGATGGCGCGAACGATGGCGGCATCGTGGGGGTCATCCGGCAGGCCGCGAACGAAGGACTGATCGATCTTGAGAATGTCCAGCGGCAGACGCTTGAGGTAACTCAGTGACGAGTAGCCGGTGCCGAAGTCGTCGATCGCCAGTTGTACGCCCAGTTGCTTGAGTTGATGCAGCACCGCCAATGCTTCCTCAGCCTGGCTCATGATGAAGTTTTCGGTGATTTCCAGTTGCAGGAAGTCCGGTTTGAGGCGGTTGTCCTTGAGCAATTGTTCGATTCGGCCGAGCAGGTTGGGTTGGCGCAGTTGAGCACCTGCAAGATTGACGGACAGCGGGCCGAGGCCCTCGTAGGTCGAACTCCACTCACGCATTTGCCGGCAGGCGGTCTCGAGCACCCAGTCGCCGATTTGCAGAATCATGCCGTTTTCTTCGGCCAGGGAGATGAAACGTTCCGGTGGAATGTCGCCCAGGGTCGGATGGCGCCAGCGAATCAATGCTTCGGCGCCCACCAGGCGATAGTCGTTAAGGCTGATTTTCGGTTGGTAGTAGAGGTGCAATTCATTGCGCTCGATAGCGCGTCGTAGCTCATGTTCCAGCGCTACACGTTCACTGGCTTGCGCGGTGAGGTCCCGGGTATAGCTTTCCACCCGGTTGCGACCCTTGGCTTTGGAGCGGTACATCGCCGCGTCGGCGTTTTTGATCAGGGTGGCGACGTCGCCGCCGTCCTGTGGATAAAGGCTGGTGCCAATACTGGAGCTGATGAAAAACTCATGTTCACCGGCCTGGAACGGTGCGGTGAAGCAATTGAGCAGCTTGGTGGCGATGTTGTCGGCGTCGCTGGGTTGCTGCAGGCCCGGTAACAGGATGATGAACTCATCGCCACCCAGGCGCGCTACGGTGTCGATATCACGCAGCTGCTCTTTGAGGCGCACGGCAATGCCCTTGAGCAGCAGGTCGCCGACCGGGTGACCGAGGCTGTCATTGATGTGTTTGAAGCGATCCAGGTCGAGGAACAGCACCGCGCCCTGGCCGCCGTTTTCCCTCTGGATATTGAGCGCTGTCTGCAAGCGACTTTCGAAAAGCGTGCGGTTTGGCAGGCCGGTCAATGGGTCGTGGTGTGCCTGATAATCGAGCTTGGCCTGGGCGTGTTTGAGGCTGGAAATGTCAGCGAACACGGCCACGAAGTGGGTGATGAATTTATCCCGGTTGCGCACGGCGCTGATGGTCAGCCAGCTCGGGTACAGCTCGCCGTTCTTGCGTCGATTGGAAATCTCGCCTTGCCAGTGACCTTCAGCAGTCAGTTGGTGCCACATGGCCGCGTAGAACGCGCTGTCATGCAGACCCGAGGCAAGCAGGCGCGGCGTGTGGCCCAAGGCCTCGCTTTCGCTGTAGCCGGTGATCTCGGTGAACGCACGGTTGACCGCGCTGATGTGTTGCTGGGTATCGGTGATCAGCACGCCTTCTGCGGTGCTCTCGAACACGGTGGCAGCCTGTTGCAGTTTTTCCTGCATCATGTGGCGCTCGGTGATGTCCCGGGCAATGGTCAGCATGCAGTCCTCGTCGCCGATCGGCAGCGGACGGCTGGACACCTCGCATAGGCGGATCTGTCCGTCGCTGCGGCGAATATGGCAACTGAAGTCGCGGACAAAACCGTCGCGGTGCAGCAGATCGAGCATCTGTTTGCGTTCGTTGAGATTGACCCAGATCCCCAGGTCCAGGGCCGAGCGATCCACCGACATCGCGCTGTTGAAGCCGGTAATGCGGCTGAAACCCTCGTTAACCTCCAACAGCAACCCGTCACTCTGCCGCGACAGCAACAAGCCGTCCGGCGAGGCATGGAAGGCCTTGGCGAACTTCTCTTCGGAGGTTTGCAGTTGCTGCTGGGTTTCCTTGAGTTGCGTGATGTCGCGCACTACGACCACCAGTGCCGGGGTTGTGTCGAGGTCGAACGGTTCAGCCGAGATCAGGCCGGTAAACACCTGACCGTTGCTGCGGCGAAAGGGCATCTCCAGGTTGCGGATGCTGCCGGCCTGCAACCGCTGCAACAGGCCCGGCCCCACGCCGGGAATGCCCCAGATGTTGAGTACGGTGGCGGTCTGGCCGATGACATCTTCGGCTCGCAGGCCAATCTGTTCCTCGAACGCTTCGTTGACCTCCAGCAGGCAGCCGTCCGAAAGTCGCGCGATCACCAGAATGTCCGGGCATTGCTGGAATACCGAGGCAAATTTCTGTTCCGACAGGCGCAGCGCTTCTTCGGTGCGCTTGGTCTCGCTGATGTCGATCATCAGCCCGCGCATCACCGGTTCATGACCATGCTCGATCAGGCTGACGATATCGCGCACCCACAGGCAGCGCCCATCAGCGGTAATGACTCGGTAATCGAGAGTGTGATCGCGTCCGGCCAGCACTTCGTGATCGCAGAAACTCTGCGCGCGGGTGAGGTCGGCCGGGTGAATGATGTTGCGCCAGAAGCCCGGAATCAGCCAGTGGGAAAGGGGATAGCCGAGCAGGTCCTCAGCGTGGGGCGACACGTAGCTGTAAGTGAAGTCGCTCATCCGCGCTTCCCAAGCGACGGCCGACAGGCTCTCCACCAGTCCACGGTAGTGATACTCGCTGCTGCGCAGTTCCTGTTCCAGATCCACCCGACGGGCAATTTCCGAACTCAGGCGACGGTTGATCCGGATGACCACTGCCAGCACGATGATCAGCAGTAGCAGTCCCGGCAAGCCGTAGACCAGCAGGTCGGACCAGAATGTTCGATGATCGAGGACATTGCCGACCCAATGTTCTTGAATGGCGCTGATTTCGGCCGGGCTCATGTCTGCCAGGACCTTATCGAGAATGCCAACGAGCATCTTGTTTTCCCGGGGCACCCCCATAGCCAATTGATAGCGATAGGGGGTTTCACCGCTGACATACAGCCCATCGAGCTTGAGCTGGCGCAGGCTCCACACGCTGGAAGCGAGATCGCCCACCACGGCATCCACCTCATCGGTTGCGAGCGCTTGCAGCGCCGAACTGACGTTAGGCATTGCTACCAGATTCAGATCGGGGTTGTGCGTGCGCAAAAGCTCATGGGGTGCGTAGTTTTCCACCACGGCGATTTTCAGCCCGTATAAATCCTCGATTTTCCGTGGCTGAGGGCCGCCGACATGGGCCAGGATGACAATCGGGAAGTCCAGATAGGGGCGGGTGAACGACAGATAGTTCTGGCGTTCCGGGGTCGACATGATGCCGGGTAACAGGTCCAGCTTGCCTTGTTTGGCCTGCTCCAGCACGACCGACCAGTTTACGGGCTCAATGGGCGTGAGCTTGATGGCCAATCGTTGGCGAATCTGGTCGATATAGTCCGCTGCAAGGCCCTGATAGCGGCCCTGATCATCGCGAAACTCAAAAGGTGGCCATGACGCATCCACACCCAGGCGCAAGTCCGGGTGGGCCGCAAGCCAGCTACGTTCTTCGTCGGTCAGAGTCAGCGCGCCAGCCGTTGCGGTCCAGGTCATCAGCGACAGCAAAAAAAGCACGGTCGGCAGTCTGGGCATAACGGTCTCGTTATGGCTCGGGGGAATGCTTCGAGTGTAGACGGGCAAATCGGCGGAAGGGGCGCAGCGCGGGGGTTTTTATCGGCATAAAGCAAAACCCCCGGCCTGGGCCGGGGGTTTTGTGATCACTCGTCGAGGAAGGAGCGCAGATGCTCGCTTCTCGTCGGGTGGCGCAGCTTGCGCAGCGCCTTGGCTTCGATCTGACGAATCCGTTCACGGGTCACGTCGAACTGCTTACCAACCTCCTCGAGGGTGTGGTCGGTATTCATGTCGATACCGAAGCGCATGCGCAGAACCTTGGCTTCACGGGCAGTGAGGCCGGAGAGAACTTCGCGAGTCGCTTCTTTAAGGCTCTCAACGGTAGCAACATCGATTGGCGACTGCATGGTCGAGTCTTCGATGAAGTCACCCAGATGGGAGTCTTCGTCATCACCGATCGGGGTTTCCATGGAGATCGGCTCTTTAGCGATCTTCAATACCTTGCGGATCTTGTCCTCAGGCATTTCCATGCGTTCGCCCAGCTCTTCCGGGGTCGGTTCGCGACCCATTTCCTGCAACATCTGACGGGAAATACGGTTGAGCTTGTTGATCGTCTCGATCATGTGCACCGGAATACGGATGGTGCGGGCCTGGTCGGCGATCGAGCGAGTGATCGCCTGACGGATCCACCAAGTGGCATAAGTCGAGAATTTGTAGCCGCGGCGGTATTCAAACTTGTCTACCGCTTTCATCAAACCGATGTTGCCTTCCTGGATCAGGTCGAGGAATTGCAGGCCACGGTTGGTGTACTTCTTGGCGATGGAGATCACCAGACGCAAGTTCGCTTCAACCATCTCTTTCTTCGCGCGGCGGGCCTTGGCCTCACCGATCGACATGCGACGGTTGATGTCCTTGATCTCGGCGATCGTCAAACCGGTTTCGGTTTCCAGTGCGGTCAGCTTCTGCTGGCAACGAATGATGTCCGGTTGCACGCGACCAATGGCTTCAGCGTATTTGCTTTTGCCTTTAGCCAATGCGTCGGACCAGCTTTCGTCGACTTCGTTGCCCGGGAACTGGCGCAGGAAATCGGCACGCGGCATGCGAGCATCACGAACACAGAGCTGCATGATTGCACGCTCTTGCTGACGCAGACGGTCCAGGGCACTGCGAACACGCTCGACCAGGCCTTCGAATTGCTTCGGAACCAGTTTGATCGGCATGAACAGCTCAGCCAGCGCCAACAGTTCGGCAATCGCCGCCTTGTTGTTGCGACCGTGCTTTTTCAGCGCTTTGCGAGTGATTTCCATCTGATCGGCAACAGCGCCAAAACGCTGTGCAGCGATGACCGGATCCGGACCGCTTTCGGCTTCTTCTTCGTCGTCCGAAGCTTCGGCGTCATCGTCGTCGGTGTCGTCGTCCGCTTTCACGGCTTTCGGGTCGACCGGCGGTGGCACTTCGGCTGCAGGCGGCGCAATGCCGTCGTCCGGGTCGATATAACCGCTCAGGACGTCGGACAGGCGGCCACCTTCGGAGGTGACGCGGGTGTACTCGGAGAGAATATGATCAACCGTGCCAGGGAAGTGCGCGATTGCGCTCATCACTTCACGGATGCCCTCTTCAATACGCTTGGCGATTTCGATTTCGCCTTCACGTGTGAGGAGCTCTACAGTACCCATTTCGCGCATGTACATGCGCACCGGGTCGGTAGTGCGACCAATGTCGGTCTCGACCGCTGCCAACGCTGCTGCTGCCTCTTCGGCCGCGGCTTCGTCGGTATCGGCGTCGGCCAGCATAAGGGAATCCTTATCTGGCGCAACCTCGAATACGTTGATCCCCATGTCGTTGATCATGCGGATGATGTCTTCCACCTGTTCCGGATCTGAAATATCCTCCGGCAGGTGGTCGTTGACCTCCGCGTAAGTCAGGTAGCCCTGCTCACGACCCAGTGTGATCAACTCTTTGATACGAGACTGCTGTTGCGCTTTTCCGGACATAACACCCTATCCACTGAAGGTCTTGGCGGGCAAAAAACAAGCCGAGGATTATACCTGAGCTATGACCTCACGCGCCAGTTGAGGTCGGGTTTGATGCGGAAACATTCTGTTTTAAAAGGTCGCGCATCTGCTTTGCTATCTGAATTTGCTCTTCAGCCGTCAATCCCGGCTGCCTTGCTTTCTTGATAAGTTCATCGAGGGTCTGCGTATGCTGACCCGCGGATAACCTAGTAATGGTGTCTAAAAACTGTTGTTCAAGGTTATCGCCGTCAATTAGCCATTCCTTTTCTGCGAGAGCTTTCAACAGGCGTCCTTGCTCGGTGCCGTGCCAGCGAGCCATTAGCTGAATAGAGTTTAGCTTAGGATTTTTTTGCACAGCCTCGATCAATGCGATCAGTACCTGAGCATAGGTGTTGCTCTCGTTGGCAAAATGATCGGCGCTTTCGACTTTGCCGGCCAGCTGTGGGTGGTGGATAAGCGTACGCAGCGCGATAAGCGTCGGGGCTTCCACTGCCACCGGTGTGCGCGGGGCATACGACTCATCGCGATCACCGCGCTTGCCGTTTTTGCTCCAGGGTTTCTTGTCCCATTTCTTGCCGCCGGCACCGGGCTTCTTCGGCGTCCATTCCTGCTGTGGTGCGTAAGCTTCCTGGGGCTGATGGAAGTCGGCGTAGTCCGGCATGGCGTCGTAATCCATGCCTGGGTCATAGGTCGGCGGCGCATCCTGAGGTGCGCTGTGTACCAGTTGGCTGACCGCTTCACCGCTCAAACCCGTGATTTCCAGCAAGCGCTGACGCATAAGGGTGCGCAGGTTGGCTCCCGGCACCTTGTCGATCAGCGGCGCGGCAAGTGTGGCCATGTGCGCCTTGCCTTCAAGTGATCGCGGGTCTGCTTCTTCGGTGAGTTGCTGGAAGAAGTAATCGGCCAGTGGCTGCGCGTGCTGGTTGATACGTGCGCGAAAGGCGTCAGTGCCTTCTGAGCGGACCAGTGTGTCCGGGTCTTCGCCTTCAGGCAGGAACAGAAAGCGCGCGCGCCGTCCGTCCTGCAGGCTCGACAATGTTGCTTCCAGGGCGCGCCATGCGGCGTTGCGACCCGCCTGATCGCCGTCGAAGCAGAACAGCACGCTCGGCACGACGCGAAACAGCCGCTTCAAATGCTCTTCGCTAGTGGCGGTGCCCAACGTCGCGACGGCATTGCGCAGGCCTTGTTGGGCGAGGGCGATGACGTCCATGTAGCCTTCGACGACGATTATTTCGTCGAGATTGCGGTTGTTTTTGCGCGCTTCATACAGGCCGTAGAGTTCCTGGCCTTTATGGAATACCGGGGTTTCCGGTGAGTTCAGGTATTTCGGCTTGTCGTCGCCCAGTACCCGGCCACCGAAGGCAATGATGCGTCCGCGGCTGTCGCGGATCGGGAACATTACGCGATCACGGAAGCGATCATAGCGTTTGCCGGTTTCGGCATTCTCGATCAGCAGGCCGGCATCAATCATGGCTTTTTGTTGCAGGGTATCGCTGCTCAAGTGCTTGAACAGATTGTCCCAGCCTGGCGGCGCAAAGCCGAGACCGAAGTCCCGGGCGATTTCGCCGGTCAGCCCGCGACCTTTCAAGTAATCCACGGCGGCTTTGCGCGATGGATGGCTTTTCAGGGCCTGACGATAAAAATCGGCCGCGGCGGTGAGCAGCGGGTACAGCGGCGAATCAGTCGGCTGCCGTGGCTTGTGCGGTCGGCCGCTTTCCTCGCGCGGGATTTCCATGCCGGCGGATTTGGCCAGTTCTTCGACGGCCTGGACGAAATCCAGGTTGTCGTGGTCCATGATGAAGCCGAGGGCGTTACCGCCAGCACCGCAGCCGAAACAGTAATAGAACTGTTTGTCGGGGCTTACGCTGAAAGACGGCGTTTTCTCTTTGTGAAACGGGCAGCAGGCAGTGTGGTTCTTGCCGGCTTTTTTCAATTGCAGGCGCGAGCTGACTACATCGACGATGTCGGTGCGGTTCAGAAGGTCGTCAATGAAGCTCTGGGGAATTAGCCCGGCCATGGCGTTCTCGTCATCTGCGCTGAAAGGGACCCAAAACGAAGGGCGGCCGAACGGGTCATTGTTTGAGGCGCGCAAAGTGTGCGGCTCGACCAGTGTCGTCTGCGTTATCGCTATCGGGAAGTGTATCTGCCGAAAATCCACTGACGTTAATGCTCATCAGTATTCGACTATTTGAAAATGTTGCGCTGAATCCGGCTGCGACCCGTCGAGAGTCTCGGATAGCTCACAATCTGGCACGCAAGCGGTGCCTTGGGCTGATCGTCGTGAGAGGAATCAGTGGGTGTGCTCGTCAGTAGCCTTGAAAGGCTCGTCAGAAAAGACGTGCACCGCTGGCAAAAGAGCCAGGTCTGACGTAGTGAAGCAGATTTGTCTCGGTCGCATCTGCGGCTTCGACGGTGAAGCATCAAGCGTTTTACGCAAATGCCATTAGCCCGGCTGAGGGCCGGGCTTGGCAGAAGCTTGCTACGATCGTCTGTGTATTAGTACAGACGAACGGCGCGGCGCTGTTCGCGCTGAACTTTCTTGGCGTGACGCTTAACAGCGGCTGCTGCTTTGCGCTTACGCTCAGAAGTTGGCTTCTCGTAAAATTCGCGGCTACGAACTTCAGCCAGTACACCGGCTTTTTCGCAGGAGCGCTTGAAACGACGCAGAGCTACGTCGAAGGGTTCGTTCTCTTTTACTTTGACGGCTGGCATCCAGAGCTACCTTCATTCATTACCGGGGTCAACATCCTCGCGGCAAAAGAGCACTTGAAGACGTCGGTTTTTAAGGGTTGCGGATGTTAACCCCTCATCGCACGGAATGCAAAGCCTCTGATCGAAAACCGCTGGTCGGGGCATCACGCGGCGACTATTATGCGCGCCTTCGAATTCAGCCTAAACAAGGCGCAAACCCATGCTAGTACTGGGATTAGAAACCTCCTGCGACGAAACCGGTGTCGCATTATATGACAGTGAACGCGGCCTGCTGGCCGACGCGCTGTTCAGCCAGATCGACCTGCACCGCGCCTACGGCGGTGTGGTGCCGGAGCTGGCCTCCCGTGACCACGTCAAACGCATGCTGCCCTTGATTCGTCAGGTGTTGGCCGAAGCCGACTGTGTGCCGACCGAGATCGACGCCATCGCTTACACCGCGGGTCCTGGCCTGGTGGGTGCGTTGCTGGTGGGCGCTTCTTGCGCTCAGGCGCTGGCCTTTGCCTGGGGTATTCCGGCGCTGGGCGTGCACCACATGGAAGGTCACTTGCTGGCACCGATGCTGGAGTCGCAACCACCTGAATTCCCGTTCGTCGCTTTGTTGGTCTCGGGCGGCCATACGCAGTTGGTTCAGGTCGACGGAATCGGTCAATACACCTTGCTGGGCGAGACGCTGGACGACGCCGCAGGCGAAGCGTTCGACAAAACCGCGAAGATGATGGGCCTCAATTATCCCGGCGGTCCGGAAATCGCGCGCCTGGCGGAGCAAGGGGTTGCAGGACGTTTCCTCTTCCCGCGTCCGATGTGCGACCGCCCAGGCCTGGATTTCAGCTTCAGCGGCTTGAAAACCTTCGCCTTGAACACCTGGCAGCAGTGCGTGAGCGCCGGGGACGACAGCGAGCAAGTCCGTTGCGACATCTCGCTGGCGTTCCAGCAGGCCGTGGTGGAGACTTTGACCATCAAGTGCAAGCGTGCCCTGAAAGCGGCTGGCATGAAGCGCCTGGTGATCGCTGGCGGCGTCAGTGCCAACAAGGCGCTGCGTACATCGCTGGAAAAAATGCTCGGTGACATGAAGGGCGATGTTTTTTATGCCCGTCCACAGTTCTGCACCGACAACGGCGCAATGATTGCCTTCGCCGGTTGCCAGCGTTTGCAGGCGGGTCAGCAGGAAAGTCTGGCGATCAGTGTTCAGGCACGTTGGCCGATGGAGCAGTTGTCGGCACTGTGATGAGCGGCGCTCATGTCCGGCATCTAGAAATGCCGTTCGCGCCCCGCAAACAGGTCGCGTAGATTGCCGCGATGACGCCAGACGATCATCCCGGTGAGCGCGCTCATGGGCAGTAGCGCCGCCGGTTCTTGCCAGGCCAGCAATGGCAGGGTGAGGGGAGTGGCGATCAGCGCGGCCAGCGAGCTGGTGCGGGTCAGGTAGAACGTCAGCACCCAGGCGCAAACCGCCAACAGTGCGGCGGGCGGGTAAAGGCCCAGTAACATCCCGGCAGAGGTGGCAACGCCTTTGCCCCCGCGAAAGCGGAAGTACAGTGGGAACAGGTGGCCGATGACGGCGCAGACGCCGATCCAGGCCTGATCTTGCAGCGAAAGTCCGGCAATACCGGCGATCAGCACAGGCAACAGACCTTTGCAGAGGTCGCCGAGCAAGGTCAGGATGGCGAGCTTTTTGCCGGCCAGACGAAACATATTGGTGGCGCCGGCATTGCCCGAGCCACTCATTCGCGGATCGGGGTTTCCGGTCAGGCGGCTGAGCAAAATGGCGAAGGACAGAGAGCCGAGCAGGTAGGCGAGGATCGCCAGTAACCAAAACATGCTAACTATTCCGGGCGAGGACGCCCTGATTCTAACGGCGCATTGCGCCCTTGTCGTGTAGCGGAGAAAAGTGCTTGGACAGAGTGTTTATCGAGGGCCTGGAAGTCGACACCGTAATTGGTGCCTACGACTGGGAGCGAGGCATCCGACAGTGCTTGCGTCTTGATCTGAGTTTCGCCTGGGATAATCGTCCGGCTGCCGCCGGTGACGACCTGACCCTGGCGCTCGATTACGCGAGCGTTTCGTCGCGCATCCAGGCGTTTGCCGAGCAGGCCCAGTACCAATTGGTCGAGACTTTTGCCGAGCGTCTGGTGGAAGTACTGATGAGCGAATTCAAAATCACCTGGATGCGCCTCAAACTGACCAAGCCAGGTGCAGTGCCTGCCGCTACCGGCGGCGTGGGCGTGGAGATCGAGCGCGGATGTCGCTGACTCAGGTGTATCTCGGGCTCGGTAGCAATATCGAGCGCGAAGCCCATTTGCACGCCGGCCTGGATGCCTTGGCGGGTTTTCTGGTGGACATCCGTTGCTCGGCGGTCTTCGAAAGTCAGCCGGTGGGGATCAAGAGCGGGCCGTTCTTCAATTTCGTGGTGTCGGCCTATACCGACCTGCCGCTGATAGAACTGGACCGCCGACTGAAATTCATCGAGGCCGATAACGGTCGTTATGCTCCGGACCGCAAAGGGCTGCCGCTGGACATTGATGTGTTGCTGTTCGGTGACCTGGTGGGCAACTTCGATGGCTTGATTCTGCCGCGTGCGGAAATTCTGAAAAATGCGTTTGTGTTGTGGCCATTGTCGCTGATTGCGCCGGATCGGGTGCATCCGGGCGTAGGCAAAAGCTTCGCGACGTTGTGGCGTGAAGCGCAAATTGATCAGGTGTTGGCGCCGGTGGCGTTTGAGTGGCGCGGGGATCAGCTGACGCCTTCGAGTTTGTTGTAAGGCAAAAAGATCGCAGCCTTCGACAGCTCCTACAGAGAAACACATATTCCTGTGTAGGAACTGCCGAAGGCTGCGATCTTTTGATTCTGCTTACACGCTTTCCTTGTAAACCTTCAACGCCTTGAGTCGCTCACGCTTGATCGCCTCACCCAGCTCCGGCCCTTTGAATCCCTTCTCAAGCAACGGCTGAACCGCCACGCTACGCGCCGCGTTTGCCGCGCCACGCAGATAATCCGCCTGTGGGTAACTTCTCTCCTCCAGTCCCTTGCGCCCGCGCGCGTCCATCTCGCACGCCGCGATGAATTCCTCGAACCGTTGCGGTCTGCGGTAGACGTCGAAACTTTGCAGCAACTCCAGCAAGGTCGAAGGCTTCAGCTCCAGGGCGCGATGGCCGTGGGTGTGATATTCGCCCACCAGCAGCGCCAGTTCCTGGCAATCTCTCGGCGCCTTGAAACGTTCGTTGACTGCTTTGATCAGCTTCAGTCCCTTGAACTCATGAGCAATATGCCGAGGCCATTCTTCCTCCGGCGTCAGGCCTTTACCCAAGTCATGCAGCAGGCAGGCCCAGCGCACAGTCAGCGGTTGTTTGTGTCGGGCGGCTTGCTCCAGCACGCTCAGAGTATGCACACCGGTGTCGATTTCCGGGTGATGAGCTTCCGGTTGCGGCACGCCGAAAAGTGCATCGACTTCAGGAATCAACACGTTCAGAGCTCCGCACGCGCGCAGCACTTCAATGAATACCTGTGGTTGCTCTTCCATCAAGGCGCGGGAAATTTCTTTCCAGCTTCGTTCCGCCGTCAGCGCTTCCAGTTCACCGGATTCACTGAGTTGACGCATCAACTCCAGGGTCTCCGGGGCGACGGTGAAGCCAAGCCCGGCATAACGTGCTGCAAATCTCGCCACACGCAGCACCCTGAGAGGATCTTCAGCGAACGCGGGAGAAACGTGTCGGAGTAAGCGTGCTTCCAGATCGCTCTGGCCGTGGTAGGGGTCGGTCAAATTCTGCTGATCATCCTCAGCCATGGCATTGATCGTCAGGTCGCGGCGGATCAGGTCTTCTTCGAGGGTGACTTCGGGGCTGGCGTGGAAAGTGAATCCACCATAACCGCGTCCACTTTTGCGCTCGGTACGGGCGAGGGCGTATTCCTCACCGCTTTTGGGATGAAGAAATACCGGGAAGTCCGCGCCCACCGGGCGAAAACCCTTGGCAAGCATTTCCTCGGTGGTGGCGCCAACGACGACCCAGTCGATGTCGGTAACCGGTTTGCCCAGCAGGCGATCGCGAACCGCCCCGCCAACTTTATAGATCCGCATAAAAAACCTCCGTTAGCTCGACAGGATAACCGTTGCGTCAAGCTTTCGGAGGCACAAAACAGGATCAAAGATGAATGACGGCGAGGTCCAGCCGGCCGTAATCACCTTCGCTGTGCTCGCTCCTGGGCGGCACGTGGTGGGTTTTCATCACCTGGTCCCCTTGCAGGGTCTCCAGATGAATGTCGAAGCCCCAGAGGCGGTGCAAGTGCTTGAGCACCTCCTCGGTGGACTCGCCCAATGGTTTGCGGTCGTGTTGCTGGTGGCGCAGGGTCAGGGAGCGGTCGCCGCGCCGGTCGATGCTGTAGATCTGTATGTTGGGTTCGCGATTGCCCAGGTTGTATTGGGCCGCCAGGGTTTCACGAATGATGCGATAACCGTCTTCGTCGTGGATCGCCGGTACAAGCAGGTCGTCTTTCTGATCGTCATCGAGGATGCTGAACAGCTTCAGGTCGCGAATCACCTTGGGTGAGAGGTACTGCAGGATGAAGCTCTCATCCTTGAAGCTGCTCATGGCGAACTTGATACTCGACAGCCAGTCGCTGCCCGCCAGTTCCGGGAACCAGCGACGGTCTTCGTCGGTAGGTTCTTCGCACATGCGCCGGATATCGCGGTACATGGCAAAACCCAACGTATAGGGGTTGATGCCGCTGTAGTAAGGGCTGTCGAAACCAGGCTGGAATACCACGCTGGTGTGGGAGGTCAGGAACTCCATCATGAAACCGTCGGTGACCAGGCCTTCGTCGTAGAGGTCGTTCATCAGGGTGTAGTGCCAGAACGTTGCCCAGCCCTCGTTCATCACCTGGGTCTGGCGTTGTGGATAAAAATACTGGGCGATCTTGCGCACGATCCGCACGATTTCCCGTTGCCACGGCTCCAGAAGCGGGGCATGTTTTTCGATGAAATACAGAATGTTTTCCTGGGGCTCGGCGGGGAAGCGTGCAGTGTCCTTGTCGCTGTATTTATCCGCGCCCTTTGGAATAGTGCGCCACAGATCATTGATCTGCTTCTGCAAATGTTCCTCCCGATCCTTTTGCCGACGACGCTCCTCTTCGGCGGAAATCGGATACGGGCGTTTGTAGCGATCGACCCCGTAGTTCATCAAGGCATGGCAGGAATCGAGCAGATCCTCCACGGCATCAATCCCATGGCGCTCTTCGCACTGCATGATGTACTGCTTGGCAAACACCAGGTAATCGATGATTGAACTGGCGTCAGTCCAGGTGCGGAACAGGTAATTGCCTTTGAAAAAGCTGTTATGCCCATAGCAGGCATGCGCCACGACCAGCGCCTGCATGCAGATGGTGTTTTCTTCCATCAAATAGGCGATGCACGGGTCCGAGTTGATCACGATTTCGTAGGCCAGGCCCATCTGCCCGCGGCTGTAGGATTTCTCGGTGCTGAGGAAGTGTTTGCCGTAGGACCAATGGTGATAGCCCAGCGGCATGCCGACAGAGGCGTAGGCGTCCATCATCTGCTCGGCGGTGATCACTTCGATCTGGTTGGGATACGTGTCGAGTGCGTAACGGGCCGCCAGACGACTTATTTCCTTGTCGTACGCCTGGATCAACTCGAACGTCCATTCGGAGCCGGTGGAAATGGGTTGGCGCTTCTGCTCTTTGGCGGTCATGTCACTAACCTGCGCTGGAAGAGTTCACGGAAGACCGGATAGATATCCCCGGCCGAGACCAGTTGTTGCTGGGCAAAAGTGTCAGAAAAGGCTTCGGCTATGCGCTCGTACTCGAACCACAGGGCCTGATGTTCGCGCGGGGTAATCTCAACGTAAGTGTAGTACTGCACGAACGGCATGATCTGGTTGATCAGGATGTCACGGCAAATTGGCGAGTCGTCGTTCCAGTTGTCGCCGTCGGAAGCCTGGGCGGCGTAGATGTTCCACTCGTTGCTCGGATAGCGCTCGGCCATGATCTCCTGCATCAGTTTCAAGGCGCTGGAGACGATGGTCCCGCCGGTTTCGCGGGAATAGAAAAACTCTTCCTCATCCACTTCGCGGGCACTGGTGTGGTGGCGAATGAACACGACGTCAATCTTGTCGTAGTTACGCTTGAGGAACAGGTACAGCAGGATAAAGAAGCGCTTGGCGATGTCCTTGGTCGCCTGGGTCATGGAGCCGGAGACGTCCATCAGGCAAAACATGACGGCTTTCGAGCTTGGGTTGGGTTGTTTGATCAGCAGGTTGTACTTGAGGTCGAAGGTGTCGAGAAACGGCACGCGGTGAATCCGCGCACTGAGTTTTTCGATTTCCGCTTCGAGATCCTGAATATCGCCGAAGTTGTCAGGTTCTTCCTGCTTCAGTCGCAGGAGTTCTTCCTTGGCTTCGCGTAGTTTCGCCCGGCTGCTGCCGGACAGGGCGATGCGCCGTGCGTGGGCCGAGCGCAGGGTGCGGATGATGTTGATCCGCGACGGGTTGCCCTCGTTGCTGATCCCGGCACGAACGGTCTTGAAGGTATCGGTACCGGTCAGGTTGCGCTTGACCAGGTTCGGCAGCTCAAGATCCTCGAACATGAACTCGAGGAATTCCTCCTGGGTGATCTGGAAGACGAATTCGTCCATCCCTTCGCCCGAGTTGCCGGCCTTGCCAGGCCCTCTGCCGCCGCCGCCACCCGGCGGACGGGCAATGTGCTCGCCGCTGGTGAATTCCTTGTTGCCTGGATGCACGACGGTCTGCTTGCCACCGCGCCCGTGGTGGAGCACCGGCTCGTCGATGTCGCGACCGGGAATGCTGATTTGCTCGCCGTGTTCCATATCCGTAATGGAGCGCCGGCTGACCGCCTCTTCGACGGCTTTTTTGATGTGATCACGGTAACGCCGCAGAAACCGCTGACGGTTCACCGTGCTCTTGTTCTTGCCATTGAGACGTCGGTCGATCACATAGCTCATAGGCCCTCCGGGGAGCTTCGAGTCATAAGCTTCAAGCTGCAAGACAGAAGCTTCAGAAACAAGCGGCGCGCGACATATGGCCACAATTACGCAAACAACGCGTTTTCGCAGGTGTCGTGTCGCTAGCCGCTTGCAGCTCCCTTACTGGGACTTTCTGACCCTCAAGTACCACTCGGACAGCAGTCGTACCTGTTTGTCGGTGTAACCGCGTTCGACCATTCGTGTGACAAAGTCGTTGTGCTTCTGCTGGTCCTCTTTGCTGGCCTTGGCATTGAAGCTGATGACCGGCAGCAGATCCTCGGTGTTGGAGAACATTTTCTTCTCGATAACCACCCGCAGTTTTTCGTAGCTGAGCCAGGTTGGGTTCTTGCCATTGTTGTTGGCCCGGGCGCGCAGTACGAAGTTGACGATTTCGTTGCGGAAATCCTTCGGATTGCTGATGCCGGCCGGTTTTTCGATTTTCTCCAGTTCCTCGTTAAGCGCTACGCGGTTGAGGATTTCGCCGGTTTCCGGGTCGCGGTATTCCTGGTCCTGGATCCAGAAGTCGGCGTACAGCACGTAACGATCGAAGATGTTCTGGCCGTACTCGCTGTAAGACTCGAGGTAGGCGGTCTGGATCTCCTTGCCGATGAATTCGATATAACGCGGCGCCAGGTATTCCTTGAGGAAGCGCAGATAACGCTCGCGAGTTTCCGCCTGGAACTGTTCCTGTTCGATCTGTTGTTCCAGCACGTAGAGCAAGTGCACCGGGTTGGCAGCAATTTCGTGGGGATCGAAGTTGAAGACCTTGGACAGGATCTTGAACGCAAAGCGGGTCGACAGACCGTTCATGCCTTCGTCGACACCGGCGTTGTCGCGATACTCCTGGATCGACTTGGCCTTCGGATCGGTGTCCTTGAGGTTTTCGCCGTCATACACGCGCATCTTGGAGTAGATGTTGGAGTTTTCCGGCTCTTTGAGACGTGAGAGCACAGTGAACTGGGCCAGCATCTTCAAGGTGTCGGGCGCGCAATGGGCCTTGGCCAGCGAGCTGTTGAACAGCAGCTTGTCGTAGATCTTCACTTCGTCGCTGACCCGCAGGCAGTACGGCACTTTGACGATGTAGATGCGGTCGATGAAGGCTTCGTTGTTTTTGTTGTTGCGGAAGGTGTGCCACTCCGATTCGTTGGAGTGGGCCAGCAGGATCCCGGTAAACGGAATCGCGCCGAGACCTTCGGTACTGTTGTAGTTGCCTTCCTGGGTGGCTGTCAGCAATGGGTGCAGCACCTTGATCGGCGCCTTGAACATTTCGACGAATTCCATCAAGCCCTGGTTGGCCCGGCACAGTGCGCCCGAGTAGCTGTAGGCGTCGGCGTCGTTTTGCGGGAATTCTTCCAGTTTGCGGATATCGACCTTGCCCACCAGTGCCGAGATGTCCTGGTTGTTTTCATCTCCCGGCTCGGTTTTGGCCACGGCGATCTGGTTGAGGATCGACGGATAGAGCTTCACCACGCGGAACTGGCTGATATCGCCGCCGAACTCGGCCAGGCGCTTGGTGGCCCATGGCGACATGATGGTGTTGAGGTAGCGCCGTGGAATGCCGAAATCTTCCTCGAGAATCGCGCCATCTTCAGTGGCGTTGAACAGACCCAGAGGCGATTCGAAAACCGGCGAGCCCTTGATCGCGTAGAAGGGCACTTTTTCGATCAGCTGTTTCAGCTTCTCGGCCAGGGACGATTTGCCGCCACCGACGGGGCCGAGCAGGTAAAGGATTTGTTTCTTCTCTTCCAGGCCCTGAGCGGCATGGCGGAAATACGACACGATCTGGTCGATGCATTCTTCCATCCCGTGGAAGTCTTCAAAGGCCGGATAGCGGCGGATCACCTTGTTGGAGAAGATTCGCGACAGCCTCGAGTTGGTCGAGGTGTCCAGCAGCTCCGGTTCACCGATGGCCAGGAGCAGACGCTCGGCGGCGGAAACGTAGGCGCTGCGGTCCTTTTTGCACAGCTCAAGATACTCTTGCAGCGAGAGTTCTTCCTGGCGTGTGGACTCGAAGCGTTGTTGGAAGTGGCTAAAGATACTCATGACGTCACCTCGCTCGATACGTGGAGCCGACGCCGGATCACTCAGTCGATGCTGGCAGCAACCGAACAGGCAGTTGCTGTTTACCCCCCAGAAACCTTTCGAAGCTGACGACTCCGAAAGCTACTCCCGATGACCCGCGCGCCGGTGTACCGGCTCTCCCCTGTTTTGGATGGCCTGCGCTTAAGGATAGTTGGGAATTCGGGAGGTAAAGGCGAGATACGTAATTAGTTGTGGCAGACCGTTCGTCTGCCACCGCGCTAGCCCGCGGGAGCCGGGGCCTTGCGCATGACAAAAAAATTATTCGGAGGTGCCTTGCGCCGTTTCCGAAGGATAAGTCGTACGCCACAGTTCGAAACCGCCATCCATGCTGTAGACGTCGGAGAAGCCCTGGCTGATCAGGTAGGCGGCTGCGCCCTGGCTGGAGTTGCCGTGGTAGCAGACCACCACGGTCGGAGCATCAAGGTCGGCACCCTGGATGAAGGCGTGCAGAGAGTGGTTGTCCAGATGCTTCGAGCCGCTGATGTGCAGCGCCGCAAAGGTCGCAGGATCGCGGACGTCGACCACCACTGCGCCTTGTTCGCGCAGGGCCTGGGCCTGTTCCGGGGGGATACGTTTGAATTCGCTCATGGCGGGCTCCTGTGGCTCGGCTGAAAGCGCAGTCTAGCGCGGGGCGCTGGCTGACGATGGTTCGGAATTTTGTGGGGCGACTGGCGGCACGACCGCATGGCCATGTTCGTCGCATTTGCAGGACAAGCGTTCGCCGGTGTCGACATTCATCAGGGTCAAGGCACCGCCCCAGACGCAGCCGGTGTCGAGGGCCGAGATGCCCGGCTCAAGGACTTTGCCTTCAAGCGCTGCCCAGTGACCAAAGATGATCTTCACATCCTTGGTCTTGCGGTCCATGTGCTGGAACCAGGGTTTGTAGCCTGGTGGCGCGGAGTCGAGGCCTTCCTTGCTCTTGAGGTCAAGCTTGCCTTCGGCGGTACAGAAGCGCATGCGCGTGAAGTAGTTGGTGATCACCCGCAGACGTGTCACGCCTTTGAGGTCGCTGTCCCATTTCGCCGGATCGTTGCCGTACATGCCGTCGAGGAAGGGCGGCAGCAGGTTGTCGTCGCGCAGGGCGGTCTCGACCTCGGCGGCGCACTTCAGGGCTTTGCGCAGAGACCATTGCGGCGGAATGCCCGCGTGTACCAGCGCAACGTTACGTTGCTCGTCGTAGTGCAGGAGTTTTTGCTGACGCAGCCACTCCAGCAGATCGGCGCTATCCGGTGCTTCGATAATCTCGCGCAGGGTATCTGATTTCTTCAGGCGTTCGATGTTCTTTCCGGCCGCCAGCAAGTGCAGGTCGTGGTTGCCCAGTACGCAAACCAGCGATTCGCGGATGCTATAGAGGAAGCGCAGGGTTTCCAGCGACTGCGGGCCACGGTTGACCAGGTCGCCCACCAGCCACAGACGATCCCTTGCCGGGTCGAAGGCGACTTTCTTGAGCAGGCATTGCAATGCGTCAAGGCAGCCTTGCAGGTCACCGACGGCATAGGTTGCCATCAGTGCAAGGCTCCGGGGACCGCCAGGCGGAACGGGGCGATGATGGCATCGAAGTGCTTGCCGTCATCGGCGAGCATCTCGTAGGTACCCTGCATCGTGCCGACTTTGGACGTCATGACAGTGCCACTGCTGTAGGTATGGCTTTCGCCTGGCTCGATCAGCGGTTGCAGGCCAACGACGCCCGCACCGCGAACCTCTTCGACATGCCCGTCGCCATCTGTGATCACCCAATGCCGTGACAACAGCTTGGCGGGTAATTCACCATTGTTGTGCACGGTAATGGTGTACGCGAAGGCAAAGCGGTCGTGTTCGGGTTGCGATTGTTCTGCCAGATAGCGGGTGACGACGCTGACGTCGACCTGATAACGAGGATCGGACATGCAAGAGGCCTTAAAAACGAAGCGGGACGCGGGGCGTAGCTGATGAAGTTCAGTCTAGGCCAAGTATCGGGTAGTAAACCAGACATGGGCGCTGGTGTCCTACCCGATAACGCTTGCGCTCTGTCAGACGTCCGCGGGTTTCTGTAGGGCTTGTTCGCTGAGCTTGTCAGCCAAGCGCACGAACGCTGCCAGATCGAGCTGTTCCGGGCGCAGGCTGCCATCGACGCCGGCGGCTTCGATTTCATCGTTGCTCAGCAGCAACTTGAGGGTGTTGCGCAGGGTCTTGCGACGCTGATTGAACGCTTCGCGTACGACGCGTTCCAGCAACCGGTGATCTTTCGCCGGGTGCGGCAGTACGGCGTGAGGCACCAGGCGGACGATGGCCGAGTCGACTTTCGGCGGCGGGTTGAACGCGCCCGGGCCAACGTTGAACAGATGCTCAACCCGGCAGTGATACTGAACCATGATCGACAACCGACCCCAGTCACCACCGCCAGGCCCCGCTGCCAGACGCTCGACCACTTCCTTTTGCAGCATGAAGTGCATGTCGCGAATCAGGTGCGAGTTGTGCAGGAGGTGGAAAATCAGCGGGGTGGAGATGTTGTACGGCAGGTTGCCGACCACACGCAGGCTGCCAGGCGCGGCGTTCAGGCTGTTGAAGTCGAACTTCAGCGCGTCACCCTGATGCAGGTTGAAGTTGCTCTTGCCGGCGAACTGCTGGTTGAGGATCGGGATCAGGTCCTTGTCCAGTTCCACCACATCGAGTTGCCCACCACTGTTGAGCAGGCCTTGGGTCAGCGCACCCTGGCCAGGACCGATTTCCAGCAAACGGTCTTCGGCCTTGGCATGGATGGAGCGCAGGATGCGGTCGATAACGCCGGCGTCGTGCAGGAAGTTCTGGCCAAAGCGTTTGCGCGCCTTGTGTTGGTAATGCTCGGTCATAAACGGGTCTCGGCCATCTGATAGGCGGTTTCCAGGGCGACTTGCAGGCTGCCGGTGTCGATCTTGCCGCTGCCGGCCAGATCCAGGGCAGTGCCGTGGTCAACCGAAGTGCGGATGATCGGCAAACCGAGGGTCACGTTGACTGCTGCGCCGAAGCCTTTGTATTTCAGCACAGGCAGGCCCTGATCGTGGTACATCGCCAGCACTGCGTCGCAGTGCTCCAGATATTTTGGGGTAAACAGAGTGTCGGCGGGCAGGGGGCCGCGCAGGTCCATGCCCTCGCCGCGCAGGCGCTCTAATGTGGGTTCGATAATGTCGATTTCTTCATGACCCAGGTGTCCGCCTTCACCGGCATGGGGGTTGAGCCCGCACACCAGGATTCGCGGCTGGGCGATGCCGAATTTTTGTTGCAGGTCGGCGTGCAGAATTCGCGTGACCCGCTCCAGACGCTCCGGGGTGATTGCATCGGCAATCTCGCGCAGGGGCAGGTGCGTAGTGACCAGCGCCACGCGCAACCCGCGGGTGGCGAGCATCATCACCACCTGTGCAGTATGGGTCAGGTCAGCGAGAAACTCCGTGTGCCCGGAAAAAGCGATGCCGGATTCATTGATCACACCCTTGTGCACCGGGGCGGTGATCATTCCATCGAAATGCCCATCCAGACAGCCTTGGCCTGCGCGAGTCAGGGTTTCCAGGACGAAAGCGGCATTGGCTTTGTCGAGTTGCCCGGCGACAACCTTGGCATTGAGCGGCGTATCCCAGACATACAGGCTGTTGGCGGGAGCAGGTGCATCCGGCCAATGGTCCGGCGACACGGGCAGCAAGTCGACCACCACACCCAGCTGCGCGGCCCGCTCAACGAGCAGGTCACGGCTGGTAATGGCAATCAGGGGATGTGGCTGGGCTTGCGAGGCGAGCAGCAGGCACAGGTCAGGACCTATGCCGGCCGGTTCGCCGGGTGTCAGCGCGAAACGTTGGGGTTTCACTGCGCTGCCTGGTCGACGCCAGGGAGTTTGATTTCGACGTACGCTTCGTCACGGATCTGACGAAGCCAGGTTTGCAGCTCTTCGTCGTATTTGCGGTTACGCAGTACGGTCATCGCTTGTTGCTCGCGAGCCTGGTTGGTGCTGTCGGTGGCACGACGGCCCAGCACTTCCAGAACGTGCCAGCCGTATTGCGTCTGGAACGGCTTGGACAGCTGACCTTGCGGGGTCTTGGCCATCACTTCGCGGAACTCCGGAACCAATACACTCGGGTCGATCCAGTTCAGATCGCCGCCGTTGAGCGCGGAACCCGGGTCTTCCGAGTAGCTTTTCGCCAGTTCGCCGAAGTCTTCACCCGACTCGATGCGACTGTAGAGCGACTCGGCCAGGGCCTTGGTTTTTGCTTCGTCACGGATCGGGCTTGGTTTGACCAGGATGTGGCGGACATGCACTTCGTCGCGCACCTGGGCTTCACCGCCACGCTTGTCGGTGATCTTCAGGATTATGAAGCCACCTGGCGTACGCATTGGCTGGGTGATATCGCCAACGGCCATGGTGCTCAGCAGGTGATCGAACGGAGGTGGCAGCTGAGCGGCTTTGCGCCAGCCCATGTCGCCGCCTTCCAGTGCGGTTTCGCTGGCGGATTTGGCGAGGGCCAATTGTGCGAAGTCAGCGCCTTGCTTGAGCTGCTGGTAAACCGCGTCAGCCTGCTTGGCGGCACTCTGAATCGCGTCGGAATTGGCGCTTTCCGGAGTAGCAATCATGATGTTGGACAGGCGGAACTCTTGGGACAGCTGCATTTTGCCCATGTCTGAAGCAAGGAAGTTTTTCACTTCCTGCTCGGACACCTGGATGCGCTCTGCCACACGGCGCTGACGCACGCGGCTGATGACCATCTCGCGACGGATCTGGTCACGAGCGTCCTCGTAAGACAGGCCGTCGTGAGTCAGTGCAGCGCGGAACTGCTCGACCGACATGTTATTGCGCTGGGCAATGGTGCCGACAGCCTGGTTCAGTTCTTCATCGGTGATGCGGATGCCGGAACGTTCGCCGATCTGCAGTTGCAGGTTCTCGACGATCAGGCGTTCAAGCACCTGTTGCTCCAGCACGCTGGCCGGCGGCACGGCAGAGCCACGCTTGGCGATGGTCTGCTGAACTTCATGGACGCGTTGGTCCAGTTGGCTCTGCATGACCACGTCGTTGTCGACGATAGCCACCACTTTATCGATGGACTGTACCGCGGCGTTGGCCGCGGTACCCAGGAACAGCGCGCCCAGCAGCAGCGGGCGCAGACAATCAGAAAGCTTGGTCTTCACGTTCACGATAACCTTGGATGCCTTTGTCGAGGAAACTCTCTACCTTGGCGCCAGTCAGGCCGCCGAGCCCCTTCAGAACGATTTGTAGGAAGATGCCATGGTCGCCTTTTTCGTTTTCCGGCGCGTCCTGACTGAATTCGTCGTAGGAAACCCAGTAACGATTGATCAGGCGCAGTTTCCAGCAGCAGTTGTCGTACTCGAAACCACCGAAGGCTTCCAGGGTACGATTGCGGTTGTAGTCATACTGCCAACGGCTGATGGCGTTCCATTGCGGCACGATCGGCCAGATCACCGAGAAGTCGTGCTGTTCGATTTTGTAGTAATCCTTCACGTAGCCAGGCTGGCCCGGGGTGCCGTAGTTACCGCCGAATTGCCATTGACCGGTGTTCTGGTTGTAGATCACCTGGTCGTTACGATAGCGATAACCTGCGTTGATGACTTTGTTCGGGTTGTCTTCAGGCTGGTAGTGGAACATCGCGCTGCCCGAGCGAGGGCTGTGGCTGTCCGGGTCCCAGTTGTAGTCGGCCGTGGTACGCCAGTCGCGGTTCCAGCGGTATTCGTACTCCAGCGCATATGGCGAAACGCCGGCTTGCGCGTCGGCACGGACTTTTGGATTGACACCTGGTAACTGGACTTCGCGGTCCTTGAAGTACATTGCCTGGCCTACGCTAATGCGTTGACGCTCAAAGCCATCGTCTTCGATCCAGCGGTTGGTGATACCCAGCGAGAGTTTGTTCTCGTCGCCGACACGGTCGGAACCGGAGAAGCGGTTGTCACGGAACAGCGATGCATAGCTGAAGGTGTATTCGCTGGTGTCGAATACTGGAATATCTACCTGGTCCTTCTCTGGCACGTAGAGGTAGAACAGGCGTGGTTCCAGGGTCTGGCGGTAGTTTTTACCGAACCATTGAGTATTGCGATCGAAATACAGACCGCTGTCGATACTGGCAATCGGCACGCCACGGTTCTGGTTGCTGTCGAAGTTGCCGTTGAAGTTCTCCGTCCCGGCTGCGGCGGCAGCTTGGTCTTGAGCCACGATCTGTGTTTTGCCGATGCTGTCCAGATCCAGTTGGTACTGGGTGTACTGATACTTGAGCGTCGGCTTCACGAAGCCGTAAGTCCAGTTCAGCGGCAAGCTGACGGCTGGCGCCAGGTTGAGCCGGTCACCGGTGGCGCGAGCCAGGCCTTGAACGTTGTTGTCCAGGCGTGGATCTACAGAACCGTCTTCGTTCGTAAAATTGCCGTTTTGAAGATCCCGGTCGAAACGCACAAGTTCGGTGTTGTACGAGAAATCGAGGCCGCCTGGATGATAGGGCAGCGCACCATCGAAGGTGATCTGCGGGAGACGATCATACGGCGTGATGTTGGAAACGGTCGCCAGCTGATAAGCCTGGGCATTCACGCGAGCGGTATAGTTGTCGCCGCGATAAGTGACGGCGCCCTGCTGGTTCACGTAGTCGGCACTTTTTACGCCAATCTGGTCAGTCTGTAGATCCTGAAAGTAATACGGATCGCTGATCTTGGTGTAATCAACTTGGGTCAATACGCGCGAATCGAGTCCGCCCTTGTGTTGCCAGTTATACATGTAGCGGTTTTTCTGGTAGTCGGTCTGCTTGCTGCGATCAGTGTCTTCGTCGTTGAGATACGCTGCGCCGAATTGACCTTCGCTGGACTTGGTCAGGTAACGGAACTCGCCTTCCATCAACAGGCCGTGCTTGCTCATGTACCGCGGATACAACGTGGCATCGTAATTCGGCGCCAGGTTGAAGTAGTACGGGGTGACGAGCAGGAAGCCGGTATCGCTGCCGCTGCCGATGGTCGGAGGAAGGAAGCCGGACTGGCGACGATCGTCGATCGGGAAGTAGATGTACGGCGTGTACAGGACCGGAATGTCCTTGACCCGCAATGTCACGTTGGTTGCGGTACCGAAGCCGGTGGCCGGGTTCAAGGTGATGTTGTTGCCCTTGAGCTGCCAGGCGTTGCTGTTCGGTTCGCACGTGGTGTACGTACCGTCCTTGAGGCGGATGATCGCGTTTTCGGCACGCTTGGCGTACAGCGCGTTACCGCGAATACGGGACTTGTGCATCACGTATTCGGCGTTATCGACCTTGGCTTCGCCGGTGTCGAGCTGCACGTCGGCGTGGTCGCCGACGATCAGTGCGCCGTTGTCGCGAATACGGACGTTGCCGCTCAGTTCGCCGCGGCTCTCGGCCTGGTACAGGTTGGCTTCGTCGGCTTCGACCTGCATGCTGCCCTGACGCATGACCACGTCACCGGCCAGGGTCGCGACTTGCTCATCCTGCTTATAGCGGGAGGCTTTCGCGCCGATAAAGGTAGGTGCGTCGCTTTTATTCGTCTTGTCATTCATGCCAGGACGAATCGGTTCGATATAGGAACCAGAGCAATAAGGACCGGTTTCGGCCAGTTGCGCTGCGGTAAGCTGTTCGCGCGGAACCCAGTCGAGGTGACTGTAGTCTTCGCTACGCGACTTCATGCCACGGCCCTTGGACTCGGTAACGAGAGCCGGCTTGGCGCCAGTGTCGTCGCTGGAGCCGGTCTCGGATGGAGACTCGCCGGTTGCGCTGACTGCGCTGCCGTCGTGGACTGGGCGCGGTGGCAATGCCGCCGCTGGCGATTTTGGCGCACAGTCCCAGGCACCCGAAGCAGAGACTGAGCAGTCATACTGTTCCGCGGCGACCACGAAGGAAGTGGCTAGAGGTTGCAAGGCCAGCAAACTGCCGGTTACCAACAACGGAAATTTTTTACGAAACGCGGGGGATTTCAATGCCATCTTATTAGTCCGGGCTTCCTGCGTGCCATCTGCCCGCGGTGTGGGCCGCACGCCTCTCGATGGTCTGAAAAAGATGCTGGATAATAAAGCATGACCCGCTTGACGGCTAGCGCCGTCGGAGACCCTTGCAATGCCTGACCAAGATGTACGTTTGCAACACCTGAAAGTTTGGCTCGATGAGCAATTGGCGATCCTTTTTGCAGAACAGGGTTGGGGTGCCATACCCCCGGCCACGTTGACCGCGGCCAGTAGTGACGCGAGTTTTCGGCGTTATTTCCGTTGGGAAGGCGCGGGCAGAAGTTTCATCGTGATGGATGCACCGCCGCCCCAGGAAAACTGTAAACCCTTCGTGGATATCGCTTTTTTGCTGGCGAAATCCGGAATAAATGTGCCGAAAATTTATGCCGAAGACCTCGATCGCGGGTTTCTTTTGCTCAATGACCTGGGCAACAAGACCTATCTGGACGTCATCGACAGCGAAAATGCCGACGATTTGTTCAGCGATGCCCTGCAAGCACTGCTGGCTTTTCAGCAGTTGCCAATGGTTGCGCCACTGCCGAGCTATGACGTGGCGTTGTTGCGCCGTGAACTGGAATTGTTCCCTGAGTGGTACGTGAAGCGCGAGTTGGGTATCGAGCTCGACGCGGCACAGCAAGTGCTCTGGCAGCAAGTCAGCGATTTGCTGATCGACAGTGCCCTGGCTCAGCCGAAGGTTTTGGTACATCGCGACTACATGCCCCGCAACCTGATGCTCAGCGAGCCGAATCCCGGCGTGCTGGATTTCCAGGACGCGGTCTACGGCCCGGTGACCTACGACGTGACCTGCCTGTTCAAGGATGCTTTCCTCAGCTGGCCCGAAGAGCGTGTGCGCGGATGGCTGGAAAGTTACTGGCAGCAAGCCTCGGCGTTGAACATTCCTGTGCAGTCAGACTTCGAAGATTTCCTGCGCGCCAGCGACTTGATGGGCGTACAACGCCATTTGAAGGTGATCGGCATCTTCGCCCGCATCTGCCATCGCGATGGCAAGCCGCGCTACCTGGGCGATGTGCCGCGCTTCTTTGCTTATATAGATGCAGTGATCGCCCGCCGTCCTGAATTGGCCGAGCTGGATGTGTTGCTGGCCAGTCTGCGTGCTGGAGTTAAGGCATGAAAGCAATGATTCTGGCGGCGGGCAAGGGCGAGCGCATGCGGCCGCTGACCCTGACCACGCCCAAACCGCTGGTTCGTGCCGGCGGGGTGCCGCTGATCGAGTATCACCTGCGTGCGCTGGCCGCGGCCGGTTTTACCGAGATCGTGATCAACCATGCCTGGCTCGGTCAGCAGATCGAAGATTATCTGGGCGATGGCTCGCGCTATGGCGTCAGCATCCAGTACTCGCCGGAAGGCGAGCCGCTGGAAACCGGCGGCGGGATTTTCCGCGCGTTGCCATTGCTGGGCGATGAGGCTTTTGTGGTGGTTAACGGTGATATCTGGACCGATTACGACTTCAGCGTGCTGCATCAACCGATAGTGGGCCTGGCTCACCTGGTGCTGGCGAACAACCCGGCCCATCATCCGGCCGGGGATTTTCAGCTGATTGACGGACAAGTTCGCGACGGCCAATCGGGAGCGGCTACGCTCACCTACAGCGGCATCGCGGTGCTGCATCCGCAACTGTTCGAGGGTTGCTCCGCCGGGGCGTTCAAGCTGGCACCGCTGCTTCGAACCGCAATGGCAAACGGGCAGGTGTCCGGCGAGCGCATGAATGGGCTGTGGGTGGATGTCGGCACACACGAGCGTTTGGCCGAAGCTGAAACCTTGATTGAAGCGAGACGCTGAGATGCTATGGCCAGGGACTCTTGTTGGAGCCGGAGCGGGTTATGCCATCGCCAGCATTCCGGGGGCCATGCTGGGTGCTTTGTTGGGGCAGGCGCTGGATCGGCACATGCATCTGCAGAGTTGGGCGCACCTGCTTGAAAAACTCGGCGGTCGCCCGGCGCTGCGTAACGATGAACTGCTGTTCGTGCTGCTTGGAAGGCTGGCCAAGTGCGACGGGCGGGTAGTGGAGGGGCATATCCAGCAGGCGCGCCAGGAAATGCGCGCGCTGGAAATGAGCGAGTCGGCCCAGCGTCGGGCCATTGCCGCCTTCAACCGCGGCAAGTCGGGAAACGACCGGTTGCGTGGTTATCTGCGGCGCCTGAGTACTCAACCCCATGCGGCTGAAGGCGTGTTGCGCGCCTGTTGGCGGATGATTTGGGCGGATGGTCGGGCTGGCAATCGAGAGCGCGAACTGATCATCCAATGGGGCAAGTGGCTCGGCTGGTCGACGCATCAGGTGCGGGCGTTGGCGACTGACTATGAGCCGCAGAAACGCGCTGTGGCCAACAAAGGTGCAACCTATCAGGACGCCTTGCGGCTATTGGGTGTGTCGGCCACCAGTGAACCGGCGCAGATCAAGCGAGCCTATCGTCGCCTGTTAAGCCGCCATCACCCGGACAAGATTGCCGGCGGCGGTGCGACGGATTTGCAGGTTCGCGAGGCCACAGAGAAGACTCGAGAGCTGCATAGTGCCTACAAGTTGATTCGACAGCGGCGGGATTTTCGCTAGCAGGACAGTTGGGTGTTGTTTTCAATGGCGCCATCGCTGGCAAGCCAGCTCCCACAGTATTTGAGTCGTACGCAAATTTTGTGGTCGACATAAATTCTGTGGGAGCTGGCTTGCCAGCGATGGGGCAACGCGGTCTGTCAGTTCGCCGCATTCTGCGGATTCAACCAGCCCCGCACCCGTCGAACCAGCTGTTCCTGCTGCGCTTTGGAATTTCCCGGTAACGCCTTGAGCGAAACCTGGCTGAACGCCGAAGCCTTCAAGCGTTTGCTGGCCTGCAAGCGGGCCAGCGCCGCGTTGCGATCCAGCGGTTTATCCATGTAGAAAATGTCTGCAACAGGCAGCTTCAGAGTGGGCGTCAGTTCATCCAGTTCGGGCTTGGCCTTAACCGGTGTCTGCGCCGCTACCATGACAAACCGTTCGACCTGCGATGTCTGCTTTTCACTCAAATAGCGCGCGGCCCAGTAGGCGCCAGTGCCATGCCCCAACACCACAATACTGCGAGCGCTTTGCTGTTCGGCGAATGCAATGGCTGCGTCGATGCGGGCGAAAATGCGCTCGGCGTCGACCTTGCTCTGTTCTTCGCTGGTTTCAGCGATGGCCTTGTCAGCTACGTCCGCTTCACCGCCGGCTGCTTGCTCGATGGGGGCGGCGGTGGTTGAGTCCTTGCTGCCGGCGTCCGGTGTTTTGGGCGCGGGTGGAGCTTCGACGACGCGGGGCGCAATGGCGTCGCTTTGCACGTCCGGCAAGGTGATACTCAGGCTGCTCCATTGGGCGTCCGGCAAATTGCGCCGCAGCGGGCCGATTGCTTGCGGCCAGTCAACGGTTTCGCCGGCGCCGGGGATGATAATCACCGCACCTTGGGGTTCGGCGGTATTGGCCGGTTTCCACAAGGCCAGGAAGGTGTCGCTGCCTGCTTGCAGTTGTTGCTGTTCATTGGCCGGTATTTTTCGTTCGAGTGCAGTCGCTTCTTCCTGACTACGCTCAGGCAGCGGCTGGCGTTCGATTGGTTTTTCTTCGGCGGCTTTTTCTGTGGCGGCAGGCGCCGGGTCGGCAGCCTCGACGGAAAAAGCGCATGGCAGGATCAGCGACAGGCACAATGCTGGCAGTGCCAGGCGGTAGACAGGGGGCATCGGTTATTCCAGGCCAGAAGTTATTCCGGCAGCCTAATGGGTTGGTCAGTATTTGTCAGTGTGTGAGAGTTCGATGATGCGTTTTCGCTGCCTGTGGGTTATCGGCTGTTTGTGGTTTCCCTTGATGGGCTGGGCGGCCGTCGTGCCCCCGGCGCACGTCGCAACGTTGTCGCCCAAGCAACAGCAATGGCTGGCGCAGCAGGGAGAATTGCGCGTCGGGCTGGTGTTGCAAGCGCCTTATGCGCAATACGATCGGCGCTTGCAGCGACTCTCCGGGGTCAACGTCGAGCTGATGAAATGGCTGGCCAAGGCGCTCAAGGTAGAGTTGAACTGGCGTAACTTTTCCGACCTTGAACAACTGGAAGCCGCTGCGCGTGCAGGTGAGATCGACATTGCGCCGGGCATGACCCAAACCCCCGGTAGCCTGCGTCTCTGGCAGTTTTCCGATCCGTACATGCGTGTGCCACAACTGGTGGTCAGTGACCAGAAAAGTACCGGTGCAGTGGAACTGGAAAAACTCGACAGCCAGACCCGCGTCGCCGTGCGCATGCCCAGTGCCACCGCCGATTACCTGCGCAGCAACTACCCACACCTGAACCTCCAGGGCGTACCCATTGAACGTCAGGCGCTGCAACTGTTGTTGAGTCAGCAGGCCGGTTACGCCGTGGTCGATGAAGCGCAGTTGGGGCGTCTGTCGGTCGAGCCGGAGTTTGCCGGGCTGGTGGTGGTTGGCGATATCGGCTTGCCGCAATTGCTGCGGGTGGCGACTCGGCGTGACCGGCCGGAGCTGGCCGAAATTGTCGAAAGTGCGTTGCGGGCGATCCCGGCCAAGGACCTGGAGCAACTGCATAACCAATGGCTGCAACCCAAGTATCCACGGCTCACCGAGTCGCCGGGTTTCTGGCAAAACCTTTGCCTGCTGTTGTTGGTGCTGGCGCTGAGCAGTATGGCCATCGTGTTCTGGCAACGCCGTCAGCAGCACAGCCTCGAACACCGATTGGCGGCGGCGCAGGAGGATATTGCCTTGCGCGCCGCCAGCGAGGAGGCCCTGCGCCTTACACAGTTTTCCATCGACCAGAGCACCGTCGGCATCCTTTGGGTCAACTGGGACAGCCACGTGCGTTACGCCAACCGCGCGGCCGAAACCATGCTCGGCTATCAACCGGGCGGGATCATCCACCGGCCATTGATCGACTTCGAACCGGGCCTGCACATGGACCGCTGGCTGAACCTGTGGAAAAGCGCCAGGGCCAGCGATGACGCGCCGCAAAGTTTCGAAACCAATTGTGTGCGCGCCGATGGCAGCATCCTGCCGGCGGATGTTTCGCTGAGCTTCCTGCGTTTTCGCGATGGCGAATACCTGGTGGTTTACCTCACCGACGTCACAGACCGCCGGCGCGCCCTGGCCGCGTTGCAGGAAAGTGAGGCACGGCTGCAAGGGATCGCGGCGAATGTGCCCGGCCTGGTCTTTCGTCTGGAACGCGCACCGGTGACAGGTCAGATCGACTTTGCCTACATCAGTGAGGGCAGCGAGAACCTGGTCGGCTATGCGCCGGCCGTTCTGGCCCATCGCGACAAAGGCCTGCGCAGCCTGGTGCATCCGGACGACAAGGCCAGCTATCACCGGACCCAGGATCATGCGTTGGACACCGATAGCGATTGGTTCTGGCAAGGGCGAATCCTGACGCGCCAGGGCGAACAACGCTGGGCGGAAATCAAGGCGATAACTCGTCGATTGGAGGACGGTGCCTACGTCTGGGACGGCATTGTCTGGGACATCAGCGAGAGCAAGCGCATCGAGCTGGAATTGGCCAGTTCGCGGGAGCAGTTGCGTGAATTGTCTGCGCACCTGGAAAGCGTGCGAGAAGAGGAAAAGGCCCGCATCGCCCGGGAAGTTCATGACGAACTAGGTCAGATGTTGACCGTGCTAAAGCTGGAAACGTCCATGTGCGAATTGGCCTACGCGCAACTTGACCCTGGTCTGAACGAGCGCTTGAACAGCATGAAGCGCTTGATCGCGCAGCTGTTCCAATTGGTCCGCGATGTGGCGACGGCATTGCGCCCGCCGATTCTCGATGCCGGGATTGCCTCTGCCATTGAATGGCAGGCCCGCCGCTTCGAAGCGCGCACGCAGATTCCTTGCCTGGTGCAGGTGCCGGACAATTTGCCGGTGCTCAGCGATGCCAAGGCGATCGGCCTGTTTCGCATCCTTCAAGAAGCACTGACCAATGTCATGCGGCATGCCCAAGCGCATACTGTCGAACTGACACTGGTGCTGGAAGGCGACGAGTTGTGTCTGACCATTAGCGATGATGGCGTAGGATTTGTCCCGACGGCTGGCAGGTCAACCTCCTTTGGGGTGGTCGGCATGCGCGAGCGGGTGTTGATCATGGGCGGGCAGTTGTCGCTTGAGAGTGAGCCGGGGGAGGGTACGACCCTGATTGTGCGAGTGCCGCTGGATCGCTAAAACATCGCAGCTTTTACACCGAGCGCGAATCCCCTGTAGGAGCTGCCGAAGGCTGCGATCTTTTCGGCATCAATGCATTTATTGAGTGAGGAGAGGCAAGTGATCCGTGTACTGGTAGCCGAAGACCACACCATCGTCCGCGAAGGCATCAAGCAATTGATCGGTCTGGCCAAGGATTTGCTGGTGGTAGGGGAGGCGAGCAATGGCGAGCAGTTGCTCGAGACCTTGCGGCATGTGCCCTGCGAAGTGGTGCTGCTGGATATCTCCATGCCCGGCGTCAATGGCCTTGAGGCGATTCCACGGATTCGCGCGCTGAACAATCCACCGGTAATTCTCGTGTTGTCGATGCACGACGAAGCACAAATGGCGGCGCGGGCGTTGAAGGTCGGCGCGGCGGGTTATGCGACCAAGGACAGCGATCCGGCTCTGTTGCTGACCGCCATCCGCCGGGTCGCTGCGGGCGGGCGCTATATCGATCCGGACCTGGCCGACCGCATGGTTTTTGAAGTCGGCCTGACCGATTCACGGCCGTTGCATTCGTTGCTCTCGGAGCGAGAGTTCTCGGTGTTCGAACGCCTGGCCCAGGGTGCCAACGTCAACGACATCGCCCAGCAATTGGCTTTGAGCAGCAAGACCATCAGCACCCACAAGGCGCGGCTGATGCAGAAGCTCAACATCACTTCGCTGGCAGAATTGGTGAAGTACGCGATGGAACACAAACTTCTCTGACTCTGCACCCTGTAGGAGCTGCCGCAGGCTGCGATCTTTTGACTTTGCTTTTGAAAAACAAGATCAAAAGATCGCAGCCTGCGGCAGCTCCTACAGGGAATTGCGTAACGCCATATCCATTTACGACATCCCGCCCCATCGCTTTTGCCGTTGCCTGCGGCTTGTAGCCAACAGCTTGCCGCTGCGTTTGCCAAAACGCGCCATCCTTGTAGGGCAATCCCTACCCCCAACCTTCCATCCGGCTGAGGCGATTCTCTCTTGCCCCCCGATTTGCGCGGTCAGCAGCGTCCACTAGGCTTAGTCCACAGCAGTCATCAATAACAAAGGTGTGGGTATGAGCCAGGTCGATTCAAGTGCAGGGGCCAATGATGTTCTGGTCAGCTTTCGTGGAGTGCAGAAGAGCTACGACGGCGAGAACCTGATCGTCAAAGACCTCAACCTGGACATTCGCAAAGGCGAATTCCTCACCTTGCTCGGGCCGTCCGGCTCCGGCAAAACCACCAGCCTGATGATGCTCGCCGGTTTCGAAACACCGACTGCCGGGGAAATCCTGCTGGCCGGTCGAGCCATCAATAACGTGCCGCCGCACAAGCGTGACATCGGCATGGTGTTTCAGAACTATGCGCTGTTCCCGCACATGACTGTCGCCGAAAACCTGGCGTTCCCGCTGACCGTACGCGGGCTCAACAAAAGCGACGTCAGCGCCAAGGTCAAAAAAGTCCTGAGCATGGTCCAGCTCGATACCTTCGCCCAGCGTTACCCGGCACAACTGTCCGGCGGCCAGCAGCAGCGTGTGGCCTTGGCCCGGGCGCTGGTGTTCGAGCCGCAACTGGTGCTGATGGACGAACCCCTCGGCGCACTCGACAAACAACTGCGTGAACACATGCAGATGGAAATCAAACACCTGCACCAGCGTCTGGGCGTGACCGTGGTCTACGTGACCCACGACCAGGGCGAAGCCCTGACCATGTCCGACCGCGTAGCGGTGTTCCATCAAGGCGAAATCCAGCAGATCGCGCCTCCGCGCACGCTCTACGAAGAGCCGAAAAACACCTTTGTCGCCAACTTCATCGGCGAGAACAACCGTCTTAATGGCCGTCTGCACAGCCAGACCGGCGACCGCTGCGTGGTCGAACTGGGCCGTGGTGAAAAAGTTGAAGCGCTGGCGGTGAATGTCGGCAAGACCGGCGAGCCCGTCACCCTGTCGATTCGTCCGGAACGCGTGAGCCTCAATGGCTCCAGCGAGTCCTGCGTCAACCGCTTCTCGGGAAGGGTGGCGGAATTCATCTATCTGGGCGACCACGTCCGGGTTCGCCTGGAAGTCTGTGGCAAGACCGACTTCTTCGTGAAACAACCGATTGCCGAACTCGATCCCGGGCTGGCGGTGGGTGACGTGGTACCGCTTGGCTGGCAGGTCGAACACGTTCGCGCGCTCGACCCACTTCTAGAGGCGCATTGATCGCCCCCTGCTTCAACAACACCAACCCTGCACGTGGAGAGAACAATAAATGTTGAGATCCCTGAAATTCACCGCTCTGGCACTGGGCATGATGGGGGCGGCCAGCGCAATGGCGGCTGGCCCGGACCTGACCGTCGTGTCCTTTGGCGGCGCGAACAAGGCCGCGCAGGTCAAAGCCTTCTACGCACCGTGGGAAGCGGCAGGCAACGGCAAGATCGTGGCGGGCGAGTACAACGGTGAAATGGCCAAGGTCAAAGCCATGGTCGACACCAAGAGCGTGTCCTGGGACCTGGTGGAAGTTGAATCGCCAGAACTGTCCCGCGGTTGCGACGAAGACATGTTCGAGCAACTCGACCCAGCCCTTTTCGGCAAGAACGAAGACTACGTCAAAGGCGCTATCCAGCCGTGCGGCGTGGGCTTCTTCGTGTGGTCAACCGTGTTGGCCTACAACGCCGACAAGCTGAAAACCGCACCGACCAGTTGGAAGGATTTCTGGGACACCAAGCAATTCCCGGGCAAGCGTGGCCTGCGTAAAGGCGCCAAGTACACCCTGGAATTCGCCTTGATGGCCGACGGCGTTGCGCCGAAAGACGTTTACAAAGTGCTGGCCAGCAAAGATGGTCAGGACCGCGCGTTCAAGAAACTCGACGAACTCAAGCCAAGCATCCAGTGGTGGGAAGCTGGCGCACAACCACCGCAATACCTCGCTTCCGGTGACGTGGTCATGAGCTCGGCCTACAACGGCCGTATCGCTGCGGTGCAGAAAGAAAGCAACCTGAAAGTAGTGTGGAACGGCGGCATCTACGACTTCGACGCATGGGCGATTCCAAAAGGCCTGGACCCCAAGCGCGCCGAAGCGGCGAAGAAATTCATCGCCTTCTCGGTACAGCCACAGCAACAGAAGACTTACTCGGAAAACATCGCCTACGGCCCGGCCAACACCCAAGCCGTACCGTTGCTGGCCAAGGATGTCCTGAAAGACATGCCGACCACCCCGGAAAACATCGCCAACCAGGTGCAGATCGACGTCAGCTTCTGGGCTGACAACGGCGAGCAATTGGAACAGCGCTTCAATTCCTGGGCTGCGAAATAACCAAGCCTTCAATTGAAGGCGGACTTTGTGGCGAGGGAGCTTGCTCCCGCTTGAGTGCGAAGCACTCACAAAATTGGCATTGCCAACATAATTTTGGGGCCGCTTCGCAGCCCAGCGCGAGCAAGCTCGCTCGCCACAGGTTTCCGCTCCCGCACGTTGCGGTGTTTCAACACAACAGAGGCGGTACGCCGCCCTCTGTAACGATCAAAGATTTCCGGAGTACGCCATGGCTATCGCCGTTCCCGTGACCACGGGCACTGACCCCACCTTGAAGCAGCGGCTCAAGCACGCCGAGCGGGTCAACCGCTGGAAAGCCCAGGCCTTGATCGCGCCATTGGTGCTGTTCCTGCTGCTGGTGTTCCTGGTGCCGATCGCGGCGCTGCTCTACAAAAGCGTGGGTAACCCGGAAGTGGTCGGCGGCATGCCGCGCACCGTGTCCGCCATCGCCAGTTGGGACGGCCGCGGCCTGCCCGCTGAACCGGTTTACAAGGCTGCCAGCGAAGACCTCGCTGAAGCCCGCAAGAATCAAACCCTCGGCGATTTGTCCAAACGCCTGAACATGGAGCTGGCCGGCTACCGCAGCCTGCTGACCAAAACCGCCCGCGCCTTGCCGTTCGCCACTGAACCGGCCTCTTATAAAGAAGCGCTGGAAGGTCTCGACGAGCGCTGGGGCGATCCGGCCTACTGGCAAGCAGTGCGCCGCAATACCAGCAGCATCACGCCGTATTACTTGCTGGCGGCCGTCGATCACCGCATCGACGACCTCGGCGAAATCGCCCCGGCCACCCCGGACCAGGCGATCTACCTCGACATCTTCGCCCGTACCTTCTGGATGGGCCTGGTCATCACCGTGATCTGCCTGCTGCTGGCGTATCCACTGGCTTATCTGCTGGCCAATCTGCCGTCGCGCCAGAGCAACCTGCTGATGATCCTGGTGCTGCTACCGTTCTGGACGTCGATCCTGGTGCGCGTTGCGGCGTGGATTGTGCTGCTGCAATCGGGCGGCCTGATCAACAGCGGCCTGATGGCCATGGGCATCATCGATAAACCGATCGAACTGGTGTTCAACCGTGTTGGCGTCTACATCTCCATGGTGCACATCCTGTTGCCGTTCATGATTCTGCCGATCTACAGCGTGATGAAAGGCATCTCGCCGACCTACATGCGCGCCGCGATTTCCCTTGGCTGCCACCCGTTTGCCAGCTTCTGGCGGGTGTACTTCCCGCAGACCTATGCCGGTGTCGGCGCCGGTTGCCTGTTGGTGTTCATCCTCGCCATCGGCTACTACATCACCCCGGCGCTGCTGGGCAGCCCTAACGATCAAATGGTCAGCTACTTCGTCGCCTTCTACACCAACACCAGCATCAACTGGGGCATGGCGACGGCACTCGGTGGTCTGCTGTTGCTGGCGACGGTCGTGCTTTATCTGATTTACAGCTGGCTGGTAGGCGCGAGCCGCCTGCGCCTGAGCTAAGGGGAGTTTGAGATGCTGAGTCCTTATATGTCGCCCATCGAGCGGGTGTGGTTCTACAGCTTGCGGATTCTCTGCGGCTTGATTCTGTTGTTCCTGATCCTGCCGGTGCTGGTGATCATCCCGCTGTCGTTCAACTCTGGCAGCTTCCTGGTGTACCCGCTGCAAGGTTTCTCGCTGCAGTGGTATCACGATTTCTTCGCTTCGGCGGAGTGGATGCGCGCCCTGAAGAACAGCATCATCGTCGCCCCGGCGGCCACAGTGCTGGCCATGGTCTTCGGCACGTTGGCGGCTATCGGCCTGACTCGCGGCGACTTCCCCGGCAAACCGCTGGTGATGGCGCTGGTCATTTCGCCGATGGTGGTGCCGGTGGTGATCATCGGTGTCGCCAGTTATCTGTTCTTCGCGCCGCTGGGCCTGGGTAACAGCTTCTTCTCGCTGATCGTGGTGCACGCAGTATTGGGTGTGCCATTCGTGATCATCACCGTGTCGGCGACGTTGCAAGGGTTTAACCAAAACCTGGTACGCGCCGCCGCCAGCCTCGGTGCTTCGCCGCTGACGGCGTTCCGTCGGGTGACCTTGCCATTGATCGCTCCCGGGGTGATTTCCGGCGCGCTGTTCGCTTTCGCCACCTCGTTCGATGAAGTGGTGGTGACGCTGTTCCTCGCCGGCCCTGAACAAGCAACCCTGCCACGGCAGATGTTCAGCGGCATCCGCGAAAACCTCAGCCCGACCATCGCCGCCGCCGCGACGCTGCTGATCGCCTTCTCGGTGATCCTGCTGCTGACCCTGGAATGGCTGCGTGGCCGCAGCGAAAAACTGCGCACCGCCCAGGTCTGAAGTACTCCCTTGTAGGAGCCGGCTTGCTGGCGAAAGCGGACTGTCAGCTGATGAATCAGTTGAATGACACGCGCATTGCCAGCAAGCCGGCTCCTACAGTTGTTGTATGGGGTGTTTGGACTCACCGGTCATTCACGACCTGAATAGCAGACAACGCCCAATCCCCAGCTACTATTGTGCCCAGCTCCCACTCCTATAAGAGGCTGCGCACATGAGTCTTTCCTCTTTCAAAATCGCTCACAAACTGATCACCGGCGCAGGGGCCATCGAGCAACTGGCGGCGGAACTGACACGTCTGGACATCGACAACCCACTGATCGTCACCGACGCCGCGCTGGTCAAATCCGGCACCGTCGAGCTGGCGCTGGCGCAACTGGGTGGTCGCACCTACGAGATTTTTGACCGGGTGCTGCCCGACCCGGAAATCGCCATCGTCGAGGACTGCATGCGCGTCTACCGCGACGGCGGTCATGATGGGTTGATCGGCCTGGGCGGCGGCAGTGCCATCGACATTGCCAAGAGTGTTGCGGCGTATGCCGGCTATCACGGCGCGCTGGAGGATTTGTTCGGCGTCGATCAGGTGCCGCGCAAAGGCCCGCCGTTGATCGCCATCCCGACAACCGCCGGCACCGGCTCGGAAGTGACCAATGTGGCGATCCTTTCCGACAAGGTCGCGCAGTTGAAGAAGGGCATCGTCAGCGACTATCTGCTGCCGGACGTTGCGCTGGTCAGCCCGCAAATGACCCTGACCTGCCCGCGCGGCGTCACCGCCGCCAGTGGTGTCGATGCCTTGGTGCATGCCATCGAATCCTATCTGTCGGTCAATGCCTCACCGATTACCGACTCCCTGGCCATCGGCGCGATCAAGCTGATCGCCAAGGCGCTGCCCAAGGCCTACGCCAATCCGTCCAACCTGCAGGCCCGAGAAGACATGGCCACCGCCAGCCTGATGGCCGGCATGGCGTTCGGCAATGCCGGGGTTGGCGCCGTGCATGCGCTGGCGTATCCGCTGGGCGGGCGTTTCAACATTGCCCACGGCGTCAGCAACGCCTTGCTGCTGCCGTATGTCATGACCTGGAACAAGATGGCTTGCGTCGAACGCATGCAGGATATTGCCGAAGCCATGGGCGTGAAGACCGCTCATCTGAGCGCCAATGAAGCGGCCGATAAGGCCGTGGAGGCGATGACCGAACTATGCGCGGCGGTGGAAATCCCGGCGGGCCTGCGCAGTTTCGGCGTTCCGGAAGATGCGATTGCGGCCATGGCCGTTGAAGCCGCAGGTATCGAGCGCCTGATGCGCAATAATCCGCGCAAACTGAGCGCTATCGATATCGAGAAGATCTACCGAGCGGCCTACTGATCATCGCGGTCACAGTGCGCGCGTCAAAGCATGAGGCTACAATGCGCGCCATCGTGATTCTGCTCAGAAAAGGTGCGTCATGCAGCCCTTCGTAATTGCTCCGTCGATTCTCTCCGCCGACTTCGCCCGCCTGGGCGAAGAAGTGGACAATGTCCTGGCCGCTGGCGCCGACTTCGTGCACTTCGATGTCATGGACAACCACTACGTGCCGAACCTGACCATCGGCCCGATGGTCTGCTCGGCGCTGCGCAAGTACGGCATCACCGCGCCGATCGACGCGCACCTGATGGTCAGCCCGGTGGACCGCATCGTCGGTGATTTCATCGAGGCCGGCGCGACTTACATCACCTTCCACCCGGAAGCCACCCAGCACGTCGACCGCTCCCTGCAACTGATCCGCGAAGGCGGCTGCAAGTCGGGCCTGGTGTTCAATCCGGCGACGCCGCTGGACGTGCTCAAGTACGTGATGGACAAGGTCGACATGATCCTGCTGATGAGCGTCAACCCAGGCTTCGGCGGGCAGAAGTTCATCCCTGGCACCCTCGACAAACTGCGTGAAGCGCGTGCGTTGATCGATGCTTCCGGTCGCGACATCCGCCTGGAAATCGACGGCGGCGTGAACGTGAACAACATTCGTGAAATCGCGGCGGCAGGTGCTGACACCTTCGTCGCCGGTTCGGCGATTTTCAATGCGCCGAATTATCAGGAAGTCATCGAGAAGATGCGTTCCGAACTGGCGCTGGCCCGCCCATGAGTGGCTTTGAGCAGCTGTTCCCGGGCCGTCTGCCGCGTCTGGTGATGTTCGATCTGGATGGCACGTTGATCGATTCGGTCCCCGACCTCGCGGCGGCTGTGGATAACATGCTGCTCAAACTCGGGCGTCCAGCTGCCGGCATCGAATCGGTGCGTGAGTGGGTGGGGAACGGCGTACACATGTTGGTGCGCCGGGCGTTGGCCAATCACATCGACGCCGAGGGTGTCGATGAGGTCGAAGCCGAGCACGCCCTGGAATTGTTCAATGGCTTTTATGCGGCCGGTCACGGGCTGACGGTGGTTTACCCCGGCGTGCGCGACACCCTCAAGTGGTTGAACAAGCAAGGCGTGGAAATGGCGCTGATCACCAACAAGCCGGAGCGCTTTGTCGCGCCGTTGCTGGATCAGATGAAGATCGGCCGTTACTTCAAATGGATCATCGGTGGCGACACCCTGCCGCAGAAAAAACCCGATCCGGCCGCGCTGTTTTTCGTGATGAAAATGGCCAACATCCCGGCGTCGCAGTCCTTGTTCGTCGGCGATTCGCGCAGCGATGTGCTGGCGTCGAAAGCAGCGGGGGTCAAGTGCGTGGCCCTGAGTTATGGCTACAACCACGGTCGTCCGATCGCCGAAGAGTCGCCAGCGCTGGTGATTGATGATCTGCGCGAGTTAATTCGCGGTTGCCTGGGCCCGGCCGCTGAGATAACGTTGGCCGACGCTGTTCAACCCCCTTCTGGAAATTCCATCGTGGTGGTCACTCGCAAACTCTGGATGAAAGTCATCAAGGCCCTGGCCCGTTGGCGTTGGCGCGCCTGACTTGATCCTGGCCGGTAAACCGGCGCGTTTGCATACCTGACTGTTAGAACCTCAAGCCACGAGGCACCTCATGATCCGCGAAGAATTCCTGCGTTTGGCCGCTGCCGGCTACAACCGCATCCCGCTTGCCTGCGAAACCCTGGCCGACTTCGACACGCCGCTGTCGATCTACCTGAAACTGGCCGACGAACCCAACTCCTACCTGCTGGAATCCGTTCAGGGCGGCGAGAAATGGGGCCGTTACTCGATCATCGGCCTGCCGTGCCGCACCGTGCTGCGGGTTCACGATCATCACGTCAGCGTGACCATTGACGGCGTCGAGACCGAAAGCCACGACGTGGAAGACCCGTTGGCGTTCGTCGAAGCCTTCAAGGCCCGCTACAACGTACCGACCATCGCCGGCCTGCCGCGTTTCAACGGCGGCTTGGTGGGTTACTTCGGTTACGACTGCGTGCGTTATGTGGAGAAGCGTCTGGGCAAGTGCCCGAACCCGGATCCGCTGGGCGTGCCGGATATTCTGTTGATGGTTTCCGACGCGGTAGTGGTGTTCGACAACCTTGCCGGCAAGATGCACGCCATCGTCCTCGCCGACCCGGCGCAGGAAGACGCCTTCGAGCAAGGTCGCGCACGCCTTGAAGAGCTGCTGGAAAAACTCCGTCAGCCGATCACTCCACGCCGTGGCCTCGATTTCAGCAAGCAGCAAGCAGCTGATCCGGTGTTCCGCTCCAGTTTCACCCAGGACGATTACGAAAAAGCCGTCGACACCATCAAGGAATACATCCTGGCCGGTGACTGCATGCAGGTCGTGCCGTCCCAGCGCATGTCGATCGACTTCAAGGCTGCACCCATCGACCTGTACCGCGCACTGCGTTGCTTTAACCCGACGCCGTACATGTACTTCTTCAACTTCGGCGACTTCCACGTCGTCGGCAGTTCGCCGGAAGTGCTGGTGCGGGTCGAAGACAACCTGATCACCGTGCGCCCGATTGCCGGCACTCGTCCGCGCGGGGCCAACGAAGAAGCTGACTTGGCGCTGGAAAAAGACCTGCTGTCCGACGACAAGGAGATCGCCGAACACCTGATGCTGATCGACCTGGGCCGCAATGACACCGGTCGGGTGTCGGAAGTCGGTTCGGTGAAGCTCACCGAGAAGATGGTCATCGAGCGTTACTCCAACGTGATGCACATTGTTTCCAACGTCACCGGCCAATTGAAGGAAGGGCTGACGGCGATGGATGCACTGCGGGCGATCCTGCCGGCTGGCACTTTGTCGGGCGCACCGAAGATTCGCGCGATGGAAATCATCGACGAACTGGAACCGGTCAAGCGTGGCGTCTATGGCGGCGCCGTCGGTTACTTCGCGTGGAACGGCAACATGGACACCGCCATCGCGATTCGCACGGCGGTGATCAAGGACGGTGAACTGCATGTGCAGGCCGGTGGCGGCATCGTCGCCGACTCGGTGCCGGCGCTGGAATGGGAAGAAACCCTGAACAAGCGTCGCGCGATGTTCCGCGCCGTGGCCCTGGCCGAACAGACCCCGGACGCCTGAGTTCACCTCTAACCCTTGTTGCGAGCGAGCTTTCCCGGGCGGCGTTCCGACGCTCGGCTGCGCAGCAGTCGTCATGGGCCCGCTTCGCAGGCCAGCGGGAGCAAGCTACCTCGCCACGGTAAGCGTGGTCACAAAAAAAACGCGGCGCCCGTGAAGGCGCCGCGTTTTTTTTGCCTGCTGTTTCCTGAATCAAAAATCCAGCGCAACGCCTACGTTGATGCCTTGCTGGGTAAAGTCATCATCCTTGCGCAACGTATACCCGCCGCGCAGGGCCAGATCGGCCGTCAACTTGTGGCTGACGCCAAGGCTCACGCGGTTCATGTGGGTTTGAGGGGTATAGCCATCCAGCGTGAAGTCGAGGGATGGCAGGCTGTTGAGCGCGATGTTCACGTCTTGGGTGTCATCGTCGTACTCGCGTTCGTAGGCATATTCGCCAAACACTTGAGTCTGCGGGGTGATCTGGTATTTACCCTGCAACCCGGCGCCCAGACGTTTCGAATCGCGTTTCTGGTCATCAAAGGTCAGCGCCGTGGAACGACTGCTGTTTTCCGAGTAGCCGTCGACTTCCACTTTCGCGTAATCGGCGCTGATGAACGGCGACAGGTGCCACTCACTGCCCGGCTGCGCAATGTCATAGCCAACGCGTGTGCTGAAGGCCCAGAGATAGCCGTCGGTGTCGCCTTTCTCCGCACCTTCGCCGCCGCCCAGATCGAATTTGCGTTTTAGATTGTCGTAATCCAGCTTGCCGCCGGTCAACGCGGCATCGGCCCACCAACGGTTCTGCTGGAACTGGGCGAATGCCGTGGCCAGGTAGCTGTTGAGTTTGTAGTCCGAATCGTTATCGCCGGCGTCCAGATTCTGACGATAGAAGCCTGCCGCCACACCCACGCGCCAGGCTTCATTGAGGCGATAGCTGCCGCCGATGTTCAAGCTGTAGCCGTCGCCATCGGCATCGGCACCGCTGCTTTGGTGATCGACATCGAGATGCTGACCACCGCCCGCGACGATAGCGCGCCATTGGCCAACGGCCTGCCAGTTCTCCCAGTCGGATCGCCATTGGCTGCGCAGTTCATCCTGATGCGCGCGTAGTGTGGCGTGGGCCATTTCCGGCAGCAGCGTCAGCTCCCAAGGCGCCGCGAGTAAGGAATAGGCGTAGTCGGACACCAGCTTTTGTCCGGCCTCGGTCGGATGCACCCCATCGTTGTAAATCAATTGGCTCGGGTCCGGGGTGGCGCTGTTGATGCCAAAGGTCGGGTTTTCCGTGCAGCCGTTGCCGCTGAAGCAAGTCGCCGTCAGGTTCTGGCCCGTAGCAAAACCGAATCGCGCTGGATCGGCGAAGGTTTCCTGCAACAACAGTGGAATGTTCAGCGGAATGATTTCGGCATCGATCCCCGCCAGTCGAGTGACCAGTTGCCGGTTGAACGCCGCGCTCAGTTGCGAGGTAGGTCCCTGCAAAGGGCTGCCATTGATGGCCGGTGTCAATCCCAGGTCAGGCAACAGCCAGACCATGATGTACCGGGCACCGGCTGTTTGCAGGACCTGAACGCTGTTGGCCAGGCGGTCCGCAGCGGCATTCGCCTGAGCGCCACTTTGCACACGGCCCTGAAGAAAGTCGTTGCCACCGCCGGAGAGGTAATACAGCGCGTTCGGGTCGGCGCGCAGATTATTGGCCGGCAAGTAACCCGCCCGCGCACGTTCACCCGTGGCGGATACGGTGGTGATTGAAGCGAGGATCTGATCGGTGCGATAGCCACCAACAGCCCAGTTGTTGCCATCGGGCAAACCCTGGGCGGCGCGTGCGGCTGAAGTCGAAGCGGCGGTCTCGTCCGGCGAGAAACCGAGCCTGCCCCCAAGCAGTTGGGTTGAGTTGGCGGCATAGACTTCGCCGCTGCCGTCCTGATACGTCGGCCCGGTGCGGTTGGTGAAGCGCAGGGTCGAACCGGCAGGGCCGCCCGTGTCGGTGAACTGCCCCGCATCGTTGAGGCTGTCGCCGAAAACGATGAAGTTCGAGTAAGGATTGGGCGCCGCGATCGCCTGAGCGCAGGCCATGGCGAGCAGGCAACCGGCAAGCGGTGCAAACAGCGTCTGTCTGATCATGAGCAAGTCCGTTTGATTATTGTTTTAGTGGGTGAAACGACAGTGCCAAAAAACTATAGAGCCTGATGCCATTCGGCGCGAACCTGGCGAATGTTTCACTCGCTTCCATCGCCCCATATTGCACGCTCTGCCCAGCTAAGTTACTGTGCCGAGACGTATAAATGAGACCTTCCCCGTGTTGATCGTCAGCAAACTACTGGATCAAGTCATCAAGGCACACGCCCGCTGGCGTTGGCGCGCCTGAATCCTTCTGCCGGCCCGGCCGGATCTTTACCGCTTCGCCTTCTTTACTCGCAAGACCTTGCGCTTTGCTTCGCGATTCCAGCGACCGCCAAAGTGCAGAACGCTGCGGGTCAATCATTCGAAGGCTGTATCAGTCAGTGAATTCAAGAGGTTCTTAACGCCATGTTGCTGATGATCGATAACTACGACTCTTTTACTTACAACGTTGTGCAGTACCTTGGTGAGCTGGGCTCCCAGGTCAAAGTCGTGCGCAACGATGAGCTCACCATTGCTGAAATCGAAGCCCTCAACCCCGAGCGCATCGTAGTTTCTCCCGGCCCTTGCACCCCGAATGAAGCTGGCGTATCGATTGACGTGATCAAGCACTTCGGCGGCAAGCTGCCGATTCTCGGTGTATGCCTGGGCCATCAATCCATCGGCCAGGCCTTTGGCGGCGATGTGGTCCGTGCCCGCCAGGTCATGCACGGCAAGACCAGCCCGGTGTTCCACGAGGACAAAGGCGTCTTCGCCGGCCTGAACAATCCGTTGACCGTCACCCGCTATCATTCATTGATCGTCAAGCGCGAAACCTTGCCAGACTGCCTCGAACTGACCGCCTGGACCCAGCTCGAAGACGGTTCGATCGACGAGATCATGGGCCTGCGCCACAAGACCCTGAACATCGAGGGCGTGCAGTTTCACCCTGAGTCGATCCTCACCGAGCAGGGCCACGAGCTCTTCGCCAACTTCCTCAAACAAACCGGCGGCACGCGCTAAGGACTTTTCATGAATATCAAGACAGCCCTGGGCCGTATCGTCGATCACCTCGACCTCAGCACCGATGAAATGCGCGATGTGATGCGCGAAATCATGACCGGCCAATGCACTGAGGCGCAGATCGGCGCGTTCATGATGGCCATGCGCATGAAGAGCGAAAGCATCGACGAAATCGTCGGTGCCGTTTCGGTGATGCGCGAGCTGGCGGACAAGGTCGAACTCAAGACCCTCGATGGCGTGGTCGATGTAGTCGGCACCGGCGGTGACGGTGCGAATATTTTCAACGTGTCGACCGCGTCTTCCTTCGTGGTCGCGGCGGCCGGTTGCACCGTGGCCAAGCACGGTAACCGTGCGGTCTCGGGTAAAAGCGGCAGTGCCGATTTGCTGGAAGCAGCCGGTATCTACCTGAACCTGACGCCGGTTCAAGTGGCGCGCTGCATCGATAACGTCGGCATCGGTTTCATGTTTGCCCAGACTCACCACAGTGCCATGAAGTACGCCGCTGGCCCGCGTCGCGAGCTCGGCCTGCGCACCTTGTTCAACATGCTCGGCCCGCTTACGAATCCGGCTGGCGTGAAACATCAGGTGGTGGGCGTATTCACTCAAGCGCTGTGCCGGCCATTGGCCGAAGTCCTGCAGCGTCTGGGCAGCAAGCACGTGCTGGTGGTGCATTCGAAGGATGGCCTGGACGAATTCAGCCTGGCAGCCCCGACTTTTGTCGCCGAACTGAAAGATGACCAGATCACCGAGTATTGGGTCGAGCCGGAAGACCTGGGCATGAAGAGCCAGAGCCTGCATGGCCTGGCGGTGGAAAGCCCGGCGGCGTCCCTGGAACTGATTCGCGATGCACTGGGTAAGCGCAAGACCGAAAACGGTCAGAAAGCTGCCGAGATGATCATGCTCAATGCCGGTGCCGCGTTGTACGCCGCCGACCATGCGAGCAGTTTGAAAGAGGGTGTTGCCCTGGCGCACGATGCGCTGCACACAGGCCTCGCTCGGGAAAAACTCGAGGAGCTGGGTGCATTTACCGCGGTATTCAAAGTGGAGAATGAGGGATGAGTGTACCGACGGTTCTGGAAAACATTCTGTCGCGCAAGGTTGAAGAAGTTGCCGAGCGCAGCGCTCGCGTAAGCCTCGCCGAGCTGGAAAGTCTGGCCAAGGCGGCCGATGCACCCCGTGGTTTTGCCAAGGCTTTGCTGGCCCAGGCCAAGCTGAAAGAGCCGGCAGTCATTGCCGAAATCAAGAAGGCTTCGCCAAGCAAGGGCGTAATTCGCGAGAACTTCGTTCCTGCCGACATCGCTAGAAGCTACGAGAAGGGCGGCGCGACGTGCCTGTCGGTACTCACCGACATCGATTACTTCCAGGGTGCCGACGCGTACCTGCAGCAAGCTCGCGCAGCGTGCAAACTGCCGGTGATCCGCAAGGACTTTATGATCGATCCGTACCAGATCGTCGAAGCTCGCGCCCTCGGCGCCGACTGCGTGCTGTTGATCGTCTCCGCGCTGGACGACGTGAAAATGGCCGAACTGGCCGCCGTGGCCAAAGGCGTCGGTCTTGATGTGCTGGTTGAAGTCCACGATGGCGATGAGCTGGAGCGGGCCTTGAAAACCCTCGACACCCCGCTGGTCGGCATCAATAACCGCAACCTGCACACCTTCGACGTCAGCCTGGAAACCACCCTCGATCTGCTGCCGCGTATCCCGCGTGATCGTCTGGTGATTACCGAAAGCGGCATCCTCAACCGTGCCGATGTCGAGCTAATGGAAATCAGCGACGTTTACGCGTTCCTGGTGGGCGAGGCGTTCATGCGCGCCGAGAATCCAGGTACTGAATTGCAGCGTCTGTTTTTCCCTGAGCGTGGCATTCCGGTCAGCGGTTCTACACTGGACTAAAAAAGCATCGCGTGCAGGCTCACTCCTACAGGTTGATTGCGGCAATACACATACATTGTGGCCACCCTCAAACCCTGTAGGAGTGAGCCTGCTCGCGATGGCGGCATAAGACACCACAGACTTTTTGTCCTACGGAGTACCTTGTGACCTCACCTGTTTCTCTGACCATCGAAGCCGGCCTGCAAGCCGAACAGGATCTATTGGCATCCGTCTGTGCTGGCGATTCGGAATTCGGCCTGCTGTTCTGGCAGCCGAGCGATCGGGCACTGGTCATGCCGCGTCGTTTGAATCGTCTGCCCGGGTTCGACCACGCCTGCGAAGTCTCCGCCGCTGCCGGTTGGCCAGTACTGTTACGCGAAACCGGAGGTGAGCCGGTGCCGCAATCCGCCTCGACGATCAACATCGCCCTGGTTTACGCACCACCGCGCAGCGAAGGGGATCTGAACCGCATCGAGTCCGGTTACCGGCGTCTGTGCGATCCGATCTGTCAGTTGCTGGATGAGTTAGGCGGCGCTTCGTCGCTCGGTGAAATCGAAGGCGCATTCTGCGACGGTCGCTTCAACGTCAATCTCGACGGACGCAAGATGGTTGGTACGGCCCAGCGCTGGCGCCAGAGCCAGGGCGGTCAGCGCCCGGTGGGGTTGGTGCATGGTGCAATGCTGATCGACAACGAACGTGAATCGATGGTCGCAGCGGTCAATCGTTTCAACGAAGCCTGCGGTCTGGAGCAACGGGTGCGAGCGGAAAGCCACATCGCACTGCATGAAAAGTTCACGGCACCCAATGCACTGGAGCGTCTCGACGAACTTTACCGGCAGATGCTGGCGCAGATGTTCAGCGCTTAGCGCGTACCAAAGACCACCATCGTCTTGCCTTTGACGTCCACCAGGTTGCGTTCTTCCAGATCCTTGAGCACGCGACCAACCATCTCCCGGGAACACCCGACAATCCGCCCGATTTCCTGACGGGTCACCTTGATCTGCATGCCGTCAGGGTGAGTCATCGCATCTGGTTGCTTGCACAGTTCCAGCAGGCAGCGGGCGACACGCCCCGTCACATCGAAAAACGCCAGGTCACCGACCTTGCGCGTGGTGTTCCGCAGACGTTGTGCGATTTGTCCGCTTAACACGTAAAGAATGTCTGGATCCTGCTGGGATAGTTCACGGAATTTCGCGTAGCTGATTTCCGCAACTTCGCATTCGACCTTGGCACGCACCCAGGCGCTGCGCTCCTGTTCCTGACCTGCCTGTTCAAACAGCCCCAGCTCACCGAAAAAGTCCCCGCCGTTCAGGTAGGCGATGATCATTTCCCGACCGTCGTCATCCTCGATCAGGATGGTGACCGAACCTTTAATGATGAAGAACAGGGTTTCCGAGCGGTCGCCGGCACAAATGATGTTGCTCTTGGCCTGATAGCGACGGCGCTGGCAATGCATCAGCAACTTGTCGAGGTTCTTGATCTTGGGGGTTGGGGCAATAGCAACCATGGTTGTATCCCGAAAAGACTGCACGGTATGTTTTGGATTTTTTAAGAAAAGCGAAAGACTCGCTAAAGCTGGCTATGCGCCAGCGAATTGGCGTCAGCTTAACAGACACTTCCTGCAATATTCGAGCATTTACCTACAAGGCCGGTGGTTATGTCCTAGGAAGGCGGACACTGTCAATCACGGGGCCTGTGCTAAGCTGGCGACCCTTTTTTATACAGTGGAGTCTTGGCGATGAAGGCACGCATCCAATGGGCTGGCGAAGCCATGTTCCTCGGCGAATCCGGTAGCGGTCATGTCGTGGTCATGGACGGTCCGCCCGATGCCGGCGGTCGTAACCTGGGTGTCCGGCCGATGGAAATGCTCCTGCTGGGTGTCGGCGGTTGCAGCAATTTCGATGTGGTCAGCATCCTCAAGAAATCACGCCAGGCCGTTGAGAGCTGCGAAGCTTTCCTCGAAGCCGAGCGCGCGACCGAAGATCCAAAGGTGTTCACCAAGATCCACATGCACTTCGTGGTCAAGGGCCGTGGGCTGAAAGAAGCGCAGGTCAAGCGTGCCATCGAGCTGTCTGCGGAGAAGTATTGCTCTGCCTCGATCATGCTCGGCGCGGCCGGCGTTGAGATTACCCACGACTACGAAATCATCGAACTCGGTTGAATCGACATTCAACTATCATAAAAGCAGTGCAGACTCTGGCGATCCCAAGCTGACGTCTGCATAATGCGCCACTTTTTTCAGGGTAGTGGCCCGTCAGCCGACAGGCCGCACACCCGAACAGACAACCAAAATCGCCATCGCGAAGAGGTGTTAACCGTCCTACGCAGGTGCGTCGTTCGCATCTGACGGGCATGCTTGATCACGCGGCCGGGCCGCAATACATAGAGAGTTTTTAACGGTGAAAAGCAAACTCAAGCTCCACGGGTTCAATAACCTGACAAAGACCTTGAGCTTCAACATCTATGACATCTGCTACGCGGAAACCCCGCAAGACCAACAGGCTTACGTCGAGTACATCAATAAAGAGTACAACGCGAAGCGCCTGACGCAGATCCTCACTGAAGTTGTCGATATCATTGGTGCCAACATCCTGAACATTGCCAGTCAGGACTACGAGCCGCAGGGCGCCAGCGTCACGATTCTGATTTCTGAAGAACCGGTGACCCCGACCGACAGCCAGATCGAAGAGTCCCCGGGCCCGTTGCCCGAAATCATCCTGGCCCACCTCGACAAGAGCCACATCACGGTGCACACGTACCCAGAAATCCATCCGGACGACGGTATCGCAACCTTCCGTGTGGATATCGACGTGTCGACTTGCGGGGTCATTTCACCGCTTAAAGCGCTCAACTTCCTGATTCACCAGTTCGATTCGGACATCGTGACCGTGGATTACCGTGTGCGCGGCTTCACCCGTGACGTTGAAGGCAAGAAGCACTTCATCGACCACGAGATCAATTCGATTCAGAACTACCTTTCCGAAGACACCCGCGACGCGTACCAGATGACCGACGTGAACGTGTATCAGGAAAACCTGTTCCACACCAAAATGCTGCTGAAAAACTTCGAGCTGGACAACTACCTGTTCGGCGACGCGACCAACAACCTGTCCCCTGAGCAACGTGCCCAGGTGACCGATCGCGTGAAACACGAAATGCTCGAAATCTTCTACGCACGCAACATGCCGAACTAAGATTTCCGGGCACAAAAAAGGCGACTACCTAACGGCAGTCGCCTTTTTTATTCTTTGAATGTGGCTCCATGTGGGAGCGAGCCTGCTCGCGAAGAGGCCAGATCAGGCGACCGAAAGGTCAGATCCGATAAGTACTCTTGGTCATCACCTTGGCCAACAAGCTCATCCCGAACTTCACCGGCGCCGGAAAACGGAAGCCGCCAGCCTCCAGCGCACTTTCGGCATGCTGCTCTTCATCAATGCGCATTTGCTCAAGAATCGCCCGGGACTTTTCATCTTCGGCCGGCAGTTGCTCAAGGTGTTCGTTCAAGTGTTTGCACACCTGATCTTCCGTTGCGGCAACGAAGCCCAGGCTGACTTTGTCGCTGATCAACCCGGCCACCGCGCCAATCCCGAAGGACATGCCGTAGAACAGCGGATTGAGAATGCTGGTGTGGCTGCCCAACTGATGGATGCGTTGTTCGCACCAGACCAGATGGTCGACTTCTTCTTCGGCGGCATGTTCCATGGCGGCGCGCACTTGCGGCAGCTTGGCGGTCAGGGCCTGCCCTTGATACAGCGCCTGGGCGCAGACTTCACCGGTGTGGTTGATGCGCATCAGGCCGGCAACGTGCCGGGTGTCTTCGTCGCTCATTTTCGCGTCCGGCTGCACGATGGCGGGCGACGGACGGTACGGCTGGCCGCTGAAGGGCAGCAAGGTACGCATCGCGGCATCGGCTTGCAGCAGAAGACGGTCAATCGGCGAGTAGTGACGTTGGGTAGTCATGCTGACCTCCGGGGGGAATCTCGGCGGCCAGTTTAACCCAATCGGCCGGGGAAGGTTTGCGTTGGGTCATGTGTGAGGTCACCACCAAACGTTTAGGAGCCGGCTTGCTGGCGATGGCGATCTCAATGACGCCATCGCCAGCGAGCCGGCTCCTACAAGGGCAGCCTGAGAGTCAGCCCGGCGGCCAGTGCATCTGACGCTGACCCAGCACGTGCATATGAATGTGATAGACAGTCTGCCCACCTTCTTCATTGCAGTTCATGACAACGCGGAAACCTTTTTCGCAGCCCAGCTCCAGGGCCAGACGCTGGGCAGTGAACAGGATATGCCCGGCCAATGCTTTATCGTCCTCGGTCAGGTCGTTCAAGGTGCGCACCGGTTTCTTCGGGATCACCAGAAAGTGCACCGGCGCCTGTGGGGCGATGTCGTGGAAGGCCAGAACCTGGTCGTCCTCGTAAATGATCTTCGCCGGGATTTCCCGGTTGATGATCTTGGTGAACAGAGTATCCACAGCTGTTTTCTCCGTTGTTTGGGCTGGCCCGAGTGTACTCATGGGTGTTGCCCGAGCCCAGCCTTTTACCTTGCAGGTCGATTAGCGCGGGCAGTAGGCCTTGATGACCATGCCGGCGATTGTCCGGGTCAGCCACCGCGTGCTGAACCGGGGCAGGGCGGCGAACCAGCGGTTGCGTCGTCCCGGGATAATGATTGCGCGATTTTTCTCCAGGGCTCGCACGGTATAGAGCGCGACTTCTTCCGGGCTCATCAGCAAATTGCTGTTGGCCAGTTTGTCGCTGTTCAGTTGTGCGGTACGGAAAAACGCCGTGCGGGTGGGGCCGGGGCAGAGCACCGATACCTTGACCGCACATTTTTTCAGCTCGACGCGCAGGCCTTCGGAAAAGTGCAGCACATAAGCCTTGCTGGCGTAGTAAGTGCTCATCCACGGACCAGGCTGGAATGCCGCGACCGAGGCGACATTCAGAATCTGCCCACCACCCTGCAAGGCCATGCTGTTACCGATGGCGTGGCACAGGCGGGTCAGCGCCAGAATGTTTACTTCGATCAGGTCCTGTTCGGTCATCCAGTCCTGCGCCAGGAACGGGCCGCAGGTGCCGATGCCGGCGCAGTTCACCAGCAGATCGATTTGCCGGTCGCCTTCTTCCAGTTCCAGCAGGAACCCGGACAGCCGCAGCGGCTCGCCCAAATCACAGGCACGGAACAACACTTCCACGCCAAAACGTTGGGTCAGTTCAATCGCAATACTTTCCAGCTGATCACGTTGTCGGGCCACCAGGATCAGGCTGCGGCCGCGCCGGGCCAACGCTTCGGCCATGGCCAGGCCGATACCGCTGGAGGCGCCAGTGATCAGAGCATAACGGGTCATGCAGTTCTCCATCGCAACAGCTCCGCGCCGCGACGCAGGTGTCACGGGCGGGGAGCGCTGTTCATTCTTTCGCAGAGTCTACAGGGGGCTGGGCTTCTTCGGCTGCATCGTCGGCGGAAATTGGTGTGGGTTCGACCTCGACGTCGATCTCATCGGTGGTGACCGAGCCACTTTGGTAACTGCTTTCAAGGGTGTTTTCGTATTCGTCCTGAATGGCCGAGATACCGCCGGCCATTGCACCGACGATAAGCAGCGCAATCAACACGATCCACAACGACGACAGCACCTTGACTGCCGTGCTGTTGGGCGGTGGCGGGGCGCCATAGCGATTGGCAAGGTGGGTTCCCGGTATGAGCAACAACAGCAGCGGGAAGAAACTGCCAACGAATGGCACCAGGTTCAGCAGCCATAGCCAGCCGGACCAGCCGATATCATGCAGGCGCTGAACAGTGATCAGGATACTGGCGATAAGGAAGACAACGCACAGAATGAATGCCAGAAGGCCGCCGAAGATCAGTCCGGCGGTCGAATCGGTGCTGACGAGCGCCAGGCCGACCAAGGCAAATACACCGACCACAGCAATCGTCACCAGGCTCAGCACCATCGACCATGCGAGGAACCGCAGGCGTCCGATGCGGCCTTCGACGCCGAAGGGCTTGAGCGTGGCGTACTCGGGCATGCGTTCGCCAACGTTGGCTTGCGGCGGTGCGTAAGGGGATTCGGGTTCCGCTGCGATCGCGGCTGGCGTGTGGTCGTGGAGATCGGACAGCTTCAGATCGATCGAGGACTCGGGCTCGACACGGGCATCGATGCCGGTTTTCTTTAGTGCTTGAAGGTAGGTCTGTGCGTCGTCCTGTGACAAATCACGTTTGAGGGCGACCGGTTTGCCGCTGAATAGTCGCTCGACGGCGGCGACTTCGCTCTTGTACAGCTCAGCGAGATTGAGTTTGGCGGTGGCGATATCAACGCCTGGCAGTAGCGTGCCGTCGAAGACGATCTTGAAACGGTTTTCGCTCATTGCCGAGGCATCCTTGTCGCGAGTATTGAGTTACGGAGTGTAGGGCCAGTCAGATGCGGCTGGCCCGAGTTTCTTTCATCGTGGCCAGCGCTTGGGCAGTTGCGCCGCGTGCTCCAGTGCCTGGCGGTATTCGGCGTCGAGGCGCACCACCAGTTGATCGACGCTCGGCAGATCATCGATTTCACCCACGCCCTGGCCCGCGGACCACACGGTTTTCCAGGCTTTGGCTTCATCGCTGATGGGTTTGAGCTTGGAGCCAAAATTGACTTCACCCTTGTTTTGCAGGGCTGCCATGTCGAAACCGGCGGCCTCCAGGCTCTGGCGCATGAAACTCGCCGGTACGCCCGATACCGCTGGAGTATGGATGATGTCTGCCGCTCTGGCCGTCAGCAGCATCTCTTTGTAGGCGTCAGGCGCATGACTTTCGGTGGTGCCGATAAATCGCGTGCCGAAGTAGGCCAGATCCGCGCCGAGCAATTGTGCGGCGAGAATTTCGTGGCCATGGTTCAGGCAACCGGCCAGCAGCAAAGTCTTGTCGAAGAACTGGCGGATCTCGGCGATCAGCGAGAACGGGCTCCAGGTTCCGGCATGCCCGCCCGCGCCGGCGGCGACGGCAATCAAGCCATCCACGCCGGCTTCGGCGGCTTTCTCGGCATGACGACGGGTCGTCACGTCATGGAATACAAGGCCGCCGTAGCTGTGGACCGCATCGACCAGCTCCTTAACGGCGCCGAGGCTGGTGATCACGATCGGCACTTTGTGCTCGATGCAGATCTCCAGGTCCGCCTGCAGTCGCGGATTGCTGTTGTGGACGATCAGGTTCACCGCGTACGGCGCGGGGTTCTCCAGTGTCGCCAGTCCCGCTTCGATTTCTTCCAGCCAGGCCTTGAAGCCACTGCTTTCGCGCTGATTCAGCGCGGGGAAACTGCCGACTACGCCATTACGACAGCAGGCGAGCACCAGTTGCGGATTGGAAATCAGGAACATCGGCGCCGCCACAACAGGCAAGCGCAAACGTTGTTCAAGCAGAGCGGGCAGCGACATTGGAAGTACCCCGGTAAGTGGTGTCTATTGGATTTAGAACGGCCGAACGACGACCAGAATTACGATTGCCAGCAATATCAGAACCGGCACTTCATTGAACCAGCGAAAAAAGACATGGCTGCGGGTGTTTTCGCCACGGGCAAAACGCTTCACCTGTGCGCCGCACATGTGGTGATAGCCGATCAGCAGGACCACCAAAGTCAGCTTGGCATGCATCCAGCCGCCCTGGCCGAAATAGGCACTCGGATTAAGGCTGATCAGCCAGCCGCCGAAAATCAGCGTAGCGATCATCGAAGGCCCCATGATGCCGCGATACAACTTGCGCTCCATGAGACTGAAACGTTCCTTGCTGACGGTGTCTTCGCTTTGTGCGTGGTAAACGAAGAGTCTCGGCAAGTAAAACAGGCCGGCAAACCAGCAAACGATGCTGACGATGTGAAGCGCTTTGAGCCACAGAAAAAGCATTTTTAGTTATTCCCCAATTCACGGTAGCGGGAATAGTAGAGGCTTGAGCGCCCGCACGTCACCTTGACGGTTGTCGCAGGCGAGCGCGGCCCCTATTATCGACGGCTTTCCAGTGGGTTCGTTGAGGGCAGGTTTATGGTCAAGGTCGGTATCGTCGGCGGCACGGGTTACACGGGTGTCGAACTGCTGCGTCTGTTGGCACAGCATCCGCAAGCAGAAGTGGTTGTCATCACTTCCCGATCCGAGGCTGGCCTGGCCGTGGCCGACATGTACCCGAACCTGCGAGGCCACTACGATGGCCTGGCGTTCAGCGTTCCGGACATCAAGACCCTTGGTGCCTGCGACGTGGTGTTCTTCGCCACGCCGCACGGCGTTGCACATGCCCTGGCAGGTGAGCTGCTGGCGGCCGGGACCAAGGTCATCGACCTGTCGGCTGACTTCCGTCTGCAAGATGCAGATGAATGGGCCAAGTGGTACGGCCAGCCGCACGGCGCGCCGGAACTGTTGGACGAAGCGGTCTACGGGCTGCCAGAAGTTAACCGCGAGCAAATCAAGAAGGCGCGCCTGATTGCTGTTCCGGGTTGCTATCCGACTGCCACGCAGCTGGGTTTCCTGCCGTTGCTTGAAGCCGGTCTGGCCGATACGTCGCGTTTGATTGCCGACTGCAAATCCGGTGTCAGCGGTGCGGGTCGTGGCGCAGCTGTAGGTTCGTTGTACTCCGAGACGTCGGAAAGCATGAAGGCTTATGCCGTCAAAGGTCACCGTCACTTGCCGGAAATTCGCCAGGGTCTGCGTCGCGCAGCGGGCAAGGATGTCGGCCTGACTTTCGTTCCGCACCTGACGCCAATGATCCGGGGTATCCACTCGACACTGTACGCAACTGTTGTGGATCGCTCGGTGGATCTGCAAGCGCTGTTTGAAAAGCGTTACGCCAGCGAACCGTTCGTCGACGTCATGCCGGCCGGCAGCCACCCGGAAACCCGCAGCGTGCGCGGCGCCAACGTGTGCCGTATTGCGGTGCATCGTCCGCAGGATGGTGATCTGGTGGTGGTGTTGTCGGTGATCGATAACCTGGTCAAGGGCGCGTCGGGTCAGGCGGTGCAGAACATGAACATCCTGTTCGGGTTGGATGAGCGCTTTGGTCTGTCCCACGCTGGGATGCTGCCGTAACGGTTTATTTCCCATGGCAAAAAGGCCCGTAGAACGGGCCTTTTTGCATTCTGGGTCGGCGAACGGGTTGGTTGATATACCATAACAATAGTTGACCGCTTTTCTAGGAGAAGCGGATAATGCGCGTCATCACGCAATATGACGGCGTAACGCCGGGAGATAGTCAGCATGAGCGTCGAATCCTTCACCCCCACGGCTTTGCAATTCACCCACGGTGCCGCGCACAAGGTGAAGAGCCTGGTCGATGAAGAGGGGAATGATCGCTTGAAGCTGCGCGTATTCGTTACGGGCGGCGGTTGTTCAGGTTTTCAGTACGGCTTCACCTTCGATGAAGAAGTGGCCGATGACGACACCATCGTCGAGCGCGAAGGTGTAAGTCTGGTTGTTGACCCCATGAGCTTCCAGTACCTGGCCGGTGCCGAGGTGGATTATCAGGAAGGTCTCGAAGGTTCGCGTTTCGTCATCAAGAACCCGAATGCAACCACCACGTGTGGCTGCGGCTCGTCGTTCTCGATCTGATCAACGCACCTGCTTCACCAAGCGCCGCATGGCTTCAGGGCCCTGCGGCGTTTTGCTGTCTGGCGTTTATGCGGGGTAGATGGCGCCGAGTACGCGCAAGCCGCGGGCGCCGGTGACGCTCGGGCGATTGGCGGCGATGCCTTCGAGGCAGCAGCGGGCCAGCCAGGCGAAGGCCATGGCTTCGACCCAGTCGGGGTCTACGCCGTACGTCGCGGTGCTGCTGACTTCTGCGTTCGGCAGCAATTCGGCCAGGCGCTTCATCAGCGTGGCATTGTGCGCGCCGCCACCACAGACGAGCAGTTCTTGAGTGTCCGATTGGGCGCTTTGCAGTGACTCAATGATGGTCAGTGCAGTCAGTTCCAGTAGCGTTGCCTGCACGTCTTCGGCGGCGAAGCTGGGTAACTGTGCCAGGTGGTGTGTCAGCCAAGGCAGATTGAACACTTCCCGGCCGGTACTCTTCGGGCCTTTGGTTACGAAGAATGGATCGCTGAGCAATTCCTTCAACAGAACCGGTTCAACCTTGCCGCTGGCGGCCCATTGGCCATCACGATCAAAGTTTTCGCCGCGTTGCTGGTGAATCCATGCATCCAGCAGCACGTTCCCCGGCCCGCAGTCGAAACCGGCAACAGGTTGGCCGGGTTCGATCAGGCTGAGGTTGCTGAATCCGCCGACGTTCAGAACGGCGCGGTTGCCAATGCGCTCTTCAAACAAGGCTTCGTGAAAGGCAGGGACCAGCGGGGCGCCTTGCCCGCCAGCCGCAACATCACGGCTGCGGAAGTCGCTGACCACGGTGATGCCGGTCAACTCGGTCAGAAGCGCCGGATTACCGATCTGCACTGTGAACCCGCGCGCCGGTTCATGGCGGATGGTTTGGCCATGGCTGCCAATCGCGCGAACGTCTTCGGGTTTGAGGTGCTGTCGATCAAGGAGGGTGTGAATGCCCTGTGCTGCCAGCTTCACCCAATTCTGCTGGGCGATGGCGGAGCGGGCAATCTCGTCCGGACCGCTGGCGCACAAGCCAAGCAGCTCGGTGCGCAGGGATTCGGGCATTGGGATGTAATGGGTGGCGATCAGCCTGATCGCCGGGGCTATCTCGACCAGCGCGATGTCCAGGCCATCGAGACTGGTTCCGGACATCACGCCTATATAGAGCGCCATGGCTTAGCGCTTCGACGCCAGCATGGTGGATTTCTCTTGATCCATGCGCGCCATCAGCGGCTGACTCTGTGCGAGGAAGCGAGCGCGTTCAGCCTTGGAAATCGGATCGGCCATTGCCACTTTCTGCCCCAGCGGGTCGACGTGAACGCCGTTGACCTGGAATTCGTAGTGCAAGTGCGGGCCGGTAGAAAGTCCGGTAGTGCCGATATAACCGATCACCTGGCCTTGCTTGACATTACTGCCTGTCTGCACGCCTTTGGCAAAACCCTGCATGTGGCCGTACAGCGTACGGTAGGTGCTGCCATGCTGGATGATCACAGTGTTGCCGTAACCACCGCGGCGCCCGGCCAGCAAGACTTTGCCGTCACCGGCGGCTTTGATTGGCGTACCGCGTGGTGCTGCGTAGTCAACGCCTTTGTGGGCACGGATCTTGTTCAGGATCGGGTGTTTGCGGCCCATGGAAAACTTCGAGCTAATGCGAGCGAAATCCACAGGAGTACGGATGAACGCCTTGCGCATGCTGTTGCCATCAGCGGTGTAGTAGCTGCTGTTGCCTTGTTTGTTGGTATAACGCACAGCGGTGTAGGTCTTGCCGCGGTTGGTGAAACGTGCGGACAGGATCGGGCCATTGCCGACCGCTTTGCCGTTGACGACTTTCTGTTCGTAGATCACATCAAATTCGTCACCCTGGCGAATGTCCTGGGCGAAATCGACGTCATAGCCAAACACGCTGGCCATGTCCATCGTCAGGCTGTGGGACAGGCCGGCGCGAGCGGCAGACTGCGACAGCGAGCTGTTGATCACGCCATGAACATAGGCGGAGCGTACGGTCGGTTTGGCGGTAATGCGGTTGAACGAGTAGCCCTTGTCATTCTTGGTCAGAGTGATGGTTTCGAGGTCGCTGACTTTGCTGTGCAAATTGGCCAACTGGCCGTCGGGGCTCAATTCGAATTCGAGTTTCTGCCCATGCTTGAGCTGGCTGAACTGCTTGGCCTGCTTGTCGCTGGCCAGTACGTCATGCACTGAAATGGCTGGAAGACCGACCTTCTCGAACAGCGTGGAGAGGGTATCGCCCTTGGCGACGATCACTTCCCTGTGGTTTGGCGCCTTCTTTTCTTCGATGGCCGGCGCAGGTGTTGGGGCTGGTGTTGGTGCTGCTTGAGCAGTTTCCTGGGTGTCTTCTGCGCTGTTGTCGATCTGCGCGAAAGGAGAAGCTGCTGGCTCATTTGTGGCTTGGAGGGCCTCAGCAGCGTCTTGATCTTGTGTCAGTTGTTCAGCAGGACTTTCCAGTTCAAGGCTCAGGGTTGTCTTTTTGGCTTCAACATCACTGGAAGGGAATACCAGAAGCGCCAGGCTCAGAAGCGCGGCGATGCCACTCGCTGCGAGCAGGTGGGTCTTCGGGTAAAGCGGAGGCGCTTTAGACGATTCTTTGGTCATAAGTAGTGTTTTGACTTTGAAAAAGGAATTGGAAAAGATGAATGACATGATGAAGATGAAATAACTGTATAAAATATAACCAAATCATCCCTGAAGCAAGTCCGCGGACACTCTGCCAGCGGATTGGCGTCATTGCGCCGACCAAACTTTGTATTTGACGCGTGATCTTGTATGGTTGGTCCCCTTTGAATTCGAGCCTTGCGGGTCTGTTATGAAGTCGGTTGAAGAGCAGCTAGCGCTGATTAAACGTGGTGCGGAAGAACTGTTGGTCGAGTCCGAGCTGATCGAAAAGCTCAAACGCGGCCAGCCGCTGCGTATTAAGGCTGGCTTCGATCCGACCGCCCCGGATTTGCACCTTGGGCACACCGTGCTTATTAATAAGCTGCGCCAGTTCCAGGAGCTGGGTCACCAGGTGATCTTCCTGATTGGCGATTTCACAGGAATGATCGGCGATCCGAGCGGCAAGAGTGCGACGCGACCTCCGCTGACTCGCGAGCAGGTTCTTGAGAACGCAGAGACCTACAAGACTCAGGTTTTCAAGATTCTCGATCCGGCCAAGACCGAAGTGGCATTCAATTCCACCTGGATGGATCAGATGGGGCCGGCCGACTTCATTCGCCTGACTTCGCAGTACACCGTGGCTCGTATGCTCGAGCGCGATGACTTCGACAAGCGCTACACAACCAATCAGCCAATCGCCATTCACGAGTTCCTCTATCCGCTGGTTCAGGGCTATGACTCCGTCGCCTTGCGTGCAGATGTCGAGTTAGGTGGTACCGATCAGAAGTTCAACCTGTTGATGGGGCGTGAACTGCAGCGTGGTTATGGTCAGGAAGCTCAATGCATTCTGACCATGCCGTTGCTGGAAGGGCTGGATGGCGTGAAGAAGATGTCCAAGTCGTTGGGCAACTACGTCGGTATCCAGGAAGCGCCGGGCGTGATGTACGGCAAGCTGGTCTCCATTCCCGATGCGCTGATGTGGCGTTACTTCGAACTGCTCAGCTTCCGCTCCATGGATGAGATCAATGCATTCCGCGCTGATGTGGAGGCGGGCGCCAATCCGCGTGACATCAAGATCAAGCTGGCCGAAGAGATTGTTGCTCGCTTCCATGGTGAAGAAGCAGCGGCCAACGCCCATCGTGCGGCGGGCAACCGTATGAAAGATGGCGAGCTGCCAGACGATCTGCCTGAGATTGAATTGACCGCTACTGAAGATATGCCGATCGCTGCCGTCCTTAATAAGGCAGGCTTGGTAAAGAACTCGGCTGTGGCTCGAGATCTGCTCGGTTCTGGCGGTGTGCGTATTGATGGTGAAGTTGTCGATCGCACCTTTATATATGCGCTGGGCGCGACCCATGTTTGCCAGGCAGGCAAGAAGGCATTTGCGCGTATTACGCTCAAATCCGAATAAACCTGAAATAAGGGGTTGACGGCAGATCTCAGGTGTCTATAATTCGCCCCACT
>NZ_JSAK01000007.1 GCF_000802965.1 Pseudomonas fluorescens | reverse complement strand
GTGTAGTCGAGCTTTTCGCTGGCATCTTCACCGATGCGCTTGAGGGCGCAGCCGCATTGGCAATGGCTGTTGTCCGGTTCGTGGTGGATCAGCGTACGAGGAAACTGCGCTGGCAGCGGCGCACGCTTGGGTTGCTGACGCACTTTGGCCGCAGTCGGCGTTGATTGCAGTGCCTCAAGTTCAGCTTCGATAGCCGCGATGTCGGTGTCGATCAGGTCATCGAGCAAGCTAGCTTGAGCAGGGCTTAGTTGTTCGCTGCGCTTGGCAAACTTGAAGCGCTTGAGCAGCGCGATCTCATGGGTCAGTTTCTCGTTGACTGTTTTGTGATGGTGGATTTGTTTGTCCATCGTCTCGACGCGCTGCATCAACTGCGCGGCCAGAGCACGCAGTTGTTCAGGGTTCAGTTGGTCGAGATTCGGGGCGGAAGTCATGCCGCTGATTTTGCCAGAGCAGGCAATCTGCACGGCTTGCGCTGTGCGATCGAAAAAGCGGTACCCCATGAAGAAGGCAGTCGACACTTTGATGACTACGTCGAAGCGGTGAACTGGGCGCAGGATTTTGCCAGGCAGAACCGTGCACTGATGATGCAAGCGGTGATTCAGGCGACACGGCAGGTGATCAGGAAACCGTTCGACGTTGCCCTGGAGGCGGTGAACTGCCACCACAATTACGTGCAGAAAGAGCGGCACTTTGGCCAGGAGATCTTGGTCACCCGAAAAGGCGCGGTGTCGGCGAAGAAAGGCGAGCTGGGAATTATCCCGGGATCAATGGGCGCAAAGAGCTTCATCGTTCGTGGGCTCGGCAACGAGGAATCCTTTTGCTCGTGCAGCCATGGTGCCGGTCGCACCATGAGCCGCACTAAAGCAAAAACCCTGTTCACCGTCGACGATCAGATCCGCGCCACCGCCCATGTGGAGTGCCGCAAGGACGCCGCCGTCATCGATGAAATACCGATGGCCTATAAGGACATCGACCTGGTCATGCACGCCCAGCGCGAGCTGGTGGAAGTGATTCACACCTTGCGTCAGGTGGTGTGCGTCAAAGGTTAGGTAAAACGTCGTTGGTTCGATGTTACTTGTACTTGATCACAATCCCTTTGAGTTTCCGGCCTTCGATGGTTTGCACGTCGCGAGCCCACAACGGTCCGTTGACGTAGGCACCCACCGCCTGGATATGGTCATAGACCACCACAACGGCATCGCCACCGAGTTTTGCAGCCTCGTCCCGCAGTTTTTCTTCTACCTCGGTAATCGGTGGGGCGGGATCGACGCTGGCGTCGATCAGGATTTCACCCAATCGAACATGCGGGCGCTGGGGTTCGGTGCGCAGCACGACGACTTCGCTGGGCAGCGTCGGTGCGGGATGCTCAACACCGACATAGGCGGTGGTCTGGGCATCGACGGTCGCGCAGCCGCTGAGTGCGAGTAGGGTGGCGGTGAGCCCGCCAGCCAACAGTGAAAGTTTGATTCGGGTGGACAAGGACACGTGATGGGCTGGCATAGGGCATTCCTTCGGACAATCCGCTGCTATTCGGGGACAGTTCGTTGACGGTAGCAGAGGGGCCGGCAGTTGCCAGAAAGCCCAGCCTTTTCAGGTTGGGCTTTTTCATGCATTAAACGTTGTTTACTGATCCTTTTCGCAGTTGATCATCCACGACACACCGAAGCGGTCGACCAGCATGCCAAATCTTGCAGCCCAGAAAGTCTGTTCCAGAGGCATTTGCACTGTGCCATCTTCCGATAACGCCGAGAACACCCGTTCTGCCTCGGCAATGCTGTCGACATTCAGCGAAATCGAACAGCCGCTCATATCATCAGTGGGGCGGTCAGGTGTTGTATCGGAACCCATGATCGCCTGATCGCCCACGGTCAGGCGCGTATGGATGATCAGGTTGTGCAGGTCCGCTGGCACGTGCTCGCGAGCGGGCGTTTCACCGAACGTCAGCATGGCTTCGATGTTGCCGTTGAGGCTTTCGGCATAGAAGGTGAAAGCGGCTTTGCAGTCGCCGTTGAAGATAAGGTAGGGATTGATTTTCATGATCCGGCTCCCAGGTCGTTGTAGGGACACATCGGATTGGACGCTTCGTTGCGTAGCGAATTCCGATGACCTTGACCCGGCAAGCAAAGCGCTAAATCGCGACGGCAGCTTCGGTTTTTTTAGATGTTTTCTCGATAGATGAAGCAAGGCTTATTGCCTCGACTGCGCGTCGTGGTGCCAGCAGGCGCTCAATGGCGCCGCTTACCATGCTTTCCAGCAGCTCATCGTGCTCGCTCTCATCCAGAGAGTGCGGGGTCAGCCAGCTAGGCGCGCTATTGAGTAGTGCGGCAATCGCATGCCCGGCCGCCAAGTGGCCTGGTTCGCTGAACCGGGAGCGGGCTCCGAGCATCACCAGCAACTTGCGTTCGTATTGCTCGCGCAAGTGTTGAACTCGTGCTTGTTGGTCCTCATTCAGGCAACCGCAGTCGCGTTCTACCAGGCGAAAATGCCAAGGCATATCGCGATGCAGATTCAGGTGCGCACGAATGAGGTTGTTGAGGCGGTCGCGTTTGGCCGGAGCCTTCTTTTCGATACGCCCCAGCGTCGCCAACAGCTCTTCGTAGAACTCTTCGATCAAGTCCAGCAGCAAGTGCTGTTTGCTCGGGTAATGGTGATACAATGAGCCCGGGGAAAGCCCCAGGCACGTCGCGAGCTCACGCATGCCGACCTGACCGAAACCCTTGCTGGCAAACAGCTCCAGCACCTTGTCCCGGTACTCGGCGAAACGCGAGCAACGCTCAGGCATAGGCATGGAAGCCACGCCCCGTTTTGCGACCCAGGTAACCGGCGGCAACCATTTCCTTGAGCAGTGGCGCCGGGCGGTATTTGCTGTCGTTGAAGCCGTCGTAGAAGGCTTCCATGATCGCCAGCAAGGTGTCGAGACCGATCAGGTCGGCGAGGGCCAGCGGGCCGATCGGCTGGTTGCAGCCCAGGCGCATGCCGGCGTCGATGTCTTCGGCGCTGGCCAGGCCTTCCTGAAGCACCAGCACCGCTTCGTTGATCATCGGCACCAGAATCCGGTTGACGACGAACCCAGGGCGGTTGCCGGCAGTGATCGCGGTTTTGCCCAGTGTCGCAGCCATGTCCAGTGCCAGGGCGTGGGTGGCGTCGCTGGTTTGCAGGCCACGGATGACTTCGATCAGGCCCATCACCGGCACCGGATTGAAGAAGTGCAGACCGATGAAACGCTCAGGCTCGCTGACGCTGGCGGCGAGTTGAGTGATCGACAGCGACGAGGTGTTGGAGGCGATCACGCACTCGGCGCTGACCTGTGCGGCGATCTGTTGCAGCACCCGCAGTTTCAGGTCCAGGTTTTCGGTAGCGGCTTCGATCACCAGTTGCGCATTTTGCAGGCTGCTGTAATCGGTGCTGGTGCGGATCTTGTCGAGGGCGACGAGCTTTTGCTCTGTCGTCAGCGTCTCTTTGGCGATCTGCCGATCGAGGTTTTTGCCAACGGTCGCGACGGCTTTTTGCAACGCGCCCTCGGAGATGTCGATCAGGGTCACGTTGAAACCGGCCAGGGCACACACTTGCGCAATGCCATTGCCCATGGTGCCAGCGCCGATCACGCCAATGTTTTGCAGATTCATCTTGCGGTCCTTCCGATCAAACCTCGCGATACCTTGGCCGCCGTGGCAGCCGAAGGCGTACTATTGCCGCGAGTCTAGAGTGGGCAGGGCGGTTGTCCTATGCCGAAACTGTTCAACGGCGCTGGTGTTTTTTGCCATTTCGGATACTGGGGAGCGAAGCGTTCACATGCGGGAAAAGGACTCGGTGGCCGCCTACTTCGTGCAGGCAATGATCCACGGGATGGGGGATGATCCGCAGCGCGTGCGGGCGGTGCTTGAACAGGCAGGCGTCGATGCGGCGGTGATGCAGCAACCCACGGCGCGGGTGCCGGCCAGTGCGTTTGCGGCGTTGTGGCTGATTCAAATTCGCGAGTTGAACGACGAATTCTTCGGGCTGGATTCCCACGGCATGCCGCCTGGCGCTTTCGCCCTGATTTGCCGCGCATTGATCCAGGAACCGGATCTGCACAAAGCCATGCGCCAGTGCCTGGTCAACTTCGGCCTGTTCCTGCGTGACTATCGCGGCACGCTGACCGTGCGCGGCAAACGGGCGATCATCAGTCTGGAAACCCATTCAACGGATACCGATGCCAGCCGTTTTGGCGAAGAAACGTTTTTGGTGTTGATGATCAGTTTGCTGTGTTGGCTGGGTGGCCGGCGCATCCCCATCGACCGCGCGGATTTTCGCCACGAGCGTCTGTCACTCAGTGATGACCGATTGCTCTGGGGACCCAATCTGACCTTCGGTGCCGAGCGCACTGAAATCGAGTTCGCCAGCCATTACCTGCGCCTGCCGGTGGTTCAGGATCTGGCGTCGCTGAAAGTGTTCCTGCGCACCGCACCGCAATGGCTGGTGATCCGCTTCCGCAATCAGCATGGCCTGGCATCGCAGGTGCATCAGCGCTTGCGCAGCAGCCATTACAGCAACTGGCCGACCTTGCAGGCCTTCGCCCTTGAACAACACCTGAGCCCCAGTACCTTCCGCCGAAAACTCGAGCGCGAAGGTTGTTCCTATCAAGAGATCAAGGACGAAGTGCGACGGGCCGTGGCGTTCGAGCAATTGCGAGAAAGCCGGGCGAGCATCAGCGACATCGCCGAGCAACTCGGTTTTCAGGAGCCGAGCGCGTTTCATCGAGCGTTCAAGAAATGGACCGGGGAGAGTCCAGGGAGGTATCGGGCGAGGTATCAGGAGTAGATGGCGTGGGATTCAGGCTAAGTGTTTGTCTGAATTTTCGCTGATGTTTGCACGCAAAAATCCCGAGTTGAATCCAGACATTTTTTGTGACGACAGCTCCGTGACAACCGATGGAATGGTTCGTCCTGGTGAGGTATTTATTTGTACCGCGTCGCAGCTTTCAATGGATTGAAAACGTGCATGGATGATTTGATCAAGGAAGTGATTCCCTTACTTCAGTATTTGATTCCGGGTTTTTTGGCCGCCTGGATCTTTTATTCCCTGACCGCCTTCAAGCGTCCTGACACCTTCGGACAAATAGTCCAGGCGCTGATTTTTACCTTTGTGATTCAGTCGCTGGTTGCCGGGTTGGGAGCGCTAATGCTAGTGATAGGGGGAACAGTTTTTTTCGCTCGGCTTGTGGGACAAAAAATCAGAGGCCTTGTGGTCAGCGGTGATCGCGGTGTTGCTGGGTTTTGTTTCCTGCCATGTTGCAAGCAGCGACAAGCTTCATTCGCTCCTCAGGAAGCTGAAAATCACCACGCAAACTTCATACCCTTGCGAGTGGTACAGTGCTTTTTCGTCAAGGCCCAGATTCGTCGTGCTGCATTTGCTCGATGACAAACGACTCTATGGCTGGCCAATTGAATGGCCATCCGCGCCCACAAGAGGGCAGTTCGTAATCGAAAACCCAAGTTGGCTCGATAGCGAAGGCGAGGAGTCTCAAACCGGGGCTGAAGTTATTGTTATCGATGCTTCAAACGTTCAATGGGTCGAATTTACGCAAAAGGAATGATGATCATGACAAGTAAAGCACCTCAAGAAATGCCGCCTTGTTACAGGCCGGGCACCCCTGGCGCCTCTGGGCGCCCTCGGCCACCCTCTGGGCCTCCTCCATCAAAAAAAGAATCTGAATGGTTGCGTCGGCGCGACAGGTAGATATGCCCGCGGTTTTCAGTCGGTTCACCACGCTTCTCGACCAATCCCGTCGCGCCCTGCTGCTCGTCTGGGGCACCTCGCGCGGTTTGTTTCTCGGCCTGGTGCTGGCAACGCTGATTGCCGGGGTGCTGCCGGCGCTGGCGGCATGGTTGGGCCAGCGCATTGTCGATGCCGTGGTGTTTGCCATGCAGCTGCACGCGCAGCAGGGCAGTGCGCCGTTGTGGCCGGTGGTGCGTTACGTGTTGTTCGAAGCCGGGGTGCTGGCGTTGCTGTCTGGCACCCAACGTGCGCTGTCGGTCCAGCAGTCGCTGTTGCGGGTGCAGTTGGGGCAGAAGGTCAACACGATGATTCTGGAAAAGGCCCAGACGTTGTCGCTGGTGCAATTCGAGAATTCCGAGTTCTACGACAAGTTGGTGCGGGTGCGCCGTGAAGCCTCGACCCGACCGCTGGCGTTGGTGATGAAGTCGCTGGGGCTGATTCAGAACCTGATCGTGCTGATCAGCTTCGGCGTATTGCTGGTGCACTTTTCGCCGTGGGCGCTGGTGCTTTTAGTGGTGGGGGCGTTGCCGGTGTTTTTCGCCGAAGCGCATTTTTCCGGGGATGCCTTCCGCTTGTTTACCCGTCGCGCCCCGGAAAGTCGGCAGCAGACATACATCGAGACGTTGTTGTCCCACGAGGCCTACATCAAAGAGGTCAAGCTGTTCGGTTTCGCGCCGCTGTTGTTGAAACGCTACCGCGAAACGTTCGCCCGGCTCTATGCCGAAGACCGGCGACTGACCCTGCGCCGGGACAGTTGGGGATTCGTTCTTGGCCTGTTGGGCACTAGTGCATTTTACCTGGCCTATGCCTGGGTGGTGGTCGATACGGTTCACGGCAGCATCACGCTCGGTCAAATGACCATGTACCTGGTGCTGTTCAAGCAGGGGCAAACGGCGGTGAGCAGCAGCCTGAGCGCGATCAGTGGTCTCTATGAAGATGGCCTCTATCTGTCCAGCCTGTATGAATATTTGGCCGAACCCGTGGTGACCGATACCGGTCATCTCACCGTCGGTGCAGTGCCCGGCGACGGTTTGCGTTTCGAGAACGTCGGTTTCCGTTATCCGGGTGCCAACCGCGCTGCACTTGAAGGCATCGATCTGCATCTTGTGCCGGGCCACAGCGTGGCACTGGTGGGCGAAAACGGCTCGGGCAAGACTACGTTGATCAAGTTGCTGACCCGTCTGTACCGTCCCGATCAGGGGCGCATCCTGCTGGATGGCAGCGATTTGCAGAGCTGGGAGGAGGACGCGTTGCGTCGGCGTATCGGCGTGATTTTCCAGGATTACATTCGTTACCAGTTTTCCGTCGGCGAGAACATCGGCGTGGGTGACACCCTGGCGTTCAACGATGAACAACGCTGGCACGAGGCCGCCGCCGAGGGCATGGCTGCACCTTTTATCGAGCGTCTGGATCGCGGCTATGCCACGCAGTTGGGGCGCTGGTTTGCCGGTGGGCAGGAGCTGTCTGGCGGGCAGTGGCAGAAGATCGCGTTATCCCGCGCGTACATGCGGCGCGACGCGGATATCCTGATCCTGGACGAACCGACTTCGGCACTCGATCCAGCGGCGGAAGCGGCGGTGTTCGAGCATTTCAGCCAGCACACCCAAGACCGCATGACCTTGCTGATTTCCCATCGTTTTTCCAGTGTGCGCAACGCCGATCACATTATCGTGCTGGACCAAGGCGCAATCCTGGAGCGCGGCGATCATGCCAGTCTGGTCGCGGCGGGTGGGCGCTACGCGCAGCTGTTTGACCTGCAGGCGCGCGGTTATCGATAAGCCTCAGGAGTCCTGACTGCCCCGAGAGCCCGTCGGCCCGGCGATCTGCGGTTTGGCTCGCATCAAGCCCTCGATGGCCTGGCGATATTGAGAGCCACCCAGGCTCATGCTGTTGTTATGTGAAAGAAATTCGGCAACAGCATGATTTCAAAGGTCTTTAAGCAAGCTGTGGATTTTCTTGTACCACTTTCGTACCAATCATCACGTTTTCGAGCTTGTCGAGCTCCGTCCAATCCGTCGTTGAATCGAGCCACTTTGTGTAGGTGGTCAACAGCATTTGCACACTGTGGCCGAGTTGACGCGCGATGAAGGCGGGATTCATTCCTGCCATCAGGCACATCGTCGCGTAGGTGTGTCGGCAGTTGTACTGCCGGCGCGTCCTCATTCCCAGGGCGCGGGTTGCTTTGGCGAATTGGAAGTTCGTGGTGTTGGGTTTGGCAATGAATCCAGCGACGCCGGTGGGCGAGAACACATGGTCGGAAGGGCGAACAGGTCGATGCCCCTTCACTGCACGCGCTACGCGCCGTGCTGTCAGCTCCTCCATTTTCTCCAGTGCGTGCAGCGCTCGACTGTTGAGCATCACCGCGCGTGTGTTCCGGGTCTTGGTACGCTCCTCAATTTTCCCGTCAACGACGATCCGGCAAATGTGGGCAATCCGTTTGTTGCGGTCTACTTCGTCCCAGCGCAAGCCAGCGATTTCGCCCGTGCGCATTCCGGTGTAGAACGCGAACTCGAAATAGGGGGCGTACATCTGCAACCGCGGGTTGGTGAAGTTGGCGTACATCCATTCGATGATGGCGTCAGCTTCTTGCGCCGAAAAGGGGTCGACGACCTTCTTGTTTTTGGCGGGTTTCTCAATAGACGCAGTCGGACTGCGCTCTATCAATTCATCGGTCACGGCGGTCTTGAAAAGGCTGCCAAGCACTGAGATTGCGGACCGCTTGATCGAAGTGGTTTTCCACGGTGTGGCGCTGATGATTTTGCGCAGCGTCATCGAGGTGATCCGATCGAGGGGTTCGCGTGCCAGCGCTGGCATCCAGTACAGGTTGAACATCGAGAGGTAGTTGCATCGAGTGCCGCGCACAATCTCGCGGCTATCGATCCATGCTTGGGCGTACTCACCGAACAGGGGGCAGAGGTTGGTAGTCGTGTAGCTGGAGCTGGGGAACAGCTCGGCGTACTTCTCGTCGGAGAGCATGCCGAGTTTGGCCAGCTGGACTACCTGAGCTCTAAGACCGGCTGCGGCTTGGATGCCCTGCGGGGTTTGCGGGAAGGCGAGGGTTTCGCAGCAGCGGCGCTTGTCCCGCATGAATCGAATGCGGACGCTTTCTCCAACGAATTCAACTCCCGTCGGGAGCCCATCAGTTTTTCTCGTGGCCACAGGCTTTCCATCCATGCGTTATATCGCTTAATGCTGTAGGTGATTCGGCCATCGATAGTGGCGTATACCCCGGCGGGGATGATCCCGCGCTGTCGTTTGGTCTCCAGTGCCCGGCTGCCTTCGGGATAGCCGATCAGGCGTGACATCTGGTCTTCGAGAACGAAGTCATGCTCGACCACGAGCATTTCGATTGTGTTCATTTCACTGGCTTCCTGATCAATTGCCACCCGTTACACACGGAGCAGTGTAGTAGGCCAACACTCTGGAAGAAGACCGCACCGGTGTTCTGAAGCTTGTGATCGCAGGTGCATTCTTTGGGGCAGGGCTCGCCTGAGAATGACTCCACCGCTTCACGCAGCTGCATGACGCGCCTCCTGACGACGCTTATCGCCGGCCTTGGTGAAATACAGGCGGTAGAGGTCAGGATGCTCCAGGGCAAAGGCCGAGATACGGCGGGCGGAAGCCACGTGTGCGGACTGTGCCAGGCGCAGTTTTTCTTGTAGGGCATCCACGTCGACGACCACAGGGGTCGGTTCGGCTTTAGCCGTGCGGGTGAAGAAGCGATTGAGAGGGAAGAGGATTTTCATATCAAATACTCGCAATGCGTGTTTATGGAGGCGAAAGAAAGCCCGGCGTGACCCGGGCTGACTTCTAATGCGGGTTAAACTACTTCACGCTTCTGTCGTGCCACTTTAGGGCGTTCCACGCTGATGATCGGGTCAAGCAACTCGATGTCAGAGAGGTTCGTTTCAAGGAACTCTTTCGAGTCCAGGCCCCGAGTGATTGCAACGCCGCGTTCCAAGTCCGTGGTGACGTAGATGCGAATCGCATGGAGGTCAGTGTCCCCCACGCGATACTTCATGAAGACTTCGTCCCCCGAGACTGGTTCTTCATCCTGGCTCACGATCAGGGTCGAGCCTTTACGTGCAAAAGGTTCGGAACCGTCGATGTCTACAGCTACTGCGTAAAGCTTCATATCCATTGTTGTCGCGATCTCGATGCCAGCGTGTCGCCCCGGCGGTGCGCCTGACAGGTTTGCCAGTATATGGATACGGACTAAACGCATGTCTGTCGGGGTGATACTGATGCCGGCGAGATCCGGGTTAATTTCTTCGGGTTTGACACCAAGCACCCGCGCGAAGCGGATAATGGCATCAGTGTTGAGGGCGATGAGACCGTTCAGGTACTGCGTCACCACCCCTTGACCCGCAAAACCCAGATACTCCGCCAGGTCCGCTTGTGTTGTTTTTGTGGCTTCTTTATAAGCGAGCCATTTCGATTTCAGCCGAGCTGCATTATCCAAATCGTGCGGCGTGATCGTTCTGCGTGGGGTAGCCATCCGGTAGTACCTTATTCAATCTTCAATTAAGTATTTACTTAATGTGGAGAGAATATAAGCCACAATCGCCGGAGTCTCAACCGCATTGCGTTTAAAAATACAGGCAGTCATCGGTTTGTTCCAATCCCCATCAGTAAGAATCAGAGCACCGTCGGGGCTGCCCACTATAACAGATACTGTACGTCCGTCCAGTAGTCTTCCGTTCAGCCATTCCTTTTGCAACTCACTGAGGCCGAACTGCACCACGGTGTCGGGGCGTTTGGGTAGCGCCTTAAGGTACTTGTACTCGATCCACATGTCGCCGCCCATTAGCCGAGAGTAGTAGGCGTCGGCTACCCCGCCCTGGTAGTTGTCGTTGATCTTCCAGACGTACACATCGATGGGGAGTTTTTTGTGGATGCTGCGAATGAAACTGTGTTCGTTCATGAGGGGGCCACGCATGGGGTTCATGGGTAAAGCCGGGGGCTTTCCGATGAACCCCGCATCCTGCGGGGTCACTGCATCGCTACATTAATGCTGGGTAGCGCTGGAGCCGATCAGGCCTTGGTAGGCCTCTTTCGCCGTGGCGTACAGGTCTTCACCCGCCCAGCCAGCGAAGTCGACCTTGATGTTCTGGTACGGCTGGCCTTGGCGGTTCTTCTCACCGACGCTGGACAGGGTCCAGACCGAAGCGAAGCGATCCGCACGTGGGTCTTTCAAGCGGATCTGACTGTTCCACTCCTTCGACACCTTCATCTTCGAGCCGGACATGTAGATCAACACTGGCTGATCGGGCAGACCGTTGTCGTCGAGCAGCATGCACTTGTGGATGGCGGTTTCCGACACGTCGTACTGATCGCGTGGCAGGTTTTGCGCATCCAGGTGAGCCAGGGCTTCCGCCTCATGGTTGAACGAGCCTTCGAAGCCGCCACCGAACTTGCGCTTCTTGAACACTTGCCACTTGATTTCGAAGTGCAGGTTGAGCACGAAGCAGTGGTTGTACAGCTCGCTCGACAGGCTGTTGAACATCTGGCCGAGCTTGGCGCCTTCGATGAACTTGGCGTTGCTTGGGTCCAGCTGTGGGGAGAGTTGTTGCAGGACATCCAGTCGTGGGATGGTCATGTCGTCGGATGACACGTTCTCATTACCGGCACCGGTACCTTGCTGCAAGTGAGCGGGCAGGGTGTCAGCGGCGAGGAAGCCCAAAACGGATTTGGTGGTTTCTACTGCGGCTACGTCTTTGGCCATGGTGGCTGTTCTCTCTATTTAGTCAGGCCCGAAGCGGGCAATTGGAGCGCCCCGTTGCGAAGTGCTCGGGGGCAGTGTAAACGCATTGCGTGTATTGTGAAGCGACAGATCAGGCGGATTTGCGCATGTTCAAACTGCGCTTGGTGAACGGCACTACGCCCGGGAGTGAGTCACCGCTGTCGAGGATTTCCTTGTAAGGGGCGTTCGACAGACGCCGTTGCAACAGGTAGAAGGCGTCGTTTTTCTTTATATAGGCGTGCACGGCGTCCCAGTCCTCGACGTTGCCGACGATCTGGCTGCTGATCGAGAAGGTCAGCTTGCCTACGGCGAAGCGATCGAGGCCCATTTCATCGGCGATCTCGATGATGTCGGTTTCGTTGCCGGCGAGTGCGGCATCGATGTCCTTGACCTGGGCTTCCAGCGCGCGCTTTTGTTCACGCAGGGTGTCGCGGGTGGTGGCCAGATCGTCCAGGCGTTGTTTGGTGGTTGTGGTCATGGGTAGGTCTCCTGAAAGCGGCTAAGTTCGGCCTCGACCCAGTTCCAATACGGCAGGGAGGTGCCGCTTTTGTAGTGGGCGTAGGCCGTGAAGTACGGGTGACCCCGGTCCTGCTTGTATTTGGGGTCGTATTTGGTCTGGAGCTGAGAGACGTCCAGTGCGAAGTCAGCTGGATCGATGACCGGGGCTTTTTCGACTGTCGCTTCCATTTACGCCTCCAGGCTGTGCAGCAGGGCTTGCACACCTGCGATGGAGTCGCGCGTCGCATCGAGGTCGAGTTGGGCAGTGCGGACCACGGCTTCGCGGGATTCCAGCAGCTTGTCGAGTTTGTTGTTCGCGGCTTTGAAGACGCGACCGGCTTCGTCGAAACCGGTACCGCCGTTGGCAAGCGTTTCGGTCACGCGTTGCTTGGCGGTGGACACCGCGATGGTCTGGTCAGCCAATTGCTCGTCGAGCAGCATCACCTTGGCCAGCGACTTGCTCACCAGCTTGGCGGCCAGCAGCAGGCGGTCGGACGGGGCGAGAACCACAGCAGTGGTTGTAGCGTCGGTGTCGATTTCGGTAGCGTTTTCGGTGTTCAGGGTCAGATCGTTCATATCAGGTGCTCCAGGATTTAAGGTTAGGGTGTGGGGTTGCCACGGTAATCGCATTGCGTGTTATGTCAAGCAGCTTGAAGCCCGACGAGCATGCCCATCAGCTCATCCATGCGGCCTACTTTGCCATTGAGTTTCTCGTACACCTGTTCCTCGGCAGTGCCGGCGGCGGCAATGCAGATGGTCTCGGTGCGTTGGGTCTGACCGGCGCGGTAGATCCGGTGGTTGAACTGGACGAAGTGCTCGGCGTTGTAGGTCGGGCTCGGCCAGATAGTGGCAGTGCCGTTGGTGAGGGTCAGGCCGTGGCCGGCGCTTTGCGGATGGGCAAAGATCACCTTGATCTGGCCTGCTTGATAGCGGTTGACCGCAATCTCACGGTCGATCAGCTTGGTCTCGCCGTCAATCACCGCGTAGGTAATGCCAAGGGCTTCGGCCGCCGCGACCAGTGCTTCCTTCTGGTGTTTCCAGAGGAAAGCCACCACCGATTGATCGCGCTGCATCACCAGCTCCATCGCCAGATCGGTGCGGCTGGTGTCGAACACCTGATAACCGCCTTGCCCGTCGTAGACTGCGCCGGAGCACAGCTGCAATAGTTTCTGGGTCTTGGCACTGGCGTGTACGGCGGTGATGCGGCTGCCGCTGGCGTGTTCCAGCACCGCTTCGCGCTGGAGCTGACGGTACTGGCCCATGAGCTTTTTCGGGATGTCGACCAGCATCGTCGTCTGCACATGCTCGGGCATGTCGAGGCAGTCTTCGAGCTTCACCCGGAAGGTGATGTCCTTCAGGCGGTCGGCGATAATCGTCGGGGCGAATGGCTTGTCCACCCACTCGACGTACTGTCCGCCGGGGCCGGTGGCCTTTGGCTCGCAGACTTGCGAGCGGTAGCCCCAGAACTGTTTGCCAAGGCGCTCGCCGTCGTCGCAGAGGAACATCGGGTGCCAGATGTCACAGGCTCCGTTGCTGTTCATCGTGCCGGAGAGCAGCCAGCGGAATTCGAAGAACTTGCGCATCGTGGCCAGGGCTTTGCTGCGCTGACTGGTGCGGTTCTTGAACGCCGGGAATTCGTCGACACACAAGGCCCAGCGGCCGGTGAACTTGATGTCCTTCAACCACTTCACGCTGTCGTGGTTGGTGATATAGATGTCGGCTTGCGTGGCAGGCCACATCGCGGTGGCCTTGTCCTTGGCAGTGGCGACTGACACTTCCAGGTGCGGGGCGAATTTGTGGCAGTCAGCCGACCAGCTTGGGCGCAGGATCGACAACGGGGCCAACACCAGCATGTGATCGATCAGCCCGGCTTCCTTGAGGCGTGAAAAGGCCTCGATGGTGCTGCGGGTCTTGCCGGTGCCAGGGTCGGAGCCATCGAGCATCCGTGGGTTGGCCACCTTAAAGGCGGCGTTGGCTTCTTGGTGAGCAAAGAGTGGCGGGATCATGTCGCCTCCTTCGGGGCCATTTCGATGTGGACGCCGGCGGCTTCGAGCTGGGCAATGAACTTGTCCAGCCGGCGTTGGGCGTGCATCTGCGCGGTTTCAACGGTCATGAAGCCGCCGATGATGGTGCCGGTTGGCACCTGATGGTCGTTCCATACTTGGGTGAGCAGCTGGACGGCGACCACCAGGTCGCCGGGGATGTTGTTAGGGTCGATCACAGCATCGTCCCCAGCTCGGTGCGTAGGGCGCTCGCCTCGGTACGCACGCTGCGGTTCAGGGCCGCATCGGCGGTGAACTTGTCCGGGTAGCGCGCTTGCAGCTTGGCGATGTTGCCGGCCAGCAGCTCGTCGAGGGTGCGATCGCTCTTGGCCTCGGCAATGGCCTGAATCCGTACGACCATCGAGGACAGCAGGTAGCGCAGGCGGGTGGCGTCCAGCGGTGCGCCGTAGGCGAAGGACTTCTTCACCAAGGAAATGAATTCGCCCACGGTCTCGGCCAGCACCGGCAGCTGTGGGTTGAAACGACTGAAGCGCTCCAGGCTCTCGAACGGATCGCAGTTCAGTTCCTTGGCGGCCAAGGCGATGAACCAGCACAGGTCGCCCAGCTCCTCGACGGCATTCAGCCAGGAGCTGGCGGTGTGGTATTCGTGGTGCTCATCGGCCAAGCCCAGCGCGGCGTGCAGCAGGTCGGCGGAAACAAGGCCGTGGGTGCCGACAACAGTGCTGTTGGTGCGCATGGCGAGCGAAAGGTAAGTGCTTTGCATAGTGGGGGTCTCAGTCAATGAAGCCGGCAACGGCTGCGGAGTTGATGAAAGGGGTGTCGCCTTCGCCCAGATCGAAGATCCAGTTGCGCAGGGCGTGGTACAGGTTGCTGGCCTCTTTGGATAACGCGGGCTGGCCAGCCTCGTGGAACTTCCACGCCAGTCGGTTGATGGCGATCAGCGTGCAGGCGGCGCCGAACGACTTGGCGTCCATGGCGAGGTTTTCGTAGTAGTTCTCGCAGGCCACCGGATAAGTGGCCTGATCGAGCGGATACCAGAAGCCGAGGGTGTCGTTGTCGTTGGTGGTGAAGGCCCAGCTGCCACCCCGGTACTCGTCGGAGTTTTTGCCAGCGGTGTGGAAGACGTAGCCTTCCGCCGCTATTGCGAGCGTTCGGAAGATTCCGTTGGTGGCGTCACACATCGCGTCGCTGTCGTTCGGGGTGAACGTTTTCATGATCAGATTCCCTCGTAGCTGTATTTGCAGGCCGGCTCGTCGAAGCCTTCCTGGACGTTTTTGTGCGCACACCAACGGCAGGCGCTGAAGCTCGGCTTGGGCGCGAAGTCAGTGCAGGTGGTCATCTTGTCGGCACGCTCGGTGAGCATCGGCTGGAGCAGCTCGGCCTGTTTGCGGGTGTAGCTGCCGATCAGTTCGTCACTCTTGTCGAGGTAGGCGAACTTGACGTTGACGAATTGCAGGTTGGGATAGCGGTGGAATGCACCGATGGCGTAGCCCATGCCCTGTTGGTTGTGCTTGAGTTCGTTGCCGAACTTGCGGCCGGTCTTCCAGTCGATGATGTCGGCACTGGTGTCCGACTCATGCCACAGGGCATCGAGCTTCATCCGTGCCCAGCAGTCCTTGTCGGTCCAGCCGGTGGTTGTCCAGTTGCGGTCGTAGGCCCAGTCGCCTTCAACTTCCACCCGACCCTCGATGAACTCGTCGCGCAACAGGTCGATCAGCTTGATGAAGCCGTTCATTTCCTTGATGACGTCGGCGTGTTCGCCTTGGATGTAGCCTTCGATGTGGTTGTGCACTTGGGTGCCGCGATCCGCTGCCGGGCCGCTGGGCGTTGGCATCTTCATGACTTTGCCCAGGTACACGGCATGCGGGCAGTTCTCGAACTCGAACAGCCGGCTCATCGACCACTGCCCGACCGGGCCGAGTGGTGCGGTGCGTAGATCAACGATCGACTGGCGCTCGACTTGCAGGCGCTGATTGATCGCTTGCGGGTTGAAGGCCAAGGTGTCCGGGACATGGACCGCAGGTGCAGGCTTCTCGACGCGCGAAGCGCCGAAAGCCGCGGGGTTAAACGCGACTTTTTCGGTCATGTCAGTCCACCTCGATCCAGCAGGAATCGTCTTCCTGATTCAGCGGGTTGCCCGGATGGGTGCAGCAGCCACACGGTGGGTTGAGGTGGCAAGAGCAGCCACCGTAATCGCGGCGGTACCGCTCGTAGTCGTCGCGCTCGTCCTGCGCTTCTTCCGTCAGTTGGCGTTCCATGGTGAATTCCTTAATGGTGAGTGGGCGTGGCGAACTGTTCATGCGCGGGGGTGTTCTGCGGACCAATCACGTCCTGGATCTCGTCAGCGCTGAGTTCGCTGGAGTACCAGGTGGTGGTGATGCAGGGAGTGCGTTCGCCGCCGACGCGCACGCGCTCGACGTGCAGGTCGTTGCGTCCGAGCAGCAGGGTGAGTTTCTTCTGGCTCATCTTGTTGGCCTGGATGTCGCCGAGGGCTAGGTACACAGTGAGCAGGTCGCTGATCGGCACCCGGCACGGGCCTTGGCCGATCTGTTTGGCCCAGTGCTTGATGTACTTCTGTGCGGTGGTGATCTGCGTTGAGCGGGTCAGGTCGTTGGCAATATCGAGGTCGAGTACATCGAGGAAGTAATCGAATTCGCCGTGCTTGGCAGCCATGCAGAAGCGCTCGTTGTATTGCATCGCCGAGCGTTTCATCGTGGCTTTGGCTTGGTTCTCGATGCAGGTCTTGGCGCTGTTTTCACAGGCGGCGTAGGACATCAGGAACCCGGCGAAGGTACCGATTTCATCGTCGATGCGACCCAACTGGGCAGTGATTTCCGGCCAGATGGAACGCAAGGGGAGCAACTGCGGTGGAGCGATATTGAAGCGCCGGTCACCTTCTTCGATTCGGATCACGTCCAGATGGTTGGAGAAGAAGATGTAGTTGGTGTAGTTCGCCACTTCAGCCGTGTCGGTGCGCATGGCGCGGATGTTGGAAGTGGCCCCGGTGATTTCGTCCTTGAGCTTGTTGAGCAGCTTGCCGCTCTGCGCCGAGTCGTTGAGGCGGAACTCGTCGTAGACCAGAAACAGCGTCTGTTGCAGGTAGGCGTTGAACTGCTCCTCCAGGTGATCGAGGCGCTTGCGCGTGGCGTAAGCGGCGCCGATCAGCGGGCGCAGGATGCGCTCGAAGAAAATGCCCTTACCGGTGCCCGGGACGCCGCTGAAGATCCAAGCGGTCATGGCTTTCTCGCGCGTCTGGATGGTGTAGGCCAACCAGTTGACGAACCATTCGAACTCGGTCTCGGCACTGCCACAGATGTGGAACAGCACGCGGTGGATGGCCGGGCACAACTGACGCAGAGCAGCTTGCGCCTCACCAATCTTGCGACCGGCGTAGGCGGGCATGACGGGCGGCGGGTTGCGCAGCAGGTCGGTGGCCTGGAACTGGTTGAGGCGCTGGTTATCCCAGTCGATCACCGTCGTCGACTGTGGGTTGAACTCGATGTCCCAGTTGGGGATCGGGTCGGGCATCGGCATGCCGTAACCGGCGCACCAGTCGGCGATGTTCTGCTTCTGGATCTTGTTGCAACGAAGCAGGCGATCGTCGCGTGGGTTGTACTCAACGGCGTAGTGCTGGTCGGTGGCCTGGTCGCGGAAGGCCAAAGGGCGAGGGTCGCTGACTTCGCGGATCTGCGTCTTGAATTTCTCGCAGTACCAGTTGTAGGTCTCCTCGTTGGCCCGACGCAGCTCGAACGGTGGCTCGCCCTTGAAGTTGTAGATGATCTCGGGGTTGCCGATCGGGTTCCAGTAGGCGTTGCTGTCGCCGCCGTTGATGTTCCAGTAGGCGTGGGTGTCGGTGTGCCGGGTCAGGACCAATTGCATCTGGTCCGGATTGGTCAGCACTTGCAGGGTTTCCCCGTTCACCACCATGCGGCGGTAGTTGGGGGTCATCTTCTTCAGGCCGGCGGTTTTACGCAGGTCATTGAGCAGGCGCTCGGCGTGCTGCTGGATCACGCTCGGCACGGTGTCGAGCAGCAGCGGCTGGATGTCGCAGGTCCATTGCTCGCCATCGATCACCGCCCAGCGGTCAGCAGGGGTGGCGAACGGATCACTGACGCCGCGCAATTCAGGCGGGGCGATGTAGACGATCTGGGCGTTGCGCGAGACCACCGGATCGCAGACCCACTTCACGGAAATGCCCGAGCGGTTGAGCTTGGTCTGACCGCGGAACGATTCGATGCCGAAGTTCAAGCCGGTCAGCCAGTGGCTGAGCTGGCTCGGTGGCACCGGCTTGTCGAGCAGGAAGAACAGGTGCAGGCCGATGACGCCACCCGGCTTGTGGCCGGTGGATGCAGAGGCGTTGGCAATGCACGCGGTGGTGTTCAGCGGCGCTGGAAGCAGGGCACGCACGGCACGGGCAGTGGCGGCGAGATCCGCAGTGGTAACGTTGGCCGGCAGCAGGACCTCGGGGATGTAGTCATCGAGGTCGATCACCAGCAGATTGGTTGGGGCGTTGGTGTCGGTTTGCCCCCGGCGCGGTTCGTTGATCAGCGCAGTCTTGAGAATTCCTTTGATCAGTGCGTGGCCGCGTAGGGCGTGGGCCTGAAAGTGCTCGAAAGCTTCGCGCACACCGTCCTCGTTGGGGGCGAGGTAGTGAGTGTGGCTGGTGAAGACGCGGGCTTTCGGGTACGGAGTTGAGCCATCCTGGGAAATCACCTTGGCGAGTCGCAGTCCTGGCGCGGGCTCAAGGAAGGTCAGTGGAATTGTCATGGGGGCTCCAATTAATCGCAGTGCGAGTATATACGAGCGGCGGCTGCCCAAGTCCACCGCCCGTGAGAACTATTTGCTGTATTCGAAGGCGTAGCCGCCTTCACCATCCAGCGGCAGGTCGAGGCACCAGGGTTCAGGGGTACGCATGATGCCGACCATGTCGGCGAACACTTCATCGGCGCCTTTGGTGTCGTACCAGATCTCTTTGCCATCGGCACCGACGCCCAGGTAAAGGGCACCGAAGCTCGGGCCGACCCCGACCACTTCGTCGTGCACTGATAGCGCGACGCGACCGCCGCGGGACATGAGCAGGGTGTCGATCTTGAGCATCTGGCGGAACAGCACAATGCGCGACAGCGCCTGCACGATGTTTTCCGTCAGCTTGCCGCCGTAGAGGTTGGTGAAGAACTTGCCGTTCCAGTATTCCCAGCCGATGCGACCCTGTTCATCCGGTTCGGAGTGGCGCAGGTGCGGATACTGCAACGCCATGCCGTTAGGCATGATCAGCGCGTTCTTGTAGATACGCAGGGCACCCCATTGGCGCTCGTTGCCCATGAACATGTCGAAGATCGCGAGCTCGGCCTCTGCCCAGTAATTGACGATGGGCGCGTTGTCAGCCCGGTACAGGTTGACCATGTGCCGGCAGTCCGGCTCCTCGATGTACATCGGGAACTGGTCGTTGGTGGCCAGGGACGATTGCAGCTTTTTCCAGCCGACCTGAAAGCCCAGGCCAAGTACGCAGGTTTTGCCGACGTGGCGTTCCAGCGGGTTGAGTTTCTTGGTCAGCGGACGCTGGTACACCTTCGTGGCGAAGTTGATGTACACGTCTTCCTTGTCGCGGAACTGCTGGAGTAGGGTCTGGTGACCGGCCACCCAAGCCAATACCCGTGCCTCGATGTTAGAGGAGTCGACCACGTACACCAGCTGGTCGCCGGTAATGGCGGTGCGGGTGGCGTCGGCTACCAATGTGGGATCGAATTGAACGGTCATACCGCCACCTGCCTTGTGCGTACGCTGAGCGACCGGCGCAGCTTGGAGCCGCGGCGCAGGTTCTGCTGGTTGAGTTTCTCGGTACCTGAGCTGCGACCGGTGTGGGCGCCATAGTAGTTCAGGCACACCGGCATCATCCCGTGGCACTGGTCGGCGGTTTCCAGGAAGCGTTCGGCACGGGTGATCTCGCCGGTGGACTTGGCCGCCACACGTCCTGCCCAGATGTGCTCGTGCTCCTTGTGGTGCGCGCGCATTTCCTGAAAGCCCATGTCAGCTTTGCCCAATGCCGGGATCATCTTCGGCACTTCCTCACCGGTCTCGCGGCCCTCGGCATCGAGGACTTTGATCTTGACTGTGGGTGACGGCTTCATCGGCAGAGTGATGCCCAACTTGTCGCGCACGTAGGCGGCGAACTTGGTGTCGGAGCTCAGGGTGGTGGTGGCGACGCCGGCGGCTTTGAGAAGCGCGTTGCGTTTCTCCACGCCTTCGTCGTAACACTCTTGGACCAGGTCCTTGTTGAGTGTGAAAATTGGGTTGCACATCATCCGGATGTGCAGGTCGATCAAGCGCAGCTCATCATCGGGATAATGAGGCTCCATGCGCAGAAAAGCCTCGTAGGTCAGCCCTACGTCGCCTTGGTCTTTCTTGTCGTTTCCTATGCAATATTTGATCATCGCCGCGAGCATCGCTTCGCTGGCATACAACTGTTGAGTCGTGACGTTACGGAACTGCACCAGCTCCTTGCCCTTGCGCATCGACAGGTCGTTGGGCCATAGCCGCTCGCAGAGTTTCTCCAGGCTGGCCGACTCGGTCGGGAACAGGCCTTTGGACATGCACTGGGTGTCCAGGTACAGGTCGGGGTGCCAGTCGTAGAAGTGGTGGAGGATCATGCCGTCGAACTGGGTGTTCTGGCACAGCAGCGCGATCAGCGTGTCGCAGGCCTCGTCCTCGATGTAGGCGATGGCATCAGCCGTGTCGCGGAACCATTGCCTTGGGCCATCGTCGAGCTGCACACCCACGCCGTGGATGGTGAACTCGGGGTGGTTCAGGTACTGGAACGTGTTGAGGCTGGTCAGGGTGCAGCCGGTGCCGTAGTAGGACTCGAAGTCCAAGGTCACCAGCAGGTAGTCTTCGCCAAGGATCTTCATATCAGTGCACCGTCGCGGAGGGCATGACGTAGTCGCACTGGCCCATGAGTTGGCGGTGGCGGTTCTGGGCAATGCCGTTGACGAGCTGGCCGACCAGGGCGGTGATGCTGTTGAGTTCCCGAGGCGATTTGCCCAGGCTCATGACGAAGGAGGCGAAGTTGACGGACAGGACGGCGATGGCATCGGCGTCGCATTCGCACTCGGCGAGCACACCGTGTTCCAGAGCCTGGGTCAGTTCGTTGATGTCGTCGCGCAGCAGGAGTCGTTCGGCAAACGCCATGAGGTGGTTGATTTGCTTGTCCATGTGGATCTCCAAAAGACACCGGGGCGCGTGGCCCCGGTCGGGGTTATCGTCGGTGGCGGGCGGCGCGAAACCAGATCAGGGCGGCGAGGAGCAGGCCGGTGACGACGCCGGCGCCGTACAAGATCGAGATCACATGCAGCGCGATCGAGGCGCCCAGTGACAGGCCCACGATCAGCAGCAGCGTGTAGAGGCGCCACATGTCAGCGAACCGCTTTCACGGTGCTGTTGATGCCTTTGTCGACGGCTCGGCGCACGTCACGTTGGTCATCCGCCGAAAGGCCTTGGTGCCAGGCGTTGTTGTAGACCAGCTGGGCGCGGACGCAGTAGGTATCGGGCTTGCCCATGGTCGAACTCTCCAAGCCGGACATGCCGAGCTTGTCGATGTCGCAATGGCTGTACAGCGGGTTGCCGTTGATGTCCTTGCTATTGGCGAAGGAATCGTCGTTGACCTCACCGATCAGGATCTGGGTACCGAAGTCCTCGGTGATGTCCGAGCTGATCTTGCCGGCGCGGCCGATGTACAGCATGCCGGCGATCTCGATGCGCACACCGGCTTCGGTGGTGGTGAAGCCCTGGGCCACGGCTTCCGCCGCGCTGTACCAGTTGTCGAACTCGATGACGCGGGCGCCCTCGTAATCCTTGTCGGTCTTGATCCAGTTCTTCACCGTGGTAAGGGCGCCGGAGCCCTGCACCGAGGCGAAGGCGTACTTGGCAGCGATCGAGTCCTTTTCCATCTTGCCGAAGTCGTCGACACCGCTCTTGCCGTGCAGCCAATAGACCACTTCGGTGTGTGCGTCAGTGACCTTGACGTCATTGGGCAACACGCCGGAGCTGACTACGTCGGCCTGAATGACGGCGATGTCGCACTTGCCGGCCTTCATCTTCTGCGCGTTCTCCACCGAGCCGCCGGTGTTGAGGACGTGCAGTTCAGTGGGGGTGTCCTTGACGATCTTCTTGCCGATTGTCTCGGCCAACGATTCGTAGAAACCGCCCTTGCCGCCGGAGCAGAAGTTCAGGGAGGCCGGGGCAGCCGCGTGGGCCAGAGCCGAAGCGCCCAACAGGGCGATGATCAACAATGCTTTCGATTTCATGCAGGTCTCCATTTAAGACGCAATGCGTGTATTGGTGGGCAGCAGAAAAACGATGCGATCGAGTTCGCTATACAGCTCGTCGAGGGTGCCGTCGTTGCTGACCATGAACCGGGGATAGCGTAAGTGGACGCCGGCTTCGCTGGCGTGGGCGTTCACTGGGGCGGCGGTGCCGCGGGTGATCTCGATCAGGGTGCCGCCCTGCTGGAGAATCCATTCGGCCTCGTTGTCGAAGCGAACGTCGCTGATCACCAGGCCGTGGGAAAGGCCACGTTGGCAGTGAATCCACTGTTGTTCGGCAAGTAGTGTCCACAGTTGGGGGTGGACGCAGTTGCGACCCCATTCAGTACCGAGGAGCTGCGTCAGTTGGCGCGGGCTTTTGCCCAGCCAGTCGATCACTTGTTCCTTGGCGGCGCCGTCTGCTTCACCAATATCGTGGCCAAAGGCAGCGCTGAGCATATCCTTGAGTGGTGCGGCGAACGCGTAACGGTTGAACATATGCCACATGTGCAGGTGCTCGGCCGCAGTGTCCTTGCCGACCCGGGCTTTGCCGATCAGGCCGATCAGGTTCATTACGCGCTCCCGACCAGTTCAGCAGCCAAAGCGTCGGCAGCACGGAGTTGAGAGGCGAGGTCGTCCAGCTGGCGCAGCGACTCCATGATCACATCGGCCTGGAACTGGGCATCGTCCAGTGCGTTGTGGTGGGTACCGACGCGAGGGACTTTGATCTCCAGGCCGAAGCGCTTGGTGATGTCGTACAGCGTGCGCATGTCGCGGACGTTGCGGAAATACCACGGCACGAACGGGCTGATTTCCTTGTAGGCGTGGTTCAGGATGCCGATGTCGAAGTCCGCGCCGTTGCCCCATACGTGCACGTCATGGGTCTCGCCCAGTTTGCCGAGCCAGTCGGTCAGTTGAGTTAGGCCTTCGGCGAGGGTTGGGCATTCGTCGCTGTGGGCATAGTCGAAGGCTTTGCGTGCATCGGGGCTTTGCGTGGACCACCAGTCGAGGGTCGAGGCGTCGGTCTTGCGAACAGGTTGCGAGGCAACGCTGGTGGCGGTGTAGAACTTGATCGTTTGGCCAGTGGCAGCGCAGACGGCGACGGCGCCGATCGACAGCAGTTTGGCAGCAGGGGAGGTGGACAGTGTTTCGAGGTCAATGGCCACTTCAGCGCGGGGCTTACTCATCTGTGAGTTCCTTGAGAAATAGGTCGAGCACGTTTATCGGGTGTTGCGAATCACGCACCAGGACCAAAGCGATCCGGGCGCGTTGATTGGCGTTGGGGTACATCGAGATTGCGGATTTGCGCACGGCGGCGTTGGATTGGTGTATCCGAGCCGCCAGGCTCATAACCAACAGGACGTCGGTAAGGTCGTAGATGCGTTTCTTATGCGCTTTCGCCATCGGCAATAAGCTCCGACCGGAGAATCTTCACTTCGCGGGGGGCGGTGATGCCCACCTTGATGAACTTCGGGCGGTCCGGGTCGACACGAACATCAATGATGATGTTGTCACCAATGTGGATGGTCTCACCGGCTTTACGGGACAGAACTAAGCGGGCTGGTACAACGTTCATTCGACTTCCTTTTTGATACGCATCATGCGAGCTTCGATTTTATGGGATGGTCAATTAACAATTTTTTCACAGCGTGTAGACAATCGCGGGGCTTATGCCCGAAAGCCGGGCATAGGGCTAGATGCCGTTGATCGAAAAATCCCCAAAAAATGCAGGGTTATCGTCTCGGAAGCGTGGGATCGACAACAAATCCTCGGTGTAGGGAATACTGATTGTGTCGTCGTGGATGGACAGCCCCATACGCTTCGCAAGCTCTAGGCTGGGGCCGCAGGCACTTTGCAAGAGGACCAGATCAGGGTCGTGAGCGACGCTCAAGCAGTTGAAGGTGGGGCCGTCAAAACCCCAGTCTTCCATGTCCTCGCCAATCGACGAGCGGCCATGGAAAAGGTGCACTTTTAAGTTGTCCCCACGGACAGAAAAGCTTCCGGGATGTGTGATAGGGCCTTCCTGACTGTCAACAATCAGGGTTGAGCAGTACGTGCTGTGCACCGACTGCCCGGGTTGGATGGTGTAGTGCTTCACAGGTGCTTTCATGTCGATGGTCCCTCAATGGTCTGCATGATACACGCAATGCGTTTATTTGGAAGCGGTATGATAAGGTAATAGGCATCAGTCGCCGACCCACGAGTAAGTCGGCGTGCATCTGAAAGTCAGTGGTGTGAAATCATTTGCAATACGCCGATGGGCAAAGATGTAGATTCCACCTTGAATCGAGTTGGAATCTCAAATTCTATTGGGCCTCTGAGTTGATCTGAGAATACCCTGATTTTGAAGGATTGCAGTCTTTCGGACGGCTGGGTGAAGTAAGCGACTTCAGTATATAACGTTTCACCCGACTGAATCTTGCCCACTGGAAAGGTTGCGGCAACGGTATTTCGTTCTGAGGTGATTTCAATATTACTTAATTTTTGTATTTTGCGATGAATATGCCCAAATAAATCGATTGTTTTATTGGGCTTTGATGGAAGTTGAGTTTCGGTAAGAAATTCGAATCCAGGCGAAGATGGTGCGCTGATTTGAATTCGCACGTCATCAGCAAAGTGATCACCTAAGTTAGATATCTCGAATCTGAATGCAAAAGTGCTGTTTTTAAATTTCGTATATTTTGCGAGTTCTCGAAAATAACTGGAGTTGGCTTGGGTAAGTGCCGGTATACCGAATGTATTAGATTTTCGGTCTATGTACTCCGGATAGCTCTCTAGCTGATAATTTTTGTACGCAACATCGATTGACGTGACTGGAGTGGCGTTTTCATCTAGCTCAACAAGTTGTACTTGCAGTTTTGGAGCAAATGTTTTTTCTCGAACTGCTGCTCCCATCCTAGCAATTTCGTCAGGTTTGGCAATAGCGGTAGCTGAGCCGCGACGGACATATACGACGTCAGGTGAAACTTTGCCATACTGTTGCTTCGCATAGATTGGTCGATCCTGAACTGGGATAGTATATAGCCCCAGTTTCACTCCCAGGTATGTAAGCGAGCGGTAGGAAAAGTGAACAGGTACGTTGGTCTTTCCGTTAATAAATTGTTGTAGGCGAGAGTCATCAAGATCCTTGTCCAGTTCGACTAAATCTTGGGTGTCGTTACTTACGCCGATTAGAATATAGGCTGTTTCGTCTCGCCACGCGTTCGAAAAAGCAAGAATGTCTTTGAGTAATTCAGATTTGTCGTCGTTACTTGCGCCGTCATGAGGATACTGTTGAACTTTATAGTCTAGAGTTACGCCTTCGCCGCTGTAGAGCAGCCTTTCGATTAAACTTTCGTCATCCATATTCGTCTCAGCACTTAAAAGTTTTACTCAACGCTACTATTTAGTCGTCGTAGTGTCTAGGGCATGGGCGCTGGACTACCGTTCCCAGCGACAATCAACATCAGTTTTGCAGCTTTTGGGCCACGAAAGCCGCCACTTCTCGTACACGGGCGGCTTGAAAAGCGTTAGCAGCGCGACGAATGCTGATAGCCTTGGTTCCATGTGTCCTTTTGAAAGCGGCATGAAGAGCTTGAAATTCCACGTGACTTTCGAAACCAAGATGGTTCATCGGCGTGAGAGGATCATAGGGACCCCAGCTCATTTCTACTTGAGCATCTTTTTGGCCAGATACTTTAAAACCCAAGCGCTCGTAGATGTGGACGGTGCCTAGATGGCATGTAAGCACGATTGATTGGTGCCTCGATTTGATGTCGTCGAGCATCAATCGTAATACACCCTGTTGCCTGTGACTCTGGGCAACCGCCCCATAGCTCAGTCCGCAGGCACCATTCGCTGCCCGGATCACCAGCATGAAACCGATGACGGCGCCCTCTGGGTCCTTTGCCAAGACAACTTCCACTGGCAGCATTGGTTTTGCCGAAAGGACTTGCTGGAGGTATGTGCGAACCTCGATCTCAAGCGTGCCTTTACTCAAACCGCTGATCGGACCGTCTCTTCTTACCGCGTACGAAGTGAGGTCGATGTGGTTGGCCACGGCTAATTTGATTACAGGCTGTAGGTCTTGCTGTGTGAGCTCGCGCGTAATGATGTTCATAAAACGTTCGGGTTATAGAGGAAAACGTAAGGTACATGGTTGGATAATGGGATGCTATGGCTCAGTGCTATCACTGCTTCCCCTGTCACTGACGTCCCGAATGGGACATTACGGGCGCCACCGAAAGTTTGTCGATGCGTTGGCGCAGGTCATCGATCTCCTGATCCGCGCTGTTCAGTCGGGCTTGCAGCGCCGTTTCGCGGGCCATCGAGGCGCTCAGGGCGTACTTGGCGACCGCGCGTTGCAGTGCCCGGGTTGAGAAACCGATCTTCTCGGCGATGTCCTCCCAGTTCGTGCCTTCGGCGCGCATCTTCAAGGTGAGCGACACGTATTCGTCGGTGATCAGCCGGTGCTGGCCTTGTGGGCCGAGCTCGACGCCAGCCGCGCGCAGATGGCGGCGCACCGTGTTGGGACTGTGGCCTATCTCCCTGGCGATGTTCTCTGCCGAGCGACCTTGGCGCTGGTACAGGTCGACGAGGCGTTCGAGGTCCAAGGTGCGGCCGCCTTGAATGAGTACGGTGTTCATATTTACTTGTCCTGTTTTTGGGAGCAGCGCCACGGATGGTTGGCGCCGGGGCGCTTCACCTTGCGCGGGCCAATGCGTGGTGGTCGTGGTTTGCGTTTCTGGTTGGTGCGGTCTCGTTTCTTGCGGGCTTTGAGCGTCGGGAGCGGGAACACCAGCTTGATGCCGCGCACGGCCATGGCGTAGCGCAGGCGATCAGTGCGACCGAAGCCCATCGTGGTGGCGATCAGACTGACGTGCATGCCGTCGGCGATCATCCGTTGCAGGGCTTCGCGAAAACCCTCACCGGTGTCCAGGGTGTAATCCGGTACCAAGCCGTAGCGTGGGAACGGGTCGTTCTCCGGGTGCTTGGCCAGGAGCAGGTAGAAGTAGTCGCGGTTGTAGCCGAGCGCTCGCGCGGTGTCGTGACGGCTCAGGTCCTGTTCGGCGAAGTCGCGCACCAGGTCCCAGAACGGCATGCCCCAACGGGTCTCGATCTGGTCGCGTTTGTAGGCTCGGGCCATGACGACTTACCCGGCCAGCGAGTTGAGGTAGGCGTGCGCACCGCGGAAGCTGGTCGCCACTTCTCGGCCGTCGCTCAGGATCGCGTAGCCGCCTGAGTGGCGTGGGGGCCGCTCGACCTTGGCGATGCGATCGCGAAACACCAGCAGCTTGCGGTGCAGCAGGGCGACCTTGGTGCCGTAGATCGCTTCCAGTTTGCGCAGCGAGGTGACCAGCAGCAGCTCGCCTTGGTCGGTGTAGGCGGTGATGTACTTGTCCTCGGATACGAAGTGCGAGACCTTTTCGATTGGCACGCGCACGGCTTTGCCGGCCTTGTGGACCTGGATGAAGGTCGAGAGGATGTGCTGGGTTTTGGGCGGGAAGGACATTAGCGCTCCTCGTCCGACATGTAGCCGATGATCAGTTCTTCGAGGCTGTGCGCGTCAAAGCCGCGGTCCCGCCACGCGAGGGCGATCTCCATCGAGTAATCGAGGATCAGGTCGCTCATGGCTTCGAGGTCGTCGGCCTCGGCGCTCTTTTCCATTTTCCGGCTGGTGGTGCTGTAGTTGCCGTAGTTGCCCCAGCGGTTGTTCCAGTCGGCCCACATGTCCTCGACGACGGTCTTGTCGCGTTCGGTCGGCAGCGCTTCCCAATCGACGGCGATCAGGCGGTTGACCAGCCGGGTGACAAACGACATGTCCTGGCACTCGAACATCGTGTGCTGGTCGTAGTAACCCACGGCGAGGTTGGTGCATTCGGGGATCAGCAGCGTGTAGTTCTTGGTGTCGGTGAACGAGCCGCTGTCGTCGCCGGTAAATACGAAGCCCTCGGTCATGTTCAATTGGTCGGCGAAGGCGTCGGCGAAGGCATCCGAGCAGCAACGCTCGCCACCTTGGTGGGTGATGATGTCGCGGGTGCCCTTGCGGTCAAAGGCGATGGCGCGGTTGTACGTTTCGAGCTCGTCGGCGAAGTTCTTGGCGATGAAGGTCGAGCCATTGCCACCGATCTCTTCTTCACGGTGGAAGATGTACAGGCCGGGTACCTTGGCTTCGATCAGGTTGAGCAGAATCCAGATCCCGGTACCGTCGTCGGCACCCAGTACACCGCCGGCCTTGACGCTGAGGATTTGCTCGTCGACGGTCAGGGCGTAGGTGCCGGTGGCCTTGGCCTTGTGCACCGTGTCGGTGTGCGCGCTGAACAGGGTGGTCGGGTTGGAGCCGTCGGCCTGCTGGATGCGCAGCCAGAAGTTGCCGAAGGAGTCCTTCTGCATCCCGGGCAAACCCTGGATGTAGGTGTCGATGACGTAGGCCTCGCCTTCGGAGTCGGCGAAGCGCGGACGACGGACGATGTCATACAGCACTTCGACAGCGATCGGAGTGCCCACGGCAGTGTCGGCGAAGGCGGCGTGGGATGGCGGAACGACTTTGTGCGACGGACGAATATTGGTCACGGTTTGCTTACTCATTTCGTGAATTCCTTGGGGGGGAGGGATGAAGCCGCTTATGCGGCTTCTTCGCCCTGGATGATCGCGGTGTAGACGCGGAGCATCGGGTAGGTGCTGTCGAGTTCAGTCGGGGCGCACTCAAACAGCTCCTCGTCGATGTCGCTGACCTCAACCAACTCGTCGTTGCCGTCAGCGTCGACGCACACGGCGTAGTCGTTGATCTGGCAGGCTTCGTCGGTTTCGTGGTTGAAGAACAGGTCGTGATCGGCGAGGTCGTTGGTCAGCAACCAATTGCCGTCTTCGGTGCGTGTGCAGTCATCGATCAGCGCCACGCAGTTGCTGTCGTAGTAACTGGTGTCGAGCTCCACCAGGCCGTAGTGGCCCATGTCGCGGAAGTCGCTGTTGAAGAAGATGTGGCTGTAGTAGCGCAGCGTGCCGCGGTTGACGCTCACCAGCTCGTAGACAGTTTCGTCTTCGTGGACGTAGCGCTCTTCCTGCTGGTTGGTGCAGTAAGCGCGGGTGTGATCGTTGTCGGCGCATGACTGGCAGATGCGATCGCCGCAGTCGTTGATCTCGTAGCCATCGTCATCGTCGTAATCGGTGTCGCAGCACTCGCAGCACCAGTCGCTACTGCGGCTAGTGTTGTAGTCGATCAGGCACCCGGATTCGTGGTCGGCGTTCTCGCAGCCGCCGGTGAGCAGGTGATCGTCCCGAACGTAGACGCCGAGGTTGCCGCTATCGATGTACGGGCAGAGGATCGCGTGCGGGTAACGGTCGGGCGAGATCTTCAGCAGTTTCTGATCGACCAAGGCGCTGTCGTGCTGGGCGTAACCGAGGTCTTCGAGATAGTTCTGCAACCGGTTCAAGGCATTCGCCACACTTTCCTTGGCGTAGATACGCGGATACTGCATGCGCTCTTTGTTAACGATGGTGCGGGCCACGATGTTCTCGTTGACCTCCATCCACACCAGTTCCAGGTCGTTCTCTGGGTGCGCGTACACCTCGGTCGGGTGCACGAATTCGCCATTGACCATCAATTTGCCGAAGCTCTTGCCGGTTTCGTCGTAGGACATGCAACTGCTCGGGCCACTGATGTACACGCGCTTGTAGTCCTCGCGTTCGCAGCTGTGCTTGTACTGACTGCCCAGGTGCGAGGCGGCGTGTGCGGTCAGTTGCTTGACGGCTTCGTCGCTGGTGCCTTCTTTGGCGAACTGGCGAATGAAGCGGCCGGCACGCATCACCGCCTGACGATCCATGACCCCGGCGGTGGCGTTCTGGGTGTAGGCGATCAGCCCCGCGTTGCCCGGTTTGGTCGGCAGGTGCGGATACAAGTGCTGGATCTTTTCCGGGTCGAGTGCATCCAGTACCGGGGCTGGCAGCTGGTCGTAGGCGCTATAGCGGATGCGCGCTTCTTCACGTACCTGCCACAAAGGGCGATCAGCGCGGAAATATTCCGGGTATGGGTGGGCGTGCGCAAAGCAATGAAAGGCCCCGGGCGTGATGCGCAGTTCTGGGATGAGGTGGTCGCCCGCGGTGGCGCTCTGTGCCGTGCTCTGGAACCAGGAGCAGTCGCTAAAGTCGCGCATGGTTTCGGGCATACCTGGCAGCTCGTTTATCGCGGCGCGGGTGTACGAACACGTCTGGTTGCCGTTCGCCGGGTCTTCGATCAGTGACATCAGATCCCTGACTCCGCCGGCGAAGGTCAGCATGAACAGCGGCACGCGCAGGATGAGGTAGTCGCTGTAGGTCGAGTAGTTGTAAGGCGCTTCGACGTGAGTGCTGGCCTTCGCTGGATTACCGTCCTTGTCGACTAGCGACATGATGGTGCCACCTGCGGTGCGGTTGTACAGCGTGATGGCTACCGGATACAGCGGGTCGACTCGGTTGCGTTGGTGGTCGTCGCCGATCGGAGTATCAAGGTCGATGTAGTTGAACTTGGTGAACTTGCGTGCCACCTCATAAGCGGTGTGGGCGAAGGCCACACCGCGGTCAATCAAATCCTGGATCGTGGTTTCGGTTACTTGGTGCATCGGTCTTCTCCTTGAAAGGCGCAGTTACACGCAGTGCGTGTAACTGCGGGCGTGGTTCAACCGTCAGGCAGCGCGTTGCAGGCGGTTGCCAGCGATGCTGTTGCGGGCGGCGTCGAACAACTCGTCGGCGCTCAGCGTCGGCTCGGTGCCCTGGGCCTTGAACGCAGCGAGGATCGCCTGCTGTTCCACCAGCGTCGCGGCGGTGCGATCGAGGGACAATTTCACCGCTTCGCTTGGCTGTGGGAACGCAGCGTTGACGTTGCCGAGGAAAGCGCCGACGCGGTCGAAATCCACGCGCTCCGGGTCGAAGGAGTAGGGCGTGAACAGGTTGGCCAAACGGTACTGCGCTTCGGCGACCTTGACAGCGGCAGCGTTGACGATGGCCTGGAGCGGATTGACTTGAGCTTTAGACATAGCGATGTACTCAGTTAAGTGCAGCGGTTGGGGGGTGTTACAGGTTGAAGCTCTTGAGCTCGTCGAGCAGCGCCGCGGCTTCCGGGTCGGTCTTGGCGAGCAGCTCGTAGAAGGCGGCGTCTTCGTACTGCTTTTTCTTCACCGCGAGCTTGGCCTTGACCCGCTGCATGTGCTCGATGCGAGCCTGCACATGCTTGGAGAAGTCCTCGTTGAAGGTGCCGAGGATTGCCTTGGTCGCTTTGCTGGTGTCGATCACCTCGTCCTGGACGATCTGGCCGATGGTGAACGGCATGTTGCGGTTCTGGATGATCTGCGACACCGATGGGACCACTGCGTAGTCGCCGGTCCTGGCGTCAGCCGGCGCCCAGTAGTTGTAGGATTTCTCCGGGTTGTCGAAGGTGACCAACACGACTTTCATCGGGCGTTTGTCGAGGGCGATTTCAGTTGTTTCAGTGGCCATGGTGCGCGTTCCTTGTGGGTGGAAATAATTGCAATGCGTGTTATTCCAGCCACGTGTCGAGTGGACTGGTGCTCAGGCGGCGGACCAACTCGGTCTTGATCACAGCGGCGAGGTCATCGTTGCTGATGTCGGGTGGCGCAGCGTTGAGGATGCCGACGTAACTGTTCTTATCGATGCCGTGATCTTCGTCGTGAAAAATCTGCGTACGGTCGAGGAAAAGCTTCAGCGAGTTCCTTTCAAGGGACGGCGCAAGGCTGCACAGATGGGATACCACCGGGGGGCGGTGAGTGGAGGCGTACTCCATGTCGACGCTGTGGAACATGGTGGTGATGCCGCCCTCGATCTCTCGGGCGTAGAGCTCGTCGGGGATCAGACAACCCACGGCGCACATGCGGCCGTCGTTGTCGCGGTACTTGCAGCCATCGGCGTAGGCACGGGCGCGTTGCTGGGCGAGGTGGGCCGACATGGTGTCGACGATGGCCAGCAGCTCGGGTTTCAGGGTCTGCATTACTTGCACTCCATCAGGTAATCGCCGGGCACCATGGCGTAGTAGATCGGGATCTGCGCCTGGCATTCTTCGATCGTTTCCCAGGCATTGCTGAGCGGCTTTGTTTCGCACTGCTGGTTGACGCAGTAGTGGATGAACAGGGTGAACAGGGCGGTCTTCATGGCCGAGGTCTCGGGGGCGGAAACAGTATGGCGATCACCAGAATCACCAGCAGCGTGATTACGGTGTCGACGTTGATCACGCTGCGAACTCTTTGAGCAAGGCCTGGAGCTGGTGCGCCTTGGCCATGGCGGTGGCATCGGTCTCGCGCTGCGCTTCGATCGACAGGGCCAACTCGTCGACGCGGGTGGACAGCAGCTGCATGCGCAGGAGGAACTCGGTACCGATGCTGGCCAACTCAGTGGAGACCTCGGACAGCAGATCGATGGGCGAGACTGGAGATTTCACGGTTTCAGGTTGCTTGGTGGTCATAGCAGGTTTGCTCAATATTGGCTTAGTAGGCTTGGGTGCTTTGATGGTGACCGTTTCACGCTGGAACTCGCCGCGAGTGGGTTCACGGATCAGGCCGCTGTCTTTCATGTCGCGCAGGCAGGCACGAATGACATGCGGGGCGGTGTTTACCCCGGTCAGGCGTGCAGCGTTGAGGATGGTGGTCTCGCTCCAACAGGCCTGGATCGGTACCGCCTCATACACCTTGCGGGCCAAACCGGATTGGCTGGCGAGGAGCTGTTGTTGTCTGCTTTCGTTCATCGCAATTTCTCCGTGGCGAGGATCGATCGCAGGTGCAGGCCCTGGGTGCGCAAGAACTGGCGCAGGTGTGTTTCGGCATCGAGCTCATTGAGCCCGCCCATGATCTTGCAGGCGTACACCGGCCGATCCGTGCTGTTGCTGGTTGGGGTGGTGCTGAAGCTGAAGCGATACGCGTGCGGCTTGATCGCAAGCAGTGGCCCGCGTTTGTGGTGGCGCAGCGGTTCGTTCGGGTTCATCGAGCCGCGACGATCGAGCTCGCCCCGGGCTTGCAAGGCGGTGATGCGTTGGCCAATGGCCTCGGCCGATTGACGGATGTCCTGGAGCTGGGTGGAGAAATTCATTTACTTGGTGTCCTCTTTCATGAGCCGTTCGCACACCGTAGCGAGCGGTTTGTCCTTGGTGATGGTCACGCCGCACACGCTGGCTTCCATGAGGTAGAAAGTCAGTTGGTTTAGGCTGATCTCGGCGAGGTCGAGGGTGAGCTGCTTGCCTTGGGCGCCGTCGTAGCGATCAAGGGTGATGATCACGCGCACGTGAGCAACTCCTCTGGCACCTGCACCGTGTCGCCCAGCTTGCTGGCAACGATGGCGCGACAGGCGGCGATCAATGCGGTTTTCCCCCTACCGGAGTAGCGAATTAGCCCGCCGAAGTTCTTCGGGTGGTCCGCGCGCCAGTCGTGGAAGCCGGTCACTGCACAACCGCGCATCTCGATCGGGCGTTCGATGGTCAGGTTGTGTTTCTCGATCAGCGGACCACCTTGCTGCCAGTCGGTGGACGGGGCAAACACGTCGTGAGTCGCTGGGCCTACGTTGATCCAGCACTGTTTGATGCCGGATCGGCCCGGGAACGGTGGCAATGAATGCCCCTCGACTCTGGCCACTGCCCAATCCAGCGCGGGGCCTTCGAGCTCGGCGGTCGGCCGAGTGACGAGGGTCATGATGCGAACGCCAGTTGGTTGAGTTTGCGGATCTCGATGTGGCCGCTGGCCATACAGCCGCCGCCGCTTCCAGACCAGCGATTGGATTTCATCTTGCCGGTGGGGATGAACAACGTGGTGCCGTAGTGGCTGCGGACCCGATCAGGCTCGGCATAGTGCGCGTTGATCGTGCTGCGCAGCAGGTCGAGGTCGGTGCTGGCGATCAGCAGGCGTTCACTGTCGCGGCTGTCACCGCCGTCGTCGTGATAGAACTGACGGGTCATCAGGTCATAAGCGATGTAGATCGGGGGCAGGCTCATTGAATCTTCACCAAGCGAGTGACGGCGACGATGCGGTTGTTTTCTTTCACCGCGGAGTCGTTTGGGCCGGTGCCAGGGGAAAGCACATCGGGGCGCTCAATGCCTTGCTGCTTGAGGGCGTGCTGGATCAGGGAGCTGACGATGAAGGTCACACCGTCCTGGGGCTCGGGCAGGCCTTCAATTTCCTTGTACGCGGTGGTGTAGACGGGGATGCCGCCGACCGGGTCGAGGGCCACCTGTTCGTGGCGCACGCGAGCGATGTTGCCGGACTGGTGCACGCGCTGCGTGCCGGTGACACACAGCAGGACAAGCGGGTGAGGGGTCAGGTTAATCAGGGTCTGTGATTGCATTCGTCGATTCCTTGAGTTTGAAGCGGAGGCGATCGTACTCGCACAGCGATTAATACGCAATGCGTGTTTTATTTTGCGTGGAGCCGCCTAGTGAGTAACCGGGCGGATGCAGAGCGTGTTAGCGACGGATGAAGTGTTCAACATCCAGGTCGACGTACATTATCCACGCGGCATTCATAGCAGCGGAAAAGTAGCGTCCATCACTCGGGTCTTTCGCGAGGTCCACGGCGCCATTTTCCTTGCTGAGCAGTATCATGGCCCGATTTTCAAAGCGCTCTTGGGTTGCCAGAATGTCCATGCCGAGGGGCAATGGAGTATGCGTCCAGATACCTGGGGTGATGCCCTCGGGGCCTTCTTCGAAATAGATGCCCTCTCCAACGCACGCGAAGACGCTGTGCATCGGGTGCGAGGACACATAGCGGTCGAGCCATTCGGTGATGGGACCGATGCTTCCGTCGGATGGATAATTGAGATAGAAGCGGGCGTGTGGGGTAGTGATGTTGATGCGAGTCATGGTAGGACTTCCTTACTGGATCGGAGGGCAAATGATCCTCGACTGGCTTCCAATAACCTTAAGATCGGGACAGTTGTCCCGTACTTTGGGGGGTGTCCCGATCTTGAGGTGAACCGTTTTGAAGATCGGGACAGCTGGAGGCCGCGTGTTCCATGGCTTGTAGCTTTCTTGTCCCGTTGTCCCGTTCTTTTTAGGGGGGGTCAGAGTTTATAAAATGATTTGTGTATTTGTAGCATGCAATAGGGCACAGGGTGCTACCGCCTACCGAGCCCGTGGTTTAGGGCGCAAATAATCACAAAACATTAACAAATCATTTTATAGGTGCAGAGCGGAACTCAAGATCGGGACAGCGCCTTAAAATGGCTGGAAGCCACGGATTACGTGGCCTGTAGCCGATTTGGTCGAAAAACAAGATTGGGACAGCGTTTAAAGATCGGGACAAAACCCCCTGCCGACCGCCCTTCGTCACTCGCCATGCGACTTTTTACCCCGACGGCTAGCCCTCGTCCTCGATGTAGAACACCCCACCTTCGACACAGAACGAGCTGTCTTGGACCTGGAGCGTGGGCAAAGGCCGCCCTTTGGTGTGACGAGGGGCACGAGGTCGCAGGTCCAGGGAGCCGGGCAGGCGGCCACCCAACCCACGTCGCTCGCTGATCAGCACGTCGATGTCGGCCACCTCGACCGGGTGCCCGGTAGGATCGACCGATGCCAGGTGAGCACACGTCGCGTGCCAATCGCCGCGCAACCTGCGCCACAGCGCCGGGGTCAGCCCGACCTCGGTCAAGGCATCCGGGACACTGGCCCCATGGCGCAATGCCTTGTGTATTGCCGCCAAGTGCTCCCAGCGAATGTCGTTGAAGCGCATAAATCCTCCTTTGAATCGCATTGCGAGTAACTTTCCCACCCACCTCGGCTCGTGTCCAGTAACGGCCGACTTAGGGCTTTTGCTCAGTGCCCTTGACCTGTGTCGATTGACCTTCGACCTTCGACACCTCACAGCGTGCAATCACTCGTCATTGGTCCGACCACACACGACCACTCACGACTGATAGCTCTTTGAAGACCCAACACCCACACCACGACGCAGACGCAGAAGCGGTCGCGGACGCAGGGGTAGCCGCAGACGCAGCTTTCAGAGGTTATTCGGCGGGGTTAATCAGGCCGTGACGACCCAGCACACCGGCCCGGCGCCGCTCAGGCGTTTATTCAGGAAGCCCAGGTCCTTGAGATCCAAAGTGCCTTTGCCGTTGCAGCGAAAGCAACGCTCGTTGCGCGTGCTGTCAGTGTGGAAACGGTAGCGCCCGGTGCCCGAGCAATGCGGGCAGGCGCTACCGTTGCTGTGTTGCTCAGCCTTGGACTCGGTCCAGCGGGCGAGGGTGACGGCGGCTGTTTCCAAGCCCATGGCGATCTTCATGGCGAGGGCAGTGACCAGCCCGCCCATGTACACACGCAGGCGTGGTTTTGGTGCAGTGGCAGGGGCCTCAACCTGAGTGGCGAGGGCTTTGATGCGCAGTGCCGAGGCAGCGCGACGTTCGGACATTTTCATGGCTAGTTCTCCATAGTGCCCGGGGCAAATGCCCCGGGCTGATGTGGTTTGAATTTACTTGGTCTTACAGGCCCAACATGGCCTCGACCAAGGCAGCTGCTTTGACCAGCGCATCACCTTCAGCTTCACGCATACGTTGCTTGGCCATGGCGGCCTCGACACGGATGGCAGCGAGGGCATCAGCTTCGTCGAAGATCGGCCCTTGCTTGTTCCAGTACACCGGCGGCTGAGCCGGCATGGTGTCGGTGGCGAACAGCTCCCACAGCTTGAACAGCTCCAGGTCCATCATCCGCAGCTCGGTGTACAGCGACTTCAACCCGTGCAGCAGGGACTCGATGGTTTCCAACTGAGCGGTGGCCCAGCTGCGCTCGCGCTCGATCTGTGTGTCGTGGATGGCTTTGCCGGCGGCCTCCGCTTCCAGCAGCTCGGCGTAGTAGAGGAACGACTTGCGGTCGTACTCGCTTTCTTCACCGGTACCCATGCGGGTCAGGCTGGCGGGCACACCGTAGCGTTCTTCGTTCATGGCCTGGCGCTCCAGGTGCGCGAGGCGATCGCTGATCTCTTCGGCACGGATGGCCAGCATCGCTTGGTCACGGAACACGCGACGGGTGACGTGGTTGATGACCCAGCGAGCCATCATCGGCTTGGCGTGCAGGTCCTCGATCACCGCTTCACGACGCTCGACTTTCTTGGCCGCGGCCTCCTTGTCATCGGCGTACTCGATGCCGGCTTCCCAGCTATCGGCGAGGCGGTCGAGCAGGGCATCCCACAGTGGGTTGTTGACCGGCCATTGCATCCCGATCAGGGCTACGCTGGCGGCGCTGGATTCGCTGTACTTGATGTCGACCAGCTCCATGTCCCACAGCTGGCTCGCAGTGTGCACTGAGGTGCGGAACTCGCCCTCGCTCTCCGACCAGCTACCGTCACTGTCCATCATGTCGGCCTGCCCGGTGGCCTGCTTGGCCTCCTGCATGTCCATGATCTCGTCGATCGATTCCCACGACAGACTGCCTTCGCGGGCCAGCTCCTCCAGCTCCTCGCGGGTATAGGCATCGCTGGTCGATTGCAGCTCGTCGAACACACCGTCCTTAACGGCCAGGGTGACCTCGGCCACGGTCAGCTCACGGTGCGCCTCGTTACGCACGCCGGCGAACGCACTGCGCAGACCATCGAGCATGTTGTAGATACGGTTGGTCTCCTGCACCGCGCGGGTGTACGGCACCTTGCCCAGCTCAGTGGCTGATCGCAGCGCCATCGCCACGTTGGTCATAGCGAACTGAGCACCGTTGAGTGCCGAACGGGCAGCGCTGATTTCGCGACCGTTCTTGGTGGTCACGCTGTCCAGTGCAATGGACTGCGCCCACTCAGTGATGCTGGTTTCGCCATTGAGCAGCGGTAGCAGGATCTCGGTGCCACGAGCGGTTGCAACGATGTCTTTGATGGTGATAGTTTTCATGGTGTAGTTTCCTTTTCTTAGCGGATTGGGTTATTGCGAGTGGCCTGCTCACGGGTGCAACCGTGAGTGGGCTTTTTATTGCGTGCGCGTTCGATCCATGCAAGGACGAAGGCGCATGTAGTCAAGATGCAGAGCACCTGGAACAGCAGGGCTTCAAGGCTCATTGTTTGGCCCCTTTGGCAGCGACTGCGGCCTGGGCAACAGCGAGCTCATCGAGGAACGGTTGACGCATGGCGTGCAGTTCAGCCACCCGTGCCTCATACCGTGCCTGTGCGTAGTTGCCTGCCGCATGCTGCCGTGCAGCCAATGCCAAGGCGTTGTCGTAGATACCAACGATGGGCGTGACACGCTCGATGGTCTGCTCTGGTGTCTCCCGCATCACGTACATCATGAATGGCATGAGCACCATGAAGATGAATGCCATGAACAGGGCCATCGACAGGGGTAGCAGGTGCGTTGCGTTGTACTCAGCGTTGAAGCTGATGACGGTGCTGATGAGAGCGAGGATGTAGTCGATCATGGGTACGTCTCCGAAGCCCCCCGGTGGGGGGTTAAACAAGGTTCCTTGGGTTTGAAACTGGAGTCGGCCGGAACAGAAAACCGAATCCCTTTGGGAGTCCCTGACCGCGAGCCCCCCATACCCCCCTGCCACCCTCGACCTGTGTCACTTGCCATTGGGCTTTTGTCCCGCTACCTTTCGCGCATGGCAAAGCGCCACTCGCTAAAAAGCGAAAGGAAAAAATTTCTATAAAATTCAGGAGCTAGGTGCGCGAGCTATGACGTCGATGAAGGAACGCAGGGAGAGGGCGCAAAAGCGCATTGACGAGTTACTCGAACGGGCGCCTGATGGCGTCGACAGAGAAACCTGGCTCCGTGACCAACTAGGTCTGGAGGATGTCGATTCGCCCGATGGCGTCGAATTCGACATAGCTGAAAGCTTGAAGCGCGCTCATTAGGAGGCCGTATGAATAGGATCGCACTGCTCGCCGCACTGGCCCTGGCTCCGCTGGCGAACGCCGCAGGCCCCATTCCCATGACGGTGGGACTACCAACTCCGAGGGCGATCGAATACGCCCCGATGCCTCAGATGGCGACTTACACACCGCTGCCGTCGATGGAAGACATGACCCCTGGCCCTGACCAAAAGACCCTGGGCATCTACAACATGGGCAACGGCGAGCTTCAGTTCCAAGAGACCTACGGGGATGGCAAAGGCGGGGTCGAGTACTACGACTACAGCGGCTACGACGCCGACTATCACGACCACCACGACTACTGAGCCCTTAACGGGGCTTCTTTTTGTGATTAAATAATCGCATTGCGTATAATTGCAGTATCTCTCTATCCCGGAACTGCCATGACACGCCCCTTGATGGACCTCGATGCCCAAGTTGCATCGATCGACGCGGATGAGCGCACGGGGGCGCTCGACCTACCGCGAATTACCAGTCAGCAGAAGATGTTTGTCGCCGCCTTGGTGGGCGGACTGCCAGTGCGCGGGGCCAGTGAACAGGCCGGATGCAGCTACAACACAGGCCTTTTGTGGGCCAAAGACGAGGTGATCGTCGGCTACCGGGAGAAATACGAGGCCGAAATGGGCCGTTCGCTCCAGCGAGTGAAGTTCGGCATCGATGACGCCCATGCGATGTACATGCAGGCGTATCACATGGCCGGCACCTCGGCGGAAATGACCAAGGCCACGGACTCACTGGTGAAATTGCACCGGGTGAATGAGGCGCCAGTGGTTGAGGTGCCGAAATCGGTGACGGCTCGCCAGTTGGCGGACCTGCCGGTGGCTGAATTGCTCCGACTTGCCGGGCTGAAAGTGGATCAGCTCGCCCCTGGCGCCATCGACGGTGAATTTGAGGAAGTTCACCCTTGATCAATGCCCGGTCCAAACCGCTGATCCTGCGCAAATGCGCCAAATGCTCCAAAGAACATCCCGCGACACTCTTCAACGCCGCCGGCACCTGCGTTTATTGCCAGCAGGGCGAGGCCTTGGCCCGCCAACTCGCGGCAGCGCCCCGGGGGCAGGCGGAGGCGCAGAAAGACGACCCGTTACGGGCCAAACGCCGTGAAATGCAGCGCATCCGCAGCGAAAAAGCCAAGGCGCTGGGCAGGGTCGAGGCGGCCAAGCTCGAAAAAACTGCGCTCAATGAGGCGATGGACGCTGTTTCGGCGGCCAAACAGGAGCTAGCTCGCCGTGAATTGGCGAAAAAGCACCTGTTGGCGTTCATCCTGCGATTCAACGACAAATACGAGGCCGGCTGGGTCCATAAAGACCTGTGCGACAAACTCGAATGGTTCAGCGCGGCAGTGGCGGCCAAACAATCGCCGCGGTTGATGGTGTTTATGCCTCCGCGACACGGGAAAAGCGAAATCGGCTCTCGGTCGTTCCCAGCTTGGCACCTGGGCAACTATCCAGATCATGAAATCATCGGTTGTTCCTACGGTCAGGACCTGGCCAACGGCTTTTCACGCAAAGTCCGTGATGTGGTCAAGGACACGTCGTACACGGCGGTGTTCCCGGACTGCGCGGTAAACAAGGACAGCCAGTCGGTCGAGCAATGGCTGACCACGGCCGGCGGCGGCTATTCCGCAGCCGGTGTAGGGGGGCCGATCACAGGTAAGGGGGCGCACGTACTTACCATCGATGACCCCATCAAAAACCGCACGGACGCTGAGTCCGCGACCAACCGTGAAGCGATCTGGGACTGGTACACCTCGACGGCGTACACCCGTCTTGCACCAGGTGGTGGTGTGCTGGTGATTCTGACCCGCTGGCACGACGATGATCTGGCTGGCCGACTGCTGAAAAAGCAGGCCGAAGGCGAGGGCGATGAGTGGGTGGTGGTTGAGTACCCGGCGCAGGCCATCAGTGACGAGCTGTTTCGCAAGAAGGACGACCCGCTGCACGCCGAGCGCTATGACAACGACGCCCTGGAGCGGATCAAGCGCGCCGTCGGCCCGCGTGACTGGCAGGCCCTGTACCAGCAGAACCCGACCCCGGACGACGGTGACTACTTCGAGAAAACCATGTTCCAGTGGTACGGCCCTCAGGACATCCCGGCCTACTCGGAGCTGAACTTCTACACCGCGTGGGACTTTGCGATCGGCCAGAAAGAGCAGAACGACTTCTCGGTCGGCATCACCGTGGGCGTGGACAAGAACGACAACACCTACGTGGTCGACATCCAGCGCGGGCACTGGGGGACGATGGAACTGGTGGACAAGGTGCTGGAGGTCTACAAAACCTGGCGTCCATCGATCACCGGCCTGGAGCGTGGGCACATCGAAATGACCCTGCGGCCGTTCCTCGATGCGCGTATTCGCGAGGAGCGTCTGACCAGCTTCTATATCGAGGAGCTCAACCCGGGCAAACGTGACAAGGTCGCCCGCGCCCGCTCGATTCAGGGCAGGATGCAGCAGGGTCTGGTGTTCTTCCGCAAGAATTGCAACGCCACGGCAGCACTGGTCGCGGAAATGATGCGCTTCCCCAACGGCCTGCACGACGATGGCGTTGATGCCATGAGCTGGATCGGCCAGATGCTCTCGCTGCTGGTGCGCCCGCGTGAGTCCAAAGCGCCGCCGAAGAAGAGTTGGAAGGACAAGCTGGGTAAATTGGTGAAGGGGGGCGGGCGAAAGTCGCACTTGGCTTCATGATGGGATAGAATAAACGCATTGCGTGTATTAATGAGGTTCAACCGCCCGTGTCCGCCGCCAAAGATCCCGCTTCTGCTGCCCGGCTCAACCATGCCCGGTATGTGCGCGCCCGAGACAATGGGCACTCTGCCTACGTCGTACAGGCCGACAAATTCGACGGTTTTTACACCGGCGAGAAACAGTGGGACGAGAAGACCATGGCGAAGCTGGAGGCCGAGGGCCGTCCGGCTTTGACCTTCAACATGATCCTGGCCGTGATCAACACGGCGCTGGGCGATCAGCTCAGCCGCGAAGTGCAGGTGGCGTTCAAACCACGCCGCGATGCCAGTCGTGAGGTGGCGTTCACCCTCAACAAGCTGACGATGCAGATCATGCACGCCAACCGATACCGCTACGTGGAAATGAGCGTCTTGGCGGACGGCCTGATCCAAGACCGCGGCTTCTTCGACGTGCGCATGGATTTCAGTGACCACATGCAGGGCGAGGTCAAGATCAGGTCTCTAGACCCGCGCTCGGTGGTCCTCGATCCGGACGCCAAAGAATACGACCCGAACACCTGGTCCGAGGTGATGACCAGCGAATGGCTGAGCCTGGACGAAATCGAGGGCATGTACGGCAAGGACAAGGCGGACCAGCTGCGCAGCGCCACCAGTGCCGGCGACAACATCCGCTACGACTCGGTGCGCTTCGAGGAAACCACCTTCGGCGGCAAGAACGGCGCCGGTGCGCCGTATGCCTATGGTGGCTCGGACGCGGACAACCGCGACATCAAGTCGATCCGGGTCGTCGAACGTCAGTATTACAAATGGGTCAACGAGCGCATGTTTGTCGACCCAGCGACCGGCGACATGGCCGAAGTGCCGAGCGGCTGGGACGACGCCAAGATGATCGCGTTTGCCGAGAAGATGCAGCTGTCGATCCACAAGCGCCCGGGTCGCCGCGTGCGCTGGACCGTGAGTGCCGACTCGGTGACGCTGTATGACGACTGGTCGTTGTACCGTACCTTCAGCATCGTCCCGTTTTTCCCGTACTTCCGCCGTGGCAAGCCGTTCGGCATGGTCCGTAACCTGATCAGCCCGCAGGAATACCTGAACAAGACCCGTAGTCAGGAGCTGCACATCGTCAACACCACGGCCAACAGCGGCTGGACGGTTGAAGAGGGCACCCTGACCAACATGACCGAAGACGACCTGGAGGAGCGCGGTGCCGAAACCGGCCTCGTGCTGGTGCATGCCCGTAATTCGAAACCACCGCAAAAGATCCAGCCCAACCAAGTCCCGAGCGGTCTCGACCGCATCAGCGAGAAGGCAGCGGTTTCTATCCGCGAAATCTCCGGCGTCAACAATGGCATGCTCGGTCAGGTGGCCTCTACGGTATCGGGCGTCGCGATCGATCGCCAAACGGCGCAAGGTTCGGTGCAGCTCCAGGTGCCGACCAAGAACATGGAACTCACGCGTCGCATCGTCGCCGAGAAGATTCTGGAGCTCATTCAGGACTTCTACACCGAGGAGCGCGTGGTCCACATCACTTATGACCAGGACCCGAAGAAAGCGGATGAGCAGGTACTGATCAACACCATGAATGCCGCCGGCCAACTGGTCAACGACGTGACCCGCGGTGCTTACGATGTGGTCATCACCACCTTGCCGAACCGCGACAACTTCGACGAATCACAGTTTGCCGACCTGATGGGTATGCGCGAGAACGGTATCGCCATTCCGGACACCGTGATCATCCGCCACAGCAACCTGGCCGAGCGCGACAGCATTGCCGACGCCGTGGAGAAACTGCTGGGTCAGGCCGAGCCGTCCGAGCAAGAAGTGCAGATGATGCAAATGCAGCAGCAGCTGGCGATCCAGACCACGCAGGCCGAGCTGCAAAAACTCATGGCCCAGGCCGAAAACTTCCAGTCCGCCACCGCACTCAACGTCGCCAAGGCCAGCCAACTGGCCGGCGGCGAGCGTGCGCCGACCATGGATCTGGAGCGCGACCGCCTCGAATCCCAGATCGCCCTCAAGCGCGAAGAACTGCAAACCCGTATCGCTTTGGCCCAGCTCACGCATCAGGCCCGCGCGCAGGGCGAGCAGCTGCGCACTGCCACTGATTTGGCCCGCACCCGCTTCCAGGGTGAGGTCCAGCTGGAGTCGTCGCAACACAAAGCGACCCGGGACAACAAAACCAAACCTACCCCCCGTAAAAATCAGGAGTAATCCACATGCCCCGCGGTGAACTAAGCCTGGACGAATACACAGGCGCCCCTAGCTCACTGGAAGCTCTACCCGACGGACTCGATTTTGGTAATGACTTTTCGGAGACGGAAGATGAAAGCGATGCAACGGATGTGGCGGATCTTCCAGACGTTGATAGTGATGCCGCTGATGATGCCGGTGATGGCGACGGTACTGATGGGGCTGAACTGGATGACGCCGCTGACGGTGACGAAGCAGCCGACGAAGCTGACGACGCCGATGCAGATGACGCCGACCCGGAACCAACGCCGGCTCCAAAAGAAAAGGGCTCGAAAGAACCTAAAATCCCAAAGTCTCGCCTAGACCAGTCGATTCGCAAGCAGCGTTTGGCCGAACAGCGCGCCGCCGAGCTGGAGACCGAACTCAACGCATTGCGCCGCAGCACCGCCGAGGCAGCACGTCCGAAGCCACTGACCGGCGAGCAGATCAAGGCGAAGATGATCGAGGCGAATAACGCCCTGATCGGTGGTGACACCGACCTTGCTGCCGCGCTGCAAGCCGAAGTGTTCAGCGCCTTGACCCCACAGCCCGCCGAAGTACCGGTCGAGTCCGAACCGGTGGATCTGGCGTCGCAGGTCGAGGAGCGCCTTGAGTTCCGCGCCACGATCAAGGAGCTGTACGCCCGTTTCCCTGAGCTGGACGAGAACCATGAGTCGTTCAACGAGGAGCTGGGCAGCGAGTCGGTCGAGCTGCAAAAGAGCTACATGAAGCGTGGCTTCACGATGGTTGAAGCGACCCGCAAGGCTGCCGAAGCCGTGGCCAAGCTGCACGACCTGGAGGATCAGCAGGCTGAGAAGGAACCAACGCCTGTACCAAACCGTGAAAAGGCCCTTCAGGCGACCAAAACCGCTGCCAAAGTGGCCAAAGCGACGAAAGCACCGCCGGTGCTGTCCGGCAAGGCCAACGGCGAGGGCAGCGACAAAGTGAACATCAACGAACTGAGCCCTGACGAATTCATGGCCCTACCACAGTCCGTCATCGACAAAATGCTGGGGAACTCGGTATGAGCCGCACCTATATTGGCACCAAGCTAGTCGTCGGCACGCCCATGAGCCGCATCGACTACAACCACTACCGCGGCTGGGAGCTCCCGGCCGATGAGAACGGCGCCGACGAGGGTTTCCTCGTTGAGTACCTCGATGGCGGCCAGAGCAACCACCCGGGCCATGACGGCTACATCAGCTGGTCACCGGCGGACGTGTTCGACAAATCCTACCGCGACACCGAAGGCCTGCCGTTCGGCCTGGCCATCGAGGCCCTGAAATCCGGTGCCAAAGTGGCCCGCGCCGGATGGAATGGCAAAGGTATGTGGTTAGTACTGATTCCAGGAACACGCGAAGCACAGCTTCGTGATGGCAGTCCCTACCATACTGCGCTGAACATGGAATCGTGCGAGATCCTGCCCCATATCGATATGTGGACAACGAATGCCGAAGGGCGTCGAGCAATGCTGCCCGGTTGGCTAGCCTCGCAAACCGATATGCTGGCGGATGATTGGCAAATCATCACGTGAATCCATAAAAAGCCCCTTTTTCAGGGGCTTTTTACTTAGCCTCGCCGCGCGGTTACTCGCGCTAGCATGTAGTCTTCAATTGCGTATTCTTGTCCCTTGTTCAAGGACTTGAAGAGTGTTATCACCTTGCCTTCCCCGATTTTGGCCTTGTCGGCGTCGGTTAGCTCCGCCATTGGAGCCATTTCGATGCTCCAAAAGTGCTTCTGATGTATGCACAGGTTTAGCGATAGCTTGTCATAGTTTGGCATTACCACTACGGATACAGCACCTGGTTCGCAGAGAAACTCTGACAGCATTGGTTCCGGTTCAGAATTATACGGGCGCGCCCCGCTTATTGCTGGCGGTTCTCCCTCACCTCTGTACCACATGCCTTCTTTCAATTCCCTTGCATGAGGGCTGTCAAAAACCCTGTCTCCAAACAATGCATAAGAAACCCCTAGCGCGAGTTTGCACATGAACCTTGTGTCGAAGTCTTGGCGGTTTGCAAGCTTACTGTTGAGTTCGACCCCAGACATCGCATTCGCCCAAAGGTACTCGATCGTGAGGGCGTCACTAGCATCAGGCGATGTAAAACCGTGCTGTGTGACATCTACACCAGTAACGGTCGTAGCCATGACCTTGCGAACTTTCCTGTCTCGAAAAGATGCTTTGAATTCCGATAGTGATTTGCCGTGGTCGGCGCCGTCCATGAGAAAAAAGTACGCCCGTGCATTGGCCGATTTTTCTTTCATAGTCCTTGGGTTGCCACCCATATACCAATAGAGATTTTCGTCCGCGGGCCGTATCAAAATCACGTGCTCGCCTTGCGACCCCATCCACCATTCACAAAGCTCTGTGTCAATCATGCCTGGCGGGGAAATTTGTACGTTCCCCATGCTAACGAGAGGGGAAATTATCTCAGGGTTGGACTCGGCTAAAAATCGTGTTGCTTGAGCCAGCGCCAGCGATGTTATCCACGATTTTTCAAAGCTGGCATCTACAAACAGACCCAAATTACTGTTGCATTGCTTGCAGGCGTTTCGAATTTTATAGTTGTCCGGAGCATGAGCCCCACCGAGACATTGCGGTATCGCATGTTCGAGAGTCATTTCCGAAACGGCCTTCGGATACCAACAATAAATGCACTTTTTTAATGAATCTGTCTGATTTTCCATTTCACTTCTTACTTAGGTGGTTTTCCAGGGCTACGCTGGGCGCATGAACCTTACGCGTATGGCATGGGTTTGAAAATGGCATCGCCCGAAGGACTTTTCCTTGCCTATAAATAAACGCAATGCGTATAATTGGGCATCGCTCGCTTCTGCGACATGAAGCACAGGGTCGTCCCCTTCAACAGCGGTTTTACCTTCGGCGCTCCCACGACACGGGGCAAGGCAATCGATGAACACACCATTCGACTAGCCGCGCCCGAGGTGCGGCGAATAAGGGGACACAGCCACCATGGCTAAGACCAATTTCGCGGCCCTGACCGACGAACAATACACCGCGTGGGGTATGGCCTTCTGGCACCACGCTCGCAACAACGCTTTCATTTCCCGCTATATGGGCACCGGCCCGAACGCACTGATCCAGCACATCACTGAGCTCACCAAGAGCAAAAAAGGCGTCCGCGCCGTGATGACCCTGCTCGCTGACATGACCGGTGACGGTGTGGTCGGTGACGCCCGTCTGGAAGACAACGAAGAAGCGCTGAACAGCTACGACACCGTGATCACCTTCGACCAGATGCGTAACGCAAACCGTCTTGAAGGTCGCATGGCGGATCAACGTTCGATCGTCAACTTCCGTAACGCTTCCAAAGACGCACTGGGCTACTGGCTCTCCGATCGTATGGACCAACTGGCGTTCCTGTCGCTGGCTTCCATGCCGTACACCCTGAACACCAACGGTTCCAAGCGCCCGGTTCTGGCCGCAGGCAAGAACTTCAACGACCTGGAGTTTGCACCCGATGCAGGCACCGTTGCGCCATCTGCGCGTCGCGGCTACCACCTTAAGTCCTCGGGTATCACTTCCGGTACCGGTTTTGACGCGGCCGACGGCTCGCTGGTCCCGATGGACTACGCCGCTCTGGTTCGCCTGAAAGCGCTGGCCAAGGACAACTACATCCGCCCACTGAAAGGTGCCGGCGGCTCTGAAACCTACCAGGTCTTCGTCACGCCTCAGGGCATGGCCGACTTGCGCCTCGACCCGGACTTCCTGGCCAACATCCGTAATGCCGGCGTGCGCGGTGACAGTAACCCGCTGTTCGCAGGCGTGGATTCGGTCAACGTGGATGGCCTGATCGTCACCGAGTACCGCCATGTGTTCAACACCGTCGGTGCAGCAGCGGGTGAAGGCTTCGGTGCGGTCACCGGTAACGGTAAAGGCCAGCGCGCAATGCTCTGCGGTGCTCAGGCACTGGGTATGGCTGACATTGGTAGCGCTGAGTGGGTCGAACGTGACTTCGACTACGGTTCCGAAAACGGTGTCTCGATCGCCAAGATGGTTGGCTTCCTGAAGCCACAGTTCAAGGGCAACCTGTCCAGCCCGACTTCCAAGGAAGACTTCGGCGTCATCACGCTGGACACCGCGCTGTCCTTCTACAACTAACGAAACGGGGTTTGGGTGGTCCTTCGGGACCACTCCTTTTTAGGAGAAACAGATGGACCTTTACGTTTCCGATGAGCAGATGGTGATTGCCAACAACGGCGTTTCCGCACTGTTCCAGCCCGGTGTCCCGCGACCGATCCGAGAGTCGCTGATCGGCCCTGCTTTGACCCGTGGCGCTCGCCTGTATGACGAAGCTGCCGAAACCGGCGCTGCCAAAGAGCCGGTGAAAGAGCTCGTTAAAGAACTTGTGGAAGCCCCGGCGCTTGAGCTGGTGGTCGCTGCAATCAAAGAATTGATGGTCGAAGGTGACGCGAAACTGTTCGCGGTGACCGGCGAGCCGAAACTGACCCCGTTGCGCGGCAAAGCCGGCAAAGGCGTGACCGAAGCCCTGCGCGACGAAGCTTGGGCATTGATCCAAGCAGAACCTGAGGTCTAAGCATGACTATTCTGGCCAGCGACATCATCACCCGAGCACAGACGATTGTGCAGGACACCACGGGCGTTCGTTGGCCGTTCAGTGAAATGCTCCAGTGGCTGAATGACGGCCAGCGCGAAGTGGCGATCTATAAGCCGAGCGCAACCGCCGTCAACGTGGCACTGACCCTCACACAAGGCACGCTCCAGAGTATTGGTGCCGGTGGCTTGGCGCTGCTGCGGGTGATGCGCAACCTGAAAACCCCAGTCACCACGCCTCGTGTGGGTACCCGGGCGGCTCGGGTAGTGGACCGTGAGGTCCTCGATTCGCAGCACCCGTCGTGGCATGACCCGTCGGTGTTTACTTACGCCAAAGAGGTCAAGCACTTCTGTTTCGATGACGTGGACCCGACCAATTTCTATGTTTTCCCAGGTAACGACGGCACCGGTGCCATCGAGGCAGTGATCTCCCGTGCGCCGGCGGATGTCGTGGCCGTGGGTGACCCGAACGTGCTGACGTCGTATCGCCAGGCAATCTCCATCCCGGACATCTATTCCAACGTCCTGCTCGATTACGTGCTGTTCCGGGCGTACTCGAAAGATGCCGATTTTGCCGGCAACGGCGAACGCAGTAGCGCGCATTACACCTTGTTTGCCGGTTCGCTGGCCGCCAAGGCGCAGAACGAAGCGGTGGTCAATCCGAACGTGCGGGCCAAGGCATGAATTACCTCGAAAGCCTACTGGCCGAAACCCTCATCGCGGCGCCGGGTTGCCCGGAAACTCTGGTGGAGCGCGCACTGCGCGTCTCTGCCACCGAGTTCTACCGCGACAGCGAGTCGTGGCGAGTGACCCTCGACCCGGCCCCGGTGATCAAGGGCCAACGCGACGTGGAGCTGGAATACCCGGCAGGTACGTTCCCTGTCCGCACCTTCTGGGCGCGACTGGACGGCAAGGTGCTGGAAGCGATCAGCGAGCGCAACATCACTGATGGCACTGGCACCCCACGTGGCTATGCGATTCTTGGTGCTTCGGCGGTTGCCCAGCTCGATGTGATCCCGACTGAAACCTACCTGCGCAACGGCCTGGTGATGCACGTCGCCGTGGCCCCGGGTAATGAACTGACTGAACTGCCGGACGAGCTGTTCGCCATGCACCGCAACGGCATTTTGTTTGGTGCGCAGGCGGTATTGCTGGCCATGCCTAATGTGTCGTGGGGCGACCTGCAACTGGCCTCGGTGTATTCCAGCATGGCCAACGCAGAAAAAGCCCAGGCGATGCGCACCTCGAAGGCCCAGCAATCGCCGGTGGTGCGCAAAGTACGTTATGGGGGGATCTGATGGAGGTGGCAAAAGTCACCAGCGCCGAGGCGCTGCGTGAGCATTACTGGCTCCTGGAAGAAGCCTGCGAACGACTGACGGCCCGCGAGGGTCGTTTGCACTTCGCCCCGGATATTTACGGCACCTTGATGCGCGGCGATGCCCAGATGACGGTCATGGTCGAGGACCAGCAACTGGTGGGACTGTTCACCACCAAAGTCAACGGTGATGCCCTGCACGTATGGCATGCCTATGTGCGCCCCGGAGCTGCCCGCGACACCTTGCAGCGTGGGCTGGCCGAGTGCGAACTGCAAGCTGGCGAGCGGGGCTGTACCCGCCTGACCTTCGGCACCCAACGCCGTGGCTGGCTCCGACTGGCCCCCATGCTCGGCTATGAATTAGCCGAGTTCAAGTTCACCAAAGAGGTCCGGTCATGAGCAGCGAACCCGATAAACCCGATGCCGTTGAGGTGTCTGAAGGGGAAAAAATCCAGACGGCGTTGGCCAAGGACCAGATCAACTACTACCGCTCGACGTACGCGCCGCTTGAAGGCCAGTTTGCCGACGAAGCAGGCCGTGATTATTCGTCCCGACTGTCCGCGCAGGCGGGCAGTGCCGGTATGCGTGAAGCCACTCCAGGCCTCCAGCGTATGGCCCTGAGTTCTGCCCCGGTGGACACGGCCGCGATTGGCGGCGCGGTGGCTTCGGCGCGCAACGATGCAACGGCCAAAGCGGTGCGCACCCGCGATGACGGACGCCTGAGTGCGCTTGGTGTGGGTCTTGGGGTCACCGCGGATGCGGGCACCAGCTTGTCCACCGCCGCGCGCAGCCAAACCAGTGCAGCGATTGACACCGTCCGCACGCAGATGACGAAGCAAGAGGCCGAGTTGAGCAATCAGGCGGCGTATGCCGGTGCTGCGGGCACCTTGGCGGGAGCAGGACTGACGTATTACGGGATGTCGAAAGGCGGCGCAACTCCGGTGACCACTACTCCACAGCAGTCGCCTGCTGGCAACACGCAGCAGTCTCCGGCCAGCTTGAACAACACGCAGCGGTTCCTGGCCAGCCGCGTCCAACCCATGTTTCGGTAAGGAGTAGCCCATGAGTACCACACCCCTTGCCGACGAGCTGGCGACGATCTCCAAAGAGGAGTTCGACCGCTACCTCCAGCAGTTTCGCCCGTTGGAACAGACCACGATTGCCTCGCTGAGTGATTCGACCGTTGGCCAGGCCATGGATCGCGCGGGGACGGATGCGGTGTCCGCACGAGCTTCGTTGTCACGAATGCGCGAGCGCTATGGCACCACGACCACACCTGATCAGGCGGCAGGCGAAGCTCGCCAGAATGCGTTGTCGGGCTCGCTGTCTCAGCTGTCGGCGGGCAACAACGCCATCGTGACGGACCGGGACAACCGTACCCAGACCTTGGCGGGTTTGATGAACGTCGGTGGCACGATCCGCAAGCAGGCACTGGGCACCTACAGTTCGGCTTCCGGACTGGAAAGTGCGCGAACCAGCGCGGATACGGCGAACCAGAGCGTGTACACGCAGCAGAAGGCCACGACGAAGAACAACAACATGCAGGCGGGCGCGTCCCTGGCTGCCACGGCGGCAATTGCCGCCATGATGATGTGATTAGGGGTACGACATGTCTGATTCGTTAAGTGGGTTGCTCGCCGGGCTGAACCAAGGTGTTCAGTCGGGGCTCGACCTCTACAAAACCGTGGAGGGCGAGAAGCGTGCCCGCCGGCAGGAAGATTACCAGCGCGAGCGTGACGCCAAGGCAGACAGCCAGTGGGACAGCATGTACTCGTTTAACCAAGACAAATTTGGTGAGGAAAAACGCCAGTACAACGCAACGCTGGGGGAGAACCAACGTCAGTTCGATGTCAATTCGACGCAGGCTAAAAATGAACTGGCCTCACGGGATCGCTACCAGCGTGGCGCGCTCGCCAATCAGGCGGCATCGGTAGCCAACGACACTCGCCGGATCAATATTTCTGAAGAAACCTACAAAGACTCGAAGTTGGCCGCACAGATGCAGCGTACCCAGCAAGCAGTCATGACTGCCATGTACAGTCCAGATGGGCAACTGCGGGGCACTCCCGAGGAGATCAACCAGCGTCTGCGCGACTCTGGGCTGGACAAGGATGCCGGTAAGTTGCTGGCCTATCTGGCGCCTGAGCGGTACGGCAAAGGCAACTACACCGACGTGCGTGCGGTAGCCACGCCGAAGGGCCTTGTTCCGTTGGTTGACGGCCATGACATGGAAGGCCAGCCGATCAAAGCTGGCGGTGCACCGGCGACGGCGAACGGCTCGGCGAAAGACACCGATGTCACGGCTATCAGCTTCGACAACGCGGCCTTGGCCCTGTTGAATCCACACCTGATCTCCGAACGCCAGGCTGATTTCCTGGCCAAAACGCAGACCGAAAAGGCGGCCACCGACACCCGCGGCTATGTCGACAGCGGTGTTCGTGCCGCCAAAGGCACCGATGCGGACGTTGCGGCGCTCAGCAATGAGCTGAGCAAATCCGAAGCCCGTCTCACCGAACTGAAAACCCAACGCGAAGCATTGACCGCCGGGCTCGATACCCAAGCACCCAAAGAGCAGTCATTTGGCGACTGGCTGACGACGCCCAATGCCAGCCTCGGCGGTGCCCAAGGCGGGGTTTCGTTGGCGGATCAGAAAGAAGCACAGCGGTTGGATAAGGAGATCAAATCCCTGAGCCAAGGGCTGGACGGTCCCGGCGGCCTACACGAGAAGATGCGTGCCACAGCGTCGGTCAAACCGGGCTATCAGGCACGCGGCAACGCCATGTTCGGCGCGCAAGCCGATGCGATCGAGCGGTCGCGTAGTACCCAGTCCGGTGCGCAGTACCTGAGCAACGCGGCTGGTGCGCCGGCCGCGCAGGTGAAAGCCCAGGAGGCCAGCCAAAAGGCGTGGGACGCATTCGAGAAAGACGCAACCGGCGTTGTTGAGCTGCCGAAGATCAAGAATTCCAAGACCGGCAAGACGGACATGCCGGTCACCAAGGCCCATTTGACGGCCCAGTTGCGTAACCTGCCGCCGGAGATCAAGGCTCGGGTGGCCAGCGATCCGCGAGCGCAGGCGGCGTTGATGTCGACCTTGCAGACCATGGCTAATAACGGGCAGTCCACCGGGCTGGCACGTTTCGCCGATGCCGCCTCGAAGATCGACGACCTGGAGCTGTACTCCAAGCTGGTCAATGACCCGGCGATGAGCAGCGGGGCCAACGGGCAGGTGATGACGGACGATCAGCGGCACCAGTGGGCTATCAACGCAGTGCAGCAACGCGAGCTTGGCGAAAGCTCGGCCATGTCGCTGGGGCGTACTATGCCAAGGTAAACGCAATGCGATTAAACCCCGTGTGCCGGTGATATACTGACCAGCATCTAACACGGGGTTTTTTCATGCCTAACAGAAATGAGTGGTACGACGCGGATACCTTCTATGACGAGCATGGCGTCGGCCATCGTCTGTACGGCGCGGATGCCCCTGAGAAGAAAGCCAACCAGCCGGGTTGGTCGCAGGCCTTGGACGCGACCGAGTTGGCGAGCGCGGAAGGCTACAAGCTCGGCGAGGCAGACCCCCGCGAAACCTACGGCCGGCAGATCCAGCCGATGCGTGATCCAAAGGGCACCGGCCCTTCGTTCGAAGCCGAGCTGTTGGGGGCAGGGCTGGCATCCGGCATGTCCTCGAAGATTGCCGGCGGCACCGGGCAGGCGGAGTATCTGGCCGGCGCGCGAGCACTGACCGGGAACCAAGGCACTGCCTTGTCCAACCATCCCGAGTTCCTCCAGGCCGCCGACGATGCCCGTTTTCAGCGACTGGAACGGCTGAACGATGGCCTGCGCAACGGCACGCTGGGTTCGCGAATCGATGCCCTGAAGGCCATCCGTGACCCGCGGGGCGACAAAAACGAACGGGGCTTCGGCGACCAGGTACTCGATCACGAACTCGTTGGTCGGGCGGTTGGCCGTGGCACCGACAACACGCAGGCAACCTTCTTCGGCTTCATCAACGCGTTCGGCGAGCTGACCGGCATCGATGCAGTAGCCAAGTATGGCGAGGAGGGGATTGCCAGCAACCTCGTGGAAGCGATGCGCAACCCAGCCACCGTAGGTACCTACGAAGACGTGCATGGCTTGGCAGACGCAGGCCTGTACGCCATCGAGGCGCTGGGTGAGTTCGCTCCGCAATTGGCGATCGACGGTGTGACCGCACTGGGCACCGGCGGTGTGGCGCTGCTCGGCAAAGAAGTCCTGGCAGGCATTGGCAAGGCAGCCATGCGCAACATGGGCGGCTCGTTGGCCGTTGGGCAGGCCCGGCAGATGGCCGCGCGCGGCATGGCGGGCGCTGCTACCAACTTCGGCTTTGCAGACGCGGCCAAACTGGGGGCACTGGGCAGCATCTACGCGCAGTCCACCGGTGAGACTCAGATGGAATTGCAGTCACAGGGCATCGATGCGCCGGAGACCGCGTTTTTGGTCGGTGCGGGCAAGTCGGCGCTGGAATACGCCGGTTTGCACTCCCTGCTGAGTGGTGTGACCAAGGCCGCGACTGGCAAAGCCGCTGCTGGCTTACTCCCGACCTTGGCCGGGGTGGGCAAGGCAGTGGCTGAAGGTGCTGCCACCGAAGGCACCACCGAAATGGCCCAGACCCTCATGGATGAAATGGCCAAGCAGCACCACAAGCCGGATTACGAAATCAGCGAGACCAACATCATCGACGCGGGCCTCAAAGGTGCGGTGGCGGGTGCGGGTGTCAAAGGCGCCGTGAGCACCGTGGGAGGTGTAGCATCGGCGGCGGATTACACCGGCCAGGCGAATGACAATGTGACTGCTACGGCCGCCGAGCCGCTGAAAGACCTGCATGCGCAGATCCAGCAGATTCCCGAGGGCCAGCTGCGCCACTTCACGGCGGAGAACGCCGACGCCGCAATGCAGGTGGCACAGAAAGCGGGCAAAGTGGCCCGGGTCATCGATGGCGGGCATGTACAGGTCGCCAATACCCAGGCTGAGCTCGATGCTGCGCCGGTGGCACCGACTGAAGCCGACAACCAGCGCCTGCTGGGGTTTGCCCAGACCAAGGCAGAGGCGATGGCCGACCCAGCTGGGGCAGTGGTCGTCCAGGCCCATACCGCCGATGGCGCGGTGGTCGGTGAGCAATTGGTCGGCAAATCCATGGCCGCCCAGGTTGCTGAGCGCTACAAACAGCAGTTTCCCGAAGCCAGCATCGTTGAAACCACTCCGGAGCAGGTGATCGCGCGTCGGACCGAAGAGGGCAAGATCGAGCAGGCCGCGAAAGCCAAAGCGGCACCGCGCGACATGAGCGAGGATCTGGCCCAAGCGGCAGAGCTCGGCATCGACCTCAAGCACTACGTCAAAACCGGTTTGGGCGAGGCAGTGCTCGACCGTGCCAAAGGCGGGTTGAAAGCATCGGTACCCGGCAACAAACAGCGCCGGCTCGATTCGCTGGAACCGCTGGCCGAGCTGCTGGATGTCCCGCCGGCGGAACTGACCCGTGAATACTATGACTCGCGCAGTGTGATCCGTGGCCGCGACCTGCTGCACGATCGCTTCAACGAGCTGGTGACCGACAAGTTTGGCAGCCCGGCGGCGTTTGCCAAAGCCGTGGATCAGTTGCCAGCAACTGAGGCGCAGAAGATCCAGCGCGCCTTCGAGCTGAAGCACGAGGGCGGCGTGGCCTTGGGTGCTTTGCGCGAGGCGATTAAGACCCGCAGCTCTACCCCGACAGCGCTTCCCACCCCGGCGGTGGATCTGGATTCCGCACCACCAGCTGCTGCACAGAAAGCGCAGCCTGATGTGATTCGTGATGCCGTGTTCAACACACCGTTGCTGCGCCGGTTGATTGCCACCCCCGAGGGCGAGGTCGGCAACCGGGATCACATCGAGAGCGCCATCGAGAAACAACCAAACGGCGAGCGCGTTCTGCTGGAGCAGACGCTGAAGAACATGGACATCGATGTCGGTGGCAAAAACCGCGAATCGTTCCTGTCCTTGTTGCATGACGCTGTGGCAGAAAAAGCCGCTTACGGTATTGGCAAGAGCCGTATGGATGACAGTGACGAGGAGGGCACCCACGAGACCGTCGGCACCGTTGAGTTTGATCCGTCCGTGCTCGATTCCGAAGACGCTCGCCTGCTCCAGTTGGTGGCTGCGACCCCACTGAGCGATAAGGCCAAGAATGGCTGGCCTTCGGGTGTGTCACTGTACATGGAAGCGCTGGCCAAAATCGTCAAGGCCGGTGAGCCGGAGGCAGTGCCGGTTTTGTCCGAGCAAGAGTCGAGTACCTTGCGCACGGCGCGGCAACTGGGCGGCCTGATCAATGCGGCGGTGCAGTTGGACCCGCGTATGGAAGCTGGGCCGCTGATTAATGCCGTGGCAAAAGCCGCCGGCGTGACTGATGAGCTGATGACCAAGGCCGCCGGCCAGTCGCTGGATGTCGCGCGGGGCATGCAGCAACTGGTGAAAAACACCGATGGGCGTGCCGCGCGTGGGCTGCTGACTGTGCTGTCCCGGCAGAATGATCTCGCGGCGACCGATCAGGAGAATTTGCAGGCGACCATGAAGGCCTTGGCCACCAACCCTGACGGTGCGATCCGTGGGCTGGTAGACACCTTGCAGCGTATGGCCAGCACCACGGCGCTGGATGACCTTTCACTGGTAACGCTGTACGAAGACCAGAGCTCTGGTGAGCGTCAATTGACGGCCACCACCAAAGGCCACGATGCCGGACGCGGTGACAGCGTGGCGGTCAACGAACACGAAGGCATGATCCTGGGCGAGCAAGCAGGATCTGATGCGACGTTCTTCGGGCGTATGTCGGCCTTGGCGGTGCGCGGTTGGACACTGGCCGTGCTGCCATCGGCTGAGCAACTGAAGGCGCTGGAATTCGGCAATGCGCTGGCCAAGACCATCACTCAGCGCTTTGCCGGCAAGAACCTGCTGGCCCTGCCGATGTTCGACGGCACCATGTTCGGTCGGGTAATCGATGCCGTGGGGCTGGCCAATTTTGCCCAAGGCGGCGAGCGTCCACCGAGCAACCCGGCGGAAGCGGCCGCCAACCTGCTGGAAAATATCACGCGGCTGATGACCGGTGCACAGAACTCCCACGATGCGCTGGGCGACACGCCGCGTGCGGTGGTGCGCAAGATCCCGGACGACCTGGTGATCTTCGTCGACCCGGTGACGGGCGGGGCGGTGACCTTTGGTGAGGCTCTGGCCGACCGCCGTGCCGAGTCCAATGCCAAGCTGCGCCAGGCCGAAGTGCAGAAGCGCCTCGATACCTTGTCCAACGAGATCGACACCTTGGCGGATGACTTGGCCGACGCGGCGAGCGAGTTCGAAGTCCACGCGGCTGACTCGATGCACCTGCCGTCGGTGCGTGAGGCCATCACCTTGTGGCGGCAGATGCTCACCGGCGCAAAGTACATGACGGCCGAGGGTCGGCAGGTCTACTACCGCAAACCGGATCGCAAGGTGAATGCGCCGCTGCGCGCCGCCGTGGATCAACTGGGTCGCTTGAAAGCGGGCAAGGGCTCCGTGGATGAGGCGTTCAACCAGTACAAAGCGTTGCTGGGCGAGCGTTCCCGACTGGCCAAAGAATCGGCGCAACTCGCGGCGGACGGTGCCAAGCGTGAGGCACCGACTGATGAGCAGATCGTTGCAGCCAAGCTGGGCGATGAGGCCACCCCGCGTGCCATCGAGAATACCCTGCGTGGCGGGCAGCGCACCGCCGGCATTCAGCAGGACCCGGACAGCGTGGACACTCCCGGGCGTGGTGCGTCGTCGCTGAACGACATCGACCCTGAATTCAATGTCTACGACCAAGGCCCTTTATCGCGCTTCGGCGATGAGGCCATCGGTGATCTTGAAGACCGTATGCAGGATGCCCGACTGGAAGCCTTGATCGCAGAAGCCAAAGCCCCCGGTACATTGGCCTCGACCAAGTCGCCGACGGAGCGCCCGAAAGTGCTCACTGCCAAACAGGCCCCCGATCGTGTGGCCGACACCCGTTTCCGCGACCTGATCAATCAACTGCGCAAAGTGGGTGTGCCGCTGCCGGAACTGCGCGTCATGGTACTGGGCAAAGGCGCCACGGTAGACAGCGAGATCCGCCGTCTGGACCTGGACGACAGTGCCGCGCACCGGGTACGCGACAGTGCACTCAGTGGCGATTCGTTCTACTTCATGCAAGACGGCGTTGCGCACCTGGTGGTCGCCGAGCGTCAGGGGGCGATGGCCCGCGCGCATCAGTTGGCTGATCTGGCGCACGAACTGGGCCACGTCGTGAAGGACACGGTGTGGAACGATCTGCAAACTGAACACCACGATGAGCTGTTGGCAGCGATCAAGGCAGATGTGGGGGTGGATGCGAACGAGCACTTGCAGCACGAGTGGTTCGCTGACCAATTTGCCAAGGCGGTGATGGAGAACGCCGACACCTTGACCAAAGAGGACGCCGGGCTGATCAATCAGGTGTTGGTTTCGCTGCTCAAGCACCTGAAAAAAGTCTGGACCACGCTGATCGGCACATCGGCAGAAACCAATCCCGCGTTCCGCAATTTCGCCAAGAGCCTGTTCGCAGGTCAATACGAAGCGGTGAAATCGCCGGGGCCGCTGGTAGGTGGCACAGTCCAGGAAGCGCGCCGCTCGGTACAGTGGAATGTGGTGCGGTATGCCTCTGGTACGCAGGACGTGCGTGCAGCTACAGCGCAGACGCAATTGCTCAAGACTCGGGCCAATGCGTTCTGGAAGAAAGGGGTATTGCCACAGGCTGCGCCGTTGTTCAGCATGGTCTACAGCCGCATCGCTCGCTACAACGAGACCCTTTCGCGTGCGTTGTTCCAACCAGCGAATGCCGCGCCTTCGGTGCTTGGCCAGAGCTGGGAACAGCGCAGCCGGGCGATTAAAGGCCGGATGATGTCGCAGGTCGACGCCCTGTTGGGCGCTCTGCACTCGGAGCACAAAGGTTCGCGCGCGGAGCGCGATCTGGCGGTGCAGGCGGCGTTCGAAGATGCCTATACCGGCAGGCCAACCACGGCGGGTGGCCAGAAGATCCGCACAGTCATCGATGCACTGGTGGCCGAAGCGAAGCGCAGCGGCCTGCGCTCGGTAGACCTGGGCCAAAACTTTGCCCCGGTGGCCTTCGACCGCAAGATGGTGGGCGATCGCCAGCCGGAGTTCAGCCAATTGCTGGCGGACAAGCTGAAGCTGGAGCCCACTGAAGTTCGGCAAATGGTGGACCGGATTCTGCACGGCCCGGGTGTACTGGAGGGCGTGATCGCGCCGGGGCTGCCGGTCGGTGTGCACCAGACGACCCGCCAGTTGGTTGAGGCCGTTGGCCTGGATCAGTTGATGAAGGGTGGCTGGCTGCTGAAAAAGCACGATGCGGCCTTGTTCCACTGGGTCGACGGGGTGGGCAAACGCGCGGCGTGGGAGTCTGTGTTCGGCGGCCCGGTGGCGGGCGAGTTCGAGTCGGTGGACGGTAAGGTGCGGCCCAAGTTCGGCCCGAACACCAAGTTCCACGCGTTGCTCGATGAGGTGCGCAAAGATCATGGTGAACCGGCGGCCCAGGAAGTCATGGCGCTGGTCAATGGGGCGCTGGGTCGTCACCCGGCAGGGCAGTCGATGCCGAGCTGGTGGCGCAACACCCAAGAGTTCATCACCGGCTGGGTCGGCATGACCGTGCTGGCATTCTCCGGTGTGGCCTCGATCCCGGAACTGGCGCTGCCGCTGGTTCGCGGCGGCGGAAAGGTCGGTATCGCCGATGCGGTGGGTGACTACCGGCAGGCCAAGCAACTGGCCCGCGACATGGGCATTGTGCTGTCCGAAGCGTCGGAGCAGGTCATGTGGCAGATGACGGGTGAGCAGTACCAGAGCTCGACGATCAGCAAGATGCAGAGCTGGTTCTTCCGCCTCAACGGCAACGAAGCCATCGTCCGCACCTCGCGCACCTTGGCCACCAGCATCGGCGTGCGTTACCTGCTGAATGCGGCAGCGAACAACGATAATGCAGCGCTGAACCAGTTGAACATCGATGCCGGTTCTGTGCTGGCGTGGGATGCAGCAGGGCGCCCGGCCTGGAGTCCGGAATTGGCACCGGATCAGCAGGCGGTAGCAGCCAAGATGGGCGAGGCGCTGAACCAGTTCGTTAACGAAGCGACCCTTAATCCGAGCAAGTTTCAGGCAACCCACTGGGGCAACAATCCCTACCTGAAGATGGCCTGGCACCTGAAGCATTTTCTTTATACCTATGGCGACACCGTGCTCGGCGGTATGTATCGCGAAATGCGTCAGCGTTGGAAGCACCTCGATCCCAAGCAGTTCGGGCAGGCGGTGGCGATCGCCATGCCGGCGATTATCTTCGGCATTGCAGTGATGCCGCTGGCCGCTGCGTCGCTGGAGCTGCGTGACTGGCTGCGTCGGCTCAACGGCCGCCCCGGTGAGGAATACGCCGACAGTCTCGAATACCTGAGTGCGACTTTCAGCCGCGCCGGCGGCCTTGGGCCATTGGAATTTTTGAGCAACCTGCGTCAGCAGCAGGAATGGGGCATGAGTATCTGGGGCTCGATTTCTCCGGTGGCGGGCAAAGTGGACATGCTGTTCGGCGCGCAGGATGACGGTGAGAAATTGCGCCAGATGATCCCGATCTGGAGCCAAAACAAAACGCTGTTTGGGGCGCTCAAATGAGCTAAAATAAACGCACTGCTATTAATATGCGCACGGTCGCGCCTTCCTTTACTTGGAGTGCGCGATGTCGGCTTTTTCTGATTACCTCGAAAACACTTTGGTCAGTGCCACCCTGCGCGGCGGCACTTACACCGGCGGCAGCGTCTACGTGGCGTTGTTCAAATCTGACCCAACCGATGCTGGTACCGGCGCCGAACTGAACGACAGCTCGTATGTCCGCCAACGCGCGCACACTACTGTGGTGTCGGATGGCTTTACTGCACCGTCGAACGGCGCGACCAGCAATACTCGTAACCTGGTGTTCCCACCGATTGTCGACGTGCAGGTCAACATCACCCATTGGGGTATTTTCGACGCGCAGAACTCTGGCAACTTGCTCTATCACGCGCCGATGCTGAACCCGAAAACTCTTGATCCGACCGACGTGTTGTCGTTCCCGGTCGGTTCGCTCACCGTCACCCTGGCCTAATAAGCAGTGGTCTTCGGGCGGTCGTTATTTGGTGGCGTACTCTCGGGACTGATTATGGTCTCGGGCGTCGCTGCGTGCGTCGCGCAAGCGTCGGCTGTCCCGGAGGTTCGCAAGATTTTCAGTGGTGCGGCGATTGCCCGTGCCACGAGCTCTACCCTCGCATTCAAGACAGTGGTACCACCGGCGAAAGTGGCAGCGGCGAAAGCCACGGTCACTGGTCGGGCGCATGTCAGCTTCTTTGCACGTTCCGCGCTTGGCACCGCAGTTGCCTCGATTGCAGGCTATGCGAAGGCAGATTACTTCGCCGCCGGTGAAGCGCATGCGTACCTCACTCCAGTCGCTGTTGCTTATCGCAAGACCCGGGCGCGGCCTTTGGCCGCGTGGTCCTACGCGACCGGCGAGGGCGAAGGCTTTGTATACCAACTGGCCTATGGTGTTCCGGCGCGGGCGATTGCCAAAGGCGTGGGCACGACATACCACGTCGGCGTCGGCGACACCTTGGCATCCGCTGCTGGTGTAGCAACGGCGACGGCGTTCATCGGTGCCAAGAGCTCCGGTTTGGCCACCGCGGAAGTCACCGGCTTCGTTCTCCGCACGGCGGGCGCACAAGGCTACGGTGCGGCCACAGCCGCGTTGTTTGGTGACGCTGCAATTACCCGCGCCGGCGTTCGCGAGTTCGAGGCGGTAGGCAACACAGTGTGCTTGGCCACCGCCAAGGTCAGCACCACCACCGTTTACCAACTGCAAACCCTGCATTGCGCAGCACAGGCCTCGGGCTATGCGTTGCAGCAGTTCGGTGGCAAGGGTGCGGCCACGCCAAAAGCGGTCCTGGTTGGCGACGGCCTCGTGATTGCGACCGGTGTCACCGGTGCCCCGGGGCAGACGAAAGCTACTGCGACGGGCAAGTGCAAATTGAGCGCGAATGTACGTGGCAGTGCATCGGCTTCCGCGAAGGTGCGGGCGGATGCGCGGCATACCTTCGGGGCGCAGTCAGCAGCTATGGCCAAGGCCACCGCAGTACAGACACTCGCTGAGATCCGCATCAGCGCGGCCCTGATAGCAACGGGGCGGGCAGTCGACACGGAGGCCGTCCGAAATCGTGTTGGTGGCGGTTCGGTACTTGGCACCGCGACGGCATCGGGATTCAACCTGGTTAATGAGGTCGGTCCTGCGCCGCTCAGCCGGACCCACTACGAAGGCCCGTTCTCGCGGCTTGTAATCATTTCTTCGGAGGTGCGGCTGCTAGCCGCATGAGGACACCCCGTGACGACATTTACCAAACAGCCGAACGATGTCCTCGACTACGACGTGGACATGGCGGCGTGGTTTAGCGATGTACCCGGCGACGACATCCAGCGGGTGGACATTACGATCCGCAGCACCAGCGAGCCCGTTCCGACACTGATCCTCGGACCGATCCCCCATCCGAATTACACCCTGTTCGGGGATCAGCCGGTGCGCTTCAAGCTTTGGCTTGGAGGGGGCACCGAGTATGTGGATTACATCGTGACCTGCGTGGTGGTGACCGAGCAAGACCGCCAAAAAGAAGTCGAATTCAAAGTGAAGGTGCGCGACAAATGAGCTATGCAAACTTCGTCCAGTGCCAGCTGACGCTGCCATTGAGTGCGGCCGCCACCGAGATCACGGTGCTTGCCGCAGTAGCGCCGTTTCAGTTGCCACCGACTACTGGTGGTGTGCTGATCCTGGCCGACAGCCCGACCAAACCGAGTCAGGTCGAGATCATCCGTTACACCGCGCGCGCTGGCCTTCAACTGACCGGCGTTACGCGCGGGCAAGAAGGCACCGCGGCGGTGGCATGGTCCGGCGTTGCCTTCTGCTATCAGGCGCTGACGGCGGGTGATCTTCAGGCGCAGCTGGACAGTAAAGCCAATCTGGCTAGTCCCGCGTTCTCGGGGATTCCAACGGTGCCGACAGCGGCACTGGGTACCAACTCCCAGCAGGCATCGAATACAGCGTTTGTCCAGGCGGCGATTGCCAACCTGATTGCCTCAGCACCGGGGGCGCTGGACACGCTGAATGAACTGGCCGCGGCCATGGGCAATGACCCGAATTTCGCGGCCACTGTGACCAACGCACTGGCCGGCAAAGAGCCGACCGTTGTGGCGGACACGGTGAACAAGTTCTATGCCGGCACCAAGACCTGGCGCGACCTACCAACAGACGTACGTGCGATCACGCTGACCGGCCTTTCGACGGCTACTAACGCGGTCATCACAGCAACGGACACTGTGCTCTCCAGTCTGGGCAAGCTACAGAGCCAGATCAGCGATGTAGCCAGTAACTTTGCGACTAATGTCCGCGGGACGGTGCTTGCTGGTTATCTGGTCGGGACCAACACGGCGGTGGCAGCGACTGACACGGTAATGGGTGCGTTTGCAAAGGTCCAAGGGCAGCTCAATAGCTTGGCCAACTCGGCGAGGATTACAGCGGTTTACGTTGCTACCCCAAATACGATAGTAAGTCGTGACGTGTCTGGTGGTATCTCCGCCAACCACATAATCGGGACAGGTTCAGGAAACGACTTCTCTACTGGAGGGGTAGAAATTCAAGGGAACGGCGCCGCTAACACGGTGTTTCCTACGCTTGGATTCCATCAACCGGGCGGGTACGCAGGTAGTCTTCAGTTAAGGGCTGCTAACGAATTCAGGCTGTACAACCAAGGTTTAGCAGCGTATGCCAACCTTACTCTGGCTAGTCTTAGCGCTGCGGTTAATATCAGTGCGCTCGGTAATATCTCTGCACAAGGCGCACTTAGTGGCACTAACATATCTTGTTACGGCAGCAACATAGCTGCCATCACGGACGGCGTGACCAGTATCGGGACTATTAACGCGGCTGGGAATGCCTGGCGTGGTTCTATGACCATGAAGGTCAATGATACCACCCTGTATTTTGATAACGGGGGGAACGCTAGCAACTTCCGCATTCTAGCTGATGGAACCTGCGCCGCCAGAACCCACCTTTGGGCCGGAGCATCCGTCTACCAAAACGATGGGAATGTGAGCGGTGCTGTATGGGGAGGTTACCTAAGTAACTTCTTGGTGGCCAATTACATGCAAATCGGCAATGTAATCACCAAGGTTTCCGAGACTGCCCCTCTTGGTGTGGGTGCGTATGCCTTTATGAAAAACATCACCGGTACTAACTATGGCGCGGGTACTTATTTCGGTGGTAACCAGGTCGCCTACACCGATGCTGAGAGCCAGAACTATGGCACTCCAAACTTCGGCAGTTGGAAGGCAATGGGTCCAGCTAATAACAACTGCGGTACTATAATGTTGAGGGTTTCATGATGAGTGAGTTACCTGTATCGCCCCCACAGGAAGTTGGAGTTCCTCAACCCACCTTTGTGGGGGTTCGTAACTTACGGCATGGTAATGGGGGGGCTATTGACTGTGAAATCCAGCATGTTGCGCATGGGTGGATTCCTTTCACCGCCTCCCCGCATGACTGTGAAGTCCACGGGGTCGAACTATACGAAGCAATTATGGCGGGGGTGCATGGCCCCATTGCAGCGTCATTGCAACGTACTCCCGAACAACTCAAGCACGACATCGCCGATCGCCGTTACACCGAGGAAACCAGAGGGATTACCTTCAATGGTTTGGCCATCGACACCGGACGTGACAGTCAGGGTTTGATCACCGGGGCCACACTGGCTTCGGTGCTCGATCCCAGCTACGTCTGTAACTGGAAAACCCCGGTGGGGTTTGTCGAGTTGAATGCCGCCACCTTGGCCGCTGTGTCACAAGCGGTGCGAGCGCACGTCCAGTCCTGCTTTGACCGGGAAGCGGAGCTAATCGCCGCAGTGCAGAGCGACACCTACACCGAATCGATGCTCGAAGAAGGGTGGCCTGAATGAGTAAGTTCCTGTCTAGCCTGCGCACCGAAGAAGTGGCGCAGTGGGACCACAAGTTGCTCGATGAATTGATCTTTCTCGATGATTTGGTCGGGGTGGTGAAAGTGCCGGCTGGCTTTGGCACCGACTTCGCCAGCATCCAGTGCCTGAACACGCCACTGTTGTTCTGGCTTTATGCGCTGTTGGTCGGGTACGGCAACAAGGCCGCCACGGTGCATGACTACCTGTACCGCAATGGCAAACACACCCGGGCGATTTGTGATGAGGTTTTCTACCGTGCACTGATCGCGGAAGGGGTGCCGAAAATGCGAGCGATCTTGCTGTACCAGGGTGTGCGCATCGGTGGCGGGTCGAGTTACAACATCGCGCGCCAAGTTCCTTCGATTGGGGTAAAATAAACGCAATGCTATTATTCTAGCGCGCACGGCTGCGCCCAACCAAGGGTGCAGCCATGCGATTCCTCGCTCTATTCCTACTCAAGTTCTTCTCTGACCGCCTCACTCAACAGGTGGTCCTTATCGGTCTCGAACAGGCCGCTGCTCGCACCACCAACACCGTGGATGACCAGGTTGTCGCGATCGTGCGTCAAGCCCTCGGCAACCGTGTCAATCCAATCCAGCGCGTGGTGGGCAAATGAATCTTCAGCGCGTATACGCGCGCCTATCCATCGATGAGGATCGGCGCAAGCGGATCTACACCGACACGGTCGGCAAAATCTCCGGCGGAGTGGGTCGGAACTTGACGGATCGCGGCTTCCGCGATGACGAGATCGACCTGATGTTGGTCAATGACGTCAGCGAAGCGATTGGTGAATGCCGCCGCATGTTCCGCAACTTTGATGCGATCGCCGAGGCTCGCCAAGAAGCCTTGGTGAACATGATGTTCAACATGGGCTACACGAAGTTGGCCGGCTTCAAAAAGATGATCGCCGCGGTGCTCGCCAACAATTGGGAAGAAGCTGCGCGCCAGATGCTCGAATCCAAATGGGCAGACCAGGTGGGTGATCGGGCAGATCGTTTGGCCTCCGCCATGCGCAAGGGTGGCTGGTAATGGACGGCGCATATCTGGCCGCCAAAGCGGTATCGCTGTTGGATGTCGTCGGCCTCAGTTGGGTGTGGGTCCTGTGCTTCGCCGTTTGGGGCGGCACGGCCAGCTACATCGCCCGGGTCCGTCGCACCAAGATGCCGTTCAGTTTCGTCGAGCTGATCGGCGAGTGGACGATCTCCGGTTTTGCCGGTGTCGTCACTGGCTACTTCTGCCTCTCTGCCAACTTCCCTCCGTACCTGACGATGGCCTTTGCCGGTATCTCCGGGCACATGGGTGGGCGCGCGATTGCCCTGTTGGAGCAACGCGTGTCCAGTTGGCTCTATCCCGGGAAAGCAGATGAAAATCGCCCTGAATGAATTCGGGGGCATGGCCCCCGGCATCGAGCCGCGCGCCCTGGCCGACAAGTTGGCCACTGACGCGTACAACGTCGACTTTTCCAGCGGTGTGCTGGGGGAGAGCATCGTCACGGCGCAGCCTTCACTGCCGTTCTCTCCATTGGCCGCGCAGTGCATGAGCATTCTGCGGCCCGGCAACGACGACACCCGTTTACAACTGACTACCGCAACCAACGGCGTGGCTTTTGCCTCGCTGTTGTCGGTGTCGGATCAGTGGGGGCGGGTTTACTACACCACGGCCTCAGGTCCGCGTTACACCGTGGCGGACAACTACCTCAAGGGTGGCCTGTCACTGAATCCGGTCAGCTACAAACTGGGTGTACCAACACCGTTGTATCCCGCAGTAGTGGGTACCCCGGCGTTCACCGTGCCTGCTGGGCAAGCGGCGGACCTGTCCTACGTGGCCTACATCTTCACCTTCGTCGATAAGTATGGCCACGAGGGTGCGCCGTCGCCGCCGAGTACCCAGGCGCAGTTGCCCAACAACCTGCCGTTCACCTGCAACCTGAATTTCACGGCTGAATCGCTCCCTGAGTTTCCAATTTCTGGTGCGGTGCGCCGGGTGTATCGGGCGGCGTTCGACGGTTCCTCTTCCGAGTGGCAATTCCTCGCTGACATTCCCATTGCGCTGGGCGGCTGGACCGACAACGTGCCGATGGGCAACGAAGGGGAGGCGCTGGTTTCCACCGACTGGGTACCGCCGCCGGTGGGTTTGCAACGCATGACCCCAGTGGCGTCCAACTTCGTCGCCGGGTTCTACAGCAACTACCTGTGTTACAGCGAAGCGTTGCTGCCGCATGCGTGGCCTGAAGCGTATCGGTTCCCACTGAAGTACCCCATCGTCGGAATGGCCGCGACCCAGAACGGGTTGTTGGTGGCGACCCTCGGCAAACCGTACTGGTGCTCGGGTGCTGATCCAGCGTCGGCCACCCCGGTGGAACTGGATGCCAACCATCCGTGCCTGTCGGCCAAAAGCATCGTCGACATGGGTGGTTATGTGATTTATGCCAGCCATGACGGGCTGGTAGCGGTCGCCGGCAGCGATGTGAAGGTCATCACCAAGGACTTCATGGACCGCCGGACTTGGCTGCGTGATTTCGTCCCGGCCAACATCGTGGCGTTTGCCCACGAGGGCTACTACGTGTTCAGCGTCGGCAACCAGTGGTGGATGTTCGACCCGGCCGGCGGCGGTTTTGTCGTGCTCGGCCTGAGCGCCGTGTTGCCATCCACTTTGCGCCAAGCCTACTACGACGCCATGCGTGACACCGTGGTGCTGCTCAACAGCGCTGGTGTGGCATTCGACATCGTCTCCGGCCCAGGTGGGGCGTTCCGCTGGAAGTCCAAAGTGCTGACCACGCCGCCGGTGTCGTTCAGTTTTGCCCGTGTGCTCTCGACCGTCTACCCGGTGACGCTCACGGTGACCGCCGACGGCGTGGCGCGCAGCTACGTGGTTACCGGCCGGCAACCGTTCCGTTTGGCGGGCGGGCAGCTCAATTGCGAGTGGCAGCTGGAAGTCGCGGCACCCAGTGGTGCGCGCGTCACTGAAATCGGCGTGTGCCAATCAACTCAGGAGCTGCGCTGATGGCAGGCAAGAAGGTCACGTTTACCATTCCAGAGCCGCCGAAGGATGCCTCGCCGCAGATGCGGCAAATGCTGGCGGCGATGAAAGAGGCGGTGGAGGTCCGTCTGGGCCGCCGAGGCGATCCGCTGGAAGAAGGGGTGACCCGTCGCGACCTGCTCGAAGGCGGGATCGCGCGGCTCGGCGGGCAGGGCAACGGCCAACTGGTACCGGTCACGGTGGAGTCCGCCGAAGCGCGGATTATCCCACCGATGCCAGTGGCATTAGGGGCAGAGGGTGTTTTCGGCGGGATCTCGCTGACCTGGGACACGCCATACCAGCAGTACAACGTCCATGCCTTTGCGGAAATCTGGCGCAGCGACAAGCCGGACCCGACCACCCGCGTGCTGCTCGACAGTTCGCGCGGGCAGTTGTACTTCGACCGTATCCCGGATAGCAACGCGACCAAGTATTACTACTGGGTGCGTTTCCTGTCTGAATACAACCGGGAAGGTCCGTTTTCCAATGTCGTGTCGGCCACCAAGCAGGCGGACGTCGCCGAGCTGATGGCGGATATTTCCGGGCACATCGATGAGGGCGACCTGTCGGCGTCATTCCGGGGCACGGTTAACGGGATGAAGACCAGCATCACCCAGACCAGTCAGGTGGTTGAGGGGCTCAAGGCGCAGTACACCGTGCGCCTCGATGTGAATGGCTATATCTCCGGCTTCGGTTCGTACAACAACGGCACCACGTCGGAGTTCGCCATCTTGGCCGACACCTTCTGGGTGGCCTCGCCCGGCAGTACTGGCAAGATCAAGCCCTTCATCCTCTACAACAATGTGCTCTACCTGGACGCCGCGGTGATTCGCGACGGTACGATCCAGCAGGGTAAGTTAGGGCCAATCAGCTTCGGAAAGTTGGTCGACGGCGCCGGCAATCCGGTCACCACCGTGGCGGGGCGGCTGCGCGTCGACATGATCGACGTGAACTCGATCCAAATCACTGATGCCAACATCGCCGGGGTCATCCGCTCCAATCAGGTGGCGAGCAATGGCCAGCCGCGCTGGATTCTCGACAAGAACGGTGGCATGGCGATGAACAGCAGCAACGGTAACGGACGTTTCGAAATGCGCGACAACGTGATGAAGTTTTTCGACAACGCCAGGCTGCGCATCCAGTTGGGGGACCAGACGTTATGAGCGTGATGGGGCTCCGGATTTGGGACAAGGACGGGAAACTCATCTTCAGCGAGACCGACTTCACCATGCGGGTGCTGGGCAAGGTGCAGATTCGTCTCGGCAATCGTTCCGGCGTGGTGCGTGTAGCGACACCGCTGGCCAAGCCGGGGGTTCACGCGATGGTGAATGTGCTGCCCGGGTCGTACACACAGTGGGGTACATATTCCGGGTACAAGAATGGGGTGCGGGCCAGTCTCCCTACGGTGACAGTTGGTGACGGCGAACTCATCTTGAGCGCGTCTTCTGGCAGTTCGTACCGGGCCAACATCGACGTCATTATGGTGGGATCGGCATGAGTAACTATGGCTTCAAAGCGTTCAATGATTCTGGAGCAGTGACGATCGATGCTGACTTCGTGACGATGGCGGTGGCGCGTCGCGGATCGTTCGGCCCCTATTTGGATCGGTGTCGGCAGTTCCCCGACAACCGCCACGGGGTACGGGCGCAGATCACCTACAGCTCGGCGATCATCAGTGACGCTCCACCCATTGTTGCCTTCCTCCCGCGAGGTATCGTCAATGGGCATTGGCATGCGTTTCAGCACACCGGTGGTCCGGGAGGATGGACTGGGTTCGAGGTCAGCTACGCGGAGTTTTACCCAGGGCAAGTAGTCTCGAACTACTATACCTTTCAGGCACCGTCCTCACTCCCTCTGTGGGATTACGCAGCGGCAGACATCGAAAGCTGCCCGCCCTCGAACGAAGCCTACGGGATGCGCATCTGGGATGAGAACGGCCGACTGACATTTGACTCGGGCACACCGGTGATCAAGCTGTTGGGCGTTGTCGGTGGCTGGAGCGCCGTCGGGAACTACCCACAGTGGCGCTCCTATGTCGCGGCGTGGCCGTACCCGGTTGGACAGAACTACGGCTTCATCGCGTCGAACCTGCCGATGCAGGCGATCAAAACGTCCTATGCTCCCTCGGTGAGTCCGCGGTTCGGATTTACCCAGGGTTCGATGGGTGCCGGCCAGATCATGTGCACGGTCGGTGGTGCGGATCGCAATAGTGAAGAAGGGTTGTATGCGATGATTGATAGCAACCAGATGCCGGATGACGTTTTGCCGAATTGGCTGGCCTACAACCCTATCCAGTTGTTCGCGGTGCAGGTCGAATAATCTCGTACCACTTTTTATACCAGCGATGCGGTTTTCAGCGTAAGCATGGCGTGGCTCTAGCACCTAACTCATTGAAATAACTACGCCACACGCATTGCGAGTACGCAAATAACATGCTGTTGTTGTGCGTCCCGCCAGGAACCAGCAACAGTCGCTTGGGCTCGTTGGCCGCATTGAACAACTGCTGGCTGAATCGCGATGGCATGAACGGATCGGCCAAACCGTGGACCACCAACAGCGGCATGTCGATGTCGACGATCTTGTCGATGGAGTCGAATTTCTGCGACAGCAGCCAGCGCACCGGCAACCAGTTCACGGGCAGATTGTTGCCGGCGACTTCCGCCACGGCATCGCCCAGCGAGGTGAAGGTGGATTCGATCACCAGGCCGCGCACCGGCACGGCGACGTGCTCTTTTTTTGCCTGCGCCGCCAGGTCCGCGGCGAGATCGATGGCGACCGCGCCGCCCAGTGAGTGGCCGTAGATCAGACGCTTGCTGGCGTCCGGTTGCATCGCGGTGAAGCGCTCCCAGGCGGCTCGGGCGTCTTCATAAACACTGGCTTCCGACGGCAAATCACCTTTGCTTTGGCCAAACCCACGGTAGTCGATCGCCAGCACCGAATAGCCCATGGCACGCAATTGCTCGATGCGGAACGCCTGGCCGGTGAGATTCCAGCGCACGCCGTGCAGGTACAGGATCGATGGCGCATCGCGACGCGCAGCCGGCCACCACCAGGCATGCAGGTTTTGCCCGGCCTTGAAACTGGCAGGCTTGATGTCGAATTCCTGAACGTCCTGGGGCAAACCGCGATACCAGCCCGCCGTGCCCGGTTCAATGCGGAACAACAACTCGCGTTCCTTGTACTTGAGCGCGCCGCAACTCACGGGCAGGCCGACGACCAGCGCGGCCATGCACAGCAGCGGCAGCCAGCGTTGGCGCAGACGAGTGAGGAGGGCAGTGGGCATCGGGTGGTCCATTGGAACAGACATGAAGTTCGCGTTTTAACAGATGCGTGCGCGGGGCGGGGAAAAATGCGACTTGTGGGAGTGAGCCTGCTCGCGATAGCGGAGTGTCAGCCGACGTGAATGTCGGATGTGCAGGCCTCTTCGCGAGCAGGCTCGCTCCCACAGGGAATAGCGTTGCTATCAGTCCACGCGCAATACAATCTTGCCAATGTGATCGCCCGCTTCCATTCGGGCATGGGCCTGCGACGCTTCGGTGAGTGCGTAGACCTTGTCGATGATCGGCAGGCAACGCCCTGCCGCCAGCACTGGCCATACGTATTCGCGCAACTGTTCGGCAATCGACGCTTTTTCTTCCCGGGTGCGCGAGCGCAGCAGCGAACCCGTCACCACGGCGCGTTTGGCCATGATCGCCAGCAGGTCAATGTCCTTGGCGTGAGCGCCACCCAGGAAGCCCAGCATCACCAGTCGACCCTCCATGCTCAATGCCGCGATATTCTGGTTCAGGTACGAACCGCCCATGATATCGAGGATGACATTGACGCCCTTGTTGGCGGTTTTTTCCTGAATGACCTGAACGAAATCCTGATCGCGATAGTTGATCGGCTCGGCCCCCAACTGGCGGATCACCGCACACTTTTCCTCACTGCCCGCCGTGGCGAATGCCTTGACGCCAAACTCGCGGCACAGCATCAACGCAGTGGTGCCGATGCCGCTGGTGCCGCCGTGAATCAGCGCTCGCTGGCCTTTACTGGCGCCGCCCATCTCGAACAGATTGGCCCACACGGTGAAAAAAGTTTCCGGGATCGCGGCGGCTTGCACCCAGTCCATGCCTTCGGGAGTTGATAGGGTCTGGCTGGCCGGGACCGCGCAATATTGGGCATACCCGCCTCCATTGGTCAGCGCACAGACCTTGTCGCCTTCGATAAAGTCGCTGACGCCTGCGCCAACGGCGACCACTTCACCGGCCACTTCCAGGCCCGGGTTCGGGTTCATGCCGGGTTTCATCGGGTACTTGCCCGCGCGTTGAAGCACGTCGGGGCGATTGACGCCGGCAGCGTGCACGCGGATCAGCACTTCACCAGCGTCTGGTGTAGGAACCGGTACCTGGCGTGGTTGCAGGACATCAGGAGCACCGGGTTGGGTGATTTCGATCAGGGTCATGTCTTTAGGTAAGTTCATTTCGTATACCTGAGGAGAAGTGTTGTGTAGATAAGACCGCGCGTTCGCGCGGAGAATCAAAAGATCGCAGCCTGCGGCAGCTCCTACAGGGAAATCTTCATGGGCAATTGGCCTGAACAAGTTGCTCGGGACGATTCAATAAGCGCACACCCAACTCCAACAACAACGCCACAACAATCGCCCCGGCCGCAATCACGAACATCAACGCATGATGACCACCGCTGGCATTGAACAGCGCGGAATAAGCGAACCCGGAAATGGCCTGGAAGGTGGCGAAGGACACCGTTGCGCGACTCCACACGACCTGTTGCTGATGGTGCCCGGGGACCAGTTCGTGAACCCGAGCCAAGGCCAGCGGCACGATGCCCGGTGGAAACGAACCGAGGATCACCGCCAGCAACGCCAATGCCGCGAATGAGTTGCAGATCGACAGCAGACCCACAGCAATCGCCTGAACGACCAGCACCAGGCGAATACTCGGCCTCGCCCCCAGTTGATCCGCCAGAAAGCCATAACTCACCGGCCCGACAATCGCGCCGATGCCGTACATCACCCAAATCAGCGCGCCGACGTGTTGCCCGGCGCCGAGGCCGCGAGCCACGTAATCCACCAGGAACACCATGGCCGGCACCAGTCCTGCCGCCATGAGCGCGTACTGGGCAAACAGCAAGTAGACACCCGGGTTTGTCCGGGGCGACGCGACATTGGCCGTCGTTGCAGTCGTTGCATGGGGCGCCGCCGACGGCCAGCCAAACCAGCTGATGGCAGTCAGGATCAGCGCCAGCAAGCCGAGGCCGAGCCAGGTTTGTTGCAAGCCCAGGGTCAATAGCGGCGGGACAATCGTCCCGGACCCGGCAATGCCCAGCCCTATGCCGAGAAAGATCGCGCCACTGGCCAAGCCTTTGCGCGAGGCCGGCACATGCGGCAACACCGTCGCCGCCACCAGCACCATGATCGCGCCACCGGCAATGCCCGAGAGCAAACGCCAGCCGAAAAACCAGCTCACCGACAACGGATACGCACAGGCGAAAAACGACAATGTCACTGCCAGCATCATCAGCCGCAGCGCGGTTTTGTTCGATGTCCCTCGTGCCAACGGGTGGCCGATCAGTGCACCGATGAGGTAGCCCACCAGGTTGGCGGCGCCGAGGTACACCACGTCGCTGGCGGAAAACCAATGGGCCTGGATCAGTGACGGAATCAGCGGTGTATAGGCAAAACGCGCCAGGCCGATGCTGACCAGGCTGGCGCTGAGACCGGCGAATATAGGCAGCCAGATTGCGCTGCGTGGGTTGTGCGTTGCGCTGGGCATGAGGGGCGTCCTGCAGGTTTGATTGGAGCCCAGCATAACGAGGTTTATTGATGCGCCGGCGCAGCGATTTCACGCTACAGTGATGCATAAATGCATCATTGAGGAGAGGCCAATGAATTGGGATGACGCACGGGTATTCCTGGCGGTCTGCCGCGAATCAACGTTGCGCGGCGCAGCGCGGGTGCTGGGTGTCGATCAGGCCACTGTCGGCCGGCGCATTACGGCGCTGGAAAAATCATTGAGCGCGACGTTGTTCCTGCGCACTTCCGAAGGCTATGCACTGACTGCGGTGGGCGAGGCGGCGATGCGCGCCATCGAGAAAATGGAGCATTCCGCACTGGAGCTTGAGCGGCGTATCCAGGGCCTCGATGATCGGCTGACGGGCACCGTGCGGGTGACCACCACCGACTCCATGGCCATCGACTTCCTGATCCCGGCCATCGCTCGTTTGCATCAACGTCACCCCGACGTGCGGGTGCAGCTGGACGCTTCGACACAAATTCTCAGCCTGGCCAAACGCGAAGCCGACATCGCCGTTCGCAATACCCGGCCAGAGAACCCTGACCTTATCGCCCGGCGAATCGCTCGTTGGCCGGTGGGCCTGTTCGCCTCGCAAGCCTACGTGGATGCCCGTGGTGTGCCCGAGCCGGGATCGGCGTTCGAAGGGCATGATCTGGTGGTGTATCAGCCGTATTTGCAGAGTGGCAAGGACCTGACGCTGGTTAGCGAACCGCCGGGTCGCGGGCGGATTGTTGCCAGCCTGAGTTCCGGCCTGCTGGTGCGTCGCTCCATTGCCGCGGGGATCGGGATCGGGGAAATTCCGGTGTACGTGGGGGAGAAGGATGGACTGGTGAGGTTGTGGCCGGAGCGCACCCGGCCGCTGCCTTATGACGTGTGGCTGGTGACTCACGCGGATTTGCGGCATACGGCGCGGGTTCGCGTGGTGATTGATGAGATTGTCGAAGGCTTTTGTGGGAGCGAGCCTGCTCGCGATGGACTTCAACGATAACGCGTGCTCTCTGGAAACAACGCGTTTTCATTACTTCCATCGCGAGCAGGCTCGCTCCTACAAGGGCCGGTTGCTTATGGCATTTCCGGCAGCTCTTGCGGACGCAGATCGAACACCAATACTTCGGCATCTACCCCGTTGCTCAGGGTCAGCAACTGTTCTTCGCGAACCCGCACGCCGTCGCCTTCCTGCAAGGCCACGCCGTTCAGTTCGACCTGGCCGCGAGCCACATGCACATAGGCATAGCGATTGGCAGCCAGTTCCAGCGTGGCGCTCTCCTTGCCATCGATCAGGCCGGCATACACCCGCGCGTCCTGGCGGACTTTCAGCGAACCCTTGGCGCCGTCGGGGGAGATGATCAATTGCAGGCGACCGCGTTTTTTCTGCGTGCTGAAATGTTCTTGCTGATAGCGGGGTTTGGCACCGCTGACGTCCGGGACGATCCAGATTTGCAGAAAGTGCACGGGCCGCGAGTCCGAGTGGTTGTATTCGCTGTGCGCCACGCCGCTGCCGGCGCTCATCAACTGCACATCGCCGGGACGGATCACCGAGCCGGTGCCCAATGTGTCCTTGTGTTCCAGTGCACCTTCGAGCACGTAGGAGAAAATCTCCATGTCGCGATGCGGGTGCTGGCCGAAACCTTTACCGGCCGCCACCCGGTCATCGTTGATCACCAGCAGATCGGAAAAACCCTGTTCTTTCGGGTTGCGATAGCCGGCGAAGGAAAAGGTATGGAACGACTTCAGCCAACCGTGATTGGCCAGGCCACGATCCGATGCTTTGCGAAGGGTCAGCATGATGAAATCTCCTGTGGGGACGTTGATTCGTCCGAGTGAGGAGAAGGTTAATGGTTACTGGTGGGTGTAATAAGTAGATGGAAATTGAAATACTGTCTCCTTCAGGTTGACAGTAATGAACGACGACGCTGACGCTACACTTCGCCATAATGCCCATCAATGCCGAACACATAATCTGTAGGAGCGTGGCTTGCCCGCGATGGCGGCCTCGCAATCGATGCAAATCCCGCTGGCCCCATCGCCAGCAAGCCGGCTCCTACAGGAATGGGTGTTTTTTTCCTAAGATTCCAGTGATTCTGAACCCATGAAAACCGTGGCAATGGTGCTGTTTCCCGACTTTCTCCTGCTCGACATGGCCGGTCCGATGGAGGTGTTTTCCATTGCCAACCGTTATCTCAAACCCGACGACCACTATGTGCTGACGACCCTTGGCACCGAGCCCGGCGCACTGCGGGCGTCCAATGGCGTGAGGGTGCTTGCCGATATGCCTGTCGATCAGGCCTGCGATGGCTTCGATCTGCTGCTGGTGCCTGGCGGCCCCGGTGCCTACAACGAAAAACATCCGCCGTTGCTCGAGTGGCTCAAGCACAACGTCACTCGATCGACGACTTATGGCTCGATCTGCACCGGTGCGTTTGTGCTGGGCCACGCCGGTTTACTCGATGGCTACCGCGTGACCACCCACTGGCATTACACCGAACGGTTGATCAAGGCATTCCCCACGGCGACGGTCGAGACCGATCAGATTTACGTTCAGGACCGCAACCTCATCACCTCCGGCGGGGTCACCGCCGGCATCGACCTGGCGCTGGCAGTGGTCGCTGCAGACCATGGCAAGAAAGTCGCTCAGGACGTCGCGAAGGTGTTGCTGGTGGTCATGAAGCGCCAGGGCGGCCAGGCGCAGTTCAGCCCGCTGATGGCAGCGGTAGCTCCGAATGAAACGGCGATCACCCGCGTGCAGAACCATGTGCTCGAACACCTGGACGAAGCCTTCAGCATCGAACGCATGGCCAGTCTGGCCAACATGAGCCCCCGTCATTTCGCCAGGGTCTTTTCCCGGGAAGTGAACATGACGCCCATGGAGTTTCTGCAAAACGCACGCATCGACTGCGCCCGAAACCTGCTGGAAACCGGTGACTTGCCGCTCAAGACCGTAGCGTTCAAAAGCGGCTTCGGCAGCGTGCGGCACATGCGTTTTCTGTTCAGTGAAAAGCTCGGCCTGACCCCGACCCAGTACCGCGAGCAATTCAGCTAGCGCCTTTGTCCGTTGTGCGCACCGTAATGACCGTGACGCTCCCCACGTGGTGGTTGAACCGTCACCGGGGGCTGCCAAGATACCTGTGAACTCATTGCAAGGAAGGTACGGAGCCTGGATGGCCTCGCGTGCCGAGCAGGTTTCCAGCGGGTGACGACGCATGAATAGCCTCAGAGATTTCAACAGCGACACGGTGCTGCACTTCGGCCCCTTCGCGTTCCACGTCAATCAACGACTGGTGCTGGAGGGCGATCAGCCGCTGCGCCTGGGCGGGCGCGCGCTGGATATCTTGCAGGTGCTGGTCGAGCATGCAGGCTCGGTGGTCAGCAAGGACGAGCTGATTGCTCAGGTCTGGCCGAGAACGGTGGTCGAGGAAATCAACCTGCGCGTGCACATTGCTGCCCTGCGTCGGGCCTTTCGTGACGGACAGAACGGGCACTGCTACATCGTCAACATCCCCGAGCGTGGCTACAGCTTTGTCGCGCCGGTGCAGCAGGCGATGACTATCACGCCTTTCGCCATCGACGCCCCTCATGAAATCCCCCACAACCTGCCGGCGCGACTCACGTCTGTCACCGGTCGCGATGCCGTCGTTGGCAGTCTGGTGCGGCAGTTGCCGGTACGCCGCTTCATGACCGTGGTCGGGCCGTGTGGCATTGGCAAGACCACCGTTGCCTTGCGTGTCGCTGAATTGCTCTTGCAGCACTACCGCGACGGTGTGTGGCGGGTGGATATGGCGATGATCGATGACCCGGCGCAGGTGCTCGATCATTTGACGCGTACATTGGAATTGGACGTCGGCACTACCTTCGACACGCTGGGGCAGTGGCATGCGTTGCTGGTCCTCGACAATTGCGAGCGCCTGCTTGAAGGCTGCCGGACACTGGTCGAAGGGTTACTGATTTCAGCACCTCATCTGTCGATTCTCGCCACCAGCCGTGAACCGTTGCTGGCCAACAACGAAACACTCCTGCCTTTGCCGCCGCTGCTGGTGCCACCGACGTCGGCCTTGCGTAGTATTGACGAGGTCATGGGCTATTCAGCTGTGCAGTTGTTCGTCAGCCGTGCCCGTGCTCGTCAGCACGGCTTTGCCCTGCGCGAGCAGGACCTTAAGGTCGTGCGCGAAATCTGTCGGCGACTCGATGGCTTGCCCTTGGCGATTGAGCTGGCGGCGGCACAGATCGACGCGTTGGCGCTGGTGGGCCTGCAAGCGCAACTGGATAACTGTTTTCAGATGCTGACCCAGGGGCGGCGTACGGCAGTCCCACGACACCAGACCCTGAAAGCGGCTCTCGACTGGAGCTATGAGCGGCTGAGTCCGATGGAGCAAACCGTGTTGCAGCGCCTGGCGGTATTCAAATCGGCGTTCACCCTGGACGCGGCAATGGGCGTGATCAGTTGTGCGACGCTGGGGTCCTCCAGTCTGATCAGCGTAATGGAGGGTCTGGTGTTCAAATCGCTGCTGTCGCTGGAGCTAGTCCGCGGCGTGACCCGCTATCGCTTTCTCAATACCACTCGCTGTTATGCGCTGGAAAAACTCGAACAGAGCGGAGCCTTGCGCGCCTTTGAAATGCGCTACGCCGGCTACGTCAGTCACACACGCCGGCCATCAAACCGGCAGGTGACCCTGCAGCTCGCCGAGTAAACATTTCACGGCGACCAGGTCCGGCGTGGCATGGCCTTCGGTGAATCGCTGGTAGATCGGCGTCAGCAACACATGGGCTTGCCGGTAGCGGCCCTGACGCTGCCAAAGCCGCGCCAGCGAGGTGGCACTGCGCAGTTCCCAGGCCAGGGCGCCTTGGGCTTTCGCCACGTTGAGTGCCTTGAGCAGCACGGTTTCGGCGGCACAATTTCTGATCGGGCAATCCGCGGCCAACAGCGCATCGGTGCTGGCGCGCAGAATCTCCGCGGTGCTCCAGCCCGCCGCGCCGCTCTCGGCGCGTTGCAGCAAATCATAATCGACGAAGCCGCTGTCGAGGGTGACCATGATGTCCTTGACCAAACCCATCTGCGGACGAGGAAGCGCATCTGCCTCGGCACCGTCGATGACCTGTGCGTAGTGCCGGGCCCAAGTGTAGAAAAGCAGCACCGAATGTTTCTGTGCTTGCTCCAGCAGCAGGCGCAAGAGTTCGCGGGCGGTTCGGCTGTCGCCGTTGTAATGGGCGATCAGGCAGCCTGACAGTGCCAGTGTGTAGCAGATGGACGAGCCGTGGTTGATCTGCAGCGCAATGTCCAGCGCCTGCCGGGCAGTACGCCAGGCTTGTTCCGGTTGGCCCTGTATCCAGAGGATGCGGGCAAGGATGGTCAGGGCGGCGACGCTCTGGTCGTATTGCACGCCAAATCCATGAGTGAAACGATTGAGATGGCCGCTGTGGGCCATGCGCTGGATCACCTCTTCGGCGTTCATCCGCGCCCGGTGCTGATCGCCGGCAAAGTGCAGGGTCAGCACGCGCAAGCGATGGGCGCTCAAGGACAGTGCTGCATCGCCTTGCGGCCCCAGTCGGTCGAATTGTTCGCTCTGTTCCAGGGCCATTTGATAGTGGCCGCAACCGAGGTTGACCGCCAGGTGCCCGGAGACAGCGCGAAGTTTTCCGGCCAGGTCATTGCAGTGATTGGCCAGGGTATGCGCGCTGACAAAGGCTTCGATGGTTTCGGTTGTGCCGCCGTTGGTGTGGTAACAGGTGCTGCCGAGGGCCAGTTTCAAGGTCATTTTCAGACGTGGGCAGGTCTCGGGCGCAACGTCGAGGAGCGCCAGCGCCTTGCGCACATAACCGCCGTACTCGTTGAGCAGCGACAGTTCCTGCCACAGCGGCGTGGACGTTGCGGTCAGGCGGATTGCCAGCGCATGCGGCCCTTGTGCAGACAGCCCCCAGTCGAGCGCCGCACGGATGTCTTCAAGGCTGCGCGCGTAACGATCTATCCATACACCGGTGGGGATGTGTTCCCAGTCGTTTTGCGCCTGCTGCATTAGCGTCAGACACCGTTCGGCGTGGCGTTTGCGGGCGGCAGGCAGTTCGTCGGTCTGTTCGAGTTTTTCCAGGGCATAGCGGCGGGTGGTGTCGAGCAGGCGGTAGAACACCTCTTCGTCGCCGACGTCCACGCTCAGCAGCGACTTGGCCACCAGTTGCGTGATGGAGCCGAACACTTCTCGCGGTTCGATGTGTTCGCCAACGATCACCGCCGCCGCCGATTCCAGGGTAAAGCCACCGCGAAAGATGCCCAGTCGACGCAGGCAGGTTTGTTCACAGGCATTGAGCAGTTTGAAGCTCCAGTCCAGCGTTGTGCGCAGGGTTTGATGCCTGCCCAGGGGCGACTGGCTGCTGTGGGCAAGCAGCCGAAAACTTTCTTGCAACTGCGTCAGCAAACCGCTGAGGCCAAGGTTCGCGACTTGCGCGGCCGCCAGTTCGAGGGCCAGGGGAATGCCATCGAGGCGCCGGCAGATATCGATGACCAGCGGCAATTCGGCATCGGTCAATTCAAAGCTGTCATGGCTGGCCATGGCCCGTTCGACGAACAATTGCAGTGCGGAAAAACTCAAGGCCTGAGCGCGGTCCAGCACGGCAATGGGCGGCGGGCAGTCCAGTGACTCCAGGCGCTGGACGAATTCGCTTTCGGCTCGCAGGCTCTCGCGACTGGTGGCCAGGATATGCAGCTGCGGCGCGCCACGCAGCAGGCTTTCACAGAGCAGTGCCACGCTGTCGATCAGGTGTTCGCAATTGTCGATGACCAGCAACATCTGCCGTTCGCGCAGGAACGTGGCGAGGCTGTTCAGCGGTTCACCGTCGTGCAGAGACAGGTCGAGCAACGTCGCCAGTTGACCGGTGATCACCGAAGGATCATTGATCGGCGCCAGGTCCAGCAGGCGAATACCGTCGCGGTAGCGGCCGATCAGTTGCTCGGCGACGCGCAGGGCGACGGTGGTTTTGCCGATACCGCCGGGACCAACGAGGGTGATGAAGCGCTGGCGCGGCAATTGCGCCATCAGACTGTCGACCAGCACCTGGCGACCGATCAGGCGGGTGTGGCGCAAGGGCAGGTTATGGCCGTTCGATTCAATAGCGCCCTGTTGCGGGCCTTGCTTGATGTGCTCCAGCGAACAAGGCGCGACAAAACTGTAGCCACGTTGGGCCACGGTGACGATGTAGCGCTGGCCGGCCTGACCGTCGCCGAGGGCTTTGCGCAGGGCAGCCATATGCACCCGCAGGTTGATCTCTTCGACCACGCTGTCGGGCCAGATTTCGGCGATCAGCTGTTGTTTGCTGACCACTTTTCCGGCGTGTTCCAGCAGGATCAACAGGATGTCCATGGCTCGCCGGCCCAGGCGCAAGGGCCGATCGGATTCCATCACCAGACGTTGTCCGGGATAGATCTTGTAGGGGCCGAAATGCACAGCCTGTTCGGGGACAAGGGTCAACGGGGTGCTCCTGTATGCATGCGTCTGGACCGTGGTTTTCGAGCATATTCCTCAGCTTTTTGCTGCTGTGCAATGCGCTGCGCGGGTGACTGTCGGCCGCGCCCATTGAATGACGCGTATCAGGCAATCGCTCGCGGTCCCGTGAACATTGGACGAGAACGCAGAACCCGGGCTGTCAGGATTTTTAGCATGGCAGGGAAAATTAACAACGTTTAACTCGTCGTGCGTCCGCTCTGGACGAAGACTCCCACCTGTAGGAGCTGCCGCAGGCTGCGATCTTTTGATCCTGTTTTTAAAAAACCACATCAAAAGATCGCAGCCTGCGGCAGCTCCTACAGGGATTTTGTATGTCTGGAGGACGCCGGAATGAGCAGGGTGGTGGTGGTTTATCACAGTGGTTACGGACACACCCGAGTCATGGCCGAAGCCGTCGCCCTGGGTGTGGAACGGCACGCGGGCAGCACCTGCCGGCTCATTGCGGTCGAAGACGTCGACCAGCACTGGGCGTGCTTGCACCACGCCGACGCGATCATTTTCGGCGCGCCGACCTACATGGGCAGCGCTTCGGCGGCCTTCAAGACCTTCATGGAGGCCACGGCGGCGTTTTACCTGGCGCAACCGTGGCGCGACAAACTGGCCGCCGGCTTCACCAATTCCGGCAGCCTGTGCGGCGACAAACTCAACACCTTGCTGCAAATGGCGGTGTTCGCCGCCCAGCATTCGATGATCTGGGTCGGCCTCGACCTATTGCCCGCGCGCTCCGCCACGGGCGTGTTCGACGGGCAGATGAACCGGCTGGGCAGTTCGTTGGGCGCCATGGCCCAGTCCAATGTCGAGCAGTCCCCCGATCTGGCCCCGCCCGCCGAGGACCGCTGCACCGCCGCGCACCTCGGCGAGCGCGTGGCGCGGCTGGCCGAGCGCATGGGCCGCGCATCCGATTGATTCACCCCCCACCTCACAAAAAAAGGAGCACGCCACATGAGCACGTTCACCACCCGCGACGGCACCGAGATTTACTTCAAGGACTGGGGCACTGGTCAGCCGATCATCTTCAGCCACGGCTGGCCGCTGAATGCCGACAGCTGGGAATCGCAGATGTTTTTCCTCGCCTCCCAGGGTTACCGCGTGATTGCCCACGACCGCCGTGGGCATGGTCGGTCCAGTCAACCGTGGTTCGGCAACGACATGGACACCTACGCCGATGACCTCGCACAACTGATCGAACACCTGGATTTGCACAACGTTGTGCTGTTCGGCTTCTCCACCGGTGGCGGCGAAGTGGCGCGTTACATCGGTCGTCACGGCACCGGTCGGGTAGCCAAGGCCGGGCTGATTTCCTCGGTGCCGCCGCTGATGCTCAAGACCGAAGCCAATCCCGGCGGCCTGCCGATCGAAGTGTTCGACGGCATTCGCCAGGCGTCGGTGGTGGATCGCTCGCAGCTGTACAAGGACCTCGCCAGCGGGCCGTTCTTCGGCTTCAACAAGCCTGGCGCCAAACCGTCCCAGGGCATGATCGACTGGTTCTGGATGCAGGGCATGACCGCCGGCCACAAAAACGCCTATGACTGCATCAAGGCCTTTTCGGAAACCGACTTCACCGAAGACCTGAAGAAATTCGACGTGCCGACATTGGTGGTGCACGGCGACGCCGATCAGGTGGTGCCGATCGAAGCAGCAGGCATCGCTTCGGCAGGATTGGTGAAAGGTTCTACGCTGAAGGTCTACCCCGGCGCGCCCCATGGCTTGACTGACACCCACAAGGATCAGCTCAACGCCGATCTGCTGGCGTTTTTGAAGGGTTGACGTACCCCGGCGCGGGCGTAGATCCGCGCCGGACCTTGCTCCTGATGAGCAACCATCCATCGAGAAGAAGGCCCATGAAAAAGCTGACCAATGCCACCGGCGCCCCGGTGGCCGACAATCTCAATATCCAGACTGCCGGGCCCCGTGGTCCGGCGCTCTTGCAAGACATCTGGTTGCTGGAAAAGCTCGCCCATTTCGACCGTGAATTGATCCCCGAACGGCGCATGCACGCCAAGGGCGCTGGCGCCTACGGCACCTTCACTGTGACCAATGACATCACCCGATACACAAAAGCCAACATTTTCAGCTCAGTGGGCAAGCAGACGCCGTTGTTCGTGCGTTTTTCTTCGGTGGCCGGTGAACGCGGCGCTGCGGATGCCGAGCGCGACATCCGTGGTTTCGCGGTGAAGTTCTACACCGACGAAGGCAACTGGGACATTGTGGGCAACAACACCCCGGTGTTTTTCTTCCGCGACCCGTTGCGTTTTTCCGACCTCAACCACGTGGTCAAGCGCGACCCGCGCACCGGCCTGCGCAACGCCACCAGCAACTGGGATTTCTGGAGCCTGCTGCCCGAGGCGCTGCACCAGGTCACCATCGTCATGAGTGATCGCGGGATTCCTACCAGTTTCCGTCACATGCACGGCTTCGGCAGTCACACCTTCAGCTTGATCGACCGTGACAACCAACGGGTCTGGGTGAAGTTTCATTTTGTCTGTGAGCAAGGTATCGAAAACCTGTCGGATGCCGAGGCCGCCGTGGTGGTTGGCAAGGACCGTGAAAGCAACCTGCGGGACTTGTACGAGAGCATCGAGCAGGGGCATTTCCCGCGCTGGAAGCTGTGCATTCAGGTCATGACCGAAGAGCAGGCCAACAATTGGCGGCACAACCCGTTCGACTTGACCAAGGTCTGGCCACACGGCGAGTTTCCGCTGATCGAAGTCGGCACCATGGAGCTCAATCGCAATGCTGAAAACCACTTTGCCGAAATCGAGCAAGCGGCGTTTTCCCCGGCCAACGTGGTGCCCGGCGTCAGTTTCTCGCCGGACCGTATGCTCCAGGCGCGGCTGTTTTCCTATGGCGACGCCCAGCGTTATCGCCTGGGGGTGAACTTCAATCACATTCCGGTCAACGCGCCGCGCTGCCCGCATCACAGCTATCACCGCGACGGCGCCATGCGCACCGACGGCAACCTGGGCGGCACTGCCAGTTATTTCCCGAACAGTGTGGGCGAGTGGGAGGATTCGAAGGAGCTGTCTGAGCCGCCGCTGCCGCTGGAAGGCTTTGCCCAGCACTATGACCACCGGCTCGAAGAGGACCACTACGAGCAGCCAGGCAACCTGTTCCGCCTGCTCGACCCGGCGCGCCAGCAATTGCTGTTTGAAAACACCGCGCGGGCCATGAACGGCGTGCCGCAACTGATCCGCCAGCGGCATATCGATAATTGCACCAAGGCTGATCCGGCTTATGGACGTGGCGTGGCCGAGGCGTTGGAGCGCCTTGTTCCGTTGGGCTAAAAAACACACATGACCCGTAGGAGCCGGCTTGCTGGCGATGGCGCCCGTGAAAACGCCATCGCCGGCAAGCCGGGCTCCTACAGGGCGCGTACTTCCCGGCAGCGCCAGGCAAACGGGTTGATGCCTTCGCTGCGGGTGAACATGTGGCAAAAGTGCGCCTGGTCGCAGAAGCCGCATTCCAGGCTGATTTGCGTCAGGCTCAGGTCGGTGTGCCGGATCAGCAGCTTGGCCCGGGCGATGCGTTGTTGGCGAATCCATTCCTGAGGCGAACAGCCGGTGCTGCACTTGAACGCACGGGAGAAATGGCTGCGCGACAACGAACAGGCCTGCGCCAGTTCGGTCACTTGCAGGGTTTCGCCGAGGCGATCAAGGATCAGTCGTTTCACCAGCCGTTCACGCTGCGGACTGAGGCCGCTGGCGTTTTTTCCTGGTGTTTCTGCGACTGTCGCGCGGGCGGCGTTTTGCTGGAATTGAGCCATGGCGAATGTCCGAGTCGGTAGGATTCATTCTTGAACCCCAGGGCATTGGCTTGCGAGTTAAACGTTGTTAATTCCTCGTCCATGGCGGGCAGTCTGGCGAAAAGTCAGACACAATCGTTGCCCTCGCGCCTGGCCAACACACAAGGGAACCGTGCCTATGAACCGAAACGATTTGCGTCGCGTCGACATGAACCTGCTGGTGATTTTCGAAGCGCTGATGTTCGAGAAGAACCTGACCCGCGTCGCGGAAAAACTGTTCATGGGCCAACCGGCGGTAAGCGCCGCGCTGGGCCGTTTGCGCGATCTGTTCGACGATCCGCTGCTGTTGCGCAATGGTCGCGGAATGGAGCCGACGGGGCGGGCACTGGCGATTCTCAAGGAGCTGCAACCGGCGATGGACACCATCTCCGGCGCAGTCAGTCGGGCCAAGGAGTTTGATCCGGCGACCAGTTGCGATGTGTTTCGCATTGGCCTGTCGGACGATGCCGAGTTCGGTTTGTTTCCGCCACTGCTGAGCAAGCTGCAGGAAGAAGCGCCGGGCATTGTCGTGGTGGTACGCCGGGCCAATTATTTGCTGATGCCAGCGTTGCTGGCGTCGGGGGAAATCTCTGTGGGCGTCAGCTACACCACTGACTTGCCGGCCAATGCCAAGCGCAAGAAACTGCGTGATATTCCCTGCAAAGTGCTGCGCGGCGACAAGCGCCCGGGGACGCTGACTCTGGATGAGTATTGTGAGCGGCCCCATGCGATGGTGTCGTTTTCCGGGGATCTGAGCGGCAATATCGATCTGGATCTGGCCAAGGTTGGCCGGACCCGCCGGGTGGTGTTGGGAGTTCCCCAGTTCAGCGGTTTGCGCGCGTTGCTCGCCGGGACCGAGATGATTGCCACGGTGCCGGATTATGCGGCTTGCGCATTGGTGGAGGGGTGTGGGTTGCGGGCTGAAGATCCGCCGTTCGAGATTGAAGCGGCGCAGTTGTCGATGGCGTGGAGTGGGGTGCATGACAATGATCCGGCGGAGCGGTGGTTGCGCTCTCGGATCAGTCAGTTCATGTCGGAGCCGGTGGCGGTTTTGGCTTGAACGTGGCGGCCTGGTAGCCGACCAGGTTCTTGGTTGGTTGAGTGCATATCCGTTGCTGCGGTAACGGCTACTTAGGGTTCCGCTCTTACAGCGGGTTACTTGGAAAAGCGCCAAGTAACCAAGCGCTCTTGCCCCTGTCGTTCGGTGCCTCGCTGTGGCTCGGCATGCCCTCGCTCCGGTCCTGCTCCGTGGGCCCGCCGCCATCGGCCATCCATGGCCGGGGGCGGCTACCGCGGCATCCTTGCCGCGGTGCCCACTGCGCAGAACCTCCACTCGGCCTCTCGATGGGGCGTACACCTCAAGATCAAAAGCTGCAGGCGAGCTAACGCTCGGCCTGATGAGTGGTGAAAAGCGGATGGGTATACGCCGCTTTGCTTTTCTCTGTACGAGCTGGCTTGCCAGCTCCACACGGGACTTGTATCGATCAAAATATACGGCAACACCACCAATCCCTGTGGGAGCTGGCCTGCCAGCGATAGCGGCCTTCCAGGCAACCATTCACTCACGAATGCCCCCGATCCACTGTAGGAGCTGGCTTGCCAGCGATGGCGGCCTGACAGCCGACCAGATTTTCACGGAAGTCCCCAATCCCTGTAGGAGCCGGCTTGCTGGCGATGGCGGACTGTCATTCAACAGCAATGTCGACTGACACCCATCCATCCCAAGCTATGCCATTCCCACAACGATCTATGCTGTCCTGTGGATCCGGGGCCTCTCGCAAAAACAGCACGTACATTCAATTTTTTCCTTCCCCACCCCGGCACTATCCAAACCAGTACGGCGATCAATGCCAGTGGTTTTTTGTTCACCCTTAATTTTGTCTCGCCGGAGCCCTCCGATATGCCTGATTCCAATTTGCCCGACTCGCCGGCAAGGGGTTTCGAAGAAGTCGTGACCCTCGTCATCAAGCACCGGGTCAAGTCCGGTTTTGAAGCGCCTTATGAAGCCTGGCTGCGCAACATTGTCAGTGTCGCCGGGCAGCAGGAGGGGCACTTGGGTGTCGATGTGATGCGCGGCAAGAATGCCGGCCTCGACTCTTACACCTGCGTCTTGCGTTTTTGCTCCACCGAGGCGATGCAGCGCTGGCTCGATTCGCCGCAACGCCAGGCGCTGGTCAGTGAAGCCACGCCGATGTTGGCCGACGGCGATCAGACCGAGGTCAACCCGGCCAACGAATTCTGGTTTACCCCACAGACCGAATCGGGTTCGCCACCGCCGCGCTGGAAGCAGGCCGTGGTCACGCTGTTGGTGATTCTGCCGCACACGTTGCTGGTGCCGCTGCTCTGGGGGCCGTTGTTGCAACTCAACGCCGTGCTCTCCAACTACGTGGTCGCGACATTCCTGATCACCCTGACCATCGTGCTTTCGGTGGTGTACCTGTTCATGCCGATGGCGACGCGCTTGTTCGCGCCCTGGCTGTCTTCTTCTACTGCGCCCAAGGAAACGCGATGAACGCCGATCTGATTCTGTTCAATGGCCAATTTCATACCGTTGACCGTGAGAACCCATACGCCAGTGCGGTCGCTATCCGTGATGGCCGCTTTGTCGCGGTGGGCAGCGATGCCGAGGCCATGGCGTTGCGTGGTTCCGGTACGCAAGTGATCGATCTCAAGGGCCGCTGCGTGATTCCGGGTCTCAACGACTCGCACTTGCACCTGATTCGTGGCGGTTTGAATTACAACCTCGAACTGCGCTGGGAAGGCGTGCCGTCGCTGGCCGATGCCTTGCGCATGCTCAAGGATCAGGCCGACCGCACGCCGACGCCGCAGTGGGTGCGCGTGGTCGGTGGCTGGAATGAATTCCAGTTCGCCGAAAAACGCATGCCGACGCTCGAAGAGTTGAACCAGGCCGCGCCCGATACTCCGGTGTTTGTCCTGCATTTGTATGACCGCGCCTTGCTCAACCGCGCCGCGCTGCGGGTCGCCGGTTACACCCGCAACACGCCGAACCCGCCGGGTGGTGAGATCGTGCGGGACTCGAACGGTGAGCCAACCGGCATGCTGGTGGCGCGACCCAACGCGATGATTCTGTACTCGACGCTGGCCAAGGGGCCGAAGTTGCCGCTGGAGTATCAGGTCAACTCGACGCGTCAGTTCATGCGCGAACTCAATCGCCTCGGCTTGACCAGCGCCATCGACGCCGGTGGCGGTTTCCAGAATTACCCGGACGATTATCAGGTGATCGAACAGTTGGCCAAGGACCAGCAACTGACCGTGCGCATCGCGTACAACCTGTTCACCCAGAAGCCCAAGGAAGAACTGACCGATTTCAAGAACTGGACCAGCAGCGTGACCCTGCATCAGGGCGATGACTACCTGCGCCACAACGGCGCCGGGGAAATGCTGGTGTTCTCCGCGGCGGATTTCGAAGACTTCCTCGAACCGCGTCCGGACCTGCCGCAAACCATGGAAGACGAACTCGAACCGGTGGTGCGCCATCTGGTCGAGCAGCGCTGGCCGTTCCGTTTGCACGCCACTTACAACGAATCCATCAGCCGCATGCTCGACGTGTTCGAAAAGGTCAATCGCGACATTCCGTTCAACGGTTTGCCGTGGTTCTTCGACCACGCCGAAACCATCACCCCGAAGAACATCGAGCGGGTGAGGGCGCTGGGGGGCGGCATCGCGATTCAGGATCGCATGGCCTTCCAGGGTGAGTATTTCGTCGAGCGTTATGGCGCCAAGGCGGCCGAAGCCACACCACCGATCAAGCGCATGCTCGCCGAAGGTATACCAGTCGGCGCCGGCACCGACGCCACGCGGGTGTCCAGCTACAATCCTTGGACTTCGTTGTACTGGATGGTCAGCGGTCGCACGGTCGGCGGTCTGGCGTTGCACGCTGAGGGCTTGTCGCGCCTGACCGCGCTGGAATTGTTCACCCACGGCAGCGCCTGGTTTTCCTCCGAGCAGGGCAAGAAAGGCCAGATCAAGGTTGGGCAACTGGCCGACGTGGCGGCATTGAGTGCGGACTTTTTCAGCGTCGAGGAAGAAGCGATCAAATGGATCGAGTCGGTGCTGACCGTGGTCGGCGGCAAGGTGGTGTACGCCGCCGGCGACTTCGAAAAACTCGGACCGGCCAGTGTACCGGTGCTGCCGGACTGGTCGCCGGTGGTGAAAGTGCCCGGGCATTGGCGGCCGAATTCGCCGTTGCAGGCGCAGGTTCACCAATGCAGTGGACCTTGCAAGGTGCACTCTCACAGTCATGAGCGGGCGCGTCTGTCGAATGCGCCGGTCAGTGATTTCGCGGGTTTCTGGGGCGCCTTTGGCTGCTCGTGCTTTGCCTTCTGAAGAATACAAAAAAGCGTCGGTGCCAAGGCCTGCAGTGGCCGGCACCGGCGCAATCAGCGACAACCATCCATCAAGGAGTTTTTTATGAGCAATGTTCCGTACAAACGCCTGAACAAAGACGATGCCGTGGTCTTGCTGGTCGACCACCAGACCGGTCTGATCTCGCTGGTTCAGGACTTCACGCCCAACGAGTTCAAGAACAACGTGTTGGCCTTGGGTGACATCGCCAAGTTCTTCAACCTGCCGACCATTCTCACCACCAGTTTCGACAGCGGTCCGAACGGCCCGATCGTGCCAGAGCTCAAAGCACAGTTCCCGGACGCGCCGTTCATTGCGCGCCCTGGCCAGATCAACGCCTGGGACAACGAAGACTTCGTCAAGGCCGTGAAGGCCACCGGTCGCAAGCAACTGATCATCGCCGGTGTGGTAACCGACGTGTGCGTGACGTTCCCGACCCTGTCGGCTTTGGCCGAAGGTTTTGATGTGTTTGTGGTGACCGACGCTTCCGGCACCTTCAACACCACCGTGCAACAAGCGTCCTGGGCGCGCATGTCGGCCGCTGGTGCACAACTGCTGAACTGGTTCTCCGTGGCTTGCGAACTGCAAGGCGACTGGCGCAACGACATGGAAGGCCTGGCCAACCTGCTGTCGGAGCGCATTCCGAACTACCGCAACCTGATCAACAGCTACACCACGTTTACTGCCAAGTAAGACCACAGTGCTCCCTCTGTAGGAGCCCGGCTTGCCGGCGATGGCGCCCGTGAAATCGCCATCGCCGGCAA
>NZ_JSAK01000064.1 GCF_000802965.1 Pseudomonas fluorescens | reverse complement strand
GTCCCCTTCGTCTAGTGGCCTGCGGTAACAGGGGTTCGAGTCCCCTAGGGGACGCCAATGCGGGAATAGCTCAGTTGGTAGAGCACGACCTTGCCAAGGTCGGGGTCGCGAGTTCGAGTCTCGTTTCCCGCTCCAATTTTAAACAGCGTTGCTTTCGGGCAGGGCTGAGTGAAACCAGAACCAAGTCTTCGGATGCGGATCTGGGCACCGAAACACACACCATGTGTTCCGGGCAGCGTGTCCCCTTCGTCTAGTGGC
>NZ_JSAK01000063.1 GCF_000802965.1 Pseudomonas fluorescens | reverse complement strand
CGCCTTTCGAAATATGGGGTGAACCCACGACAACGGGAGTCACAATCCCGTGCTCTACCAACTGAGCTACGCCCACCATATTACTTTGCAAAAAAGCCAAACAACTTCTTTGCTGACCCCAACCAGGCCAATCGACCTGAGTGAAGCTTTATTTGGTGCGGATGAAGAGACTCGAACTCTTACGCCTCGCGGCGCTGGAACCTAAATCCAGTGTGTCTACCAATTCCACCACATCCGCGAGTGAGGCTTTTAAAGCAAAGGCGCCAGACTGTTAATCTGGCGCCTTTCGAAATA
>NZ_JSAK01000062.1 GCF_000802965.1 Pseudomonas fluorescens | reverse complement strand
AACAGATTCATGTCCACGCGGGTTGCGGTTCATGACGGCGTACTCGCTGGGGTTCGGGGTGTTTCAAGTAAAGCACCAAACCCCGTGGCGAGGGAGCTTGCTCCCGCTCGGCTGCGCAGCAGTCGCAAACTCTATGTATGCGGTGTGCCTGAATGACTGCGGTGGCAGGGTTTAGGGCCGCTTCGCGACCCAGCGGGAGCAAGCTCCCTCGCCACAGGGGGTTGTGTTTATGCAGGTGGGTCGATTCGATCCAGCGCCCGGTTCACCGCCAGTTCGCCGAGCATGATGACTTGGGCGATGCCTGGCAGGGTGTTGCGACTTGCCTGTCTTTACGATCCGTCAGATTCGTGGCCATGACGTTGTAGTTAGTTTCTTTTCGACAATCAGGTGTCGAAAGTCACTAACAGATT
>NZ_JSAK01000061.1 GCF_000802965.1 Pseudomonas fluorescens | reverse complement strand
ACACCTGAGATCTGCCGTCAAGCACTGATTTTGGTTTTCTATCAATTACTTTGCCAAAGCATAAAAACACCTCACCCCCCTTCTTCTATATAGAAGAGACCGACTCAGACTCAATCGTAGGAAGAAGCCACGCAACACCCGAGAAATAACTACCAGGCATATGAGAGAGGGGAATAACGAAGAATGTGGTGTCCCAGGGCAGGTTCGAACCTTTATCTGTGGTACCCCCGGCCTAGCAAGATGGTTACGTTACGACATCTCTGTGAAAAGTAAAGAAAATCAGTGGGCAGCGAGTCTGCTGTCAACAGGAGTCCAATCCCCTGTTGACAGCTAATTCGAGTGGCAGGTCTCCTACCCTTTTAGACCCTGAACGACCCCGTGTACTCCCGCCCTCTGGCAAGCAGCAAATGACCCCTCGACGTCCCACATTGGTGCTGGTTGTGAGCCGCTGTCGTACGCGCACTTGCTCTCACTACGTAGCTCTGCCCAATGTGCTTACTCGTCAGTTCACCAAAGGGCGTGCCCAAACCACAAAAGATTTTCAAGGGATCTGGCGCCCCCACCCAAAAAAAATTCCTGAAAAACGCCCGATAACTAATCCCACCAGTCCATGGGCCAGATTAGGTTCTTTCCACTTAAGTATGCCGACTAATGCGAACGGACACGCCGCATACGCTTCCTCGCGGAATGGATCAGGTTTTTCCATGGAGTGACTTGCTCAGGATGATCACGCGGCTTTCCCCTTAGGGCCTCCGGCAGTGGAAAACCCTACCTGTTGGCGCTGATTGAAAA
>NZ_JSAK01000060.1 GCF_000802965.1 Pseudomonas fluorescens | reverse complement strand
ACGATCAACCGAGGCCTGTCCAACCAGACCTACGCCACCATCGAGGGCGGCGTGACCGAGGACTGGATTCGCGAACGGATGCGCATGCTCGGCGTGATCGCTTCCCTGGTGACCGTCGCCAACACCGACGAAGGCGCCAAACTGGTGGCAGCACGCAAGGCTGATGCTTTCTTCGCCGAGCGCATGCTGCTGAAAAACCAGGTCGCCAAAGGCGATGCCAACAACGACCTGATGGTCCTGGACCGCATCTTCGAGTACACCCCGGTGGCGATGATCGTCGAGCGTGGAGACGAAGA
>NZ_JSAK01000006.1 GCF_000802965.1 Pseudomonas fluorescens | reverse complement strand
AGGCTTTAGTCCCACCCACCCCTTCAAGTCTAAACATACATGCTGGCTTGCCAGCGATGGCGGTCTGACAACCAACCTGTATTGCGGTCGTACTCGATTCCTGTGGGAGCTGGCTTGCCAGCGATGGCGGCCTGACAGCCAACCTGTATTGCGGTCGTACTCGATTCCTGTAGGAGCTGGCTTGCCAGCGATGGCGGCCTGACAGCCAACCTGTATTGCGGTCGTACTCGATTCCTGTGGGAGCTGGCTTGCCAGCGATGGCGGCCTGACAGCGACCTGGATGATTCTGACGGAATACATATCCATTCCTGCGGTAACGGCCACTAAAGGTTCCGCCCTTACGGCGGGTCACTTGGAAAAGCCCCAAGTAACCAAGGGCTTTGCCCCTGTCGTTCGGTGCCTCGCTAATGCTCGGCATGCCCTCGCTCCGGTCCTGCTCCGTGGGCCCGCCGCCATCGGCCATCCATGGCCGGGGGCGGCTAACCCGGCATCCTTGCCGGGTTGCCCACTGCGCAGAACCTGCGCTCGGCCTCTCGATGGGGCAAGAAGATCAAAAGCAAAGCAAAAGCGAGGCGGCCTGACAGCCGACCTGATTCGAAGTGATCGCATCGCAACCGTCACTCCCTTTCTGAAGCTATCCACTCAATCATTCGACGCCAGATGACCCTTCTCATGGGATACATTCACCAATTCTGATTCATGTAATCACTAATCATCATTTTACATGATTCTACCGCTGACCTACTTTGGCTCTGCCAGAGACGCTGAACACCCGCCTGGCATTTTTCCTGACAACAACAAGAGATCCACCACCAGGAGACATCCGCCATGAGCAACCAGCCAGCAGAGATCGCACACTACATTCACGGCCGCGCAACGCCGGGCAACTCCGGTCGCGCGCAGAACGTCACCAACCCTGCCACCGGTTCGGTGATCGGCAACGTGGCCTTGGCCAATGTCTCTGAGGTCGACGCCGCCGTGCAGTCGGCCGCCGCTGCTTTCCCGGCCTGGTCGGCCACGCCGCCACTGCGCCGCGCCCGCATCATGTTCAAGTTTCTGGCGCTGCTCAACGAGCACCGTGACACCCTGGCGCAGATGATCACCCGCGAGCACGGCAAGGTGTTCACCGATGCCCAGGGCGAAGTGACGCGCGGAATCGAAGTGGTCGAATTCGCCTGCGGCATCCCGCAGTTGCTCAAGGGTGACTACACCGAACAGGTCTCGACCAATATCGACAACTGGACCATGCGTCAGGCCTTGGGTGTGGTGGCCGGCATCACCCCGTTCAACTTCCCGGTGATGGTGCCGATGTGGATGTTCCCGGTGGCCATCGCTTGCGGTAATACCTTTGTGCTCAAGCCGAGCCCGATCGATCCGTCGCCGTCGCTGCTGATCGCTGAACTGTTCAAGGAGGCAGGGCTGCCGGACGGCGTGTTCAACGTGGTGCAAGGCGATAAAGAAGCCGTGGATGCGCTGCTCGATCACCCGGAAGTCAAAGCCGTGAGCTTTGTCGGCTCGACGCCGATTGCCAACTACATCTACGAAACTGGCGCCCGTCACGGCAAGCGTGTGCAAGCGTTGGGCGGGGCAAAGAACCACATGGTGGTGATGCCTGACGCCGATATCGACCAGGTTGTCGATGCCTTGATCGGCGCGGCTTTCGGTTCTGCCGGCGAGCGCTGTATGGCGATTTCGGTGGCGGTGTTCGTCGGGGATGTCGCGGACAAAGTCATGCCGAAACTGGTGGAGCGCACCCGGACGCTGAAAATCCTGGAAGGGATGAACCTGGCGGCTGAAATGGGCCCGATTGTTTCGTCAGCCGCCTTGCAGCGCATCACCGGCTACATCGAGCAGGGTATTGCCGAAGGCGCCGAAATGCTGGTCGACGGCCGCGGCTTTGACGGCTCGCAGGCCGGCGTCAATTGTGCCGAAGGTTTCTGGCTCGGCGGCACGGTGTTCGACCATGTCACCCCTGAAATGAAAATCTATAAAGAAGAAATATTCGGCCCGGTGCTGGCGTGCATGCGCGTGAAAGATTTTGCCGAGGCGGTTGATCTGGTCAACTCCCACGAGTTCGGCAACGGCACCGCGTGCTACACCCGCGACGGCCACATTGCCCGTGAATTCGCCAGCCGTATTCAGGTCGGCATGGTCGGTATCAACGTGCCGATTCCGGTGCCGATGGCGTGGCACGGTTTCGGTGGCTGGAAGCGTTCCCTGTTCGGCGACATGCATGCCTACGGCGAAGAGGGCGTGCGCTTCTACACCAAGCAGAAGTCGATCATGCAACGCTGGCCGAACAGCATTGCCAAAGGCGCCGAGTTCGCCATGCCGACCTCCAAGTAAGCATTGATGTTTTCGGGTTGGTGGGGGTGTAGGCGCGGGCTTGCACGCCAGCCATTTTCCCAGGGGGCGAACTCCTCGCTCCCAATTTTTATCGCCAGGGTGAATCGCTATGCCATTGCTCAAGTTCGACATCATCCAGGGCCGCAACGATGAACAACTGCGAACCCTGCTCGATGGGGCGCATCAGGCCATGGTCCAGGCATTTGACGTACCCGTCAGTGATCGCTACCAAAGCGTCACGCAACATCGACCGGGGGAACTGGTGCTGCATGACACGGGGTTGGGTTACACCCGCTCGGCTAATGTGGTGTTGCTGACAGTGATCTCGCGACCGCGTCCGCAGGAGCAGAAAATCGCGTTTTACCGCTTGCTGGCCGAGCAACTGCAAGTCGACTGTGACCTGTCGCCCGATGACCTGATTGTTTCGCTGGTGGAAAACTCCGACGCAGACTGGTCGTTCGGCGGTGGTCGGGCGCAGTTCCTGACCGGGGAGCTTTAGTTTTTTCGTTCACTCATTACATTCAGGTGCTGCCATGTCCACTCCACTGTTATCCCTGTTGAACATCGAACTGCCGATCATCCAGTCACCGATGGTGGGCGTCTCCACGCCCAAACTGGCGGCTGCGGTGTCCAATGCTGGCGGGCTGGGTTCCATCGGGATCGGCGCGAGCACGGTCGAGCAGGCACGGAGCATGCTGCGGGAAACCGCTGCGCTGACGGACAAACCGTTCAATGTGAACCTGTTCTGTCACGCACCTGCGGTGCAAGACCGCGCGCGCGAGTCGCGGTGGCTGAATGTTCTTGCGCCATTTTTTGCCGAATTCGACGCCGCTGCGCCGACGTCGCTGCGTGAGATTTACACCTCGTTCGTCGAAGACGCGGACATGCTGCAAATGCTGCTGGAAGAAAAACCGGCGGTGGTCAGTTTCCATTTTGGTTTGCCGCCGCAACCGGCCGTCGATGCGCTCAAGCAAGCCGGCATCGTCCTGCTGTGCTCCGTGACCAGTCTGGCCGAAGCACAACTGGCCGAACACGCCGGTGTGCATGCGCTGGTGGCGCAAGGTTTTGAGGCCGGGGGACATCGTGGGATTTTCGATCCACAGCAGGACAGTGAGATGGGCACGTTCGCCCTGGTACGTGTGCTGGCCGACGCGTGCCGGCTACCGGTTATCGCGGCGGGCGGCATCATGGACGGCGCCGGCATAAATGCTGTGATCCAACTGGGTGCCAGTGCCGCGCAGCTGGGCACGGCGTTTATCCTATGCCCCGAATCCTCCGCCAACGCGGCCTATCGTGAAGCCCTGAAAGGCCCGCGTGCCCACCAGACAAAAGTCACCAGCCTGATTTCCGGGCGTCCGGCCCGGGGCATGGTCAATCGCAATTTCACCTCGCTGCCGGCGAATACTACGGAGCTGCCGGACTATCCAATTGCCTACGACGCCAACAAAGCACTCAACGCTGCGGCCGCCGCCAAGGCCAACACCGAGTTCGCAGTGCAATGGGCCGGGCAGGGCGCACCGTTGGCACGGGAAATGCCGGCGGCGGCGTTGGTGAATTTGCTGGTGGCGGAAATGAAATCCTGAGTTGAATGCGGCGCGCTGCGTTAATCACATTCCGTCGCTACAGCCTTCTCGGCGCGCTGGATCTCCTGTTTGACGTCGGTGGTGATGCGCTGTTCTTTTCGCTGCTGGCCGAGGAATGGCTGTTCGCCACGGGACTTCACCTCCGCGTCCGTAGCCGCGACCTGCGCCTCGACGGAGGCTGCGTGTTCCTCGATAACCGCGTCCACCTCTTTTTCGTTCTTGGCGGTATCCAGGGCACTGACGAGCTTGCCAACCTCAGCCTCTTCCGCCTTGGCGTACCCCTCGACCGACAGCCCTGCGGCCATGGCCCGGGCCTGTGCTTCCACGGTTTTCATGTGCTGCTGCGCTACCGCGCATAACGCTTCCTGCCGCTGGCTTTGAGCAACCTTCCAAGTATTAAACCCGTACATCACAACGCAGAGTGTCGCGATGGCTACCGTGGCTCCAATCAGTGTGCCTTTCAGTGTGCCTTTCAAAAGCCTTGTCCTCACGAACCCACCAAAGTGTATTCGGAATGGTCGTCTGATTACATTGTAAGGATTAAAAAGCGTAGCAGGGCAGAGGACAACGGAAACTTCGGCGTTGAGTAAAAAAGTTCTGACGCAGCACGCCTTTAGCCTTGCTGTTCATATAGTTATGCGATTCATCCAGCGTCTGCCGGGTGAGCAAGTCGTCGGGTCAAGGCGTTTTTTCGCCAGCCGCCCTGACCATCGGCCCACTGATGTTGATGTTGATGTCGATGTTCTTGTCTTAAGCATAGGTGGCTCCCGGCGCAACGCACCAGGAATCGCCCATCGGAATCGCATATGTTCGATTGCAGTCTCGGTTCTGACAGCTCTATGACGGTTTCACACAACTGACATTTCCGAGACGGGCTGAACTCAATGTCGAGTTATTGAAGCGCAAAGGCATCGAGCACTACTGCTATCGATAGTTCGACTATTCTGCGATGACGGCATGACTCACACCTAAAAGCCGGCGCAATTCCAGGGGCGATTAATAATGAAAAGCTGCGATGTCGAAACTAATGTTCGTAGTAGCCACTGATGACACAGGCAGGACAGCGAAGATTGGTAAAGCTCAGTTGATGAGGTTACGCGATGCATCGCATGGTGAGACACGTTCTCGCAGCAACGGCCATCTCAGCCGCGTTCGCCGGCTGCGCCTCCCAGCCTCCGCCAACGACGAGCCTTGACTATAAGAGCCGCGCCGTAACACGCCACGATGGCGGCTTGAGCGTGTCGACCGCCGTATTGTCGGCCGCGGAAAGCGAGGCGGTCTACGGCGTGCCTCTGGCGAATACATCGATACAGCCAGTCTGGATCGAAGTCAAAAATCGGGAAGACCGCGCCTACTATCTGCTTTCGCCGGGCCTCGATCCAAATTTTTTCCCTGCATCCGAGGCGGCCGAAGCATTTTTCCCGGGCATCCCGCAGGACGACCGGACGGCGCTGGACCGGCACTTTCGTCGGCTGGCCTTGCGCAACCCTGTCGCACCTGGCGCGACCACCTCGGGCTTCGTGTTGACCCATCTCGACGAGGGCTTCAAGTTCGTTAACCTCGATCTGGTGGCGGACGGGCGGGCGAGGCATTTCTCTGTCCTGGCCATCGTGCCGGGCCTGCGCACCGATTACCACATCAGCGAAGTGTTCAGGCGGGGCATCTATCCGCCTGAAGACATTGTGAACTACACGGATGACGCCAGTTTCCAGGCGGCGCTGGAGGCGCTGCCGTGCTGCGTTACCAATGAGGAGGGTTCCACGAACGGCGATCCGCTGAACCTGGTGGTCGTCGGCGGCCTCGATGATGCCTTTCCCGCGTTCGCGCGTCGTGGCTGGCGTGGAACCGAGGAAAAGTGGTCGGGGTCGATCATGAAAATGGTTAATTCGGCGCTTGCCGGCGAGCGCTATCCCTATGCGCCGGTGAGCGATCTCTATCTGTTCGGGCGAGCCCAGGACCTTGCCCTGCAAAAGGCGCGCGACAACGTCCACCAGCGCAATCACCTGAGGTTGTGGCTGAGTCCGATGCAATATCACGGCAAGCAGGTGTGGGTCGGTCAGATCAGCCGTGACATCGGCAGCCGGATGACCGTGCATTCTCCGACGCTGACAACGCACAAGATCGACCCTGATGTTGACGAAGCACGGAGTGCGCTGACACAGGATATGGCGTATTCGGTAACGCTGGCCAAGTTCGGATTTGTGAAGGGTGTGGGGGCCGCGCCCAAGAGCGCACCGCGCGAGAACCTGACGACCGATCCTTACTACACCGATGGGCTGCGCTGTGTCCTGGTATTCGATCACACGCACACCTCCCTGGCGGAAATCGAATTCTTTCTATCGAAGGGAATCTACGAGAATGGCGGACAATCCGCGGGACGGGTCAAGCCATGAGCCGTTTGCCGTCGGCGCCGCGCGCCAGGGGTACTCTGCGATGTGCAATGCGCTGCTTGCGCACCCTGAGTTGTGCAGCGATTCTTGCGCTCGCCGTTGCTTGTTCGACCTGGCAGGCGCCTGCCGATTTCAATACCTCCGGATTGCGTGAACGTGCGCAGACGGCCACCAGGAACGAGATACGCGTCAGCGCCGCCGTGCTCAGTGCCGAAGACAGGCAGCGCATGCTGGGGGTGGAGTTGGACAAGACGCGCGTGCAGCCCGTGTGGGTCGAAGTCCAGAACCAGACTGCCGATCCGCTCTTGTTGCTGCAGCCGGGAACCGATCCCGACTATTTCTCGCCACTCGAAGTCGCCTGGTCCGTGCACGGGACATTCACCCCGGCAGCGAACGCGCGCATCAATGCACACTTGGACCAACTGGGGTTCAAGAATCCCGTCCTGCCAGGCGAAACGAAAGCGGGCGTGCTGTTCATCAACCCGGAGCGCGCTACGCGGCTGCTGAATATCGATTTGCTGCAGAGAAAGTCGCTTGTCCCGTTCTCTCTCTTCTTGCGGGTGCCGGACGATGCCGGGGAAAAATGGTTTGCCGAAGGCTTGTTCCAGCATCACGGTTCCGAGATCAAGGACTATGACGATCTGGCCGCGTTGCGTTCCGCGTTGGAGCGCCTTCCCTGTTGCGCCACTGACGCGAACGGCAGGGCGAACGGCGATCCGTTCAATGTGATTCTCGTTGGCGAGTTCGCCGATATCGCCACCGCCTTTGTGCGTCGCGGCTACCGGCGTGCCGCGCATCCCGCGGATGCGGCGGAACGTGTGTTTGGCCGCATGCCCGATGCCGTGGTTCGCAAGCAATCGCAAGCCGGAGCGCCGGCGACTTGGGTGCGTCTTTGGGTCACGCCAATACGCTTCGACGGTCAATCCGTTTATCTCGCGCAGGTCGCAAGACCGATCGGCGGACGCTTTGCACCGCGCGATTCGGAAAATCTCGTCTTGCATGAAGACGTCGATGAGGCGAGAAATTTACTGATCCAGGACATGATGTATTCGGCCGGTCTGGACAAGCTCGGTTTCGTCACCGGCGTCGGTCCCGCGTCCCAGGCACAATCGCGAACGACGTTCAGCGGCGCCCATTATTTCAGCGACGGTCTGCGTGCGGTCATGTTCTTCGCGACGCGGCCGCTCAGCCTGTCGGACGTGGAGATGCTCGATTGGGAACCGTACCTGGACCGGCGCGAATCGCCTGCACCGAAGGAGCTCGACGATGCCCGCAAGTGACCTGTTCGGCAGTCCGGATGACTCGGCCGGCCGTTTGTGCAGCGCCTACCCATTGTTGCGCAGCGCTGGCATGGCATGGCTGCTGATCGCTGGCTGCCATGCGCTCACCGCCTGCGCACCCGCGCCGCTTGTTCCCTACTCGACGGACACACCGCCGCTTGTGCTGGTCCCTGCGTCGCAGGTCGGCGTGAAGGACGAGCGGGCGCGCTTTCGCGAGATTTTTTGCTCGATCCTCAACACGCGAGGCAGCGAGCTGCCCGATAACCGACCTTGCGAGGAGGCACTGACGCGCATCGGTAGCGAACCTGTTGGCACTGGCAAACCCGTCGATCTCGGTCAATCGAAACGCCGTCTGATCGGCGCTGTGGTGGCCGGTGTCGGCTACGAATGCTTCGAGCAATGGCTGCAAGCGCCCGGCAGTGTAGCGATTCATCTTCGTCAGTTCGGATATGACCTGGTGCAGATGAAGGTCGACGCCTTATCGAGTTCCACAAAGAACGCTCGGCAAATACGCGACGCGATCATGGCGATGCCAGCTGAAGCCGGACCGCCGCGGCTCGTCCTGATCGGTTATTCGAAGGGCGCCCCCGACATTCTCGAAGCGATGGTCAATTACCCGGAAATCCGCGGCCGCGTGGCGGCAGTGGTCAGCGCAGGCGGCTCGGTCGGTGGCTCGGCGCTGGCCAACGATGCCGAGCAGTACCAGGCGGACCTGTTGCGACACTTTCCCGGCTCGACCTGCGATTCGGGGGACGGTGGCGCGATCAACAGCCTTCGACCCGCAACGCGCAAGAACTGGCTGGCGCAGAACCGGTTGCCGTCCGAAGTGAACTTCTATTCGCTCGTTACCTTCCCGCAGCCCGATCACATCTCGGCCATACTGAAATCGAGTTACAACAAGCTGGCAAGCATCGATGCCCGCAACGACAGCCAAGTGATTTTCTACGATCAGATTGTGCCTGGCAGCAGCCTGATGGGCTTTATCAACGCCGATCATTGGGCACTGGCAGTGCCGATCGCCCGTACGCATTCGACCCTCGGTTCACTATTGGTGACACAGAATGCCTATCCGCGCGAGGCGCTGGCGGAGGCGATGCTGCGCTTCGTCGAAGAGGATCTGGCGGCCTCTTCGCGCTGATCCGCTCCCGCACATATCGGAAGGGCATTGGCTCGGAATAGGGGAATGAATGACCCGTGAGCAGAACTTGGAATGAACGAGACTCGCAGGGGGCAACTGCGAAGACCTTATCGGAAAAAACGTGATGTCCATTGCGGCTATGACTGTTGACTACCTTCGTGAGCACAATCTTGTGCTCACCACAGCAGAGTCGTGTACGGCAGGAAAAATTGTGACGCTTCTGTCGGAGATCGAGGGCAGCGGAGAGCTTATTGAAAGTGGCTATGTGGTGTATTCCCTTGAAGCCAAGCAGCGTCTGTTGCGAGTCAATCCCCAGACCATCGAGACCTTCAACCTCACCAGCTGTGAGGTTGCGAGAGAGATGGCCTTGGGCGCGTTGTTCGACAGCACGGCTAATGTTGCTGTGGCGACCACTGGAATCCTGGGCCCGGAAGATGTCGATGGAATTCCAGCAGGCACCATCTGCTTCGCTTGGGCTTTTCAGTCCGGGCATGGTCGTAGTTTGTTCAGTCATAAACATCGATTTTTCGACACTCGTTGCCAGGTGCAACTCCAAGCCGCCGAATACGCATTGAAGCATTTACCGGAATTCCACCGCCGGGCACTGGCAGGTGAACGAGGGTAGGAGCACGCCATGAGTGATAAAGGCAGCCACGACGACTTCAAGAGCCGCGACTATCCCGTTCGCGAAGACATGGCCTATCAGGTCAAGGTTTGGCGGTTTGAGCGATGCGGTTGGTACGTGTTGGTGCTGTTGGTCGTGCTGGGACTAGGTGGAATGTTTTCACGCGGGCCAATGAGCTTGCGAGACGTTCACGGCAGCGATGGCAAGCTCAGGGTGCAGTACGAGGTTTTTCACCGTAACGGTTCAACCAATCCGATGGTGATCAGTGTGGTCGGCACGCCGGATGCCATGGTTGAAATCGAGTTATCCGGGGATTTCCTGAACGGTTTCAACATCGAAACATTGCTTCCGGAGCCTGTCCGCGCCAGCAATGCCGGGGAGGGTATGAAGCTATGGCTGCAAGCGGACGCCCAAGGACGCGCGAATCTATATATGACGTTACGTGGTGGCGGATTGGGACTGTTCAGTACCCGGGTGTCCTCACCAGGAGCGGCACCAGTGGCCATGCATCAATTCATTCTCCCTTGAGGTGATATATGGATTCGGTATTACGCGCCTTCGCGATGTATCTGGTCTTGATGGTGCTGTTCAAGATCGCCGGCAGGCGTTCGTTGGCGGAACTGACGACATTTGACTTTGTGTTGTTGATGATCATTGGCGAAGCCACGCAGCAGGCATTGCTGGGGGATGACTTTTCCCTGACGAATTCCGTCCTGGTTATCGTCACGTTAATCGCCATCGATGTCGGCCTTTCACTGCTCAAACAACGCTCAGACTGGGTGTCCAAACTCATTGATGGCGGGCCCACCATCATCGTTGAAAACGGAAAGCTTTTAAGTAAGCGCCTACGGCATGCCCGGCTGGTCGAAGCCGATGTGATGGAGGCGGCCCGCTCAAGCCAAGGCATAGAAACCATTGACCAGATCAAGTTTGCGATCCTGGAGCGCAACGGCAAGATTTCTGTCATCCCGCTAGAGCCTTGAGGGCATGGACGCCTTTGATTCGGCGCTGATGGCCGCGCGTGCTCAGTTTGCGATCACCATCAGTTTTCATATTGTGTTGGCCGCGCTCAGCATCGGATTGGCCAACTTTCTGATGGTGCTGGAAGGTCTCTGGCTGTGGCGCGGGCAAAAAATCTATCTGGATGTTTACCTCTACTGGCTGAAGATATTTGCCCTCAACGTGGCCGTAGGCACGGCATCGGGTCTGATTCTGGAGTACCAGTTCGGACTCAACTGGTCGCGACTCTCCACCCAGGCGGGCGATGTCCTGGGCCCATTGATGTTCTACGAAGTGCTCGCCGCCTTTTTTCTGGAGGCGGGATTCCTGGGCATCATGTTGTTCGGCATGAAGAAAGTCGGACCTCGTCTGCATTTCTTCGCCACCTGTGCGGTTGCCATGGGTTCATTGATCAGCGCGTTCTGGATCCTGTCGGCCAATTCCTGGATGCAGACTCCCGCCGGGTACTCCATCGGTACCGATGGCCGTTTCATGGCCGAGGATTGGTGGGCAATCATTTTCAATCCATCATTTCCCTATCGCCTGGCCCACATGACGCTGGCGGCGTTTCTGGGCACCGCCACCCTGGTGGCCGGTATTAGCGCCTGGCAACTATTGCGGCAGCCGCAAAATCCCAGAGCACGTCTTCAGTTTTCCATGGCGTTGTGGATGATCGTTGTGCTCGCTCCTCTGCAAATCGTGGTGGGTGATTTGCACGGACAACACAGCCTCAAGGTACAACCTCTGAAGGTTGCCGCGATTGAAGGCTCTTGGACGCGTCCACCGGATGGCGCGGGTGAACCGTTGCGCGTGTTTGCGATTCCCGATATGACCGAACGACGCAATCATTGGGAATTGGCGATTCCACGTGTGGGCTCGTTGTACCTGCGGCACGATCTGACGGGCACCATCGCTGCGCTCGATGAATTCCCTCCCGAAAACACTCCACCAGTGCCGATTGTGTTTTTCGCGTTTCGTTTCATGGTGGGTCTGGGGCTGTTGATGGTGGGGCAGGGGCTGACCAGTTTGGTGTTGCGCTGGCGCCATAGGGTGTTCACCGTGCTTTGGATGCTGCGCGGATGCGTGCTGATGGCCCCGGCTGGATTCCTCGCGATGCTTTGTGGCTGGGTAGTGACAGAGGTAGGCCGCCAACCTTTCACCGTCTATGGATTGCTGCGCACAGCCGACAGTTTGTCGTCGGTGTCGCGCCAGCAGGTGATTGGCGCAACCTGGACGATCCTGGTGTTTTACCTGCTGATCTTCGGTATCGGGCTCTGGGTGCTGCTGCGAATTCTGCGCGAGCCACCGCGCAACGATGAAGCCGGACCGCAACCAACGTTGGCGGACGAGACAGGGCAATCCTGAGGAGCTGAATCCATCGTGGACACTGACTGGATAGTCCTGCTTTCTGCTGGAGCCCTGGCTTTCTCGGTGATGAACTATGTGCTGCTCGACGGCACCGATTTGGGCGTTGGTGTGCTGATGGGCCTGACGCGATGCGGCAAGGAACGGCGGGCCATGGCCGTGACAATCTTGCCGATCTGGGATGCCAACGAAACCTGGCTGGTGTTGGGAGGTGGTGGCTTGCTGGCGTTGTTCCCGTTGGCTTACGCCATCCTGCTTCCGGCGCTTTATTTGCCTTTTATCTTGATGTTTTTGGCGCTGATTCTGCGCGCGGTTGCGTTGGAGTTTCGTGATTACGCGCCTGGCAATCGTATCAAGCGTGTGGTCGATGGATTGTTGTTGTGCGGTTCTGTGCTCGCTGGCGGAACTCAAGGAATCGTCTTGGGAACTCTCGTACAAGGCGTACCGAATCATGGCGGCCAATACAGGGGTGATGGCGCGGAGTGGCTCAACCTGTTCCCACTGTTTTGTGGTGCAGTACTCGTGGTGGGGTATACGTGGTTTGGGGCTTGTTGGCTCTATTGGCGCACCGTGGGCGAACTTCACCTGCGATCCAGCTTGCAGGCGAAGATACTGGCTGCCGTGACCGTAGTGTTGTTGATCGTGTTGGTTGCATGGACCGCGACACTGGACACTCGCTATGCGCAACGGCTTTCAGATCGACTTGTGTGGATGCCGGCCATGACGCTCCTGGTTGCTCTGCTTGTTGGCTTTGCCTTGGGGTTTCGCAGTCGTCGACATTTTCTGCCACTGTTCTGCGCATTGGGTGTTTTCATCCTGGCGTTTGTGTTGATGATCGCAGCGCTCTTTCCAATGATCGTGCCGCCGCAGCTGACCTTGCAGGCTGCTGCCTCAAGTCCCAAGAGCCAGATGTTCATGCTGGTCGGTTTCGCCGTGTTGATTCCGGTAACGCTCATCTACAACACCTATGGCTTTAGCGTCTTTAGCGGGAAGGTTCGGGTGAATCGTGACTGACATCCGGCAGAACTTCGATCTGCACCCAAGTGTCCAGACCCTTACACGTTCCGACGGGATGTTCTGTCGGAGAGGCTTGATGCACGGGTAGAAGTCGAGGACGACATGACGACAACAGTTGGCGATTTTCTGATTGAACGGCTTAGCGAATGGGGTGTGACCCGGATTTTTGGTTATCCAGGGGACGGCATCAATGGCGTGTTCGGAGCGCTGAGCCGGGCCAAGGGAAAGATTGAATTCGTTCAGGCCAGGCATGAGGAAATGGCCGCCTTCATGGCGTCGGCGCATGCCAAGTTTACCGGTGAGTTGGGCGTGTGCATTGCCACTTCGGGACCAGGCGCATCGCACCTGATCACCGGCCTTTATGACGCCCGGATGGATCACATGCTAGTGTTGGCTATCGTCGGCCAGCAGGCCCGCACGGCGCTGGGCAGCCACTACCAGCAAGAACTCGACTTGTTGTCGATGTTCAAGGATGTCGCCGGAGCTTTTGTCCAGCAAGCTTCGGCACCGGCACAAGTACGACACTTGATCGACCGCGCAGTGCGCACCGCCATCGGCGAACGGCGCGTCACGGCTATCATTCTGCCCAATGATGTGCAAGATCTTGAGTATGAAGCGCCGGCCAGAGCCCATGGCACCGCGCATTCAGGGGTGGGTTACAGCAAGCCGAAAGTGGTGCCATACGAGGCGGATCTGCAGCGTGCGGCAGATGTTTTGAACGCGGGTCAAAAGGTCGCGATCCTGGTGGGTGCCGGCGCGCTGCAGGCTACCGATCAAGTGATTGCGGTGGCGGAAAAGCTTGGCGCCGGGGTGGCGAAGGCCTTGCTCGGTAAAGCTGCACTGCCCGACGATTTGCCGTGGGTCACCGGCAGTATCGGTTTGCTCGGCACTGAACCCAGCTACAAGCTGATGACCGAATGCGACACCTTGCTGATGATCGGCTCGGGCTTTCCATATTCCGAGTTCTTGCCCAAAGAAGGGCAGGCGCGCGGCGTGCAGATCGACTTGCAACCGGACATGCTCAGCTTGCGTTATCCCATGGAGGTCAACCTGGTCGGCGATGCTGCAGAGACACTGGCCGCATTGCTGCCGTTGCTCGAACAGAAAACCGAGCGAAAATGGCGAAAAAAAGTCGAAGGCTGGCGCGGTAGTTGGGAGAAGACCCTGGAAAAACGCGCCATGGCCAAAGCCAAACCGATCAACCCACAACGGGTGGTATACGAGTTGTCACCCCGCTTGCCGGAGCGGGCGATCATCACCAGCGACTCCGGTTCGTGTGCCAACTGGTATGCCCGCGACCTGAAAATTCGTCGCGGCACGAAGTGCTCGCTTTCCGGCGGATTGGCCTCGATGGGCGCTGCGGTACCCTATGCGATTGCGGCGAAGTTTGCGTTTCCCGAGCGCCAGGTGATTGCGCTGGTGGGAGACGGCGCCATGCAGATGAACAACATGGCCGAGCTGATCACCGTCGCCAAATACTGGCGCCAGTGGGAAAGCCCGAAATGGATCTGCGCGGTGTTTAACAACGAAGACCTCAATCAGGTCACCTGGGAGCAACGGGTGATGGAGGGCGATCCCAAGTTCGAGGCTTCGCAAAGCATCCCGGACGTGCCGTACCACCTGTTCGCAATTTCGATTGGGCTGAAAGGGATTTTCGTCGACCGCGAGGAAGACGTTGCCGCCGCCTGGGAACAGGCGCTGGCTTCGGAGGTTCCGGTGCTGATCGAGTTCAAGACCGACCCCGACGTTCCTCCGTTGCCGCCACACATCAAGCTCGAACAGGCCAGGAAGTTTGCCACGACTTTGCTCAAGGGCGATCCGAACGAAGCCGGGGTGATCGTGCAAACCGCCAAGCAGGTATTCGGCGCGGTGCTACCGCACAAGAAGTAAGAGGTGCCTGACATCGAGTCGATGCATATCAGCCGGCTGTCTGCATAACGCGCGATTCCAGGTAATCAGGGGAAGGTTCAATGCACAAAATTATCAGTGCACTCGATTTGAAGATCGACCTGGAAAACGCGAATGAAGAAGGCTTGTTCAAATGGTTGGTCGCCAGTTTTTTAATGGGCAAAAGGATTCAGGCCCAGATTGCCGCTGAGGCTTATCGAGAGATTGTCGATAAGCATCAGCGTGACACCTCTCACAAGCTTGGCCACTGTACCCATCGCGAGCTCGTCGCCATGTTGGGCGAGGCGCACTATGTACGCTACGACGAAACCACTTCAGCACGTCTGTTGGCCTTGGCTGAAAAACTCAACAATGAATATGCAGGGAAGGTGAGCAATATCGTAGACGCGAGTGTTGATCGTCAGGATTTCGAGAAACGGCTTATCGCTTTTGAAGGCATTGGCCCAAAAACCGTCGAAATATTCATGCGCGAGGCGACACGTGTGATCCTATGGGATGCGAAGGCAATGGGATGACAGGCGCACTTCTCTCATAACAAGGAACACAATATGTGCAAATTGATCCTGGAATACCTGTTCAACGGCGAGCCCCGTACACACATTTTTGAACTCGAGCAGACTCGGTTGCCTTTGCATGAGGCTGCGATGCACCTGCTCCAACTGCACTTTGGGGATGGAGAGAACAGCCTGATGATGCCCAATGCGGACGCCACGACAGTTGAGATCCTAGAGCAGGCTGAACGAGTAGGGCTGACGCAGATTAAGGTCGTCGATCAATCCAGCTAATGCGGATTCACCCTCAATAAACTTGGTTGCGGTGTGTCAGCATCAGTTTCACCTTGGTTTTGTAAGCAAGTTTGCCTTCGGCATCCGAAAAAACATGGTCGATGTCTACGACTCGATATTCCTCCTCCTCGGAGGCAGTTCTGTCTCTTGCAACTTCAAGGCCTAGAAGATTGAAACGGTCACCTATCGACACAGCTGGGAAGGGCGTTGTTGCTTGAGCGCTCCAAACTGGGGCATTAGTGAAAGACACCTCGTAGATCTCGAAATAGTACTCAATTGGCTGAGCGCTCATAAAACCTCCTCACACTGGTTTGCTGACGAAAACAGGCAATTCATCAATATCTGATTGTTGCCCGAATCGGATCGTTCAGTCTGAAGCCAAAAATCCAGACGTTTTTCCTGGAATCCAGCACCATCCGGCGAGCCTTCCTTCTCCAGCATCTGGTAGCGACTAAGATTGCGGTACCCCAGGCACATCCATGTTTATTTTGCGCCAGGCGGCTTCGGCAAAGCTGTAAACCGAAAAGGCGATCAACCCAAGAGCCATCACCATCAAGATCAAGGCCCCGGCCGGCAGATTCTGGAGCGCATCAAGGGCTTCTTTCATGCCCGGTGGATCCGTTGCTTGATAACGGGAGCCACTGATCGCCAGTAGCAGGGCTATCTTAATAAACACCACGCCTCGGGCTATGAGTCCAAATCGAGATACCGGGCGTATGTAACGCATCACATCTTCGTCAGCCTCGAAGTACTTCTCGAACGACGCCTTCCATCCCTTGATGATGTGAGCAATGCCCACACCTAATGGGACTAGCGCCACGAGGTAGACCACCACGTTTGAGTGATCCCAGGATAAAAGATGCGCCAGTAAATCCTTTGTCTCCCCACCTCCGGAATTGCCTGAACTCCTGACGCCGGTGATGAGTAGGCCCAATGCAAAAAACGCAAGAGCACCGTTAACCAAACCTCCCGCCAATAAACCTGCACGAATCACCAACCCCTTCAGCTTCGTACCGTGATGATCGACGTCGCGAATCGCTTGCAGCACTCGCCACCCGGCGAAGGCCAGCAAACCCGCCACCACTAGCCCGACCAGGACATATCCGAATGGCTGGCTTAACAACGCCTCGAGGCTTTTGTGACTGTCCTTCGGTCTTGTCGAGTCCTGAGCCGCCAGCAGAGCGAAGATACCAATGATCAGATACAGAACACCTCGAGCGGCATATCCGCCCCGAGCGAGTACGACAAGGGTGTGTTGAGCGGACATTGGATTATTTCCGAGGAGTGATACAGGAGCAGACCTATCGCGGGGGAAGGGGTTCGATAAAGGCGAAGTCTTCGCAAACTCAATATGGTTACTCAGGCGATATGAGCAGTCTGAATCGCCAGGCACGGTTTCTGCGTTGTAACGATCTACCAGTTCCAGCAACCCTGATGAGGGTTGGCGGGGCGATGACATGAACTCGCCCAAGGGCCTGCCTCTCGTCGAAAAAAGGGCTTTTTCCAAGGCGTGGGCTGAAGTAGGGGCTTTAAGGTTTTGTTGAAAGCCAGAAACGACAAAGCCCTGAATAATCAGGGCTTTGTCGTATAAAGATGGCGGAGGCGATGGGATTCGAACTCATGGACCTGTTACAGTCGACGGTTTTCAAGACCGTTGCCTTAAACCACTCGGCCACACCTCCGTTTGCGTTGCGGGCGCCATAATACCTGAATGAAACACACTGTCAAACTCTCTGCATAGCTTGTTACAGAGCGTCTGTTATGATCTTTGCGACTGAACGTTTCAAACCAACAGGAGTGTCGCCATGCGCGAACAGGATTACGCAGTTAATAACAGCGTGCAGGCTGAGCAGCTAGAGGTTAGCCGCGTCCTGCGCAACACATACGGCTTGCTCGCCCTGACCCTCGCATTCAGCGGTGTAATGGCTTTCGTTGCCCAGCAGATGCGTGTTGGCTACCCGAATATTTTCGTGGTGCTGATCGGCTTCTACGGTCTTTTCTTCCTCACCAACAAACTCCGTGATTCCGCCTGGGGCCTGGTGTCGGCATTTGCCCTGACCGGTTTCATGGGTTTCCTGCTCGGCCCGATCCTCAACCGTTACCTGGGCATGCAGGGCGGCGCTGAAGTCGTCAGCTCGGCATTCGCGATGACGGCACTGGTGTTCGGCGGCTTGTCGGCCTACGTACTGATCACCCGCAAGGACATGAGCTTCCTCGGTGGTTTCATCACTGCAGGTTTCTTCGTGCTGCTGGGTGCGACGCTGGCGAGCTTCTTCTTCCAGATCAGCGGTCTGCAACTGGCGATCAGCGCAGGTTTCGTGCTGTTTTCCTCGGTCTGCATTCTGTTCCAGACCAGCGCCATCATTCACGGCGGCGAGCGCAACTACATCATGGCGACCATCAGCCTGTATGTATCGATCTACAACCTGTTCATCAGCTTGTTGCAGCTGTTCGGCATCATGAGCCGCGACGACTGATCGTCGGCCATAAGTAAAAAAACCCGCTTCGGCGGGTTTTTTTCGTTCATTGGTTTGGGTACGGCCGCTACGCCATTGGCGGCAACCGCCGTTTCACCGGGGTTTTCTTGACGATTGCCGTGTTGGTTTCAGCGTGGGTGTTGAGGCGGTCGAGCAGGGTGTCCAACTGTTCCATGGAACGCACATGCAGGCGCGCGATGAAGCAGTCGTCGCCCGTCACTTTGTCGCACTCGGTGAATTCCGGGATGGCCTGAATCTGCCGTTCCACTTCCTGCAACTGGCCCGGCAACGGACGGATGCGCACGATGGCCTGGAGCTGATAACCAAAGCACTTGGCGTCGATCTCGACGGTGTAGCCCTTGAGCACGCCACGCTCTTCCAGGCGACGCAGGCGCTCGGCAACGCTGGGCGACGACAGGCCGCTGATTTGCGCCAGGGCCTTGAGCGAGCGCCGTGAGTCTTCCATCAATGCAGTGATCAGCACTTGGTCGATATCATCGGTCATGACGAAAACCTCTATTAGGCAATTTTGCAAAATAGCCTTCGCAATAAAGGCAGATTCCGAGTTTAGCCTGCTTTTTGCGCTGGAGAAGCCCCTCGGCTGATTGGCATACTTTGCCCATAAACAGAGGAGTCTGAAGATGGACAAGATAATACGTCGCGGCTCATTCGAAATGACCGCCGCCATGCTGATCTCCGGGACCATTGGCTGGTTCGTGCTGGTGTCCGGGCAACCGGTGCTGGATGTGGTGTTCTGGCGCTGCCTGTTCGGCGCCGGGACTTTGCTGCTGATATGTGCGGCATTCGGTTTCCTGCGCCCTGGCATTCTGACCCGAACCACCTTCCTGCTGGCCGTGCTCAGCGGCGTGGCGATTGTCGGCAACTGGGTGCTGTTGTTCGCCTCTTATTCGCGCGCTTCGATTGCCATCGGCACGGCAGTTTATAACGTGCAGCCCTTCATGCTGGTGGGACTGGCCGCGGTGTTCCTCAACGAGAAAATCACCTTGCAGAAACTGGCCTGGCTGGGTGTTTCATTTCTTGGGATGCTGGCGATTGTCAGTGCCCATGGCGGGCAGGGCGAGAGTGGCAACGAGTACCTGATCGGCATTGTTCTGGCGCTGGGCGCTGCTTTCCTTTACGCCATTGCCGCGTTGATCATCAAACGCCTGACCGGCACACCGCCGCACCTGATCGCCCTGATTCAGGTCAGCACCGGCGTGTTGTTGCTCGCGCCATTCGCGCACTTTTCGGCATTGCCGCAAGCGCCGAGTGCCTGGGCCAGCCTGGTGACGTTGGGGATCGTCCACACCGGCGTGATGTATGTGTTGCTGTACGGCGCGATCCAGAAACTGCCGACGGCATTGACCGGGGCGTTGTCGTTCATCTACCCGATCGCAGCGATTTTCGTCGACTGGTTCGCCTTTGGCCATCACCTGGAGCCGCTGCAATGGATCGGCGTAGCGGCGATCCTGTTGGCGGCGGCCGGCATGCAACAGGGTTGGAGCCTGAAGTTTCGTCGCTCGATTACCCAGTAAACAGGTGTCAGATGTTCCAGCGGGGCGCAGTCTTCGCCAGTCGCTGGCGCATCTCACCGATGTTGCTGGCCAATTGGCGGATCAACAGTCGATAGCCGTCCAGCGGGTTGTAGATCGGCGCGTCCAACGTGGAGTCCGGCAGTTCCATGGGGCGACTGAGTCGCTGGAACGAGCCGGACTTCAGCGCCCGGGCCATGCCGATCAGTTGCACCCGAATCAACCGATGTTCCGCCTTCAATTCAGATTGCAGACGCGCCATGGCCTCGGGGTCATTGGCGTCAGGTCGAGTGTTGCCAAGAATCTCCAGCGTGCTGACGCACATGCGCAAGTGACGCTGAATGGCATCAAGTTCGGTCATGGAAATCTTCACTTCCTTGGACACTGACGGCATCAGCGACCGTAGCTGCACCATCACCGTATTCAGCCGTCCCATGAGCTTGAGGTGTTCATCGGCGGTGACGGGTTGGCCGTTGATGATCCGCCCGTACACCGTCGCGCAATCACGCAAGGCATCGGCCAGGTTGTAGCGCCAGGAATAGACCGCGTAGAGCGGCAGGGCGAAGGAAAACGCCAGGGCCAAGGCAATGCCGATCAGGATATCGACCCCGCGCCACAGTCCGTCAGACACCTGATTGTCACCGTGGCCCGCGACGATGAACACGGTAATGCCGGCCAGCAGCGCGGTATAGCCACCCTTGCCGATGGCATGGTAGGAGAAAAATCCGCAAATCACCGCCATGGCGAAATAGGTCAACCAAGGCATTCCGAGCCAGGCCTGTTGCACCACCAACGCCAATCCGATTGCCGCCCCGACCAAGGTGCCGATGGCCCGCTCAGCAGCTTTTTTGCCGATATTGCCGTGATGCTGCAAACCGCCGATGACCACGAGCATCGTCACCGACGCCCACTCACCGTGGGGCAGGTGGATGCCGGTGGTCAGCAGGATAGAGGCGAGCAATCCGAGCGATACCCGTACCGCGTGGATCACTTTGGCGTGGCGATAGCGCCGGTACGGATCCAGCAACGGACGCAGTAGCCGGCGCATTAACGGTGGCAGGCGATGAGCTGTCGATGTGTTCAGGCCTGGTCTCCTCAGAAGATGTAATCGGTGGTCAGGAAACTCGAACTACGACCGCTGATGATTTCGCTGATCAGGTCCTTGTTGGTCTCCTGGAACTTGGTCGCCACCAATGTCCGAATTGAAAACACCCGCAACGCGTCATGCACCGACAAGGTGCCCTCGGCGGAGTTTTTGCGGCCGTTGAACGGATAGGTGTCAGGGCCGCGCTGGCACTGGGCGTTGAGGTTGATTCGTCCGACCTGATTGGCGAAGGTGTCGACCAATCGGCCAACCGCCACGGGATTGGTGCCGAAGATGCTCAACTGCTGGCCGAAGTCAGATTCCAGGACGTAATCGATGACGGTGTCCAGATGCCGATACGGCACGATCGGCACCACCGGACCGAACTGTTCTTCCTGGTAGACGCGCATCTGTGGGTTCACTGGGTACAACACCGCCGGGTAGAAAAAAGATGCGCGGGCTTCGCCACCGTTGGGGTTCACCACTTTTGCGCCTTTGCCGATGGCGTCCGCCACCAGCGCGTGCAGGTAATCGACCTTGCCCGATTCCGGCAGCGGCGTCAGGGCCACGCCGCTGTCCCACGGCATGCCGGGTTTGAGCGTGGCGAGTTTGGCGTTGAATTTTTCGATGAAGGCGTCAACAACGTCTTCATGGACAAAGAGTATTTTCAACGCCGTGCAGCGCTGGCCGTTGAACGACAGAGAACCGGTGACCGCTTCGTTGACCGCGTTATCCAGATCCACCTCCGGCAGGACGATGCCGGGGTTCTTTGCATCCAGGCCCAGTGCCGCGCGCAAGCGGTGAGGTTTTGGATGGAGTTTCTTCAGGTCGCTGGCAGCCTTGTTGGTGCCGATAAACGCAAAAATATCGATTTTGCCGCTGGCCATCAGCGCGCTGACGGTCTCGCGACCGCTGCCGTAGATCACGTTGATCACCCCGGCCGGGAAGCTGTCGCGAAACGCTTCCAGCAGTGGCCGGATCAGCAGCACGCCGAGTTTCGCCGGTTTGAACACCACGGTGTTGCCCATGATCAGTGCCGGGATCAGCGTGGTGAAGGTTTCGTTCAGCGGGTAGTTGTAAGGGCCCATGCACAACGCCACGCCCAGTGGTACGCGACGGATCTGGCCGAGGGTGTCCTGCTCCAGCTCGAAACGGCTGGAGCGGCGGTCGAGTTCCTTGAGGGCGTTGATGGTGTCGACGATGTAATCGCAGGTGCGGTCGAACTCTTTCTCCGAGTCCTTGAGGTTCTTGCCGATTTCCCACATCAGCAACTTGACCACCGCCTCGCGCTGTTCGCGCATGTGCTTGAGGAAGGTTTCGACGTGCTGGATCCGCTCGGCCACGCGCATGGTCGGCCATAAACCCTGGCCGCGGTCATAGGCACGCACGGCGGCGTCGAGGGCGGTCAATGCGGTTTCCGCGTCCAGCAGCGGCGTGCTGCCCAGGATCACTTGTTCGTCGCCGTTGGCGCCGCTGAGGTACACCGGGCTACGGACCTGGGCGAGGGGGCCGGGCCAGGTTTTCAGGACGCCATCGACCAGGTATTCACGCTGTTCGGTCGGGCCGTCGAGCCGGTATTTTTCCGGGATGCTGCCGGCCTCGGGAAACAGGTTGCCAAGGATATTCGCTGTAGTCATTTCGCTACCCCGTGTGAGATGTCAGCCGTGTGCTGGTTGGATTGCGCTTCAAGGGTTATACGCCTTAATGACTCGATTTTTTACGTCAATCGAGCGGCGACAGGCAGGGCAGAGGGGTTGAGGAACTGAATCTTGTGCCTCAAGCGTAGACCGCTTTGCCCGGTTCTTGTAACCGGACTTTTTTGACCTGAGCCCAGACAATGGCCGGTGCTGCGGTTAAACTTGGCGCACTTTCTTAAGGAGTTCATATGAGTCATTACCAGCCGGGCATTCTCGCCACCCCCGTTCCGCCTCACGCCCGTCATATGTTCTTCGCCCTCGAATCCGCTGCGGCACTGCCGGCCGCGCTCGACAAATTGATGCAACTGGTGGATGGCAAGTTGGCCGTGGTTGGCTTCGGTGAATCCCTGGTCAAAGCCCTGGACGGCAACATTGAAGGGCTGCGCGCGTTCCCGGCGCTGACTGGCGTGGGCGTAGATAACCCGTCGACCCAACACGCGCTGTGGTGCTGGTTGCACGGTGTGGACCGTGGCGAGTTGCTTAATCGCAGCAATGCCTATGAAGCAGCATTGGCGCCGGCCTTTCGTTTGGTGCAGGTGACAGAAGGCTTCCGCCACCGCGACGGCCACGACCTGACCGGCTACGAAGACGGCACCGAGAACCCACGCGACGAAGCCGCCGAATCTGCCGCGCTGGTGGCTGAAGGCGCTGACGGCATGGTCGGTGGCAGCTTTGCCGCGATCCAGCAATGGCAGCATGACCTCAAGGGTTTCCACGCGATGCCGTCCCATGAAACCGACGACATCATGGGCCGTCGCCTGAGCGACAACGAAGAGCTCGACGACGCGCCGATCTCCGCCCACGTCAAACGCACCGCCCAGGAAAGCTTCGCGCCCGAGGCGTTCATCGTCCGTCGTTCGATGCCGTGGATCGAAGACGATCGCGCCGGCCTGATGTTCCTTGCGTTCGGTTTCTCGCTTGACGCTTTCGAAGTCCAGTTGCGCCGCATGAGCGGTCTGGAAGACGGTGTCACCGACGGTTTGTACCGAATCAGCCGGCCGATTACCGGTGGTTATTACTGGTGCCCGCCGCTCAAGGATGGTCATCTGGATCTGCGTGCACTGCGCATCGGCTGACATGCTTTTGTGGCGAGGGAGCTTGCTCCCGCTGGGCGGCGAAGCGGCCCCAAAACCGGCAAAACGCACCGCATCTGATAAATCGCGTGCATTGGGTTTACGACTGCTGCGCAGCCGAGCGGGAGCAAGCTCCCTCGCCACAGGTGTTTCAGCGCTCGGCTGATTGTCGGCTCTAACCTTATGCTCAAACAGTATTTCTCAAGCCGATCTTTAGAACTCTAAGATCACGTCATAACTCGTTATGACAAGTGATCCTCATGACCGATAACGTTCTATCCCTCAACAGCGTTCCTTTGCATACCCAACTAAGGGATGTGCTTCGCGCGCGCATCCTCGACGGCGAATACCCGCAAGACAGCCAGATGCCTTCCGAAAGCGAGCTTGGCGCGCTGTTCAAGGTCAGCCGCATCACCGTGCGCCAGGCACTCGGCGATCTGCAAAAGGAAGGGTTGATCTTCAAGATCCACGGCAAAGGCACCTTCGTCGCCAAGCCGAAAACCTTCCAGAACGTCAGCACCCTGCAAGGCCTGGCCGAGTCCATGACCGGGCGCGGCTACGAGGTGATCAACCGTCTGCGCAGCTTTAAATTCATTGCCGCCGACAAACTGGTCGCCGAGCGTTTGCAGGTTGCTGAAGGCGAGACCGTAGCGCAGATCAAACGCGTGCGTTTGATCAACCGCGAGCCGATATCGCTGGAGATCACCTACCTGCCCAAAGCCATTGGCGAACGGCTGGAGAAGGCTGATCTGGTCACCCGCGACATCTTCCTGATCCTCGAAAACGACTGCGGTCTGGCCCTGGGTCACGCCGACCTGGCCATCGATGCCGTACTGGCCGACGCCGACCTGACCCAAGCGCTGAACGTCGAACCCGGCTCGCCGATCATGCGCATCGAGCGTCTGACCCACGATGCAAACGGCCAGCCCGTGGACTTCGAACACCTTTACTACCGTGGCGATGCTTTCCAGTACCGCCTGCGGATCGACCGGCAAAAAGGGGATCAGGCATGACCCGAGCGACTCTCGAACAGGAATACGACATCGTCGTGATCGGTGGCGGCACCGCCGGGCCCATGGCGGCGATCAAGGCCAAGGAGCGCAACCGCGATCTGCGGGTGTTGCTGATCGACAAGGCCAACGTCAAGCGCAGCGGCGCGATCAGCATGGGCATGGACGGCCTGAACAACGCGATCATTCCCGGGCACTCGACACCGGAGCAGTACACCAAGGAAATCACCATCGCCAACGACGGCATCGTCAATCAGGCGGCGGTCTACGCCTACGCCACCCACAGCTTCGAAACCATCGAGCAACTGGACCGCTGGGGCGTGAAATTCGAGAAGGACGAAACCGGTGACTACGCGGTGAAAAAGGTCCACCACATGGGCGCCTATGTGCTGCCGATGCCGGAAGGGCACGACATCAAGAAAGTCCTGTATCGCCAGTTGAAGCGGGCGCGGGTGAGCATCACCAATCGACTGGTGTGCACCCGTTTGCTGACGGATGAAGAGGGCGCGGTCAACGGTGTGATGGGCTTCGATTGCCGCACGGCGGACTTCCACGTGATCAAGGCTAAGGCAGTGATCCTCGCCTGCGGTGCGGCCGGGCGTTTGGGCCTGCCGTCCTCGGGTTACCTGATGGGCACCTACGAAAACCCGACCAATGCCGGCGACGGCTACGCCATGGCGTACCACGCCGGGGCCGAGCTGGCGAACCTGGAATGCTTCCAGATCAACCCGCTGATCAAGGACTACAACGGCCCGGCCTGCGCCTACGTCACCGGTCCATTGGGCGGCTATACCGCCAACAACAAGGGCGAGCGCTTCATCGAGTGCGACTACTGGAGCGGGCAGATGATGTGGGAGTTCCACCAGGAACTCGAAAGCGGCAATGGTCCGGTGTTCCTCAAGCTCGATCACCTGGCCGAGGAAACCATCCAGAACATTGAAGAAATCCTGCACAGCAACGAGCGCCCGAGTCGCGGCCAGTTCCACGCCAATCGCGGCACCGACTACCGCACGCAGATGGTCGAGATGCACATCTCGGAGATCGGTTTTTGCAGCGGGCATTCGGCGTCGGGGGTGTGGGTCAACGAGAAGGCCGAGACTTCGGTCAAGGGTTTGTACTCGGCCGGCGACATGGCGGCGGTGCCGCACAACTACATGCTCGGCGCGTTCACCTATGGCTGGTTTGCGGGCAATAACGCGGCAGATTTTGTCGCTGACCGCGAGTTTTCAGTGCTGGATGCCCGGCAGATCGAAACCGAAAAAAAACGGGTCTACGCGCCGCTGGATCGCGAGCATGGACTGCCACCGGCTCAGGTCGAGTACAAGCTGCGTCGCTTCGTCAACGACTACCTGCAACCGCCGAAAGTGACCAAGAAGATGCAAATCGGCCTGCAACGCTTCAGCGATATCCAGCGCGATCTCGATCAGATCAAGGCCCACAACGCCCATGAGCTGATGCGCGCCATGGAAGTCAGCATGATCCGCGATTGTGCGGAAATGGCTGCAAGGGCTTCGCTGTTCCGCGCGGAAAGTCGTTGGGGGCTTTACCACTATCGGGTCGATCATCCACAGCGCAATGACAGCGACTGGTTCTGCCATTGCCACCTGAAGAAGGGCGAAAACGGCCTGATGACCAGTTTCAAGAAAGCCGTCGAGCCTTACATCATCCCGCTGGATGCCGAAGAAATGCAGGCCTACGACCGGTTGCGGGTCGGTGCCGATGCGGCTTGAAGCCGTCCACAAAAGAGAGACCGAACATGGCCTATCAACCCCAGGAAATCTTTTTCCGCTCCAACGCGCCGGTCACGGTCGACGAGGACCTGTGCATCGCTCACAAAGGCTGCACCGTATGCGTCGACGTTTGCCCGATGGACTTGCTGGCGATCAACCCGGCCACGCAAAAGGCCTACATGGCGTTCGATGAATGTTGGTACTGCATGCCGTGTGAAAAGGACTGCCCGACCGGGGCGGTGAAAGTGGATATCCCTTATTTATTGCGTTGAATGACAGGACGCCATCGCTGGCAAGCCAGCTCCCACAGGGATTTGCAGTGGGGTACAGATTTGGCAGGCACCAGAGAATTTTGTGGGAGCTGGCTTGCCAGCGATGAGGCCAGGCCAGACAACCCAAAAAGCTACCCGATAACCCCGGACGCTTGCTTCAAGACACCCCTCGTTTCCCACCACGCCCTGATCGTGGCGGAGACGAACATCCTATAAATGATTCGAGGGGATTCACCATGTTATTGCGTGCAGCATTTGCCGGTCTGGTACTGGCCTCATTCACCTTGTCGGCCTCGGCCGAAACCATCCGTATCGCCATCGGCACCCAGGACACCACGATCAACTGCGCCGCCGGCGGTTTGTTGATTCGGGAACTGGGCCTGCTGGACAAATACCTGCCCCACGACGGCCAATACAAAGACGCCAAATACGACATCGAGTGGAAGAACTTCACCAGTGGCGCGCCGCTGACCAACGAGATGGTGGCCGGCAAACTCGACTTCGGCGCGATGGCCGATTTCCCCGGTTCGTTCAACGGCGTGGCGTTCGAAACCGCCGGCAAGCACAGCCTGTTTATCAGCGTGCTTTCAGGCAGTACCAAGGGCAGTGGCAATGGCATCGTGGTGCCGAGCGCCTCGGGTGTGCAGTCGTTGGCGGAGCTGAAAGGCAAGACCATTTCCGTGCCGTTCGCCTCGACTGCCCATGGCATGTTGCTGCGTGCGGTGGCGGCCCAGGGTTGGGATCCGCTGAAGGACGTGAACATCATCGCCCAGCCACCGGAAGTCGCCGGTTCCGCGTTGCAGGCCGGGAAAATCGATGCTCATGCCGACTTTGTGCCGTTCGCCGAGCTGTTCCCGAGCCGGGGTTTCGCCCGCAAGATTTATGACGGCTCCCAGGCGGGCGCGCCGACCTTCCATGGTGCGCTGGTGGATCAGAGCTACGCGAAAAAGTACCCGGAGATCGTCGTCGCCTATCTTCGTGCGAGCATCGAAGCCAACCAGTTGCTCGCCGCCGAACCGGAGAAGTACAGCGAACTGATCGCCAAAGTCACCGGGGTGGATGCCGAGGTCAATTACCTGTTCCACGGTCCGCTCGGCGTACAGACCCGCGACCTGAGCTGGAAACCGGAATACCGCCAGGCCGTCGGCACCGCCATCGACACCCTCAAGCTGTTGAAAAAGGCTGATCGCGGTCTCGACCTGAATACCTTCATCGACGACCAGTACATCCGCGCCGCCTTCAAAGCCTCGAACCTCGACTACAGCGCGCAACTGGCCAACTACGCACAGACGCCACTCAAAGCCGTCGATGCCGCCAGTGGCAAAGCCATCACTGACTTCAGCCACGTGGCCGAGATCTGGGTGCGCGGCGAGCCGAAAGTCCGCCAGTACGCTTCAGCGGAAGAGGCATTCTCTGCGTTGGCTGCCCTGAAGCAGGAAGGCAAAAACATTCGCGCGGTGTACGCCCAGGCCAGTGACAGCGGCATCAAGTTGCTGGCGGATCAGGCGTGGTTCGCCAGTGATGCGAAAGGCCGGCTCAGCGCATTCCTGCTCAAAGGCCAGGCCCAGCAATTCGCCACGGCCCAGGGCGGCAAGGTGTTCGACTTCACCGATGCCACCACGCAGGCCGTGGCCGTTCGCTAACCCACGTTCACCGCAACCACCTGTTGCCGAAGGCTGCGATCTTTTGGCGGCTTCAAATACGCCGAAGATCAAGATCAAAAGATCGCAGCCTTCGGCAGCTCCTACAGGTGAAGTGGTCGCCATTGGAAATTTTGTATGTCTGGATCATTTTTACGCTGGATTCCAAGGGCCGCATCCTTGCTGCTCTGCCTAATATTCTGGCAACTCGCCGCCAGCCATCACTGGAACCTCGGCCTGGTGACGTTCGCCAACGTGCCGACCCCGCTTGCGGTGATTGAAGCCGCGCTCGGCCTCGGCGACTCCGGCAAACTCGCTCAGCATCTGGGCAGCAGCCTCAGCCGGGTCTTCGCCGGTTACCTTGCGGCGCTGGTCATCGGCGTTGCCCTGGGCGTGGCGATCGGCCGCTCGAAATGGGCCGAAGATTTACTGCTGCCGCCTCTGGAGGTGCTGCGCCCGATCCCGGCAGTCGCCTGGATACCCTTGGCGATCCTGATGTTCCCGTCGTCAGAGCTGTCGATGGTCTTCATCACCTTCACCGGCGCGTTGTTCCCGATCCTGCTCAACACCGTGCACGGCGTCGAAGGCGTCGATCCACGGCTGATCGCCTCGGCGAAAAGCCTCGGGGCAGGGCGGCGGGCGATTCTGCTGGAAGTGATTCTGCCGGGGGCCGCGCCGAGCATCATCACCGGCCTCGCCATCGGCATGGGCACCTCGTGGTTCTGCCTGGTGACCGCCGAAATGATCTCCGGCCAATACGGCATTGGCTATTACACCTGGGAGTCCTACACCATCCAGAACTACGCCGACATCGTCGTCGGCATGTTGCTGATCGGTGTCCTCGGAATGGGCAGCAGTCTGCTGATCAAACGCCTGGGCGGGTTGTTCACACCCTGGCATCGACTACGAGGAAAAGCCTGATGAGCGTTTTTCAACACCCGGAAGGGCGCATCGATATTCGCGGTTTGTCGATCAGCCTGGGCGAGGGCAGCGCCGCGTTCGAAGCGGTGCAGGGCCTCGATTGCCAGATCGAGCCGGGACAGTTCGTGTGCATTCTCGGACCATCCGGCTGCGGTAAATCCACCTTGCTCGGCGCGTTGGCCGGGCATCTGACCACCTACACCGGGACCCTGAATGTCGACGGTGCAAAAGTCTCGGGACCTTCGCCGCAACGCGGCATGGTGTTCCAGCATCACACGCTGTTCCCTTGGCGAACCGTGCGTGACAACGTCGCTTTCGGCCTGAAAATGCGCGGCATCGGCAAGGCCGAGCGGCATAAAGCGGCTGATGAAATCCTCGCTCTGGTCGGCCTCGAAGGCTTCGCCGAGCGTTGGCCGGATCAGTTGTCCGGCGGCATGCAGCAGCGGGTGGAAATTGCCCGGGTGCTGGTCAATCGCCCTCGGCTGTTGCTGATGGACGAGCCGTTCGGCGCTCTCGATGCCTTGACCCGTTTGAACATGCAGGAACTGTTGCTGGACATCTGGACGCGGATTCGCACCACCGTGGTGTTCGTTACCCATGACATCGACGAAGCGCTGTTCCTCGCCGATCGCCTGCTGGTGATGAGTTCGCGCCCCGGCCGGATCATCGAAGACCTGCGCCTCGACTTCCCCCGGCCACGCACCACCGAACTGGTGACCAGCCATGAGTTCTCCCGTTTGAAGCGTCACTGCCTCGAATTACTGCGTCACGAAGACGGTCGGCAATTACCGCGCCTGAACCCTCTCGGACTTCCCCCTGAAAACAAACTGCCGCGATTTGCCCTATGACCTCACTATTCGATGTAACCGACAACGACGACATTCTTGCCCTGCAACCGCGCCTGACCGATGAAGATGCCGGCGTGCGCCGCATCGCGCTGATCGACTTGGCTGACCTGGAAGAACCGGATGGCCTGCTGTGGCTGGTCAATCGACTGGCCGAGGATCCGGCTGAAGAGGTCCGCGCCGAAGCCGCGCGCTTGCTGGAAGCCTGGGAGGATGAGCCTGTGGTCGAAGCGCTGTGTCAGGCGCTGACCGATCCATCCGCAGCGGTGCAAGCCGCCGCCGCGCAAAGCCTCAGCCTGCTCAAGAGCGAAGCAGCGGGCAGGGTGATCCTGCCGTGGACAGCGCATGCCGATATCGGTGTGCGCATCGCGGCGTTCAGGGCGTTGCGCGAGTTGCGCTATCCAGAAGCGGCTTCGGCGGCGCTTGTGGCGTTGGGCGATCAGGACGCCAACGTCCGCCGTGAAGCGGTCGGTGTGCTGGGTTGGCTGAAACAGCTGGATGCCTTGCCGGCGCTGGCGCGATTGGCCAGCGCTGATCCGGACACCGAAGTCCGTCGCGCTGCGACTGGCGCGCTCGGTCTGGCGTCTGATGCACACGTTTTGCCGGCCCTGCGACAGGCGCTACAGGACCAGGCCTGGCAAGTGCGCGAAGAAGCGGCCACCACGCTGGGCAAAGTCGGACAGGTCGACGCCGGCCCGGCCCTGGTCGAAGCCTTGAGCGACGATTACTGGCAAGTTCGCCTGCGTGCCACTCGCAGCCTCGGTCGCTTGCGTTACGTTCCGGCCCTCGACGCGCTGATCGAAACCCTCGGCCACCGCATCAGCAACCTGCGCAAGGAAGCCGCCCTGGCCCTCGGCGAACTGAATGAAAAAGGTGCCATCGCGCCATTACTCGCCGCGCAAGACGACGGCGACCCGGAAGTGCGCAAAGCCGTGCGCATTGCCTTGAGTCAGCTGCAATGAACCCGGTGTCGGTGGGTAATTCCCGGAGCCAACAGCAGCTTCGATTGAACTGGCCGGATGGTCGCGAACAGCGGCTGGATCACGTGGAGTTGCGGCGCCAGTGTCCGTGTTCGCAGTGTCGGGCGTTTCGGTTGCAGGGGATGCCGCCGTTGGTGGATTCACGGGTTCAGGTGATCGAAGTGAATTCACAGGGCTACGGCTTGCAACTGGTGTTCAGCGACGGCCACGAACGCGGGATTTATCCTTGGCCCTACCTCTCCAGCCTGACCGGAACCCTGTAGGAGCTGACGAGTGAAACGAGGCTGCGATCTTTTGACTTTGGCTTTTAAAAGCAAGATCAAAAGATCGCAGCCTCGTTTCACTCGTCAGCTCCTACAGGGGATCTATGGTGATTAGAAGGATTTGCTGATGCTCGCTACCACTGTCGCGCTGCACACATCATCGAAGCCCCAGTTACTGGCGCACTGGCTCTTCGACAAATCGGTGTCGACATAACTCAAGCCCAGCATCACCCCCGCCAGTTCATGGGTCAGCTTGACCTCCCATTCACGGTACGAATCCTCGGCTTCACCCGAGCTCGAATACAGGTGCGGATCCTTGAAGTCCATCAAGCCATAACGCAGTTTCAGTCCCACGTCGTAGGGCAACGCGGTCTCATAACCGACGTAGCTGTAGAGCGAGTTCTGTTCGCTGTCGATACCCGGCGCGTCGTCGGAATAATAGGCCCCGAGTTTCACCCCATACACGCTGAGAATCCCGTAGACCTCGCTCTGATTGAACTGGCTCTCTTTTGGATAGGAATATTTCAGATAGCCCACGTCGAGGCTCACATCATCGGTGGCTTGCCACAACCAACCGGCGTAGTAATCGACCTCCTGACGGGTCTTCAGGCCGCCGCCAAAATCGACGTTGGAACTCCACGCGCCCAGGTACAGGCCGCTGCTGTGGGCCAGGGTGACAGAGCCTTGCAGGGCCGGATCATTTTGGGTTTGTGAGATGCCGCGAGTGCGATAGTCGCTGGCCAAGGTCACATCCATCAGCAACGAAAAGTCATCGTTCAAGGGCACAGCCTGGCTGCTCAAGGGCAGCAAGCTCAAGGAACCGAGGGCGAACAGGGTGAAAGCTTTCATGGGGGATCCCGCTGTTGTGATTGTTATGGGCAGATTTCAGGCAAGGCTGCGCCAGGCCCCGTGTCGGGAAACACGGAGTCGGGCAGTGAAGTGGTTTTTATTAGAGGGTCGGCGCGTAGACCTGACGGCCGGCGAACCAGGTTTGCAGCACTTGGGTGTCGTGCAGGGCTTTCTCATCGACGCTGAACACATCGCGGTCAACCACGATGAAGTCGGCCTGTTTGCCGGCGCTCAGCGAACCGATCTGTTTGTCCAGGCCAATGGTGCGGGCGGCGTTGAGGGTGTAGGCGTAGAACATGGTTTCGCGGTCGATGCGTTCATCGGCGTTCAGTACCCCCAGCGGACCGACCCGAGTCATGGCCTGGGCCATGGCGTTCCACGGGTTCGGCGAAGACACCGGCCAGTCACTGGCCCCGGCGATGGTCGCGCCTTGTTTGAGCAGCGAATGCGCAGGGTACTGGTAACGGAACGCCAGGGCGCTGACGTAAGGCTTGATCATGTCGGTGGTGTAGTCGTCGGCGCTGGCCCACAGCAGTTGCATCGAAGCGATGACGTCGAGCGGTTTGAAGCGCGCGAACTCTTTCGGATTGACGATTTGCAAGTGCGTGATCGAGTGGGTCACGCCGCTCTGCCGGTCCTTGCGCGCCTGGGCGATGCCGTTCAGTGATTCGCGCACCGCACGGTCGCCGATGGCGTGGATGTGCACAAGCCAGCCGCGCTGATCGATGGCGCTGACCAGTTCACCGAAGTGCTTCGGATCGATCAGCAATTCGCCCGGTTTGTGCGAGTTGGTGTACGGGTCGATCATCGCCGCGCTCTGCGCCGGGTACTCGATCACGCCGTCGGCGAAGATCTTGATCCCGGGCAACGTCAGGTTGGGAATGCCCTGGAATTGTTGGCGGACTTTGTCGAGGGTGTCGAGATCGGCGGGAACGCTTTTGCCGTTGGCCACCAGCAGCGCGGCGACGTGAGCGCTCATGCCGCCGCTTTCCGACAGGGCCTTGTACACCGGCAGCACACCGACGGTTTTCTCCGTGGGCTTGAGGGCGAAAATCGGCTCGCCGGGCGCGGCGTTGGCGGCGGGGTCCATCCACGCGGTGATGCCGACGCTGTTGTTGTAGCTCACGGCGGTTTGCGCCGCTTTGAGCATGTCAGCGGCACTCGGTGACGGCATTTTCGAGGCGACCCGGTCCCAACCTGCATCCACCAGAAAACCGTTGGGGCTGCCATCGGCCAGTTTGCCGATGGTGTCCTTCTCGGCGTCCGGCAGGGTTTTCAGCAGCGCCGCATCCACCCCGGCACGTTTGAGCATCACGTTGTTGGCCCACGCCGTGTGGTGGTCGCTGCCCGTGAACACCACGGCGACGTCGGCCCATTCGCCGCTGTTGAATTTCTTGCCCAAGGCTTCGGCCTGCGCCCAGTAAGCCGAGCTCATGCCGGCCACGCTCAGGACATCGCCATGCTTCGCCTTGCCGTCTTCGCGCCAGGCGCGCAGGCGTTTTTCCAGTTCGTCGAGGTCGACCACTTCGTCTTCCATGTTGGCCGAGACCATCTCCAATCCGCCGAAAATCGCGTGGGAATGGCTGTCGATCAGGCCGGGCATCAGGGTCTTGCCGCCCAAGTCGATGACCTTGGTTCCCGTTTCGATCAAGGCCTTGATCTGCGCATCGCTGCCCACTTGCAGCACTTTGCCATCCTGTACCGCCAGGGCCTGGACCTTCGGCTGGTTGCGGTCGGCGGTGAAGATTTTGCCATTGAATAGCACCAGATCGGTCGCCGCCATGGCTTCCAACGAGGCAAAACTCACTGCCACCATCAACAGATTCGGGATGAATCTTTTCATTGAATGTTTCCTTGTTATTGCGTCTGATGGCCAGATTAGTGGCTTGCCGCGCTCGGTAGAACGCCTCACTCGCGAAAAACGTTTTTGCCTGAATGGAAAAAGAATGGACAAGTTGGGTGCACTGAAAATGTTCGTGGTTACGGCGCAACTGGGCAGTTTCAGCCGCGCCGCCGAGCAGTTGGGCAAGACTCCGTCGGCCCTGACCAAAGCGGTCAATCATCTGGAAGCGGAGCTTGGCGCGCGTTTGTTCGAGCGCAGCACCCGGCGGATTTTGCTCACGGAATCCGGGCGGCTTTACCTGGAAACCGCGCGCCAGGTGTTGCAGCGGCTGGACGAGGCCGGTGAGGAAATCGAGCAGTTACAGCATGGCCTGCGCGGCAGCCTGAAAATCACTGCGCCGCTGGCCTATGGGCAGGCTTTTCTCGATCAGGTGTGTGGCGGTTTCCTGGAGCAATACCCGCAAATCAACCTGCAAGTGGACCTGTGCGACGAGTTCGTCAATCTGCTGGAAAGCGGCTACGACCTGGCCTTGCGCGAAGGCCATGATGACTTGCCGGGGCTGATCGCCCGGGTGGTCGGCAGCAATCGCCTGGCGCTGTGTGGCAGTCCGGAATATCTGGCGCGCAAAAATCTGCCGGTCACCCCGCAAACTCTCGATGAGCATGAATGGCTGCTGTATCGCCATCCGTTGCTCAGCCGCGAATTCTGGTGGGCCGAGCGCGACGGCCAGCGCTTGAGCCTGCCGCAACCGCAGTCGCCACGGTTACGCAGCGACAATTACGACCTGCTGCTGGCCAATGCCTTGGCCGGGCGTGGCTTGTTGCACACGCCGCTGTGGAGTGCCGCGCCGTACCTGGCCGATGGGCGACTGGTGCGGCTGATGGCCGACTACGACATTGACCCGGACAGCTTCGGCCCGCATATCCTGGCGGTGTACCCCAGCCATCGGCGGGCCACGGCCAAAGTGCTGGCCTTTATCGATTACATCGCAGGTTTTCTGGAGTCCCGTGGTTTGGGGGCACTCGATCCCCTGTAGGAGCTGTCTCGTGCAACGAGGCTGCGATCCTTTGATCCTGCTCTTTAAAAACAACATCAAAAGATCGCAGCCTCGTTTCACTCGTCAGCTCCTACACCGCTCCGACCACAGGTGCTTGCCAGAAAAATCCGGAAAGAGTACAAATGTACTCCATGACGACTCTCACTCCCCGCCGTACCGCCATCCTGACCTTCATCCGCGAACGCATCGCCGAACACGGTCAGTCCCCGAGCCTCGCTGAAATCAGCGAGGCGTTCGGTTTTGCCTCCCGCAGCGTGGCGCGCAAACATGTGCTGGCGCTGACCGAAGCCGGTTTTATCGAGGTCAACCCGCATCAGGCCCGGGGCATTCGCCTGCTCGGGCAACCACCGCGCCCCGAGCTGCTGGACATCCCGGTACTCGGCCGGGTGGCGGCCGGTGCGCCGATTGGCGCCGATGCCGAAATCCATAGCCGATTGCTGCTTGATCCGTCGATCTTCTCCCGGGTGCCGGACTACATGCTGCGGGTGCGCGGCGACTCGATGATCGAGGACGGCATTCTCGATGGCGATCTGGTGGGCGTGCATCGCAGTCCTGAAGCCGTCAACGGCCAGATTGTCGTGGCGCGCCTCGACGGCGAGGTCACCATCAAACGCTTCGAACGGGTCGGCGACACGGTGCGCCTGTTGCCGCGCAACCCGGCCTATCAGCCGATCATCGTCGAAGGTGACCGCGATCTGGCCATCGAAGGCGTGTTCTGCGGTCTGGTGAGGCAAGGCTGATGGGTGCCGTCGTTGCGCTGGATACGCTGTTCAATGGCGGCCAGGTCTTGAAGGGCCGGCCTGCGCCGCCGGCCGCCAGCCCGCAACCGACCGGGCATGCCGCGCTGGATGCGGCGCTGCCCACGGGCGGCTGGCCGGAAGCGGCCCTGAGCGAAATCCTCCTGGCCGGGCAGGGCGTCGGCGAGTTGCAATTGGTGTGGCCAGCACTGGCGCGACTGTCGGCGGCGGGCGAACGCATCGTCTTGGTGGCGCCGCCGTATGTGCCGTACCCCCAGGCCTGGCAGAGCGCCGGAGTCGATCTGCGTCAGTTGTCGATCATCCAGGCCAGCGAGCGCGATGCGTTGTGGGCGGCGGAACAATGCCTGCGTTCAGGCAGTTGCGGCGCGGTGCTGTGCTGGCCGCACAAGGCTGATGACCGGGCGCTACGGCGCTTGCAGGTGGCGGCGGAAACCGGCTCGACCCTGGCGTTTGCCTATCGCTCGCTCAGTGAAGCGATCAACCCGTCACCGGCGGCCCTGCGCATCGCCATCGATGCCAAACCTGCGCAATTGCGGGTGCTCAAGTGCCGGGGCGGGTTGGCCCGTTCGGCGCCGATTGCCTTTGCCGTGGGGCATTGAGGTTGCCATGCGCTGGGTTTGCATTCTTTTCCCGCAATTGGCGCTGGACGCGGTACTGCGTCAGCGCGCCGACCCCGAAGAGCCGCTGGCGCTGCTGACCGGCCCGGCCCAGCGTCGGGTGTTGCAGGCAGTCAACGGCGCGGCGCGGGCACTGGGCTTGCGCCCCGGTCAGTCGATGAGCGCCGCGCAAGCCTTGAGCAAGGGCTTTGCCACGGCCGAGTACGACGGCGCTGATATCGAGCACTGGCAGCAATTTCTCGCCGCTTGGGCCTATCGCTTCAGCTCGCAGGTCAGCGTGCATTACCCGCGGGCGCTGGTGTTTGAAATCGAGTCCAGCCTTGGGCTGTTCGGCGCCTGGCCGCAATTCGAGGCGCGTTTGCGCACTGAGCTTGGCGAACTGGGGTTTCGTCACCGCATTGTCGCCGCCCCCAACCCGGTGGCGGCGCGGGTGCTGGCCAACGCTTATGACGGTCTGGTGGTGCCCGACGAGCAAGCCTTGCAGCATTACCTCGGGCAATTGCCCGTCGACCGCATCGGGCTGGAGGCCAGCGTCGCCACAGCGTTGTCGCGCATGGGGCTGCGCACTTTGAGCCAGGTGCAGGCGTTGCCCCGGCACAGCCTGGCTCGACGTTTCGAGGCCCAGGTGCTCAAACACCTGGATGCGTTGCAGGGTACGCGGCGGCTGGCGCTGGCGTTCTACCTGCCGCCGGACCGCTTCGACGTGCGCATCGAGCTCAATTTCGATGTGCAATCCCATCAGGCCTTGCTGTTTCCACTGCGTCGATTGACCGGCGACTTGTCGGCGTTCCTCTGCGGTCGGGACAGCGGCGTACAGCGTTTCGACCTGCACCTGGAACACGCCGGATTGCCGGATACCGTCATCAAGGTTGGCCTGCTCAGCGCCGAGCGCGATCCGGCGATGCTCTTCGAACTGGCGCGTGGGCGTCTGGAGCAGGTCCAGGTCGAAGCCCCTGTGCGCGGTTTCCGCTTGCGCGCCGAAGACTTGCCGACCTTCGTTCCCCAGTTCCAGGAACTGTTCGACGACCGTCCGCAGCAGACCTTGCCTTGGGAGCAACTGCGCGAACGCCTGCGCGCACGGTTGGGGGATGAGGCGGTGCACGGCTTGCGCTTTCAGGCCGATCACCGACCCGAGTGCGCGTGGCAGGCCAGTGCCGACAGCCAGCCTTGCGCCGGATTTGCGACCGTGCAACGACCGGGTTGGCTGCTGAGCGAGCCGATGGCGGTGCACGAAGGCTCGACGCGCATTCTCATGGGGCCGGAGCGCATCGAGTCCGGTTGGTGGGACGGCGCTGACGTGCGCCGCGATTACTACCTGATCGAAACCCGTACCGGCCAGCAGGGCTGGGCCTATCGCGCGGTGGGCGAGGATGGGCCGTTGTGGCTGCAAGGCTGGTTCGCATGAACGCCGGTTATGCCGAACTGCACTGCCTGTCGAATTTCAGTTTCCAGCGCGGAGCCTCCAGCGCCCTTGAGCTGTTTCAGCGGGCGAAAAAGCAGGGCTATCAAGCCCTGGCGATCACTGACGAATGCACCCTGGCCGGCATCGTCCGCGCCTGGCAAGCGGCGAAATCCGTGGAGCTGCCGCTGATCATCGGCAGTGAAGTGCGCATCGAAAACGGCCCGAAACTGGTGCTGCTGGTGGAAAATCTCGTGGGTTACCAGACCCTGTGCCGACTGATCACCCGCGCCCGGCGCCGTACGCAGAAAGGCCAGTATCAAGTGCTGCGGGAAGACTTCAGCGAACCGTTGCCGGGACTGTTGGCGCTCTGGGTGCCGGACGCCGTCGATGATTTTGCTCAAGGTCATTGGCTCAAGCAGGTCTTCGATGAACGCCTGTGGCTGGCGGTGCAGTTGCATCGTTGTCAGGACGATACCCGGCGCCTCAACGATTTGCTGACGCTGTCCAGGGAGCTGCGGATTCCTGCGGTGGCCAGCGGTGATGTGCACATGCACGCGCGCGGACGGCGTGCCCTGCAGGACACCATGACCGCGATCCGCCATCACTTGCCGGTGGCCGATGCCGGGTTGCGCCTGCACCCCAACGGTGAACGGCATTTGCGCAGCCTTGATGTGCTGCGCGAGCTCTATCCGCCGGCCTTGCTCGACGAAACGTTGAACATTGCCCGGCGCTGCACCTTTGATCTTGGCCAGTTGCGTTATCAGTATCCGCGGGAGCTGGTGCCGGAGGGACACAGCGCCGCGTCGTGGCTGAGGGAATTGACCGAGCGCGGCATTCGCGATCGATGGCCTCAGGGGGCCAGCGAGAAAGTGCGCGGGTTGATCGACAAGGAACTGGGGCTGATCGCCGAGTTGGGCTATGAGAGTTATTTCCTCACCGTTCAGGACATCGTCGCCTTCGCCCGGCGCGAAAGAATCCTCTGTCAGGGCCGGGGTTCGGCGGCCAACTCGGCGGTGTGTTTCGCCTTGGGCATCACCGAGATCGACCCCGACCGGATGAACATGCTGTTCGAGCGTTTTCTCTCCAAGGAGCGCGACGAACCGCCGGATATCGATGTGGACTTCGAGCACGAACGCCGCGAAGAAGTCTTGCAGTACGTGTTCCAGCGTTATGGCCGGACTCGAGCGGCATTGACTGCTGTGGTCAGCACTTACCATGCGGCCGGAGCCGTGCGTGATGTGGCCAAGGCGTTGGGTTTGCCGCCGGATCAGATCAACGCCCTGGCCGATTGCTGCGGTCACTGGAGTGATGAAACACCACCCGTGGAGCGCCTGCGTGAAGGCGGTTTCGATCCCGAGAGCCCGGTGCTGCGCCGGGTGTTGAGTTTGACCCAACAACTGATCGGTTTCCCCCGGCACCTGTCCCAGCATCCCGGTGGCTTCGTGATTTCCGAGCAGCCGCTGGATCACCTCGTGCCGGTGGAAAACGCTGCCATGGCCGAGCGCACCATCATCCAGTGGGACAAGGACGATCTCGATGCGGTCGGCCTGCTCAAGGTGGATATCCTCGCGTTGGGCATGCTCAGCGCGATTCGTCGTTGCCTTGATTTGCTGCGTCGTCATCGCAACCTGGACTTGAGCCTGGCGTCGATCCCCTCCGAAGACTCGTTGACCTACGACATGATTGGCCGCGCCGACACCGTCGGGGTGTTCCAGATCGAATCACGGGCACAGATGTCGATGCTGCCCAGGCTCAAGCCGCGCAAGTTCTATGACCTGGTGATCGAGGTAGCCATCGTTCGCCCCGGGCCGATTCAGGGCGGCATGGTGCACCCGTACCTGCGCCGGCGAAACAAGGAAGAACTCGAAAGCTATCCCTCCGAAGAGTTGCGGGAAGTGTTGAAACGCACCCTCGGCGTTCCGCTGTTCCAGGAACAAGTGATGCAGATCGCTATCGTCGCCGCCGACTACAGCCCCGGCGAGGCCGATCAGTTGCGCCGTTCCATGGCGGCGTGGAAACGCCATGGCGGACTGGAGCCGCACAGGGATCGCCTGGCTGCCGGGATGAAGAAAAAAGGCTACACCGCTGACTTCGCCGCGCAGATCTTCGAGCAGATCAAAGGCTTCGGCAGTTATGGTTTCCCCGAGTCCCACGCCGCCAGTTTTGCCTTGCTGACCTACGCCAGTTGCTGGTTGAAATGCCACGAACCGGCGGCCTTCGCCTGTGCCCTGATCAACAGTTGGCCGATGGGTTTCTACAGCCCGGACCAGATCCTGCAGGACGCCCGCCGTCACCATTTGCAAATTCGCCCGGTGGACGTGCGGGCCAGCGATTGGGATTGCAGTCTCGAACCGATTGCCGGCGCGCAACCGGCGATTCGCATGGGCATGCGGATGATCAAGGGCTTTCGCGAGGACGATGCCCGGCGCATCGAGGCGGCACGGGAGAGAGGTGCGTTTGCCGACATCGCCGACCTTGGCGAACGGGCGCGACTCGATGCCCGCGCCCAGGAACAACTGGCCGATGCCGGTGCATTGCGCGGGCTGGCCGGTGATCGCCATCGGGCGCGTTGGGAAGTGGCGGGGGTGCAGAAACAGCTTGGGCTGTTTGCCGGCTTGCCCAGTCAGGAGGAGGGGGCGGTGGCGCTGCCCAAACCCACGGTCGGCGAGGATTTGTTGGCCGATTACAACAGCCTCGGCACCACCCTCGGGCCGCATCCGCTGGCCCTGTTGCGCGCTGAGTTGAAAGCCCGGCGCTGCCGCAGTTCGAAGGAGTTGCTGGAAGTGGAACATGGGCGCCCGGTCAGCGTCGCCGGGCTGGTGACCGGCCGACAACGGCCAAGCACCGCCAGCGGCGTGACCTTCGTTACCTTGGAAGACGAGTTCGGCAACGTCAACGTGGTGGTCTGGCGCGACCTGGCCGAGCGCCAGCGCCAGGTGCTGGTGGGGTCGCAGTTGCTCAAGGTCGATGGGCGCTGGGAGAAGGAGGGCGAAGTGCGACACCTGATCGCCGGACGCCTGAGCGACCTGAGCCCACTGCTGGACGGCATCAGCGTGCGCAGCCGGGATTTCCGCTGACCCGTAAATCTGTTTATTGGGGGACAAAGCCAAACCATTCTCCGTACTTCTGTAGGAGCTGGCTTGCCAGCGATGGCGTCATTACGTGCGCAGCCGGGATTTCCGCTGACCCACGCAAGCCCTGTAGGAGCTGCCGCAGGCTGCGATCTTTTGACTTTGATTTTTTAAGATCAAAAGATCGCAGCCTGCGGCAGCTCCTACGGGGACATTTATTTCTTCGCTTCAGCTATACCTCTATGAAACCAATGGCACCCACGATGCTCGAAACAAACGGGTGTGGATGACCGGGACAGAGCCAACCGATGCAGTTTCTTGACGATAGCCACGGATGTGCCGGCTGGAGCGGCGAAATGGCCGAGCGTATTCGTGCGTTCGACTGGAGTCGCACCGAGTTGGGGGCTCTCGATATGTGGTCGAGAAGCCTGAGCAGTACGGTGCAGTTGATGCTCGCTTCACCACTGCCGATGGTGATGCTCTGGGGCCGCGCCGGGTACATGATCTACAACGATGCCTATTCGGAATTTGCCGGCGGGCGGCATCCTTATCTGTTGGGCTCGCCGGTAGAACTGGGCTGGCCGGAAGTCGCCGAGTTCAATCGGCATGTGGTCGACACTTGCCTGGCCGGCGGCACCTTGTCCTACCGCAACAAGGAATTGGTGTTGCTACGCAACGGGATTCCCGAAGACGTCTGGCTGGACCTTTATTACAGCCCGGTGGCCAATGATGACGGATGCCCGGCCGGAGTCATGGCGATGGTGGTCGAAACCACGGAGTTCGTGATTTCCGAACGCTTGCGCCAGGCTGCCGAAAACGCCTATCGCGCCGACAACGAACGGGTTCGCCTGGCACTGAATGCCGGGGCCTTGCTCGGTTCGTTCGTCTGGGACGTCAAAGGCAATGTGCTGAGCGGCGATGAGCGTTTCGCCCGGACCTTTTCTTATCCCGCTGACGTGCCACTGGACAACCTGCCGCAGGACATTGCTGAAGCGCGTATTCACACCGACGACTTCAGTTGGGTGCAGGAACAAGTCCAGCAATCAGTGGAAAACGGCGAACCCTTTAACGCCGAATATCGGGTTCTGCGCCCCGATGGCACTTACCTGTGGGTACTGGCCAGCGGTTGCTGCGAGTTCAATGAACAGGGTGAGCCGTTTCGTTTCCCCGGGGTGTTGATCGACATCCATGAACGCAAGATCGCCGAAGAATCCTTGCTCCGGTTCACCCGCAACCTGGAGCAGCGGGTCGCCGACGAAGTCGAAGCGCGGCTGACGGCGGAGGAGCAACTACGGCAATCGCAGAAACTCGAAGCCATTGGCGGCCTCACCGGCGGCGTGGCCCACGACTTCAACAACCTGCTGCAAGTGATCGCCGGCAACCTGCACTTGCTGGCTCGCCATGAGCCGAACAACGCCAACGTCCAGCGCCGGGTCGCAGCATCGATTGCCGCTGTCGAGCGCGGTGCAAAACTGTCCTCGCAACTGCTCGCGTTTGCCCGGCGTCAGCCATTGTCCCCGGCGATTTGCACCCCTCAGCAGATTTTCGATGGCCTGGGCGAACTGTTGCAGCGTGCGCTGGGTGAAACCATTCAGATCCATTTGGCCGCCCCCGCAGACCCCTGGCAGGTTTTCGTTGATCGCAATCAACTGGAAAACGCCATCCTCAACCTGGCGATCAATGCCCGGGACGCCATGAAGGGCGAGGGGACCATCGACCTCAGCGCCGAGAACATCTTCCTTGATCGCGCGTTTTGCGCAGGCAAGGGCATCCCGTCTGGTGACTATGTGCGTGTATCGGTGGCCGATGCGGGCGTCGGTATGGCGCCGCTGGTGCTCGCGCAGGCGTTTGAACCGTTTTTCACCACCAAACCCGACGGACAGGGCACGGGGCTGGGCTTGAGCATGGTGTTCGGGTTCGTCAAACAGAGCGGCGGGCATATCGAGATGTCCAGCGTCGTCGACCAAGGCACCCGGGTGCAGATGTATTTCCCGCGCAGCCTGCGCTCGGCGGGCAGTGAAACAACCGCCCCCGATGTGCAGCAACGGGGCGGCCACGAACAGATTCTGGTGGTCGAGGACAACGAAGCCGTGCGCGTTTCGACCGTGGAGTTGTTGCGCGAAGAGGGCTATCAGGTGCTGACGGCCGCCAATGCCGACGCCGCGATGCAGATGTTGCTGGAAGGTGTGGCGGTGGACCTGATTTTCACCGACGTGGTCATGCCTGGTTTGATCAAGAGTACGGACCTCGCGGCGTGGGCGAAAGTGCAAAACCCGCCGGTGACGGTGCTGTTCACCTCGGGGCACACCCGTGACATTATCTCGCGCAACCATCAACTCAGCCCGGATACCCACTTGCTGAGCAAACCCTACAGCCCCGACGCGCTGACCCGGATGATTCGCACCGTCCTCAACAGCTGAAGACGATTCCCCTGTAGGAGCTGGCTTGTCAGCGATGGCGGCTTCGCAGTCAATAAAGAAGCAATTGGCCCGACGCGATCGCTGGCAAGCCAGCTCCTACAGTCATTTGTTTTCCAGGAAATTAAACAAGGCGACCTGATGACTTCCACGCGCAGCCCCAACCCAACCTCCGGCATGGTCAAGGTGCGCGGTGCCCGGGAGCACAACCTCAAAAACGTCGATGTCGATATTCCCCGCGACGCACTGGTGGTGTTCACCGGCGTGTCCGGTTCAGGGAAGTCGTCGCTGGCGTTTTCGACCCTCTACGCCGAAGCGCAGCGGCGCTACTTCGAGTCGGTGGCGCCGTACGCGCGGCGGTTGATCGATCAGGTCGGCGTGCCGGATGTCGACTCCATCGAAGGCCTGCCGCCAGCAGTGGCCTTGCAGCAACAGCGGGGCACGCCGAGCACGCGTTCTTCGGTGGGCAGCGTGACTACGCTGTCGAGCCTGATCCGCATGCTGTACTCCCGCGCCGGCAGCTATCCGCCGGGACAGCCGATGCTGTACGCCGAGGATTTTTCACCCAACACACCCCAAGGCGCGTGCCCCGAATGCCACGGCTTGGGCCGGGTGTATGAAGTCACCGAAGCGTTGATGGTGCCGGACCCCAACCTGACGATCCGCCAGCGCGCCGTCGCTTCCTGGCCCTTGGCGTGGCAGGGGCAGAACTTGCGCGACATCCTCGTGACCATGGGCATCGACGTCGACATCCCTTGGCGCAAACTGCCGAAAAAGCAGCGCGACTGGATCCTGTTCACCGAAGAAACCCCGACAGTGCCGGTGTATGCCGGGCTCACGCCGGAGGAAACCCGGGTCGCCCTCAAGCGCAAGATGGAACCGAGTTACCAAGGCACCTTTACCGGCGCGCGCCGCTACATCCTGCATACCTTTACTCACTCGCAAAGCGCGCTGATGAAGAAACGCGTCTCGCAATTCATGCTCGGCAGCCCGTGCCCGTTGTGCGACGGCAAGCGCCTCAAGCGCGAGGCGTTGTCGGTGACGTTCGCTGGCTATGACATCGGCGAGTTGTCGCAGATGCCGCTGCTGCAAGTGGCCGAAGTGCTGAAGCCGGTGGCGGCCCAGCATTATCTTGAAGAGGGCGATGAAGCGGGCGAGGTGTTGACCCACACCCAGACCCGCCAGGCCCGTGAACAACGGGTGGCCCACGGCGCCAGCGGTCACGCCAATGCTCCGGACGTACGGCACACGCCGAACCTGTCGGTGGAAAAACGTCTGGCCGCGCAACGCATCGCCCAGGACTTGCTGGAGCGGGTCAGCACTCTGACTGATTTGGGCCTCGGCTATCTGGCGCTGGAGCGCAGCACGCCGACGTTATCGTCCGGCGAGTTGCAGCGCCTGCGCCTGGCGACGCAACTGGGCTCGCAGTTGTTCGGCGTGATCTACGTGCTGGACGAACCTTCGGCCGGTCTGCATCCGGCGGATGGCGAGGCGCTGTTCGAAGCCCTGCAACGCCTGAAAGCCGCTGGCAATACCCTGTTCGTGGTCGAGCACGATCTGGAAACCATGCGCCGCGCCGACTGGTTGATCGACGTCGGCCCGGCGGCGGGCGAGCATGGCGGGCGGGTGCTGTACAGCGGCGCACCGGCAGGTCTGGCCAATGTGAAGGACTCGCAAACCCGCGCCTACCTATTCGCTGAACACGTCACTCAGCCCCGTACCGCGCGCCAGGCCAGCGATTGGCTGCGTCTGGAAGGCATCACTCGCAACAACCTGAACAACCTCAGTGCCGAGTTTCCACTGGGCTGTTTTACCTCAGTCACCGGCGTTTCCGGCTCAGGCAAATCGAGTCTGGTCAGTCAGGCGTTGTTGGAGTTGGTCGGTGCGCACCTCGGGCGTCCCGCGACCGACAGTGAGCCGGAAGAACTGAACCTTGAAGACGACACCCCGCAAGTCAGCGGAGGGCAGGTCACCGCAGGGCTGGCGTCGATCAAGCGTCTGGTGCAGGTCGACCAGAAACCCATCGGCCGCACCCCGCGTTCCAACCTCGCAACCTACACCGGCCTGTTCGACAACGTGCGCAAGCTCTACGCCGCCACGCCGGAGGCTCAAGCTGCTGGCTATGACGCCGGGCAGTTTTCCTTCAACGTTGCCAAGGGGCGTTGCCCGACGTGCGAAGGCGAAGGGTTTGTCAGCGTCGAATTGCTGTTCATGCCCAGCGTCTATGCACCTTGCCCGACCTGCCATGGTGCGCGCTACAATCCCGAGACGCTGGCGATCACCTGGCAGGGCCGCAACATTGCCCAGGTGCTGCAATTGACCGTCGACGAAGCGGTCGAGGTGTTTGCCGAGCAAGCGGGGATCCGCCGCTCGCTGGAGGTATTGCGCGATATTGGCCTGGGTTACTTGCGTCTCGGCCAACCGGCGACGGAGCTGTCGGGTGGTGAGGCCCAGCGGATCAAACTGGCCACCGAGCTGCAACGCAACCAGCGTGGGGCAACGCTTTACGTGCTCGATGAACCCACCACGGGATTGCACCCACGGGACGTCGACCGTTTACTAGAACAGTTGAATAACCTGGTGACGGCGGGGCATACGGTGATCGTCGTCGAGCACGAAATGCGCGTGGTGGCGCAGAGTGACTGGGTGATCGATATCGGGCCGGGGGCGGGGGATCAGGGCGGCAGGATTGTGGTTGCAGGGACGCCGCAGAAAGTCGCGAAAAGCAAGAAGAGCCGGACGGCACCGTTCCTTGCCAGGGCGCTCAATCTGTAGGAGCCGGCTTGCTGGCGATGGTGCCTTTGAAATCGCCATCGCTGGCAAGCCAGCTCCCACAGGGATCTGTGGCGTTCAAACAACCTGTGGGCTCACACCATTCTGTAGGAGCCGGCTTGCTGGCGATGGTGCCTTTGAAATCGCCATCGCTGGCAAGCCAGCTCCCACAGGGATCTATGGCGTTCACACAACCTGGGGATTCACACCATTCTGTAGGAGCCGGCTTGCTGGCGATGGCGCGCTCGAAATCGCCATCGCTGGCAGGCCAGCTCCTACAGGGATCTGTGGCGTTCACGCAACCTGTGGGCTCCTTCAGGTCTGCGATCTTTTGATCTTAAGCGCCGTCGATTGTGCGCCGTACCTTGTCCAGCAGCTCCTTGATCTGGAACGGCTTGATCAGCATTTCCATGCCATCACCCAGAAACACCTGACGGTTGAGCGCGGTTTCCGCGTAGCCGGTCATGAACAGGATCGGCAGCTTCTCGCGCCAGCCGCGCGCGACGTCGGCCAGCTCTCGGCCGCTCATGCGCGGCAGGCCGACGTCGGTCAGCAGCAGGTCGATGGACTCGTCTTTCTGCAGGCGTTCGAGGGCACCTTCGATGTCCGCTACTTGAGTACAGCGATACCCGGCGTCCACCAACACTTCTGCCACGAACATCCGCACCGACGGCGTGTCCTCAACAATCAATACATGCTCGCCGGCCCCTTGCGGATCGACGGTGACCGGCGCCGCTTCGCTCATGGTGGGATCAGAGCTGGCCGGCAACATGATGGTCACTTCGGTACCACGCCGCGCCACACTGCGAATGTGCGCATCGCCCCCGGATTGCCGCGCGAAACCGTAGATGGTGGATAAGCCGAGCCCGGTGCCCTGGCCCAAGGGTTTGGTGGTGAAGAACGGATCGAACACCTTGTCGATCACGTGGTGCTCAATGCCCGTGCCGTCATCGCGCACCGACAAGGCGACGTACGCGCCATCGGCCAGATTGGGGTCGCCGTGGGAGTAGGCGGCATAGGTGTTGACCCAGACATTGCCGCCCTGGGGCAAGGCGTCGCGGGCGTTGATCACCAGGTTGAGCACGGCGCTTTCCAGCTGAATCGGGTCAACCAGCGCGATCGCGGCTTTTGAGGTCAGTTCCAGTTTCAGCGAAATGCGTTCGCCGATGGTGCGCACCAGCAGCTCTTCGAGTGAGCGGATGTGCTCATTAATGTCCACCGGCCGGGTGTCGAGGGGTTGTTGTCGGGCGAAGGCCAGCAGGCGATGGGTCAGGGCGGCTGCACTCATGGCTGAGTTCAACGCCGCTTCGGTGTAGAACTGGACCTTGTCGGTGCGGGACTCGGCGACCCGTTTCTGGATCAGCTCCAGGCTGGTGATGATGCCGGTGAGCAGGTTGTTGAAGTCGTGGGCGATGCCGCCGGTCAGCTTGCCCAACGCGTCCATTTTCTGCACCTGCAACAGCTGCGCCTCGGTGCGCGCTCGTTCGGCGACCTCCTTGGCCAACTGTTCCGTGGCATCGTCGAGCCGCGCCAGGTGCGAGCGTTCGCGGTGCCGGTGTTCGGTGACATCTTCAACGAATACCAGGCTCAATTCCGGCGTGCGGTAGGGCGAAATCTGCCACTCGGTTTCGCGAATTTCGCCGCCGACTCGCATGCTCAAGGTGCCTTTCCAGCGTTCGCCATAAGCCAGCCGCAGGCGCAGTTCTTCGATGACCGCTTGTTGGTCCTCGGCGAAACATTCGAGCAAGGTGTCCGGGGTGCGATTGTCCTGAATCAGTTGCGCGAACGCATGGTTGCATTCATGCACTTTCATCTCGGCATCCAGCACCGCAATGGGTGCGGAAACGTTGACGAAAATCTCGCGAAAACGCGCCTCGCTGGCACGCAGGGCATTTTCGGTTTCACGCACCCGCAGCAAGGTGCGCAGGGTCGCCAGCAGCACATCCGGGTCCACCGGGTGAATCAGATAAGCATCGGCGCCGGCGTCCAGGCCGGTGATGATGTCGCCGGTCTGGATCGACGCCGCCGACACGTGGATCACCGGCAGCAGGGCCGTCGCGGGGTCGGAACGCAGTTTGCGGACGATGTCGAAACCACTCATGTCCGGCAGGTTGACGTCGAGAATCAGCGCATCGAGGGTGACGCTGTCGATCAGTTCCAGGCCTTCGCTACCCGTGCCTGCTTCGAGCACTTCATAGCCATGGTTCTCCAGGCGGCGGCGCAGGGCATAGCGCGTGGCGATGTTGTCGTCGACGATGAGTAATCGGATGTCACGCTTCATCGGCAGGCTCCACGGCGATGGCCAGCGGGATGATCACGAAAAAGGTCGAGCCAATGCCTGGCGTACTCTGCATTCCGACTTCGCCACCCAGCAACTCGGCGAAGCGTTTGCACAGGGACAATCCGAGCCCGGTGCCGCGCAGGCGTTTTTGCAGCGGTGAATCGACCTGGGAGAAGTCTTCAAACAATGCGCCATGTAAATCAGGAGCGATACCTATTCCGGTGTCGCTGACGGCAAAGCGTACGTGATCGCTGTTTTCCAGCCGGGCCGAGACCCGGACCTCCCCATGAGTGGTGAACTTCAGCGAGTTGGCGATGAAATTGCGCAGGATCTGCGCGAGTTTCTTGTCGTCGGTGTACAAATGCGGCAGCCCCACCGGCTCCTCGAAAATCAGGTCAACCGCACTGGCATCGACAATCGGGCGAAACATGCCGCGCAACGCGGAAAACAGGTCGAACATGTCGAACCAGGCCGGCGAAATGCTGATGCGCCCGGCCTCGATCTTCGCCAGATCCAGCAAGTCGTCGACCATGTCGCTCAGTTCGCGGGCGGAATTGCTGACGAATGCAACCTGCTTGTGCTGCTCGGGGCTGAGCGGGCCGTCGAGTTCGTCGGTGAGCAGGCTGGCGATGCTGAGGATCGAGCCCAAAGGCGTGCGGAACTCATGGCTCATGTACGACAGGAAACGACTTTTCAGGTCCGAAGCCTGGCGCAACTGTTCAGCCTGGGTGTCGAGTTCGGCATAGAGCGCCAGAACGCCCTGGTTGGTTTCGTCCAGCTCTTCACGCAGGGCATTGGCTTCGCCTTGCAGGCGGGCGATCAGTGCGGCTTGTTCATCAATCTGACTGATGGGTAATTCAGCCATGGTCGGCCTCCAGAGCAATGACCAACACCGTGACATCGTCCCGTCCACGACAGAAATCGCGGTGCAGAATCGCAGCGATGACGGCGGGATGGCGGTGCACCAGGCCGGGGTAGTCCTGCAGGTTCCAACGCGATTGCAGGCCGTCGCTGTACATGATCAATAGCTGTCCGTTCACCTGAGCATAGTCAAAGGGTTGCGCCTTTCGATACTGGCCGCCGACGATGCCGGGATGGGACGCCAGGCCACGGGATTTGTCCGGTGCGATCAGGCAGGCGCCGATGTTGCCGATGCCGACGAATTTCAACGCGTCGCCGGCACCGTCGAACTGGGCAATGGCCAGTGCGCCGCCGCGAGTGCCGGTCATGGCTTGATGAATGTCCTCCAGCAACAGCAACGGGGAGGCGAACGGCATCAGCGCGTAGGCTTTTTCACCGGCGCGGGCGGCGCGTTCCGCCTCCTCGCCATGACCGAGGCCATCGATCACCAGGGCGCTGATGCGTGGCCCGTCAAACGCCAGGTGCCAGACATCGCCGCAAGCGGGATCGTGGTGCAACGAATGCTGGCTGACACCAATGCGTCGGTCCGGGGCCTTGTCCGTTCGCGGATACAACCGTGTGAGCAGCACGGCACCCCGTGAATCGGCATACACGTCGAACACTTCAGTCTGCCGTGACACGGCGCCAAGCCCGATGCCCTGAGTGCCGCCGGTGGAAAAACCGTCGGCCAGGCACGCGTGCAAATCAAAGCCCTTGGCGCGGTCGATGGCGAGCATTTCGATGCCGGCGCCATTCGCGCGGGGCAAGACCCTCAGGTGCAATTCGCCACGGGAAGCATGCTTGAGAATGTTGCTGGCAAGCTCGGTGGCGACCAGCGCCACACGTCCCGCATCCGTGGTATCGAAGCCGTGTTGTTCCGCGAGTCTCTGCGCGGTGCGTCGGGCGTGACCGATCTGGCTGCTGTCCTCGATGACCAGCACTTGTGTCATCGAGCCGCTGATATTCATGTCCATCGGGTAATCGTTATGCGAGTGCCCTTGCCTGGCGCGGTGTCGAGTTCGAACTCATTCACCAGGCGCTTGGCACCGGTCAGGCCCAGGCCCAAACCGGAACCGGAGGTCCAGCCATCGGTCATGGCCAGTTTGATGTCGGGAATGCCCGGCCCTTCGTCACGGAAGAGCAGGCGCAGGCCGGTACGCGAGTTTTCATCGAGGATTTCCCAATCCATGTCGCCGCCACCGCCATACACCATGGTGTTGCGCGCCAATTCGCTGACCGCGGTCACCAGTTTTGTCAGGTCGATCAGGCGCATGCCGCATTCCTGAGCGAGCTTGCGCGTCAGTTGGCGGGCCAGGACCACGTCCTGCTCGATGTGAATCGGATGAGTGCCGCTGCTGCGCACAGTCATTGGTTGCGTACTCGTTCCTGAAGCAGTTTCATCCCGCGTTCGACATTCAGCGCGGTACTGACACCGGGCAGGGTCAGGCCAAGCTCCACCAGGGTGATGGCCACCGCGGGTTGCATGCCGACCAGTACCGTCTGGGCATCCATGATTCTCGACAGCCCGGAAATCGTCCCGATCATCCGACCAATGAACGAGTCCACCATGTCCAGCGCGGAAATATCGATCAACACGCCGCGCGCGGACGTCCGGCTGATGCGCTCGGACAAGTCGTCTTGAAGGGTCAGGGCCAACTGGTCATGCATGTCCACCTGAATGGTCACCAGCAGGAAGTCGCCCATTTGCAAAATCGGTATGCGTTCCATCGGCTCAATCCGCCTTGCTGACGGTCAGTCCCAACCGGGTCAGGGCCAGTTTCAGGGCATCGGCCAGGTTGGCCTTGGTCACCACGCCTTGCAGGTCCAGCCCAAGGTGCACGATGGTCTGGGCGATTTGCGGGCGCACACCGCTGATGATGCAATCGGCACCCATCAGGCGAATGGCGGTGACGGTCTTGAGCAGGTGTTGCGCCACCAGCGTGTCGACGGTCGGTACGCCGGTGATGTCGATGATGGCGATCTCGGAGCCGGTGTCGACGATCCGCTGCAACAGCGATTCCATCACCACTTGGGTGCGCTGCGAGTCGAGAGTGCCGATCATGGGCAGTGCCAGGACGCCGTCCCAAAGCTTGACCACCGGGGTCGACAGTTCCAGCAACTCTTCCTGCTGGCGCTTGATCACCGCTTCGCGGGACTTCTGGAAGGTGCGGATGGTGTGCATGCCCAGAGCGTCGAGCAGTTCGGAGATTTCCCAGAGTTGCTCGGCCAACAGGGCCGGGCTGTCCTGGTAATGATTCTGCAACAGGGCAAACAGCGGGCCTTTCAACGAGAAGATGAAACTGGCGGTCTGGTGCGAATCCTGGCCGAGCAGGGCGCGGCTATGGGAGAGTTTGTCGAGGAACTGGCGAATTTCATCCCAGCCGGACGCAGCAATGTTTTGGCCGTTGCCATTTTGCAGACCCGAGATAACCAGATGCAGGAATTCCGAGGTCTGCTGTTGCAGATCCTGCTCTTTGAGGTTGCGCGTGGCGCCACTGGCCTCAAGGCCGTTTTTCCATTCGGCAAGCAGTTGTGTCTGGTTTTTTTTCATCGCATCGAGAGTGCTGGATTGCAGTGCCGCCATGAGACTTGACTCCTTGATTGTATGCAGCCGATTCCCTGAAAAATGACCGGCGCAAAGCAGTGACATTTGCCGCAACAAATAGTTGTTCGGCGACCACAGGTTTTTTATCGGATGTGCATACGGACTGTAGTAGGAGCTGCCGAAGGCTGCGATCTTTTGATCCCGATCTTGATCTTCTGCAACCTGTGCCGACGTCAAAAGATCGCAGCCTTCGGCAGCTCCTACGGGGCGTGCAATGCCAAAAGATCGCAGCCTTCGGCAGCTCCTACAGGTGCCTTGCACAGTAGAAATCGCGGTGTATTGATCCATCCGATGGAACGTTGCCTGTGTCACGGCTTCGAAACATCAAGGCCTGACAGTTTCAGTCGTGAGCTTGCATTGATGGGAGGTACTCATGAAAGACCAACCCAAGCGTGACAACCTTGGCCAGCCCGAGGAAGCAACCCCGCAACCACAAAGTGGTGACTCGGCGGTTGATCAGAAAAATCGCCATACCGATAACGACAATGAATTCAGCCCGGGCTTCAAACCCAATCCTGATCGACCCAAGCCCAGTGATGACACCGATGCAGATATCGACACCGACGGTGGCTAGGTGGAACCCTTAAACAAAGAGGCCGCATCCTGGATGCGGCCTATTTGTGTGTGAGGGTGTTATTTGTCCGGATGGGCGGCCTGAAGCTTTTTCGCCATATCCAGGTGTTTTTCCAGTCCCGGCAACATTTTTTGCGCAAAGCCCTTGAGCTCGGTGGCGCCTTTGGTTTTGTCGTCGGTCACGGTGTTGGCTTCTTTCTTGAACAGCTCGATGGTGTCTTCGTGAGCCTTCACCTGATTATTGGCGTAGGCCGCATCGAAGGACTCATCACGCATATCGAGGATTTTTTCCTTGGCCTGTTTCACCAGCGTCGTGGTGTCCGGCACTTCGATGTCGTTCTTTTTCGCAATGGCGGCCAGTTCGTCGTTGGCCTTGGAATGGTCGGTGATCATCATGTTGGCGAAAGCCTTGACGTCTGCCGATTGGCTTTTTTCCAGCGCCAGTCGGCTGGTCTCGATCTCGGCAATGCCGCCGGCGGCTGCCTTGTCGACAAAATCATTGGAGGTCGCCGCGAATGCCGCGCCCATGCTGGTACTCAGGGCGATGGCCAGCGTGAGGTGGCGCAGGTTAAATCCGTCCATTGGTTCTTCTCCACACAGTTTTTATTGGCGATCGAGTTGATCGTTATTCTGTGGAGGCTGCGGCGCGGGTAAAGGTTTTATCGCATTTGCGACAGGGCGACGAACGGCCACCGCTGGTCTGACAGATGGTCGACAGAACCGGCAAACCAAGGCCATTCTGATAGTTGGCGAACGCAATCAGTCGCGTTTGCTTCCGATTAACAAACGGAGGTGTTCCATGCCGGTGCCACACGATCTTTACAAGGATTTGAATTTCACAACAAAGGAAGAAATCCAGCAGAAACGCACCAATGATCCGTTACTGGATTCATTGATAAATAAATACTCGCAGGCGGATGCTGAGGTGGTGAAGGCAGAGGAAGCCAAATCCAGCGATGACGCAGTGACCAGGCTCAAGGCCAAGCGCCTGGAGGTCAAGGACAGGATCGTCAAACAACTTCAATCGCCGTCCTGACGCACCGTCATGACCCACCGACCATCGGTGGCTGAATAATTGGAACGGCGATGTTAACCGGCACCTCGAATGTTCAGAGCCCGACTTGACGGCTCGACACGAGGTGCCTCATGACAGACCCAAAATTTCCCAGTGAAGAGCAGGGCGGCTACGACCCCATTCCAACCCATCCCGAACCTTTGAGTCCCGGCCGGACTGCGGTCAATCCGGAAGACGAGCCGGGAATTGACGAATTGCCGAACAACGAAGGTGCCATCCCCATGGACCAGGACGACGGCACGGATATCGACCGGGATCGCATGCGCGAAGAAACCGATAATGCGGAACGCGATGGCGAGGTTGATCCCCGGTAGTGCTGGTTTACCCCAACCCTTGTAGGAGCGAGCCTGCTCGCGATGACGGCAGCACATTCAAAATCAATGTCGACTGTCAGGACCTCATCGCGAGCAGGCTCGCTCCTACAGGTTTATTGCAACGCTTTACTCAGCGGCAATCGCGCCATGTTTTTCGCTTTCAACGAACCCAAGTACAACCACTCCCCATACTCGCGCACGGTGGTGATCGGCGAGTAGTTTCCGCTGCTGCCATCCTGCAGATTGGCGATGACCTTACCCTCAAGATCCAGCCCCAGCGCGAAGGCGCGTTTTTCCACCGGTTTGGGCAAGACGGTCATGGCCCGCACGATCATCTTTCGCACCAAGGGATGCTCCGCCGTGGCATCGAGCAGAGCGTTGCGCGGGGCATACAGCGCCACCCAGAAGCGATCGTGACCATTGAAGGACAGGTTGTCCGGCAAGCCCGGCAGGTTGTCGATGAACAGATCATGAGTGCCGGCTTTCGGTCCGCTCAGCCAATAGCGACTGATGCGATAGGCGCCGGTTTCGTTGACCAACACAAAGCTGTCGTCCGGACCCAGAGTGACGCCGTTGGCGAACTCCAGCTTGTTCAGCAGCACCGCGGTTTTCCCGGTCTGGAAGTCGTAACGCAGCAATCGCCCGTCACCGCCATGCTCGATGATCGCCTCACCGTCCTTGCCATAACCGAAGCGGCTGGAGGCGTCGCTGAAATAGGCGTAGTGCCCGGACTTGTCGATGGCCACGTCGTCAGTGAAACCGAAGGGCACACCGCTGGCGGTCGTGGTCAGTGCCACCAGGCGGCCCTGGGCGTCCAGCGACAGCAAGCCCTTGACCGCGTCGGCGATCACCAGCAAACCATTGGGATGGCGGGCCAGGCCCAGTGGTCGGCCGCCGGTATCGGTCAGGACTTTAGTGACCTTGCCGTCCAGGCTGGTGCGGATGACCCGACCGTCATGCAGGCCGGTGATCAGCGTATCGCCTTCGAGCAACAGCGCCTCCGGCCCGTCGATATCCGCCGCGCCGACGCGCTCCACACCTTTGAGGCGCTGGTTATCAGCGTAGACACCACTGGTGAGGGACGGCGCCGGTGGCGGGCTCCAGGCCACCGGTTTGACTTTGGTCGGCATCAGCAGCAGGAAGGCGCCGATGGCCACGATCAGCAGCAACAGCCCATGGCGAAACTTGAACGATCGCCTCACACGCGAGCTCCCGAAAGCACCAGGTGTTTTTCCGCCATTTCGCGCAAGGCTTGCATCGACGCGGCCGATTCGTCATCGATGCGGCGTTTGAGCAGCAATTTGTTGGCAACGCGCATGATCAGACCGCTGAACTCATACTCCAGCGTGCGAACAAATCGCGTGCCTTCGCCTGCGGATTCGCATTCGTAAGTCAGCAGCAAAGACAGGCCGTTGTCGCCGTAAGCCCGGGCAACCCAGCGTCGCCCGGGCAAATACTCATCGACCACCCAACTCAAATGCCCCTCGCGCCCGCCAGCGCGGATGTCTTCTTCGAACCGTGCCCCGGCATGCAACGGCCCGCGCTGCGCATTGATCTTGAGCGAAGACGGGTGCCATTCCGGCCACCGAGTCACGGTGCTGGCATAGGCAAGTACGGCAACGGGACTTCCGGCAATGTCGATCTGATGCTGCATGCGCGTCATGGGTGTTCTCGTCAGGTACGGGGTGGCGTCTTCCGGCTCCCAGTGGAGGGTGCCGAACAGGAAGTCCATCAACGGAAAAACGATGTTGAAATTGCGCTCCTGCATCATCTCGCGGCGGTGATGCAGCTCGTGCAAGCGGCGCATCTGGCGAATCCACGGCAGCCGAGTCAGCGGATTGTGCGGCGGTAGATGCTCACAGGCATGGAACACCTCATAGGCCAGGTAACCGAGGACCAGACAACCCCCGACCATTCCCGCGACGTTGGCATTGAACTGGCTGAGCAGCCACCAGACGGGCAGGGTAATGACCAGCGTATGCAACACGATCAGCCAGGCTGGAAACAGAATCACCCGCCAGTCGCGGGCGCTGTTGTACGTCATGTGACCGGGGGCGAAAAAACTGTGATGGTCGCCAGTGTGGCGGGCATAGAACAGGCGCGCGAAGTTCTTTTTCTGATGGCCCAGGTGCCGATGCACCATGTACACGCCAAAGTTGTAAAACAACAGGGTCAGTGGCACCGCCAGCCATTCCAGCGGTAGCACCTGATGCACGCTGCTCCAGAAGACGGTAATCGCCATCAGGCCGAACACGAGCACGAAGGTGCCGTGCAGCCATGGGTTATAGAGTGGATGAATGTTGGCGCGGTAGCGGCTGCGGAATGCTTCGGTGGTCTGCCTCACTGCAATCACCTGTCGTTATTGTTATCTCCAGCAGAGTAGTCGATTCCGGCGTTTTGGCTGGCCGAACCTGATGACACAAATGCCATGATCCGGTGCAGGGCGACTCAGGTCAGCGGGTTCCAGCGTTGCGACCAGTCGTCATCGGACTGGATGACTTCGCGCAGCAGGTCGAAAGCCCGTTGCAGGGTTGGCGAATCACGGTCGCGGGAGTAAACCAGATAGGTCGGGTAACTGAACTCCGGCGCCTTGGGCACTTGCTCCAGCGCGCCGCTTTCCAGGTAACTCTGCACCACGCGGGTACGGAAGTAGCCACTGCCGCCGTTTTCCAGAATGTACTGCAAGCCCAGCGGGCCGAGATTGAAGCTCAGGGGCGCCCTGGCTTTTTCCGGCAGGGCGGCATCGTGCTGGCGCCGAAAATCCTCGCCCCAGTCGATGTACACGTAAGGATTGGGCCGGCCGGGTTGGCGGACGAGGATGAGTTTTTCTTCGAGGATCTGCTCGACTTGCAGGCGTGGCCCGTATTCCGGTTGATAGACCAGCGCGGCATCCAGAACCCCCAGCTCCAGTTGGCGCAGCAGGTTCTCGCCATCGCGGATTTCCATGCGCAGCGCATGGCCGGGAATCTTTTCGCGCAGTTCGCCGGCCCAACTGAGCATCAGCGGATTACACAGACTGACCTCGCCGCCGATGTGCAGCACGTCGTGATAACCCTCCGGCAGCGGCAAATCCCGCCGCGCAGCTTCCCAGGTTTCCACCAGTTGATTGGCATACACCACGAAGGCTTCGCCATTGGGCGTCAGGCGGGCGCCGGCGCGGTTTCGCACAAACAGCGTACTGCCCAGGTGGCTCTCGAGTTTTTGCACCCGCGCGGTGATGGCGGTCTGGGTGACGTGGAGTTTTTCGGCGGCTGCGGCGAGGCTGCCGTGACGGACGATTTCCAGAAAGGTGCGGGCGAGATCGATGTCCATGGGGTGGCCGGTGTGGGAGGTGCTCGCATTGTAGGAGCACCGTTCACCCGTGGCGAGGGAGCTTGCTCCCGCTGGGCTGCGCAGCAGCCCAAAAAAATCGGCAGCCACAGATTTTATGCGAGCGCTACGCGCTCGAGCGGGAGCAAGCTCCCTCGCCACAGTTGCGTGGTCTCACTTCAAAACGCGAAGCAAGAACAGCCGAACGCCCCCCAGAAACCGGCAAAATCGCTCACCGGCGCAGTCGACAACCGCGCCCGCTCATGACTGTGCGCATGCACCGCACAGGCCCCGACGCATTGATGAACCTGCGCGGTCAGCGGCGACAAGGGTTTCCAGTGCCCCGGAACTTTCGCGACCGGCGACCATTCCGGCACCACCGGAATCGGCGGCGGGCTGAGTTTTTCGAACTCGACGCTGCCGTAGACGACCTTGCCGTCGACGATGGTCAGCACCGATTCGATGCCTTTGATGCCTTCGTCCTCAATGTGGAAATAGTCCGCCGACAGCGCGATCAGATCCGCCAGTTGCCCGACCTTGATCTGGCCCTTCTTGCCTTGCTCGGAGGAGAACCAGGCGCTGCCGTGGGTGAACAGCTCCAGCGCGGTGTCGCGGCTCAAGCCTTGCGGGTACAGCTCCAGACCGCCGACGGTGCGACCACTGACCAGCCAGTACAGCGAAGTCCACGGGTTGTAACTGGACACCCGCGTGGCATCGGTGCCAGCGCCTACCGGCACGCCCTCGGCGAGCATGCGCGCAATCGGCGGTGTGTGCTCGGCGGCTTTGGCGCCGTAGCGGTCGACGAAGTACTCACCCTGGAACGCCATGCGATCCTGAATCGCAATGCCGCCGCCGAGGGCTTTGACCCGTTCGATATTCTGCGGGGTGATGGTTTCGGCGTGGTCGAAAAACCATGGCAAGCCATCAAACGGAATGTCGCGATTGACCTTCTCGAACACGTCGAGCATGCGGCTGATCGATTCGTTGTAGGTGGCGTGCAGGCGGAACGGCCAGCGCTGTTCCACCAAATGGCGGACCACCGGCTCCAGATCCTGCTCCATGCTGGACGGCAGGTCCGGGCGCGGTTCAAGAAAATCTTCGAAGTCCGCCGCGGAGAACACCAGCATTTCCCCGGCACCGTTGTGCCGCAGGAAGTCGTCGCCCTGATGCAGGGTCACGCTGCTGGTCCAGTTCTTGAAATCGGTCAGCTCTTCCTTGGGTTTCTGGGTGAACAGGTTGTAGGCAATGCGCACGGTGAGTTGTTGATCTTTGGCCAATTGCTGGATGACCTGATAGTCGTCCGGGTAGTTCTGATAACCGCCACCGGCATCGATGGCGCTGGTCAGACCCAGGCGATTGAGTTCGCGCATGAACTGCCGGGTCGAGTTGACCTGATATTCCAGTGGCAGCTTCGGTCCCTTGGCCAGCGTCGAGTACAGAATCATCGCGTTGGGTCGGGCGATCAGCATGCCGGTCGGGTCGCCATTGGTGTCGCGCTGGATTTCCCCGCCCGGCGGGTTTGGCGTGTCGCGGGTATAACCCACCACTTTCAACGCCGCGCGGTTGAGCAGGGCGCGGTCGTAGAGATGCAGGACAAACACCGGCGTGTCGGGCGCGGCCTTGTTCAATTCGTCGAGGGTGGGCAGGCGTTTTTCGGCGAACTGGAATTCGTTCCAGCCACCGACCACCCGCACCCATTGCGGCGTGGGCGTGCGGTCGGCCTGCGCCTTGAGCATGCGCAGGGCATCGACCAGCGACGGCACGCCTTCCCAGCGCAGTTCCAGATTGTAGTTGAGGCCGCCACGGATCAGGTGCAGGTGCGAGTCGTTGAGACCGGGAATCACCGTGCGCCCGTGCAGGTCGACGATTTGCGTGCCGGGTCCTTGCAGGGCCATGGCCTGGGCATCGCTGCCGACCACCACAAAATGGCCGTCCTTGATCGCCACGGCACTGGCTTGGGGTTTTTTGCGGTCGACGGTGTGCAGGCGTCCGTTATACAGAATGAGGTCGGCGGGTTTATCGGGCATGGTTTTACTCCCAGCGAACAGCGGGCTGATCCAGGCACCGACGGCACCTGCCGAAAGGCCTTGCAGTACACGACGGCGATTGAAACCGTCGTGATCGTCAGGTGGGCTCATGGCAGTGCTCCGCGCAAAAGGATCGAGGGGCAAACGGCCGATGTCTGACGCATGCGGCCAGAAGGAATATAGACGGCAAATCCGCAGGTGGTCGTTTCATGAGGCCGAAAACGACGAATCCCGCCACAAGGGGCGGGATTCGTTGGCAGGCAGGTGCGCTCCCGTAAGTCGGGAGCGACGTGCTTAGCTCGGGAACAGCTCGGACAGTTTCATCGCCAGCATCATGTCGCCTTCAGCGCGCAGTTTGCCGCCCATGAACGCCTGCATACCGTCGGTCGAACCGTCAACGATGCCTTGCAAGGTTTCGCCGTCCATCACCAGAGTCACTTGGGCGTCCGGGTTTTCGCCTTCTTGCAGCTCGCAAGTGCTGTCTTTGACGATCAGCGAGAAGTTCTTGGTGTCGTCGATGCGGAAACCGAAGACCAGGTCCAGACCGGCAGCAGCGGCTGGGTTGAACTTGGCTTTCATTGCTTGTACGGCATCAGCTACGGAGGTCATGGTTCGATCCTTTCTTGGGTAATAAAGCGCTGGGTGGTTACAGCCAGGGTCACAATAGTCCGGACTCAGCGAAACGTGATGAGTTCCGGGGCCTTCAGCAGTTGCAGGTGCGCATGACTGTTGAAGGAAGCCAGGGCCACCTCGCGTCCACGAAACTTCAGGTGGTTGAGCGAGGTGTTGACGATTTGCCAGTTCAGCTCAAAGGCCTGTTTGGCAGGCATTTGCGTAATCAGGTGGAGCAGGGCAGTGATGGTGCCGCCGGAAGTAAACACGGCGATTTTCTGGGTGTTGTCGGCCTGTTCGAGGATCCGCTGCAAACCGGCCTGAACCCGCTCGACAAAGCCCAGCCAGCTTTCCAGGCCCGGTGTGTCGTAGGTGCCGGATAGCCAGCGTTCGATGATCAGGGCGAAAATGCGCTGGAATTCGCTACGGTTTTGCGCGGCGTTGCGCAGGATGTTCAGCGCTTCGGGCTCTTCCGGCAGCATCGCCGGGAGCAGGGCGCGGATCACCGCGTCGGCATCGAATTCGTTGAAGGCGGCATCGGTTTCCAGGATCGGCACAGGCAGGCCCACCGCAGCGAACTGTTCCAGCGCGCTATTGGCCGTATGCTGCTGGCGGCGCAGATCGCCGGCAAGGCAGCGGTCGAAGCTGATGCCGAGCTCGGCCAGGTGCTGGCCGAGGATTTCTGCCTGGCGAATACCGGTCGGCGACAGGACGTCATAGTCGTCTGCACCAAAGGAGGCCTGGCCATGTCGAATCAAATAGATGCTGCCCACGTCCGCGTCATCCCGGTACGTTGAAGGTTTGGCGAGGTTATGAGGATGGCGGTGAGCTGTCAATGAAAAAACATACGCTTGTTTGAAATGCTCGTTACAGGCCTGTTGCCAGAGGTTTCGCGGCTGGTCGCAAGGCCGGCGCATGGGTATGCTGGAGGTATCCCGCGCGCGTTCGAGCCGCGCATCGTTTAAGGAGTCCCTGTGGAGTTTCTCACCGAGTACGCCAGTTTCCTGGCCAAAACCGTGACCCTGGTGATCGCCATTCTGGTGGTCTTGGCCAGTTTTGCGGCATTGCGCAGCAAAGGTCGGCGCAAGGCTGCCGGCCAGTTGCAGGTCAGCAAGCTTAATGATTTCTACAAAGGGTTGCGCGAACGCCTGGAGCAAACCCTGCTCGACAAGGATCAGCTCAAGGCCTTGCGCAAGTCGCAGGCTAAAACCGAGAAAAAACAGAAGAAACAAACCGAGGCCAAACCCCGGGTGTTCGTGCTCGATTTCGACGGTGATATCAAAGCCTCGGCCACCGAAAGCCTGCGTCACGAAATCACCGCGCTGCTGACCCTGGCGACGCCGAAGGATGAAGTGGTGCTGCGTCTGGAAAGCGGCGGCGGCATGGTGCACAGCTACGGCCTGGCGTCATCGCAACTGGCGCGTATCCGCGAGGCAGGCGTGCCGTTGACCGTGTGCATCGACAAGGTCGCGGCCAGCGGCGGCTACATGATGGCGTGCATCGGCCAGAAGATTATCAGCGCGCCGTTCGCGATTCTCGGTTCCATCGGCGTTGTGGCGCAGTTGCCTAACGTCAATCGCCTGCTGAAAAAGCACGACATCGACTTCGAAGTCCTCACCGCTGGCGAATACAAACGCACCCTGACGGTGTTCGGCGAAAACACCGAGAAGGGCCGGGAGAAATTCCAGGAAGACCTGGATATCACTCATCAGCTATTCAAAAACTTTGTTGCTCGCTACCGGCCGCAATTGGCCATCGACGATGTGGCCACCGGTGAAATCTGGCTCGGTGTCGCGGCACTCGACAAGCAACTGGTGGACGAACTCAAGACCAGCGACGAGTACCTCGCCGAACGTGCCAAGCAGTCCGAGCTTTATCATCTGCATTACGCCGAGCGTAAAAGCCTGCAAGAACGTATCGGTATGGCGGCCAGCGGTTCGGTCGATCGTCTGTTGCTGAGCTGGTGGAGCCGCCTGACTCAGCAGCGTTTCTGGTAACGCGCAAAGCTGCATCGAAAACATCAAGCCGGGGCACATTGCCCCGGTTTTTTTTCGCCTGCGAATCCTCGCTGCTTCCAACGTCCTCCACATCACAGCGAATTTTCTGAAGCAGCTCGTCGCTCATTCCTGCTGCCCCTTCGATGGCGGGTGGTTATGTTGGTTTTCCTCGACCTTGCAAAGGAATGCACATGATTAACCCTCCGCTCAATGCACCTCCGAGCCCTGCGCCAAATGTGCGAATGCCGGCCGAATTGCAATCGGCCGTGGCCGATGCGCAACCGCAAACCCCCGAGCTTTTTGGTGGGCAACTGCTCAAGAAAAAGTGGGGGCAGGACATCGATCCGCAGACTGCCCAACTCGTCACGCTGGATTACAACTACCGAGGGCACCCGCCACAGGACGGCATCCAGCAGGGCCGGATCGCCACGTCGCAAACGTTGCTCCAGGCACTGCTGTCCAACGCGCAAACCGTCGGCGACGGACGTTTTGGCGAAACCGCGTTTGGTTTGTACACGCCCCCCGACGTCGGCCCCTCGGTTCGCATCGTGGAAAATGTCGATGAGTTCGCCGACCACGGTAACGGCAACCATGACACCTATGAAGGCATCTACCGCCGCACCCAGCCACAGACTTATGGCCCTTCGACGCAAATCGCCCTGCGGCCCGCAGACTTCAAGAAATGGGTCTGGGAGCTGGAGCTCAAAAGGCACTTTCAGGAATACCTCGACCGTACCTGGCCATCGGACAAGCGCATCCTGGCACACGATCCTTACCCGCTGCGAACATCGGTAAAGTCAGCATTTGTCATTGCGGCCTGCTTGCAACGCAAGGAAAACAGTTTGGGCGAGGCAGGTCTGGCACTGGCGATGCAGGCGGCCGGACTGCCGGCCGATCAAACCTGGGGCACCCTGACCCTGGCGCAACTGCAAGCGCCGACCCACGCGATGTCGTCGATTGAGGTCAGTCGACTGAAACTCTATCGCTACACCTCGACGGACATCTGGTGTTTTTACGAGCACACTACCGGCGGTTATTTGCTGTACATCCCCGGTAATTCGTCACCCTTGCACCCTTTCACTGACATTCGAACGTTACGCAAATGGGTTGTGCAACAAGCCTCGGCGTCAGACACGAAACAGTCACTGGCTGCACACTTCGTTGAAGACGATCGTGCGGACGGCACTTTCCACGCCGGTGTCTTGACCGCGCTGGATGGCATGGCGATTTACCCCAGGCAACATCACTTGGGGAAAAATGCCGGACTGTTCAACGACGATGGCTTTTGGGATCCGCGGCAATACATTGGTTTTGATACACCGCCTCCAGGCACCGACCCTTTCGCGCAACTGGTGCTGAGCATGAAGAAGACCGCCATGGCCAGCGTCGAAAGCATCCGCGACGATGCGCAGGTCAATCGAGACAATTTGAGTGCGGTCGTCGAGCCTCTCGTCAAGTGGATCAACCAGTTTGGCCCATTGGCATTGTTTGTACCGGGTGGTGAGGGGGTGGTGGTATTGGCCGGGATCATCGATGCCGGCTATGGCGTGGCTGAGGCGGTGAATGGCAAAAGCCCGGAAGAGCGCGCGGAAGGCGTGTCACGCACGATATTCGGATTGTTCAATGCGCTGCCTCTGGCAAAAGCGGTGGCCGATCTCAACGTGGCCGGTTCCAGTGCCGAGTTATCGCATGAAGCCACGACGGTGGAGAGGTTGCCAGAGAGCAAGATTGTGCCCAGGCCGGGCGTGCCGCCGGCAGTTCTGCCCCAGACAGCCTTATCCCGTATGGAGTTGCTGCGCGGTATCTGTGCCCCCGAGGCCACCTTCAGCGATGAGCTGCTGGCGCACATTGGCCGGGTGACCACCGTCGATGACGACATGCTGCGGCTGATGCATGCAGGACGTCCACCGACGCCGCTACTGGCCGACAGCATCAGTCGTTTCAAGCTCGATCGGGAGCTTGAAGGCGTTGCTGATGCGGGCACCAGGGCTGAGTTGTTCAAACAGCGCTATCAGGCGCTCCAGCATTCAGAGCTTGAATGGGTTCGCATTTTCGAGCGCGAGTATCCCGGCCTGCCGAAAAGCGTTGTGCAGCAGATCCTCGACCGCTCCGGAGTTGATATCAACCGGTCACCTGAAGCTACCGAGGTCATACCGGTGCTCCAGCGTCTGGACAGCAAGGTGCGTCAATACCAAGAGCATTTGCGTCTTAACCGGGCATACGAAGGCCTTTACCTGCGCTTCATCGCTCATTCCGACACCAACGTCCTGGCATTGCACTCGCTGGAACGCTTGCCCGGATGGCCAAAAGGCGTGCGAATCGAAGTGCTGGATGGCTCGATCAGCGGCCGCGTGCTGGACCGTAGCGGCCCGTTCGATGCGCCGGACTGCCGTCGTTTGATCAAAACGGGTGGTCGCTATGCCGGGGCAGGTGTGGCGGACCCGGCCAAAGAAAGTACTGACCTGTTTGTGGCCCTCCTGAGTCTCTTGTCTGCTGAAGAACGTACAGCGCTGGCCTTGCACTCGCTGGATCAGGCCATTGAGTTGCGACGACTTCTCAGTGAAATGGCGCTACCGCGTTCCGGGTTCATGCTAGGACTGGGCAGGATGGATTCCGGATTGCCGTTCGACGCGCAAGGACTGCGCGGCGGTGGTTACCCGGCAACACCACAAGGTAGCGCCCTGACACAGCAGATGATGCGGATCCAGGTGCAGCACCTGTATCCGGAATTCACTGACAGCGAAGCCGATGCTCTGTTGCTGGTGGCAGGCGAGGCCGCTCAGAGACATCTGGACCGGTTGATGCAGCAGTTTCAGCAGCTTCACATTGACCTGACTGCCTGGATCGACCGAACGGCGCTGGACATTCATGCCATGGACGTCGACTTCCTGGCAGTGGGCGATGAGGGCGCTGCCGGGATGAATGCCGCGCAAGTGGCGGCGCATAACATCGGGTTGGCGCAGCATGTGATGGAGTACGAGCGAGAGACCCGCACTGAACTGGCCGACGAGTTGATTGCCATCTGGCAGAAGCGCGCGCCACAGGCCAGCAAACGTTATTCGAATGGAGTGTTTGCCGGATACAAACTGGATCTGGAGTTTGAGGAATACCACCGATTGCCCGACATGAGCGTACGGTTCAACGAGGTCATAGGTTTGTCGATGCGAGGCCTGTCTCTGGGGGCTCGTGACAGTCTCGATGCGTTTCTGGAGAGTTTCCCCAACCTCAAGGGCTTGAGCCTGGAACGTCTTGATCTGGTCGTACCCAACCCCGAGGGCGGCCTGATAGGGCTATTACCTCCCGTTATCCCGCAGATGAAACAGCTGACGGCACTCAACCTTAGAGCGACGTCCCTCGAGTTTCAGGAGAGCACCGCAGCGAAGCTCACTGAGCTGGTCAATCTGAAAGCCCTGGACCTGAGTGACAACCCGCTGAACGTGGCGCCGGTGCTGCTGGGGATGAACAAGCTGCGAGAAGTAAACCTGCGCAACACTCGAATTACAACGTGCCCGATCGGCATCATGGATGAGCCGTACCTGACGTCGCTCGACCTGCGCGACAACCACATCAGCCGTGTCCCGCAAGCTGTGTTGAATCAAGCCATAGCCCGTGGTCGCGTCAAATTGTGGGGCAATCCATTGACGGACGAAGACACGTTGTTGCGCATTGTCAGGCATCGCGAACTGACGGGAATCAACCTGTGGCTGGCTGAGCCGGGAGCCAGTTATGGCAGCGCTACCGATTGGTTGCGTGAGGGCGACGAGGCGTTGCGTCAGACGAGGGCACTGATCTGGCAGCGACTGAAGGCCAGGCCTTCGAGCACGGGTTTCTTGCGGGTAATGGACGGTCTGAGCCTGACCGCGGATTTTCGGGTCAGTTACCTGGACTTGCAGGCAAGGGTCTGGCGACTGCTGCACGAAGCGGATGCTTCAGATGAGTTGTGGGGCTGGTTGAGAAGAACATTGGAAACCACCATCGCTGATGCCGAAAACCCGTTCGTGATGTTTTCCGCGCTGGAGGACAGGGCGCGGCTCTACAGAGACTGGGTGGCGTTGGGGCGGGGCGTTCCGATAGGGAAGTAGCAAACGTTTTGTAAGTGGATGGCCTTGAACCCCGCGAAGGGGTTCAAGGCATCACGATCAACGGCGACGGAACAGCGGCAGCGGTTCGTCAGTGGCGGCCTGATAGGTCACCGAGAAGTCCTTGAGGCCCTCCAGTGCTTCGTACGGGTCTTTGTCGGGACGTACGGCAAAGGCGTCGAAACCGCAGCGATGCATGTAGAACAGCTGGTCGCGCAGCACATCGCCAATCGCCCGCAGTTCGCCTTTGAAACCATAACGGTCACGCAGCAAACGCGCGTTGGAGTAGTTGCGGCCGTCGGTGAAGGCCGGGAAGTTCAAGGCGATGACCTGGAAATTCGCCACGTCTTCACCGATTTCTTCGGCTTCTTCACCGGCGTCCAGCCAGATGCCCAGGCCGCCGTCGCGGGCCAGGAGCATGCGGCTGTGTTCGCGCCACAGTTGCAACGGCACGATGTAGTCGTCGCAATTGGTGATCTCGTCGATGCTGAAATCCTTGGGCAGCAGGTGCCAGGTTTCGTCGACGACTTCGTTGTTCTTAATGATTCGCTGCATAGACGCGTTCCTTGAAGAGGTCGATGCCAATACGCTGATAGGTGTCGATGAAACGCTCGTCTTCGGTACGTTGTTCGATGTACACGTCGATCAGCTTTTCGATCACATCAGGCATGGCTTCCTGGGCGAAGGACGGGCCGAGGATCTTGCCCAGGCTGGCGTCGCGGCTGGCGCTGCCGCCGAGGGAAACCTGGTAGAACTCTTCACCTTTCTTGTCCACCCCGAGAATGCCGATGTGGCCGACGTGGTGGTGACCACAGGCGTTCATGCAACCGGAAATGTTCAGGTCCAGTTCACCGATGTCGAACAGGTAGTCCAGGTCGTCGAAACGGCGCTGGATCGATTCGGCGATCGGGATCGACTTGGCGTTGGCCAGGGAGCAGAAATCACCGCCAGGGCAGCAGATGATGTCGGTCAGCAGGCCGATGTTCGGCGTGGCGAAACCTTGCTCGCGCAACTCGCCCCACAGGGTGAACAGCTTGTCCTGCTCAACGTCGGCCAGGATGATGTTCTGCTCGTGGGAAGTGCGCAGTTGACCGTAGCTGTAACGGTCGGCGAGGTCGGCAACGGCGTCGAGCTGCTTGTCGGTGATGTCGCCCGGTGCAACACCGGTCGGCTTCAGGGACAGGGTCACAGCGACATAACCCGGCTTCTTGTGGGCCAGGGTGTTGCGCACGCGCCAACGGGCGAAGCCCGGGTTTTGCTGGTCGAGCTCGGTCAGGGCGGCGTCCTGGTTGTCCAGAGCCTTGTAGTCCGGGTCGACGAAGTGTTTGGCGACGCGATGCACTTCGGCTTCGGTCAACGTGGTCTGGCCACCGCGCAGGTGTTCCATTTCCGCATCGACTTTCTGGGCGAAGACTTCAGGCGTCAGCGCTTTCACCAGAATCTTGATTCGCGCCTTGTACTTGTTGTCACGACGGCCATAGCGGTTGTAAACCCGCAGGATGGCGTCGAGGTAGCTCAACAGGTCTTGCCATGGCAGGAATTCATTGATGAACGCGCCTACGACCGGCGTACGGCCGAGGCCACCGCCGACCAGCACACGGAAACCCAGTTCGCCAGCGGCGTTGTGCACCGGCTCCAGGCCAATGTCGTGGACTTCGATGGCGGCACGGTCGGAGGTCGAACCGTTGACGGCGATCTTGAACTTGCGCGGCAAGTAGGCGAATTCCGGGTGGAAAGTCGTCCACTGACGAACGATTTCGCACCACGGGCGCGGATCGATCAGCTCGTCGGCGGCAACACCGGCGAACTGGTCGGTGGTGACGTTGCGCAGGCAGTTGCCGCTGGTCTGGATCGCGTGCATCTGCACGGTGGCCAGCTCAGCCAGGATGTCCGGGATGTCTTCCACTGCCGGCCAGTTGAACTGCACGTTCTGCCGGGTGCTGATGTGCGCATAGCCCTTGTCGTAGTCACGGGCAATCTTGGCCATCATTCGCATCTGGCGCGAAGTCAGTTGGCCGTACGGCACCGCAACCCGCAACATCGGTGCGAATCGCTGGATATAAAGCCCGTTTTGCAGGCGCAGGGGGCGGAATTCTTCTTCGCTCAGCTCACCTGCCAGATAGCGTCGGGTCTGATCACGGAACTGCTTGACGCGGTCCTCGATGATCCGCTGATCGTACTCGTCGTATACGTACATATAAGTCCTGTTCTCAGGCTTGGGTCGCTCGGATACAGCTGCGTTTTTGTGCTTGCTTGAGTCCGATGGAACCTCTGCAATTCTGCGCGCACGGCCGCGCACTCCCTACGGAGCCGGGGCAAGATACCAGTTTGCAGTTATGCGCAAAAGTGATGTTTGAGTATATGTAAAGAACCAAATCGCCTAATGAGAATCGTTGTTGCAAGGACCCTGTTTGTGGTGCGGGCAATCGTCGTCTTTACTGTGGTCGAGTCTTTATGCAATCACCGATAAAACCGACAAGAGGCGATGCAATGAGCAACCCAACCAAAGCGACAAAAAGCGATAGCACGGTCGATGCCTGGGCGATTCTGTTCCTGATCATTCTGGTCGTTGGTACAGCCGTATTTTGGGTCAGTCACCAATAAACGACCCCGTCCGGGCCTCGTTCTGACGATTGTCGGACAAAAACCGGAATAAACACCGTTTTGCGAAGGTTCGCTGGCTATAATGCGCGGCGAATTTCCGGGGCTCGGGCGACAAATGTTGAAGTTTCTGTGTGGTGCATTACTGGCGCTGGGTACGGTCGCGGGGCCTTGCGCCCAGGCGGAATCAGTGTTGTTCCTGAATCCGGGAACCACCAGGGAAGCTTTTTGGGTCAGTTACTCGCAGTTCATGCAGGCCGCGGCCAAGGACCTGAACATCGACCTGCGCATCCAGTATTCCGATCGCACCTCCGATATCACCATCAAGCAGGCACGCGAAGCCCTGCTGGGGCCAAACCGACCCGACTATCTGGTGTTCGTCAACGAGCAGTACATCGCTCCGGAAATTCTGCGTCTGGCAAAGGGCAGCGGTGTGAAGCTGTTTCTGGTCAACAACGCCCTGACCGTGGACCAGATGCACCTGCTTGGCGCACGCCCGGACAAATACCCTGATTGGGTGGGCAGCCTGGTGCCCAACGATGAAGAGGGCGGGTACCTGATGCTCAAGGAGCTGATTCGGCTCCATCCCCCCGTCGCCCCCGGACAAATGATTGACCTGGTGGCCTTCTCGGGATTGAAAGTCACCCCGTCCGCGCAGTTGCGAGAGAAGGGCATGCGTCGCGCGTTGGCCGAACACCCCGAGGTGCGCTTGCGGCAATTGGTGTACGGCGGCTGGACCCGGGAGCGCGCCTATGAACAGGCCAAATTGCTGTTCAAACGCTACCCGCAGACCTCGCTGGTCTGGACGGCCAATGACGAAATGAGCTTCGGCGTCATGCAGGCCTACGAAGAAACCGGTGGCAAACCCGGTAAGGATGCGCTGTTCGGCACCATCAACAATTCACCCGATGCCTTGCACGCCTTGCTGGAAAACCGACTGAGCGTGCTGCTGGGTGGGCATTTCAGTCTGGGCGGCTGGGCGTTGGTGCAATTGCATGACTACGACCAGGGTGTCGACGTCAGCCAGTACGGCGGGCGTGACCGGCAGATACCGTTGTTGCAACTGATTGATCGGGCACAGGCCAAGCGCCTGCTGGCGATGGGAGCGGCACAGGACTTCGGCGTGGACTTTCACAAGCTTTCCGCCAAGGGTCGGCCAGTGTCGTATCGCTACCCGTTCAACCTGCAAACCCTGATGCATTGACTCGTTTCAGAGCCCGGCCAGCATCAACACCAGTTTGACGATGCCGAACAGCGTCAGCGCGAATATCGCCGTGAACAGAATCCCCAGAATAACGAAATGACTGGGCTTGCCGTGGGTGAAATCCCGCGCGCGGTTCTTCCCGCTCTGCACACCGAACGCCGCCGCCATGACGCTGTGCAGCATTTGCCAGAAGCTCGGCGGCTTGTTGTCGACTGGATCGTCCATAAATCCCCCGTCTCAAAGTTGGTCTACAGAGCATAGCCAATCCGATGGTTCGCGCCGTGACCGGAGCTGAAGCAATTGGTAACTCACCCTCCTTGATGCGATAACTATGTACCGCAGCTGCGGCCCGTTGAAATGATGTTCTGTCGCTCCACGTGTCAGGAGAGACAGTATGTCCACACAAGTATTGGCTGCAGGAAAAAGCAGCATTCATGGCGAGCTTCTGGAGCAGCTAACGCCTGCTTGGCTGATTGAGGCCACGCCGGCAAGGCGCTCTGCGTTGAAAGCATCCAGCATCCGCCTGCCGGACTGGTATCGGAGTGCATCCATTAAGCAACAGACAGCACTTAGAGACAGCTTTCACGCCAGTTTTACCGCCCAGACCCGACTGGACAAAACGATGTCGACGCTGCAAGACATCGACACCTTTGCCGCGCTGTTACTGATCAAGGCCCTGAAGGACCGGTTCGGAGTCGAAGCAGACGTCAACAAAACCTATGTGTGTCTGCGACGGCCTCTGGCAATTGGCGCCCTTGAAATCGAGGTTTCGACGTTCGAGGTCATGAAACTCTCGTTGTTACAGGCGGCGCTGCACAACTTCGAAGCGTCCGAATGTGAGCAGGGTGCCTATCATGCCCAATCCGGGTTTGTCGTTGAAACGTCGACCCCAGGCGTATTTGAGGCGGTCGCTGTCAATGTGACGGTCAGGCAGCTCCTTACGCTCTGTCGCACCCTCGACATTGGCCAGCAGTATCAAACTTACTTAAAAACGTTTTTCCAATCAGCGGATGCCAAGGCTGAGGACACGCTTCGCCAGCAGTTCATTGCCAGTCAGAAAGCCGCATTGAGGTCAGCCGCCGACATTGCAGTGTTGAAAAAGGATATCGAACCCAAGGATCACGAGATGATCCTGTCGGTTATCAATGGAGAAAATCATCCCAGGCAGGGCAACAAGCAAGTCTGGTTTCGTGATTTGAGTTTGATGACGCGCAGGATGACCGGCTGTGTCGTATTCGGTATCTGTGAGAAATATCGCTACACCGATGAATTCATTGTTTACGTTCCCCATGATCCGGAACATCCACTCAAGCGTTACACGCCTGCACAGATGCGTGAAGAGTTCAAACGTCAGTTTACGGTACGGGATAAGTCGCTACCCGAGGCAGCCGCGCCGAGTGGGCATCAGCGGTTTTTCAGCCAGTTCGTCGCCTACGCCGACCGTCCTTACTACTTCAGCCAGTTCACTCGCGAAACCGTGGACGCTCCGACTGACCCGTTGCGCTCTATATGGGTGAAAGTCGCTCAGCTCATTCCCCTGGTCTCTAACGTCAGTCGTATCAAAGAGCTGCCACCCGAGCGCCAAGGCAAACGGGAGCCGGAAGACAACCCATATCTCAATCCCGTTGAGATTCTTCACAAAGGGTCTGCAGGTATCTGGGCTGACAACGTCGATCTTTGGGCTTATCTCTACGAACAGAATCGCGACAAGGTAATCGCCGATGCGCGTAGCCACGCAGCCCCCACGGCTGACGTGGATGCGAAGGTTCGCGTGGAAAAGCTCAATCACCTGCTGGAAATCTGCATGCTCGGTTTGAACATGGTGTCGATGTTCGTACCGGTGCTGGGCGAGATCATGATGACGGTCATGGCCGCTCAACTGCTCTACGAATCCTTCGAAGGAGCGATCGAATGGAGTGAAGGCGACCGCATCGCGGCCAAGGCGCATTTAGTCGACGTCGCGGAAAACCTGGCATTGATCGCGGTGATGGCAGGTGTGGGCCACGGTTTCGGCAAACTGGCGGCGGTCAAGCCTGAGCCTGTAATCGAAGGCCTGGAACCGATCAAGCGGTCCAATGGTGACAATCGACTGTGGAAACCGGATCTCAAGGCCTATGAAAGCGATGTGGTTCTGAGTCGCGACACCATTCCAGACGCACAGGGCCGCTTTCGGGTAAAGGGCAAAACGTACATTCGCCAATCGGGCAAGGTCTACGAAAAAGCCTACGATGGATCGCTGAAGAAATGGCGCATCAAACATCCCACCGATGCGCACGCCTGGCAGCCGATTCTCGAGCACAACGGGCATGGCGCGTGGCGTCATACTTACGAGCGTCCGTTGCAGTGGGATCGGCTGACGTTGTTGCGGCGTATAGGCCATTCGACGGACGCGTTGACCGACGAGCAACTGCTCAAGATCGCCGATGGCTGCGCTGTCGACGACAATGCCTTGCGCAAAATGCACGTGGACCATTTACCTCCACCGCCCGAACTGGCGGATGCTCTGGGGCTGTTCGCGGCGGATCCAGAGGGGGCTCAAATCATTGAGCACGCCGCTAGCCGGCAAGCCATCGACAGATTGCAAAGAGAGTGTCCCGGGCTGAGCAGATTCGCCGCGCAGAGGGTCCTGCTCGATGCCAATGTCGAAGAACTGGCGCGGCTGAAAACTACGCGCAGGACTCCCTTGCGGATGCTCGAGCAAGCCCGCTGGTACGCGCAACGGGGCCGTCAGAGTCGTGCTTTCGTCGATCTGCAAACACATCGAATGGTTTCAGCTGACAGCAAATGGCTGGCGCTGCATGCGCTGGAAAAACTGCCGGGCTGGTCCGATGAAGTACGTCTGGAAATCCGTGACGGGCACGTTGAAGGGCCGCTGATCGATGCCATTGGTAGCGAGACTGCGGCCAGTCGCAAGTACCTGGTCAAGAATGGCCCTGCCTACCAAGCGTTTGACGAGCGTGGAGAGGCGCTCAACAGTGTGCCGAGAAATGGCGATAACTTTTTCTCCTCGATCATGCATGCGTTACCGGATGAGTCTCGCCAGACGCTGGGCCTTCCACACGTTGGGCAAAGTGGCGATCTGCAAAGGGCGGTCATCGACTCGGCTGTTGAACATCGAGCTGAACTGGCGCAACGACTGCAGCAGCGATTCAGCGGTAACAAGGTGTTCAAGCCGCCCGTACGCGTTACAGAGCGTACGGTGGGTTACTACGCCAGTGGGCGTGGCCAGGGCTTGAATCCTTCGCTGGTGACTCGCGTGCAGGATGTTTATCCGGGGCTCACCGATCAGCAAGCCAACGGCTTTATCCTGAATCAGTTACGGGCAGGAAAAACCGACGCCCAGATTTTTGGCTTGTTGCAATCTCGCCTGCGTGAATGGGAGCTGCTGGAGTCGACGCTCGATCAATGGGTTGGCGAGTCCGCGCCGGAATCTGTTTTGCAATCCATGCTGGGCGGCAGGCCTTCAGTTGCACGTAATATCAAGGAGTGCTGGCGCAATGCTCCGCTGGTCGGGGAGCCACTGCGCTTCCGGTGGCTCGACTTGACCTGTGACGACCCGTTACCGCCGCTGTCTGCGGATTTTTCTCACGTCCGCGAGTTGAGTCTCAGAGGGCGATTCATCAACGATGCCAGTATCGATGCCTTGCTTGGCTATTTTCCCGAACTCGAAGGGCTGGGGGTCAATGCGACCGGTAGTGGATTCACTAACGTGCCACAGAAACTGGGTGCGATGCCGCGCCTCACCAAGTTGAGCCTGTATTCGGCCGAACCCTTCGCCGAGCAGATGCCAACGCAGTTGAGTCAGTTGACGAACCTCGAAGAGCTCAACGTTTACACGCCGGGTTTCACGCCGATGGCACTCGATCTGAGCCGTATGCGCAATCTGCGCAGGCTTGGGATTACGGCCAAGGGGCTGCTGGAGTGGCCGGTCGGAGTGATCGACTTACCGAACCTTGTGCGATTGGATTTGAAAGGCACTGGAATCAGTTCATTGCCCCGCGCCCTGTTCGAAGGGCATGAGCCACTGTGGTCAGGATTGTCCCTGGAATGGTCGAACTTTTCCCGCGAAGAATTCAAACCCGCCTATGAGTACGTCAAGAATCATCCAGAGCACCTTGTCGACCTGGAGGAAATGGTCAGGGGCTATTCCGAAGCTGAACTGGCGCGACTGGCCGAGGGCGTAGGCGGAGCGTTCCACGCGGTGCCAGACAGTTTTTTTGCGCAATGGCAGGGAGCGCAGGCCAGGTTCGAGGCGGTGGAAGCCTTGAGCGAGCAGCATCGCCTGCTTGATCTCCAGTTGAATCGGTGGACAGGGCAGGGGATTCAGGCGGGATTGGATTTTGATGAGGTGATCAAACGATCAATGGCGACGATTGCTATTCGAACCAGTTGGCGAAACGGCGCATTCAAACGTTACACCTCGATGGCGGATGTTTCGGTGCTGGAACTGCCGAAACTTCAACTTCGAGCGCTTCCGGAATTGTCCGCTGGCGCTTTCAACCATGTGAAGACGTTGTATTTGACCGGGACGCGAGCGACTGCGGAAAAGCTGCAAGGTTTTGTTCGCGGATTTACCGAGCTGCAGACGCTGGACTTGAGTGGCAACGGGTTGACCGAAGTGCCGATAGCGCCTGGCGATCTTGCGAAGTTGACCCGTCTGGATCTCTCCGGTAATCAAATCGTTGTCAGCCCTGGCGTGCAACAGGCGTTCGACGGTTTGAGTGCACTTGAGTCTCTGGACTTGAGCCATAACCCGCTGAACTCGCTGGACGTCAGTGGTATGGAGCGTCTCCAGGCCCTGAATTTGCAGGCGACGGGGCTACATGAGTGGCCGGCAGGGGCACAAGATCTGCCGCAGCTGAACTGGCTGGACTTGCGTAACAGCAAGATTTCCGCCTTGCCGGAAGCGGTGCTTGAGAACGATGTGCTGATCAAGGTTGATCTGACCGGCACGCCATTGACGCCGCAAGCTGTGTCAGCACTCAAAGCGGCTCGGCAACGCATCGAAATCGCTAAAGGGCTGCCCGCCGGAACCCTTGAAACGTTCGCTCTCGAGCCGGTGCCTTCGGCTTTTCCTCCGGCGGAAAGCGGCTATTCGATCGCTCGTCATTTGCTGCCGCTGTCGCAAGTCCCTGCGGGCGAGGGGGCGGGGAATTTTTCACAACGTTTGCAGCGTTTGAACCCGTCGCTTGCCGACGATGATGCCTTACAGGTGATCGAGCAGATCCGTGGGAGCGGGGCGACTGACCCGCAAATCAACGCACGGCTGGCTGGATGGGAGCACACCTTCGAATCGATGACGCGGCGATTGAATGGATGGCTGTTTACGCGACAATCGCGCGGAGCTGGCTGGGTGATGTCGTCCAAGAGCCGCCGGTTGGGAGCCCTGCGGGTTCTCGAATGCTGGCGCGAAGGCTTGACCGCCGCCGATGGTGTTGCGGACTCGGTGTTGAATCTCAATGGCCTGCAACTCGGTGAGCTCCCCGAGCTGCCATTGGAGTTTTCCCATGTGGGTACATTGAACCTCACCGGTACAAGGATTTCCCCGCACGGCTCCGACGGGTTCCTCAAGGCGTTTACCCAGGTGAAAAGGCTGGAGCTCAATGGCAATGACCTGGAGACAGTGCCGGAGCCTGTCCTGTACATGGACAAACTTGAGCGGCTGGAACTCTCCGCCAACCGCCTGAGCGACGCCGAGCACCGATTTGCCTCATTGAACCGGCTGGAGCGATTGACCTGGCTGGATCTGGGGTACAACGACCTGGACGCCTTTGATATCGCCATTTTCGAGCGGCTTGAGACGCTGGATCTGCGCAACAACAACCTGACTGAGTGGCCGGAAGGTGTACTGGACGCTTCCCAGCTGAGAACGATGAATCTGAGCGGTAATGACATCTCGTCCATTCCACCTCTGGCTTTCGATGGCAGTCACGATGTGCTATTGGCCGGCACTGACCTGAGCGACAACTACAACCTGTCCCGTGAAAGTCTTGAACGCCTCAGGGACTACCGCGAGAGTTCAGCGAGCGAAACGGTACTGGGGCTTTCGCGCTCCGACCTTGATGACTTGATCGAAGAGGCTAATGGTGAGGGCGAAAGCGAAAGCTCCAGCATCGAGCCTGATGAAGTGCTGCCTGAAGCAGAGGTCGGTCCTGAAGAGCTGGCACCGTGGTTGGCCAATGGCTCTTCCGAGGAGTTGGCCAGTAAAACGCGAATCTGGAATCAACTGGCGGCTGAACCGGACAATACTGCATTTTTTCATCTGCTTTCGCGCCTTCAGGACACGCAGGAGTTCAGGGTGGCGAATGCCGATCTGAGTCGCCGCGTGTGGATGGTGTTGGACGCTGCTGCCAGCAACAGTGAGCTAAGAAAAATCCTGTTTGATAGCTCCAGTTCCCATGGCACTTGTGTCGATGGTCGAATCCTCACCTTCAGCGGCCTGGAAAGCAAAGTGTTCCTACACAATGCCTTGCTCGATGTCCCTGCCGGGCGGCTGTCCGTCAAGGGCGCGCCACTTTTGACATTGTCCAGGCAACTTTTTCGGCTGGACAAAGTGGATGAGCTGGCAATAAAAGCCGCTCGTCATGCCGGTCAGGATCAGGCGGAGGTGCGGCTGGGTTATCGAATCGGTCTGACGGGGGGATGGAGCGACGGTCTGGAACTGCCCGGCCAACCTAAACACATGACCTATGCCTCGGGTGTCACTCGCACGCAGCTGGACGAAGTGCGTCTTGCAGTAATCAATGCGGAGCGTGGCGATGGTTTTTTTGAGGACTTGATCCAGCGTGACTACTGGAAGGACTACCTCGAGGAGAAATACCCTGACGTGTTCAGAGCGCTTGATGAAGCGGAGGCTGGAGAGACGATTGAAGATGAAACGATGAGTGCCGATGATCCGGTATATGTAAATCGGCTGGTCAATAACCAAGTAGCGCGCAATGAGAAGTTGATCGAGCTGTCTCGAAAAGAGGTTGCGGAGATTGAGTCGACAGCCAGTGCCGCCGGCCCATCCATGACGACGTAAAGCTAACCCCGGCGCTAAGCGGCCAAGGTCCCTGTAGGAGCTGCCGCAGGCTGCGATCTTTTGACGTTGATTTTTAAAAAGCCAAGATCGCAGCCTGCGGCAGCTCCTACAGGCCACATGCGTGTTTCTGCAGGAGCCGGCTTGCTGGCGCCAGGTCAGTTGTCGTAACCCAGGTTCGGCGCCAGCCAGCGCTCGGTCACGCTCAATTCCTGACCTTTACGCGACGTGTAGCTCTGCACCTGATCCTTGTCGATCTTGCCCACGGCGAAGTATTGCGCCTGCGGGTGAGCGAAGTACCAGCCGCTGACCGCTGCCGCCGGGAACATCGCGTAGTGCTCGGTGAGGAACACGCCGCTGCGGCCGGCGCGCATTTCCTCGGCTTCTGGATCGAGCAGGGCAAACAGCTGGGCTTTCTCGGTGTGATCCGGACAGGCCGGATAGCCCGGAGCAGGGCGGATACCGCTGTACTGTTCCTTGATCAGTGCTTCGTTATCCAGCACTTCATCCTTGGCATAACCCCAGTAGTCTTTACGCACCTGCTGGTGCAGCCACTCGGCGCAAGCCTCGGCCAAGCGGTCAGCCAGGGCTTTGACCATGATCGAGTTGTAGTCGTCGCCAGCGTCCTGATAGGCCTTGGCCACTTCTTCGGCGCCGATGCCGGCGGTGGTGATAAAACCACCCACGTAGTCGGTGAGTTCGCTGTCCTTGGGCGCGACAAAGTCGGCCAGGGAGAAGTTCGGCTTGCCGTCGGTCTTGATGTTCTGCTGACGCAGGTGATGCAGCTTGGCCAGTGGCTTGCCGTCATCGCCGTACAGTTCGATGTCATCGTCACGCACCTGGTTGGCCGGCCAGAACCCGAACACTGCACGGGCGCTGATCAGTTTCTCGTCGATCAGCTTGGCGAGCATTTCCTGGGCATCGGCGTACAGCGCCGTGGCGGCTTCACCCACCACTTCGTCCTGAAGGATGCGCGGGAACTTGCCGGCCAGGTCCCAGGAGATGAAGAACGGCGTCCAGTCGATGTACTCGGCCAGCACTTTGAGGTCGATGTTATCCAGCACTTTGCTGCCGGTGAACGTCGGCTTGACCGGCTCGTAGGTGCTCCAGTCGAACTGCGGCTTTTTCGCAATGGAGGCAGCGTAGCTCAGGCGTTCGGTACGGGCGCTGCGGTTGGCGGTGCGCTCGCGGACTTCGACGTATTCCTCGCGGGTTCTCTCGACGAAACCGGCCTTCAGTTCCTTGGACAGCAACTGCGTGGCCACGCCGACAGCACGGGAAGCGTCAGTGACATACACCACCGCGTCGTTGCTGTACTTGGGCTCGATCTTCACCGCTGTGTGCGCTTTGGAAGTGGTCGCGCCACCGATCATCAAAGGCAGGTGGAAATCCTGACGCTGCATCTCGCGAGCGACATGGACCATTTCATCCAGCGACGGCGTGATCAGGCCCGACAGGCCAATGATGTCGCATTTTTCGTCCTTGGCGACCTGAAGGATTTTCTCCGCCGGTACCATCACGCCGAGGTCGACGATGTCGTAGCCGTTGCAACCCAGCACCACGCCGACGATGTTCTTGCCGATGTCGTGCACGTCGCCTTTTACCGTGGCCATGAGGATCTTGCCCTTGGCTTCCGGTTTGTCGCCTTTTTCCAGTTCAATGAACGGGATCAAGTGGGCCACGGCCTGCTTCATGACGCGGGCGGATTTCACCACCTGCGGCAGGAACATTTTGCCAGCGCCGAACAGGTCGCCGACGATGTTCATGCCGGACATCAGCGGGCCTTCGATCACTTCGATCGGGCGGGCGAAAGATTGGCGGGACTCTTCTGTGTCTTCAACGATGTGGGTGGTGATGCCCTTGACCAGCGCATGTTCCAGACGCTTGTTGACGTCCCAGCTGCGCCACTCTTCGGTCTCGGCTTCCTTGACGCTGCCGTCGCCCTTGTACTTGTCGGCGATGGCGAGGAGGGCGTCGGTGCCTTCCGGGGTGCGGTTGAGGATCACGTCTTCCACGGCGTCGCGCAGTTCTACCGGGATCTGGTCGTAGATCTCCAGTTGCCCGGCGTTGACGATGCCCATGGTCAGGCCGGCGCGGATTGCGTACAGCAGGAACACCGAGTGGATCGCCTCGCGCACCGGGTTGTTACCACGGAACGAAAACGACACGTTGGACACGCCGCCCGACGTCAGGGCGTACGGCAGTTCGTCGCGGATGTAGGCACAGGCGTTGATGAAGTCCACAGCGTAGTTGTTGTGTTCTTCGATACCGGTGGCCACGGCGAAGATGTTCGGGTCGAAGATGATGTCTTCCGGTGGGAAGCCGACGTCGTTGACCAGAATGTCGTAGGAGCGTTTGCAGATTTCTTTCTTGCGCGCTTCGGTGTCGGCCTGGCCGGCTTCGTCGAACGCCATGACCACCACGGCGGCGCCGTAGCGCTTGCACAGTTTGGCGTGATGAATGAACTGCTCGACGCCTTCCTTCATGCTGATCGAGTTGACGATGCCCTTGCCCTGAATGCATTTCAGGCCGGCTTCGATCACTTCCCATTTCGAGGAGTCGATCATGATCGGTACGCGGGAGATGTCCGGTTCACCGGCAATCAGATTGAGGAAGGTCACCATGGCCTTCTTCGAATCGAGCATCCCTTCGTCCATGTTGATGTCGATCACCTGGGCGCCGGCTTCGACCTGCTGCAGGGCGACTTCCAGGGCTTCGGTGTAGTTGTCTTCACGGATCAGCCGGGCGAATTTGGCCGAGCCGGTGATGTTGGTGCGCTCGCCGACGTTGACGAACAACGAGTTGCGATCGATGGTGAACGGTTCCAGACCCGAGAGGCGGCAGGCCTTCGGGATTTCCGGGATTTCGCGCGGCGCATAACCGGCCACGGCTTTGGCGATGGCTTCGATGTGGCCCGGCGTCGTACCGCAGCAACCGCCGACGATGTTGAGGAAGCCGCTTTGGGCGAATTCTTCGATGACTTTGGCGGTTTGCGCCGGCAGTTCGTCGTACTCGCCGAATTCGTTCGGCAGACCGGCGTTCGGGTGCGCAGATACGTGGGTGCTGGCCTTGTTCGACAGCTCTTCCAGGTACGGGCGCAGTTCGCTGGCGCCGAGGGCGCAGTTCAGACCGACCGAGATCGGCTTGGCGTGGGCCACGGAGTTCCAGAAGGCTTCGGTGGTCTGGCCGGACAGGGTGCGGCCGGAGGCGTCGGTGATGGTGCCGGAAATCATGATCGGCAATTCGATGCCCAGTTCTTCGAACACGCCTTGCACGGCGAAGATCGCGGCTTTGGCGTTCAGGGTATCGAAAATGGTTTCGATCAGGATCAGGTCGGCGCCGCCTTCGATCAGGCCTTTGGTGGCCTCGGTGTAGTTCTCCACCAGCTCATCAAAGGTCACGTTGCGGTAGCCGGGGTTGTTCACGTCCGGGGACAGCGAGCAGGTGCGGCTGGTCGGGCCGAGCACGCCGGCGACGAAGCGCGGCTTGTCCGGGTTCTCGAGGGTTTTCGCATCGGCGACCTTGCGCGCCAGGCGAGCGCCTTCTACGTTCAGTTCGTAGGCCAGTTCTTCCATGCCGTAATCGGCCATGGAAATACGCGTAGCGTTGAAGGTGTTGGTTTCCAGAATGTCGGCGCCGGCATCCAGATAGGCTTTCTCGATACCACCAATCACATCCGGGCGCGTCAGCACCAACAGGTCGTTGTTGCCTTTGACATCGCTCGGCCAGTCGGCGAAGCGTTTGCCACGGTAATCCTGCTCTTCGAGCTTATAGCTCTGGATCATCGTGCCCATGCCGCCATCGAGAATCAGGATGCGCTCTTTGAGGGCGTGCTTGAGAGCTTGAAGGCGAACGCTGCGATCGGACATTTGGACTACTCGGTAAGGCCATGACGAAGGGCCGGGATAATAGCAAACCTGTGCGCTTTTAGAGCATGTTCGCCTTTTGCATGAATATCGCTCATGTTGGTGGGGCGTGCGGAACGGTAGAATCGCGGCGTTTTTTCAAGGATCAGGATCAGGGACATGTCGTATCGCGTCGTCATCAGCAGCGTGTGGCTGTTATTAAGCTGGGGCGCGGGTGCGCAAACCCCTGAGATTTCTCCTGCTATTTCCTACACCCGCGACATTCAACCGATCTTCACCGAAAAGTGCGTGGCCTGCCACGCCTGCTATGACTCCGCCTGTCAGCTCAATTTGGGCAGTGGCGAAGGGGCAGCGCGTGGTGCCAGCAAAACCCCGGTCTACGACGGCGATCGCCGCAAGGCCGGCGCGCCGACCCGGTTGTTTTATGACGCTTTCGGCAAGCGCGCCTGGCAGCAGAAGGGCTTTTACTCAGTGCTCGATGCCCAGGGCAGCCAAGCCGCGTTGATGGCGCGCATGCTGGAACTGGGTCATCAAACTCCGCTGCAACCCAATGCCAAATTGCCCGAAGACATCGTGCTGGGCCTGAACCGCGAAAACATGTGCGCCATGCCGGCGGAGTTCGACGGCTACGCCAGTTCTCACCCGAAACAAGGCATGCCGCTGGCAGTCACCGGCCTGACTGATCAGCAATACCAGACGCTGCAACGCTGGCTGGCTTCCGGTGCGCCGATCGATGAACAGGGTCTGGTGCCGAGCGCGAAGGAAGCGTTGCAGGTGGTGCAGTGGGAAAACCTGCTCAACGCACCGGGCGCCCGCGAGAGCCTGGTAGGGCGCTGGTTGTTCGAGCACTGGTTTCTCGCGCACGTCTATTTCAAGGACGGCGAGCCGGGACATTTCTTCCAGTGGGTGCGATCGCGAACCCCGACCGGTCAACCCATCGACTTGATCAACACCCGTCGGCCGAATGACGACCCCGGCACCCAGGTGTATTACCGCTTGTGGCCGGTGCAGGGCGTGATCGTGCACAAGACCCACATTACTTACCCGCTGAGCGCGGCGAAGATGGCCCGGGTCAAGAGCCTCTTTTATAGCGGCAACTGGCAAGTCGACGCCTTGCCGGGCTACGGTCCGGAACGCCGGGCCAATCCATTCACCACCTTCGAAGCGATTCCGGCCCAGGCGCGTTACCAGTTCATGCTCGATAATGCCGAATATTTCGTGCGCACCTTTATTCGCGGCCCGGTTTGCCGGGGGCAGATCGCCACCGACGTGATTCGCGATAACTTCTGGGCGCTGTTCCAGGCGCCGGAGCATGACCTTTACATCACCGACCCGAACTATCGCGGCCAGGCCACGCCATTGCTGGCGATGCCGGGGCAGAACGACGACGTTGGCAGTGTCCTGACCCTGTGGCACGACTACCGCGACAAACGTAACGAATACGAAGCCCTGCGTCGGGACAGCTACGCCGATTTGCCGCCACCGAGTTGGTCGAGCCTGTGGGCCGGTAACGACAACGCACTGCTGAGCATCTTCAGGCATTTCGACAGCGCCGTCGTGACCAAGGGTCTGATCGGCGACGTGCCGCAAACGATGTGGCTGTTCGACTTCCCTCTGCTGGAACGTACGTATTACCAATTGGCGGTCAACTTCGATGTGTTCGGCAACGTTTCCCATCAGGCCCAGACGCGCTTGTATTTCGACCTGATCCGCAACGGCGCCGAGCAGAACTTCCTGCGCCTGATGCCGGCGGATTCTCGCGAGGGTTACCTGGATGACTGGTACCAGGACGGCGGAAAATTCAAGATGTGGCTGGACTACGAGTCCATCGACGACGACACGCCGACCGCGCTGAAGCTCAATGAAAAGGACCCCAAGCGCGACTTCGCCCTGCAGCTGCTGGCGCGTTACGGCGACCTGAACGCCAAGCCTGATCCGATCAACCGCTGCGACGGCGCCTATTGCTCGCGTCCGAACATCGACCCGGACTTGCAAGCAGCCGAACAGGCCTTGAGCCGCCTGACGTCGCGTCCGGCGGCTGGACTCAAGGTCATCGATCAATTGCCGGAAGCGACCATGCTGCGCATCGAAACCGCGAGCGGCAAGCGTGTGGTCTACAGCCTGTTGCGCAATCGCGCGCACAGCAATGTGGCGTTCCTGGTCGGCGAGTCGATGCGGTATCAGCCGGGCCTCGATACGGTCACCATTTTCCCTGGGGTTCTCAGCAGTTACCCGAACTTCATGTTCAATATCCCCGCCGATCAAGTGCCTGATTTTGTCGACGCGATGGAAAACGCCAAGGATGCGAACCGTTTCGAGAAAATCGTCGAACGCTGGGGCGTCCGGCGCAGCCATCCGCAGTTCTGGCAGTACTTCCATGATTTGAGCCGCTACATCCACGAAACCGACCCGGTGGAAGAGGGCGTACTCGACATGAATCGCTACGAGAACCTCTAATCACGCTACCCTTGTAGGAGCTGCCGCAGGCTGCGATCTTTTGATCTTAAAAAACAAGATCAAAAGATCGCAGCCTGCGGCAGCTCCTACAAGGGGATCGTCGGAATCTTTCCCGACAAAAATACTAGGACTTTGTCCGCGGCGATGATTGGCGTAAACTGCGCCCAAGCCTGCGAGGAGTTTCCATGACCGCTATTACCATTACCGACGCCGCCCACGATTACCTGGCTGATCTGCTCTCCAAGCAGAACACCCCGGGCATCGGCATCCGCGTCTTCATCACCCAGCCTGGCACCCAGTACGCCGAAACCTGCATTGCCTATTGCAAGCCGGGCGAAGAGAAACCTGAAGACACCGCGCTGGGGCTGAAAAGCTTCACCGCGTACATCGACCATTTCAGCGAAGCTTTCCTGGACGATGCCGTTGTCGACTACGCCACCGACCGCATGGGCGGCCAGCTGACCATCAAGGCGCCAAACGCCAAAGTGCCGATGGTCAACGCCGACAGCCCGGTCAACGAGCGCATCAACTACTACCTGCAAACCGAGATCAACCCGGGGCTGGCCAGCCACGGCGGTCAGGTCAGCCTGATCGATGTGGTCGAGGACGGCATTGCCGTTCTGCAGTTCGGCGGCGGTTGCCAGGGCTGCGGCCAGGCAGACGTGACCCTGAAGGAAGGCATCGAGCGCACCTTGCTCGAACGTATTCCCGAATTGAAGGGTGTACGTGACGTGACCGACCACACGCAGAAAGAAAACGCTTACTACTAAGGCGTTCGCTGCGAACATAAAAAAACGGCACTGTGGCGAGGGAGCTTGCTCCCGCTTGATGGCGTAGCCATCACAATACAGCCGATGCATTTTCCCGTGATGAATGCGTTGGCTGATGTTGGGACCGCTTCGCGGTCCAGCGGGAGCAAGCTCCCTCGCCACAAGTGCTTTAGGGCCTATAAAGATGCGCATGCCCCGCACGATAAAGCGATGACTCACTGAACTGATCACTGCCCAACACCCGACCTACCAGAATCAACGCTGTACGCCGAAACCCCTTGGCTGCAACCTTCTCGGCAATGTCCTCAAGCGTCCCCACTACCCAATCCTGATCCGGCCATGTCGCCCGATGAATTACCGCGATCGGGCAGTCCGCGCCGTAATGCGGCAGCAACTCGGCGAGGATTTTCTCCAGATGATTGACCCCCAAATGAATCGCCATGGTCGCCCTGTGCTGCGCCAGGCTGCCTAGTTCTTCGCCTGCCGGCATCGCAGTCTTGTCGGCGTAGCGGGTCAGGATCACGCTCTGCGACACGTCCGGCAATGTCAATTCCGCCCCCAGCAGCGCGGCACAGGCGGCGGTTGCGGTGACGCCGGGGATGATCTCGAAAGGAATGCCGAGTTCGCGCAAATGGCGGATCTGCTCGCCGATTGCGCCATACAGGCTCGGATCGCCCGAGTGCACCCGCGCCACATCCTGGCCCTTGGCGTGGGCGGTCTTGATCAGTTCGATGATCTGTTCCAGGTGCAGTTCGGCGCTGTTGACCACCTGTTCGGCGCGATGGCCTTCAAGTACCGCCGCAGGCACCAAAGAGCCGGCATAGATAATCACCGGGCAGCTGCGAATCAGCCGTTGGCCTTTGACGGTGATCAGTTCCGGGTCGCCGGGACCTGCGCCAATGAAGTAGACGGTCATCGTCGGTTCCTGTGGGAAAAAGGTCTGGGCAAGGCTTCAGATGAAGGTTGCTCATGATCGAGTGCGGGGATTATCGGCGATTTTACGCGGCGCCTGCCAATGCCAGGGTGGCCTGCGCGTATTTTTGTCGCGGGATCAGCAATTTGGCCGGGGCGTTGGCCAGTTGTTCGGCCAGGGCCAGAGCGGCACTTTCCGCCACGCCGTAGCATCCGGTGCGTTCGAACGCGATGTCCGAATGATGGCTGAGTTGGGTTTGGTAACCGGCCAGTTGCTCACTGCTGAAATACATCACCTGCAATCCAAGCTGCTCGGCCAGTTCGATCAGGGCGGGTTCGTTACGCTTTAAATCGATGCTCGCCAGCGCTTTGACCTGGTGAATTTCGATTTGGTGGGCTTGCAGCGCCTGATCGAGCAACGCCCGCAGCGTGCTGACGGGACAGCCCCGTTGGCAACCCAGGCCGACCACCAGGGTCGGCGCTGTGCTGACAGTTGTCATGCGTGGTATTGACCATCGCTTTTGCGGCGGAACAACCAGGCGCTGACCAGGCCCAGGGCCAGCCAGAACGCCACGTTGGTCAACTGCGAAGCGATTTTGAATTGAGTTTCCAGGGCTTGCGGAGCGAGCATCGAGTGCACTTCCGGTTGCGGTGCGCCAATCACATGGGGAACGGCGAGGATGGCCACGCCGAGGATCTTCATCAGCCAGTGACGGCTGAATACGATCAACGCAATGCCGACCGCCGTGGAGGCCGCCGTGCCGATCCACCAGATTTGCCGCTGTGCCAGATCGGCAGCCGCGGTGCCCGGCAGCTCAGGCGGCAGACCAAGTGTCGGTGCCAACACGAAGGTGGCGTAACCGGCCAGGCCCCAGAGCAGACCCTGAGAGGTTTTGGTCGGAGCGCGCAACGTGTAGAGGCCGGCGAGCATCAGGGCGAAACCGACAGCCACCACCAGGTTGCCGCCGGTGGTCGACAGCACGCGCTGCCAGCCGTCTTCCGGCGCCCAGGCTTCGGCATCGTGGGTGTGGGCAGCGACGCCAGCGGCGTGTTCGTGGACTTCAACGGCGGCGGGTTCGGATTTTTCGTAGGTTTCGGCCTGCGTAATCAGCGGAGATACCCAGAAACTTTGCAGCAGGGTGAGCAGCAGGGCGGCCAGCAAGCCGGAGAAACCTGCGGTTTGCGCAATACGCTTGATCATGTCGGCAGGTCTCAATGGCACGGGAACGCGGCACTGTGGCGCGTATCGTGAGCAGCGTTGTGGACTGCTTCGATGTGCGAGAAACCGGCGAAATACACCAGGCACGCGCCGAGGATCGACGCGCAAACGGCGGCGGTCAGGCGTTGAGTCAGGGTAGTGGTAGTGCTTGCGGTGGTGCTGTGGCCGGTGCTGCTGATGATCGACATGGCGCTTCCCTTTGTGCTGTCAGCGGGGGATCAAGAGCGCAAGCAGAACCCCGCACGACCGGGCGCGCAGAGGTTCGAACAGCGCCCGCCCACCGCGGGTTTGTTGATTCAGAGACCGTGTTGGTCACTTTGTGTTGCGGGCCGGTCTCCGGGCTCACGAGGGGCGCAGGCGTTAGCCTTGACCTGCAAGCATCACCTTCCCATGCCGCAATGGCACAGTGGATCTGACGCTTCGCTCGCTTACCGTTGCGGGGGCAGCACCGGACTGACATGGCTTTGAGTAAAGCACATGATTCACCGGTTTCCCGTTTCACCCTGTGAAGGGCACCCGTAACAAGGTGCGTAGGAGAGCATGGGCGAGGGCCGGGCGTCAATTGGAAGGGGTTCTCGTTTGAGGTACCACACCCCCTGTGGTGAGGGAGCTTGCTCCCGCTGGGTTGCGAAGCGACCCCCGGCATTCTTTCTGGAATACCTCGTCAGCAGGTATTACGACGGCTTCGCCGCCGAGCGGGAGCAAGCTCCCTCGCCACAGGTGATCGCATTCTTCCCATGAACATTGACCCGCCCCAATACGATGCGTAGCCTTGCGCTTTCGAGGTTCTTCGACGTTTGTCGAAGCTAAGAAGGGAACGCGGTCAATGCCGCGGCTGCCCCCGCAACTGTGAACGGTGATGTTCGCTGCCACGCCACTGCACGCTCAACCCTTGAGCCCGCGGGAAGGCGCAGCAAACGCCAGTCGAGCGACTGGCACACCGTCAGCCAGGAGACCTGCCTCGATACAGATTCTCACTACAACCGGGCGGGGTGATCCGGTGGCGAACGCTCCTGGCGCGCTTGTGCGTGGCCGGTTCTCGTCCCGTATGCCCGCCACCTTGCCAAAGGGCATCCGATGAAAACACTGGCCAAACTCCCCGTCACCATCGTTACCGGCTTCCTCGGCTCGGGAAAAACCACCTTGCTGCGGCACATGCTCGACAACGCCCAGGGCCGCCGTATCGCGGTGATCGTCAATGAATTCGGCGAGCTGGGCATCGATGGCGAAATCCTCAAGCAGTGTTCCATCGGTTGCACCGAAGAAGAAGCCAGCGGTCGTGTGTACGAACTGGCCAACGGCTGCCTGTGCTGCACCGTTCAGGAAGAGTTCTTCCCGGTGATGCGCGAACTGGTGGCCCGTCGCGGCGATCTCGATCACATCCTGATCGAAACCTCTGGCCTGGCCCTGCCAAAGCCGCTGGTCCAGGCTTTCCAGTGGCCGGAAATCCGCAGCGCCTGCACCGTTGACGCAGTGATCACCGTGGTCGACAGCCCGGCAGTCGCGGCTGGCACCTTCGCTGCATTCCCGGATCAGGTCGACGCCCAGCGCAAACTCGACCCGAACCTGGACCACGAATCGCCACTGCACGAACTGTTTGCCGACCAACTGTCCAGCGCCGACCTGGTGATCCTCAACAAGGCCGATCTGATCAGCCCTGAAGACCTCGCCCGCGTACGTCTGGAAGTCGCCGAAGAACTGCCGCCAGCGGTAAAAGTCATCGAAGCCAGCAGCGGGCGCCTGCCGCTGGACGTGCTGATCGGTCTCGGTGCCGGCTCGGAAGAACACATCGACAGCCGTCACAGCCACCACGATCACCACCACGACGATGACGATCATGACGACCACGATCACGACGCGTTCGACTCCATCTCCATCGAATTGCCTGCCTGCGATGAAAGCCTGCTGATGGACGCGCTGACCCAACTGGTGGTCCAGCACGGCATCCTGCGCGTCAAAGGCTTCGCCGCCATTCCGAACAAGCCGATGCGACTGCTGATCCAGGGTGTGGGCACGCGTTTCGACAAACACTTTGATCGTCAGTGGGGCGCTGAAGAAGCACGCACCACACGTCTGGTGTTGATCGGCCAGGCGCTGGATGCCGCGTTGCTCGAAGCGCAATTGCGCGCCGCGCTCAGCGTGTAAGCCATGCACCTGCTCAGGACCCAGCCCGGCGGTTTCGTGTCGGATGACAACATTGCCGACCTTGGACAAACCCCCGCCGAGCTGGTGGTCCTGTGCAGCGGCGACTCCAGCCTGGCGCTGCTCGCCGAAGCGGCGCAGCAGTTGCCCGAGGATTACCCGAGCGTGCGCCTGGCCAACCCGATGCAGGTGCAGAATCATGCGTCGGTCGATTTGTACGTCGACGAAGTGCTGCGCCACGCCAAGGTCATCCTCATTTCGCTGCACGGCGGCATTGCCTATTGGCGTTACGGCGTCGAGCGGCTGGTGGAGTTGTCGCAGCGCGGTGTGCAGCTGATTCTGGTGCCGGGTGATGATCGCCCGGACCCGGAACTCAGCGATCTCAGCACCGTGGTCGCCGAAGATCGCGACCGGCTCTGGCAGTTTCTGCGACAGGGTGGCATGGGCAATGCCCTCGATTTTTTCCGCTGCCTGGCCAATCGCTGGTTGGCTCGCGATTACGTCTGGGCTGAGCCGCAAACCCTGCCGCGCACGGCGATTTACCACCCGCAAAAAAGCCCTGCACAACTGAGTGACTGGCAAGCCGAATGGCAGGCCGATCAACCGGTGGCGGCGGTGCTGTTTTACCGTTCGCATTTACAGGCGGCGAACACCGCTTTCATCGATGTTTTTTGTCAGCGTCTGCTAGCGGCGGGCCTCAACCCGCTGCCGATAGCCGTGGCCAGTTTGAAAGAGCCGGGCTGCCTTTCGGTGGTCGAGGATTGGCTGGATGAAACATCAGCTTCGGTGATCTTGAACACCACCGGTTTCGCCCAATCCAGCCCCGAAGCGCCGCATCTGCGACCGTTTCGGCGCAATATCCCGGTGATCCAGGCGATATGCGCCCAGGACAACGAACCCGGTTGGCGTGCCAGCGAACAGGGCCTCGGCCCGCGTGATCTGGCGATGCACATTGCGTTGCCGGAACTGGATGGGCGGATCATCAGCCGCCCGATCAGTTTCAAGGACCTGGCCTGGCGCAGTGAGCGCAGTCAGTCCGACGTGGTGTGCTACCGACCGCAACCGGAACGCATGGATTTCGTCGCCGAACTGGCGCGGCGCTGGATCGATCTGGCGCGGTTGCCGAATGCGCAAAAGCGCGTCGCGCTGATCCTCGCCAACTACCCGACACGCGATGGTCGCATTGGCAATGGCGTCGGTCTCGACACCCCGGCCGCCGCGCTGAACATCCTGCGTGCGCTGTACAAAGAAGGCTATCCGCTGCCAGCTGGTCTGCCGGAAAGCGGCACCGCGTTGATCCAGCAATTGCTCGGCGGCGTCAGCAACGACCTCGACACCATCGACCAACGTCCGTGCCAGCAAAGCCTGGCGATGGACGACTATCTGCTGATGTTCAACGCGCTACCCGAAGCCAACCGCCAAGCGGTGCTGGAACGCTGGGGTGCGCCCGACAGCGATCCCATGTGCCGAGGCGGGCGGATGATGATTGCCGGCCTGCGTTTCGGCCTGACCTTCGTCGGCATCCAGCCGGCGCGGGGCTATCAGGTGGACCCGAGCGCGGTGTACCACGACCCGGACCTGGTGCCGCCCCACGGCTATCTGGCGTTCTATTTCTGGTTGCGCAACACCTACGGCGCCCACGGCGTGATCCACGTGGGCAAGCATGGCAACCTCGAATGGCTGCCGGGCAAGGGTGTCGGGCTCTCCGAAAATTGCTGGCCGGACGCGCTGCTCGGGCCACTGCCGAATATCTATCCGTTCATCGTCAACGATCCGGGCGAGGGCGCCCAGGCCAAGCGCCGCACCCAAGCGGTCATCATTGATCACCTGATGCCGCCGCTGACCCGCGCCGAAACTTACGGCCCGCTGCGCAACCTTGAGTTGCTGGCCGACGAATATTACGAAGCGCAATTGCTCGACCCACGACGTGCCCGGGAATTGCAGCGCGACATCCTGCAACTGGTGCGCGACACGCACATCGACCGCGAATTGCAACTGGACGAAAAACTCGACAGCGATGCCGATGCGGCGATCTGGCTGCCGCGCCTGGACACGTACCTGTGTGACTTGAAAGAGTCGCAGATTCGCGATGGCCTGCACGTGTTTGGCGAGTCTCCGGTGGGACGTTTGCGCACCGACACCTTGCTCGCGCTGCTGCGCATTCCCCGGGGCGACGGCCGTGGGGCGCAATCGAGTCTGCTGCGGGCGCTGGCCAAGGCGTTTGAGTTGGCTTTCGATCCATTGGATTGTGCGCTGGCCGAGCCGTGGAGCGGACCGCGTCCGGTTGCCTTGTTGTCGATCAGCGATGACCCTTGGCGCACCACCGGCGATACCCGCGAACGCCTCGAACTGTTCGCCACACAGCTGATCTCCTGTAGGAGCGAGCCTGCTCGCGATGGTGTGTCAGTCGACATCAATGTAGCTGACACACCATCGCGGGCAAGCCCGCTCCCACAGGGGGGCGGGTGGTCTGAAGTGAACGCCATCCTCGACAACTTGCGCGAAGTAGTTGCACCGCGACTGGACGCCTGCGGCCCCGCAGAAATGCGCGGCCTGCTCGACGCCCTCAGCGGCCGCTTCGTCCCGGCCGGCCCCAGTGGTGCACCGAGCCGCGGTCGTCTGGACGTACTGCCCACCGGCCGCAATTTCTATTCGGTGGACGTGCGCAACCTGCCGACCACCACCGCGTGGCGCATCGGTTTCCAGTCGGCCAACCTGATTCTCGAACGTCACCTGCAAGACCATGGCGACCATCTGCGTCAGCTCGGTTTGTCTGTGTGGGGCACGGCGACCATGCGCACCGGCGGCGATGACATTGCCCAAGCCATGGCGCTGATGGGCGTGCGACCGGTCTGGGCCACGGGCAGTCAGCGGGTCGACGACTTTGAAATCCTGCCGCTGAGTGTGCTTGATCGTCCGCGAGTAGACGTAACGTTGCGTGTCTCCGGTTTCTTCCGTGACGCCTTTGCCAACCTGATCCGCCTGTTCGACGCCGCCGTGCAAGCAGTCGCCGCGCTGGACGAGCCGGACGATCTCAACCCGCTGGCGGCCAAGGTGCGCGCCGAACGTGAAGCGCTTCTGCAATCGGGGCTGGATGAAGAAGCCGCTCGGCGTCAGGCCGGTTGGCGCATCTTCGGCGCCAAGCCCGGTGCGTATGGCGCGGGGGTGCAGGGCGCTATTGATGGTCGACTGTGGCAGAGCCGCGAGGATCTGGCTGAGGTGTATCTGAACTGGGGCGGTTACGCCTATGGCGGTGCAGACGAAGGGACTGCGGCCCGTGAGCAGTTCGCCCAGCGCCTGAGCCAAGTGCAAGCGGTGCTGCAAAACCAGGACAACCATGAGCACGATCTGCTCGATTCCAACGACTATTACCAGTTCCAGGGCGGCATGCTCGCGGCGGTGGAAAGTCTCAGTGGAGAAGCAGCGGCCAGTTACCATGGTGATCACAGCCAGCCGGATTTACCGAAAATCCGTACGCTGAAAGAAGAACTGAACCGGGTCATTCGCTCCCGGGCGGCCAACCCAAAGTGGATCGACGGGGTCAAGCGTCACGGCTACAAAGGTGCGTTCGAAATGGCGGCGACGGTCGACAACCTGTTCGCCTTCGACGCCACCACGCAGTTGATCGACGATCATCAGTACGCGTTGCTGGCGGATGCGTATTTGCTTGATCCGAACACCCGGGATTTCGTGCGCGAGCACAATCCGCACGCCCTGCGCGACATGACCGAACGCATGCTCGAAGCGCAGCAGCGGGGCATGTGGAAGGAGCCGGGCGAATATCGCGAAGCGCTGGAAAATCTGTTGCTGGATATAGAAGAAGACAGCTGACACACACACAACCTGTGGCGATGGAGCTTGCTCCCGCTCGGCTGCGAAGCAGTCGAAAACCAGACAATGTAGTGTGTCTGAAAAAATGTGCATTTTGAGTTGGGGGCTGCTGCGCAGCCCAGCGGGAGCAAGCTCCCTCGCCACAAAGTAAATACCGACCATGATGAGAACCCTGACATGACCGATACCCCGCATTTCCCCCTCTCCGCCGTGGTCGGCGCCGACGATTTGAAGCTGGCGTTGTACCTCACCGCCATTGACCCGAAGATCGGCGGCGTACTGATCGAAGGTCCGCGCGGCATGGCCAAGTCGACCCTGGCCCGTGGTTTGGCTGACCTGCTCGCCAGTGGTCAGTTCGTCACTTTGCCCTTGGGTGCCACCGAAGAACGCCTGGTCGGCACACTCGATCTCGACGCGGCCCTGAGCGAGGGTCGCGCACAATTTTCCCCCGGTGTCCTGGCCAAGGCTGACGGCGGTGTGCTCTACGTCGACGAAGTCAACCTGCTGCCGGATCACCTCGTCGATCTGCTCCTCGATGTGGCCGCCAGCGGCACCAATCTGGTTGAGCGCGACGGCATTTCCCATCGGCATTCGGCGAAGTTTGTATTGATCGGCACCATGAACCCGGAAGAGGGCGAGTTGCGTCCGCAGTTGCTCGATCGCTTTGGCCTGAACGTCGCCCTCGGTGGCCATACCGCGCCGGCCGAACGCGGGCAAATCATCCGGCGGCGTCTGGATTTCGACAGTGACCCGCAACGTTTCTGCACCGAGTGGGAGAGCCAGCAGCAGTCGTTGCGTGAGCGCTGCCAGAATGCGCGCAGCCTTTTGGCGAGTATTCCCCTCGACGATGAAGCGCTGGCGCAGATTACCGAGCGTTGCTTTGCCGCCGGCGTCGATGGTTTGCGCGCCGACCTGGTCTGGTTGCGCGCGGCGCGTGCCCATGCCGCCTGGCGCGGCGGGCCATCCATCAGCGAAGAAGATATCGACGCGGTCGCCGAGTTCGCCTTGCGCCATCGTCGTCGCGAGCACACGCCACCTGGCCCCCAGCAGAATCAATCGCAATCCAGTCAACAGCCAAACCCGAACGAGGGCCAGGGCCAGGGCCAGTGGGGCGAAATGCCCGCTCAAGCGCTGCCGGTCGGTGCACGACGTGAAGTGCCGAGCTGGCCAAAAAAGCCCTAGGCATTCGCCCTCGATCTGACGCGGGGGCGAATGCCAGACCCCGCGCCGGACGGCTGGACCACGGCAAACAGGGCAAACGTCACGCCGCCCGCAGCGGCTCGGTGAATTGGCCGGGTACGTTACTCAATGGCCGGCCACGTCAACACGACGACCTGTTGTTCCACCAGCGTACGCGCTCGGCCCATGAACTGTGGCTGGTGATCGTCGACGCCTCGGCCTCAACCCGTCGCCATCAGGCTTTGAGCGATGCCAAAGGCTTGCTGGCGCAGTTGTTCGATGACGCCTATCGACAGCGTGCGCGTCTGGCATTGCTGACCGCCAGCGGTTCGCTGCCGAAGTGGCAGGTGCAGGGATTGAAGGCGTCCAGCGGTTTGCGCCATTGGCTCGACGGGCTCGGCGCGGGTGGTGGCACACCGTTGCTGGCGGCGTTGAGTGAAGCGGGGCGCTGGCTTGCCGTGCGGCAAAAGCGTTTTCCGGCGGAGCAGCAACGGTTGTTGGTGGTGACCGATGGCCGCTTGAAAGACTGGCCGACGTTGCCCGCGCTCGATTGTCCGGGACTGGTGATCGACATCGAACGCGGGCCGATTCGCCTTGGGCGCAGCAAGTCTTTGGCGGCGCAGTTGCGGTCCGAGTATCGGCATATCGATGAGCTGCTTCCGGGGTGAGTTCTTTGTTGCGCTTGCTGGCCTCATCGCGGGCAAGCCCGCTCTCACAGGGTTTTGGGTTGTTGCATGGATTTCGTGAGCGCCATGGATTCCTGTGGGAGCGGGCTTGCCCGCGAAAGCGGTGTACCAGTCACTTACAACTCTGAATCACTTCGCCATCGCCGCCCGCTCCCACAGGGTTTTGGGTTGTTGCATGGATTTCGTGAGCGCCATGGATTCCTGTGGGAGCGGGCTTGCCCGCGAAAGCGGTGTACCAGTCACTAACAACTTTGAATCACTTCGCCATCGCCGCTCGATACTGCCGGGTGCGCTTGGCAACGTACACGCGATCCACAATCAACGCCCAAATCGCCGAGACTTGCGGCCATGTCTTGCGTTCACGACTCAAACGATGCATCTGGAACCGCACCACCGCCATGCTTGCCAGCGACGCCAGCGTTTTACGCTTCCAGTGTATCGGCGGTAGTTGCGGATGGCTGTTCTGGCCTTCGCGCCAGCGATTGACCAACTGCGGCTCAATGGCCAGCGCCGTGCCGATGCCGGCCATGGCGATGCCGCTGTCGAGCACCTGCTCGACCACTGCCAGGCGCCGAATCCCGCCCGTCACCATCACCGGCATACGTGCCACGCCGGCCAGTTCACCGGCCATTTCCAGAAAATACGCCTCGCGCGCCAGGGTCCGGCCGTCGCGCGCCTCGCCTTGCATGGCCGGCGCTTCGTAGCTGCCGCCGGAGAGTTCCAGCAGGTCGATGGGGTGATCGTTAAGCCACTCGATCACTTGGCGGGCATCATCGGCATCAAAACCACCGCGCTGGAAATCCGCCGAGTTGAGCTTCACTGACACGCAAAACTTTGGCGAAACGGCGTTGCGCACGGCGCTGACCACCGCCAGCAGCAAACGGGCGCGGTTTTCCAGTGAGCCGCCCCAGCGGTCGGTCCGGCGATTGGTCAACGGCGAGAGGAATTGGCTGATCAGGTAGCCGTGCGCAGCATGGATTTGCACGCCGGTAAATCCGGCTTTCTCTGCCAGCGTAGCAGTGGTAGCGAAGCGTTGGATCACTTCTTCGATATTGGCCTCAGTCATGGGTTTGGGTTCGGCGAACATTTTTGAAAACGACCCCAGGTCCATCGCCACGGCAGAGGGCGCCAAGGCTTGCTGGCCGAGATTGGCCATGGTCTGCCGGCCGGGATGATTGATCTGCATCCAGAACTGCGCGCCACCGGCGCGGCCAATGTCGGCCCATTGGCGAAAGCGCTGCAGATCCCGCTCATCCTCCAGCGCGACGCCACCGGGACCGGTCATGGCCCGGCGGTCGATCATCACGTTGCCGGTCAACAGCAGACCGGTCTCGCCTTCGGCCCAGGCCTGATACAGGCGAAACAATGCTTGGCCCGGCGCCTGGTTACCGTCGGCGAGGTTCTCTTCCAGCGCGGCTTTGGCAATACGATTACCGATGGTCTGACCGTTGGGTAAATACAAGGCTTGGAAGGGTGACATGCTTGACTCCTCATCAGTGATGAGTGGAGGCTAAGCTTAAAGTTAACTTTAATGTCAAGCAGGCAAACGAGGACGCGATGCAGATAGGTAAATTGGTGCAAATGAGCGGGTTGTCGGCGTCGCGAATCCGCTTCTACGAGGCTCAGGGATTGCTGCCGCAGGTCGAGCGCTTGCCCAACGGTTATCGGCGTTATCCGCCGCAGGTGCTGCAAACCCTGCAAATCATCCAGTGCGCCCAGCAGGCCGGTTTCAGCCTGGAGGAGCTGAAGCGCTTGTTGCCGGACACCGTGACGGGCGCGTTCAAGCACGACGAATTGATCGTCAGTCTGGAGCGCAAGGTTGATCAGATCGAAGCCATGCAACAGCACCTGGCGCAAAGCAAGGCACAGTTGCTGGGCTTGATCGAGAACATCGCGGCGAAGCCTGAAGGCATGGCCTGCGATGCGAACGCCGAACGAGTGTTGGCCTCATTCAAACACTAAGGTTGGCGGCGGAGCGGGAAGCGGATTGCGCATCAGCGTGCCCACCACCAGCGCCGCGAGCAATCCGGCCAGTCCTGCGACCCACAGCAACAGGCTGAATCCGGCGACGAACGCCTGCCGGGCCAACGGTTCGACCGTCGCGCGAGCCGCCTCCGGCACCAGGTTCAGCGCCGCACTCATGTCACCGGCCACCACCCGCGAGGCGATGCCTTGCGTTTGCTCGAGCAACGCAACGCCGTGGCTCGACAGACCACCATGCAACTGTTGTTCGGTGTGGCTGGCGAGCAAGGCACCGTACACGCCGATGGCCAGCATCACCGCACTGAAGCGCATGGTCGTACTCATGCCCGACGCCATGCCGGTACGTGCACGAGGCACGCAAGCCATGATGTTCTTTTGCGTATCGCCATTGAGCAACCCCGCGCCGGCACCAGTGACTGCAATTGCCACGGCGAAGGACAGGTAACCGCCGCTGTTGACCGTCCAGGCGCTGAGCAGATTACCGCTGCCAACCAGTGTCAGCCCGAGAGCCATCATGTTCGCCGGCGTCACGCGTCCTGTCAGACGTGCGCCGATGCGCGGGAAGATCAACATGGTCACGGCAAACGGCAGCATGCCCAGCCCCGCAGAAATGGCGGTGAAGCCCAAGCCGTTCTGCAAGTAGAACGGCAGCATGGTCATCATCACTTGGGCGCACGCGGCGTAAGAAAACATACCGAGCAGGGCGCCGATGAAGCGCGGGTGTTTGAACAGTTGCAGGTCGATCATCGGCCGCTCTTGCAAGCGTTCGATCAGCACGAACAACCCCAGCAGCACGGCGCCGCCGATCAGGCGGGCGTAGGTCACGGGGTTGTTCCAGCCGATGCGGTTGGCTTCGATCAAACCCCAGATCAGGCACAACAGGCTGGCGCTGAAGGCGAGGCTGCCCCACGGATCGAGGCGCGCGGCCTGGGCATCGCGGGATTCCGGCACCGCGCGCCAGACCATGTACATCAGGAACAGGCCCACGGGCAGGTTGAGATAGAAAATCCAGCGCCAGCCGATGTACTCGGTAATCAACCCGCCCAGGGTCGGCGCAGCGGTCATCGCCACGCCCATGCAACCGCCCCAGAACGCCCAGGCTTTGGCGCGCTCTACTTCATCGTGAAAGGTGTGGCCGATGGAGGCCAGCGCCGAGGTCAACAACAGCGCGGCGCCGACGCCCTTGATGGCCCGGGCGATGTCGAGGAACAAGGCGCTCGGCGCCGCCCCGCAACCCATGGAGGCGAGGATGAAAATGCCCAGTCCCCAGATCAGGGTTTTCTGCCGGCCAAAGCGGTCGGCCAGGCTGCCTGCGGGCAGCAGCAGCGCGGCGAAGGCCAGCATGTAGGCGCTGACAACCCATTCGATGTCAGCGAAATTCGCCCCGAGGTCACGGGCAATGCTGGGCAAGGTAACGGCGACGATGTTGGTATCGAGCACGATCAGCGAGCACACGGCCGAGGCGGTGAGCAAGGTCAGGCGCGGACTCACCTTGGGTTTGACGGACATGGCCAGGGTTCTCTACTGTGAGGTTTCGTGCAGCTTATCGCTGGCAGGCTGTCCCTTTGTTAGGCGCACATCGTCACTTCATTACCTTTGAGCTAATGCACCGATGGACATCCGTCATTTTCGTTATTTCCTGGCAGTCGCTCGCCACCGCAACTTCACACGCGCGGCCGAGCAATTGGGCATCGCGCCGCCGACGCTGACCCGGCAGATCCAGGACATGGAAGCGGAACTGGGCGCACGCCTGTTTCTGCGCCAGGCGCGGGATGTCAGCCTGACTGAGGCCGGCGCGGCGCTGCTGATCGAAGCCGAGGCCACGGTGCGGCAATTCGAGTCGGCGCAGCGCAATGCGCAGCGCGCCGGTCGTGGTGACATCGGCCATATCGAACTGGGTTACGTCGCCTCGGCGGTGTATTCGGGGCTCCTGCAAAAACAGGTGCAGGGTTTTGCCGCGCAATACCCGGATGTCAGCCTCAATGTGCGGGAAAGCCCCATGGCCAGCCTGCCAAACATGATCCTCGAGGGGCGCTTCGATTTGGGGTACATCCGCTGCCCGCTGGCGTTGCCCGAGGGCGTCGAGGGCGTGCGCTTGAACGACGAGGGTTTTGTCCTGGCGCTGCCGGTGGATTCGTGGCTGAACCGTTTGCCGGTGATCAATTCGGCGCATTTGCAGAACGAAAACTTCATTCTTCCGGAGCAGGTCGTGGGCACTTTGCAAGTCGCCGCCCAAGGCGGTTTCGTGCCAAAACTCGGGGCGCAACCGGGTGGGTTGGTGGCGGTGATCGCTTTGGTTTCCCTGGGGCAAGGGGTGGCGGTGGTGCCGGAATCGGTGGTCGGTCATGTCAGTTTGCCGAATGTGATTTATCGCCAGATCAATGACTGCGATGCATCGTCGTGGCTGGCGTTAGTTCATCGGCGGTTCGAGAAGTCTCCGGCTGTGTTGCGGTATGTTGAATGGATCAAAAGATCGCAGCCTTCGGCCGCTCCGACAGGGGATCGCGTAGACCTGTAGGAGCTGGCGCGGGGTGCGATCTTCTGCTCTTCTACAGATCTTGAAATGATTTCCGGCTGTAGGAATTGTCGCGATCGCCTGTACGATCCAAGTCCTTTTTTCCTTTCAGGACTTGCATGAACACCCTCACGGAGCCTCCCAGTTATCCTTCCTCCACGCGCCTGCGCGTAGCTTTGACGCACGCGAAACACCCGGTCTTCCGACGTCCGAACGCCAAATTCCTTGCACATCTACGGCCTCTGAGCCGCGCCTTGCCGTGCCCGGCATTCTGAATTCACTGAAGAGATCGAGACGTTTTTATGGAATGGTTAGCTGACCCCACCGCCTGGCTTGGCTTGTTGACGCTGATTGTGCTGGAGCTGGTGCTGGGCATCGACAACCTGGTGTTTATCGCGATCCTTGCGGACAAGTTGCCGCCGCATCAGCGCGACCGGGCGCGAATCATTGGTTTGTCCCTGGCGTTGCTGATGCGCCTGGGCTTGCTGGCGAGTATTTCCTGGCTGGTGACCCTGACTCAGCCGCTGTTCGAGGTGTTCGACAAGAGCTTCTCCGGACGAGACCTGATCATGCTCTTCGGTGGTGTGTTCCTGTTGTTCAAGGCCACCATGGAGTTGCACGAACGGCTCGAGGGCCATGTCGGCCAGCGCTCATCTAACACCACGTATGCGATGTTCTGGCCAATCGTGGCGCAGATCGTGGTGCTGGACGCGGTGTTCTCCCTCGATGCGGTAATTACCGCCGTGGGCATGGTCGATGAACTGGCGGTGATGATGATCGCGGTGATCATTTCCATCGGCCTGATGATCGTCGCCAGCAAACCGCTGACCCGCTTCGTCAATGCGCACCCGACGGTGATCATGCTGTGTCTGGGCTTCTTGATGATGATCGGCTTTGCGCTGACCGCCGAAGGCCTGGGTTTCCATATTCCCAAGGGCTACCTGTATGCGGCCATCGGCTTTTCGATCCTGATCGAGGTCTTCAACCAGATCGCCCGGGCCCGGCGCAAGCGCTCGATGCAGGGTCTGCGGCCGATGCGTGAGCGTACTGCGCACGCGGTGATGCGTCTTTTGGGCGGGCGCAAGTTGGCAGTGGAAGAAGTCGGCGAAGAGATTGCCGACATGCTGGATGACGGCGAGGCGCCGAGCGAAGAACTGTTCGACCGCCGTGAACGGGTGATGATCAGCGGCGTATTGCAACTGGCCGAGCGACCGATTCGCACGTTGATGACCGTGCGAGCGGACGTCGATCACATCGACCTGGCGGATGATGCCGAGACCATTCGTACGCGACTGATGCACTCGTCCTACTCGCGTCTGCCGCTGATTCGCGACGGCGCGGTGGATGAACCGCTGGGGTTCGTGCACAAGAAGGAATTGTTGAAGGAGTACCTGGCCGGCAACGTAGTTGATCTGGCGCACCTGGCACGGCAGACCATCAACCTGCTGGACAGTTATTCGATCCTCAATGCCTTGGAGCAGATGCGCAAGGCGTCGACGCACATCGCGTTTGTGGTCAATGAATTCGGTGATTTCGTCGGCGTGCTGACCATGACCGACATCCTCGAATCGATTGCCGGCGAGTTGCCAGATGCCAGCGAAATCGAAGGCCCGGATGTGCTCGAGGAAAAAGGCGGGTTTGTGGTCAGCGGTGCCTTGAACCTGGCTCGGGTACGCCAGCGCACCGGGTTTGCGGCGGAACCTACCGGCGACTATCAGACCCTGGCCGGATTGGTGGTGAGTTTGCTGGATCGGCTGCCGATGATCGGCGACAGTCATGAGTGGGAAGGCTGGCGGATGACCGTCTTGAAAGTTGAGGAGCGGCGGGTGACGCGGGTGTTTCTGGCGCGCGTGGGCGGGTGATTTTGCGCTGGGTTCGAGGGCCTCATCGCTGGCAAGCCAGCTCCCACAAGGTTCTGTGGTGGACAGGTAATTTGTGAGCACCATTGATCGCTGTGGGAGCTGGCTTGCCAGCGATGGCGATCTCAACCATGAAAGGTATACCGATCCTTCCCCGTATGTTTTGACTCATACAGTGCCTTGTCAGCCTTGATCAACGCTTGGTTCAGCGTATCGCCATCGAGCACCCGGGTCAGGCCGATGCTGATGGTCACCGGGTGCCGGGTCGGTTGTTCGCGCACCACTCGACACAACTCACCCGCCAGCGACTCGACATCTTCGCGGCGCACACCCGCGAGATAGATCGCAAACTCCTCGCCACCCAAGCGTGCGAACTCAAAGTCGCTCATCACCGTTTTAATGTCCGCCGCGATGCGTTTGAGTACTTCATCGCCGATGTCGTGCCCGTACAGGTCGTTGACCTTCTTGAAGTTGTCGATATCGATCATCGCCAGGTAGTGATCGTGCTCACGCGGTGTGGCGTCCAGCTGTTGGTTGGCGTGAGCCATGAACGAGCGGCGATTGGGAATCTCGGTCAGCGTGTCGACGTAGGCTTGATCGAGCAGCAATTTGGACATGATGAAGTTGTAGAGCTTGGCCTTGCGCAAAGTGAGGAAGCTGTAAATGGTCAGCGCGCAGAAGAATCCCGTGTAACAAAAGGTCATCACACCCTGCAAATCAAACAACCCCACATTGGTATGGAAGAACGGGTTGAGCATCAGCCAGGTAACGATCTGCGCACCATAGAACGACCAGCGACTGAGTGGCAGCACAGAGGCGCCATACAACATGCTCGATGCCGCCAGCACCTGCCAGGCGGGCCGGAAATCGGCGGGCAAGCCATCGATCAGCAGGCGCACGCCGAGGGCGATGAAGAAGACGAACAGCAGATTGAAGACATGGAAATGCCGGGCATCGCGGATGAACGTCAAGATGATCGCGAAGATCGCAAAAATCCCCATGAACATCAGTGAGACCCAAGTGAAACGTTGGCCGCCGACGAAACTGATGATCAGGTCGAATACCACCCACACCGCGATACTGGCGGCATAGATGAATTGGCAAAAGGTGCGCAGGCGTTCGAAATCATGTTGGATAAATTCAGCCTTCAGTTCGGCTGGCGCGGCTTTTTTCAACACTTCATCTTCAATGGTTTTGTACATCGTCACCCTTGATCGCGCGTTGGTTGTCGAGAATCAACTGACCCACGGTCTGAAGCGTAGTGAAAAAACAGCGGTTGGAGGGCAACCCTTCGGCGTTGCTTCCTCGTTGCCAACTGTAGCTTCTACCCGACACAGATTTCGCAGCGCCTCTCTCTTGCTTTTTGTAGACCCTCCCGATTCAAAACAAATTTCAATATCCGCCACATTCCCTTCGCAACCTGTGGCAGACTTCTGTCATTCATTCCGCTATTGCATATCACGTTCCGTTATAGCGGAATTATCACCGTCCAATTTCCACGGATGGCAGAGATTTCCAAAAGCACCCAATCTTGATCCTTCCATTTTCAATCAGGAGAAAACATTCATGAGCATTACTCGTTACGGCACCGGTAGCGCTGCTGCAGGCGGCACGCCTCGCCCTTTCGCCCGTGCCGTTGAAGCCGATGGCTGGTTGCACGTTTCCGGGCAGGTGCCGGCGGTGGACGGCGAGATCATTACGGGTGGCATTGTCGAGCAGACCCACCAGACCATGAAGAACCTGATCGCGATTCTCCAAGAGGCCGGTTATGGCCTGGAAGATGTGGTGCGTGCTGGCGTGTGGCTGGAGGATCCGCGGGATTTCACCAGTTTCAACAAGGTCTTCTCCGAGTACTTCAAACCCGAACACGCCCCGGCTCGCGCCTGCGTGCAGGCGAACATGATGGTCGACTGCAAGGTCGAGATCGACTGCATCGCGTACAAGAAAAAGGCCTGAACCGAGGTGCGCCCATCGCTGGCAAGCCAGCTCCCACAGGGATTGATAGTCTGCCTGCAAATTTGTTGCAGCACACGGAACCTGTGGGAGCAGGCTTGCCAGCGATGGCGTCCTGACGGTCGCCACAGCACTCTGGTTAAATTCCCCGGTGAATTTGTATGGAAATCACTGACATGACCGAAGACACCATCAAGCGCCGGGCACGCGGTCTGGACCGGGCGTTCGATATCCTCGATTTCCTCAAGGAGATCGGTCAGCCCCTGCGCCCGAACGACATCGCCAGCGGTATCGGCAGCCCGAAGTCCACGGTCTACGAGCTGGTGGCCTCGTTGCTGGAGCGGCGGATTCTGGAGCCGGTTGGCAAGGACGGTCACGTTTACCTCGGCCGTCAGCTGTACTTCCTCGGGCAGGCGCACTTGCGTCATTTCGACCTGACCCGCGAGGCCGATCACGCCTTGCAGGAAATCGTCAGCCAAACCCGTGAAACCGCGCAGATGTGCCTGCTCAACGGGCGCAAATACACCGTGGCGTTGATGAAGGAGGGCGAGCGGCATTTCCGCATTTCCTCGGACATCGGCGAGAACGCGCCGATTCCCTGGACCGCCTCCGGGCGCCTGCTGCTGGCGCACTTGAGTGACCAGGCGATCATCGACCTGATCGACCACGACGACTTCATCCTGCCCAACGGTGAACGCCTGCCGCTGGAACAGTTTCTCGAGGAAATCCGTCAGGCCGGTATCGATGGCTTCTTCTCTTTCGATAGCGTCGCCGACACCTTTACCCATTGCTTCGCCGCCCCGGTCAAAGATCCGAACGGCGTGGCCATCGCGACCCTGTGCATCGTCGCCCCCCGGGCCGATGCCAAAAACAATTACAACGACTACCGCCGGGTGCTGATCGAAAGCGCAAACAGCCTGGCCCGTCGCATCAACGAATAACAGCGGCTGCTTGCGGCCGCGAACGTGAGGAGTTCGACCATGACTACTGCCGAAAACACGGCTGCCGTGGACAAGGGTTTTGCCCAGACTGGCGCCAGCCTTGTCCGCGACGTCAGCTTGCCCGCGCTGGTGCTGCATCGCGAAGCGCTGGAGCACAACATTCGCTGGATGCAGGCATTCGTCAGCAACAGCGGCGCCGAACTCGCGCCGCACGGCAAGACCAGCATGACCCCGGCGCTGTTTCGTCGGCAACTGGACGCCGGCGCCTGGGGCATTACCCTGGCCAGCGCCACGCAAACCCGTGCTGCGTATGCCCATGGCGTGCGCCGGGTGCTGATGGCCAACCAACTGGTCGGTACACCGAACATGGCGCTGATCGCCGACCTGCTGGCCGACCCGACGTTCGACTTCCATTGCATGGTCGATCATCCGGACAACGTGGCCGACCTCGGCGCTTATTTTGCGTCCCGTGGCGTGCGCTTGAACGTGATGATCGAGTACGGCGTGGTCGGCGGGCGTTGCGGTTGCCGCAGCGAGCAGGAAGTGCTCGACCTGGCCAAGGCCATCGCCGCGCAACCGGCGCTGGCCCTGACCGGCATCGAAGGCTATGAAGGCGTGATTCACGGCGATCACGCGGTGAGCGGTATCCGCGCGTTCGCCGGTTCTTTGGTTCGCCTGGCGGTGCAGTTGCAGGACAGCGGCGCGTTCGCGATTCCCAAGCCGATCATCACGGCCTCGGGTTCGGCCTGGTACGACTTGATTGCCGAAGAGTTTGAAGCGCAGAACGCCGCCGGTCGTTTCCTCAGTGTGCTGCGTCCCGGCAGTTATGTGGCCCACGACCATGGCATCTACAAGGAAGCGCAGTGCTGCGTGCTCGACCGTCGCAGCGACTTGCACGAAGGTTTGCGTCCGGCACTCGAAGTCTGGGCGCATGTGCAGTCGATGCCGGAACCGGGCTTCGCGGTGATTGCCCTGGGTAAACGCGATGTGGCTTACGACGCCGGCCTGCCGGTGCCATTGCTGCGTTACAAGGCCGGTGTAGTGCCGGCCAAGGGCGACGACGTGAGCGCCTGCAAGGTGACGGCGGTGATGGACCAGCATGCGTTCATGACCGTGGCGGCAGGGGTTGAATTGCGCGTGGGCGATATCATTTCGTTCGGCACTTCGCACCCGTGCCTGACGTTCGACAAGTGGCGCACGGGGTGTCTGGTGGATGAGCAGTTGAACGTCATCGAAACCATGGAAACCTGTTTCTAAGGTTGAGACCGCGTTGAGCCCATCGCTGGCAAGCCAGCTCCCACAAGGATTCCAGTGTTCAAAAATCCCTGTGGGAGCTGGCTTGCCAGCGATGAGGCCCGAGAAGACGACAGCGAAATGCCAGAGACCCACAACATGAACACCATAAGCACCCTGGGCCCCAACACCCCGCGCATCGCCCTGATCGGCGAGTGCATGATCGAGCTGCAACACCGCGCCGACGGCAGCCTGCAACAGAGTTTCGGCGGCGATACCTTGAACACCGCGGTCTACCTGTCCCGCGAACTCGGCGCCGCCGGCACGGTGGATTACGTCACCGCCCTGGGTGACGACAGCTTCAGCGATGCCATGTGCCAGAGCTGGGCCGCGGAAAACATCGGCCTGGGCATGGTCCAGCGTTTACCCGGTCGTTTGCCGGGTTTGTATTGCATCCAGACCGACGCCGCTGGCGAGCGCCGTTTTCTCTATTGGCGCAATGAGGCGGCGGTCCGCGATTGCTTCACCACTGCGTCCGCCGCGCCGATCCTGGCCGCATTGCCGGATTACGACTTGCTGTATTTCAGCGGCATCACCCTGGCGGTGCTTGGTGCGCAGGGCCGGGAAAAATTACTGGAAACCTTGAACGAAGCCCGACAACGCGATGCGCGGATCGTCTTCGACAACAACTACCGGCCTCGGCTGTGGGCTTCGGTGGAGGAGGCGCGGGCGGCCTATCGCAGCGTACTGCCTTATGTTGACTTGGCACTGCTGACCGTCGATGACGAACAGGCGCTGTTTCATTTCTCGGATTGCGCGGCGGTATTTGCTGCCTACGAGCAAATCGGCACGCCTGAAGTGGTACTCAAGCGTGGCGCCGAGGCGTGTCTGATCCGTTGTGCGGGCGAGTCGTTTGAAGTACCGGCGCAGAAGGTTGAGCGAGTAGTAGACACCACGGCGGCGGGGGATTCGTTCAGTGCGGCGTATCTGGCTTCACGACTCCAGGGCGGCAGCCCGGTCGAGGCGGCGCAGGCGGGGCATCGGTTGGCGAGTCGGGTGATTCAGGTGCCGGGGGCGTTGATTCCCAGGCCTTGAAAGGGATCCCCTGTGGCGAGGGAGCTTGCTCCCGCTGGGCCGCGAAGCGGCCCCAAAACCTGCTTGATTCGATTAGTCAGGCACATCGAGTGAACAGGGTTTGCGACTGCTGCGCAGTCGAGCGGGAGCAAGCTCCCTCGCCACAGAGGCCATGAAGCAAGTTAGTCCCGGTAAAACACCTGCACCAGGTGATACCCGAACTTGCTCTTGATCGGCCCATGCACCACCCGCAGCGGTTTCTTGAAAATCACCGCATCGATTGCGCCGACCATCTGCCCTGGCCGCACTTCACCCAAGTCGCCGCCACGCTTGCCGGACGGGCAGGTGGAATACTTCTTGGCCAGCACATCAAACGCTTCACCCTTGGCGATGCGTTGTTTGAGCTGCTCGGCTACTTCCGAGGTTTTCACCAGGATATGGCGGGCTTGAGCTTTCATGGAGTAATTACCTTGCAACGGTGGTGACAGCGGGGCGCGCGATTATGCCTTAACTCACTCGGGTTGGCCGATCATCGTGCGAATCTTGTTGGCCAACAGATCAATGGAAAATGGTTTGGCCACCATGTCCATGCCATCTTCGAGAAAGCCCTGACGCTCGGCAGCTTTTTCCGCATAACCGGTCATGAACAGCACTTTCAGTTCAGGGCGATGCTGCCGGGCAATCTCTGCCAGTTGCCGACCATTCATGCCCGGCAGCCCGACATCGGTGACCAGCAGGTCCACGCGCAAATCGGATTCGAGCAACGGCAGGGCGGCCTTCGCATCTTCGGCTTCATAGGCGTGATAACCCAGCTCCTTGAGCAGATCGAACACCAGCATGCGCACCGCTGGATCGTCTTCCACCAGCACCACGGTTTCGCCGGCAATCGCCGACGGCGCCTCACTGATCACGGGCGACAGCACATCTTCCAATTCCAATCCGTACAGCCGCGGCAGGTACAAACGCACGCTGGTGCCCTGGCCGGGCATGCTGAACAGGGTCACGTGGCCGCCGGATTGCTGGGCAAAGCCGTAGATCATCGACAACCCGAGCCCGGTACCCTGGCCGATGGGTTTGGTGGTGAAGAACGGATCAAACGCTTTGGCCAATACCTTGGGCGTCATGCCGGTGCCGTTGTCGCTGACGGCGATCATCAGGTAATCGCCAGCCTTGACCGGTTCCAGGGTGGTGATATCACTGCCGTCCAGGTACACGTTCGCGGTCTCGATGCACAACTGGCCGCCATCGGGCATAGCGTCCCGGGCGTTGATCACCAGGTTGAGCAGGGCGTTTTCCAACTGACTGACGTCGGTGCTGACCAGCCAGACGTCTTGGGTCAGTTGCAGCTTGAGTTCGATGTGGTCGCCCTTGGTGCGGCTGAGCAAGTCTTCCAGGGAGTGGATCAAGTCGTTGGCGTTCAGCGGTTTGCGATCCAGCGATTGACGCCTGGAGAACGCCAACAGGCGATGGGTGAGGGCGGCAGCCCGGTTGGCCGAGGACACTGCCGCTTCGGTGAACCGGGCGATTTCGGCGGCGCGGCCATCGGCAATGTAGCGCTGCATCAGGTCCAGACTGCCGATGATCCCGGTGAGCATGTTGTTGAAGTCATGGGCGATGCCGCCGGTGAGCTGGCCGACCGCTTCCATCTTCTGCGCATGCCGCAAGGCTTCTTCGGCGCGTTCACGCTCGAACATCTCGCTGAGCAGTTTTTCATTGGCCTCGGCCAACTGACGGGTGCGGGCGCTCACGCGTTCTTCGAGGGTTTCGTTGAGGTTGCGCAGGGCTTCTTCGGTCTGTTTACGCTCGGTTTCATCGATCACGAAAATGTAGAAGCCATTCACCGCGCCGTCTGCGCCGTGGCGTGGCAGGTAGTTCATCAATGCCTGACGGAGGCTGCCATCACGGTGTGGGGTGCTGATGCTGAAGCAGCAGGTTTTGCCGGACAGCGCTTCGGCGATGTACTCGGCGCGCAGGGCGTAGGCCTCATCACCCAAGACCTCGCGAATTGTCCGGCCAAACAGTTCCTGGGGCGTCAAGCCGTACCAGTCCAGATACGCGGCGTTGTTCAGGCGAAAGCGTTCCTCGCGGTCGACGTAGCTGATCAGGATCGGCATGGCGTTGATGATCAGTTGCAGCTCGGTCTGGCTCTGGCGCAGGGCCTGTTCGGTGTTCTTGCGATCAGTCAGGTCGAGGGCGGCGCCGAGGAAGCGGATCGGCCGGCCATGGTGATCCTTGTAGCAACGGCCTCGGGCAAACACCCAGCGCAATTGGCCATCGGGTTGCAGCAGGCGATATTCCTCGGCGTATTCGGTGCCGTGAGTGATGCAGTGCTTGATGCTGCGGGCGATCAGGGTGCGGTCTTCGGGGTGGACGCCGTGCAGGTATTCGCTGATCGGCAACTGGCCGGAGAGGGTTGGTTCGACGCCGTGCAATTGGGCGAAATGAGCGTCGGCGATGAAGCGGTCTTCACTGATGTCCCAGTCCCAGGTGCCGACCGCGTCGGTGGCCGCGAGCGCCAGTTGCAGGCGTTCTTCGGTTTCTTGCTGGGCCTTGAGGCTGGCGGCGGAGCGCTGTTCCAGTTCGAGGGCGATGCGCCGGCGCTCGTTGGTTTCGATGGCGGTGACCAGAATCCCGGCGACTTCGGCGTTTTCGTCGCGGATGGGGCTGTAGGTAAGGTCGAGCCAGAAGTCGGAATCCTCACCATCCCGTTGCAGGCTGAAGCGCTGTTCGCTGTAGGTTCGCACCTGGCCTTGTAGGACGGCGCTGTAAATCGGGTCGGTAAAGTCTTTTAACTCAGGCCAAATCAGGTGCGTTGGCTGTCCGAAAGCATGCGGATGCTTGTTGCCGGCCAGCAAGGCGAAGCCGTCGTTGTAGATCTGCGTCAGCTCTGGCCCCCACAGCAACAACATGGGCATCGGCGAATGAATCACGATGTCCACGGCCGTGCGCAGGCTCTGCGGCCAGTGACTGGCAGCGCCCAGCGGACTGCTCGCCCAGTCCAGTCTGGCTATCAAGGCCTGGGCATCGCTGCCGGTCGGTGATGCGTTCATCAAGGTGTCCTGCACTTAAGTCGGTGTGGCGGCGTCAACTATGCTTGCTGAGCGGTAGACGCTGGATGACCCGCTTCGGGTCATTTTCTCATTGAATGCTTCGCAGGTGTTTTTTGCCATGGAAATCGATGCGTTGTTAAGACGCCTGGCCAGCCAGGATGGCTCCGATTTGTATCTGTCTACGGGTGCGCCACCCAGCGCGCGGTTCGACGGCGTTCTCACACCCTTGACCGACCGGCCGTTCGAACCGGGGCAAATTGCGGCGATGGCCGCGTCCATCATGGACGCCGAACAGCGGCTGGAGTTCGATCGGGAACTGGAGATGAACCTGGCGATCTCTCTGCCGGGCATCGGCCGTTTTCGGGTCAATATTTTCAAACAGCGTAACGATGTGTCGATGGTGGTGCGCAACGTCAAACTCGACATTCCACGCTTCGAGACCTCAAGTTGCCCTCAGTACTGCTTGAAACGGTGATGTTAAGGCAAGGCCTGATGCTGTTCGTCGGTGCCACCGATTCGGGCAAGTCGACCTCTTTGGCGGCGTTGATCGATTATCGCAATCGCCAAAGCCATGGGCACATCGTCACCATTGAGGACCCGATCGAGTACATCCACCGGCACAAAAAATCGATCATCAATCAGCGCGAGGTCGGCGTCGATACCCGCAGTTTTCATGCAGCGTTGAAAAACACCCTGCGCCAGGCGCCGGATGTGGTGCTGATCGGCGAAATCCGCGACCGCGAAACCATGGAGCACGCACTGGCTTTTGCCGATTCCGGGCACTTGGTGCTTTCAACGCTGCATGCCCACAACGCCAATCAGGCGCTGGATCGCATTATCAACTTCTTCCCCGAAGAGCGCCGGGGGCAACTGCTCAATGATCTGGGCAACAACCTCAAGGCCTTCGTTTCCCAGCGCTTGGTACGCACCCGTGATGGTCAACGGCGGGTGGCGGTGGAGGTGATGTTGGGGACGCCGACCATTGGCGATCTGATCCGGCGTAATGAGTTTTCGGACCTCAAAGGGGTGATGGAAAAGTCGGCGGCGCTGGGGATGCAGACGTTTGATGCTGCGTTGTATGCGCTGGTGCTGGAAGGGGCGATTGATGAGCAAGAAGCGCTGAAGCATGCGGATTCGGTCAACAACTTGCGCTTGCGCCTGAAGTTGCATACCGAGGCATCGCCCGGTGAATGGGGACTGATGGATTGACACAAAACCCCCTGTAGAAGCTGCCGCGGGCTGCGATCTTTTGGGGCCGCTACGCAGCCCAGCGGGAGCAAGCTCCCTCGCCACAGGTATGAGAGTGATGCTGGGGGGTAGCGTAACTCTGTAGGAGCTGCCGCAGGCTGCGATCTTTTGACGTTGATTTTAAGAAGCAAGATCAAAAGATCGCAGCCTGCGGCAGCTCCTACAGGGGGGTATTTCAAGTCTTGAGTTCGGGGCGGTTGCGGAATTGCTCAAGCGCTTCTGGGTTGGCAAGCGCATCGGTGTTTTTCACCTTCTGCCCGTGTACCACATTGCGCACCGCCAATTCGACGACTTTGCCGCTGATGGTCCGGGGAATGTCGGTGACCGGGACGATCTTCGCCGGCACATGCCTCGGCGTGGTGTTGGCGCGGATGACCTGGCGAATCTGCTGTTGCAGCGCTTCATCCAGTTCAACGCCATCGCGCAAGCGCACGAACAGCACCACTCGAACGTCGTCCAGCCATTGCTGGCCGATGGCGACGCTGTCGAGTACCTGCGGGACTTTTTCCACCTGACGATAGATTTCCGCCGTGCCGATGCGCACGCCGCCGGGATTGAGCACTGCATCAGAGCGACCGTGGATCATCATCCCGCCGTGGGGCAACTGTTCGGCGTAATCCCCTTGCGCCCAGACGCCGGGAAACTGGCTGAAATACGAGGCCCGCAGCTTGTCGCCGTCAGGGTCGTTCCACAGGCCAATGGGCATCGCCGGGAAGTGCCGGGCGCACACCAATTCGCCTTTTTCACCCATCACCGGTTGACCCGCGTCGTTCCACACTTCGACGGCCATGCCCAGGCTCTTGCCCATGTTTTCACCGCGACGTACTGGCGACATAGGGTTGCCGTTGACGAAGCAGGAGACGATATCGGTGCCGCCGGACATCGAGGCCAGGCACACATCAGCCTTGAGGTCGCGATAAACGTAATCGTAACTTTGCGGCGATAGCGCGGAACCGGTGCAGAGCAAGGTTTTCAGGCTGCTCAAGTCGTGACTTTGCTTGGGTTTCACGCCGCTGCTTTCAAGTGTGGCGAGGTACTTGGGGCTGGTGCCGAACACGCTGATGCGCTCGTCGTCGATCAGGTCGATCAAGCGTTCCGGATCGGGTTGGAACGGCGAACCGTCGTACAGCACCACCGCACTGCCCACCGCGAGGGCCGAGACCAGCCAGTTCCACATCATCCAGCCGCACGTGGTGTAGTAAAACAGACGCTCGCCGGGGCCGAGGTCCGAATGCAAGCCGTGTTCCTTGACGTGTTGCAACAGCGTACCGCCGGTGCTGTGGATGATGCATTTAGGCACGCCGGTGGTGCCGCTGGAATAGAGGATGTACAGCGGATGGGCGAACGGCACCGGGACGAAATCCGGCTCGCCGCCGGGGACATAAAAGTCGTCCCACAGCGTGACGTTGGCCTGGGTGTGGAAGTTTTCGATGTGCGTTTCGGGCCGTGCGTACGGCACGATGACCAGCTGTTGCAACGAAGGCAGGCGTTCGAGAATTTCGTTGACCTTGATCGTTTGGTCGATTTCCTTACCGGCATAACGGTAGCCGGCGCAGGTGATCAGCACTTTCGGTTCGATCTGGCCGAAACGGTCGATCACGCCTTGGGTGCCGAAGTCCGGCGAAGAACAGGACCAGATCGCCCCAAGGCTGGTGGTCGCCAGCATCGCCACCAGGGTCTGCCAAGTGTTGGGCATGCATGCGGCCACGCGGTCGCCGAGTCCGACACCGGCGGCAATCAAGCCGTTCTGAAAACCGGCGATATGCTCGGCCAGTTCGGCCCAGGTCAGCTGTTCGCGCTGACCGTTTTCGCTCACGGCGATTACCGCCACGGCATCGTCGCGTCGGCTTAGCAGGTGTTCCGCGAAGTTCAGGGTCGCGCCTGGAAACCACTGGGCGCTTGGCATCTGCGGGCCTTCCACGAGCACCGCGTCGGGTTGCTGATGAAAGCGTATGTCAAAGAAATCGACGATGGCCTGCCAGAAGTCCGGGCGCTGGTCGATGGACCATTGGTGCAGGGCGGGGTAGTCGTCGATAGTCAGGTGGTGACGCTGATTGATGAAGCGCCGAAAGGCCTCCATGCGGGTTTTGCTGATTCGCTCGGCGGTGGGTTGCCAAAGGATGTCGGACATGGTCTGCCTCTTTGTTCTTTTGTAGGCACAAGGCTATGGTCGAGCACGCTGTTGTGGCGAGGGAGCTTGCTCCCGCTCGGCTGCGCAGCAGTCGCAAATGCAGGCAGCGGGTTGTGGCTGGGAACCTCTTGGGGCGGCTTCGCCACCCAGCGGGAGCAAGCTCCCTCGCCACAGGGAACGCGGTGAATTACTGCGCCAGCCACCCGCCATCAATATTCCACGCCGCGCCACGCACCTGGCTACCGGCTTCGCTGCACAGGAACAGCACCAGTTCACCCAATTGCGGTGGCGTCACGAACTCCAGCGACGGCTGCTTTTCGGCCAGCAAATCATGCTGCGCCTGCTGCGGATCAATGCCGGTGGCGGCGCGATCGTCGATCTGCTTTTGCACCAACGGCGTCAGCACCCAACCTGGGCAAATCGCATTGCAAGTGACGTTGGTGGTAGCGGTTTCCAGGGCGACCACTTTGGTCAAGCCAATCACCCCATGCTTGGCCGCGACATAAGCCGCTTTGCCCACCGAACCAACCAAACCATGCACCGAAGCAATATTGATCACCCGGCCCCAGCCCTTGGCGCGCATGCCCGGCAGGCTCAGGCGGGTGCCGTGAAACACCGACGACAAATTGATGGCGATGATCGAATCCCAGCGTTCCACCGGAAACTCGTCCACCGGTGCCACGTGCTGGATGCCGGCGTTGTTGACCAGAATGTCGACACCACCGAACTCACGCTCGGCGTAGGCGATCATGTCGGCGATCTGCGCCGGATCGCTGACGTCGGCCGGGTGATGGCCGACCTTGCCGCCGAATTGCTCGACTTCGGCAATCACTTTGGACGCATCGCCGAAACCATTGAGGATCAGATTGGCCCCGGCCTTGGCCAGGCTGAGGGCGATGCCCAGGCCGATACCACTGGTGGAACCGGTGACCAGTGCAGTCTTGCCCGAAAGAGTCGTCATGAATACCTCACACAATGCCAGTGGCGTAGAAAGTACCGATCACCACAAAAACCGCCAGGGTCTTGATCAGCGTAATACAGAAAATGTCTTTGTAAGCCTCGCGGTGAGTCAGGCCGGTGACCGCCAGCAAGGTAATTACCGCCCCGTTGTGCGGCAGTGTGTCCATGCCGCCACTGGCCATCGCGGCCACACGGTGCAGCACTTCCAACGGGATGTTGGCGGCGTGGGCCGCTGCGATGAAGTCATTGGCCATGGCCGCCAGCGCAATACTCATGCCGCCGGACGCCGAACCTGTGATGCCCGCCAGCAGGGTTACGGTGATCGCTTCGTTGACCAGCGGGTTAGGGATGCTTTTGAGCCAGTCGGCCAGAACCAGAAAGCCCGGCAACGACGCAATCACCGCACCGAAACCGTATTCCGACGCGGTGTTCATCGCTGCCAGCAATGAACCGCTGACCGCACTTCTGCTGCCTTCGGCCAACTTGCCGCGAATCGCCTGGAAGCCGAACGCCAGCACCATGATGATGCCGACCAGCAACGCCGCCTGAACTGCCCAGATCGCGGTGAGCTTGGCGATTTCGGTGGTCACCGGCGCAGCCATGCCCGGCAACGCGAGGCTGTGGGTCTTGCCGTACCACTGCGGAATCCACTGGGTAAACAACAGGTTCATGATGCCGACGGCCAACAGCGGCGACAGTGCGATCCACGGATTGGGGAGTTTGATGTCGGCGGCGGTTTCCGGCTCGTTGCGCAGCTCGGTGCCATAGCCTTCACCGCGAAGCTGAGCCTTGTTGCGCTGGCGCTGGAGAAACAGCATGCCGGCACAGACCACGAAGATCGAGCCGATCAGACCCAGCCATGGCGCGGCCCAGGCCGTGGTGTTGAAGAAGGTGCTGGGGATGATGTTCTGGATCTGCGGGGTGCCGGGCAGGGCGTCCATGGTGAACGAGAACGCGCCGAGGGCGATGGTTGCTGGAATCAAACGCTTGGGGATATTGCTCTGGCGGAACATTTCAGCGGCAAACGGATAGACCGCGAACACCACCACAAACAACGACACGCCGCCGTAGGTGAGCAGGGCGCAAACCAGCACGATCACCAGCATTGCCTGGCGGGTGCCCAACAGGCGAATGGCCGCAGCGACGATGGAGCGCGAGAAACCCGACAATTCGATCAGCTTGCCGAACACCGCACCGAGCAGGAACACCGGGAAATACAGTTTGATGAAGCCGACCATTTTCTCCATGAACACGCCGGTGAAGGCGGGCGCAACGGCGGAAGGATCGGTGAGCAGCACGGCGCCGAGGGCGGCGATGGGGGCAAAAAGGATAACGCTATAGCCACGGTAAGCAGCCAGCATCAGCAGCGCGAGGGCTGCCAAAGCGATGATCACACTCATGGTGTGTCTCCTGGATTGTTATTTTTGTGATGAAGCTTGGGTAAGGAAACCCTATAGCGAGTTCTGTGCCATAAACGTATATTGTTGAAATATAAGGAATTAATTTGTTTTCGGTATAAGATCGATTTCGTTATGTCTCTAGTTTGAGAATTTTAGTGAGCCGAAAAGATCGCAGCCTTCGGCAGCTCCTACAGGGAAACGCGAAAACCTCTGTAGGAGCTGCCGAAGGCTGCGATCTTTTGATCTTGAAAATTTATCTATAAATAGAGAAAAAAGTCTCTTTATAGAGACTCGGCAATCCCCAACGCCACCATCTTCTTGTACAAAGTAGACCGCCCCAACCCCAATCGCGCCGCCGCTTCAATTACCTTGCCCCCGCATTGCGCCAGGGTGTTTTCAATTAACTGTCGGTCAAACCGCTCCCGCGCAGCGCTGAACGTCTCATGCTCCACCGGTTCGATGGTCAACGGCGCCACACGCTCAACCGGCGTAAACGTCCCGATCGCCGCACGGATGTCCGCAACCGTGAGTCGCAAATCATCACTGAGCAGCGCCGCCCGTTCCAGCACGTTACGCAGTTCGCGAATATTCCCCGGCCAGGCATGCTGCCCCAGCAGCGCCAGCGCTTCGCTGTTCAATTCGTGTTGGCTGCGCAACTCTTCAAGAATCGCCTCGCTGAGGGCTGGCAGATCGTCGAGACGGTCGCGCAGCGGTGGCACCTGGATCGGCAAGACATTGAGACGGTAATACAAATCGGCACGGAACTCGCCGCGTTTGATTGCCGCTTCCAGGTCTGTAGACGTCGCGGCGATCACCCGCACATCGCTCTGGATCACGTCATTTGAGCCTACCGGTTCGAATTCCTTTTCCTGCAACACCCGCAGCAATTTGCTTTGTAGCGGTAGAGGCATGTCGCCGATTTCATCGAGGAACAACGTCCCGCCCTGGGCAATCTGCAACTTGCCGGCGCGACCCTTGCGGTCCGCACCGGTAAAGGCGCCGGGGGCGGTGCCGAAGAATTCGGCTTCCAGCAGTGATTCGGGGATCGCTGCGCTGTTGATGCTGACAAACGCCTTATGCGCGCGCGGCGATGCATTGTGGATCGCCTGCGCGAGCAATTCCTTGCCGGTTCCGGTTTCGCCGAGCAGCAACACCGGCGAATCGGTGCTGGCACTGCGCCGGGCGCGGCGTTTGACTTCCAGGCTGGCGGCACTGGTGCCGATGAAATGCGCGAAGTTGTATTTGGTCTGCCGCGAACGCAGCAGCGAGCGCGTGGAAGCCAGCTCTTCCTGCATGCTCATGTAGCGCTTGAGCATTGGCGACAGGCTGCGCAATTCGTCGAACAGGGCAAAGCCGATGGCGCCGATCACCTCGCCAGCATCGTCGTGAATTGGCAGGCGCATGACCACCAGCGGCTCTTTCGGAGTGTCCTGCATGTCGAGCAGAATCGGCCGACCAGTGCGCACCACCTCACGCAGCAGACTGCCGGGAATCACGCTTTCGCAGGCCTTGCCAATGGCGCCTTCGGCCGATGGCAAGCCGAAGCGCTTGGCATAGCGTTCGTTCATCCAGACGATATTGGCATCGCGGTCGACGATCACCGTGCCTTCACTCGACTGCTCGATGATCTCGAACAGCGAACGGATCGCCAGCAGGCGGACGCGCTGGTAGTCCTTGAGGCTTTCGGTGGTGTTCATGGTGTGCATCCATTTTGGAATCAGGATCAAAAGATCGCAGCCTGCGGCAGCTCCTACAGGGGAATGCGGTCCTGCGATTTTTTTGGGAATTATGCCTGCGCTACCTGCGCCGCCGCCAACAGCTCTTTGGTGTACGGATGCTGCGGCGAATCGAACACGTCGTGGCTGGCGCCGCTTTCCACCACTTTGCCGTCCTTGATCACGATCATGTCGTGAGCGAGAGCGCGCACCACCGCCAGGTCATGACTGATGAACAGATAGGTCAGGCCATGTTTTTCCTGAAGCTGGCGGAGCAGGGCGACCACTTGCTTTTGCACCGTGCGGTCCAGCGCCGAGGTCGGTTCGTCCAGCAGGATCAGCGCTGGCTTCAGCACCAGCGCCCGAGCGATGGCGATGCGCTGGCGCTGGCCGCCGGAAAACTCGTGGGGATAACGATGGCGGCTTTGCGGGTCGAGGCCGACTTCCTGCAGCGCCCGAATCACCTCGGCGTTGCATTCTTCAGGGTTCAACTGACTATGAACTTCCAGGCCTTCGCTGATGATCTGCGCCACGGACATACGAGGACTGAGGCTGCCAAACGGGTCCTGGAACACCACCTGCATTGTCTTGCGCCATGGGCGTAGTTGCTTCTGCGTCAGGCCATCCAGCGCCTGCCCCTGGAAGCGAATGCTGCCCTCGGAATCCAGCAGGCGCAGGATCGCCTGGCCGAGGGTGGACTTGCCGGAACCGGATTCGCCGACAATGCCCAGCGTCTTGCCGCGCTGGATATTCAGGCTGATGCCATCCACGGCGTTCAGATAAGTCTTGCGCTGGAAAAGCCCGCCGCTGACCGCGAACTGCACTCGCAGATTGTCCACCTCCAGCACATTTTCGCGCTCGTCCCGGGGCAAGGCTTCGCCTTCCGGCTCGGCGTTCAGCAGTATGCAGCTGTACGGATGCTTGGGTTCGGTGAAGATGGTTTCGCACGTGGCCTGCTCGACGATTTCCCCGGCCTTCATCACGCAGACGCGCTGGGCAATGCTGCGCACCAGATTGAGGTCGTGGCTGATCAACAGCAACGACATGCCCAGCCGTCGTTGCAGCGATTTGAGCAGCAGTAGAATCTTGCGCTGCACGGTGACGTCCAGCGCGGTCGTGGGTTCGTCGGCGATCAGCAATTCGGGCTCACAGGCGAGGGCCATGGCAATCATCACCCGTTGGCGCTGGCCGCCGGACAATTGATGAGGGTAGGCCTTGAGCCGCTCCTTGGGTTTCTGAATGCCCACCAGATGCAGCAATTCCAGAATCCGCGCCTGCGCCGCTTTGCCGGCCATGCCTTTGTGCACCAACAAGGTTTCGCCAATCTGTTTTTCAATGCTGTGCAACGGATTGAGGGACGTCATTGGCTCCTGGAAAATCATCGCGATCCGGTTGCCCCGAAGCTCGCGCAGTTTTTTCGCATCGGCGCCGACCAGTTCCTGGCCGCGATAGCGGATGCTGCCGCTGGTTTCGGTCCCGCATTCGGGCAGCAGTTGCAGGATCGAGTGGGCAGTTACCGATTTGCCCGATCCCGACTCGCCGACCAGCGCCAGGCATTCGCCGGGGCGGATATCCAGACACAGGTTGCGCACCACGGCCTGGCCACTGAAGGCCACGCTGAGGTCGCGGATTTCGATCAGGTTGGTCATATCAACAGTCCGCCTTACGACCGGGGATCAAAGGCGTCGCGCAACGCTTCGCCAATGAACACCAATAAAGAAAGAATCAACGCCAGGGTAAAAAACGCCGTCAGCCCCAGCCATGGCGCCTGCAGGTTTTGCTTGCCCTGACCGATCAACTCACCCAGTGATGCACTGCCGGCCGGCATGCCGAAACCGAGGAAATCCAGGGCGGTGAGGGTCGAGATGGCCCCGGTCAGAATGAACGGCAGGTAGCTCAAGGTCGCGTTCATGGCGTTGGGCAGGATGTGTCGCACAATCACCTTGCGATCGCTGAGCCCCAGCGCCCGGGCGGCTTTGACGTATTCCAGATTGCGTCCGCGCAAGAACTCCGCACGCACCACGTCCACCAGCGCCAGCCATGAAAACAGCGCCATGATCCCCAGCAGCCACCAGAAATTCGGCTCGACAAACCCCGACAAAATGATCAGCAGGTACAACACCGGTAACCCGGACCAGACTTCCAGCAGTCGCTGACCAAGCAGATCGACCCAACCACCGTAATAGCCTTGCAGGGCGCCAGCAGCGATGCCGATCAGTGCGCTAACGAAGGTCAGCATCAAGGCAAACAGAATCGACACCCGTGCGCCGAAAATTACCCGCGCCATCACGTCGCGCGCCTGGTCGTCGGTGCCGAGCCAGTTCACGCTCGAAGGCGGGCTCGGTGCAGGTTTGTTCAGGTCGTAGTTCGGCGTGTCATCGCTGAAGGGGATCGGCGGGAACAGCAGCCAGCCGCCGTCCTTCTTGATCAGGTTCTGTACGTACTCACTTCGGTAGTCGGCCTGGAATGGCAGCTGCCCACCAAATTCCTGCTCGGTGTAGCGCTTGATAGCCGGGAAATACAACGAGCCCTGGTAACTGACGATCAGCGGCCTGTCGTTGGCGATCAGTTCGCCACCCAGCGTCAGCGTGAACAAACCGATAAACAACCACAGCGACCACCAGCCACGGCGGTTTTTCTTGAAGCGTTCGAAGCGGCGACGGCCCAGCGGCGAGAGCTTGAACATCAGGCATTCCTCGCGGCGAAGTCGATACGCGGGTCGACCAGGGTGTAGCAGAGATCGCCGACCAGTTTTATCAGCAGGCCAAACAGCGTGAAGATGAACAGCGAACCAAACACTACCGGATAGTCCCGCGAAACTGCGGCTTCGTAACTCATGCGCCCCAGGCCATCGAGGGAGAAGATCACTTCGATCAGCAATGAACCGGCAAAAAACACACTGATAAACGCCTGGGGAATTCCCGATACCACCAAGAGCATGGCGTTGCGAAATACATGGCCGTACAGCACCCGACGTTCACTCAGCCCCTTGGCGCGGGCGGTGACTACGTACTGGCGGGTGATTTCATTGAGGAACGAGTTTTTGGTCAGGATGGTCAGGGTTGCAAAACCACCGATCACCAGCGCCGTCACCGGCAGCACGAGGTGCCAGAAGTAATCGGCGATCTTGCCCACGGTCGACAGCGACTCGAAGTTATCCGAAACCAGGCCGCGTACCGGGAACCAGTTCAGCGAAGTCCCCCCGGCGAACACCACGATCAGGAACATGGCGAACAGGAACGCCGGCATGGCGTAGCCAATGATGATCGCGGTGCTGCTCCAGATATCGAAATGGCTGCCGTGATGCACGGCCTTGCGGATGCCCAACGGGATCGACACCAGATAGGTAATCAATGTTGCCCAGAGCCCGAGGGAAATGGTCACCGGCATTTTTTCCAGGATCAAGTCGGTGACCGTGGCGCCGCGAAAGAAGCTCTTGCCGAAGTCCAGGCGTGCGTAACTGGTGAGCATCAGCCAGAGACGTTCATGGGCCGGTTTGTCGAAGCCGTATTGTTTTTCGATGTCCTTGATCAGTTGCGGATCGAGGCCGCGACTGGCCCGGGAGCTGCCATTCATGGTCTCGCCGGATCCGCCGCCGACACTGGCCCCGCCGATGCCTTGCAGATGCGCGATGGCCTGTTCCACCGGCCCGCCCGGCGCAGCCTGGACGATCACGAAGTTGACCAGAAGAATGATCACCAGCGTTGGGATGATCAGCAGCAGGCGCCGCAGAATGTAAGCCCACATCAATGCGGTCCTCCGGGTTTGCCGCGGCGAATGCGCTCGGCGGTCATTTCCTGGTTGGTCAATGGCGTGGTGCTAATTTCCCACCAGCTCTCGATGGCTTCGTCATTGCTGGCTTGCACGTTCGGGATGCCGAAGCGATTCCACCACACGGTGGAAGTACCTGGCGGGTAGTAGTTGGGAATCCAGTAGTAGTTCCATTGCAGCACCCGGTCGAGCGCATGGGCGTAGCGCAACATGTCCGCCTGAGTATTGGCGCGCACCAGTCCGGTGAGCAGGGTGTCCACCGCTGGATTCTTCAGCACCATGTAGTTGTTCGAGCCAGGATCGGTAGCCGCGGCCGAGCCGAAATAGTTGAGCAGCTCACCGCCGGGAGAGGTGGTGACCGGGTAGCCGGTGACGATCATGTCGTAGTCGCGGCTCATCAGGCGATTGACGTACTGGGACGAGTCGATGCGACGGATGTTCAGGTCGATACCGATCTGTTTCAGGGTGCGCTTGTACGGCAACAGCAAGCGGTCCATGCCGTTCTGGCTGACCAGGAAGGTGAAGCTCAGCGGCTCACCATCGGCGTTCACCAGTTGATCTCCCTTCGGTTTCCAGCCGGCCTGTTCCAACAAGTCCAATGCCTGGAGCTGTTTGTCGCGAATGACGCCACTGCCATCAGTTTTCGGTGGCTCGAAGACTTTAGTGAAGACTTCGTCGGGGATCTGCCCGCGCAAAGGCTCAAGTATCGCCAATTCGCCGGCATCCGGCAGTTGTCGGGCGGAGAGGTCGGTATTGGAAAAGAAGCTCTGCTGGCGAATGTACATGTTGCGCATCATCTGCCGGTTGCTCCATTCGAAATCCCAGAGCATGGCCAGCGCCTGGCGCACTTGGCGATCCTGGAACATCGGTTTTTGCAGGTTGAACACAAAGCCTTGGCTTGGTTGCGGGGCTTCGGTTGCCAGATGCGCCTTTTGCAGGCGACCGTCACTCAGGGCCGGGCTTTCGTAGCCGATGGAGTAACCGGTGGCGGAAAATTCGCGGTTGTAGTCGTAGGCACCGCCGCGCAGGACCTGGCGGGCCACGTCGGTATCGCCGAAGTACTCAATGCTGAAATGATCGAAGTTGTAGAGGCCGCGGCTGACCGGAAGATCCTTGCCCCACCAGTCGGGGTTGCGCTCGAAGGTGATGCTGCGCCCGGAGTCGACCTTGCCTACCTTGTACGGCCCGCTGCCCAGCGGCGGCTCATAACCGCCACCGCCGGCAAAATCACGGGTTTTCCACCAGTGTTCGGGAAACACTGGCAAGGTCGCGATGTCCAGCGGCAGGGTGCGGTTTTCGTTGTTCTTGAAATCGAAGCGCACGGTCAGCGGCGACTCCACTTCGACGCCTTTGACGTCGGCGAATTGCGTGCGATAACGCAGGCTGCCCTGGGTCATCAGCAAATCAAAGGTGTAGCGCACGTCTTCGGCGGTGATCGACTTGCCGTCGGCAAAACGTGCCTTGGGGTTCAGATAGAAGCGCAGGGACAGGCCGTCATCGGAACGCTCCATTTTCTGCGCCACCAGGCCATAGACGGTGTAAGGCTCGTCCAGCGAACGCTGGGCCAGGGGCGAGTAGAGCAAACCGTCGATCTGCGTGACGCCAATGCCTTTGTCGATGTATGGCAGCACATGATCGAAGTGACCGATTTCGATCGCCGAGCGCCGCATCGTGCCGCCCTTGGGTGCCTGCGGATTGGTGTAGGCAAAATGACTGAAACCGGCAGGGTATCTGGCCGGTTCGCCGTAGACGGTCAACGCATGTTGCGGTGCGGCATTCACACCGGCGGCGCCCAGCAGCAGGGCCACGGCAGTGAACAACAAAGTAGGGAAAGCCAGTCGCATTGTCAGCCTTAGAGCCGGGTGGTCGTTAACGACAATTTGTACGCTAGCGGCGCGTCCCTCGCCAGCCGAATTACGTATCCGAAGCACAACGGCCCACCAAAAGGCGGGCCGTTATGTAGAACGATCAGGCGACAATCAGTCCTGACGGCTGGTCACTTCCAGCAGGTGATAACCGAACTGGGTCTTGACCGGACCCTGTACGACGTTGAGCGGTGCGCTGAAGACCACGGTGTCGAATTCCTTGACCATCTGGCCCGGACCGAACGAACCCAGATCACCGCCCTGGCGGCTGGAAGGGCACGTGGAGTTGGCTTTGGCGACTTCGGCGAAGTCTGCGCCGCCCTCGATTTGGGTCTTGAGTTCGTTGCACTTGGCTTCGCTGGCAACCAGGATGTGACGGGCAGTGGCTTTAGCCATGGGAAATACTCCTTTTCAATGTTCGTTAAAGTGCTGAGCCTACCGGATTCAGTGAGCTATTTCTTCTCAAAGTTCCGTTCCATGCGGCCTGGGCGGCAGGGGGCGGATCAAAGGCCGGCTTTTTTCAGGCGTTCTGCGTGCTGCACATAGAGGTCGATGGGGTCGAAGCTGTTTGCGAGCAGGCTGGTGGTCTGGCGCAGGGTGCCCAGATGATCCAGCGGGAAGTCCGAACGAATGATTGTGCCCAAATGAGAGCTGTAGCGACCGACCATGCCATCGTTCTGCTCCGCTTCGGTGACGAAGTATTTGGAAAAGGCATGCAGCAAGCCGTGTAGCGGATCAAGCGCGTGAAGTCCTTCATCCAGAATATCCCCCGGCAAGACACCACTCCAAGAGTAGTAGCGAACGCCATTGACCAGTTCGCGGCCCTTGCCACCCCACGTTTTCGGCAGCCCTTGAGGGTATTTGTCGTTGAATGCGCCGACACCTTCTGTGGTCAGGGCATTCAGTGCCGCAATGGCGTTTTGCGGGAGGCCGGGGTTGCCACTGATTAATGAAAGGAAGTTAGCGAAAAGCGTCGCCACGGCCTCGGCGACATGCTCCGGCAATTGTCCGGGCTTCAGCGCCTTGCGCAGGAAGTCTGCCAGCTCCGATCCATGGTTCGGCCCACTGACCGATGTCACCGAAGCAACCAAGTGTGGCGCTAACGCTGCCGCATATCGTGCGGCCAGCGCGCCCTGACTGTGACCGATCAGGTTGACTTTGCTCGCACCTGTGCCTTCCAGAACTCGTTCGACCTGCGCCAGCAACTGCTCGCCCCGCGCTTCATTGCTGTGGGTTGCTGACAGGTGCGGGACGAAAACCCTCGCGCCTGCGCTTCTGAGGGCCTGTTTGACGTCATGAAAGAGTTCAACGGTGCCGATCCGGTCGAAGCCGAAGAGCCCGTGGACCAGCAGGATTGGGTGTTGAGTGCTTGCATTCCGTTGCATGGGTTTTACCTTTTTCAGGGTTCAGGGAGTTGCCTTGCGTTGCACTCTAAAACACTCGGACGATGGCGCGATGTATGAAAAAGCCGCGGTAAACAGGCGAAAACGGAATAGAACAGCGGTGAAAAATCAGATGTGCATGAGGTCCCGGTCGGAATGTTGCGCCATCCTTTCAGCGGGTCGCGGGCGTTTTCAGTCATTGGCCTACCCGGCGCAGGTCATTTGTCCGTGCTTTGCGAAGGGATCTCCCGACATCGGAATTCAGGCCTGTGCGGTTCAATAGGGTTCGTTTGATGCCAGCCAGCAGGCGGCATTTATTCCAAGGACTGGAGCCTATAAATGAACAGGTATGAAACCGAACACGAGCTACCGAAGCCGGTGGTGGATCAGGCTGAAAACGCCATGCTGGACCCCTCTGATAGAAAGGCAGTGATCAAGGTAGAACCTTATGCGGGCATGACCTGTGGCGACAAATTGCGGTTGTCCTGGGTTGGCCTGGATGTCGAAGGCCTGGTCTACCGACACGAAGCGACACGTTTCATCAGCGAAGCACAGGTGGGCATGGCGATGGTTTTTACCGTGTCAGCGGTACACATTGCGGCGCTTGATGGCGGCTCGCTTGAGATCTATTACACATTGGTCAGTGCAGGCCGGCCTGAGCCGGTGCATTCGCCGCGCTTGCAGTTGAGTGTTGGCGATATCAAGCAAGACCTGCTGCCAGTGATTGCGAACGATGCCGTAGGCGGCACGCTCGACCCGGAGCGGGTATCAGAGGGAACGCTGGTTTCAATCAGACCCTATTCGCGAATGGTTGCGGGGGACCGTGTTCTGCTGGCCTGGGCAGGCTCGACGCCTGAAGCGAGCTTCAATGACACGCTAAAGATTGAGCCCTTTGCGGTGGGTAGTGAGCTGTCATTCTGGGTGCCACCGGACTGCATCGCTCCCAACCTCGGCGCGACTGTGGCACTGAGTTATTGCGTCTATCACGAGGGACAACCTCCACGGTATTCGGAGCCGACACAGTTGGTGATCGGGACGTTGACACGTGAACCGCTTATACCGCCTATCGTGCTGGAGGCCGACGAAGGTTGGCTGGACCTGCAAGACGCGATGGATGGCGTCACGGTGGTGATCGAAGATGCGCAGACAGAGGAGGGCGAACTGGTTTATTTGAAATGCGATGGCGAGTATTTCAGTCATCGCGATGATCGGGACATCTCCAGGGACATGGCCGGTCAACCGCTGGTCTTCATCGTGCCCTACCGATTCTGGAGGGAGCACCGGGATTTGCCGGTGCGTGTCTCTTATTCCGTTGAGCGACTGGATGATGTCAGTCAGCTATCCGATGTGACGGTGGTGCAGGTGCGTTCTTAACATGGCTGACTGCCAAGCCGTTCCCGAATGAGGACGGCTTGGCGGGTGAAGGTCATCCGAAGTCAATTGCCGCCTTGCGCACGCAGACGTTCCGCTGCCTGACGCAGCAGATGTTCCGTCCCACTCCAGCCCAGGCAACCATCGGTGATCGACACGCCGTATTTCAGAGATTGACTCAACGGTTGGCAACCTTCGAACAAATGACTTTCGATCATCATGCCGATGAGCGAGCGGTCACCTTGCAGGCGTTGTTCAAGGACGTCATTGAACACCGCTGGTTGGCGCAACGGATCTTTACCGCTGTTGGCGTGGCTGCAGTCGACCATGATTCGTGCCGGGATCTTCAGTCTGGTCAGGTCGCCATGCATCTTGGCAACGCTCGTGCGGTCGTAGTTCGGTCCGTTGTGCCCACCGCGCAGCACCAGGTGGGTGTCCGCATTGCCCTGAGTTTGAATAATGGCGGGATGCCCCTGGCTGTCGACACCGAAATGGCGATGTGGATGGGCGGCAGAGCGCATGGCGTCACAAGCAACAGCGACACCACCATCGGTGCCGTTCTTGAAGCCGACCGGCATGCTCAGGCCGCTGGCCATCTCGCGATGGATCTGTGATTCGGTGGTGCGAGCACCGATGGCCACCCAGCTCAACAGATCGTCGAAGTAGCCGGCAGCCATGGGCTGTAGCAGTTCGGTCGCAACCGGCAAGCCCAGCATTAGCATTTGGCGCATCAACTCGCGGGACAGGGTCAGGCCGCCGGCCATGTCGTCGCTTCCATCCAGGTGCGGATCGTAGGCGAGGCCTTTCCAGCCGACAGTGGTGCGGGGTTTTTCGACGTAGGCGCGCATCACCAGCAGCATTTCGTCGCTGACCTCGGCGGCGAGGCGAGCCAGGTTGTGGGCGTATTCGAGCGCTGACTTGGGGTCGTGAATCGAGCAGGGGCCGACGATGACGAGCAGGAGGGAGTCTTCACCGTTGAGGATCGCGCGGACCGCCTCGCGGTGCGCAGCGACCTGTTGGGTCAGGGCGGTGCTGAGTGGCAATTGTTGTTTGAGTTGCAATGAGCTCGGCAGGCGCAGGGTCAGCGCTTCATTGGCAGGGCTCAGGGTGGATAGTGGCAAAGCAGAGACGGACGAGTTCATGTTCAGGCTTCCTGGGCTGGCGGCGGGTTCGGTCCCGCTCGCTCGGCCCTACTGGGGTGTTCGACAATTGGCCGGATTGGCTACGAGTGTGCGCTTGCCACCTGTGGGTGACCGATCGGAGGCGGCAGGCTGTCCCGAGCGGAGGGTGGTAAATCGCCAGGCGAAAAAACTGTCGTAACGGTAATAAGTGGCGTAGTTCATTTTCTAAATCCTCAAGTTGTCTGGTGTGTCGCTAAAAAATCTGGGGGCCGAAAAAACAAAACCCCCGGTCGGGAGGCCGACCGGGGGTTGAAAATTCTCTGGTGGCGACCCGTTTGATATGGGCGCCGTGTGGGTATCAGGCGCGCCAGTGGCTAAACCAATACCCAAAATAAAAGCTGACCGAAGCACAAACGTCGTTCACCCGGGCAGCCGCAACCGAGCGCAGGGCGCTGGTGGTATGAAGCTGTGAGAGGGCGTTGAACATGGTTTGACTCCGATGGATGCGCCGAGCTTACTCGAGGCTGGTGCGAGGATTCAATCAGAAATTGCTATTGATGTTTAGCGACGTTTTCTATCGCTTGGATGCTGCGAAGGGTGTGACACTCTCCCTTTCTTACGGATACACAGAGGGACTAATCATGCGCTCGTGGAGGCTTGATGGTATTTGAGTGGCGCCACGGGTCTGATCGCGACCTCGATTTTGCCCGCGATCTGAGCCGCAGCAACATGCTGCGTTACTACATTCAGCACAGCCTGCTGTGGCAAGACGAGGCCTTCGACGTCGCTTGGGCAGGACGTGAACACCGGATCATCACGCACACTGATAATCGCGTGGGTTACGTCAGCCTGAGCCGAGACGCCAGGGCTCTTTATATCCGCGAACTGCACATTGCCGAAGCTTTCCGCGGGCAGGGTGCTGGTTCCTGGGTGATCGACCAGGTAATGGCCATCGCGCGAAAGGAGCGACGCCCGGCATTGCGGCTGACGGTTTTCGAAAACAACCCGGCGCGATCGTTGTATGAAAGAAAGGGACTACAGGTGGTCGGGAAGGACGAGTGTTTCCTGAGAATGCAGCTGGATGTCAATGGCTCGCATCGCTGAAACACGCTAGGCACAAGCCTTTCAAGATGAATTGAAACTTTTTATATGACGCTTTCCGCTAGGTCTGCCAGTTGCTTTTTGCTAAGGTGTCGGCAACCCAATAAGACCATATCGCGAGGTGTCTGCTTGATTAGGGTGCTAGTAGTCGATGACCATGATCTCGTTCGTACAGGCATTACACGAATGCTGGCTGACATCGATGGCCTGCAAGTAGTCGGCCAGGCTGAATCAGGTGAAGAATCCCTGTTGAAGGCGCGTGAGCTGAAACCCGATGTGGTTTTGATGGACGTCAAGATGCCGGGGATCGGCGGCCTTGAGGCCACTCGAAAATTGCTGCGCAGCCATCCGGACATCAAAGTCGTCGCAGTGACTGTATGCGAGGAAGATCCGTTTCCTACAAGGCTGCTGCAAGCCGGCGCCGCAGGTTACTTGACCAAAGGCGCGGGTCTGCCGGAAATGGTCCAGGCCATCCGATTGGTGTTCGCCGGTCAACGCTACATCAGCCCGCAAATTGCCCAGCAACTGGCGATCAAATCTTTCCAGCCGACCAACGATTCGCCTTTCGACGCCCTGTCGGAGCGGGAAATCCAGATCGCGTTGATGATCGTGGGTTGCCAAAAGGTCCAGATCATTTCCGACAAGTTGTGCCTGTCGCCGAAAACCGTGAACACCTACCGTTACCGCATTTTCGAGAAGCTCTCGATCAGCAGTGATGTCGAGTTGACGCTGTTGGCGGTCCGTCACGGCATGGTCGACGCCAGCCTCTGAAAATGACCGAGACCTTTGATCCAAGCGCTTTTCTGTCAACCGTCAGTGGGCGCCCCGGTGTGTATCGCATGTTCGACAGCGACGCGCGCCTGCTCTATGTCGGCAAGGCCAAGAACCTCAAGAATCGCCTGTCGAGTTACTTTCGCAAAACCGGTCTGGCACCCAAGACCGCTGCACTGGTCGCACGTATCGCACAGGTCGAAACGACCATCACGGCCAATGAAACCGAGGCATTACTGCTTGAACAGACACTGATCAAGGAGTGGCGCCCGCCGTACAACATCCTGCTGCGTGACGATAAATCCTACCCTTATGTTTATCTCTCGGACGGCGATTTCCCACGCCTGAGCATCCATCGCGGTGCCAAGAAGGCCAAGGGCAAGTATTTCGGTCCTTATCCCAGTGCCGGCGCGATTCGCGAAAGCCTGAGCCTGCTGCAAAAAACGTTTTTCGTTCGGCAGTGTGAAGACAGTTATTACAAGAACCGTACTCGCCCTTGTCTGCAATACCAGATCAAACGCTGCAAGGCACCTTGCGTCGGTCTGGTGGATCCCGAGGTGTACGCCGAAGACGTGCGGCACTCGGTGATGTTCCTTGAGGGGCGCAGTAATGCGCTTACGGATGAGTTGTCCGCCGGGATGGAAGAGGCGGCGATCAACCTCGAGTTCGAGCGTGCCGCCGAATTGCGCGACCAGATCTCGCTGCTTCGTCGTGTTCAGGATCAGCAGAGCATGGAAGGCGGGACGGGTGATGTCGACGTGATTGCGGCATTCGTCAATCCGGGTGGCGCTTGCGTACATTTGATCAGCGTGCGCGGTGGGCGAGTCCTCGGAAGCAAGAACTTCTTTCCGCAGGTCGGTATTGAAGAGGACGTTTCCGAAGTCATGGCCGCGTTTCTCGGCCAATACTTCATCAGCAGTCCCGAACGCGACTTGCCAAGCGAACTGATCGTCAACGTGGTCCACGAAGACTTTCCGACATTGATCGCGGCCATTGACGAGTTGCGCGGTCGCGAGCTGACCATCAGTCACCGGGTTCGTGGTACACGAGCGCGCTGGCAGCAATTGGCAGTGACCAATGCCGAGCAGGCACTGGGCGCGCGCCTGGCCAACCGACAACACGTGGCCGCACGTTTCGAAGCGCTGGCAGAAGTGTTGAAACTGGACGAGCCACCACAACGCCTCGAATGCTACGACATCAGTCACTCCAGTGGCGAAGCGACCGTTGCCTCGTGTGTGGTCTTCGGTCCCGAAGGTCCGATCAAGTCCGACTACCGTCGCTATAACATCGAAGGCGTAACGGCGGGCGACGACTACGCGGCGATGCATCAAGCGCTGACCCGGCGCTTCAGCAAGCTGAAGGACGGGGAGGGCAAACTCCCGGACATTTTGTTGGTGGACGGTGGCAAGGGGCAGTTGTCCATGGCTCGCGACGTGCTCAATGAGCTGGCGGTGCCGGACCTGATCCTGCTCGGCGTAGCCAAAGGCGCAACACGCAAGGCCGGTTTCGAAACCTTGTACCTCAATGACGCCGCCCACGAATTCACGTTGCGCGGAGATTCCCCCGCGCTGCATTTGATCCAGCAGATTCGCGACGAAGCCCACCGTTTCGCCATTACCGGGCACCGCGCCCGCCGTGGCAAAACCCGTCGTACGTCTACACTTGAGGGCGTCGCCGGCGTCGGGCCGACCCGTCGCCGCGATTTGTTGAAACATTTTGGTGGATTGCAGGAGCTGTCTCGTGCCAGCATCGAAGAGATCGCCAAAGCACCCGGGATCAGTAAAAAGCTCGCAGAGTTGATTTATGCAAATCTGCACAGCGAGTAGAATGCCACCTCACCTCGTAGCCAGTTGTGCCGATGAATATCCCTAATCTGATTACCGTTCTACGCGTCCTGCTCATACCGATCTTTATTTTGCTGTTCTACCTGCCTTACCAATGGAGCTACCTGGCTTCCGCCTCGGTGTTCGCATTTGCCGCCGCCACTGACTGGCTGGACGGGTATCTTGCCCGCCGTCTGGAACAAAGCACGCCGTTCGGGGCTTTTCTCGATCCTGTTGCCGACAAGCTGATGGTTGCCGTTGCACTGGTATTGCTGGTGCAGGAACACGGTAACCTGTGGCTCACGCTGCCGGCTGCAGTCATCATTGGTCGCGAGATCGTGGTGTCCGCTCTGCGGGAGTGGATGGCCGAGCTCGGCGCTCGCGCACACGTTGCCGTATCGAACCTGGGCAAATGGAAAACCGCTGCGCAAATGCTCGCACTGGTCATCCTGTTGGCCAATCCCAAGGACTTCAGCTTCTGGGTTCTGATGGGTTACGTACTGTTGATGGTGTCTGCTGGCCTGACTTTGTGGTCCATGGTCCAGTACTTGCGGGCTGCCTGGCCGCATCTGAAGACCGACGTTGAAAAGAAATAAAACTTTTTTGAATCAAAGGGTTGACGGGGCTTCTGGATTCTATAGAATGCGCCACACCAAGACGCGGGAATAGCTCAGTTGGTAGAGCACGACCTTGCCAAGGTCGGGGTCGCGAGTTCGAGTCTCGTTTCCCGCTCCAAGTTTGTACACGTTTGTTGTTGAGCTACTGGCAACAAATGTTTTGAGGCCGAGTAGCAAAATGGTTATGCAGCGGATTGCAAATCCGCCTACGCCGGTTCGATTCCGACCTCGGCCTCCACTAATAAACAAGCTCCGTAGATCAATGATTTACGGAGCTTTTTTATTTGCACAGTCCTGCAAGATTTAGTCTTGAAAAGGACAGATGCGAACTTGCTTCACCGGGACGGGATGTATATATTTCCCCCTCTGCTGCACAAGCGTCAGGACTGCCAGATCGTTATTGGCCAAGACTCAGACTGCTTTATCGCGCTACCGCCCGAATGGCGAAACTGGTAGACGCATGGGACTTAAAATCCCCCGCTCGTAAGGGCGTGCCGGTTCGATTCCGGCTTCGGGCACCATCTTAAATCAAGGGTTTGCGGGCGAAAGCTGATGCAAGCCCTTGTTTGTTTCCGGGTTGAAAAATTTAAAGGAGAGGGTGCTATGGACAAGGCATTTCGAAACCCGCTGTTTCTCTGTGGTATCCCGTTGGTGATTTGCGGATTCAGTTTTGGTCTGACCGGGCTGCTCACCGAAGGGACGTTCGCGTATGTAGCTCCGGGCCTGCTTATCCCAGGATGTGCGTTCATGTTGATCGGATGGATGCAAAGGAATAAGTGAGAACCCGCGGATGGGTCAATCAGCCAGGCCCTATAACGCGATGTCCGACATTATCCCAACTACCAGAATCGAAAAAGCCCGGCATTTAGCCGGGCTTTCTGTAGATGGGCCAAATCCTTTTGGCTGATCCCATTGTGCTTGCTGGATGTGACGTGCGCATGACAGAAAGCAGAGAATCGACGCTGTACCGGGCTGGGACAAACAAGCGTTACTGACGCTTAACTCCCGGCTCTACTACCACCTTGAGTCGTTCCATCGTCCTTTGAGTCCGACGCGCCCGTGTCTTTTTTCATGGTTTCAGAATCGGCGCCGGAGTTGGACCCAGCAGCTTCCTCACCTTTTTTGTTGGCCTTTTCTTCGTTGGATTCAGAGGGGATTGGGTGAGTGCCGGGAATAGTCGCGGCCTCCGTTGCCTCGGTGGCAAGCGCTACAAGCGGGCACGTCGAGAGGAAACTCGCGAAGGTGAGGGCAGTGATTATTCTGTTCATCATTGTGGTCTTCCGAAAGAGATATAGATGTTGGAAGAACTGGGGCAGGGAAGGTGCTGGGAGGCTGACGAGCGGCAGAAATGGAAAACCCAGCCATTGGCTGGGTTTCAACTATGTGCTCCGAGCCACTGGCCCAGAAGTGAACGGCCATTACTGAGTAGCGTCGTCGCTCGCCAGATTCGGTTTACGTCGATCACTGCCGGCAGGATTGCCGGAATTGATCAGTCTTCTTTCCAGCAAAATATTCTGCAACGCCTGACGATCTGATGGGTTCAGCTGATGCTCTCGCTCCCTGAGTTCTAGCAGGATCGGGCTCGACCATTTGCGATAAGTTTGTTCGGCACTACGAATGGATGACATCTCTTCCTCCTTGATCAGGCTCCCGCCCATAAAGGAACGCAGTTCGACACGAAAGAGACCCTAGTTGAGGAAGCTGAATGCCGCCAATGCATTGCGTCGGACTAGTCCCCGCTTGCCCAGACTGCCGTAGCGGCGGTGCGCTGGACATAGTCACTGAAGTCGCGCGCCGGGCGGCCCAGGGCACGCTGCACGCCATCGGTAACCGCTGTGTTGCGGCCGTCGAGCACGGTGGTGAACAGATACAGCACAAGGTTGATTAGTTGCGCTGGCAGCTGTTCCTGCTCCAGCGCATCGCGATAGGCGTCCGGTGGGACGGCCACAAAATTTATATCGCGATGTGTCGCGCGGGCGATCTCGGCGACGGCTTCGGAAAACGTTATCGCTCGTGGTCCTGTCAGTTCATAGAGTTGGTCGGAATGCCCGGTTTGGGTCAACGCGGCGACGGCGATTTCAGCGATGTCTTCTACATCGACAAATGGCTCCGCGATGTTGCCGACAGGTAGCGCCAACTCGCCTTGCAGGATCGGCTCAAGAAAATGCGCTTCACTGAAGTTCTGGCAGAACCAGCTCGCGCGCAGGATTGTCCAGTCGACGCCGCTGTTCTGCACGACGCGTTCGGCCTGTTCTGCTTCGTGTTCACCGCGTCCGGATAACAACACTAATTTTCGGACGCCGTTCCTGACGGCCAGGTCAGTGAACGCCTGGACTGTTTCGAGGGCGCCGGGCACTGCGAGGTCCGGTTGATAGGAAATGTAAACCGCGTGAACACCATTGAGCGCGGCGTCCCAGGTCGATCGGTCTTCCCAGTCGAAGGCCGGAATTGCTGCGCGGGATCCCCGGCGCACGGGCAAGCCCGCGGCCTCGAGCCGTTGTGCGATCCTTCCGCCGGTTTTGCCATTTGCGCCGAGAATCAGGATGGTTTCTTGATTGTGGTCCATCGCGTTCATCTCCATCGGTTAATGTGAGTGATGCTCACGTTTAAAAGATGATAAACGCTCACGTTCTCTCGTCAATCACCAGAAACGTATAAACCGACGTACGGATCTGCCTATTGGGCGGGCACGTTCGCAGTGCTAAGGTGAGGCAATGTCATGTTATTGATCGGGTAGTATCTCCGTGCGCAAAAAGACTTCCGACGCGATTAACCATCCAGTTTCCGAGCCGACTCGACGCAACCCAACGCAACGACGCAGCCGCGAGCGTCAGGAGCGGATTCTCGCCGTAGCGACGCAGTTGATTGCGGCCAAGGGCAGCGATCAGTTGAAGATGAGTGAGATTGCTGAGCGCTCGGAAATTTCGATCGGTTCTCTGTATCAATACTTTCCTGACAAAAGTTCAGTCATCCGCACATTGGCCGAGCGCTACAACGCCGAAAGCCGTCGTTGCATCGAGGAGGCGCTGGGGGCGGTCGAGGATATGCAAGGACTGCAAGCGGCCTTTTCTGGATTGCTTGATGAGTATTACGAGATTGTTCTGTCTACGCCGGCGATGCGTGATATCTGGTCTGGTATGCAGGCCGACAAGCAACTGCTGGAACTGGAACTGCAAGAAAGCCGACTCGCAGGTTCGATGCTTGCGGCCGCGATGCTTCGAGCACATCCAGGTGCGGACCCGGTGCGGATGGCGGATGCTGCTTTCCTGATCTGGCACCTGGGGGAGGCGACCATGAGGCTGGCGGTTTCTTCCGCGCCAGAAGAAGGGCGTCGGCTGGTTGAGGCGTTCAGACGCATGTCGCTGCGCGAAATCATGCAGCCAGCGTTGCTGATCGATTGAGCTCGCAGGCAAAAACCGGAAAACCGGGCCAGGTTGATCGGCCCGGTTTTCTTCTATCTAAACGAAAGCCTGACCACGAAATCCCCGTGGCAGTCTTTGTCTTCCGGTCATGGCGGTCAGCCGCTCGGTCCAGGTCTGGCGCCAGTCATTGCCCGTATGGGTGACTTTCGATTTGCGTGACGCGCGGCGTGCAGCATTGCGCTGGGCTTTGCGTGCTTCTTTGTACGCGTCGGTGTTGCGGCAACTTCTGCATTTCACCCGGTTTAGTTCACGGGTTGAGGTGAGGTTGTTGCCTTTGTGACCGCAGGCAAGGTGCCCGCTGATTTTGAAGTGAGTGACCATCGGACGTCTCCTCGTGACGTGTGATCGTTTGACCTCTCGTAATCGGTGACGTTCTTTGGCGAGGTAAAAGCGCAAAAAAAATCCCGGCGCCTGGCCGGGTTGGGGGAGAAACAGAGAAACTTCAGACAGGCACATGCCCGGTGACAGCAACGTCGCCGATCATGCGTCCGGTGTCAGGCTGTGTATTCGCATCGAGCTTGCAGATCGAATCATCTGAACCGCGGCAGAGGCCGATCAACCGGTTTTAGCGCCGACAGGGTGTTGCGGATCAGGGGCGTGTCTTTCTCGATGTCGTTGAGACGATCGCGAATTCTGAGGGCGGTTGGATGTCCGCCTTGATGATCGACCCAATCGGCGATTTCCTTGCAGGCGGCTGCCAGGCGAACCTGACGCGAATCAAGCAGGGTGAGCAGGGTGGTGATGGACTCTTTTTCGGACATGGGAAACACCTCCGTTGAAGAAACCTGGCAAATGGCAGTAAAAAGCCCGCTGGAGGCGAGCTTTCTACCGATTGGCGCTGTTCCTTCAGCTCTCTTCAGTATAGACCCGTAACAGGTACGTAAACGTCAGCCTTGCCGGGCTGTGATTTGTGACTTTGCATTCAGCTGCTGGCAGAAATACCGCGCGTCTTCTTCAAGATCGTAGCCGTCACCGATGAAGCCGTTGGTGCGGGTGTCGACGATGCGGTACCAGACCGCGGCGTCAGGCGGCTGATGGCCGATTTCGCCCTCCCGCCGACCATGAATGATGATCTTGTTGCAACGCTTCACGATAAAAATGTCTTCCATGGCCTCACCGCGGCTGATTCGTGTACACATCAACTATAGAAGTCATTTGTAATCGTGCAAAAAATAGGCAGGTCAATTCGTCGGCTCAGACACCATTTTCTCCAACAACATCGCCAACCCGACTTCCTCGACACGCAGGCCTTTACGTACTCTCGGCCTCGGCAACTCCGCCAATGCGCCCAGCACAAAACCTTGTAGTACCGCCGGATGGATGTAGCACTTGCGGCACACCGCCGGGGTATTCCCGAGCTGTTTGGCAACGTTTTTTACCATCTCCACCACGTGCCGTTTCGCCTCGGATTCCGGTTGCCATTGCAACTTGCGCAAGGCTGCCAGGGCCAGGGCGCTGCCAGCCCAAGTGCGGTAGTCCTTGGCCGTGAAGTCGGCACCGGTCAGTGTTTGCAGATAGGCGTTTACGTCGTTAGACGTGATGGTGTGTCGTTCACCATTTTCATCGATGTACTGAAAGAGGTTTTGCCCGGGAATTTCCTGGCAACGCTTGATAATCCGCGCCAGCCGCCGGTCCTTCACAGTGATCTGATGCTCGACGCCACTCTTGCCGCGAAACTGGAACAGGATCGCACTGCCGTTGACCTCGACATGGCGGTTGCGCAAGGTGGTCAGGCCATAGGAACGGTTATCCCGCGCATATTGGCTGTTGCCGACCCGGATTAACGTCGCATCAAGCAAGGTGATAACCGTGGCCATGACTTTGTCACGGCTGAAACCCGGAGCGTCCAGCAACGCTTCCAGTTGTTTACGCAGTTTCGGCAGCGCCAGGCCGAAATCCCGTAGGCGTGAATACTTGTCGGTATCGCGCACTTCTCGCCAGCGTGGATGATAGCGGTACTGCTTGCGCCCTCTGGCGTCGCGGCCGGTGGCTTGCAAATGGCCGCGCGGATCGGCGCAAATCCACACGTCGGTGTAGGCCGGTGGCACCGCGAGCGCGTTGATGCGCTTGATCTCATCGGCGTCGGTGATGCGTTGACCCGCCGGGTCGAAATAGCAGAACTTGCCGCGCAGTTTCCTGCGGGTGAGTCCCGGTTGGGTGTCATCGACGTAATGCAGGTCGGGCGGGAGTGCATCTGGCATGGCAGTTGTCCTTGGCGAGGAGTCAGGGGCCGTTACAGCCATTGACCCCACGCCGCGGCAGTCGTGCCAGTGAGTTACGCCAGCACCGCGACAGCCTTGATTTGCGCCCAGAGTTGTTGGCCGGGATGCACGTTCAATTGGTCGCCGGAATAGCGAGTGATACGCGCCAGAAGCGGCGTACCTGCCGCGTCGAGGCGGACCAGCACATGGGCGGTGTTGTCGGCACCCATTTCACTGACGACAGTGACCGGCAGCCGATTGAGAATGCTGCTTTGTTCGACGCTGTGCAGGCTCAGGCTGACATCCCGCGCCTGCACCTTGCAGCGCAGCGCCTGACCCGGTGCCATGGGTGTGTGCGTCACGCGAATGTTCAGGACCGTGTCGGGCAGTTGCAACGTCAGCAACTGGTAGTTGGGATCGTAGGCACTGACGTTGCCTTCGATCACCACGCCAGCGTCATCGCCCATTGCCAGTGGCAAATCCAGCCGAGCGAGGGTTTGTCCGATCGGACCGCTGGCCAGTGCTTTGCCTTCGCTGAGCAGGACAATGTGGTCGGCCAATCTCGCCACCTCATCCTGAGAGTGGCTGACGTACAGCACCGGAATGTCCAATTCATCGTGAAGCCGTTGCAGGTAAGGCAGGATTTCGCTTTTGCGTTGGGAATCCAGGGCGGCCAGCGGTTCGTCCATCAGCAACAGTTTCGGGCTGGTGAGAAGGGCGCGGGCCATGCCTACGCGCTGTCGCTCACCGCCAGAAAGGTGCTGCGGATGCCGGTCCAGCAAATGGCTGATCCCTAGCAGTTCTGTCGCGTGTGCCAGGTCGACCCGGCGCTGTTGTTTCGGGATTCGTTTCAGTCCGAATTCCAGGTTGGCCAATACCGATAGATGCGGGAACAGACTGGCTTCCTGAAAGACATAACCCAGGGCGCGTTTATGCGGCGCCACGAAAATCTTCTTTTCGCTGTCCTGCCACACTTCATCGTTGACCTGGATAAACCCCTGATCGACCTTTTCAAGGCCGGCGATACAGCGCAGGCACGTGGTTTTGCCCGAGCCCGAATGACCGTAAAGCGCCGTGACACCGCGGCCAGGCAGTTGCAGGTCGACATCGAGGGCAAACCCTGAATAAGCAAGTTTAAGGCGTGTGTGAATCATCGATCAGCTCCAGCCCGCTTTGGTTTTACGGCTGGAGTACAGCGCCAGCAACACCGCAAAGGAGAACACCAGCATCGTCCCGGCCAGCCAATGCGCCTGGGCATATTCCATGGCTTCAACGTGATCGTAAATCTGCACCGAAACCACCCGGGTTTTGTCCGGGATGTTGCCGCCGATCATCAGCACCACGCCAAATTCGCCGACGGTGTGGGCGAATCCAAGGATGGCGGCGGTGATGAAACCTGGCCGGGCCAGGGGCAGGGTGACGCTGAAGAACGTGTCCCAGGGATTGGCGCGCAACGTCGCGGCCACTTCCAGCGGGCGGGTGCCAATGGCGGAAAAAGCGTTTTGCAGAGGCTGGACCACAAACGGCATCGAGTACAGCACCGAGCCGATGACCAGGCCTGCAAAACTGAACGTCAGGGTGCCCAGCCCCAGTGATTGGGTGAACTGGCCGACAAACCCGTGGGGACCGAGCGCCAGCAACAGATAAAAGCCGATCACCGTGGGCGGCAGCACCAGGGGCAGGGCGACGATTGCGCCGACCGGGCCGCGCAGCCAGGACTGGGTGCGCGCGAGCCATAACGCAAGGGGAGTGCCGATTACCAGCAGGATAACGGTCGTCAGGGACGCCAGTTTCAGGGTCAGCCAGATGGCGGAAAAGTCGGCACTCGTGAGCGTCATTTAGAGTTGGTAACCGTAGGATTTGATGACAGCGGCGGCTTTTGGACCCTTGAGGTAGTCAACCAGCGCCTTGGCGGCGGGATTGTCCTTGCCCTTGTTGAGGATCACGGCGTCCTGTTTGATCGGGTCATGCAGGTCCGCCGGAACGATCCACGCCGAACCGCTGGTGATTTTGCCGTCCTTGTAGATTTGCGACAAGGCAACGAAGCCCAGCTCGGCGTTGCCGGTAGAGACGAATTGATAGGCCTGGGTGATGTTCTGGCCTTCAACGATCTTGTCCTTGACCTTGTCGGTCAAGCCTTGCTTGGCCAATACCTGAGTTGCGGCGAGGCCGTAAGGCGCGGCTTTCGGGTTGGCGATGGACAGATGCTGATACTTGTTGTCAGCCAGCACTTTGCCTTGGGCGTCGACATAGCCTTCTTTGGCCGACCACAGTGCCAGCGTGCCGATGGCATAAGTGAAGCGCGAGCCTTTGACCGTGTCGCCTTCGGCTTCGAGTTTTTGCGCGGTGGTGTCGTCCGCCGAGAGGAACACTTCGAACGGCGCGCCATTCTTGATCTGGGTGTAGAACTGACCTGTCGCGCCGAAGGAGGTCACCAGTTTATGCCCGGTGTCTTTTTCGAAATCTGCTGCGATCGCCTGAATCGGCGCGGTGAAATTGGCAGCGACAGCGACCTGGACTTCGTCCGCCTGAGCAGAGCCCAAGGCGAATACGGCGAGCAGGCTCGCCAGGCAGGTGGGGGCAAAACGTGAGGCACGAATGGTCATGAAACGGCTCCGTTGAAGGCACATGTAGCGAGGGGCTGAAAACGCTATATAAATAAATATATAGCGAAATGCCTGCAAACGGAACTTGGCTGTATTGAACTGGATTGTGAGCACTACCCTGTGGCGAGGGAGCTTGCTCCCGTTGCGATGCGAAGCAGCCCCGGCTTTTGCGACTGCTTCGCAGTCGAGCGGGACGGTGCGGCGATCCGACAAGCTCCCTCGCCACGGGTTAGTATTGTTCCCGACATTAACGTCCGAGTAATTTCGCCAATCCTTCCTCAGCCAGGCGCCGGGTCAATTCTGCGGTCGTCAACTCCACGCCCAACGTGAACGCCTGCCCGGCCCAAAGGTTACTGAAATCCGCTTCCCCTTTGGCGCGCAGCGGCATCAGCGCACCACCGGCCAGCGGGAATGCCGGTGCCTTGGCGCTCATCGGTCCGAGCTCACGCATCACGCGATTAAGGATTCCTCGGGCCGGACGCCCGGTGAAAATGTTAGTGAGCGCGGTCTCGCTTTCCTTGGCCGTGCGCAGCGCCTTGTGATGGGAGGCGCTAACTTTGGCCTCCGGCGTGAACAGATAGGCCGTGCCCACTTGTACCGCCGAAGCGCCGAGCATGAACGCCGCAGCGACGCCTCGCGCATCGGCGATACCGCCAGCGGCGATCACTGGTACTTTCACCGCATCGACGATTTGAGGCACCAAGGCAAAGGTGCCGACCTGGCTGCTCAGGTCATCGCTGAGAAACATCCCGCGATGTCCTCCCGCTTCGTAACCCATGGCAATGATCGCGTCACAGCCATGTTGCTCAAGCCAGATAGCCTCTTCTACGGTAGTGGCCGACGACAGCACTTTCGCGCCGGTGGCTTTCACTCGATCCAGCAGCGATTTTTCCGGCAGGCCAAAGTGAAAACTCACAACTTCGGGACGAAATTCTTCAATGATGGCGCAGCCTGCTTGATCGAACGGCGCGCGATTGGACACTGGCGTCGGCGCTTCGAAATCGACACCCAGTTCCCGGTAGTAAGGTTCCAGGAGGTTCTTCCAGTCTTGCGCGCGTTGCTCATCGGCCGGTGGCGGTTGATGGCAGAAGAAGTTGACGTTGAGCGGACGCTGGCTGTGTTGACGAATAGTCTTTAGCTCTTCGCGCAACTGCTCGATGCTCAGCATCGCCGCTGGCATTGATCCCAGGCCGCCAGCGTTGCTCGCCGCAATGACCATGGAAGAGTGAGTGGCGCCGGCCATCGGGGCCTGGATGATGGGCAGTTCGATCCCGAGCAGGTCAAGAATGCGAGTGTCTGGCCATTGGCTCATTTCTGTTCTCCGACATTGAAACCGGGCAGGGGCGGTGGACCGGATTTGTAGCAGCAATGGCTGACGCAACGCCAGTCACTTTACAGGGTGGCGAAAAACTATAACCACAGGTCATGGAAAAACCCGAGAGTTTTGTGGATTGGCTTAAAGTCGAGTACGGCAATTTTTTGCGATGTGGTATTTAATTCAGACCACAACGGGTGATCCCACCAGGAGGCAGCAATGTTCCAAGGTATTTTGATCGAAAAAGACGACAGCGGTTATCGCTCCACGCTGCAAGAAATCAATGACGATCAGTTGCCCGAGGGCGACGTGACGGTGCGTGTGGCGTACAGCACGCTGAACTTCAAGGACGGCCTGGCGATCACCGGCAGCAGCCCGGTGGTGCGAAAATTCCCGATGGTGCCGGGGATCGATCTGGCAGGAACCGTCGAAGTCAGTGGGCATCCGGACTACAAGGTAGGTGACAAAGTCCTGCTCAATGGCTGGGGTGTGGGTGAAGGACATTGGGGCGGACTTGCGCAGAAAGCGCGTCTGAACGGCGACTGGCTGATTCCGCTACCCACGGCTTTTACCGAGGCCCAAGCGATGGCCATCGGTACGGCGGGCTACACGGCGATGCTGTGCATCCTGGCGCTGGAACACAACGGCGTGACACCTGAACAAGGCGAAATACTGGTCACTGGCGCCAATGGCGGCGTAGGCAGTTTCGCCATCGCGCTACTGAATAAACTGGGTTATCGAGCCGTTGCCTCCACTGGTCGAACCTCGGAACACGAATACCTAAAGCAGCTGGGAGCCAGCGAAATTATCGATCGCGCCACATTGTCGGAACCGGGTAAACCGCTGGCCAAAGAGCGTTGGGCCGGGGTCATCGACTCGGTGGGCAGCCACACCCTGGCCAACGCCTGCGCGAGCACCAAGGCCAATGGCACGGTCGCTGCCTGTGGTCTGGCGCAAGGCATGGACTTCCCGGCCTCGGTTGCACCGTTCATTTTGCGCGGCGTGACCCTGGCCGGCATCAACAGCGTGACGCAACCCAAAGCCAAGCGAGTAGAGGCGTGGAGTCGGCTGGCCAAGGATCTGGATTTCAATCTGCTGCCGCTGATCAGCCATGAAATTGGTTTGAGCGAAGCGATCGACGCTGCACCGCGCCTGCTGGCGGGCCAATTGCGCGGCCGGGTTGTGGTGGATGTAAATCGTTGATAAAAAAGTCGCAACCTTCGCGTAGGAGCTGCCGAAGGCTGCGATCTTTTGCTTTTATAACGTTTCGCGCTCCAGCAACTGCCGTTTGCGCTCCACACCCCAGCGATATCCCGACAGATTGCCATCGCTACGCACCACGCGATGGCAAGGGATCGCCACCGCCAGGCTATTCGCGCCGCAGGCCTGAGCCACGGCGCGAACAGCTTTCGGCGAACCAATGCGTTGGGCGATATCGGCGTAGCTGGCGGTGCTGCCGACGGGAATCTCCCGCAAGGCTTGCCAGACTCGTTCCTGAAACGCGGTACCGCGCACATCCAGCGGCAAGTCCAGACCGAGGGCCGGGGCTTCGATAAAGCCGACAACTTTGGCGATCAGTTGCTCGAAATCTTGATCGGCGCCTATCAGATTGGCTCGGCGGAATTTGTCCTGCAGATCGCAAACCAATTGGTGCGGATCGTCGCCCAGCAAGATCGCACAAACCCCGCGCTCACTTTGCGCCACCAATATTGCACCGAGCGAACACTGACCGACCGCAAACCGAATGTCGTTGTTTTGGCCCGCCGCGCGGAAATCAGTAGGTTTCATGCCCAGAAGCTGATCAGCTGCTTCATAAAAGCGACTATTGGAATTGAAGCCGGCGTCGTACAAAGCGTCCGTCACCGAGCCGCCGTCTGTGAGTCGCTCCCGCACCCGACGTGAACGATGAGCCGCCGCGTAGCCCTTGGGCGTCAACCCAGTGACAGCCTTGAACACCCGATGAAAGTGAAAGCTGCTCAGGCCCGCCGCATCGGCCAGTTCGCCAAGCGCCGGGAGCGTCTCGGCACTTTCGATCTGGCGGCATGCGGCGGCCACGGTTGCCGCATGTTGTGCGGCGATGTCGCTTTGATCCTTTGCCGCCCGTTTGCTCGGACGATAACCCGCTGCCTGGGCTTGCTCGGCAGTATCGAAAAATTCCACGTTCTGCGGATTCGGCAAGCGCGCCAGGCTGCTGGGGTTGCAATAGATTCCAGTGGTTTTTACCGCGTAGACAAACTGCCCATCCGCCCGTGGATCCCGGGCAACGACGGCAGTCCAGCGTGGATCATTTTCAGTGGTGATTTTTGTCGTTTGGTTTGTCATGGCGTTTTGTCCCTTGACCCGTTTCCAGCAGATTAACCATGCAATCGTGTCGATACACTCCGGCGCTTGCGGTCAAACTCCAGGGCTTCAACCTGCCATTCGAAAGGTGAAGTTAATTCGCTGCTCACCCAAGCGAGAATGTTGGCCATCCTTGATCGGCAGGACGCCGTGATAACGCAAGCGATCCACGCCCCCCCAGACCACGATATCGCCATGCAGCAGCGGCACTCGCTGGCTTTTATCGGCGCGGGCAAAACCGCCGAACAGAAACATGGCCGGCAACCCCAGCGAGACGGAAACGATGGGCGCCGCGTAGGACTTTTCGTCTTTGTCTTGATGCAAAGACATTTTAGACCCCGGGACATATCGGTTGATCAGGCAGGAATCCGGGATGAAATCGGTAAACCCGGCAGCTTGCGCCGCTGCTTGCGCCAATTGTAAAAACACGTCGGGCATTTCCGGCCACGGCTGGCCGGTCTGCGGATCGTTGCAGGTATAGCGATAGCCGCTGCGGTCGGTGGTCCAGCCGAGGGTGCCGCAGCTGCTGAGGGCCACCGACATGGTGAAACCACCCGGGGTGACCATCTGCCGAAACGGCGCGGCCGTCAGCACCGCGTCCAGGGCAGGCAGCAAGCGGTCCAGCCAGGGCAGGGCAAAGCCTCTCAAGACGCAGGACTGTTCACCAATAGGCTCGTGCCGGGGCTGCTGCTCGGGCTCGGCGTCGGCAAACAAATCAAAGGTCGTCGGATTCATGGTGTTCATAACGCGTCGTGAAAGATGATGCCAAGGGTATGCCGTTTTCCACTGTGCAGGCGACTGACGCCGTGGCGCATGGTCACGCGGTAGTAACCACGCAGGCCTTTGACCGGCCGTTGGTTGACCGCAAAAATCAACGCGTCACCTTTTTTCAGGTCAACGACTTGAGGGCGCGATTGCATCCGTGGGCGTTGCTCGGTCAGTACGAACTCCCCGCCGGTAAAGTCTTCATCCGGTTCTGACAGCAGAATCGCCACTTGCAGTGGGAAAACGTGCTCGCCGTACAAGTCTTGATGCAAGCAGTTGTAGTCCTGCGGCCCGTATTGCAGCAACAACGGAGTCGGACGCGTCTGACCGGCTGCGTGACAGCGTTCGAGGAAGTCTTGATGGGTGTCAGGGAAACGGCTTGGCAGGCCCATCTGTTGGTGCCAGCGATTGGCGATCGGCACCAGTCGCGGATAAAGTGCGCTGCGCAATCGAGCTACCAGGTCGGGTAAAGGGTATTTGAAATATTTGTACTCGCCGCGACCAAAACCGTGCCGAGCCATGATCACTTGCGAACGGAAGGGCTCCGATTGCGCGTACAGGGCACTGATGTCGTCATAGGTTTCAGGGCGCAACAGCGACCGGAGGACCGCGCAACCGTCCTGATCGAGTTGTTGCTCCAGTAGCGCCCAGTCGGTGGACATGGTTCTGACTCCTTAACCCAGGGTTGAGGTGGCCAGTCTAGGGAGCGGGGAGGGCGCCAGCACTCCGGCGCTTGCGGTCGAACTTCAACGCCGGGAGCAGACGTCCTTGCTGTCGCTCCGGGTCAAGTTACAGCGCTTTGCTGACGCTGATTTCGCTGATGACGTCTTCGCTCTGGCCATGAAGGGCATCCAGCGCAGCTTTGGCTTCTGCTTCGGTGCCGTTCTCCAGTTGGGCAAATTCGAAGCGGCGCTCGCCGTTCAGTTTGTATTTGATGACGTATTTGGTCGTCTGGGCCACGGTCATGTCTGCCTGTATGCGAATGGGGTGTCACTCAGCTCAGTTTCGAGCTGGAGCGGCGGATGATCTTGATCGAGTGAGTCAGGGTTGGTTTGCGGGTCACGCTGATCGGACGGCGATTGACCGTGTCGATGGTGATGTTCCAGAAACCGGTGCTCGGCGCCGTGATGCGGGCCGGAAAGGTATCGAACGCACCGCCGTGGTAAGTGTGGCGGCCGCCATTTTTGAAGCTGCGGAAATTGGCGTCGTTCATCAAACGGATGTTGCACATTTGCGAGCATTGAATGACGACGATGTCGTCTTCGTTGAGGTGCTCGCGCTGGTGGATAAATTTCATGAGGCGCCTCCAGAAGGGCTTTTTCTACAAAATCAAAACGATAGCTTGGGCGATTGGCGCGCAGTTTATCAGCCCGGGGGCGTTATTATCCGACGGTCGTGTCCCGCTTTGGCAATTAAAACCAGATATTACGCATTCGATGAGGGATAAATGCAGTGGGCCTCGGATAAAAACCGTATCTGTGCTGTCGGAGGGTCTTTATCGGAGGTTTCGTATGAAGTGGGGTGTGTGTTTCCTGCCGTTGGCGTTGGTGATGACGGGTTGTGCAAGTGTCGAGGACATTAACGAGACGCTGCCCACCATGAGCGTGATTTCAGGCAAGAATCCCCATGAGTACGCGCAATGCCTGGGTGAAAAGCTCGCCGATAGCCGTGGCGCCTTGCAAGTCGAGCCGCAGAAAGACGGCGTGCGAGTGATCGTGCCGCAGAAGCTTTCATCGGGGCCGGCCGCCGTGTTTGACATCGAAGATCGCGCTGGCGGCAGCAGCATCAAGCTGCATGAGCGTATTTCCAATGTGCCTGTGCGCCCATGGGATGTACGTAATGCTGCCACCGCGTGTATTTCCGGCTGATAGAATGTCGCCAGTCAGCAACGATGCCGTCAAAGCTACGCTTTGGCGGCATTGTCATTTCTGGAGTCGAGCATGAAGCGAGAGCAGGTGCGTGAGCGCCATGCAGAGGGTCTGATCTCTGCCACACACGTGATTCAGAACCCGGCGGATCCGGGGGAATGGATCGTGTTTTTCAAGAAAAGCGCCGGGCGCAGTTATTTTCTGGTGGATGAAAACGATGAAGTCGAATCCTTCAGTCGCCTCGACGACTTGATCGAGACCGTGCGCGGGCTCGGGATCAAGTTCGCCGAAATCCACATGTAGGGCAGGGGCGCCTTACTTGCAGACCACCACGACACTGCGGTTCTTGTAATTGCCGACGTCGACTCCCAGGGTCTTGTCGCTTTCCTTGCTGGACGGCGTACCATCGGTGCCGACGATGCGGTAACCAGTGCCGGCACAAGACGCATCGGCCTTTTCATAACAGGTTGCCCAGGAATTGGCTTCGCCGGAGCAATCGATGGCCAGGCCTTGTTCGCCGTTGTTCAGGTAGGTTGTTTCGGACGTCGCGCAGCCACTCAGGGCCAATACCGCAATCAGTGGCAAAAATTTAGTCATGTCGTTGTCGTCGCAAAGGGGTGGGCAAAGCCTGTGACAGCGCCGTGAGCAAAAGGTTATAGCGAAAGGCCACTTCCTGCTCACTTTCACAAAAAAGCCCTGCGCGAGGGCAGGGCTTTTGGGCATGTCAGGTGTCGATCAGGTCTTGTCCTTGCCGCGTCGTTTAGGTTCTGGGTGCTCCAGTTCCAGCACGGCCGCCACTTCGATCGCCATGGCTTCAGTCGGAAACGATCCGGCGACATTCTCGCCTGCAGCGTTGCATATCGCCCATTGGCCGTCCTTTGCCTTGTTGATCAAGTACCCGTTGACGCTCTTTGCTTCCGACATCTATTTGCCTCGTTGGCTGGTTCAATTGCGCCATGATAGCGCCAAATTCACGCAGCGGGTGCCGATGGGCGTATGGTGGTGCGATTGCCTGTTGCGATGACAAAGCGTGCAAGTCTGCCGGTCTCTGCTATCAATAACGGGCGGCTACTCGATCTGCGGAACTATCCGCGAGAATATTTCTCTATGATGGCATCGGTTAGCCAGCGCGGGGCATTGTAAGGTGCACGCCGCCTGATTAGACTGCGCCGAAACTCGTACACACAGCCCTTTCAAGGACTTATATGATCAAGAAATGCTTGTTCCCAGCAGCCGGTTACGGTACTCGCTTCCTGCCAGCGACTAAAGCCATGCCCAAAGAAATGCTGCCGGTGGTAAACAAGCCACTGATCCAGTACGGCGTTGAAGAAGCACTGGATGCCGGGTTGACCGAAATCTCGATCGTCACCGGCCGTGGTAAGCGCGCCCTGGAAGACCATTTCGACATCAGCTACGAGCTGGAAAACCAGATCAAGGGCACCGACAAGGAAAAATACCTGGTCGGCATCCGCAAGCTGCTCGACAACTGCTCGTTCTCCTACACCCGCCAGACCGAAATGAAAGGCCTGGGCCACGCCATCCTGACCGGCCGTCCGCTGATCGGCGACGAACCGTTCGCCGTGGTGCTGGCGGACGACTTGTGCGTCAACCTCGAAGGCGACGGCGTACTGACCCAAATGGTCAAGCTGTACAAACAGTTCCGCTGCTCGATCGTGGCCATCCAGGAAGTCGATCCGCAAGAGACCAACAAGTACGGCGTTATCGCCGGCGAGATGATCCGCGACGACATCTACCGCGTACACAGCATGGTTGAAAAACCAAAGCCAGAAGATGCGCCGTCGAACCTGGCCATCATCGGTCGCTACATCCTGACCCCGGACATCTTCGACCTGATCGAACAAACCGAGCCAGGCAAGGGCGGCGAAATCCAGATCACCGACGCCCTGATGAAACAAGCCCAGAACGGCTGCGTCATGGCCTACAAGTTCAAAGGCAAGCGTTTCGACTGCGGTGGCGCTGAAGGCTACATCGACGCGACCAACTTCTGCTTCGAGAACTTCTACAAGACTGGCAAGGCTTACTGATAGTTTGCTTGTGTGAATCGAAAACCCCGACTTGTTCGGGGTTTTTTTTGGCCTTCTTGATGGAGGTCCGGGCTCTCGAAAGAACGTGCACCGCAACAGCAACCGAGCGGACCTGCGAGCCGAGCTATCCCCCTGTTATACGCACTCCCCTGTAGGAGCTGCCGAAGGCTGCGATCTTTTGACTTTGATTCTTGAAAGCAAGATCAAAAGATCGCAGCCTGCGGCAGCTCTTACAGGTTTTTTGCTGTCTGTGCTATCTGGCTTCCATGAAGAAAGCTAACCCCAATGCCGGCCGATTAGTCGTGCTCCAGACAAAGTGTTTCCAGCAGGAAATACTTTTTTCATTGTCGGACAGATCTCTCTGCGCAATTAATGCCGCTCAACAGGCTTTGGCAAAGGAGTGCCAAGGATTCAATAATGGGGGTAATTCGAATTCCCCCTGTTGATATTTCGCTGGCAATAGGGAGTTTTGCTGATGGATGTACCGGTTAATGCAAAACGGGAAGGGAAATCAAGTCGATGGTTGGGCCTAAGCATACTGATGCTGCCTGTATTGCTGGTAACAATTGACAATACGGTACTTGGATTCGCGCTACCCAAAATCGCGGAGGCCCTGCGCCCGACTGCCAGCCAGCAACTGTGGATGATCGATGCTTATTCGCTGGTATTGGCGGGATTGCTGGTGTCGATGGGTAGTTTGGGAGATCGAATCGGTCATCGTAAGTTATTGCTGGCTGGGTCGTTGGGTTTTGCGATTGTGTCGGTGCTAACCGCGTATTCCAATACCGCCACGCAACTGATTGCCGGGCGAGCTTGTATGGGTGTTTTCGGTGCAATGTTGATGCCCTCGACTTTGGCATTGATACGTTCGGTGTTCGAGGATCGAGAAGAGCGGAGATTAGCGGTCGCGATATGGGCTACTACATTGACGGTAGGATCGGCACTCGGTCCTGTAGTCGGTGGGGTATTGCTGGAGTTCTTCAGTTGGGGGGCGATTTTCCTCTTGGCGGTGCCCGTGTTGGTGCCACTGCTGGTATTGGGGCCACTGTTGTTGCCCGAATCCGAGCGAGATGCTTCAGGGGCTTTTGATCCGATAAGCATCCTGCAATCGATGGTGGCTCTTGGTGCCATTGTTTATGGCATTAAACACAGCGCCAGTAATGGTATCGACTGGATGGCGCTGACAGCATTTGCAGTAGGCACGGTTGCGGGCTGGATGTTTGTACGTCGGCAGTTACGACTGTCGGTGCCGCTGATGGATCTGAGTCTGTTCCGCAGTGGCACTTTTAGCGGATCGGTCCTGATCAATTTGATGAGTCTCGCGTTTCTCGTCGGCTTCGTATTTTTTACCACTCAGTTCCTGCAGATCGTTCTTAAGATGTCGCCGTTGAGTGCCAGCCTCGCGTTGGTGCCAGGTCAGATCATGGCGATTGTAGTGGGGATGGCGGTCGTACCTGTCGCTCAGCGATTACAGGTGCATGTTCTGATTCCGATTTTGTTGGCGTTTGCTGGAGCGGCGTTTTTGCTCGTCGCCAGCATGGGCAGTAGCCTGATCGTTCTGGTGGTGGCTTTTGCCTTGCTGAATATTGGCGTGGGCGCGATCGCGACGGTGTCCAATGATGTGATTTTGTCAGCCGCGCCACCGGCTAAGGCGGGTGCCGCGTCGGCCATTAGCGAAACGGCCTATGAAGTGGGCGTAGTTTTGGGGACGACAGTGCTCGGTGGCGTCGTTACCGCCTACTATCGCGGCGCATTGCAGCTTCCGGGGTTCCTGAGCGAAGTGCAGATGATGCTGGCGAGCGAGACGCTGTCTGGCGCCTATCATGTGGCGGCAGACTTGTCGGGTGATCAAGCAAGTGAGTTGATGGCGCAGGCGGGAAGGGCATTTGAAGGTGGAATCGGTTTGGTTTCGTGGGTGACGTTCGGTTTGGCGGTTATTGCGATTCTGATTGCCTGGCGCACTCTGCGGACACCGAAAATGCAATCCGCAGAGGTCCATTGATCGAAAGCTAGAATTGGGTCGCGCATCTTACAGTCCGAGCTTTTCAGCACAATGCTTGCTCAGCGGCCGTCCGCAGGTATGCTGTTGGCCTGCCGAGGAGATTGAAAATGGCCTACGATTTTGACCTTTATGTGATTGGTGCCGGTTCTGGTGGTGTGCGCGCTGCACGATTTTCGGCCGGTTTCGGCGCGAAGGTGGCGGTGGCCGAGAGCCGCTACCTGGGTGGTACTTGCGTGAACGTTGGCTGTGTGCCGAAAAAGTTGCTGGTCTACGGTGCGCACTTTGCCGAAGACTTTGAGCAGGCTTCCGGTTTTGGCTGGAGTCTGGACGAAGCGCAGTTCGATTGGGCGACGCTGATCGCCAACAAGGACCGCGAGATCAATCGCCTGAACGGTATTTACCGCAACCTGCTGGTCAACAGCGGCGTGACCTTGCATGAAGGGCACGCCAAGATCGTCGACCCGCATACCGTCGAGATCAATGGCGAGCGCCACACTGCCAAGAACATCCTGATCGCCACTGGTGGCTGGCCGTTGATTCCGGAGATTCCGGGACATGAGCACGCGATCAGCTCCAATCAGGCGTTCTTCCTTAAAGAGCTGCCCAAGCGTGTGCTGGTGGTGGGTGGTGGTTATATCGCCGTCGAGTTCGCCGGGATCTTCCACGGCTTGGGCGCGCAGACCACGTTGCTGTATCGCGGTGAAATGTTCCTGCGTGGCTTCGACGGTTCCGTGCGCAAGCATTTGCAGGAAGAGCTGACCAAGCGCGGCATGGATCTGCAATTCAATGCCGACATTGAGCGTATCGACAAACAAGCCGATGGCAGCCTGAAGGTCACGCTCAAGGATGGTCGCCAGCTCGAAGCCGATTGCGTGTTCTACGCCACCGGACGCCGTCCGATGCTGGACAACCTGGGCCTGGAAAATACCGGGGTGAAACTCGACAAGAAAGGCTTTGTTGAGGTCGATGAGCAGTATCAAACCGCCGAGCCTTCGATCCTGGCCCTGGGCGATGTAATCGGTCGAGTTCAATTGACGCCGGTGGCGTTGGCTGAGGGCATGGCAGTCGCTCGTCGTTTATTCAAGCCTGAGCAGTATCGTCCGGTGGACTACAAAATGATCCCGACGGCAGTGTTCAGCATACCGACCATTGGCACCGTCGGCTTGACCGAAGAAGAGGCGCGCGATGCCGGGCACGATGTCGTGGTCTTCGAAAGCCGTTTCCGCCCGATGAAGCTGACCCTGACTGAATGCCAGGAGCGCACGCTGATGAAGCTGGTGGTGGACGCCAAGACCGACAAGGTGTTGGGTTGCCACATGGTCGGTCCGGAGGCGGGTGAAATCGTCCAGGGGCTGGCGATTGCGCTGAAAGCCGGTGCCACCAAGCGCCACTTCGACGAAACCATCGGGGTGCACCCGACGGCAGCCGAAGAGTTTGTCACCATGCGGACCCCGGTCGCCGGTTAATCGTCCTTGGCATTGTCTGGCGCTGTCGCAATGGCAGCCGCCAGACGCACGCTTTCTTCCAGTTCTGACTGGGTCTTCGCCAATTCAATTTCCAGTGATTTATTGATCTGCGACTGTTCGTCGATGTTCTGTTTGAGCGACTGACTTTCCAGCAGGGCGACGCGCAAGCGTTCCTGGAGGAGGGTGCGTTCGCCGTCGACCCGGGTGGTTTGCTCCAGTAGCTGATCCTGACGATTGTTGCTCTGCTTGAGTTGCTCTTGCAGCAGGCTCAGTTCGCGTAGCGTTCCCCGGTTTTCGGTCAGCAGGCGCTCGTTGTCGCGGTGCAATTGGGTGATTTCGTCCTGGCGCACCAGCGCGCTTTGCTGAGCCTGGCGCACTTCCATCTGCAACTGTTGCACCTGGCTTTCATGGCGACTGTGTTCCTGCTCGCGCTGCTCTTTGACGGCATTGCGGTAGTGCTCAAGTGCCTCCCGTGCATGCAGGTGTTTCTCTTCAAGCGAGCGGATCTGCTCGTCCTTGTCTTGCAAGCGTAATTCGAAATCGGCCAGTGCCTGGTTCAGTCCGGCATTGCGGGTTTGCTCGGTCTGCAGGGTAGAGCGGGTGCTTTGCAGTGCCTCGGATTCCTGGGTCAGCGCCAGACTCTGCAGCTCGTAATGCTGCTGCAACTGCGTGTTGGCTTGCTCGGCTTGATGCAGTCGGGCTTCCAGTTCTTTTCTTTGCGTTTCGAACTGCTCGCGGGCCTGGTCGATGGGTTCTTGTGCCTGTTCCTTGAGGCGCTGCGCCAGGCGCGAAACCAATGCCAGCAACTCATCGTCGATCAGTTCCGCAGGCTCGGTTTCGGCCGGTTGAGCGACGTCGCCCAGTTCTTTCAAGTAGCGATGAATGGTGGTTTTCGAGCCGGTATTGCCCATTTCGATCCGTACTGCATCGATGCTCGGGTTTTCGCCACGGGCGAGAATCGCCAGACGCGCGGCTTGAACCACTGCTTTGTTAACGCCGCCACGGGCCATGATTTCTCCTACGATTTTTCTGTGTGGTACGTACTATTCGAATACACATTGTACCATTCATTGTTAAAACTTAGATACAGAGTGTTATTAACGCGGGATATACTGGTATTACCCCGTGTGATAGCTGTTTTGCCGCACCTGTTGCCCTATATCCGTACACAACACCCTGTAGGAGCTGCCGCAGGCTGCGATCTTTTGATTTTCCCCAAAAAGCAAAGTCAAAAGATCGCAGCCTGCGGCAGCTCCTACAGGGGTCTCCGCAAGGTCATCCCCATGAGCGATCTGGATCGATATCTACACGCCGCGACCCGCGACAACACCCGTCGCAGTTATCGCGCGGCCATTGAACACTTCGAGGTGAGTTGGGGTGGATTCCTGCCAGCAACCGGAGACAGCGTGGCGCGCTATCTGGTCGCTCATGCGGGCGTGTTGTCGATCAATACCTTGAAGCTGCGCTTGTCGGCGCTGGCGCAGTGGCACAACAGCCAGGGCTTTGCCGATCCCACCAAGGCGCCGGTGGTGCGCAAGGTGTTCAAGGGCATTCGTGCATTGCATCCGGCCCAGGAGAAACAGGCCGAGCCCCTGCAACTGCAACATCTGGAGCAAGTGGTCGCCTGGCTGGAGCAGGAAGCACAAACCGCCAGGCAGCAAGGTGATCGGCCGGGATTGTTGCGGGCCAGGCGCGACGCGGCGTTGATCCTTCTGGGCTTCTGGCGTGGCTTTCGCAGCGATGAGTTATGCCGTGTGCAGATTGAGCACGTTGAAGTGCGCGCAGGTTCCGGCATCACGCTGTACTTGCCGCGTAGCAAAGGCGACCGGGAAAATCTCGGCAAAACCTACCAGACGCCTGCGCTGCAACGATTGTGTCCGGTGCAGGCCTACATCGAATGGATCACCGAGGCTGCGCTGGTCCGCGGTCCGGTGTTCCGCGGCATAGACCGTTGGGGGCATTTGAGCGAGGAGGGGCTGCACGCCAACAGCGTGATTCCTTTGTTGCGTCAGGCGCTGGAGCGCGCAGGCATTGCGGCCGAGCACTACACCAGTCACTCCCTGCGACGCGGTTTTGCCTCGTGGGCACATCAAAGCGGTTGGGACTTGAAGTCGTTGATGAGCTACGTCGGCTGGAAGGACATGAAGTCTGCCATGCGCTACATCGAAGCCAGTCCGTTTCTTGGCATGACTCGCCTCGCAGAAAAACCACTGGAGTCGTAAATACGGTTTTCTTCTATTAATACTGATGGCTAATAGCGAAAGCCAATCAGCGGCATGAGGTTTGCCAATGAGCCAACCGTCCGTCGAGTGGGTAAAGTTCTCTCCATCAACTTCTTAACCCCTGACGGAGAGTCAACGATGCCTATCATCAACAGCCAAGTTAAACCGTTCAAAGCTGATGCATTCAAAAATGGCGACTTCGTAAAAGTCTCGGACGCTGACCTGAAAGGCAAGTGGTCTGTGGTTTTCTTCTACCCAGCCGACTTCACCTTCGTCTGCCCAACCGAACTGGAAGACCTGGCTGACAACTACGACGCATTCCAGAAACTGGGCGTCGAGATCTACAGCGTTTCCACCGACACTCACTTTGCTCACGCTGCCTGGCACAACACTTCGCCAGCCATCGGCAAAATCCAGTACACCATGATCGGCGACCCGACTCACGCTATCTCCCGCAACTTCGACGTGCTGATCGAAGAAGCAGGCCTGGCTGACCGTGGCACCTTCGTGATCAACCCTGAAGGCCAGATCAAAATCGTCGAACTGAACGACGGTGGTGTGGGTCGTGACGCTTCCGAACTGCTGCGCAAAATCAAGGCTGCCCAGTACGTCGCTGCTCACCCAGGCCAGGTTTGCCCAGCCAAGTGGAAAGAAGGCGAGGCCACTCTGGCTCCGTCCCTGGACCTGGTCGGCAAGATCTAAGTCTGTGACGCGCTTCATCAGGGCGGACTTCCGCACCTTCTAAGCAAGCTGCACCGCCCAATAAAAACGCCCGGGCGAGATTCGCTCGGGCGTTTTTTTATGTCTGTGAATACAAAGGAAATCGCCCGTATGTTGGACGCCAATCTTAAAGCCCAGTTGAAATCGTACCTGGAACGGGTCACCCAGCCGATCGAGATCGTTGCCTCCCTCGACGACGGTGCGAAATCCCAGGAAATGCTTGAACTGTTGAAAGACGTTGCCAGTCTTTCCACCCAGATTACTTTGCTCGATAACGGTGACGATGCACGCAAGCCATCGTTCTCGATCAATCGCCCGGGAGCCGACATCAGTCTGCGTTTTGCCGGCATCCCGATGGGCCACGAATTCACTTCGTTGGTGCTGGCCTTGCTGCAAGTCGGCGGCCACCCTTCGAAGGCGAGTGTCGAAGTCATTGAACAAATCCGTTCGCTAAAAGGCGAATTCAGCTTCGAGACTTACTTCTCGCTGTCCTGCCAGAACTGCCCGGACGTGGTCCAGGCGTTGAACCTGATGGCCGTACTGAACCCGAACATCCGCCACGTCGCCATCGACGGCGCGCTATTTCAGGCTGAAGTCGATGAGCGCCAGATCATGGCGGTGCCTAGCATCTACCTCAACGGCGTGAACTTCGGCCAGGGTCGCATGGGCCTGGAAGAAATCCTCGCCAAGATCGACACCAGCGGCATCGAGCGCCAGGCCGAGAAAATCAGCGCCAAAGAAGCCTTTGATGTGCTGGTTGTCGGCGGTGGCCCGGCCGGTGCTTCGGCGGCGATTTATGCCGCTCGTAAAGGCATTCGTACCGGTGTCGCGGCTGAGCGTTTTGGTGGGCAGGTGCTGGACACCATGGCCATCGAAAACTTCATCTCGGTGCAGGAAACCGAAGGGCCGAAGCTGGCGGTCGCGCTGGAAGAACACGTCAAGCAATACGACGTAGACATCATGAACCTGCAACGTGCCGATAAGTTGGTGCCAGGCAAAGCAGGCGAGCTGCATGAAGTCCACTTCGCCAGTGGCGCCAAACTGAAAGCCAAGACCGTGATCCTGGCGACCGGCGCCCGGTGGCGTGAAATGAACGTGCCGGGTGAGCAGGAATACCGCAACAAGGGCGTGGCGTACTGCCCGCACTGCGACGGACCGCTGTTCAAGGGCAAGCGCGTGGCGGTGATTGGCGGCGGTAACTCCGGCGTTGAAGCGGCCATCGACCTGGCCGGTATCGTGTCCCATGTCACGCTGCTGGAGTTCGATGTACAGCTGCGTGCCGATGCGGTGTTGCAGCGCAAGTTGCACAGCCTGCCAAACGTCACCGTGATCACCAGTGCGCAAACCACTGAAGTGACGGGCGACGGGCAGAAGGTCAACGGCCTGCGTTACAAGGATCGTCAGAGCGACGAACTGCGTACCATTGAGCTGGAAGGGATCTTCGTGCAGATCGGTCTGTTGCCCAATACCGATTGGCTCAAGGGCACCATCGAGTTGTCGCCACGTGGCGAGATCATCGTTGATGCTCGCGGTGAAACCTCGATGCCGGGTGTGTTCGCTGCTGGCGACGTCACCACCGTGCCGTACAAGCAGATCGTGATCGCGGTGGGCGAGGGCGCCAAGGCTTCCCTCAGCGCATTCGACCACTTGATCCGGACCTCGGCCCCGGCATAAACCCGGGCGCTGAAAACAAAAAACCCCATGAGTGATCATGGGGTTTTTTCGTATCTGCGCTCTGTAGGAGCCGGCTTGCTGGCGATGGCGTCCTTGAAATCGCCATCGCCAGCAAGCCGGCTCCTACGGGACGTCTTACAGCGGCGCTGGCTGGATGATTTCGACCCAATAGGCATCCGGGTCCTTGATGAACGCCAGGCTCTTCATGCGGCCATCGGTCAAGCGCTTCTGGAAGTCGCAGCCCAGTGCTTCAAAACGCTCACACGCAGCAACGATGTCGGGCACCGAAATACAGATGTGGCCGAAGCCGCGCGGGTCGGTGTTGCCGTTGTGGTAGGCGAAATCCGCGTCGTTCTCGGTGCCATGGTTATGGGTCAGTTCGAGAATGCCGGGGATCGATTTCATCCACTCGGTGCGAGCGGCGGCATCGGCCGGGATCTGGTTTTTGTCGACCAGCGCCAAAAAGTACAGGCTGAATTCCGCTTCCGGGAAGTCGCGTTTTTCCACCAGCGAGAAACCCAGGATGCGCGTGTAGAAGTCCAGGGACTTTGTGATGTCCTTGACCCGCAGCATGGTGTGGTTGAAGACAAACTTCTGCGTCGCGGTGTCCGGTTGTGCGGTGACGCCGGGGAAGGTGTTCAATTCTTGCAGGCTCATGGGCCCTCCGGAAAATAAGTGGGGCTAACGAATGGCGACAATGATACGCAAGGGCTCTGACATCACCAAACCAAAACCGTCGGCTATTGCCTGACGGTCGGTCGAGGCTCAGACTTCAGGGCTTAATGGGTGGGTGTGCATGGCAATGATTCGATTCTGTAAAACGCTGTTCGTCCTGGTGGGTGTGCTCTCAGTCGCTGTCAGCGCTCACGCCGATGTACCAGTCATTACGTGGCCAGCTGGCTGGCAGGTCGAAGAGGTTCCGCAAGGTGATGCCGCTTCTACGGTCAGCCGTCAGCGAGCAGTGAAAAACGACCAGGGTGGTACGCCTGTGATGGTCATGGAGTTGACCATGACCCAGGTCGAAAGTGGTCATCAGGTAAACCTCGAAGGCGTGTTACTGGAGATGCGCAAGTCGGTGCAGAAAGACTTCTTTCAGGGCGGATATCAAAGTGCCTGCAACAAGATTCATTCGGCTACCTTAAGCCGCTTATCGGCGCTGGAAACAACCTGCACCATCACGCAAAACGGTCGTCACGTGCTCTCTCAAACATTGGTCGCCGCAGTGGATGGCGATAAAGCCTACGTTCTTTCCTACGCGGGGCAGGCGCAGGCTTATAAGGCCAGCCAGGACGAAATAGAGGCGGCCCGTAACGGCTTGAAACTTTAGTTGAAGACTTCAATGGCAGTGGTTTTCAGCTCATGCTGAAATATTTAGATACCCGAAAGGGTTAAGCACAAAGTTGGTCGGCAAGTAGCGAGTTGATCGACCCACATCGTTGCATTTAGATGGTGTTCATGAAAAAGCCCTGCATTGGCAGGGCTTTGTTTTTTCAGCGCGAGTGGTTAGCCGCGCAGCCAGGAGTCGACGGTGGCGGCACCGTATTGTTCCTTCCAGGCTTTCAGGCCGCGATGGTTACCGCCCTTGGTTTCGATCAGTTCACCGGTGTGCGGGTTCTGATAAACCTTGACCACGCGAGCGCGACGGGTTTTAGGCGCAGCGGCCTGTTGCAGACCGGATTTTGCCGGGTTCGGATCGAGAATGGCGATGATGTCGCGCAGGCTTTTGCCGTAGGTTTTCATCAGCCCCTGGAGCTTTTCTTCGAATTCGATTTCTTTCTTGAGCCCGGCATCGTTCTTCAGGGATTCAAGCTGCTTGAGCTGTTCTTGAAGGGCCTTTTCAGCTGCACGAAATTCAGCGAGTCTGGACAATATCTTTACTCCAATAGTGTGTTTGGCTGAAACCAACCGCAAACAAAGCTATAAGCCAAGAGCCTTGTAGCGACTCGGTGATAATGGCTCACCTGCCAAATTATCGCAGGCATGAAAAATTGTAGTAGTTAATTGGCCAAGAGTAAATCATGACTTTTTCTTCATGTAACAAGTGTAGTCTTTTGATTCAATTTGGTGCGTATATCGTTGTCTCGTCACATAAAATCGCTAGTTAATGGTCGCTTAATGCACTAATGAATTCCGCGCCAGGCATCGGTTTGCCGTAAAGATAACCTTGCAAGAAATTAACGTTATGAGCGGACAGGTAATCACTTTGCTCTTGGGTTTCCACACCTTCGGCAACCATTGCCAGGTCGAGCTTGGCCGCGAGTTCGATGATGCTGTCCAGAATGTGGCTGGACAGGGTATCGATGCCGATCATGGCGACGAAGGTCTGGTCGATTTTCAGGAAGTCGACATTGAACTGACGCAAGTAGCCAAGGCTGGAATGACCGGTGCCGAAGTCGTCGATGGCGATCTTCACGCCCATTTCATGAAGTTGCTCGAAGAGTTGATGGGTTAGGTCCGTGGGTTCAATCAGTTCGCGCTCGGTCAATTCCAGCACCAGATGGATAGAGCCGGGGGCGAACGCATCTAGAAACGCCCGGCAATCCTTCACCAGTTCCAGGTTCTGGCAATGACTGGCAGTGATGTTGATCCCGATATGAAAGGGTTCTTCGAAAGACGCGGACAGCGGTGCAAACAACTGGGCGGTTTGCTGCATGATCGAGCGAGTCATTGGCACGATCAGACCGGAGTGTTCGGCAAATGGAATGAACAGATCGGCGCGAACCAGGCCTTCTTGCGGATGCTTCCAGCGCATCAACACTTCCATGCCCGACCACTTTTTGCTGTCGCCGTGCACAACCGGTTGAAAATACGGAATGAATTCCGCTGCTTCCAGCGCCCGCTGCATTTCATGGCTGGGGGACGATGTGCGTTTCTGTAAAAAGTATCCGATCGATCCGGCAAGCACGCCGAAAAAGATCAACAAACTGAACAGTGGCGGATACTCACGGCTCATGTAACGCCAGATTTCCCCTTCGGGAAAACCGGCCGCCACGCTAAAGGCATAACGTGCGGATGCGAGGTTGTTTTGCGCGACGGGAAACGTAGGCAGGGCGTCGGCGTGAAACTTGCCGTCGGCGCTCAGCCAATGGGGGCCGACTTCCAATACCAACAATGTCTGGCGACCAATCAGGCGTAAAACATTGCTCAGGTGGTAACCGTCCAGCGCACTCATTGCGCCTTGTTTGCCATCGCCAAGTCGATAGACCAGCAGCGCGGTATCGGGCGTGACCGGGTTGCCCTTCATCAGCAGCAACTGGCCTTGGGTGTAGTCACCGGGCGTAATCTTTTCGTCGATGTCGCCGAACAAGGAACTGCAGTAGATGGTGTTGTCCCACACCAGATTGGTCGAGCGCACGAAGGGGCGACGGGTGACTTGTTCGCGCAAGGCCAGGTTGACGTCGAGGCAACTTTGCCCCGCCAACGGCAGTAATTCACGCGCAGCCTGAGCCGTATTGTCGAGCATCAGGTCGAACTGGCGTATGGCTTCTTCAGCGGTGTGTCGAGTGCTGTGGTCGAGTACGCGTTCGGCCTGCATATAAAGGATGGCAAATCCGAGCATCACCGGGAGCAAGCCGCTCAACAGCGTGATAGCCACCTTTGTGCTGTGTTTTCGGCGTGTGGATTTCAGTGGCATTTGCGAAACCTGTGTAAATGAAGTCGGGCTCTCAAATGCTGGCAGGTCACGACGCCCCCCAAAAAGAGTTCAGGTACGAGCCATGATAGTTGGCGCTTGGTCAATTTGCCGTTCATCAGTAATTCTGGTGCGCGGCGAGTTTGAAGAAGGCCGGTGTCGCCGGGCAGACTGAACGCTGGTCAACGACAGCAACTTGATCGGTATGAGTCGAATGATACGTCATACCGAAATCTCCGGACCGCACAAACCTGTGGCGACATATGAACAAGGCCTGAGCAAGGCCTGCGATATGCCTGGGAGGAGGGCTGATCCTGGCGGGGATTTTCCTCTGCGACAAACCCCTTGCGCAGGCAGTGAAAAAGGGGATTTGATACAGAAGGCGGACAAACCAAGTTACGCTGTGTAGAATCAGGTTACGCATACAAGAATAATCGTCTTCTGGCAGCAGAAGCCTCGCCCGCAAGAGCCTTGGGTCGACAATGAAGATATTTGGGTTCCAATTGATCTACGGTGACTTCCTCGCCCGCAGCGTGCGGGGCATCTCCTGCGCGCCACCCACCGGTCTCAGCATTGCTAGCAACTGACATTTGTTAATTCTAAAAGCATGATGAGGCGCCAAAATGGCAGATTTATACGAAAACCCAATGGGCTTGATGGGCTTTGAGTTCATCGAATTCGCATCGCCAACCCCGAACACCCTGGAGCCGATCTTCGAGATCATGGGCTTCACCAAGGTGGCGACCCACCGCTCCAAAGACGTGCACCTGTATCGCCAGGGCGCGATCAACCTGATCCTCAACAACGAACCGAACAGCGTAGCCTCGTACTTCGCCGCCGAGCATGGTCCGTCGGTGTGTGGCATGGCGTTCCGGGTCAAGGATTCGCAAAAAGCCTACAAGCGTGCCCTGGAACTCGGCGCCCAGCCGATCCACATCGAAACCGGCCCGATGGAGCTGCACCTGCCGGCGATCAAAGGCATTGGCGGCGCGCCGCTGTACCTGATCGACCGTTTCGGTGAAGGCAGCTCGATCTATGACATCGACTTCGTGTTCATTGAAGGCGTTGACCGCAACCCGGTCGGTGCCGGTCTGAAGATCATCGATCACCTGACCCACAACGTGTACCGTGGGCGCATGGCCTACTGGGCGAACTTCTACGAGAAGCTGTTCAACTTCCGCGAGATCCGCTACTTCGACATCAAGGGCGAATACACCGGCCTGACCTCCAAGGCGATGACCGCGCCGGACGGCATGATCCGCATCCCGTTGAACGAAGAGTCGTCCAAGGGCGCCGGGCAGATCGAAGAGTTCCTGATGCAGTTCAACGGCGAGGGCATCCAGCACGTTGCTTTCCTGGCCGATGACCTGATCAAGACCTGGGATCACCTGAAAAGCATCGGCATGCGCTTCATGACCGCGCCGCCGGACACCTACTACGAAATGCTCGAAGGCCGTTTGCCGAACCACGGCGAGCCAGTAGGCGAACTGCAAGCGCGGGGCATTTTGCTGGACGGTTCGTCCGAGTCAGGCGACAAGCGCCTGCTGCTGCAGATCTTCTCGGAAACCCTGATGGGGCCGGTGTTCTTTGAATTCATCCAGCGCAAAGGCGACGATGGTTTCGGTGAGGGCAACTTCAAGGCGTTGTTCGAATCGATCGAGCGTGATCAGGTTCGTCGTGGTGTTCTTTCTACCGACTGATTCTTGGTAAAGATCAAAAGATCGCAGCCTGCGGCAGCTCCTACAGGGGAATGTAAAACCCATGTAGGAGCTGCCGCAGCCTGCGATTTTTTGTTTTTAAGGCCTGCGCTGCCGCATCAAATGCTTGAACCCTTCAAACATCAACACCAGCACCGCCATCCAGATCGGAATGTAGGTCAGCCATTCTCCTGCCTTGATACTTTCCCCCAGCAACAACGCAACGCCAAGCAACAGCACCGGTTCGACGTAGCTCAACAACCCGAACAGGCTGAACGGCAGCAAGCGGCTGGCGATGATGTAGACCACCAACGCCGAGGCGCTGATTACGCCAAGCAACGGGATCAGCAGCGACAGCCACGGGTGCTGATCAAACACGTTGAAGCCTTGTTCACCGCTCTGCACGAACCAGAATGCCACGGGCAGCGTCAGGGCCATGTCCATCCATAACCCGCCGAGGTTGTCCGTTGCCAGACGCTTGCGCAGGACGAAATAGGTTGGATAGCCAATGCACACCAGCAAGGTCGCCCAGGAAAAACCGCCGACCTGATACAGCTCATTGATGACGCCGAGGCAGGCGAAAAACACGGCAATCTTTTGCAGGTAAGACAGGCGTTCGCCATAGGCGAGCCGGCCGGTCAGAACCATGGTCAGCGGCAACAGGAAATAACCCAGCGACACATCCAGGCTGTAGCCATTGAGCGGCGCCCACATGAACAGCCAGAGTTGCACGCCGAGCAGCGCAGAGGAGGCGATCAGGGCGGCCATCAGTTTTGGCTTGGCCATGACGCGTCGCACAATCTCGGCCACCCGTTTCCATTCCCCGGACACGACCATGAACACCGTCATGCACGGCACGGTCAGCAACATCCGCCAGCCAAAAATTTCCACGCCGCTCAAGGGGGTGAGCAGCGATGTGTAGTAATACATGACGGCAAACAGCACCGAGGCTGTGACCGATAAAGCGATACCTTTAGACAAACTGTCCTCGCGAAGTAGACGGTAAAACGGGCTGCGGAGGATACGTGGTTTTTGTGCTGAATATTGGCCGGTTGATCGATATTTTCAACATTGCTGCCAGGACTCAAAACCCTGTAGGAGTGAGCCTGCTCGCGATGGCGGTGAATCAGCCAACATTGATGTTGAATGTGAATCTGCTATCGCTAGCAGGCTAGCTCCCACAGATTTCAGACGAGTATTGAACGATCAATCAACACGGACCTTGTGGGAGCGAGCCTGCTCGCGATAGCGATCTTCCAATCAACATCTCTGTTGAATGTAGTACCGCCATCGCGAGCAGGCTCGCTCCTACAGTGGGTTTTGTGTTGCTTCAGTTAGCGCGTGGTTTACGGCCCGACACAAAATGACTCACGTCGTTGAACCCCGGTGTCGAGGCATGCCCCGGTGTCACCAGCGAATCGATAAACGCTTCATCTTCAGCCGTAATCTTCACCGCCTGCGCCTTAGTGTAGGCATCCCACTGTTTTTCGGTGCGCGGGCCGACGATGGCCGAGGTGACGGCGCTGTTGTTGAGAACCCACGCGATCGCGAATTCAACAATGCCGACGCCACGCTCCTGGGTGTATTGCTGGATTTGCTGAGCGATGCGCAAGGATTCCACGCGCCATTCGGTTTCCAGGATGCGCTTGTCGGCGCGTCCGGCCCGGCTATTGGCGTCCGGTTTTACATCGGGCGCGTACTTGCCGCTGAGCACACCGCGCGCCAACGGGCTGTAAGGCACGACGCCAAGGCCGTAGTTTTGCGCGGCGGTGATCTGTTCGGTTTCAGCCTGGCGATTGACGATGTTGTACAGCGGCTGGCTGATGACGGGACGGTCGACCCCGAGTTTGTCGGCGATGCGAATCACCTCTGCGATGCGCCAGCCCCGATAGTTCGACAAGCCCCAGTAACGGATCTTGCCTTGGCGAATCAGATCGCCAATGGCCGACACCGTCACTTCCAGCGGCGTGTTGTGGTCTTCGCGGTGCAGGTAGTAGATGTCGAGATAGTCGGTACCCAGGCGCGTCAGGCTGGCGTCGATGCCGTTGAAGATGTGCTTGCGGCTCAAGCCGCTGCGGTTCGGCACGCCGTCCACCGGACCGAAGCCGACCTTGGTCGCCAGCACCCATTCGTGGCGGCGACTGGCGATGGCTTCGCCGACGATTTCTTCGGAGTGGCCGTTGGTGTAAACGTCGGCAGTGTCGATGAAATTGATGCCCTGATCCCAGGCCTTGTCGATGATCCGCAGGGAATCTTCGGTGCTGGTCTGTTCGCCGAACATCATGGTGCCCAGGGTCAGGGTGGACACCTGCAAACCCGAATGACCCAGCGTGCGGTAGCTCATGAGGAAATCCTTTTGCCGGAGGGAAAGGCTCAATCAAATACCAGAACCATCGCGGGTATCAAACAGAAATATCAAGCACCGCAGATCAAACTGTGGGAGATTCT
>NZ_JSAK01000059.1 GCF_000802965.1 Pseudomonas fluorescens | reverse complement strand
CCGGCAGCGTTGGTTGCGGCGATCAACCGCCCGCGCGCGTCGTAGCCATAAGTGACCAGCGTCTGCTCGGTGTGCCAGGCCGGCGCCTGGTCGTCGGCGAGGTGAAAGCGCTGGTAGTCGACGCCGATCAGGTGCTGACGCTCGTAACGCAGCAGCAAACAGCGCCCGGCGCCGTTGTCGAGGCGTAGCACGCGGTCGGAAAGATCGCGCTGCAGCGTCAGACGATTGCCATAGGCGTCGCTGATGGCGCTCAAACGCCCGTTCAGAAAGTGAAAGAACCGCGCCGACTCACCGGCCAACGCCACGATCAGTTCTTCCGGCTGATCACCGAGGTAAATCGCCGACCGCGACAGGCTGTTGTGAATGGCCGGGCGGGTCAGGCTCGGCAACGGAAACGGCGTGCGCCGGTTTTCGTGGTCGACCCAAATCACCGTGTCGCCAGAAAGCTCCAGGCGATGGGCCAGCGAATGGCTCCAGCCGAAACCGAGGCCGCTGTCGATTTCTACGGCGCTGGTGCGATAGAGCCGGGTGAACTCGAAGGGTAAAACCCCGTCGAGAACACCATCGCTCAGGGTCAAAAGTTCTTCGCCAGTGACCATCGACACGGGACAGCC
>NZ_JSAK01000058.1 GCF_000802965.1 Pseudomonas fluorescens | reverse complement strand
GTTTTCGGTCAGCGGCAACACACCCGGCTTTTACTGTAATCACGCAACGAGCTAGAGGCTAAATCACCTAAAAAGAATTGTCCGTCACCAAACGAATCCGAAATCTCAATAAATCCAGCGCTAGGTGCACTTATTGAGTCCTCCTCGTCAGACAATGGAATTATCACAACACTGGCATTATCATGTCCGCCACACCAGTTAGACAGCTCTAGCAACCGCTTAGCACAGACTCCGGAATCACTAGCAATCGATACAATTTTGTCCATGCACGAGGAGTACTTGCTTAAATAATGAATTCCGTCTGTAACTAATATAAACCTACCAGATAGTTTCGATTCAAGCTCATGTACATGTGGTTGAAGATCGGACCCCATACCTACAAACTGGAGTAGCCTACCTTGCTCGGGACTCTCTATTGCGTTTCTTCCTAATTGTCCAGCAATAGTGTCATCTGTCGAAAGCTTTTGAAGCTTTTGCTCGGTTTCGAGATAGACTCGGCTGTCACCAACGCTCATCCAACATGGAGCCTTGCCATGTCGTATTAGAGCGGCTACTAGCGTTGCCCCCCCATCGCCATAGTATTTATTATAAACCGCTTCGTTTGCACTCAGCGCTGCATTCATCATCCAATCTGATGATGAATCACGAAAATTTGCGGATTCACATATAGAAGCTATAAATCCACTTACAGCTAGAGAGGCGCACGCGCCACCCGCTCTCATACCTCCGATGCCATCCGCAACCACGGCTACGGAAAACCGACCTCCATTAGCCTCCCAGCCTTGAACTACAACGGCTCTATCTTGATTTTCTGTGCGAACGACTCCGATATCGGTAAGGGGCCGGCGAACAC
>NZ_JSAK01000057.1 GCF_000802965.1 Pseudomonas fluorescens | reverse complement strand
GTGTTCGCCGGCCCCTTACGTTAATTGCACAATTATGAATGGATAAATTAAAGCGCCTTAGTCGACCTAAGGCGCACTATTCACCAAGCTGATCGATCACTCGATATAGTCATGAATGTCTTCCCATCATGAATGAAGAACGTCTCTTCACCGCCAAACTCCCGTACCACACCTACTAGTAACTCATAGGCTTGATGCCACCTTACGTTGCTTTTTTAAAGCAACGGGTGGAGTAGACGTCCTGTTCACTCTCTTCCGGTAATGCGCATGCCTAGTTAATACTCACATCTTTTAACACCTCTCTTAACGAGCATGCTCTGCGAAATATCGTAACTATTCCTTTGAAAGCACAACGAGCGATACTCAGTTGAGCACGTTCATTTCGTACCCATTTGGATCAGCAGATCTTTGAAAAGGTATTCGAAGGCGGAGCTATAGACGCATCCACGAATAGGAAACCGACGCCCTCAATCATGAGATCAGTAACGTACTCACGTCACTCAACTGGCTGGCTGGCTGGCGAAGCTTCGGCACAGGTGGGTCAACGAAACAGATATTTATGGGCTACTGGCAGAACAACCTGAACGATTGGCAGAACCTTCCGCGCTGGCAGGCACGCTCGGAAAATCGGGCCGCTGAGCAGTCGATCATGACACCGCAGGCGCACGAACGGAGAAGAATTAGCAGCTTCGATCTACGGCGATGTGATTGGAGCGTAAGGGGCCGGCGAACAC
>NZ_JSAK01000056.1 GCF_000802965.1 Pseudomonas fluorescens | reverse complement strand
TTTCGTCAACCTGGGTCAGATGCCCCCCCAGGTTGTAACTGAAGCGCCGTGTCAGGTTGTCGATGCGTTTTTCTTCGATCAACCGGTCAGACGCATCGTAGGCGAACTGGTACGCCGCGTTATTTTCGTTGACCAATGCAGTCAGGCGAATCGCCGGGTCGTATTCGTAGCGGATGCGCTGGCCCTTGGCGTCCTGGCGGCTGCTCGGCAAGCCACGGGCGGTGCGCAGCAGTCGGGTGGTCTGGCCCTTGCCGTCGGTGTGCGTCAGCACCTGGCCGAGGGCGTTGTAGGTGAACGATTCGGCGCTGCCGTCCGGGTGCTGGATGCGCAGCACTTCGCCGTCGGGTTTGCGTTCCAGTGTGGTGGTCTGCCCCAACGCGTCGGTGACGGCGACCAAGTGTTGGCGTTCGTCGAAGCGATAGGTGGTGGTTTTACCCGAGCAATCCTGGAAGCGCTCGACCTGGGCCAGGGTGTTCCACCACAGGTATTTGGATTTGCGACTGACGTCGATGGTTACTATAGAGAAGTGACTGAGGCAATGTTGGCAGCCACTTTTTCAATGTATTTTAAAAGAGCGACAGAGAACGTTAGTTACCGCATCAAAAAATCGTAAAAAAACTTAATTTCACCCATAAAAATAATCAAAAAAATTTTCAAAATTATCTTCACCTAATATAGGAGATATCTCAGAGCTCACCCTTTCGACAAACAATGAATTCAAACCGTCATCATCGGAAATATCAAAAACATTGAACTCACCATAAACTATATCAATCAGTCTTGCCAACGCAAAAACAAAATCAGCTAGCGAGTCTGATATCTTAAAAGGGGGAACCGCACTGTAACTAGCAAAAATCTGAGTGTATTTAACATCCGTGACTGCAATCACAGGTTTCCCACCACCAGAGTCATCCATTACAACTACGAAAGACCGCCCCCAATCTTCGTTTAACTTAGTACCTGAGCCCAGATCAATCCACTTATAACCCATTTGGCCTTTTTCAATGAACTCAAGACTAAAAAGCTTTAACGGCGTGAATCCTGTTTCGATCTTTACATCAACCGGCTCATAACCGTTAAAAAAAGCATCCAACTCAGCTGAGCGAGCGAGGGCGGGCGGCCACTTCACATCTACTTGATCGCATCGCTGAAAATTTCCGGACAGACTATATTTGCTATGGACCCTAACCAACTCGTCCGCGGCGGTTGTTATATCAATCATACTCTTCTCCAAAATTAACTCATCAACCACAAGAACCTAACTTCACAGCACTTTTTACACGATCGATCAAGCGCCCCCTCCCTGCATTTGTATAACTGCCGCGGTGTCCTTGGGGGCTATTTAAATGCTCATCAATTCCACTAGGATGGTTTGCATTTTGTAAGAATACGATGTTTCTTGGATCACCCTTCCAAGCGGGTCCAAGTTGACCATTACCCTCTACACTGTTGATATGATGACCAGTATAACCAGCTTCGGACATAATTGAAGAAAGCTGTGCGTTGTTGCGTGTACCTAAAATAGTCTCACGCTCCGCCGCAGTCCAATTTCGTGTGCCGCCGCCTCTTTCAACGAGCGCCCTCTCCTCCCCCCATGCTCGACTGATAGCGGTACCTCGGGCGCCAGCTTGCGGTGTCACCGAAGCTCTCGGCTTATATCTGACTAAGTCTTCTGGACTTAACCCGGAAGGATCAACCCAAGCTATTGAGTTCGGAGCATATTCGTAAAGATTAAAACTACCCAACAACCCAATCGGATCCTGCGTAACAAACCGCCCCACCTCCGGATCGTAATACCGAAACGTGTTGTAGTGCAGCCCCGTCTCTTCATCGAAATACTGCCCCTGAAACCTCAGGTTCTGCTCGACGTCATTGACCGTCAGCTTTTCAACCGAACCCCACGCCTTGCACGTCGCCTGCCAGACAATGCTCCCGTCCGCGTCCGTCATCTCCAGCGGCGTACCAATCTGGTCGGTATGGAAGTAATAAAGCTTTTGCTCTTCACCTTCCGCCTGGTCAACACGCGCCAGCGGCGCATAGCTGCCCGGTTCGTACACGTACAGACTGCTCTGCCCCGGACGCTCCTCGCGCAGCATGCGCAGTCCTTGCCAGAGAAAGTTCATCTGCTCGGTCACGCCATTAACAACGGACTGTTTGCCGACCCGCCGCCCCAGGCTGTCGTACCGATAAAAACCGGTACTTTCCAGCTTGCCATTAACCAACGTCTCGGCCTTGACCAACCGATTTTCACAGTCATAAACAAACGTCTGCAGTTTGCCCATGCCGCTGCGTTTTTCAATCAGGTTGCCCCACGCATCGTAGGCATATTCCTGATCCCGCCAGCGTTTGAGGCGGTTGTCTTTGACGTGGTCGAACTGGCTGGTGTTGAAGTTCAGCCGGTTCGCTGCGGCGTCGTAGCGGAATTCTTCGCTGTCGACAAGCTTGCCGGTGTCGCGGCTGTGCAACTGGCCGTTGGCTTCGTATTCGTACTTGATCTCGCCGCGCAGTTTGTCGAGGGTGCGTATCAGTTCGCCGGCCGGGTCGTACTGGTGACGGCGATGGATCGGGTTGTAGGCGTGCTCCACCAGCAGGTCGGGCTGGATGCCGGGGTTGTGGATTTTTGAGAGTTTTTCCGCTGGCAGGCGC
>NZ_JSAK01000055.1 GCF_000802965.1 Pseudomonas fluorescens | reverse complement strand
CGAAATTGGGTCTGTAGCTCAGTTGGTTAGAGCGCACCCCTGATAAGGGTGAGGTCGGCAGTTCGAATCTGCCCAGACCCACCAATTTTGTTATGGGGCCATAGCTCAGCTGGGAGAGCGCCTGCCTTGCACGCAGGAGGTCAACGGTTCGATCCCGTTTGGCTCCACCATTAACTGCTTCTGCTGTTAGAGTTTAGAAATGAATATTCTGAAGTGAATATTGATTTCTAGTCTTTGATTAGATCGTTCTTTAAAAATTTGGGT
>NZ_JSAK01000054.1 GCF_000802965.1 Pseudomonas fluorescens | reverse complement strand
AGATGGGCTGACCATACATTTTGTACGGAGAAACCCAATGTCCACTGCAAACATTCACGGCATCATCGGCTACACCATCACCCCGTTTACCGCCAACGGCGAAGGCGTTGATCTTGACGCGCTCGGGCGTTCCATCGACCGCTTGATCGACGACGGTGTGCATGCCATCGCGCCACTCGGCAGCACCGGTGAAGGCGCTTACCTGAGCGATGCGGAGTGGGATCAGGTTGCCGAGTTCAGCATCAAACACGTCGCCAAACGCGTACCGACCATCGTCAGCGTATCCGACCTGACCACCGCCAAAGCAGTCCGTCGCGCACGTTTCGCCGAAGCCCACGGCGCTGACGTGGTGATGGTGCTGCCGACGTCCTACTGGAAGCTCAGCGAAGCGGAAATCCTCGCCCACTACCGCGCCATCGGCGAGAGCATCGGCGTGCCGATCATGCTCTACAACAACCCGGCCACCAGTGGCACCGACATCTCGGTGGACCTGATCCTGCGCATCGTCAAAGGCGTGGAAAACGTGACCATGGTCAAGGAGAGCACCGGCGACATTCAGCGCATGCACCAACTGCAACGCCTGGGCGAAGGCCAAGTGCCGTTCTACAACGGCTGCAATCCACTGGCGCTGGAAGCCTTCGCGGCCGGGGCCAAAGGCTGGTGCACGGCGGCGCCGAACCTTATCCCTCAGCTCAATCTGGATTTGTATGACGCGGTGCTGGCCAATGATTTGGGCAAGGCGCGCGAGCTGTTCTATCGCCAGTTGCCGTTGCTGGATTTCATCCTCAAGGGTGGCTTGCCGGCGACGATCAAGGCGGGCTTGCGTGAAACCGGGCTGGAGGTGGGTGATCCGCGGTTGCCGGTGTTCCCGTTGGGTGAGGCGGGGGTCAGTCAGTTGCAAGGCCTGTTAAAAACATTGCGCTGACCGCCAATGTAGGAGCCGGCTTGCTGGCGATGGCGTCGTGTCAGTCAACATTTATGTAGCTGAAACACCATCGCCAGCAAGCCGGCTCCTACAGGAGGTGTAGTGTTTTTAGAGCACCGGCAAGGTCTTGTCCTTGATCACCTTGGTCGGCCCGTTGGCCTTCACACTGGCGATGCCTTTCTCCAGCGCGGATTCCGAGGAATAGGCTTCGCTGCTGCCGATGATCTCGTGGTTAGCGGCCTTGAGATTGAAATAAGGATGGCCATCCTTGGTGGTTTTCTTTTCGTAGCGTTCGTCCAGCGGACTGTTGGCCTGCACTGATGCGATGCCTTTGTCGGCCGCGGCGCGGGTGGTGTACAGCTCGCTGGTCAGAATGGTTTCGGCATTGGCCGCCTTCAGCACAAACTTGAACTGGCCGCTGATGCTTTTGCTCACTTCGTACCATCCGGACATGCTCTTTCTCCTTGGCGATTGAGAGGTTGCGCGCTTCAGAGTAAAGACCAGCCAGGAGTTTCTGTCGCCCTTACCGGCCCCATCGCGGGCAAGCCCGCCTGTATGTTTAGACTTGAAGGGGGGGGGG
>NZ_JSAK01000053.1 GCF_000802965.1 Pseudomonas fluorescens | reverse complement strand
AAATGTATGGTCAGCCCATCTTCTGCCACCCAGCACTGATGAGCGGTAAATCGAGCTTGCGCTAATGTATCCGGGCTCAGTGTGAGCACGGATAGCGCTCGGCCCTTGATGAGTAGTCGCTCCTGCCTGTCCTTTATAAGGGGCTCAGCCTCAAAAGCTACTTTCGTTCCCAGGTTTTCAGCCAGGATGTCTGCCGTTTATCGTCATCAGCTACTGACGTCGCAAAAGCCGGTGGTGAAGTGTATGGATCAAGCCAAAAGCTGTGAGTTATAGGTGCCGCCCTTGGTTAATAACACCCAGATGATTCTGGCCATTTTGTTCGCCAGGGCACAGGCCACTTTGTTCAGAGGCTTGCGGGCGAGTAAGTTTTTGGCCCACATACCGAGGGCGTCGGTTCGGTGATCGACTCGGCACAAAACGGCGTGAGCGCCCTGTACAAGCAGGCTCCTTAGGTATTTGTCACCTCGCTTGCTGATGCCGAGGAGGACAGTTTCGCCACCTGTTGAATACTGTCGCGGTACCAACCCCAACGATGCTGCGAAGTCGCGGGACGATTTGAAAACCGAAGCGTCGCCGACATCGGCCACCAGAGCGCTAGCGATGAGGGGGCCGATGCCGGGGATGCTTTGCAAGCGTTGGCCGGCGTCGCTTTGGACGAGGTTTTGCTTGATCTCGACATCAAGTTTTTTGATCTCGCCAGTCAGCTGCCGAATATCTTCAAGCATGCGCTCAATGGCGTTTATCAAACGGATGGGAAGTTCACGGCTTTGCATCAGGCCCGAGACCCGATCAAGGGCGGCGTATCCGGCGGGAAAGATCACGCCGAACTCCAGGAGAAATCCATGCACTTGATTGATGACGGCGGTGCGTCGACTTACTAAGGACGTGCGCAGTCGGTGCTCAGTGCACAGCACCTGCTGTTCTACGGTTTTGACTTGGACCGAACGGGTTCTAGGGCGCGAGGCCGCTTCACAAATGGCCTCGGCATCAATGAAGTCGTTTTGGTTGCCGGTAACATAGGCCTTCACATGTTGCGGTGCGATCAACTGCACTTGATGGCCTTGCTCCTTGATTTTCCGGGCAAGACACTGAGATCCGCCGCAGGACTCCATGGCAATTTTGCAGGTCGGAATCTGCGCCAGATAAGGGAGCAATTGGTTGCGGTTGAGTTTTTTACGCAGCACCTGATGGCCCCTGGCGTCCTGTCCATGCAGGTGGAAAGTGTTCTTGCCGATGTCGATGCCTAGAAGCGTCATGGTAGCCAT
>NZ_JSAK01000052.1 GCF_000802965.1 Pseudomonas fluorescens | reverse complement strand
ATCTGACCCAGGTTGACGAAACCGGCTACGGCGAACGCGGCGAGCGACCACAACGGCGCACCGAATTCGAGCGCGACAGCATTGGCCGGCTGCTGGCCAAGCTCAATGCCGACGCCCGTCAGGATTACGTGTATGACGATGGTGATCGGCTGCTGTCGATCCAGCGCCTGCCGACCGCGCAGGGCAAGCAAATCGGCGTCAGTGAAGAAACGCTCGAGTTTTCCTACGATCTGCTCGGCCGTCTGATTCAGGAGACCACGGCGCAAGGCGCCTTGTCCTACGACTACGATCCACTGAGCAACCTCACCACCCTGACGTTGCCCACCGGTCAACACCTCAATCACCTGTATTACGGCAGCGGCCACCTGCACCAACTCAACCTCGACGGTCAGCTGATCAGCGACATCGAGCGCGACGACCTGCACCGCGAAGTCCTGCGTACCCAGGGCGAACTCACCAGCTGCTTCGGCTACGACGCCATGGGCCGCAAGAGCTGGCAGTTCGCCTCGCGCCTGCCAGCGGAAAAACT
>NZ_JSAK01000051.1 GCF_000802965.1 Pseudomonas fluorescens | reverse complement strand
CGATTCTGTTGAAAAAGTAGCTCCCCTGTCTGGCCTGCGGCAAAATCTCTGCATTGGCCAGCAGGGAAGCACGCAGCATGATGGGACAGTTATCGAGTGGGCAGGAACGGCTGTTTTACTCGTTCAACCTTGAAGATCACATCCCCGCCAATCACCTTCTGCGTAGCATTGATCGGTGTCTCGATCTGAGCGACTTGCGCCTTTACCTCGCCGATTTCTATAGCCCGATTGGGCGTCCGTCGATTGATCCCGAACTGATGATCCGCATGCTGATCGTGGGCTATTGCTACGGCATTCGCTCAGAGCGGCGGCTGTGCGAAGAGGCCCATTTGAACCTGGCGTATCGCTGGTTCTGCCGGTTGAGCCTTGAAGATGAAGTCCCCAATCACTCGACCTTTTCCAAAAATAGACACGGCCGTTTTCGGGACAGCGATCTGTTTCGCTGGCTGTTCAATGAAGTGCTGCGTCGTTGCATGGACGCAGGCCTGGTCAAGGGCGAAGGCTTCGCCGTGGACGCCAGCATCATCAAAGCGGATGCGAGTCGGCAGCGCGGCGTACCGGGTGATGAACAGGTCAACTGGAGCGATCCGACCCTGAGCACCCGCGCCGTGCGTGAGTACCTTGAAGCCCTCGATGAAGAGGCTTTGGCCGAAACGCTACCCAAGCGCCTGTCGCTGACGGATCCTCAGGCCCGCTGGACCGCTGCTCCAGGCGGCCCAGCTTTCTACGCTTACTCTACGAATTATCTCATCGATACCGAGCACGGCGTGATCATGGATGTGGAACCCACACCGGCTCATAGAACCGCAGAAGTCGAGAGCACCAAGACAATGATTGATCGGGTCGAAGCGCAGTTCGACATCAAGCCGGAACGCCTCATTGGCGACACCGCTTACGGTACAGCGCCGATGCTGGCCTGGATGGTGGAGGAAAAAGACATCGAACCGCATGTGCCGGTATGGGACAAAACCGAGCGCAAGAACGACAGTTTCTCGAGCAACGATTTCCACTGGAATGAAGAGACTGAGGAATACCGCTGCCCGGCCGGTAACGTATTACGCAGCGAATGGCGTGCCTTCAAGAACGAGCGTTCGCACGTCACAAAAGCCAGCACCATCATCTTCCGATCCAGACAGACCGACTGCGCGACATGTCCGATGAAAGCCAAGTGCTGCCCGAACACTCCGATTCGCAAGATCGCCCGCAGCGTCCATGAAGCCGCTCGTGATGTGGCTCGACGCATCGCAGCGACCCCGGAGTACGTGCGCTCTCGCCACGAACGTAAGAAGGTCGAAATGTTGTTTGCTCACCTCAAGCGCATCCTGAAACTGGATCGCTTGCGACTACGTGGCATGAGTGGCGCGTCCGATGAGTTCACGCTGGCGGCCGCGGTACAGAACCTGCGACGTCTGGCCAAACTTGCATCTCAAGGGCCACCTTCTACGGGATAGGTGCGCCTGCACGAAGCAAAAAACCTCAAACTAACCCACTAACAGAGCAGCAAAGGTCAACGAAGGGCCGAGAAACCGCTCAATGTGGTGAGTAGGTTCTCCGGTGGTGGTCGTGCCTGAGTTTAGGGGAGCTGAAAATCCGACTTTTTCAACAGAATC
>NZ_JSAK01000050.1 GCF_000802965.1 Pseudomonas fluorescens | reverse complement strand
TCACTCAAGTTCTGGAAAACATCGCGTTCCGCGCCGAGCTGGGTTGCGACACGGTGGTGTTGACGGACTTCTCCCAACTGCTCGCCATTCCATTACGCGATGGCTGTGACTTGATGGATGTGATTGGGCGACGATTGCGGGCCAAAGCTGCGCAGTAAATGAAAACGGGCGCTCAAGGCGCCCGTCTGTTTAGCCTAGAGAGCATAAACGCCCCCCTTAATCCCTGAGCATCCGGCCTATCTAGATGCTGTTGACGGTGCCGGACATGGATTGAAGGAAATTGGAGAGGACCATGGGGAGCGAGGGCAATGAACATTTCAGCGCTGTGTTTAATTTCCCGGCGATGCGAAGTGAAAGGTCCGAGATTTCATCGGCACGGGTCCTACAAAAAGCTCGGAAACCCTCACCTACCGA
>NZ_JSAK01000005.1 GCF_000802965.1 Pseudomonas fluorescens | reverse complement strand
TTGCTGGCGATGGCGATTTCAGAGCCGCCATCGCCAGCAAGCCGGCTCCTACAAAAGATTTTGCTCGCTGCACTGCTCTTGTTTTGGTTCTCATTATCATCTAATAATAAATCTCATTACCGAATGAGCCGCGGATCATGAGTTCTGCCTTGCACGAGCAGCCTTACCTCGAAAGCTGGCGCTGGATGAGTCGCCAGATCCGTTGCGCGATGAATCCCGACGAACCGCGCCTTATCGATCATTACCTGGCCGAAGGCCGGTATCTGGCCTGTTGCACGGCGACCTCTCCCTGGACCATTGCTGAAACTTCTTTGCGCCTGTTGCTCGACACCGCCGCCGATGTCGCGCTGCCGTGGCATTGGCGCACGTACTGCCTCGACCAGGCCTGGCGACCACTGCGCGAGCTGGAACGCCTCTCTCTTTGCAAATGCCGCCTCAAGCGCTGGCAGAGCTACACCTGGCAACTGGCGAGCTGCGAGTTGCAACCCTCGATTCCTCTCATAGAACTGGTGCAAGGATTTTCAGATGACCAAGACACGTATTGAGCGCGACAGCATGGGCGAGCTTCAGGTCCCGGAAGACGCCCTCTACGGCGCACAGACTCAACGTGCGGTGGATAACTTCCCAATCAGCGGCAAGCCGATGCCGGTGCAATTCATCCGTGCGCTGATCCTGGCCAAGGCCGCCGCTGCCCGCGCCAACATCGAACTCAAGCAGATCAGTGAATCCCAAGGCAAAGCCATCGTCGATGCAGCCCAGGGACTGCTTGAAGGTGACTTCATGCGGCACTTCCCGGTGGATATTTTCCAGACCGGTTCAGGCACCAGTTCCAACATGAACGCCAATGAAGTGATTGCCACCCTGGCCAGCCGTCTACTCGGCGAGCCGGTTAACCCCAACGATCACGTCAACTGCGGTCAAAGCAGCAATGACATTATTCCTACCACCATTCACGTCAGTGCGGCGCTTGCGTTGCACGAGCAGCTACTGCCGGCGCTGAACGGGTTGGTGCAGGTAATCGAGCGCAAGGCTGAAGAGGTGCATCACCACGTCAAAACCGGTCGTACCCACTTGATGGATGCCATGCCGGTGCGCATGAGCCAAGTGCTCAACGGGTGGGCGCAACAGCTCAAAGCCAACATCGGCCATTTGCAGGATCTGCAACCCAGTCTGCAATCCCTCGCCCAGGGCGGTACGGCGGTGGGTACTGGCGTGAATGCGCATCCGGAGTTCGCCGCACGTTTCAGTCAACAATTGAGCAAGCTGACCCAGGTGCAATTCACGCCAGGCGTGGATCTGTTTGCATTGATTGGCTCTCAGGACACCGCCGTTGCCGTCTCCGGGCAACTGAAGGCCACCGCCGTATCGTTGATGAAAATCGCCAACGACTTGCGCTGGATGAACTCCGGTCCGTTGGCCGGCCTGGGTGAAATCGAGCTCGAAGCCTTGCAACCGGGTTCTTCGATCATGCCTGGCAAGGTCAACCCGGTGATCCCGGAAGCTACTGCCATGGTCGCCGCCCAGGTGATCGGCAACGACACGGTGATCACCATCGCCGGTCAGTCGGGTAATTTCGAATTGAACGTGATGCTGCCGATCATCGCCCAGAACCTGCTGAGCAGCATCGAATTGCTGGCCAATTCCAGCCGTCTGCTGGGTGAAAAGGCCATCGCCAGCTTCAAGGTCAACGAAGACCGCATCAAGCAAGCCCTGTCCCGCAACCCGATTCTGGTGACCGCACTCAACCCGATCATTGGCTATCAGAAAGCCGCCGAGATCGCCAAGAAGGCCTATCAACAAGGCCGTCCGGTGATCGACGTGGCGCTGGAACACACCGAGCTGTCACGCAGCCAACTGGAAGAGTTGCTCAACCCGGAAAAACTCACCGCAGGCGGCGTGTAATAAACACCGCTAGCGCTTTGGAGGCTCACCATGGAGCACTGGAAACGCACGATCGAAAGAGCAAATCGCTGTTTCATGCTGGGCGAACTGGTCGATGCTCGCGAGGCTTACTTGCAGGCGTTGGCCTTGGCCCAAGTGTTGTTCGAGCGCTGGCCAGATGCCGATGAAGCGGTGGCGGCCTGCGTGATTTCCCACCACAACCTGGCGGATCTGCATTTGCGCCTGAACCAGCCGGAGGAGAGCGCCGAGTATCTGTGTGCTATCCATCAGCGGCTGTTGCAGACCATGCAGGATCCGCGACTGGCACCGGCCCTGCGTGAAGCCGCGATGCGCCAGAGCAGCAAAACCTACGTCGAATTGCTGAGTTTCATCAGCGAACACGGTGAATACCCGCGCACTCATCGCTTGCTGCACATCGATGCCGCCGCACCGTCGCACCCTGCTGCGCCTCATCATCATGGAGTCCATTGAAATGGCTTTTACCTTGCCTGCCTTGCCGTACGCCTACGACGCCCTGGAACCGCATATCGATGCGCAGACCATGGAGATTCACTACACCAAACACCACCAGACCTACATCAACAACCTCAACGCCGCCGTTGAAGGCACCGAGTTTGCTGAATGGCCGGTGGAAAAACTGGTGGCTGCCGTGCAGCAACTTCCGGAGAAACTGCGCGCTGCCGTGATCAATCAGGGCGGTGGGCACGCCAACCATTCGTTGTTCTGGGAAGTCATGACGCCAGGTGGTGGCGGTAAACCGGAAGGCGCACTGGCTGCGGCCATCGATGAGCAACTGGGCGGACTCGACAGCTTCAAAGAGGCATTCACCAAAGCTGCGCTGACGCGCTTCGGCAGCGGCTGGGCCTGGCTGAGCGTCACGTCACAAAAGACCTTGATCGTGGAGAGCAGCGGCAACCAGGACAGCCCGTTGATGAACGGCAACACGCCGATCCTCGGCCTGGATGTCTGGGAGCACGCCTACTACCTTCAATATCAGAACCGTCGCCCGGAATACATCAGCGCGTTCTACAACGTGATCAATTGGCCAGAAGTTGCCGCGCGCTATCAGGCCGCGCTGATTTAAGTCTTCTGCAAAAACAATCCAAGGCTGACTATGGGCACTGAAACACTGGCGATCGGAAATGGACGAATGTTTCGTTACGCATTTGGGTCGCTGTTACTGCTGGCGGGCATGAGCTTGCTGGTTGCGCATGGGCTGGAATGGCTGGATCTGGAGCCGAAGCTGTCTCGAGCGTTGCAGGGCGGTGCGATCTGCGCCCTCGGCACCGCGCTCGGGGCGGTGCCGGTGCTGGTGATCCGGCGCATGCCCCAGGCACTCAGCGATACGCTGTTGGGGTTTGGTGCCGGAGTGATGCTGGCGGCGACCGCGTTTTCGTTGATCGTGCCGGGCATTGCGGCGGCAGAAAATCTTGGCATGACCCCATGGGCAGCCAGCAGCCTGATCTGTTTTGGCATCATGCTTGGCGCGTTCGGCCTGTTTCTGGTTGATCGCAAGGTCTCCGGGGCTTCGCCGGAAATGCTCGTAGGCACTGTTGAACATCCGGTGATTCCGCCGAGGATCTGGCTGTTCGTATTCGCCATCATTGCCCATAACATTCCCGAAGGCATGGCGGTCGGTGTTTCGGCTGGGGGTGGAATGCCTGATGCAGACAGTTTGGCGATGGGCATCGCCCTGCAGGATGTGCCGGAAGGGCTGGTGATTGCGTTGGTGCTGGCGGGAGCAGGGATGTCGCGCTTCAAGGCATTCCTGATCGGTGCGGCGTCAGGATTGGTCGAGCCGGTGTTCGCACTGTTGTGCGCCTGGCTGGTGAGCCTGGCCGAACTGTTATTGCCTTTGGGATTGGCGCTGGCGGCGGGAGCAATGCTTCTGGTGGTAACCCATGAAGTCATTCCAGAGTCGCGCCGACACGGTCACGACAAGTTGGCCAGTCTTGGGTTGTTGATCGGGTTTTGTTTGATGATGGTGATGGATACGGCGTTGGCTTGAACGGGGCGCAAAAAGCAGAAGGAACACTTGTGGCGAGGGAGCTTGCTCCCGCTCGACTGCGCAGCAGTCGTAATATCAGCCGGCGCGGAGTGTCAGATTCATTGTGACGACAGGTTTTGGGGCTGCTTCGCCGCCCAGCGGGAGCAAGCTCCCTCGCCACAAAAAAGCGGGTGTTACTCGCCTTCGTCGAAGTAGTTGTTGATCAATGCCACCAGTGCATCCAGCGCTTCCTGCTCCTGCTCGCCTTCCGTGCTTAGATAAATCTTTGTGCCCTTGCCGGCCGCCAGCATCATCATCGCCATGATGCTTTTACCGTCGACTGTGGTCTCTGGCGTGCGTCCTACCCTGATCGTGCAATCCTTGAACTGCCCGGCAACTCCAACGAATTTTGCGGAAGCGCGGGCGTGCAGGCCCAGCTTGTTGATGATTTCGATTTCCAGAGCAGGCATCGCGGTGTGAATCCTTTAGCTGAGGTCGCGGTGGCGGACCTGGACGTTCTTCAGGGATTGTTGCAGGGTCTTGGCCAAGCGTTCAGTCAGATAAACGGAGCGGTGATGGCCGCCAGTGCAGCCAATGGCAATGGTGACATAGGCGCGGTTGCTGGCGGCAAAGCGGGGCAACCATTTGAGCAGATAGGTGGATATGTCCTGATACATCTCTTCGACATCCGGTTGTGCCGCCAGGTACTCGGCAACCGGTTGATCGAGTCCGGACTGTTCACGAAGCTCCGGCTTCCAATATGGGTTCGGCAGGCAGCGCACGTCGAACACCAGATCGGCATCCACTGGCATGCCACGCTTGAACCCGAAAGACTCCACCAGGAACGCAGTTCCCGGCTCCGGCTGATTCAGCAGGCGCAGCTTGATGGTATCGCGCAGCTGATACAGGTTCAGGTTGGTGGTGTTTATCTTGAGATCGGCGAGGTCCGCAATCGGTCCGAGCAGAGTGCTCTCGACGCTGATTGCTTCGGCGAGCGATCGGTTGGCGTTGCTCAATGGGTGACGTCGACGGGTTTCCGAGAATCGCTTGAGTAGCGTTTCGTCGTCGGCATCCAGGTACAAGACATCGCACTGGATGTGCCGGCTGCGGACTTCTTCCAGCAGGTCAGGAAAACGAGTCAGATGGCTCGGCAAGTTACGCGCGTCGATGGACACGGCAACCAGTGGCTGAGACAGCTCGGTGTGAATCAGTGCGCGCTCGGCCAATTCCGGCAGCAACCCGGCAGGCAGGTTGTCGATGCAGTAGTAGCCATTGTCCTCGAGTACATCGAGGGCGGTACTTTTACCCGAGCCGGAACGGCCACTGACGATGATCAAGCGCATGATTAGTGCCCGTTTTGCTCGTCCAGGACAACCTGATACAAGGCTTCATTGCTCGGAGCGCTGCGAAGTTTTTCGCGCACTTCCTTGCGGTCGAGCATGCTGGCGATCTGGCGCAACAGCTCCAGGTGCGCATCGGTAGCGGCTTGGGGGACCAGCAGAACGAACAGCAGGTCAACCGGCGCGCCGTCGATGGCGTCGAAATCGATTGGGGCGTCCAGGTGCATCAAGGCACTGATGGGTGAATCACAGCCCTTGAGGCGGCAGTGAGGAATGGCGATGCCGTTACCAAAACCGGTGGATCCGAGTTTTTCACGGGCAATCAAAGCCTCGAAGACATCTTGCATCTCCAGATCCGGCACTTCGCGATGGATGAGGTTGGCAATTTGCTCGAGGGCTTTCTTTTTACTGCCGCCCGGCACGTTCACCAGGGAACGGCCGGGGGTCAGGATGCTTTCAAGTCGGATCATGGGTTGGGAGTGTTAACGACCGGTAGCGCCCTGGAGGAGGCTCTGGGTCTTTTCCTTATGCTTTTTGAGTTGTTTATCAAGCTTGTCGGTGAGTGCGTCGATCGCCGCGTACATGTCGGTATGCTCCGCGTTGGCGACCACTTCATTCCCGGGAATATGCAGCGTGGCTTCGATTTTCTGCTTCAGCTTTTCGACCGTCATCGTGACCTGCACGTTGGTGATCTTGTCGAAATGCCTCTCTAATCGTTCGAGTTTTTCGCCGATGTAGGTGCGAAGAGGTTCGGTCACTTCCAGTTGGTGTCCACTGATGTTGACTTGCATACAGCTTCTCCTTCGTTGCCAGTGCATAAAGCGGCAGATCAGATGATCTGCCACTGGAACGCTGTGGCGTGGCTCTACATCAACCGCTTGCGTTCGCTCGAAGGCGCGATCCCGAGGGATTCGCGGTACTTGGCGACGGTGCGGCGAGCCACCTGAATGCCTTGTGCCTCCAGTAAACCAGCGATCTTGCTGTCACTCAACGGCTTTTTCTGATTTTCCGCGGCAACCAGTTTTTTGATGATCGCGCGGATCGCCGTGGACGAGCATTCGCCGCCTTCGGAGGTGCTGACGTGGCTGGAAAAAAAGTATTTCAGTTCATATATGCCCCGCGGGGTATGCATGAATTTCTGCGTGGTCACCCGCGAGATAGTCGACTCGTGCATGCCGACCGCTTCGGCGATGTCATGCAGGACCAACGGTTTCATCGCTTCGTCGCCGTACTCCAGGAAGCCGCGCTGATGCTCGACGATCTGGGTGGCCACTTTCATCAGGGTTTCGTTGCGGCTTTGCAGGCTCTTGATGAACCAGCGGGCTTCTTGCAGCTGATTGCGCATGAAGGTGTTGTCGGCGCTGGTATCGGCACGACGGACGAACCCGGCGTACTGAGCGTTGACCCGTAAACGTGGCACCGATTCCTGGTTGAGTTCCACCAGCCAGCGTTCGTTGTCCTTGCGCACGATCACGTCGGGAACGACGTACTCGGCTTCGGTGGACTCGATTTGCGATCCAGGGCGCGGGTTGAGGCTCTGGACCAGTTCGATGACCTGGCGCAGTTCATCTTCCTTGAGCTTCATGCGGCGCATCAACTGGCTGTAGTCGCGGCTGCCGAGCAAGTCGATGTAATCGGTGACCAGACGCTTGGCTTCCGCCAGCCAAGGGGTCTTGGCGGGCAACTGGCGCAATTGCAGCAACAGGCATTCGCCCAGGTTGCGAGCACCGATGCCGGCCGGTTCGAATTGCTGAATGCGGTGCAGGACGGCCTCGATTTCGTCGAGCTCGATGTCCAGTTCCGGATCGAAGGCTTCGAGGATTTCCTCGAGCGTCTCGTCCAGGTAGCCCTGATTGTTGATGCAATCGATCAGCGTCACGGCGATCAGGCGATCGGTGTCGGACATCGGCGCCAGGTTCAGTTGCCAGAGCAGGTGGCTTTGTAGGCTCTCCCCGGCGGATGTACGGGTGGTGAAATCCCACTCGTCGTCATCGTTGCTCGGCAGGCTGCTGGCGCTGGTCTGGTAGACGTCTTCCCAGGCAGTATCGACGGGCAGCTCATTGGGTATGCGCTCGTTCCAGTCGCCTTCCTCGAGGTTATCCACCGTCGGGGCGCTTTCCTGGTAGGAGGGTTCCTGAATGTCGCTGTTGGGCTTCTGTTCGGCGTTGTCGGCCAAGGGGTCGGTGTTGTCGAAGTCGTCGCCTTCTTCCTGGCGTTCGAGCATCGGATTGGACTCCAGGGCCTCCTGGATTTCCTGTTGCAGGTCCAGGGTCGACAATTGGAGCAGGCGGATGGCCTGTTGCAGCTGCGGTGTCATCGTCAGCTGCTGGCCCATTCTCAAGACTAGCGATGGTTTCATGGCAGGGGCTTAACACCTTATTCGCCGGCGCACATGCGCCATCCACTACAGGGCGCCGGAGCGCCAAACATAAGCAAATTATATGCCCGAAACTGCAGCGTTTGCCTAGAGCGCTGTAACAATAAAAAAATGTTGATTTTTTATCGCAACAAGCGCTTTCGCGACCTGCCAGACATCTCAGCGCTTACAGGCGGAACTCATGGCCCAAGTACACTTCTTTAACCAGGTCGTTGGCCAGGATGGTTTCTGAGTCGCCTTCGGCGATCAGTTGACCATCGTTGACGATGTAGGCGGTTTCGCAGATATCCAGGGTTTCACGGACGTTGTGGTCGGTGATCAGCACGCCAATGCCCTTGGCCTTGAGGTGGTAGATGATCTGCTTGATATCGCCTACCGAAATCGGGTCCACGCCAGCGAATGGTTCGTCCAGGAGGATGAATTTCGGGTTGGTGGCCAGCGCCCGGGCGATTTCCACGCGGCGGCGTTCACCACCGGACAGGCTCATGCCAAGGTTGTCGCGAATGTGGCTGATGTGGAATTCCTGCAGCAGGCTTTCCAACTCCTGGCGACGACCGGCCTTGTCGAGTTCCTTGCGGGTCTCGAGGATTGCCATGATGTTGTCCGCTACTGAAAGCTTGCGGAAGATCGACGCTTCTTGCGGCAGATAGCCGATCCCGGCCTTTGCGCGGCCATGCATCGGCTGGTGGCTGACGTCCAGGTCGTCGATCAGGACGCGGCCCTGATCGGCCTGTACCAGGCCGACGATCATGTAGAAACAAGTAGTCTTGCCGGCGCCGTTGGGGCCAAGCAGGCCGACGATCTGACCGCTGTCGATGGACAGGCTGACGTCACGCACGACCTGACGGCTCTTGTAGCTCTTGGCCAGATGCTGAGCTTTCAGAGTTGCCATTACTGGGCCTTTTGCTCGTCGGTTTTCTTTTTCGGCTGGATCACCATGTCGATGCGCGGACGCGACTCGGTCACCTTGCTGCCGGTAGCGCGACCGGCGCTGGCGAGCTTTTTCTCGGTGTCGTAGACGATTTTCTCGCCCTGGGTGACGTTGTTGTCCTTGTCGATCACTTTGGCGCGATCGATCAGCACGACGCGATTTTGCGAGGCGTGATACTGGATGGTGACGCCGTAGCCTTGGACCGGCTTGGTATCGCCTGCCGTTTGCAACTGCTCGAAATAAGCCAGGTTGCCCACCGAGGTCACCACGTCGATATCGCCGTTCGGGGTGCGGGTCATGGTCACCTTGTTGCCGGTAACCTTCATAGAGCCCTGAGTGATGATCACGTCACCGGTGTAGGTGGCAATGCCGTTCTTGTCGTCCAGTTGGGCGTCGTCGGCCTGAATGCGGATAGGCTGTTGTTGATCGTCCGGCAGAGCCCAGGCGCTCACGCTTCCCAGTGCTGCGCCCAGACTGAGCAAAATAGGGAGGGTTTTAACGAGCCTCATACTGTCCTCTTACGTTCGATAGCAGGTGTATCCTGCTTTCTTTCAAATACGCTTTCATTCCGTTACCAGTCGATACACCGCCAGCGCCGTCGATTCTAACGGGTTGCTCGGTCTGCGCATATTGCTGTTGCGGGAACACGGTCATGCGAGTGGTGGTGATCAGGGTTCTGCGGTTTTTTTCGTCGAAACGCGTGATGCGTACCGAGTCGATCAGTTCAACCTGTGTACCGTCCGGATTGACTTCACCCTTTTCGCTCTGGACGTGCCACGGGAACTCCGTACCGCGGAACATGTTCAGGTCGGGGTTGGTCAGCAGCGTCACTTCGGTTGCTTTCAGGTGTTCGACTTTATCGGACGTCATCTCGTATTGCAGTTTGCCATCCGGCAGGAACTGCACGCTGTGGGCGTTGATGGCGTAATAGTCGATCGCGCTTTCGTCGACTTTCACCACTGGCTTGTCGAGGAAGCGTTCCGGGCTGATGTTCCAGTAGCCGACCGCAGCGAAAATCGCCGTGATGGAACCGAACACCAATATGTTGCGAATCTTTTTGCTCAACATGGTTTGGCTCACAGGTACGCGGCGTTGGCCGCATCGAGGCGGCCCTGGGCGCGCAGGATCAATTCGCAGAATTCGCGGGCGGCACCCTCGCCACCGCGGGCCTGAGTCACGCCGTGAGCGTGTTCACGCACGAAGCTGGCGGCGTTGGCCACTGCCATGCCCAGGCCGACGCGGCGAATCACCGGCAGGTCGGGCAGGTCGTCGCCGAGGTAGGCGACCTGTTCATAGCTTAGGTTGAGTTGGCCCAGAAGCTCGTCGAGCACCACCAGTTTGTCTTCGCGACCCTGGTAAAGGTGCGGAATGCCCAGATTCTTCGCCCGTCGTTCTACGACTGGGGTTTTGCGACCGCTGATAATCGCGGTCTGCACGCCGGCTGCCATCAGCATCTTGATGCCTTGGCCGTCGAGAGTGTTGAAGGTCTTGAACTCGCTGCCGTCTTCGAGGAAGTACAAGCGACCATCGGTCAGTACGCCGTCGACGTCGAATACCGCCAGTTTGATCTGTTGGCCGCGTTGCAGAAGGTCTGCGCTCATTACATTACTCCCGCACGCAGCAAGTCGTGCATGTTCAAGGCGCCGACCGGGCGGTCTTCGCTGTCGACCACGACCAGTGCGTTGATTTTATGGTCTTCCATGATTTTCAGGGCCTCGGCGGCGAGCATTTCGGCGCGGGCCGTCTTGCCATGGGCGGTCATGACCTGATCAATCGTGGCGCTGTGGATATCGATGCTGCGATCCAGGGTGCGGCGCAAATCGCCGTCGGTGAAGATCCCGGCGAGTTTGCCGTCGGCTTCAAGGATCACGGTCATGCCCAGGCCTTTGCGGGTCATTTCCATCAGCGCGTCCTTGAGCAGGGTGCCGCGTTGCACCTGCGGCAGTTCCTGCCCGGCGTGCATGACGTTTTCCACTTTCAGCAGCAGGCGTCGACCCAGTGCACCACCAGGGTGGGAAAAGGCGAAGTCTTCAGCGGTAAAGCCGCGGGCTTCAAGCAGGGCAACGGCCAGGGCGTCGCCCATGACCAGCGCTGCGGTGGTCGAAGAGGTCGGCGCCAGGTTCAGCGGACAGGCTTCGTGCTCGACGTGAACGTTCAGGTTGACTTCGGCGGCCTTGGACAGAGGCGAATTCGGGTTGCCGGTCATGCTGATCAACTGAATGCCCAGGCGTTTGATCAGCGGCAGCAGGGTGACGATTTCATTGGTCGAGCCGGAGTTCGACAGCGCGAGGATGATGTCGTCGCGGGTGATCATGCCCATGTCGCCGTGGCTGGCTTCGGCCGGGTGCACAAAAAACGCCGTGGTGCCGGTGCTGGCCAGGGTGGCGGCGATCTTGTTGCCGATGTGCCCCGATTTGCCCATGCCGACCACGACTACGCGGCCTTTGCTGGCCAGAATCATCTCGCAAGCGCGTACGAAATCTGCGTCGATTTGGGGAAGCAAGCCTTGTACGGCTTCCATTTCGAGGCGGATGGTGCGTTGTGCGGATTGAATCAGCTCGCTGGATTGGCTCATGTCGGAAATCGTATAGCCTGATGAAAAGGCGGCGATTATAGCGGTTATGATCGAAACCCTCACGCAAGTTCGTCGCGCATTGTCATTCCTTGTTACCTAATCCCTCTAAATGAAGCTTTTTACCTGTCATGTTGCAGCGCATGGCCCGGCATTGGCCTTGGGCCCGTGGCGTTTGCAGTGATATAGTTCGCCGCCAGTTCGGCCCGCCCGGGGATGTGCTTTTGTCAGGAAGCCAGGCGTCCGAGTGTGAGGCTGCATCGCAAGGAGTTTAGATGAGTGCCGATAACGCCTACGCGGTCGAGCTGAAGGGACTGACCTTCAAGCGCGGTGCGCGCAGCATTTTCAATAACGTCGATATCCGTATTCCCCGCGGCAAGGTCACCGGCATCATGGGGCCTTCCGGGTGTGGCAAGACCACGCTGTTGCGGTTGATGGGCGCACAGTTGCGTCCGTCCAGTGGCGAAGTCTGGGTCAATGGCCAGAACCTGCCGCAGCTGTCGCGCAGCGATCTGTTCGATGCCCGCAAGCACATGGGCGTGCTGTTTCAGAGTGGCGCACTGTTTACCGATCTCGATGTGTTCGAGAACGTCGCCTTTCCTTTGCGCGTTCATACCGAGCTGCCGGAAGAAATGATCCGGGATATCGTCCTGCTCAAATTGCAGGCCGTGGGCTTGCGTGGCGCCATCGACCTGATGCCTGACGAACTGTCCGGCGGCATGAAGCGTCGTGTCGCGCTGGCGCGGGCGATTGCGCTCGACCCGCAGATTCTCATGTATGACGAGCCCTTTGTCGGCCAAGATCCCATCGCCATGGGCGTATTGGTGCGCCTGATCCGCTTGCTCAACGATGCGCTTGGCATTACCAGCATCGTGGTTTCCCACGACCTGGCCGAGACCGCGAGCATTGCCGACTACATCTATGTGGTCGGCGACGGGCAGGTGCTGGGGCAGGGCACGCCGCAAGAGCTGATGAACTCGGACGAACCGCGTATCCGTCAATTCATGACAGGCGAGCCCGACGGTCCGGTCGCCTATCACTTTCCAGCGACGGATTACCGCGCAGATCTCCTGGGGAAGCGCTGATGCGCAAGACTTCACTAATAGAAAGAGTGCGCCGCTTCGGCCACGCCGGCATCGATGTGCTGGCGGTGTTCGGGCGTTCGGCGCTGTTCCTGTTTCACGCGTTGCTGGGTCGCGGTGGCATTGGCGGCGGCTTTGGCCTGTTGGTCAAGCAGTTGCATTCGGTTGGCGTGATGTCCCTGGTGATCATTGTGGTTTCCGGGGTGTTCATTGGCATGGTGCTGGCGCTGCAGGGGTTCAACATCCTGTCCAGCTACGGTTCCGAGCAGGCGGTCGGGCAGATGGTTGCGCTGACGCTGCTGCGCGAGCTGGGGCCGGTGGTGACCGCGTTGCTGTTCGCCGGGCGTGCCGGTTCGGCGCTGACGGCGGAAATCGGCAACATGAAATCCACCGAACAGTTGTCCAGCCTGGAGATGATCGGGGTCGACCCGCTCAAGTACATCATCGCCCCGCGCCTGTGGGCCGGCTTCATTTCCCTGCCGGTGCTGGCGATGATTTTCAGCGTGGTGGGGATCTGGGGTGGTTCGTGGGTGGCCGTCGACTGGCTGGGCGTGTATGAAGGGTCCTACTGGTCGAACATGCAGAACAGCGTGACCTTCGCCGACGATGTGCTCAACGGCATCATCAAAAGCATCGTCTTCGCCTTTGTCGTCACCTGGATTGCCGTATTCCAAGGCTATGACTGCGAGCCCACTTCCGAGGGGATCAGTCGTGCCACTACCAAGACCGTGGTGTATGCCTCTTTGGCAGTACTCGGCCTGGACTTTATTCTGACCGCCTTGATGTTTGGAGATTTCTGATGCAAAACCGCACCCTGGAAATCGGTGTCGGCCTTTTCTTGCTGGCTGGCATCCTGGCTTTGTTGCTGCTGGCGCTGCGGGTCAGTGGCCTGTCCCCGAGCCCGAATACCGAAACCTATAAACTTTATGCGTACTTCGACAATATCGCCGGTTTGACGGTCAGAGCCAAGGTGACCATGGCCGGTGTCACCATCGGCAAGGTGACGGCGATCGATCTGGACCGCGACAGTTTCACCGGTCGAGTGACCATGCAGCTGGAAAAGCGTGTAGATAACCTGCCGGCCGACTCCACTGCATCTATCCTGACCGCTGGCCTGTTGGGCGAGAAGTACATCGGTATCAGCGTGGGCGGGGAAGAAGCCCTGCTCAAGGATGGCGGGACCATCCACGACACCCAGTCGTCGCTGGTGCTAGAGGACCTGATCGGTAAATTCCTGCTTAATACGGTTAGCAAAGACGCCAAATGAGGATTTTTAAATGATCTCTACCTTGCGACGTGGCCTGTTGGTATTGCTCGCGGCCCTGCCGTTGGTGGCTAACGCCGTGGCGGCGCCTTCCGCGCACGAACTGGTACAGGACACGACCAACCGTTTGCTGGCCGACCTGGCCGCCAACAAAGAAAAGTACAAGCAGGATCCGCAGGACTTTTATGCGGCGCTGAACAGCATTGTCGGGCCTGTCGTGGATGCCGAGGGCATTTCCAAGAGCATTATGACGGTCAAGTACTCGCGCAAAGCCACCCCTGCGCAAATGAAGACCTTTGAAGAAAACTTCAAAAAGGGCCTGTTCCAGTTCTATGGCAATGCCTTGCTGGAGTACAACAATCAGGGCATCACCGTTGATCCTGCCAAAGACGAGTCGGGCGACCGCACCAGTGTCGGCATGACGGTCAAAGGCAGCAACGGTGCGATCTATCCTGTGTCCTACACTCTGGAAAAGGTCGGCGGCGAGTGGAAGCTGCGCAACGTCATCATCAATGGCATCAACATTGGCAAGCTGTTCCGTGATCAGTTCGCCGACGCGATGCAGCGCAATGGCAACGACCTGGACAAGACCATCAACGGTTGGGCCGGGGAAGTTGCCAAGGCCAAGGCCTCGACCGAAAACGCCGACGAGAAGTCAGCGCAATGAGTGAGTCGGCCATCCAGATGGACGAAGCCGGCGAGCTGCGGCTCAGCGGCGTGCTGGATTACCGCACCGGCCCTGGCTTGCGTGAGCAGGGTAAGGCCTTGATCAAGGCCAGCAAGGCAGCGGCATTGGTGGTCGATTGTTCGGCAGTGACGAAGTCCAGCAGCGTCGGGTTGTCCCTGCTGCTGTGCTTCATGCGGGATGCGCAGGCGGCCGGCAAGGCGCTGAGCATCCGTGCCATGCCAGAAGACATGCGCGAAATCGCTCAGGTCAGTGAGCTGACCGAGCTGTTGGCGCATCCCTAATCCACATCGATAAAGAAGCCCCCCGTCAGAGTCCTGCTTCGCGGGGTTCGCAGGCGCGGGGCTTTTTTGTATGATGTCCGACCCGCGCGCACAGGGCGCCGATTGAGGTTGAGCATGCAGGCCGTAGAAGTTAAAAGCTTCCTTGAAGGAAAGCTGCCGAATACCAAGGTGGAAGTTGAAGGCGAAGGCTGCAATTTCCAGCTGAACGTGATTAGCGATGAACTGGCGGCGTTGAGCCCGGTGAAGCGTCAGCAGCAGGTCTATGCCCATTTGAACCCATGGATCACCGATGGCAGCATCCATGCGGTCACTATGAAATTTTTCAGCAGCGCGGCCTGGGCCGAGCGCACCTGAGCCCAAGGGCGTCGAGATTCTTATGGATAAATTGATTATTACTGGCGGTGCTCGTCTTGACGGCGAGATCCGCATCTCCGGGGCAAAGAACTCTGCCCTGCCGATCCTGGCGGCAACCCTGCTGTGCGATGGCCCGGTAACCGTGGCCAACCTGCCGCACCTGCACGACATCACCACCATGATCGAGCTGTTCGGTCGCATGGGGATCGAGCCGGTGATCGACGAGAAGCTGGCCGTCGAAATCGACCCGCGTACCATCAAGACCCTGATCGCTCCGTACGAACTGGTTAAAACCATGCGTGCGTCGATCCTGGTACTGGGCCCGATGGTTGCCCGTTTCGGTGAAGCCGAAGTGGCGCTGCCTGGCGGTTGCGCCATCGGTTCGCGTCCGGTTGACCTGCACATCCGCGGCCTCGAAGCCATGGGTGCGGTCATCGACGTCGAAGGCGGCTACATCAAGGCCAAGGCGCCTGAAGGCGGCCTGCGCGGTGCGCACTTCTTCTTCGACACCGTCAGCGTGACCGGTACCGAAAACATCATGATGGCCGCTGCTCTGGCCAAAGGCCGCAGCGTTCTGGCTAACGCCGCGCGCGAGCCGGAAGTGGTCGACCTGGCGAACTTCCTGAACGCCATGGGTGCCAAGGTTTCCGGCGCTGGCACCGACACCATCACCATCGATGGCGTCGAGCGTCTGCACACCACCACTTATAAAGTGATGCCTGACCGTATCGAAACCGGCACCTACCTGGTCGCCGCTGCCGTAACTGGCGGTCGTGTGAAGGTCAAGGACACCGATCCGACCATCCTCGAAGCCGTCCTGGAAAAACTTCGGGAAGCGGGCGCGGAAATCACCTGCGGCAACGACTGGATCGAGCTGAACATGCATGGCAAGCGGCCGAAAGCCGTCAACGTGCGCACCGCTCCGTACCCGGCGTTCCCGACGGACATGCAAGCGCAGTTCATCTCCCTCAACGCCATTGCCGAAGGCACTGGTGCGGTGATCGAGACGATCTTCGAAAACCGCTTCATGCACGTTTACGAACTGCACCGCATGGGCGCCAAGATCCAGGTCGAAGGCAACACCGCCATCGTCACCGGTACCGAGAAGCTCAAGGGCGCGCCAGTGATGGCTACCGACCTGCGTGCTTCGGCCAGCCTGGTGATTTCGGCGCTGATCGCCGAAGGCGACACCCTGATCGACCGCATCTACCACATCGACCGTGGTTACGAGTGCATCGAAGAGAAACTGCAGATGCTGGGCGCCAAGATCCGTCGCGTTCCGGGCTAGTAGTTGCAGATGGGGCACAGGGACGTGCCCATTGGTTTTGTTTCAAGTCGAGCCGGTTTCCGGCTCGATGTGTGTCCGGCGCCGTTTGCGACCGGACATGAGTACCTTGATAAGGACTGACGTTTCCCATGTTGACCATCGCACTGTCCAAGGGCCGCATCCTTGACGACACCCTGCCGCTTCTGGCTGAAGCGGGCATCGTGCCGACCGAGAATCCGGACAAGAGCCGCAAGCTGATCATCCCCACGACCCAGGAAGATGTACGCCTGTTGATCGTGCGTGCCACCGACGTGCCGACCTATGTCGAGCATGGTGCCGCTGACCTTGGTGTCGCCGGTAAAGACGTGCTGATGGAATACGGCGGCCAGGGCTTGTACGAGCCACTGGACCTGCAAATTGCTCAGTGCAAGTTGATGACCGCCGGCAAGGTTGGCGCGGTCGAGCCCAAGGGCCGCCTGCGTATCGCTACCAAGTTCGTCAACGTTGCCAAGCGCTACTACGCCGAACAGGGCCGTCAGGTCGACATCATCAAGCTGTACGGTTCGATGGAGCTGGCACCGCTGATCGGCCTCGCTGACAAGATCATCGACGTGGTCGACACCGGTAACACGCTGCGGGCCAACGGCCTGGAGCCACAGGATTTCATTGCGGCCATCAGCTCCCGGCTGATCGTCAACAAAGCTTCGATGAAAATGCAGCACGCCCGTATCCAGGCGTTGATCGACACCCTGCGCACGGCAGTGGAGTCTCGACACCGCGGCTGATTCACCTGCGCGCCCGCAAGGCGCGCCGTCTATCCGCCTCATAGCCAGAATTCTCAGGTGCCCAAGCGGATCGAATGTTAGTTTCGGGCGCCTGAGTTTTTTGCCAATCCTATGAGGCTCTCGCTATGACCGCACCGACTGCAATTCGCCGACTCAACGCTGCTGACCCGGATTTCGCGCATCATCTGGATCATCTGCTGAGCTGGGAAAGTGTGTCTGACGACTCGGTCAATCAGCGGGTGCTGGACATCATCAAGGCTGTGCGTGAGCGTGGCGACGCGGCGCTGGTGGACTTCACCCGCCAGTTCGATGGTTTGGACGTCAAGTCCATGGCCGACCTGATCCTGCCGCGTGAGCGTCTGGAATTGGCACTGACGCGTATTACCGTGCCTCAGCGCGAAGCGCTGGAAGTCGCTGCCGCCCGTGTGCGCAGCTACCACGAAAAGCAGAAGCAGGATTCCTGGAGCTACACCGAGGCTGACGGCACCGTGCTGGGCCAGAAGGTCACGCCGCTGGACCGCGCCGGTCTTTATGTACCGGGCGGCAAGGCATCGTATCCGTCGTCTGTCCTCATGAATGCGATTCCGGCCAAGGTCGCCGGTGTGACCGAAGTGGTCATGGTCGTGCCGACTCCACGTGGTGAAATCAACGAACTGGTGCTGGCCGCAGCCTGCATCGCCGGCGTCGACCGCGTGTTCACCATCGGCGGCGCTCAAGCCGTCGCCGCGTTGGCCTATGGCACCGAAAGCGTGCCGAAGGTCGATAAAGTGGTCGGTCCCGGCAACATCTATGTCGCCACTGCCAAGCGCCACGTATTTGGCCAGGTCGGGATCGACATGATCGCCGGTCCGTCCGAGATCCTCGTGGTGTGTGACGGCAAGACCGATCCGGACTGGATCGCCATGGATCTGTTCTCCCAGGCTGAGCACGACGAAGACGCCCAGGCGATTTTGGTCAGCCCGGATGCCGAGTTCCTCGACCAAGTCGCCGCGAGTATCGCCAAACTGATGCCAACCATGGAACGCGCCGCGATTATCGAAACCTCGATCAATGGCCGTGGCGCACTGATCAAGGTCCGCGACATGGAGCAGGCCATGGAAGTGGCCAACCGCATTGCGCCGGAGCACCTGGAGTTGTCGGTCGCCGATCCGCAAGCCTGGCTGCCGCAGATTCGGCACGCCGGTGCGATCTTCATGGGCCGCCATACTTCCGAAGCGCTAGGCGATTATTGCGCTGGTCCGAACCACGTGTTGCCGACCTCCGGCACCGCGCGATTCTCCTCGCCGCTGGGTGTGTACGACTTCCAGAAACGCTCGTCGATCATCTACTGCTCCGAGCAGGGTGCTTCCGAACTGGGCAAAACCGCTTCCGTACTGGCCCGCGGCGAGTCGCTGACCGCCCACGCACGTAGCGCTGAATACCGTATCGTTGACGAACAAAAGGGGAACTGAGATGAGTAAATTCTGGAGCCCGTTCGTCAAGAATCTGGTGCCTTACGTGCCGGGCGAGCAGCCGAAACTGGCAAAACTGGTGAAGCTCAACACCAACGAAAACCCGTACGGGCCATCGCCGAAAGCCTTGGCCGCGATGCAGGCCGAGCTGAACGACAACCTGCGCCTGTACCCAGACCCGAACAGCGATCTGCTGAAGAACGCTGTCGCCAAATACTACGGCGTGCAGAGCAATCAGGTGTTCCTCGGCAACGGTTCCGATGAAGTCCTGGCGCACATTTTCCACGGTTTGCTGCAGCACGATCAGCCGCTGCTGTTCCCGGACATCAGCTACAGCTTCTATCCGGTTTACTGCGGTCTGTACGGTATCAAGTTCGATGCGGTGCCGCTGGACGAGCAGTTCCGCATCAACCCGGCGGACTACGCCAAACCAAACGGCGGGATCATCTTCCCCAACCCGAACGCGCCTACCGGTTGCCTGCTGGCACTGGAAGCGGTCGAGCAGATTCTCAAGGCGAGCCCGGACTCGGTGGTCGTGGTGGATGAGGCTTACATCGACTTCGGCGGCGAAACGGCGATCACCTTGGTGGACCGTTATCCGAACCTGCTGGTGACCCAGACCCTGTCCAAATCCCGTTCGCTGGCGGGTCTGCGGGTGGGTCTGGCGGTCGGACATCCGGACCTGATCGAGGCGCTGGAGCGGATCAAGAACAGCTTCAACTCCTATCCGCTGGATCGCATGGCGAATGTCGGCGCCGCGGCCGCATTCGAGGATCGCGAGTACTTCGACAAGACGTGCCGTTTGGTGATCGAGAGTCGTGAGAAGGTCGTTGCACAGTTGGAGGAGAAGGGCTTTGAAGTGTTGCCGTCGGCGGCGAACTTCATTTTCGCCCGTCACCCTAAGCATGACGCGGCAGGCCTTGCGGCGAAATTGCGTGAGCAAGGCGTGATCGTTCGGCACTTCAAGCAGGAGCGGATTGCGCAGTTCCTGCGGATCAGCATCGGTACGCCAGAACAAAATCAGGCGTTGATCGACGGCCTCGGCGATCTCTAAACCACCTGTAGGGGCCGGCTTGCTGGCGATTGCGATCTGACATTCAACATCTTTGCTGGATGTCACACCGCTATCGCGAGCAGGCTCGCTCCTACAGTGTTTTGTGGTGTGGCTTATTCGTGATGCGGCTCGCCCAGGAATGTCAGCGAACTGAACAGTCCGCGACTATTCACGTCAGCGCTGTCCTTCACCGGCACTTCCACCTGCGCCGAAATCACATTCAACCCTTCATTACGCACCAGCACCTGCGCCCGGCCGTCCGCATCGGTTTCAGTGCTTAGCGTATTCGGCGCGCTGCGATAATCGCCCACCAATTTCACGCCTGCAGCAGGTTTGCCATCCAGTAGCACGCGGACCGGCAGCGACTTGCCAGGCCCTACGGTCAGCGGATCGACCTCAGGCAGAATCAGCAATTTTATTTGATCCAGCTTGGGCAACTTTGCCCCCGGCTGATAAATCGCCAGGCTGTACTTGAACGTTTGAGTCGCCTCAATGGCGCCCGGTACTTTGCTGCGTCCTTCGTTGATCCACTTTTTGTCGGCAGTCTGCGACCACATGCCGTTGTCCAAAGCCACCGCCATCACCGCTGGCGGTTTCAGCGGTTGCAGGCGCGCGTGATCCGCCAGGCGCTGCACGGTCACCGGGATCATTTTTCCGCTGATGTCAAAAGCCCAGGCGCCGCTGATTTTCTGCGCCTTGAAGGCATTGTCCTCGGCGCCGTGCCCGTAAATGACCTCGATGTTGCCGCGACGTTGTTCGGTCCACAGGCCATGGGCCGAGACCTCGGTGGCAAACAGCAAGCCGAGCAGTGCCAGGGGTTTGAGTGGGTGCATGAGGACGTCCTTTTACAGAGTGAGTGTCAGGCTGACAGTGAAATTGCGCGGCTCGCCGGGGTTGACCCAGTAGTTGCTGTAGGAGCGCTCGAAGTATTTCTCGTCGAAAATGTTGTTCAGGTTGAGGCCCACCGTGATGTTGTCGCTGGCCTTGTAATGGGCCAGCAGATCGACGGTGTGATACGCCGGTAATTCAAAGTCGCTGCCCGCTTCGCCCGAGCGATCGCCGACATAAGTGAACGCGGCGCCAAGGTCCGAACCGCGCAGTCGACCGTCCTGGAACTCATAAACGCCCAACAGGCTGCCACTGCGTTTGGCCACGCCGAGAATGCGGCTGCCGGTGGGAATGAACTTGTCGCCCTCGGTGACTTCAGCGTCGATGTAGGCGAAAGCACCGATCACCCGCACGGCGTCGGTCACTTGCCCGGTGACTTGCAAGTCGAAACCCTGACTGCGTGCCTTGCCCATTGCGCGGCTGGTATCGGTGCCCGGGTCGAGAGCAAGGACGTTTTCCTTTTCGATGTGGAAAGCGGCGAGGGTGCTGCTCACGCGGTCGTCGAACAGCTCGCTCTTGATCCCGATTTCGTAGCCAACACCTTCTTCCGGATCGAAGGATTTGCCCGCTGCGTCCAGGCCGTTGTTCGGTTTGAACGAGGTCGAGGCGTTGGCGAATAGACCGACTTCAGGTATCAGCTGATAAAGCAAACCGGCCCGTTGGGTCAGCGCATCGTGACTCTGAGTGCTGGTGGCGCCACGGGTGTGATCGTCGATGCTCTGCTCGAAATGTTCGAAGCGCACACCGAGCATGCCCCGCAGCTTGTCGGTGAAGATGATCTGGTCCTGCAGGTTCAGTGCATGGCTTTCGACGTGTTCGAAGAAGTCCGTGCCAGAGCGTGCTCCGTCGGGTTTTGGCTGGCCGTAGACCGGTTGGTAGATGTCGATGGCGTAGGGGCTGCCGGCAATGGTCGTCACCCGTTCGTTTTTGCGGTAGTTCTCGTATTCGCTGCCGATCAACAGTTCATGCTGCAAACTGCCGGTGTCGAAAAAGCCGCGCAGTTCGAGTTGGGTAATGCTGTCGTGCCAATCGTTGTCACGCTCGCGATAGCGGCGGTTGACAGTATGACCGTCGGCATTCAGCGGGCGCGCCTCGGAAGCGAAGCCCCAGAGTTTGCCTTCCTTGTAATGGCTGGCCAGGCGCAACTTCCAGCTGTCGCTGAGCTGATACTCGAGGGCGGCCTGCAGCATGTTGTTGTGGTTGTCGATGTCGCCATCGTCGGGTTCGCCGAGGAACGTCGAACGGGAGACACCGCTCCAGGTGTTGTTGGGTGCGACGATGCCGCGATCGAAGGTCGAGCTGTGGCGAACGAATTCGCTCTCCACCAACAGGCTGGTGTCCGGGTTCAGTTGCCAACTGAAGGAGGGCGCGACAAACACACGCTGGCTGTCGACGTGATCGCGGAAGCTGTGGTTGTCCTCGACAGCCAGGTTGACCCGCGACAGCACGTTGCCTTGGTCATCCAGTGGCGTGTTGACGTCCAGCGCCGTGCGATAACGATCCCAACTGCCCGCGCTGGTGTTCAGGGTCGCGAAGGCCTCGGACTGGGGTTTCTTGGTGACGATGTTCACCGTACCGCCCGGATCACCTCGGCCATAGAGACTGGCGGCAGGGCCTTTGAGCACTTCGATGCGCTCGATATTGGCCACGTCCGGCGTGCTGGGATAACCGCGATTGGCGCTGAAGCCGTCCTTATAGAACTCCGACGTGGTGAAGCCGCGCACGCTGTATTCGTAAAGCGTCAGACCGCCGAAATTGTTCTGCTTCGACACACCGCCAGCAAAGTCCAGCGCGCGCTCGACGCTGGTACTGCCCAGGTCATTGAGCACACTGACGGGAATTACGCTGATCGATTGTGGGATATCGCGAATGGCGGTGTCGGTTTTGGTCGCGCTGGAAGAGCGGGTGGCGCGGTAGCCATCGACCGGGCCGGCAGGGGATTCGTAGTCGGAGGTGACGCTGATCGCGTCCAGTTCGAGGGTTCGAGGCTCATCGGCGAAGACTGGAATCCCCAGCAGACCGAGGGCAAGACTTGCCACGGAGGCCTTTGTTCGAGACGACATGTTATGTTGTTCCAATTGCTAGAATTGAAACAATATAACATGCCCAATGAGAATGTCTGCTGTTAAAGGCTTTGGCTTTGTGGGGCTGCCTATGCCGCGAAAAGATCGCAGCCTGCGGCAGCTCCTACAGCTAGTTTTCTTCTTTTTCCTTCACCGGCGCTGGTGGTGGACGCAAGCCGATTTCCGCGCTGAGTTTGAGTTCCTTGCCGTTGCGCATTACCTGGATCGAGATCTTGTCCGTCGGCTTGATCCGCGCAACCTGGTTCATCGAGCGGCGGCCATCGCCGGCCGGTTCGCCATCGATGGACAGGATCACGTCGCCCAGTTGCAAGCCAGCCTTTTGCGCCGGGCCGTCGCGGAAAATCCCTGCGACGACGATCCCCGGACGTCCGGACAGACCAAAGGATTCCGCCAGTTCCTGAGTCAACGGCTGCACTTCGATGCCCAGCCAGCCGCGAATCACCTGGCCGTGTTCGATGATCGACTTCATCACTTCCATCGCCAGTTTCACCGGAATTGCGAAACCGATGCCCTGGGAGCCGCCGGATTTGGAGAAGATTGCCGTGTTGATGCCGGTCAGGTTGCCATTTGCGTCCACCAGCGCACCGCCGGAGTTGCCGGGGTTGATCGCGGCGTCGGTCTGGATGAAGTCTTCGTAGTTGTTCAGGCCCAGCTGATTGCGCCCGGTGGCGCTGATGATGCCCATGGTCACGGTCTGGCCCACGCCGAACGGGTTGCCGATGGCCAGCGCGACGTCGCCGATGCGGATGTTGTCGGAACGGCCGACAGTAATCGATGGCAGGTTTTTCAGATCGATCTTCAGTACCGCGAGGTCGGTTTCCGGGTCGCTGCCGATCACCCGGGCCAGGGTTTCACGACCGTCCTTGAGCGCAACCACGATCTGGTCGGCACCGCTGGTCACGTGGTTGTTGGTCAGGATGTAGCCTTCCGGGCTCATGATCACGCCGGAACCGAGGCTCGACTCCATGCGCTTCTGCTTGGGCGAGTTGTCGCCGAAGAAGCGACGGAATTGCGGGTCTTCAAACAGCGGATGGCTGGGTTTGTTGATGACTTTGGTGGTGTACAGGTTCACCACGGACGGCGCGGCGGTGGTCACTGCGTCGGAATAAGACACCGGACCCTGCTGCATGGTGGTGGTTTGCGGGGCCTGCTGCAGATTGACGTCGAGGCTTGGAAGCCCGACCCACTGCGGGTAACGCTGGATTATCAACAGAGCGACAAGCACGCCGGCCAACAGCGGCCAGCCGGAAAAACGCAGCGCCTTGAGCATTAAGCACGTCCTGAGAGGGTTGCAGGCGGTATGAGACCGCCCATAATGTCGCGCATTATACGAGGCCGCGCGCGCCTCTGAACGGGATATTTAGGAGTCTTTTATGGCCGTCGCCCTGAGCACACTCGTCGAAGAAGCCGACCGTTACCTCAACAGTTCGAAAATCGCCGATTACTGCCCCAACGGCTTGCAGGTCGAAGGCCGGCCGCAGGTGATGCGCATTGTCAGTGGCGTCACTGCCAGCCAGGCTTTGCTTGATGCTGCGGTTGAAGCTAACGCTGATCTTGTCCTTGTGCACCACGGTTACTTCTGGAAGGGCGAAAACCCTTGCATCACCGGCATGAAACAGCGCCGGTTGAAGACTTTGCTCAAGCACGATATCAGCCTGCTGTCCTATCACCTGCCACTGGATCTGCACCCGGACGTCGGCAACAACGTGCAACTGGCGCGTCAGCTCGACATCACCGTCGAGGGGCCATTGGACCCGGACAACCTGAAGATCGTCGGTCTGGTCGGCTCGTTGAATGAGCCGGTCACCCCGCGTGATTTCGCCCGCCGTGTGCAGGAAGTCATGGGCCGCGAGCCGTTGCTCATTGAAGGCAGTGCGATGATTCGCCGGGTCGGCTGGTGCACTGGTGGCGGTCAAGGCTATATCGATCAAGCCGTGTTGGCGGGTGTCGATCTGTACCTCAGCGGCGAAGCATCCGAGCAAACCTTCCACAGCGCCCGTGAAAATGACATCAGCTTCATCGCCGCCGGTCACCACGCCACCGAGCGCTATGGCGTTCAGGCGCTGGGCGACTATCTGGCCCGGCGCTTTGCCCTCGAGCACATTTTCATCGATTGCCCAAACCCGATCTGACGAAACGCCACGCTTGTAGGAGCGAGCCTGCTCGCGATGGTCGTCAACGATAACGCTGGGAGCCTGACACCCCGCGGCGTTCTCAGGTTCATCGCGAGCAGGCTCGCTCCTACAGGGGGAACGCGTTTCGCCCAAACGCGGGGGCATATTCATATACCCTTTCGATCTAGCTGGCTTCCTGATTAGAAGAGGTCGCTGTGCTAGGATTCCCCGCTCGAACACGGCCCGCTGGCCGTTCATAAGAAAGATTTCGTGAGTAGCCATGGTCGACAAACTGACGCATCTGAAACAGCTGGAGGCGGAAAGCATCCACATCATCCGCGAGGTGGCCGCCGAGTTCGACAACCCGGTGATGCTGTACTCGATCGGTAAAGACTCCGCCGTGATGCTGCACCTGGCACGCAAGGCATTCTTCCCTGGCAAGCTGCCGTTTCCGGTGATGCACGTCGACACCCGGTGGAAATTCCAGGAGATGTACAAGTTCCGCGACAAGATGGTCGCCGAGCTGGGCCTGGACCTGATCACCCACGTCAATCCCGATGGCGTGGCGCAGGGCATCAACCCGTTCACCCACGGCAGTGCCAAGCACACCGACATCATGAAGACCGAAGGCCTGAAACAGGCACTCGACAAATATGGTTTCGATGCTGCTTTCGGCGGTGCCCGTCGCGATGAAGAGAAATCCCGCGCCAAAGAGCGCGTCTACTCGTTCCGCGACAGCAAGCACCGCTGGGATCCGAAAAACCAGCGCCCAGAGTTGTGGAACGTCTACAACGGCAAGGTCAACAAGGGCGAATCCATTCGTGTGTTCCCGTTGTCGAACTGGACCGAGCTGGACATCTGGCAGTACATCTACCTTGAAGGCATCCCGATCGTCCCGCTGTACTTCGCCGCCGAGCGTGAAGTCATCGAGAAGAACGGCACGCTGATCATGATCGACGACGAGCGCATCCTCGAACACCTGAGCGATGAAGACAAAGCCCGCATCGTCAAAAAGAAAGTGCGTTTCCGCACCCTTGGCTGCTACCCGTTGACGGGCGCGGTGGAGTCCGAGGCCGAAAGCCTCACAGACATCATTCAGGAAATGCTCCTGACGCGAACTTCCGAGCGCCAGGGCCGCGTCATCGACCACGATGGCGCCGGCTCGATGGAAGACAAAAAACGTCAAGGTTATTTCTAAGGGGCTGTCATGTCGCATCAATCTGATTTGATCAGCGAGGACATCCTCGCCTACCTGGGCCAGCACGAACGTAAAGAGCTGCTGCGCTTCCTGACCTGCGGTAACGTCGATGACGGCAAGAGCACCCTGATCGGGCGCCTGCTGCACGACTCCAAGATGATCTACGAAGATCACCTGGAAGCCATTACCCGCGACTCGAAAAAAGTCGGCACCACCGGCGAAGACATCGACCTGGCATTGCTGGTCGACGGCCTGCAGGCCGAGCGTGAGCAAGGCATCACCATCGATGTCGCTTACCGCTATTTCTCCACCGCCAAGCGCAAGTTCATCATCGCCGACACCCCCGGCCATGAGCAGTACACCCGCAACATGGCCACCGGTGCATCCACCTGTGACCTGGCGATCATCCTGGTCGACGCCCGTTACGGCGTTCAGACGCAGACCCGTCGCCACAGCTTCATTGCCTCGTTGCTGGGCATCAAGCACATCGTCGTTGCCATCAACAAGATGGACCTCAAGGACTTCGATGAGGGCGTGTTCGAGTCGATCAAGGCCGACTACCTGAAGTTCGCCGAAGGCCTGAAGCTCAAGCCGACCAGCATGCACTTCGTGCCGATGTCTGCCCTCAAGGGCGACAACGTCGTGAACAAGTCCGAGCGCTCGCCGTGGTACACCGGCCAGTCGTTGATGGAAATCCTCGAGACTGTGGAAGTGGCGGGCGACCGCAACTTCACCGACCTGCGTTTCCCGGTGCAGTACGTCAACCGTCCGAACCTGAACTTCCGTGGTTTCGCCGGCACCTTGGCCAGCGGCATCGTCAAGAAGGGCGACGAAGTCGTGGTCCTGCCGTCGGGCAAGAGCAGCCGCGTGAAATCCATCGTCACTTTCGAAGGTGAGCTGGAGCATGCCGGTCCTGGCCAAGCGGTAACGCTGACCATGGAAGACGAAATCGACATTTCCCGTGGCGACCTGTTGGTACATGCCGACAACGTGCCGCCGGTGACCGACAGCTTCGAAGCGATGCTGGTGTGGATGGCTGAAGAGCCGATGCTCCCAGGCAAGAAATACGACATCAAACGCGCCACCAGTTACGTGCCGGGCTCCATCGCCAGCATCGTCAACAAAGTCGACGTCAACACGCTTGAAGAAGGCCCGGCCAGCGCGTTGCAGCTGAACGAAATCGGCAAGGTCAAGATCGCGCTCGACGCGCCGATTGCCCTCGACGGTTACGAAAGCAACCGCACCACTGGCGCGTTCATCATCATCGACCGCTTGACCAACGGCACCGTCGGCGCCGGCATGATCGTCGCGCAACCACTGGCGCACGGCACCAGCACCCACCACGGCAAACTGGCTCACGTCGCCACCGAAGAGCGCGCTCAGCGCTTCGGCCAGCAACCGGCCACGGTGTTGTTCAGCGGCTTGTCGGGCGCGGGCAAAAGTACGCTGGCCTACGCCGTTGAACGCAAGTTGTTCGACCTGGGCCGTGCAGTGTTTGTGCTTGATGGCCAGAACCTGCGTCATGACCTCAACAAAGGTCTGCCACAGGATCGCGCCGGGCGTACCGAGAACTGGCGTCGTGCCGCGCACGTGGCGCGTCAGTTCAACGAGGCTGGCTTGCTAACCCTGGCGGCGTTCGTTGCGCCGAGTTCCGAAGGTCGTGAGCAGGCGAAGGAACTGATCGGCAAGGAGCGTCTGTTGACGGTCTACGTCCAGGCCTCGCCAACGGTCTGTGCCGAACGTGATCCGCAAGGCTTGTACGCGGCAGCCGGGGATAACATCCCGGGTGAATCCTTCCCGTACGACGTGCCGCTGGATGCCGATCTGGTGATCGACACCCAGTCCGTGTCGCTGGAAGAAGGTGTGAAGCAAGTGCTGGATCTGCTGCGTAAGCGTGGCGCGATCTAAGGCTTAGCCGTTAATGAAAAACCCGCCGATGAGTGATCATCGGCGGGTTTTTTTGTGCCTGTTGGGACGCCATCGCTGGCAAGCCAGCTCCCACAGGTTTTGTGAGCGCCCCTATCACTGTGGGAGCTGGCTTGCCAGCGATGAGGCCGGTACAGACACCTCAAAACTTTGCGGGATACTCGCGATGCATCTGCCCCAACAACGCATCCTTGTCTTCCCACAACTGATTGATCCAGCCCTGGAACTGCAAGCGGTACTCACCATCCTGATCGTAATTCTTGCCAATGAACTGCGGCGGAATCTTCAGCTCCTCAAAATGCACCACCGCATCTGTCACATTCCCACACAGCAAATCCCAGAAGCCGGGACGTCCGGCCGGGTAGTGAATGGTCACGTTGACGATGGATTCCAGTTGTTCCCCCATGGCGTCCAGCACAAACGCAATACCGCCAGCCTTGGGTTTGAGCAAATAACGGAACGGTGATTTCTGCTGGGCATGCTTGCCCTCGGTGAAACGCGTGCCTTCGACGAAATTGAAAATGCCCACCGGGTTGTTGCGAAATTTCGCGCAGGTCTTGCGGGTGGTTTCCAGGTCTTTACCTTTCTTTTCCGGGTGCTTTTCCAGGTACGCCTTGGAGTAGCGCTTCATGAACGGAAACCCCAGCGTCCACCACGCCAGGCCAATCACCGGGACCCAGATCAGCTCTTGCTTGAGGAAGAACTTCAGCGGCTGTATGCGCCGGTTGAGCACGTATTGCAGCACCAGAATGTCGACCCAGCTCTGGTGATTGCTGGTGATCAGGTACGAGTGTTGGTAGTCGAGGCCTTGCAGGCCGCTGATGTGCCAGCGGGTGCGCCTGACCAGATTCATCCAGCCTTTGTTGTTGCTGATCCAGGCTTCATGGATATGGTTCATCAGCCAAAGTGTGAAGCGCTGGGTGAGGGCGAACGGCAACACTTTGAGCAGCGCCACGCAGAACAGAAACGAGCAAAGCAAAATCGTGTTCAGGGCCAGCAATAGCGACGCAATCACACCGCGTACAGCGGCAGGTAGAAAATCCAGCATTTAAACATCCATAGGTCGGTTGGCTGCCTGGATCGCGGTCAACGCGATGGTGTAGACGATGTCATCGACTTGCGCGCCGCGCGGCAAATCGTTCACCGGTTTGCGCAGGCCTTGCAGCATCGGCCCGAGACTCACGCAGTCGGCACTACGCTGCACCGCTTTGTGCGTGGTGTTGCCAGTGTTGAGGTCGGGGAACACAAACACCGTGGCCCGACCCGCAACCTGGCTGTTCGGCGCCAGTTGCCGGGCCACGGTTTCGTTGGCGGCGGCGTCGTATTGCAACGGGCCGTCGATCAGCAGCGAGTTCTGTTGTTCATGGGCGAGCAACGTCGCCTCGCGCACCTTCTCGACTTCTTCGCCGCTGGCCGATTCACCGCTGGAGTAGCTGATCATCGCGACGCGCGGGGTGATGCCGAACGCGGCCGCCGAATCGGCGCTTTGCAGGGCGATCTCGGCCAGTTCGCTGGCGCTTGGGTGCGGGTTCATCACGCAGTCGCCGTAGACCAGCACTTCTTCCGGAAACAACATGAAGAACACCGACGACACCAGCGTGCAGCCTGGCGCGGTCTTGATCAGTTGCAGGGCCGGGCGGATGGTGTTGGCGGTGGAATGGATGACCCCGGACACGAGGCCGTCGACTTCATCCAGCGCCAGCATCATGGTGCCGATCACCACGGTGTCTTCCAGTTGCTGCTCGGCCATTGGCGCGTTGAGGCTTTTGCTTTTGCGCAGGGCGACCATCGGCTCGACATAGCGTTCGCGGATCAGGTCCGGGTCGAGGATTTCCAGGCCCGGTGGCAACTCGATGCCTTGGGCGCGGGCCACGGCTTCGACGTCCGCCGGTTTCGCCAGCAACACGCAACGGGCGATGCCGCGAGCCTGACAGATCGCCGCCGCTTGCACGGTCAACGGCTCGCTGCCCTCGGGCAGGACGATGCGCTTGTTGGCGACTTGCGCGCGCTGGATCAACTGATAACGGAACACCGCTGGCGACAGGCGCATTTCCCGAGGCGTGCCGCAGCGTTGGTGCAGCCAGTTGGCATCGAGATGGCTGGCGACGAAATCGGTGATGATCTCCGCGCGTTCGCGGTCGTCGATCGGGATTTCCTTGTTCAGGCCGTTCAACTGGTTGGCGGTGTCGTAGGAACCGGTGCTCACCGACAACACCGGCAGGCCGGCCTGCAAGGCGCCACGGCAGAGGTCCATGATGCGCGGGTCGGGCAGGGTGTCGCTGGTCAGCAGCAGGCCCGCCAGGGGCACGCCGTTCATGGCCGCAAGGCTGACGGCGAGGATGATGTCGTCGCGGTCGCCGGGGGTCACCACCAGCACGCCGGGCTTGAGCAGTTCCACGGTGTTGCGCATGGTGCGCGCGCAAATGATGATTTTGGTCATGCGCCGGGTTTCATAGTCGCCGGCGTTCAGGACTTGAGCGCCCATCAGATCGGCGACGTCGCGGGTGCGCGGCGCGTTCAGTTCAGGCTGGAAAGGAATGCAGCCGAGCAGGCGGAAATCGCCACTGCGCAACAGCGGTGAATGTTCCTTCAGGCGCGCGGCGAAGGCTTCCATGCTCTCGTCGGTCTTGACCTTGTTGAGGATCACACCGAGGACTTTCGGGTCTTTCGGGCCACCGAACAATTGCGCCTGCAACTCGACGCGACCGGAGAGCTCGGTCAGCACTTCGTTTTCCGGTGCCGAGACCAGGATCACCTCGGCGTCCAGACTCTTGGCCAGGTGCAGGTTGACCCGTGCGGCGTAACTGGCGCTGCGGGTCGGGACCATGCCTTCGACGATCAGCACGTCCTTGCCGATGGCGGCCTGCTGATAGAGGGTGATGATTTCTTCGAGCAGTTCGTCGAGCTGTCCATCGCCGAGCATGCGCTCGACATGGGCCAGGCCCAACGGCTGCGGCGGTTTCAAACCGTGGGTGCGGGCCACCAGTTCGGTGGAGCGCTCCGGGCCCGTGTCACCCGGATGCGGCTGGGCAATCGGTTTGAAAAAGCCGACTTTGAGACCGGCTCGCTCAAGGGTGCGCACCAGCCCGAGGCTGATGGAGGTCAGACCCACGCCAAAATCGGTGGGCGCGATAAAAAAAGTTTGCATGCGGATTCTCTGAAGGAGCATGGCAATGGTGAGGACCTATGGCTGGTCTTCTACCGAAATTCAGTCGCCAAGGTTAGCGCTAACCGAGCCTTGTGCGCACCAACCGCAATCAAAGGGCTGGCCTATTTTTTCAAGACGTTGCGCGGCATCCATGACCCAGGCACGCGACTGCCATGGCGGCTGGTGTCGCAGGTGTTGGGTATGGCCGCAGGAAAGCTCGGCCACCCAGTGTCCGTCCTCGTCCTGATGGAAGCCCGTGATCGTCACAACCCGTCTGTCCGGGTTGTGTTCGCTTTCAGGCGATTGCTTCGCTAAACTTGGCCTTTCAATATTCTTCTGCAAAAGGTCTCGCCCCATGCTGATCGCCGCCAATAAGGCTGTCTCCATCGACTATACCCTGACCAACGACGCTGGTGAGGTCATCGACAGCTCCGCCGGCGGCGCGCCGCTGGTTTACCTGCAAGGCGCAGGTAACATTATCCCTGGCCTGGAAAAGGCACTGGAAGGTAAAGCAGTCGGCGACGAGCTGACCGTAGCCGTTGAACCTGAAGATGCATACGGCGAATACGCTGCCGAACTGGTCAGCACCCTGAGCCGCAGCATGTTCGAAGGCGTCGATGAACTGGAAGTTGGCATGCAGTTCCACGCTTCCGCTCCGGACGGCCAGATGCAGATCGTGACCATCCGCGATCTGGACGGCGACGACGTTACCGTCGACGGCAACCACCCGTTGGCCGGTCAGCGCCTGAATTTCCAGGTCAAGATCATCAACATCCGTGACGCCAGTCAGGAAGAAATCGCTCATGGCCACGTCCATGGCGAAGGTGGCCATCACCACTGATTTTCTGCGCTAAGCTTCGATAACTGGAGAGGCGCCCCGAGGGCGCCTTTTTAGTTGCGGCTGTCCCGGTCGACACCGCCAAGCGGCTGTTTCGAGAAGAACACTGGAATCTGGAGTACGTCATGAGTGCTTTTCACGACCTTAATTTGACAGCCCTGGATGGGCAGGCGCTACCTCTGGCACCGTTCAAGGGGCACGTCGTGCTGGTGGTCAACGTTGCCTCCAAATGTGGCTTGACCCCACAGTACGCGGCCCTCGAAAACCTCTACCAGCAATACAAAGGTAAAGGCTTCAGCGTGCTGGGCCTGCCGTGCAACCAGTTTGCGGGGCAAGAGCCAGGCACCGAGCAAGAGATCATGGAGTTTTGCAGCCTCAACTATGGCGTGACGTTTCCGTTGTCCAGCAAGCTGGAAGTCAACGGGCACGAGCGTCACCAGCTGTATAAATTGCTGGCGGGCGAGGGTGCGGAGTTCCCCGGTGACATCACCTGGAACTTCGAAAAGTTCTTGCTGGGTAAAGACGGGCGTGTGCTGGCGCGATTCTCGCCACGTACGGCGCCGGATGATCCCTCTGTGATTCAGGCGATTGAAAAAGCCCTGAGCTGAAGCTTCCTGTGTAGGAGCCGGCAAGCTAGCGATCCAGGCGACGCGGTGTATCAGGAACACCGCGGTGCCTGGATCGCCAGCAAGCCGGCTCCTACAGACTCCCCACCTTTTGATCCTTAATCATTCAAATCAATAGTGCTTTTCAGCGCGCACGAACCTCCATATTATCGCCGTCATAAAGTCATCCTTCGTGGAGCGTCCCATGCCTGTAAAAGCCTTGTTCAAACCGTTCCACCTCGGCACCCTCGAATTGCCGACCCGCGTCGTCATGGCGCCGATGACCCGCTCCTTTTCGCCGGGCGGCGTACCGAATTCCAAAGTGATCGAATACTACCGTCGTCGCGCCGCGGCCGGCGTAGGCCTGATCATTACTGAAGGCACCACCGTCGGTCACCAGGCTTCCAACGGCTATCCGAACGTGCCGCATTTCTACGGTGAAGCTGCACTGGCCGGCTGGAAAAAAGTCGTCGATGCCGTTCACGCCGAAGGTGGCAAGATCGTTCCGCAGTTGTGGCATGTCGGCAGCGTGCGTCGTATCGGCACCGAGCCGGACGCCAGCGTACCGGGCTACGGTCCGTCGGAAAAAATCAAGGACGGCCAGGTCGTGGTTCACGGCATGACCCAACAAGATATTCAGGACGTAATCGCCGCGTTCGCCCAAGCCGCGAAGGATGCCCAGAGCATTGGCATGGACGGCGTGGAAATCCACGGCGCCCATGGCTATCTGGTCGACCAGTTTTTCTGGGAAGGCAGCAACCAGCGTAACGACGAATACGGCGGCAGCCTGGCCAACCGTTCACGTTTCGCCATCGAGCTGATTCAGGCGGTGCGTGCCGCCGTCGGTGAAGGCTTCCCGATCATCTTCCGCTTCTCGCAGTGGAAGCAGCAGGACTACACCGCACGCCTGGTGCAAACCCCGGAAGCCTTGGGCGAATTCCTCAAGCCGCTGTCTGACGCGGGCGTGGATATTTTCCACTGCTCGACACGTCGTTTCTGGGAGCCGGAGTTCGACGGCTCCGAGCTGAACCTGGCAGGCTGGACGCGCAAACTGACGGGCAAGCCGACCATCACCGTGGGCAGCGTTGGCCTGGATGGCGAGTTCTTGCAGTTCATGGTCAACACCGACAAGGTCGCGCAACCGGCCAGTCTGGAAAAACTGCTTGAGCGTTTGAACAATGACGAGTTCGACCTGGTAGCGGTCGGCCGTGCGCTGCTGGTGGACCCGGACTGGGCGCAGAAAGTGCGTGACGGTCGTGAGGAAGACATCTTGCCCTTCAGCCGTGAGGCGTTGATGACGCTGGTTTAAGTAGCGACTGGACTGACGCCATCGCCAGCAAGCCGGCTCCTACAGGTTCTGAGAAATCGCGACACCTGTAGGAGCCGGCTTGCTGGCGATGGCGATCTCATAAACACCAAAGACTCAAAGAATGGTCGGTGCATTTGGCGCCACCAACTCCCCAACACAAGCCCCGCGCAACTGCCCCTCAAACTGTTCAATGATCGTCGCCCAACCCTGCCGACTGGCATGCTGACGCGCATTGAGCCGCACACAGCGCAAGGTTTCGCGTTTCTCCAACAACCACACCGCGGCGTCGCAGAACGCTTCCTCATCCCCCGGCATCGCCAGCACGCCGTTGTAGCCATGACGAATATGCTGCGCCGCTGCCGCCTGATCGTAGGCCACCACGCCCAACCCTGAAGCCAATGCCTCCAACACGACATTGCCGAAGGTTTCAGTCAGGCTCGGAAACAGGAATACATCCCCGGAGGCATAGTGGCTGGCGAGAATTTCGCCCCGTTGTGAGCCACAGAAAATCGCCTCGGGCAGATCCTTTTCCAGGACAGCACGTTGTGGGCCGTCGCCGATTACGATCAGTTTCAGATTGCGCTGTGGATAAGTTGTTTTCAGCGTCTCGAAACAACGCTTGAGCAAGCCGAGATTTTTTTCCGGTGCCAGACGCCCTACATGAATGACGGCAATGTCTTTCTCGCCCAGGCCCCACTGTTCACGCAGCGCATTCACCCGTTTGGTCGGGTGAAACAATTGGCTGTCGACCCCTCGGGAGAGCAACGCCAGACGCTCGAAATGCCGGCGTTCCAGTTCCATTTGTTGGCTCACGCTTGGCACCAGCGTCAGCGTCGAACGATTGTGAAACCAGCGCAGGTAATGAGTGAGCAAACGCGTCAGCAAGCCGAGCCCATATTGACTGGAGTACTGCTGGAAATTGGTGTGAAAGCCGCTGACCACCGAAATCCCCAAACGCCGGGCCGCACGCAATGCCGACAATCCCAACGGTCCTTCGGTGGCGATGTACAGCACGTCCGGGCGATGACGCTTCCAGCGCCGCAGCAACTTGTGCATCGACGACTGGCCCCATTGCAAGCCGGGGTAGCCCGGCAGCGGCCAGCCGCGACACAACAGCAATTCGTTGTCACTGCAGTTCTGCTGATCACAGTCCTGACGCGGCCGCACCAATTCCACCTGATGCCCGCGCGCGCGCAAACCGTCGCACAAACGACCAAGGGTATTGGCCACGCCGTTGATTTCAGGTGGGAAAGTTTCGGTGATCAGGGTGATATGCAGAGCTGTCGTCATGACCTCAGTGTCGGCTGAGGCCATGTCGGCGTTGTGACGTTCAGATGATGGATTTGTGACCGGCTTAGCGTTGGGTCACCAGATTTTCCGCCCCGCGTTCGCGAACCCAGAACAAGGTCGCCCCAGCCACCGCTGCAGGCATCATCAAAATGTTGACCACCGGTATCAGCAACACCAGATAAACACTGCCGCCAAAACTCATGCTCTGCCAGCGCTTCTCGCGCAGCCAGGCGAGCATCTCGTTCCAGCCGAGTTTGTGGTTGTCCGCCGGGTAGTCGATGTACTGGATTGCCATCATCCACACCCCGAACAACAACCACAGCGGCGCGGCGATGATGTTCACCACGGGGATGAACGAGAGGATGAACAAGCCGATCGCACGTGGCAAAAAGTAGCCGAGTTTGCGCATTTCCCGGGCGAGGGTCCGCGGGATCATGGCAACGAGTTCGCCCCAACTGAAGGCCGGGAAGTCGTCGGTGCCGCGCACCACAACCTCGACTTTTTCCGCGAGGAAACCATTGAACGGTGCGGCGATGACGTTGGCGAGCATGGTGAAGGTGAAGAACACCATCAATACCACCAGCACCACAAAGATTGGCCACAGGATGTAACTGAGGAAACTCAGCCAGTCAGGCAGCGACGGCATCAGCGTATCGACCCACAGGCTGAACTGATGGCCGGCCAGATAGATCAATCCGACGAACAGCACCAGGTTAATCAGAAGTGGAAGTAATACAAAAAGGCGCAGGCTGGGGCTGAGTACCAGTTTCAGGCCTTCGCGCAGGTATTGCGGGCCTGACAGAACAGGGGCGGGCATAACGTGCTCCGAGCAGAGGGTAAACGCGCCGACCTTACCGGCTTTACCTAAGAGGTGAAAGCGCAGTAGCGGCATCGACATTAACTGTAACAAAGGTGTCCTGATAATCACGCTGACGGGATAGAGACCACCTATGAGCTGGATTGTTAATCCGTATTTCCTTAATCTTCGCCCCCTCGATACGCTGCACCCAATCTTTTTACAGGACGGTCGGGTTCAAGCCTTCCCCAAGTGCTTTACACCGTTCTTTTTTATTCCCGCCGGCAACCCGGCGTTCCGCGCCAGGTGTTCCGGGCCGGTCAACAGGAGCAGGTCATGTCTGAAGTCCGTCATTCGCGTGTGATTATTCTTGGTTCCGGCCCTGCCGGTTACAGCGCTGCGGTCTATGCCGCCCGTGCCAACCTCAAGCCACTGCTGATCACCGGCATGCAGGCCGGCGGTCAACTGACCACCACCACCGAAGTCGACAACTGGCCGGGCGACGTCCACGGCCTGACCGGCCCGGCGCTGATGGAACGCATGAAAGAGCACGCCGAGCGCTTTGAAACCGAGATCGTTTTCGATCACATCAACGCCGTGGACTTCGCTGCCAAGCCGTACACCCTGATCGGTGACAGCGCGACCTACACCTGCGACGCACTGATCATCGCTACCGGCGCCAGCGCTCGTTACCTGGGCCTGCCATCGGAAGAAGCGTTCATGGGCAAAGGCGTTTCGGCCTGCGCGACCTGCGACGGTTTCTTCTATCGCAACAAGCCAGTGGCTGTAGTCGGTGGCGGCAACACCGCTGTCGAAGAAGCCCTGTACCTGGCCAACATCGCCAGCACTGTGACCCTGATTCACCGTCGCGAAACCTTCCGCGCCGAGAAGATCCTGATCGACAAGCTCAATGCCCGCGTCGCCGAAGGCAAGATCATCCTGAAGCTCAACGCGACCCTGGACGAAGTCCTGGGCGACAACATGGGCGTGACCGGTGCGCGTCTGAAGAACAACGACGGCAGTTTCGACGAAGTGACAGTCGACGGCGTGTTCATCGCCATCGGCCACACCCCGAACACTTCGCTGTTCGAAGGCCAGTTGACGTTGAAAGACGGTTACCTGGTGGTGCAGGGCGGCCGTGACGGCAATGCCACTGCCACCAGCGTCGAAGGTATCTTCGCCGCCGGTGACGTGGCTGACCACGTTTACCGTCAGGCCATCACCTCGGCCGGCGCCGGTTGCATGGCAGCACTGGATACTGAGCGCTACCTCGACAATCTGAAAAACGCTTGATTCTGCGTTCATAAAAAAAACCGGCTTCGGCCGGTTTTTTTATGGTCAACGCAGACCTGTAGGAGCCGGCTTGCTGGCGATTGCGGTGGGTCGGCGACATCAATATTGATAGATACGCCGCCATCGCCAGCAAGTCGGCTCCTACAGGGACAGTTTGGCGAGGCACGCCTCAAGTATGTCCAGGCCTTCCTCCAGCACCGCGGCCTCAGTCGTCAGAGGCGCCAGGAGCCGAATGATGTTTCGCGATTTACCGCTTGGCATCAGCAGCAAACCCGCGTCCCGCGCCAAGGCTAGCAGTTGCGTCAACTGCGCCGAAGCCGGTGAGCCATCGGCCTTGATCAGCTCAATACCGCGCATCGCTCCGACACCGGTCAAGCGGCCCAGATAGGGCGACAGCTTGTTCGAGCGCCAGGTTTTATAGCGACTGACGATCGCTTCTTCCTGTTGCGAACCCCAGGCTTGCAGATTCGCGTCGGTCATTTCGTCGAGGGTCGCCAGTCCAGCAGCGCAAGCGATGGGATTGCCCGAATAGGTGCCACCGAGGCCGCCCTTTGGCAAGTTGTCGAGCAGTGCCTTGCGCCCGACCACCGCGCCCAGCGGAACCCCACCGGCGATGCTTTTACCGAGCAGAATCAGATCCGGCTCGATGCCCAGTCGCGAGAACGCAAAACGCTGGCCGGTACGACCGAAGCCGGACTGGATTTCATCGACGATCAGTACGATGCCTTTCTCATCGCAGAAGCGTCGCAGCGTTTGGGCAAACTCCACGTCCATGGCCAGGAAACCGCCTTCGCCCTGCACCGGTTCGACGATAAAACAGGCTACGTCGTCGACATCGATCTCGACGCTGAACAGCCGCTCCATGGCGTTCAGGGCGTCGGCGCAGGTTACGTCGTTGTCCTTGCTCGGGAAGGGCAGGTGATAGACCGGGCCAGGCAACACACCGACTTTCTGTTTGTACGGCGCGACTTTACCGTTGAGGTTGAGGGTCGCCAGTGTGCGGCCGTGGAAAGCGCCGTCGAAGGCGATGACGGCGGTGCGGCCGGTCGCTCCACGAACGATCTTCAGGGCGTTCTCCGCCGCTTCGGCACCGCTGTTGGTGAGCATGCCGCTGACCGGGTAATCCACCGGGATAAACGCGCTGAGGCGATCCATGAATGCGAGGTAGGGGGTATGAGGGGCGGCATTGAATGCGTAATGGGTCAGCCGGGTGGCCTGGTCGCGAATGGCGTCGACGATGCGTGGGTGGCAATGGCCGAGGTTCAGTACGCCGATGCCACCGACGAAATCGATGTAGCGTTTGCCATCGGTGTCCCAGACCTCGGCGTTTTTGCCGTGGCTGAGCGTGACGGGGTGAACGATGTTGATCGACTGACTGATGGATTCGCTGCTCATGGATGACCGACTCTGAAGAAGGGGACGCTTCTTTTATCTAAGCCGTGAGCAGGGGTGACGGGCAAACGAAATAAAGTTGCCGGGTCAATCTTAAAAGTCGGAATGTGCGGGGAAGATCAAAAGATCGCAGCCTTCGGCAGCTCCTACAGGTGCAGGATCACCGCAAATGTTGCTAATGAATGCCAACCTGTAGGAGCTGCCGAAGGCTGCGATCTTTTGCTTTTGATTATGGGTGAATCAGCGGCGAGTCAGGGGCTGCTCGGTGAACTTCACCCCTGCCAGGCCATGGGTGATCAACGCGCGGATGTTGCCATGATCGCTGCCTTCAGGCGTCGCCAGCACCGAACGATAATGCTCGCCGAAGGCCAGAAGGGCTTCTTCATCGCTCAAGCCTTCCAGCAGCGCCAGACCCAACGTCTTGCACGAACCTTCGTTCTGCCCGGCAGCGTTTTCCACACCGCCGTTGTTAAAAGCCTGAGGCTGGTACTCATAACCAGCGGCAATGAAAGCCAGGGTATCGGCGAAAGCGTGTTCGCCGCTCTTGAGGCTGGCGCGCAGGGTGTTCAAATCACTCATTGGGTTTTCCTTTGGCGAACGCCGCCTGTTGTTCGGCGCTGGCTTCTTGCTGGTATTGGGCTTTCCATTCGGCGTACGGCATGCCGTAAACCACTTCGCGGGCATCGTCGATGCTGACGTTGATCTGGCGCTCGTCGGCAGCGGCCTTGTACCACTTGGACAGGCAGTTGCGGCAGAAACCCGAGAGGTTCATCAGGTCGATGTTCTGCACATCCTTGCGGCTGTCCAGGTGCGCGACCAGCCGGCGAAAGGCGGCGGCTTCAAGTTCCAGGCGTTGTTGATCGGTCATAGGTCTCTCTGAGCCAGCTTCAAGCGGTGAGCTTCAAGCTGCAAGATGGATTGCGGTGCGGTGAAGTTTACAGCTTGCCGCTTGAAGCTTGAAGCTAACGGCTCGCTGCCAGCGTAATCGACACCGACTCGGCAAACCGCAGGGCGTGGGGTTTGTCCACTTCGACTTCGGCGTACAGCACCGACTCGTTGGCCATGACCAGGTCGAGTATTTCCTGGGTCAGGCGTTCGAGCAGGGCAAAGCGATTGCCCTCCACGTGGGCGATGATCGCCTTGGTGATGGTCCGGTAGTTCAGCGCGTGGTCGATGTCGTTATCACGCACCGCTTCCTGGGCCGCGTAGAGGATGGTCAGGTTGATCAACACATCCTGCTTGTTGAGGATTTCATCCTCGTTGATGCCGATGAAGGTGCGTAGGCACAGGTCCTTGACCCGAATGCGTGCCATGCCTGGTTGAAGTTGTGGCATTACTTCTTGCTCCGTCCAATCAATTGCAGGAACTCCTGGCGAGTGTTGCTCGATTCGCGGAAGGCGCCGAGCATCACCGAGGTGTTCATGGTCGAATTCTGTTTCTCGACGCCGCGCATCATCATGCACATGTGCTGGGCTTCGATAACCACGGCAACGCCTGCCGCGCCGGTCACTTGTTGTACCGCGTCGGCAATTTGCCGAGTGAGGTTTTCCTGGATTTGCAGGCGCCGGGCGAACATGTCCACCAACCTCGCAATCTTCGACAGGCCCAACACCTTGCCCGTTGGAATATAAGCCACATGCGCCTTGCCGATGAAGGGCAAAAGGTGATGTTCGCAGAGCGAGTACAGCTCTATGTTGTCGACGATCACCATTTCATCGTTGTCGGAGACGAACAGCGCGCCGTTGACGATTTCTTCGACACTCTGGTCGTAACCATGACAGAGGTACTGCATGGCTTTGGCTGCGCGCACCGGGGTGTCTAACAGCCCTTCGCGGTCCGGATTTTCCCCGAGACCGATGAGGATCTCGCGATAGCTCTCGGACAGGGCGTTCTGAGGCAGGGATAACGTCATGGAAGATCCTCGCGGGACACTTATTTGATGTGCCTTCCGCCGTTGACGGTCAGGGTCGTGCCGGTGACATAAGGGTTGTCGAGCAAATAGCGCAGGCTCTGATAGATCACTTCGCTGCCGGGTTCGATGCCCAGTGCGGATTTGGCCAGCGCCTTGGCGCGGTAGGCCGCGTCGTCATCAGGGTTGAACAGTAGCAGGGCTGGCGCGATCCCGTTGACCTTGATGGCCGGCGCATATTTCGCGGCGAAGGACAGGGTCAGGCTGTCGAGCCCGGCTTTGCTGGCGCAGTAGCCGATGTGCTTGCTGCTGCCCTTGCGAGTCACGTCATCACTGATGTGCACGATGTCGGCGGGGCTTGAGCGTTCGAGCAAATCGGCACAATGCAGGTTGATCAGGTATGGCGCCAGCATGTGCACGCTGAACATGCGGGTGAACGCTTCGGCGTCGGTGTCCGGGGTTTCGGCCAGCCATTCGGAAGCGTTGTGGATAATCGCCCGCAGGCTGTCGGTGTGGGTTTTCAGTTCGTTGATGAAGGCGAAAATTCCGGCCTCGCTGGCGAAATCGGCGAACACCGCAGTCGCCCCCAGATCGCGCAGGATCTGCACGCCGGGGCGTTCGCTGCGGTAGCTGAAGATCACGCGATGGCCGTCTTCGAGCAACCGCTGCGCACAGTGCAGGCCGACACGCTGGCCGGCACCGGTGATGAGGATCGGGGCGGAGGTAAAGGTCATGAACGGCTCGCGTCGCAGTGAGAGCAAAACTATAACAGCGAGGAGCCGTGCGATGCCTCTGAAAAAAGATCGCAGCCTTCGGCAGCTCCTACAGGATGGGATAGGTTCCCGCTTTCTGTTGGAGCCTGCGATCTTTTAGCGGTTTTGCGTGGAAGGCTCGGCGGGTATCGCTCGTGCAGGGGTGCTGTTCAGCCAATTGGCCAGCAATCGGGTTGATAAAGGAATGAAGAGATAAACCATCAACGGCGTCAGGCACAGGGTGCTGATCAGCACGCGCGGCAGCAGCGTCATCTCCCCCAGCAATGGCCCAAGCACGAAGTTGAACAGCAACGAAACCGGGAAGAATGCCAACCAGATCGCTACGGCCTGTTTCCAGCGTGGCGGGCGTTGGCCGGCAGCGCCGAACCAGCCTTCGATGCCACTGACCCGATGCTCCGTAGGGTGGGCAAACAAGTCGCTGCCACGGGCCAGCCAGGCAGTACGCGAGGCGGAGTGCTCCCAGGCGTGCAGGGTCTGCTCGTCGGCAAAGCGGAAGATAATCTGGAATTCGTCATCGTCGGGCGGCGGAGCGAGCACGCCGGAGCCGAGATAACCGGGGAAGTCGGTGGCCAGTTGTTCGCCTTCGCGCAACCAGGCGATCAGGTCCTGATAACGCCCATCGGCGACGCGGCGCGCAACCATCAGCGTGACGGGTGAGGTAGACATTATGTATCTCCGTATAACGATTGCGTCACTCCGGGTAGGAGTTTCGCCAGGCGCAACGCCGGGGTAGTGGGCTGCGTCTTGGGACAAGCAAGGATTATTCCTGATTCTGCCCCGAGCGTCTGTGACATTTTTTCCTGCTGGCGGTCTTGAATTTTTACGGAAATTTTACGGGGCGGGGGAGTTAGAATGGGGCTCGAACGATACAAGGATGTTTAACCAGATGCCCGTACTCACTGACATCGCTTCGGATTCCCGCCAGGGCGTCACACTAGAGCAGGATGAGCTCTTTCCCATTCGCGAGGTGTCGCGTCTAACCGGCGTCAACCCGGTGACCCTTCGTGCATGGGAGCGCCGGTACGGGCTGATCGTGCCAGCGCGCACCGAAAGTGGGCATCGCCTGTATTCGATGACCGATATCGAGCGCGTCCGCAGCATTCTTTCCTGGCTCGAACGCGGCGTTGCCGTCAGCAAGATCGGCAAGATACTGACCAAGTCCGAACCCCTGCAGGCCCTGTCGCACATCATTCCCAATGACCTGGTTCAAGCCGATTACGCTCAATGGCAGCAGCAGGTTCAGTCAGCTGTTTTTGCCTTTAACGATGCACAGCTGGATCAGGTCTACGGCCAGATATTTTCCACTTACTCGCAGTCGGTTGTGTTTCAGGACATCCTTATCCCGCTCTGGAAGCAACTCCTGCAACGCCAGGACTCATTCGGTGTGACCAGCGAGTGGTTGTTCCTGGACGGGTTTCTGCGTTCACGGGTATTGCAACGCCTGCTGCTGATCCGTGACAAGCCGCAACGGCGAGTCATCGTCAGCGCCCTGTCGGGGCAGTGCCGGGAACTTGAGTTGCTGATTGCCGCGTTGTTCCTGAGCAATGGGCAAACGGGGGTGCGCGTGCTGACTGTCGGCCAGCCGTTCGATGAGTTGACCCTGGTTTGCGAGAGGATCAAGCCCCAGGCGCTGGTGTTGTTTTCCAATCATGTGCCCACCCCCGAACTGCCGCGGCGCTTGAATCGCCTGGCGATGAGCCTGGAGTGTCCGTTGCTGTTGGCGGGAGACGCGTCCGATCTGGCGCAGGACAGCCTGGCGGGGTCATCGATCGGATGCCTGGGTAACGAGGGATTGCTGATGCGCCAGCGACTGCAACAATTTCTGGCCGGTGGCCTGGATACTTGAGCGTCAGAGGTGCAGGGCGGGATGCGTCAACCGATGCTGTTGCAGGATGAATTGGCGCAGACGCTCGGTTTCATCCGTGTCGCTCTGGCTCAGCTGATAAGCGTAGAAACCTTGCTCGGTTTCTTTCTCGAACGTGCCGCGCAGCGCAATTCGTTCATAGCCTGAAGGGCTGAACCACAAGGCAAAATGCTTCGGTGCCTTGGTTTTGTTGCGTACTTCGATCAAGGCACCTTTAAACGAAATTTCGTGCACCCACATCGTGCCGGGTTGGCCTTGTGCATTTTCCAGCGCTACGGGCTCGTCGAGCACCAGTCGCCAAGGACGGACCAGAGGCCCGTCTTCGTAAATGCTCGGTACGCCAAGGCGTAAATGCATCGCATGAAACTCGTCTTCCACCAAGTGCAGGGGGAAGGTCATTTGTTGATTTTCGAAGTTGGCTTGAATGGTGACCTGCTCATGCGCGGCGAGGCGCGTAAGCAGGTCACGGATTTGTGAACCACCGTTCACGAGCAGGCTCGACGTCGCATCCCGCACATTGAGCTGCGGGTTGTGCTGCATGGTTTGGATGAAATCAAGTTCATCCTGGGTCAGGAGCGCGTCGCGATGCATGGCTAGCTCGAAAGAAATAGTTACAAACTGTTCGGTGATTGTAGTTAATGACCTTTAATTCGCCGTTTTGTTTTGACCGTTCGTCGCTTTCAGTGCGGCAAGCTCTGACTGGACCTCCGCCAGTTGTGCTTCCAGCTGCGCCACTCGCTGCAACGCCTTGACCTGAACCGTGACGTCTTTCTGCACGCCAACAAAATAAACCTGGCCGTCGTTCGGGTTTTTCACCGTCGAAAGGGACAGTTCGTTCCAGAACGGTGTGCCGTCCTTGCGGTAGTTACGAAGAATTTCACGGCACGCGCCTTCACTGTTCAGCGCCGCTCGAATCTTCACCAGGGCTTCCTGATCGCGATCGCCCGATTGCAGGAAACGGCAATCCTGATAGAGGATTTCTTCGCTGGTATAGCCGGTCAGGCGTTCGAAGGCCGGGTTGACGTAAATCAGGATTTTGTCTTGATCGCCTTCCTTTTCGGCAATCACGATGCCGTCGTTGGAGGCATTGATAGCCAGTTGCAGCAGTTTTGCGTTGATCATCGGCGTAACCCTTCCTTGTTGGTTGTCTGCTGGATTCTAAAAGAACAATACGGACCGTGCTGTTAATATCCGGGTCTTTTACTCAGCTTCAGGATCAAGATTGATGAAAGTCGCCATCATTTCCGGCTCGGTGTACGGCACGGCTGAAGAAGTCGCCCGCCACGCCGCAAGCATTTTGAAAGCCGCCGGTTTCGAAACCTTCCATAACCCGCGTGCCAGCCTGGCCGATATTCAGGCCTTTGGTCCTGAAGCCTTTCTTGCAGTGACCTCGACCACTGGAATGGGCGAGCTGCCGGACAACCTGCAACCGCTGTATTTCTCGATTCGTGACGTTTTGCCTGCTGCCTGGCGTGGCTTGCAGGGCGCCGTGATCGGCCTGGGTGATGCGAGTTATGGCGATACCTTCTGCGGCGGCGGTGAGCTGATGCGTGAGTTGTTCGGTGAGCTGGGCATCCGCGAAGTCCTGCCGATGTTGCGCCTGGACGCCAGCGAAAGCGTGACGCCGGAAGCGGATGCCGAGCCTTGGCTGGCGGAATTGGTCGGCGCGTTGAAAGGCTGATTGGCACCTCTCAACGGGATCGCCATGGTTCTGACGGAGCGTTTAAATGCGCGCTCCGTCACCTGTCTGGCGGCGGCCGTTTGACACGGATCCAAACTTGTTCACCCCCTGACTCGTTAGGCCATCAAGCTGGCTGCCAATGCAACTACGCGAACGCAGGGGGTGACTAGACTCGGTAGTCATTGGAAACACTCCATAATAAAAAACCGAGGTTCCTGGTCGTGAGCGTAGCCCCCATCCAATCTCCACAGAGTGTCAAAGACCTGGTCAGTGCTGCCGAGTGGCAGACTCGTGTCGACCTCGCTGCCTGTTACCGCCTGGTCGCCCAACATGGCTGGGACGATCTGATTTTTACCCACATTTCAGCCAAGGTGCCGGGCACCGAAGATTTCCTGATCAATCCGTTCGGGCTGATGTTTCACGAAATCACTGCATCGAGCCTGGTCAAAGTCGATCAGGCCGGTAACAAGCTGATGGACAGCCCTTACGAGATCAACCCTGCGGGGTACACCATCCACAGCGCGGTGCACGAGGTTCGTCATGACGTCGTCTGCGTGTTGCACACCCACACGGCGTCCGGGGTGGCGGTGTCGGCGCAGAAACAAGGCATTTTGCCGATCAGCCAGCAGTCGTTGTTTGTCCTGTCCAGCCTCGCGTATCACGCCTATGAAGGCGTCGCGCTGAACCACGAAGAAAAGACGCGACTGCAAGCCGACCTCGGTGAAAACAATTTCCTGATGTTGCATAACCACGGACTTCTGACCTGCGGCAGCACCATTGCCGACACGTTCCTGATGATGTTCACCTTCCAGCGCGCCTGCGATATCCAGGTCATGGCGCAGACCGGGGGTGCCGAGTTGATCGCCATCGAACCGCAGATTCTGGCGGGTGCCAAGGCGATGATCGCCGGTGTTACCAAAAGTGCTCAAGGCATGGGCGGAGCGCTGGCCTGGCCGGCGCTGCTGCGCAAACTCGATAAACAAGACCCGGGTTATAAACTCTGATGGCACTCGCCGAGATCCCTCTGTGCATCTGGCGCAAGCGCGCCCAGACGTTCGACTTTCGTGGCCAGACCATCCGTTACTGGACGGCGGGGCAGGGTGAGCCGCTGATGCTCATTCATGGCTTCCCGAGCGCCAGTTGGGACTGGCATTACCTGTGGCAGCCGCTGGCTCAGCGCTACCGGGTGATTGCCTGCGACATGCTGGGTTTCGGCGACTCGGCCAAACCGGTGAACCATGAATACAGCTTGCTGGAGCAAGCCGATCTGCAACAGGCGTTGCTGGAACACCTGAACGTCACGCAGCCGGTTCACCTGCTGGCCCACGACTACGGCGACAGCGTGGCCCAGGAGCTGCTGGCCCGGCATTACGAATCAAGTATCCAGGTCGCCAGTTGTGTATTCCTCAATGGCGGGTTGTTCCCGGAAACCCACCGTCCAGTGCTGATCCAGAAGCTGCTGCTCAGCCCGTTGGGCTGGATGATTGGGCGCGCTTTCAGTCGGGATGGCCTGGTGAAGAGCTTCAACCAGATCTTCGGCCCAAAGACCCTTCCCACCGAAAGCGAGATGGATGATTTCTGGAGCCTGATCGAAAGCAATCACGGGCCACGGATCATGCACAAGTTGATCACCTACATTCCCGAACGCCGCGTACAGCGCGAGCGTTGGGTCGGCGCGATGCAGCGCGGCGAAATACCGCTGCGGGTGATCGATGGCGAGGTCGATCCGATCTCCGGTGCGCACATGGTTGCGCGCTATAGAGAGTTGATTCCCAACCCGGATGCGGTGTTGTTGAGCGGTATCGGTCATTACCCGCAGATCGAGGCGCCGTGCCAGGTGCTCAAGTATTACCTGGAATTTCGCGACCGGCAGATATCACCTTCGCTCAAGGTGGCCTGTTCCTGATATCTCCTGAACGCTGAACACCTGTGGCGAGGGAGCTTGCTCCCGCTGGGCCGCGAAGCGGACCTTGATTTATCCGGGATAGACGACTGCTGCGCAGCCGAGCGGGAGCAAGCTCCCTCGCCACAAAGTCCCGCCGATGTCCGATGCGTTCATCATCCCCCAGCCTTATCGCACACCATTCAGCCTCCCCCCTGTTCATTGTGACCCGCAGCCCCGTGCCTGAAACTCCAAGGCAATGTCCCTGGCCTGCTGGAGTTCCCCATGAATGAGTCTGTGCGCTTCGAAGATAAAGTCGTGATCATCACCGGTGCAGGTGGCGGCCTGGGACGGGCGCACGCACTGTTGTTCGCCAAGCAGGGCGCCAAAGTGCTGGTCAACGACCTCGGCGGCTCCGCCCAGGGCGAAGGCGCCAACGCATCGGCGGCAGACCGCGTGGTTGCGGAAATTCGTGAAGCCGGCGGCACCGCCGTGGCCAACCACGACTCGGTCACCGACGGTGACAAACTCGTTCAACACGCCCTCGACGTCTTCGGCCGTGTCGATGTGGTGGTCAACAACGCCGGTATCCTGCGCGACAAGACCTTCCACAAAATGGAGGACGGCGACTGGGATCTGGTTTACCGCGTCCACGTCGAAGGCGCCTACAAAGTCACCCGCGCCGCCTGGCCGCACATGCGCGAGCAAAACTACGGCCGGGTGATCTTCACCGCGTCCACCTCAGGCATCTACGGCAACTTCGGCCAGTCCAACTACGGCATGGCCAAACTCGGCCTCTACGGCCTGACCCGCACCCTGGCCATCGAAGGCCGCAAGAACAACATCCTGGTCAACGCCATCGCCCCCACCGGCGGCACCCGCATGACCGAAGGCCTGATCCCGCCACAAGTGTTCGAACAACTCAAACCGGAACTGGTGAGCCCGCTGGTGGTGTACCTGGCCAGCGAAAACTGCCAGGAAACCTCCGGCCTGTTCGAAGTGGGCGGCGGCTGGATGGGCAAAGTGCGCTGGGAGCGCAGCTTAGGCGCCGGGTTCGATCCACGGGTCGGTTTCTCCCCGGAAGACGTGGCGGCGCACTGGCAGCAGATCTGTGATTTCGAGGGCGCGGCGCATCCGAAGGACAACATTGAAGCGCTGAAGGAAATGATGGGGAATTTGCAGAAGTATTCGTTGTAAAAGCGAATGGAAGGAGGGAGCGAGCATGAAATGCTTGCCCCCTTTTTTTAACTTTCGGGTTTAAAGCCTGGCTTTCCGTTTGCGGCTCGCCAGGTTTTGATGGCTTCTAAGGCCCCTTCTGGACTGTCTTTTACACCCTCTTCTGGATAGTACAAAATGCCGGTGCCATTGGGATGTTCAGAGGTGCTCACGATGTTTTCGACAATGGCATCATGTTCTTTCTCGGAAGAGTAGTCTCCTTCAAATAGGCGGTTTATAAGGCTTATGAATTCAAATTCTGTGTATTCTTCAAATTTGCTCTTAAGGTTCATGTGATCGGTCTTTTAGTGAGAATTTGTCTTTGTTTTATTGTTCGCTTTTAAAGCCTGTTTTTCCGTTGGCCGCTCGCCATTGTTTAAATATTCTTACTGCGCCATGCGGACTGTCCTCAATTCCGTCTCCTGGGTGGCATAAAACATCGGAGGCAGTGGGGTGCTCAGAGGTGCTGATTATATTTTCAAAAATATTGTCCTGCTCTTCCTCTGATGAGTAGGTTCCCTCAAATAGCGAGCTTACAAGGGTGAGATACTCAAGTTCTGTGTAATCCTCGAATTTAGTCTTTAAGTTCATATTTAATCCCCTGTGCTTTTTTAGAGTGGGTTTGGATGTGCTGCTTTGGAGTTAATATGCGAAGATTATCTATGTCGTAGACTGCTCCTCCTTTCTCGATCGGTATTACATGGTGAATTTCGTATTTGCGCCTTTGGCCAACATGCTCATTTTGGAGAGATTTTGGCGACAATCCATGACTAATACTGGTTTTGTTTAAACGGCTGAATTGCTCAAAAAAGTATTCATCATTAGCAACTGCCTTCCAAAATGCTCTGCGAAACGCTCTGAAACTCGAAAACTCCCTCCCTCGAAGCGTATCTGCAATTTCCGCGGGAATCGGCGCGCCTTCCGGCTTTGAAGCTGCTCCCAACCAGTTTCCCGAAATCTCCTGTCCGATACCGCTAGCGACACCGGGATCTTGTCGCCGATCCCTGAGTAAAATGAAGAGCGGCGGAATGCCGGACTCAATGGGGAAGACAGTGATGAATCCATCAAAACCATACGTATCCAGTTGTGGGAATGTATCGATCCGCCCCTCGTTGGGGGAGAGGGTGGCACCTTCGTAGATTGGAAGATCCGTTTCGGTCACTGGAAAACCGATCGACGGATTCTGCGGTTCTAACAGTGGGGTCCAGGTGATAGTGGCGGGTTGAACATCGGTGCCGCCAGTAGCGTAAACATTTTTCTGTGAATCAAAGTGGGCAAGCCTTACGGGCACTTTTCCGGAAGATGTCATACCGTTTGTAGCAACGGCGACGATCTCTACCCGGTTGCCTATTGTCTTCGAGCCGAGTGTAACTGGCAGGTCGATCTCTCCACCGACGACTGCGAGTTCGTACAGATCGGCGTTCGAGACAGTCGTGAGTTCCGATAACGGAACGCTCAGGGAATACAAATCACCGTTGCCAAGTCTCGAGGGCGCCAGCAGGGCGGCGAATCCAACGAGGATTGGCGCGGCGGCAGTCGTGACAAATCCGGTGATTGTGGCTATCGCCGCGCGTAGCGCGGATCTCAGCGCCAGGGCGCCCGCCGGTCCAACATGGATGGTTCCGTGGGTACCGGAAGCTGCTACGCCGAATGCCGCCATCGAGCCGGCATGTGAAAATTCTGGACGTTGCCACCGTGCCTGAGTTTCTGCCCGCAACTGCGCGTCCAGGCGTGCTTGCTCTGCCTGCCACAAGGCTTCGGCCTGGGCTTGCAAGAGCGCTAATTGGCGCTTGTGTTCCCGCGCTTCTTCCTCTGCTTTCCGTTGATTTTCGAGGCGCAATCGCTCGGCTTGACGCTGCACTTCGGCCTCGGCTTCAAGACGAGCCTGTTCTGCAGCGATGTAACGTGCGGCGGCTTCAGCGGCAATCCGCGCTTGCTCGGCCGCCACTCGCTCGGCCTCTGCCAGCGCGGCTAACCGAACCTGCTCTTGTGCGTGGGCGAGAGCTTCAGCTTCTGCCTCTACGCGTATTTGTTCGGCGGCCACTCGCTCGGCTTCTGCCATTGCGGCTAACCGGGCCTGCTCTTGCGCGTGGGCTAGTGCTTCAGCTTCAGCCCGGATACGTGCCTGTTCAACCGCGACGCGTTGAGCTTCCTGTTCCGCTGCTAATCGTGCTTGTTCAGCGGCCTGCATGACATTGAAAGAGTGTTGCAGACTGACGGTTCTCTGGTGGAGCGACTGTAAGGTTTGAGACAGCAATCTGGTGTCGATTGCGGCTCTAAGTGAGTCATTTAAAGCCTGCATGGCTATGCCATGGGGTCCTGGCCATTTCTCCATCTTCGTGGCTTTCAACATAAACTCGTTGATATGCCGATTAAATGGGTCTCCTCCATAAAACGCATTGGCAGCTGCGGTTTTTGTATGGAGTTCTGCAGTTTTACGTTGTGTAAGTTTATTAAGTACGTCTAATTCACGGGCAATTGATTGCAATGGAGGGACTGGATTTTTTGGCCCCTCATAACGGGTCGCTGCCAGTTCTTCCTCGATGGTTTTGGGTAATTGGATGGATCTGGCCTGGTATTCCTCTTCAAGAACCCGAATTGTATTTTTTACGGTTCCTTGATTCTGCTAATAAGTCGAAACTCCGCGTCCAAAGGGGCCGGGTTGTAAGTTAGGGTTTGTACGAGGCGGGGGAATGTAATGATCGGGTGCGGCTCCTATCGTCTCGATAGGCGTATCTATTTCAAGAAATCCAGGTCTTGTGTTCTTTTTTTGCGGTGGTTTCGGAGGGTTTTGCATATTCGTATCCTTATGAATTTGCGTAGTGCTTCCGCTTATTGCCAGCCATGGATTTGGCCGAAAACTATTGCTACTTGCCATTTCAAGTTACAGCGAAACGCAAAAGGAATGATCCGAAGCGCGTGTGGGTCTTTACATATGGGAGTGAGAGAGGATTCTGCGGGGAGGGCAATGGGTCAAAGTTATCCTTTGTAAAAGAAAGAGATTTCTTACGAAATTACAGGAAACTTCTTGTAGGACTTTGTTAAACATCTAACTGAGCGCGAAGTCGACAAATATCCCGCCCATAAAAAAGGCCGCTGCAAACGCAGCGGCCAAGTAGACGTTGGATCCAGGAGCTACAAATCAACGTCGGTGTACACGGGGCGACGAGTCGAAGTCTTCAATCTCATCTGAAATCTGTCGCGAGCGGCACGGTGAATCACGCGCCGTTGCTTCGTGCTTACAAGCTGTTTTCCTTGAAAGCCAGGCAAGGATAAGTGGTTGCCGGCAAAGGAAAAACAGTGATTCGCGACATGCAGTGTTACAGCCTGCGCAACAGTCCTTGAAATCATGCACGCACAACATGCGCATCGCTGATAGCACCCAATCCAGCCCATTCATGCCTTGCGCAATCCCCCGTTCCAAGTCCCCGGTAATCCTTAAGAGGTACACCACGAATACCTCCTTGGTGCGCTTATCACCCCCGGTAGGCGGCAGTAGGGTGAGGCCTTCTGTCACTCACCGGGGAAGACGCATGACAAAAACAACAATGCGCGCCATCTTCACACCGCAGGCGCTGGCCGCTGCGGTTGCCTTGGGTTGCTGTGCCCAGGCGCAGGCTGTTTCATTCAACATTGGCGAGATCGAGGGGACGTTCGATTCATCGCTTTCAGTGGGCGCAAGTTGGGGCATGCGCGATGCCGATGATGCACTGGTAGGCACCGTCAACGGCGGTAGCGGGCAGGCTTCGACCGGTGACGACGGGCGTCAGAATTTCAAGAAGGGCGAAACCTTCTCGAAGATCTTCAAGGGCATTCACGACCTCGAACTGAAGTACGGCGACACCGGTGTGTTTGTCCGTGGCAAGTATTGGTACGACTTCGAATTGAAGGACGAAGACCGGCCGTTCAAGCCGATCAGCGATCACAATCGCAAGGAGGGCGCCAAGTCGTCCGGCGGGCAGATCCTCGATGCCTTCGTCTATCACAACTATTCCATCGCTGATCTGCCAGGGACCGCGCGTGCCGGTAAGCAGGTCGTGAGCTGGGGTGAAAGTACCTTCATCGGCAACTCGATCAACAGCATCAACCCGGTCGACGTTTCCGCGTTCCGCCGTCCTGGCGCCGAGATCAAGGAAGGCCTGATTCCGGTGAACATGCTGTTTGCTTCCCAAGGGCTGACCGACAAGTTGACCGTGGAAGGCTTCTATCAACTGGAGTGGGATCAGACCGTCGTCGATAACTGCGGCACCTTCTTCGGTGTCGACGTGGTGGCGGACGGTTGCAACAAGGGTTACACCGTTGCCAACCCGGCCATTGCACCGTTGCAGCCGATTGCCGCTGCGTTCGGCCAGGGTTTCGAAGTCACCAGCGAAGGTGTGGTGGTTCCCCGTGGTGGCGACCGCGATGCCCGGGATTCGGGCCAGTGGGGCACCGCGCTGCGCTGGCTGGGGGACGATACCGAGTACGGCCTGTATTTCATGAATTACCACAGCCGCACGCCGACGGTCGGCACCACCACTGCCGGTCTCAGTACGCTGGCGAGCATTCCGGGAATCGTGACCACGGCCAACCGCATCGCACCGGGTAGCGGCGCAGGTCTGGCACAAAGTGTGATGCTCGGGCGTGGCCAGTATTACCTGGAATATCCGGAAGACATTCGTCTCTACGGCGCCAGTTTCTCCACCACGTTGTCCACTGGCACCGCGTGGACCGGTGAGATCAGCTACCGCCCCAACGCACCGGTGCAGGTCAACACCAACGACCTGACGCTGGCGCTGCTCAACCCGATTGCCGGTGGCGCAGCATCGCCAATTGCGACCTCACCCGGCGCGGACAACAAAGGCTATCGGCGCAAGGAAGTGACCCAGATCCAGAGCACCCTGACGCACTTCTTCGATCAGGTCGCCGGCGCTGATCGCCTGACCCTGGTGGGCGAAGCAGGGGTGGTTCGCGTCGGTGGCCTGGAGTCTCGCAGCAAGCTGCGTTATGGCCGCGACTCGGTGTACGGGCAGTATGGCTTCGGTGGCGATACCGACGGTTTCGTGACCTCGACTTCATGGGGTTATCGTGCCCGCGCGATCCTCGATTACAACAACGTCATCGCCGGGATCAACTTCAAACCCAACTTGTCGTGGTCCCACGACGTCGCCGGTTATGGCCCCAACGGGCTGTTCAACGAAGGCGCCAAGGCCGTCAGCCTCGGCGTCGATGCGGACTACCGCAACACCTACAACGCAAGCCTCAGTTACACCGATTTCTTCGGCGGTGACTACAACGTGCTCGAAGACCGTGACTTCGTGGCGCTGAGCTTCGGCGTGAACTTCTGATCTGGCTGAAAAGGATGAATTCAATGCGCAAGATGATTCTGCAATTTGGCACCGCCCTGGCCCTGAGTCTGCTCGCTGTCAACGTGATGGCAGCTGTTTCGGCGGAAGAGGCGAACAAGCTCGGCACCAGCCTCACGCCTTTGGGTGGGGAGAAGGCCGGTAACGCCGATGGCTCGATACCGGCCTGGACCGGTGGTATCCCGAAAAATGCCGGGGCGGTGGACAGCAAAGGCTTCCTGGCCGATCCGTTCGCCAATGAAAAACCGCTGTTCATCATCACGGCGGCAAACGTCGACAAGTACAAGGACAAGCTCTCCGACGGACAGCTGGCGATGTTCAAGCGTTACCCGGAGACCTACAAAATCCCGGTCTATCCGACGCACCGCACCGCGGCTCTGCCGGCGGAAATCTATGAGTCGGCCAAACGCAGTGCGCTGAACGTAACACCGATCAACGACGGTAACGGTCTGGCCAATTTCACCGGCAATCGTTACTACGCTTTTCCGATTCCGAAGAACGGTGTCGAGGTGATCTGGAACCACATCACCCGTTACCACGGCGGCAATCTGCGGCGCACCATCACCCAGGCAACCCCTCAATCCAATGGCGATTTCACCGTCATCCGCTTCAAGGATGAGGTGGCCGTGCCGTCCCTGCTGGGGGATTTGAAACCGGGCAGCGATGACAACGTCCTCAGCTATTTCAAACAGGAAGTGACGGCGCCGGCGCGACTGGCGGGCAACGTGCTGCTGGTGCACGAGACCCTCGACCAGGTCCAGGAACCGCGCAAGGCCTGGATATACAACGCCGGCCAGCGCCGTGTGCGGCGTGCTCCGCAAGTAGCGTACGACGGCGTCGGCACTTCGTCCGATGGTCTGCGCACCACCGACAACTTCGACATGTTTTCCGGCGCACCGGATCGCTACGACTGGAAACTGATCGGCAAGAAGGAAATGTACATCCCGTACAACAGCTACAAACTCGATTCGCCCGACCTGAAGTACACCGACGTGATCAAGGCCGGGCACATCAATCAGGACCTGACACGCTATGAGTTGCACCGGGTCTGGGAGGTTGTCGCCACGGTCAAGCCCAACGAGCGGCACGTGTACGCAAAGCGCCACATGTACATCGACGAAGACACCTGGCAGGTGGCGCTGGCCGATCACTATGACGGTCGCGGCCAACTCTGGCGTGTGGCCGAAGGGCATGCGCAGTTCTACTACGATCACCAGGTGCCGGCCTATACCGTCGAAGCGCTGTACGACCTGATTGCCGGTCGTTACATCGCACTGGGTATGAAGAACGAAGAGAAGCGCAGCTTCGAATTCAACATCGCGGCAAAAGCCGGGGACTACACGCCAGCAGCCCTGCGGAGTACGGGTGTGAGGTAATCGTCCTACAGGCTCTTACACAAAAAGGTGACTTTATGGTCACCTTTTTTATGGCTGTAAATCAGCCTGCTGAATACTTCTTCAACAAGCCCTCGGGAGAGGACTAGGGTGGCGCCACAACTATAAAAAGGCGCATCACTATGACTGCCATGACGCTGTGTCTGGACCGTCCTGGACTCCTGCCTCGTTTGTCGCCGCATCACTTGTCCCGCGAGCGCTTGATCGAGCCATTGCTGGCCTCGGCGGCGCGGGTGAAGTTGCTTTGTGCGCCGGCCGGCAGCGGCAAAAGTGCGTTGCTCACTGAGTGCCTGTTGCGTGCGCCCACGGACTGTCGGGCGTACTGGCTGCCCTTGTTGGGTGAGTCGTTGGGTGTGGCTGAATTCCAGCGGCGACTGGCGCATACGCTCGGGTTGTCTTCATCGGATGAGCAAACGTTGCTGGAATCACTGGCCCTGTTACAGGTGCCGACCTGGCTGTTTCTCGATGATTACTGTCGCGTGCCCAATCCTGAACTCGATCGCTTGCTGGACCGTTTACTGGCTGTAAGAAACCCGTTGTTGAATTGGTGGCTGGGTACGCGTCGGCGCCCGCAATGCAACTGGCCCCGGTTGTTGCTCGATGATGAGTTGTACGAATGCGAGGGGCGTTCGCTGGCGTTTAATGAACACGACATCGAACTGCTGCTCGTCCATGTCGCGCCGTCGCAGGCCGCGGGTACGGCCCGGCGGATCATTCAGCGCAGCGGTGGTTGGTGCGCCGGTGTGCGTATTGCCTTGCTCGATGGATGTCAGTGGGCGGCCGGGGAAGACAAACAGGAACGTTCGGCGACGCTGCTCGATTATTTGCAGCATGAACTGTTCAACACGTTGTCGCCGGAATTGGTTGAAGCCTGGCAGGTACTGGCCCATCTTCCGCGATTCAATGCCAGCCTGTGCGAGCATCTTTTCGGTGCTGGCGAAGGCGCGAAGTGCTTGCACGACTTGCAGGACATGGGGTGTTTCATCGAACCGTGGGAGGACTCCGCCGATTGGTTGCGAGTCTTCGTGCCACTGGCCCGCGCCATGCGTGATGAACAAGGTTCGGCGGGGCGTTCCTGGCACCGCCGCGCCTGCCAATGGTTCACCGCCGAGGAGGACTGGCAGGGCGCGTTCGAGCAGGCGTTGTTAGCCGAAGAGTTCGAGGTTGCGGTCAGTTTGTTGCAGCACTTCAGCTTTGAGCATTTGTTCCGTCGGGAGAATGTGCGCTTGTTGCTGAACCTGCATGAGCGCCAGGGTGAAGAGTTGACCCTCGGATCGTCGCAATTGGTGGGGTTAATTACCGCGGCTTTATTATTTGCCGGACGTTTCGATCAGGCCGCCGTGTGCATTGAGCAAATGGTCCGGTTCACCCCGCAGCCGACGGCGATCCTGCAGCGTCAACTGCTGGCTCGCTGGCAGGCGCAGCAAGGTTGGCTGCTGCATCTGCAGGGGCGCATGGAAGCGGCACGAGCGCACTTTCTCGAAGCGCTGGCCGAACTGGGGAACGACGCTTGGGCAGCGCGCTTGTTGTGTCTGTCCGGCCTGACGCAACAAGCGCTGCTTACTGCCGATTGCGACGCCGCGCTGGCGCTCAATCGCGAGGCACTGTGCCTGGCGCGCGCGCAAGGTTCGCTGCTGTTCGAAGGATTGCTCGAACTCGATCATGCGCAGTTGCTGGAGCAGCGCGGCGCCCCCCGGCGCGCCGAGAGTTTGCTGGCCGATATCCATGAGTTGCTGTGTCGGCAGGCGGATCGCCCGACGCCGCTGCTGGGGCGAATTGCCTTGCGGCGTGGACGTCTGGCGCTCTCGCAGGGACAGGATGAGGCGGCCAGCGAATTCTTTCAGAGCGGCCTGCGCGATTGCCTGCACAGTCAGGACAAACGTGCGTTGTATGGTTTTCTCGGACAGGCGCAGGTGGCGGCCAATCAGCATGATTACGCACTCGCGTTCGACCGGTTGCGCGACGCCGAGCGGCTGATGCAGCAGCGGCAAATTCCCGACACGGTTTATCGCGGTGTACTGCTGCAAGTCAGCAGTCATTTCTGGTTGCAACAAGGTCGGCCGCAACTCGCCCGTGAAGCGCTGACCCGTGTGCTGCGTCATTACCGCGGGCCAAATGCCCGTCAAGCACCCCCGGCCACGCTGGAACTGATCGCACGGATCGAATACTTGTTGGTGCTCGCAGAGACTCATCTGCAACAGGCGAAACAACCGCTGGAACGACTCAATGCCTTGCTCGATCACGCGCAACAGCACGGGATGCTGGCGTTGGAAGCGGAGCTTCAGTTGGCCATCTGCGAAGTGGCAGACCTGACCGGCGATCCAGCACTGGCAAAGTCGGCCTTGCAGGCGGGGCTGGAGTTGGTGCGGCGTTGCCATTTGCAACAAGCCTTAAGCGAACTGCGCCTGCGCCAGCCGACATTGCTCAGTCGTTTGGGTGAAGAGGACCACCTGACGCCGTCGACCCTGGAGGCCAACCCGTTGAGTGTGCGAGAACTGGAGGTGCTTGGACTGATCGCCCAAGGCAACTCAAATCAACAGATCGCGGAGCAGTTGTTTATTTCATTGCATACGGTAAAAACCCACGCCCGGCGAATTCATAGCAAGTTGGGTGTGGAGCGTCGTACCCAGGCCGTGGCTAAAGCTAAAGCAATGGGAGTGGTTAATTAAATCGCTGGGATGTTGCGGTGCTTTACGAATGTATACATGTTCGTTGTGGTCTTTTTTGTTGTTCGCTGTCAATTTGAATTGGCGTGCGGCGCATTATTTATGAGAGCACGTTTTATAAGTTTAAGTACTGTGTGTGGTGTTAGGTTTAGTTGGTGATGTTAAGTTGTTTTGTTACTTTAAATTAATCTAAAGCTCGGGCGGGATGCCCGGGTTTAATCATGTGACAGGAAGTTTTTATGAGCGACAGTTTTTTTAATTACAGTAAAATTCAAGTGTTGAAGGGTGTCCGTGCGGACTTTGCGGTAGAAGTGTTGTTGACGGAGCGCCTGCACAAGTTAGGGGTCAGTCCGTTCACAGCCTACATAAATACCGTGATTGATATAGTGGGTAAAGAGGTTGAATCCTCCAGGACTTTGTTTGAAGAAACGCTGGAGTGGGTGGAGAGTGAGGGGTTGCCGAACTACGTTCAGGGCATTAATGATATTTTCAAACGCCGTTTTTCTTTTGATCCGAAAGATAAGGTGATAGGTCTTGATCTACTGGATTTCGAGCGAATTGTAATTGATGTAGTAAAGGCGCTGACGACTGAGCCGTCCATCAATCTTGCCAAGCGCTCGATCAGATCGCTGAGCCTTGATGATGTCAATGCGGCGTTGGCGCGAAGTGTCCCTGATATCAATTTTGATGAGGTTTATCTCACCAGTGTTGTTGTTGAAGATGGTGAGCGCAAAGTATTTAAGTCACGACGTCTGGCCGAAGATTTATTTGAGTCGCTACAACATAATGAAATTCCTTACTACCATGGCGCCAATGCCGGTGTTTATTCGGTAGCTCACAGCCTGGAGGAACATCACCTGCATTCGCAGCTCACCCTGCAGGACGTCAGCTATTTAGTGATCGAAATTGTTCCGGATTTCCTGATCTGATCTTCACTGTTCCTCGTAGCCCATCCGCCAACTGACGGCCCGCGTTGCCGCGAGTAATCGCTGCGCCGCCGGGCCGTCTTCATCGGCATGAAACAACGATGTCGGGCCGACCACCGTCAGCACGGCCACCACATTGCCCATGGCGTTGAACACCGGTGCCGACAACGCATCAACGCCGGGCATCAGCAAACCATGCACATGATGCAGGCCCCGTGCGCGGATTTGCTCGCAGATGGCCGCATAGACTTGATCGTCCGCCAGCGCGTGGGCTGCATGACCTTGTAATTCCTGCTCGCGCAGATCCACGGTTTCGCGCTTGGGAAGGTACGCACCAAAGACCAGCCCGGTCGAGGAACTGAGCAACGGCAACACCGAGCCCAATTGCGTGACCACCGTCACCGCTCGCACCGCCGGTTCGATATGCACCACGGTCGCACCCTGGTTACCCCACACCGCCAAAAAACAGGTTTCGTTCAAATCGTCGCGTAGTTCGGCCAGCGGCAGGGCGGATACTTTCAGCACGTCCATACTGTTGAGTGCTGCCAGGCCCACGCGCAAGGCCTCGCGACCCAGGCCGTAATGGTTGGTCGCGGCATTTTGTTCGGCAAAACCACTGGCGATCAGCGCCTGCAAATAGCGGTGAACCTTGCTCGCCGGCATCTGCACGTGTTCGGCCAGGCGCGAGAGCGAAGTCGAGGGTGACAACTGCGCCAAAGCCTTGAGGATGTCAGTACCCACCTCGGCCGAGCGGACTTTCTGTTTACCGTTGCTTTCAGGCTTTTCCATGGAGGCAGTGTGATCCCGGGACGAATGGGCGTCTTTATAGCTTGACGGTCAATACCAATCAAATTACGTTATGCGTAATCGAATTACGATAAAAATAACCCCGGCGTGCCACGAACTCTGCAACAGAGCGACGGGCCACTGTCGACTCCCTGTTCAGGAGGCTCCATGAACTCCGATTCAACGACGCCAGCACTGGCCTATCAGTCAGGCTTCGGCAATGAATTCAGCAGTGAAGCGCTGCCCGGCGCATTGCCCATCGGCCAGAACTCCCCGCAAAAAGCCCCTTACGGTCTCTACACCGAACTGTTCTCCGGCACAGCGTTCACAATGGCCCGCAGTGAAGCGCGGCGGACGTGGATGTACCGCATTCAGCCGTCAGCCAATCATCCGGCGTTCGTAAAACTCGATCGGCAATTGGCCGGCGGTCCATTGGGTGAAGTGACCCCCAATCGCCTGCGCTGGAACGCGCTGGATATTCCCGCCGAACCGACTGATTTCATCGACGGCCTGGTGAGCATGGCGGCCAACTCCGGCGCGGATAAGCCGGCGGGGATCAGCATCTACCAATACCGCGCCAATCGCTCCATGGAGCGCGTGCTTTTCAACGCTGACGGCGAAATGCTGCTGGTGCCGCAACAGGGCCGTCTGCGCATCGCCACCGAACTGGGCGTGCTGGAAGTCGCGCCGCTGGAGATTGTCGTGTTACCTCGCGGGCTGAAATTCCGCGTTGAACTGCTCGACTCGCAAGCCCGCGGTTACATCGCCGAGAACCATGGTGCGCCATTGCGGCTGCCGGATCTGGGGCCGATTGGCAGCAACGGCCTGGCTAATCCGCGGGACTTCCTGACCCCGGTGGCGTCTTACGAAAACCTCCAGCAACCGACGACCCTGGTGCAGAAATTCCTTGGCCAATTGTGGGGCTGCGAGCTCAACCATTCGCCATTGAACGTGGTCGCCTGGCACGGTAATAACGTGCCCTACAAGTATGATCTGCGCCGTTTCAACACCATCGGCACGGTCAGCTTCGATCACCCGGACCCATCGATCTTTACTGTTCTGACCTCGCCGACCAGCGTCCACGGCCTGGCCAACCTCGACTTCGTGATCTTCCCGCCACGCTGGATGGTGGCCGAGAACACTTTCCGTCCACCGTGGTTCCACCGCAACCTGATGAACGAATTCATGGGCCTGATCCAGGGCGAATACGACGCCAAGGCCGAAGGCTTTGTGCCCGGCGGCGCGTCCTTGCACAGCTGCATGAGCGCTCACGGGCCGGACGGCGAGACTTGCACCAAAGCGATCAACGCCGAGCTCAAACCAGCGAAAATCGACAACACCATGGCCTTCATGTTCGAGACCAGCCAAGTGCTGCGACCGAGCCGCTACGCCCTCGATTGCCCGCAGCTGCAAACCAACTACGATGCTTGCTGGGCCACGCTGCCCGCCACTTTCGACCCGACCCGGAGATAACCCATGACGCAGACTTCCATCCCTCGCAGCTGGGTTGCTTCCGCCAACGACCACGCGGATTTCCCGCTGCAAAACCTGCCGCTGGGCGTGTTCAGCATGAAGGGTTGCGCACCTCGCAGTGGCGTGGCGATTGGCGAACATATCTTTGATCTTGAAGCGGCGCTTGAGGCCGGCCTGTTCGATGGCGCTGCAAAAACCGCCGTCGAAGCCACCCGTAACGGCCAGTTGAACGCGTTCTTCGAACTGGGCCGCGAGGCTCGCGTTGCCCTTCGTGAACGTTTGATCGAACTGCTCAAGGAAGGCAGCACCCTGCACGGCAAGATCGAAGCCCAAGGCGCAAAATTGCTGCCACTGGCGGCGGATTGTGAAATGCACCTGCCGGCGAAAATCAACGACTACACCGACTTCTACGTCGGCATCGAGCACGCGCAAAACGTCGGCAAACTGTTCCGCCCGGACAATCCGCTGCTGCCGAACTACAAATACGTACCGATCGGCTACCACGGCCGCGCTTCGACCATACGCCCGTCCGGCACCGACGTGCGCCGCCCGAAAGGCCAGACCCTGCCGGCCGGTCAGACCGAGCCGACGTTCGGGCCGTGCGCACGCCTGGACTACGAACTGGAACTGGGCATCTGGATCGGTCAGGGCAATGACATGGGCGACTCGATCGCCATTGGCGACGCCGCCGATCATATCGCCGGTTTCTGCCTGCTCAATGACTGGTCGGCGCGCGATATCCAGGCCTGGGAATACCAGCCACTGGGGCCGTTCCTGTCGAAGAGTTTCATCACCAGCATTTCGCCTTGGGTGGTAACGGCTGAAGCGTTGGAGCCGTTCCGTCGCGCCCAGCCTGTACGCCCGGAAGGCGATCCACAACCGCTGCCGTACCTGTTTGATAAACGCGATCAAGCTGCGGGCGCATTCGATATCGAACTGGAAGTGCTGCTGCTCACCGAAACGATGCGCGAGCAGAACCTGCCAGCCCATCGCCTGACCCTGAGCAACTCGAAACACATGTACTGGACCGTGGCGCAAATGGTCGCGCACCACAGCGTCAACGGCTGCCAGTTGCAGGCCGGTGACCTGTTCGGTTCGGGTACGTTGTCCGGGCCGGAAAACGGTCAGTTCGGCAGCCTGCTGGAAATCACCGAGGGCGGTAAAAAACCGATTGAACTGGCATCGGGCGAGGTGCGCAAGTTCCTCGAAGACGGTGATGAAATCATTCTGCGTGGCCGTTGCAGCCGCGACGGTTTTGCCTCCATCGGTTTCGGCGAATGCCGTGGCAAAGTCGTGTCGGCGCGTTAAGAGGATCCGGGTCATGGAGCTCTATACCTATTACCGTTCGACCTCGTCCTATCGGGTGCGGATCGCGTTGGCGTTGAAGGGGCTGGATTGCCAGGCGCTGCCGATCAACCTGATTGCGCCGCCAAGTGGTGAACATCGTCAGCCGCCGTACCTGGCGATCAACCCGCAAGGTCGCGTACCGGCCTTGCGCACCGAGGACGGCGAGTTGCTGATCCAGTCACCGGCGATCATCGAGTACCTGGAGGAGCGTTATCCACAGGTGCCGCTGCTGTCCAAAGACTTCGCTGCTCGCGCCCATGAGCGTGGCGTAGCGGCGGTGATTGGCTGCGATGTGCACCCGCTGCACAACGTCAGTGTGCTAAACAAACTGCGTGTGCTGGGTCACGATGAGGCACAGGTGGTGGAGTGGATCGGGCACTGGATCGGCCAGGGTCTGGCGACCGTTGAACAGTTGATTGGTGATGAAGGATATTGCTTCGGACCTGAGCCAGGTTTGGCGGATGTCTACTTGATCCCGCAGTTGTACGCGGCCGAGCGTTTCAATATTTCTCTTGAGGGCTATCCGCGAATCCGGCGGGTGGCGGCGCTGGCGGCGACGCATCCGGCGTTCATCGAGGCGCATCCGGCGAATCAGCCAGATACGCCTTGATAAGAGCAGGATCAAAAATCGCAGCCTGCGGCAGCTCCTACAGGGAATCAATGTAGGAGCTGCCGCAGGCTGCGATCTTTTGCTTTTAATGGACGATGGAATTGGGCGGCAAATGCCCCAGTCGTTCCGTCAACCGAAGCCGCTGGATCGGGTCGTCGCTCAGCAGCAGGGCATGTTCCAGGTCGAAACGCTCGGCATTGGGGCATTCCAGTCGTTGGTAGAGGCTGGCCCGGGCCAGGTAATCGGCGGCATTGGCGTTGCCCAGTTCCAGCACGCGTTCGGCGTCGATCAAGGCGCCGATGTAGTCGTCATGGGACAGGTGCAGCTGACGCAGGTTGCGCGACAGGCGTTGGAGCATTTGCACAGGCTCGGCGGTGACCAGGTGTTCGGCGCTGAGCTTCATGTTCGGGCCGTACTGGCGATGCAGAAGCTCACGGCAATCATTGGGGTACAGCCGCCGGCCGCCGCACGGGTCAAGCAGGTGATCGGCGCCCGGCACCCGCAACAGAAAATGGCCTGGGAAGTTGACTCCGACCATGGGGATTTCCAGGCCTCTGGCCAACTCCAGTGCAATCATCCCCAACGCCAGTGGCTGACCACGCCGGCGTTCAAGGACTTTATCGATTAACGCCGCTTGCGGGCGCAAGGGCGTGAAGTCGTCCTGGGCGAAACCCAGATCATTCAAGCGCCGTAACAACGGTTGCGCCAATTCGCTCACCGGCAGCATTGGCAAACCGCTACTGATCCGCTGTTGCAGATCCTTGAAGTCGTTCAATACCGTTTCGACGTTCACGTCCTTGTCGTGTTCGACTGCAATGTATAGCGCCGCCTCGAACAGTGCGGGCGGTGAACGTTGTACACAGGCGAAAAACGATTGGCGCGGTGTCATCAAAATCTCCGGGCAATGCCTCGTTTTAGCCCCGTCTCCAGCATTCGTCCAGTGCCATAAAGGCGAGTACCGGAGTTATTTCCGAAAGCCTGATTGGCGGCGCCGCTTATTCCGGTGTGCTTCTGCAATTTTCGGGCGCAAGCCTATACTGGCGACTACAAGAAGTGATTCGGGAGCCTTACGATGTTCGCTCTCATGCAAAGCACTCGCCTTGAATCGCTGCATCTGAGCGTCGACCCGGTCACCGGGTTGAAGGCGGTCATTGCCATTCATAACAGCCGTTTGGGGCCTGCCCTGGGCGGGTGTCGTTACCTTGCCTATCCCAGCGACGAGTCCGCGGTCGAGGATGCAGTGCGCCTTGCCCAAGGCATGAGTTACAAGGCGGCACTGGCCGGTCTGGCCCAGGGTGGCGGTGTGGCGGTGATTGTTCGACCCGTTCACGTGGCCAATCGTGCTGCGTTGTTCGAAGCCTTCGGGCGCTGCATCAATCAGCTCGACGGGCGCTACATCACCGCTATCGACAGTGGCACCTCGGTGGCGGACATGGATTGCATCGCCCAACAGACCCAACACGTCACCAGCACCACCTCGGCGGGCGACCCTGCGCCGCATGCGGCGATGGGCGTGTTCACCGGTATTCGTGCCACGGCGATGGCACGGCTGGGCAGCGATAACCTTGAAGGCTTGCGTGTGGCTATCCAGGGCTTGGGCAACGTCGGTTTTGCCTTGGCCGAACAGTTGCACGCCGCTGGCGCTGAACTGCTGGTCAGCGATATCGATCACGGCAAGGTGCAATTGGCGATGGAGCAACTCGGCGCGCACCCGATTGCCAACGACGCTCTGCTCAGCACGCCATGTGACATTCTCGCGCCATGCGGTCTGGGCGGGGTGCTGAACAGTCACAGCGTGACGCAACTGCGCTGCTCGGCAGTGGCCGGTTCGGCGAACAATCAGCTGACTCATCTGGACGTTGCCGATCAGTTGGAACGGCGGGGTATCCTTTATGCGCCGGACTACGTGATCAATGCCGGCGGGTTGATCTACGTTTCGCTCAAGCACCGGGGCGAAGAGCTGGGGACTATCACCGCGCACCTGTCGAAAATCAGTTCGCGACTCACCGAGGTTTTCGCCCACGCCCAGGCGGAAAAACGGTCGCCGGCGCGGGTGGCGGATGAGTTGGCGGAGAAAGTGTTGTACCGATAGCGAGATCAAAAGATCGCAGCCTGCGGCAGCTCCTACAGAGGCTGGGATCTTGTGAATTCCATAAATGAAAAAGGCCCTGAGTCCAATGGACTCAGGGCCTATTCAATTCGGGCGTTGCCTACTTTGCTGCTTTGGCGGCCTTCGCAGGCTTGGCCGGAGCAACTGGCTCAACGTTTGCCTCTTCCACAAGTGCGGCTACTGCAACCGGCTCCGCGACCTCAACAGGGGCGGCGAGCAATTCGGACAAGGCGTCCGGCTGGCTCTTGAATGCCTTGGCAAACACATCACGGTTTTTCGCCATGTAGATCCCGGCTTCTTCCACTTGCTGCTCGGTCAGGGACGGAACGGCTTTTTGCAACACTTCAGCCAGCAACTCGGCCAGTTCGAGCATTTTGTCATGACGGTCAGCTTCGGCTTTATCCATGAACAAGCGCTCCAGATCTCGGCTGCTGCGGTATACCACTTCGACGGCCATTCACCACCTCACATGCCTTCACATTTGGTTGTCTGATTCGACTACTGTATTTATATACAGCTAAAAGGATAAGCGAATCCTTGGGGTTTGGGTAGTGGCTTTTTAATGTAGACCGGATTCAGGGTTTGTCAGGTGAATCCATCGCGAGCAGCCTCGCTCGGGTGCGACCAAACGCCACGGAGCGCATTTTGCGGCGGCTCGCCATCATGGCGTGGCCTTGTTTCTGCATGCAGAACAATCGTCACGTCCACCCTGCATTATCCGGTCGAGCCGACCTAAGGAAGCATCATCGTGAAAATCAACTGGGCCGAAAAGCTGCGGCAGAACGTGCATGAGCTGGCCGAATCCCTCGGCAACCTGTTCGTCGAAACCTTCCACTACCTGGCGCTGTTCGCCATTGGTGCGGTGACTGCGTGGGCGGCGGTGATGGAGTTTCTCGGGATGCTCGAACAGGGGCACATCAAGATCGATGACATCTTGTTGCTGTTCATCTACCTGGAACTGGGTGCGATGGTCGGGATTTATTTCAAGACCAACCACATGCCGGTGCGGTTCCTGATCTACGTAGCGATCACCGCGCTGACACGCCTGCTGATCTCCAACGTATCGCACCACAATCCGCCTGACTTGGGGATCATCTACCTGTGCGGCGGAATCTTGCTGTTGGCGTTTGCAATCCTGGTGGTGCGTTACGCCTCGTCGCAATTCCCGTCGGTGAAGATCGAACACCCGCACCGTAAGACCGGTGCGGGTTCAGGTGAACACCCGGAAGTGGAGAAGGGCGAGCTTTAAAGCCCCATGGCCGGTCGTGGCCGGCCTTTGACAGGTGGCGGCAGGTTGCGGGTGCTGCCATCGGTCATGGCTTCAAGGATGGCCACGGCGCTGTGGCCCTGTTCGATGGCAATGCCGAACTGAATGCTTTGCACCAGGCGTTTGAGGCGCTCGGGGTCATTACGTTGTTCGCTGCTAATCATCCGCTTGGCTACTACGCGGCCACTGTTGGACAGGGTCAGCATGATGCTGCCATCCAGACCCTGAATGCTCAGGTTGATCTGATAATCCGCTGCAAAAGCATCGGTAATGAGCTGAAAAGGGTTGTCCATGATGCGTCACCGCCTGATTGAACGTGCAGTTGTTGACGGCCGTGATCGGGATTAGTTCGCAACTCCAGACCATCGGCCTTTTCCTGGCCACATCGCCATCATCGTTTTTGCGCAATCGATTTCGTGCAGGAGCTGCCGCAGGCTGCGGCAGCTCCTGCAGGAGGTGTAGCAAGGGACATGCCGGAAAGATTGTCGGACAATCAAGGGCGTGAAAATAACGTGGGCGCTATATCGGATTCGCGTGCGCTTACCCCTGTAGGAGCCGGTTTGCTGGCGATAGCGCATTAATAGTCGATACAAATTTCAACTGATGAACCGCCATCGCCTGCAAGCCGGCTCCTACAAGTTTTGCCCGTTCCAGGGCAATTCGCTTGGGCGTGCCTCCTAAGCGATCAGCACTCCACCCAGTTCACTGCCAGGCCGCCCCGTGACGTTTCCTTGTATTTGTCGTGCATGTCGGCGCCGGTATCGCGCATGGTGCGGATCACCCGATCCAGCGAAATAAAGTGTTTGCCGTCGCCACGCAGGGCCATTTGCGTGGCATTGATCGCCTTCACGGCGGCAATCGCGTTGCGCTCGATGCAGGGCACTTGCACCAGGCCGCCGACAGGGTCGCAGGTCAGGCCGAGGTTGTGTTCAAGTCCGATTTCAGCGGCGTTCTCCAATTGCTCCGGCGTTGCGCCGAGCACGTCCGCCAATCCGGCGGCGGCCATGGCGCAGGCCGAGCCAACTTCGCCCTGACAGCCGACTTCAGCACCGGAGATCGAAGCATTTTTCTTGCAGAGAATGCCGACGGCTGCCGCGCCGAGGAAGAACGCCACGACGTCATCGTCCGACGCGTCCGGGTTGAATTTCATGTAGTAGTGCAGCACCGCCGGAATGATCCCTGCCGCGCCGTTGGTCGGTGCCGTCACCATGCGCCCGCCGGCGGCGTTTTCTTCGTTGACGGCGAGGGCGAACAAGTTCACCCACTCCATGGCCGACAGGGTCGATGTGATGACGTTCGGCTTGCCGATTTCCAACAGGCTGCGGTGCAATTTCGCCGCGCGGCGCGGCACATTCAGACCGCCGGGCAAGATCCCTTCGTGTTCCAGTCCTTGCTCGACGCATTCGCGCATTACCGACCAGATGTTCAGCAGGCCCTGGCGGATTTCTTCGTCACTGCGCCAGGCCCGTTCGTTGGCCATCATCAGTTCGGAAACCCGTAGTCCGTGCTGATTGCAGAGCTTGAGGAGTTCGGCGGCGCTGGAAAAATCGTACGGCAGCACAACGTCGCTGGCGGGTGCAACACCGGATTCGGCCTCGGCGGCTTCGATGATGAAACCCCCGCCGACCGAGTAGTACGTCTGCTCGAACAGTTCGCCGGTTTCGCCAAAGGCCGTCAGGGACATGGCGTTGGGGTGGTAGGGCAAACTCTCGTCGAGCAGCAGGAGATCGCGCGACCAGTTGAAGGCAATGGTTACTTGGCCTGCCAGAGACAGTTCACCGGTTTCACGCAGGGTTTGGATACGGCTGTCGATGGTGCTTGGATCGATACGATCCGGCCATTCGCCCATCAAGCCCATGACACAGGCGCGGTCGGTGGCGTGACCGACACCCGTGGCCGACAGGGAGCCGTAGAGGCGGATTTCTACTCGTCGAACGTCAATGACCAACCGCTGGTCAACCAGCGCTTGGGCGAAGGTCGCAGCGGCACGCATCGGACCAACTGTATGGGAGCTGGATGGACCGATGCCGACTTTGAAGAGATCGAAAACACTGATAGCCATGCTAAAGCCTATTCCTGCAATGGAAGATAAATCGCTGCCATTTCTGTAGGACAAGCGCACTTTCAGCGATACTGCCTCTCTCGGTCCTACGTGACCAACGAAACTTCCTAAGACAGCCTTTAGCAGGACTAAACGATGAGCCGTCAATTGCACGCCCAGACTTATGTGTGGCTGCAGGTGTTTTCCTGCGCCGCGCGGCACTTGTCGTTCACCCGTTGCGCTGAAGAGCTGCACATCACGCCCGGAGCGGTCAGCCAGCAGATCCGCCAACTGGAAGAGCGCTTGGGTTTTCGCTTGTTTCATCGGCGGGCGCGGGGAGTGGAGCTGAGTGCCGAAGGCCAGCGGTTGGCCGTTACCGTCAACGAGGCCTATGGCAGCATCGATGCGGAGTTGCGCCGGCTGGATGCCGGCATGATCAGCGGCACGTTGCGGGTGCGGTCGATTCCGTCGTTCCTGAGCAAGTGGCTGACTCCGCGCCTGCCGCGTTTGCAGCAGCGTTTCCCGGACATTCAACTGCGCCTGGTGGCCGAGGACAGCAGCGTGCCGTTGCACGAGGGCGACTTCGATCTGGCCATCGACCTGAACGACGGCAGCTACCCCGGATTGTTATCCACAGCCTTGCTCGACGAGCAGATTTTCCCAGTGTGTGCGCCGGGGCTGTTGCGCGGTCGTCCGCCCTTGCATGGGCCGGCGGACCTGATGCATTTCCCGCTGCTGCACGACATCACCGCCTGGCGCGGCAGTTACGAATACGCGGAATGGGAGTTCTATCTGAATGCCATCGGCTTCGAAGGCGCGGATGTTCGGCGTGGACACACCTTCAATCGCAATCACTTGACCATCGAAGCGGCCATCGCCGGGATGGGCGTGGCGATTGCGCGGCGAACGCTGCTCAACGATGAGCTGGAGCGCGGGGCGTTGATCGTGCCGTTTGGTTTGGCGGTACCCAATCACAAGCGCTACATGGTGCTTTATGCGCCGGGTGCGCTGAGCCATCCGGGCGTGCGTGCGGTGCATGACTGGCTGGTGGAAGAAGCGGGGATTTTTCGTGGCTTGCACCCGCTGGCGGACCAGCAGATGTGAGAATTTGTGACAGAGAAGCTGGGCGACTCAACTCCCGACCTTAACAGCGCTTTTGCCGGTTGTCCGGCTTTTTTTGCGATTACAAATTTATCTTTTTTTAGGGGTTGAATTGTTCAGCGTACAGACCGATTGTGTAAACAAGAGGTCACGGTGATGACGCCCAAGGGCTTAGCTGACCGGCCTCTCGCGAGCTAGCTGAAATAAGGGATGAACTATGCAAATCCAAGTCAATAGCGATAACCATATTCAAAGCAGCATCCGACTGGAGGAGTGGGTACGTACTACCATTGAGAGCACGCTCGAACGATACGAAGAAGACCTGACTCGTGTCGAGGTACACCTGAGGGACGAGAACGGCGACAAGCCCGGTCCCCACGATTTGCGCTGCCAACTGGAAGCGCGGCCAAAAGGCCACCAACCGATTTCTGTCACCCATAAAGCCGCCAGCCTGGAACTGGCGATCGATGGAGCCGCCGAGAAACTCGAGCATGCGCTGGAACATCTGTTCGGCAAATTGCGAGGCAAACCACGCGCCGCCGTGGTGCCGTTCGAGCGCAGGGCTCATGCCGATGTGCTACTGGAAGAAGAGTTTCTTGAAAACGAACAGGCTGCGCAAAACGGCTGAAGCCTGATTCACTTTTTACCTTCCCACTCAAACGGGCCTGCATTGCAGGCCCGTTTTGTTTCTGAAGTTCGTTGATACCCCTGAGGGAGCTTGCTCCCGCTCGACTGCGCAGCAGTCGCAAGCCCGGCTAATCAGATTTACCTGACACAACGCGCTGGATGTTTTTGGGGGGCGCTCGCACCCCCAGCGGGAGCGAGCTCCCTCACCACTGATTTAGCGATCAATCATCCGCTTCTTTTGCGTATGAGAATATTTATCATTAATATTGCGCCTTGCTGGCCCGTGACGTTCATGCGGCCTCACCCGGTTTCAAGGTCGCGACATGAAAGCCAAAAGCGCCACGCTCCCCGTTTCCTATCGACTGGCGGTCACTTCGCGGGTGCTGGCGGCTGTGTTCGGCGGGTACTTCGTGACGGCGTTGGCCAGCGTTTGCCTGACGCTTTGGGTACCCATGGCCCGCACCGAAGCGGTAGTGACCGGAATGATGAGCTCGTTCTTGGTCTATCTGGTGGCGGTGATCTGGTGTTTCGCCTGTCGCACGGCTTGGCGGGCCTGGTTCGGGTTGATCGCGACGAGCCTGGTATTGACGGCGGCAGCGGGGCTGGCGTACTGGATGGAACGGTCATGAAAGAGGGCTTTCGCCAGGCGATGGCCTGGTTGCACACCTGGGCCGGTTTGACCTTCGGCTGGTTGCTGTTTGCGATTTTTCTGACTGGCACGCTCGCCTATTTCAAGGACGAGACCAATCACTGGATGCAGCCGGAAATCCCTGCGCGTTCGGTGACTTCCGAAGCCAGCCTGACGCTGGCTCAAGGCTATCTCCAGCAAAACGCCCCAAATGCCTCGCGCTGGATCATCGATTTGCCCGACTCCCGTGAGCCCGGTCTTTCGGTGCGCTGGCAGCAAACCCCGGCCAAACCCGGCGAGCGCGGCCAGCTCACGGAAAAACTCCTCGACCCACAAACCGGCAGTGAAGTGCACGGCAGGGATACGCGCGGCGGCGAGTTCTTCTACCGCTTCCACTTTCAGCTGCAAATGCCTTATCCGTGGGGCCGCTGGCTGTCGACTATCGCAGCCATGGTGATGTTCGTCGCGCTGATCAGCGGGATCATCACCCATAAGAAAATCTTCAAGGACTTTTTCACCTTCCGTCCACGCAAGGGCCAGCGCTCCTGGCTCGACGGGCACAACGCGGTAGGCGTGCTGGTGCTGCCGTTTCACCTGATGATCACCTATAGCAGCCTGGTGATTTTCATGTCCATGGTCATGCCGGCAAGCATCCTGGCCTCGTACAAAGGTGATGCGCAGGCGTTCTTCAGTGAGGTGTTTCCCGCGGGCAATACCGCAAAAGCCTCCGGCGACGTTGCGCCGTTGTTGCCATTGGCGCCGTTGCTGGAAAAGGCTCGCGAGCAGTGGTCGGGCGGGCGAGTCGGACGATTGACCGTGAACAATCCGGGCGATGCGAATGCCACGGTGGTGCTGGCCCGCGATGGCGCGGATCGCGTGGTTCACGACCTTGGTAGCGCCGTGACCTTCAACGGTGTGACTGGTCAATTGCTGGGTGCGACACCTGAACAAGCGTTACCGATGGCGATTGCCGGCAGTTTCTACGGCTTGCACATGGGCCATTTCGCCGGGCCGGTGTTGCGCTGGCTGTACTTTATTTGCGGGCTGGCGAGCACGGCGATGATCGGCACCGGGCTGGTGATCTGGCTCGGCAAGCGTCAACTCAAGCACGCCAAGAGCGGCGTGATGCCGTTCGAACTGCGATTGGTGGAAGTGCTGAACATCGCCAGCATGTCGGGTCTGGTGGTCGCGGTGGCGGTGTTCTTCTGGGCTAACCGTTTGCTGCCGGTCGACCTGGACGGCCGGGCGGATTGGGAGGTCAACAGCTTCTTTATCGTCTGGGGCCTGTGCCTGCTGCATGCCATGCTCCGGCGCGGTCGTACCGCGTGGGTGGAGCAACTGGCGCTGGCGGCGTTGCTGTTTGCTGCGGTGCCGTTGTTGAACGCCGTGACCACGCCGTATCACTTGGGCGTGACGCTGGTCCAGGGCGATTGGGCCATGGCCGGTTTCGATCTGGCGTGCCTGGGAAGCGGTCTGTTCCTCGGTTGGGCGGCGTGGAAAATGCAGCGCGCCGGACAGCCTGAACTCACCGGCCAGCAACGTGCGCGCGCCGTCATCCCAGAGCAGGAGGCGAACTGAATGCTGCTCGCCTGTTTGCTCTGCTACGGCGCGTTCACTGCGCTCTGCTTATCCATGGATCGACATCATGCTGATCTGCTGGGGCGCAAACTTTCACCGCGCCTGCGCCCATGGCTGAAGCTCGCGGGCTGGTTGCTGCTTGCCTTGTCGTTGTGGGCGGCAGTGTCGAGCACCGGTTGGGGGCTGGGACTGGTGGAGTGGTGCGCGGTGTTGATGCTCAGTGCCTTGCTTCTGGTGTTGCTGATGCCCTATCGCCCGCGTCTGGCGTTGTCGCTGGCCGGGTTGAGCCTGGTGGCCAGCCCGATTGCCGCGTTGGCGCAGTTTTGAATCGATGATCAGTCGTCCGCCCCGACTCTGTGAAAAAGAGCCCTGTGAAGGTGAGCGCGATGAACCGCGCGGCGACCGTGCGCATTTTCTCCAGGTGTTCCTCTCGCAACGGTCGCAAATGGAAGCGCTGGTGAGTCGCCGCGTGGGGTGCCGGGCGACCGCCGCGGACCTGGTGCAGGACTTGTTCCTGCGTTTCTGGCGACGGCCGCTGGTGCAGGTCGAAGAGCTCAGCACCTACCTGTTGCGCTGCGCCGGCAACATCGCCATCGATCATTTACGCAGTGAAGGCACGCGGGTCCGCGCCAACGAAGGCTTGATGGCGGAACCGTCGGACAGCGCAGGCAGTGAGCCGCAAGCGGCGTTGGAGGCGGGCAACGATTTGCGTCATGTCGAAGCGGCATTGCGTGCATTGCCCGAGCGCACGCGGCAGATCTTTTTGCTCAATCGCATCCATGGCCGCAAATACGCTGAAATCGCCAAGGCCATGGACCTGTCACAAAGTGCCGTGGAAAAACATATGATGCGCGCGCTCGAGGCCTGCAAGGCCAGCCTGCGGGAACCCGACCCGCGCATGCCAGGGAAAGCACTGTGAACAACTTGGAACGCGTCACCCCGACGCCGGCTCAGGAGCAGGCTGCGCTGGCCTGGCTGAGTCTCTTGCATGACCAGCCGAGCAGCGGCGATCAGGCCACGTTCAGCCAGTGGTTGCAGGCTGACCCGGCCCATGCCGAGGCGTATGCCCGTGCGCAGGTGCTATGGGAATTGAGCGAAGGGCCGGCGCGCACGCTCGCCGATGAAGACGCATTGGCTCTGCAGGGTTACCTCAATGCGATGAACCGCTCACGCCGCGGCAGTGTCCGGCGTTGGTCCGCAGCGCTGGTTATGGCTGCGTGTTTGCTGCTGATGGTCAGCCTCGGCAGCGGTTGGCAGCCATCGCGCTGGATCGACGATCTGGGCGCCGATTATGTGTCGGCGCCGGGGGAAATCCGCACCGTCATTTTGGCCGATCAGTCGCAAGTTACTCTTGATGCCGATAGTGCAATTGCCGTGGATTTCAGTCGTGGTGAGCGGCATGTGCAGGTGCGTCGCGGTGCCGGATTTTTCAGCGTGACCCATACTGGCGAGCCGTTTGTGGTGGATGCCGAGAACGGCCAGGCGCGGGTGTTGGGCACGCAGTTTGAGGTGCGCCTGCGGCCCCATGGGGCGCAGGTCACGGTGTTGTCTGGTCGGGTTGGCGTAACGGCTGGCAAGAATGCCGAGCAGCAAATTCTCACCGCTGGCCAGCAAGTGGCGTACGGCGAAGGCTCAGCGGAAAAGCTTCACGCGGTGGACAGCGAAGCGCAGTTGGCATGGCGTCAAGGGTGGCTCAATTACTACAAGGCGACACTGGCCGATGTGGTGGAGGATTTACGCCGCTATCACCCGGGGCGGATCGTGTTGCTTGACGATGAACTGGCCCAGCGCCGGGTCAGCGGCAGCTTTCCGAGCAAGGACCCGCAAGCGGTGCTGAATTCTTTGCAGGGGGTATTGGGGTTTGAACAGCATCAGGTGTTGGGGCGTCTGATTATTCTGCGCTGAGGCAAAATCAAAAGATCGCAGCCTTCGGCAGCTCCTACATGGAACACGTCCCCTGTAGAAGCTGCCGAAGGCTGCGATCTTTTGATCCTCCCAAAATATTTTCAACTTTCTGCTGAGGTAAAACCGAGCGCCATCCGTGTAGTGACTGAAACTGCGAGTCATTCGCATCCGTTGCGGTTCTACACAGGTCATGAGTGATGAAGTCCAGGGCAAAATCGGGTTCGGTCAAACAATGGTTGGGTGTTTCTGCGTTGAGCTTCTCGGCGTTGGCGTTGCTGCCGCTGAATGTGGCGATGGCGGCAGAAACCAGTGCCCAGGAACGCACACAGTTCAGCTTTTCGATGGCCGCCCAACCACTGCCCCAGGCCCTGAGCGACTTCAGCCGCATCACCGGCATCAGCGTGGTCTACACCGATGAAGCGCCTTACGGCATCACTGCCCCGGCCGTCAGCGGGCAGTTCAGCGCCGAACAGGCGATGCAGCGTTTGCTCGCCGGTTCAGGTTTCACCTTCCGTCGTACCGACGGCCACACGTTGGTGCTGGAACCGCTGCCCACCGAAGGCGCCTTGAACCTGGGCGCGACCACCATTACTTCAGTGATGGATCAGTCGACGAGCTACCAGCCGCCCGACACCAGTTCGGTGATGCGCACTTCGGCATCGCTTCAGGAAATTCCGCAGACCGTCAACATTGTCCCGGCCCAGGTCATCCGCGATCAGACGCCGCGCAACCTCGACGATGCGCTGGCCAACGTCAGTGGCATCACCCAAGGCAACACACTGGGCAGCACTCAGGATTCGGTGATGACCCGCGGCTTCGGCGACAATCGCAACGGTTCGATCATGCGCGACGGTATGCCGATCGTGCAGGGCCGTGGCATGAATGCCACGGTGGATCGGGTCGAAGTGCTCAAGGGCCCCGCCTCGTTGCTCTACGGGATTCAGGATCCGGGCGGCGTGGTCAATATGGTCAGCAAGAAACCTGAGCTTGAGCAGTACAACGCGTTGACCGTGCGTGGCTCGACCTATGGCGAAGGCAAGAACGGCAGCGGCGGTACCTTCGACAGCACCGGCGCATTAGGGCAGTCCGGGCTGGCCTATCGCATGGTGCTGGACCACGAAGACGAAGATTACTGGCGCAACTACGGTGTGCATCGCGAGACTTTGGTGGCGCCGTCGCTGGCCTGGTTCGGCGAAAACACCAAGCTGTTATTCGCCTATGAGCACCGTGAATTCCTGACCCCGTTCGACCGTGGCACGGTGATCGACCCGCGCGACAATCATCCGCTGGACATCCCTCGCGATCGCCGGCTCGACGAGCCCTTCAACAACATGGAAGGGCGTTCCGACCTGTATCACTTCGAAGCCGATCACCAACTCAACGACAACTGGAATGCGCACTTCGGCTACAGCTGGAACCGCGAAACCTACGACGCCAGCCAAGTGCGCGTGACAGCCATCGACACCAATAAAGGCACCCTGACCCGCAGCATGGACGGCACCCAGAATGCGCTCAGCACCGACCGCTTCACCACGGCCAGCCTTGAAGGCAACGTCGATGTCGCGGGCATGCGCCATGACGTTGTGTTCGGCATCGATGACGAGTACCGCAAGATTTACCGCGAAGACCTGATCCGCCAGAAAAGCCTGACCACGTTCAGTTATCTCAATCCGGTGTATGGCCGTGAAGTCGCCGGCACCACGGTCAGCCCGGCCGACAGCGCGCAGACTGACAAACTGCGTAGCGATTCGGTGTTTCTGCAGGACTCGATCCATCTCACCGACCAATGGATCCTGGTGGCCGGTGGACGTTTCCAGGAGTACGACCAGTACGCGGGTAAGGGTGTGCCGTTCAAGGCCAACACCGACAGCAACGGCCAGAAATGGGTGCCGCGCGCGGGGCTCGTTTATCGCTACACCGATGAGTTGTCGTTCTACGGCAGCTACACCGAATCGTTCAAACCCAACTCGACCATCGCGCCATTGAGTGGCAGCAGCACGGTGCTCGACGGCAGCGTTGCGCCGGAAGAAGCCAAGTCCTGGGAAGTCGGCGCCAGGCTCGATATGCCGGGTCGCGTCACGGGTAACGTCGCCTTGTTCGACATCAAGAAACGCAACGTGTTGGTAGCTAATTCGGAAGGCCCGGTGACGATCTACAGTGCTGCTGGCGAGGTGCGCTCCCGAGGTCTGGAACTGGATTTGAGCGGCCAGCTCAGCGAGCGCTGGAGCATGATCGGCAGCTACGCCTATACCGATGCCGAAGTGACAGAAGACCCGGACTACAAAGGCAAGAAACTGCAAAACGTTGCGAAGAACAGCGGCTCATTGTCGGTGGTGTACGACTTCGGCTCGGTCATCGGTGGCGATCAGTTGCGGGTCGGCGCGGGCGCGCGTTATGTCGGGGAGCGGGCGGGTAATGCGGTGAACGATTTCGAGCTGCCGAGCTACACCGTCGCCGATGCGTTCGCCACGTACGACACTCAACTCGACGGGCAGCGGGTCAAGTTCCAACTCAATGTGAAGAACCTGTTCGACCGCACGTACTACACCTCGGCGGCGAGCCGGTTCTTTGTGTCGATGGGCGATTCGCGGCAGGTGACGTTGTCGAGCACGTTGGAGTTTTGACTTTAAACCGCGTCATCGTTCATCGCTGGCAAGCCAGCTCCCACAGGGTTTGCGTCGACACAAAAACCTGTGGGAGCTGGCTTGCCAGCGATGGCGGCCTTGCAGGCACTGAAAATCTCAGCGCTAGCGCAAAAACGCCTGCCGATATTCCCCCGGCGTCCCACCCAACGCCTGCCGGAACCGATTGGTAAAGTGACTGGCACTGGCAAACCCGCAGGCCAGCGCAATCTCTCCCAACGGCTGCGATGTCGAGCGCAACAACTCCCGCGCCCGGCTCAGACGCCGCGCCAATACATACTGATGCGGCGGCAAGCCGAAGCTCTCCCGGAACATCCGCGCGAAGTGGTATTCCGACAGTGAACACAACGCCGCCAATTGTCCCAAGCTGATGGCCTCAGCCAATTGGCTGTCGATGTACTCCACCAACAGCCTTCGTTGATGCGCGGCCAGGCCACCCTTTAGGCGCAGGCCCTGACGGCTGCTGACCTGACTCAGCAAGGCATGGCTGAGCATCTCATGGGCCAGGCTGCTGGTCAGCACACGCTCACCCGGCTCGTCCCAGTTGAGGCTGATCAACTGCCTGAAGCGTGATGCTTGCTGCGGGTCATCCAGAAAGGTTTGCTCACGTAGCTGCACTTCTCGTGGTTCGCGATCGAGCAGCGTGACGCAGCCAAGGGCAAATTGTTCGGGGCTGAAATACAGGTGCGCCAGGCGAATGTCGCCATTGATCACCCAGCCGGACTGATGGTCGGCCGGCAGGATGCACAGTTTGTCCGGGCCGCCCTTGTTGCCGGGCTGGTCGCGACGGAAAGTCCCGGTGCCGCCGGCGATGTAGCAGGACAGGGTATGGTGGCTTGGCGCTTCGTAATCCTGCGCGTCGTGATGGTTGCTCCACAAAGCTGCGGACAAGCCGTCACCAAGCTCGGCGCTGTGCTCGAGGCGAGCATTGGGCGAGCGGTTAAGGGCTTGAAAGACTTGTAGCGTTTCCAGTGCGGCCATGATTGTTGCTCTCTAACACCTGCATCCAACGCCTTGCATCCTACTCCGTAGACCTCTGCGTGCCAGCCCGTCGCCTGACAAAAGCGCAAGTTTATGCAAGTGCGTGCGCGTTTGGCGCAGCACACTGAATCCTCGACCAGGCAGGGCTTTGTGGCGAGGGAGCTTGCTCCCGCTTGAGTGCGTAGCGCTCACAAAAGGGCCGCAGCGCAGCCCAACGCGAGCAAGCTCGCTCGCTACAAAAGCAATCTGCCATGCCTCATTTTGGGAGCCCTTGCCATGAACCTTTCTTTGTACCTGCTGACCGTGCTGATCTGGGGCACCACCTGGATCGCCCTGAAATGGCAACTGGGTGTGGTGGCGATTCCGGTGTCGATCGTTTATCGCTTCGGCCTCGCCGCGCTGGTGCTGTTCGTGATGTTGCTGCTCAGCCGCAAGCTGCAAGTGATGAACCGTCGCGGACATCTGATCTGCCTGGCGCAAGGTTTGTGCCTGTTCTGCATCAACTTCATGTGTTTCCTGACGGCCAGCCAGTGGATTCCCAGCGGTTTGGTGGCCGTGTTGTTCTCCACCGCGACCCTGTGGAACGCGCTCAATGCGCGGGTATTCTTCGGCCAGAAAATCGCCCGCAATGTGCTGATGGGCGGCGCGTTGGGCCTGTCGGGCTTGGGTCTGCTGTTCTGGCCTGAACTCGCGGGCCACACGGCCAGCCCGGAAACCCTGCTCGGTCTGGGCCTGGCGTTGCTCGGCACCTTGTGTTTCTCGGCGGGCAACATGCTCTCGAGCCTGCAACAGAAAGCCGGGCTCAAGCCGCTGACGACCAACGCCTGGGGCATGGCCTACGGCGCGGCAATGCTGTCGGTGTGGTGCCTGGTCAAAGGGATTCCGTTCGACATGGAATGGAATGCCCGCTACATCGGCTCACTGCTGTATCTGGTCATCCCGGGCTCAGTCATCGGTTTTACCGCCTACCTGACCCTCGTCGGGCGCATGGGGCCGGAGCGTGCCGCCTACTGCACCGTGTTGTTCCCGGTGGTGGCGCTCAATGTGTCGGCGTTTGCCGAGGGCTATCAGTGGACTGCTCCGGCGCTGGTGGGGCTGGTACTGGTGATGATGGGGAACGTGCTGGTGTTTCGTAAGCCCAAGGCACCCATAGTGGCAGGTACTGGCAAGCTGGCTTGAAACCGCGTCAGGGTCGAAAGTGTTCGCCTTCAGTTTTCGATCCTGATCGCCAGATATATCAGTGCAGGCAACATGAAGCCGACTATATGTCTGGCCCAATCCTTGTAACTCCACTGTAGCGATTCGTCCATGTTGAACCATTCAATCCCGATAACTTGAAAGCAGACGTAATAGAGAAATAGCGCAATCAATAATCCAATGATCGCGAATTTTTTGGCTTCGTGGAACGCTGTCGCGTTAGTGTTCATGTTCTTGAATAGTTGGATGGTTCCCATTGTGCAAAATACTGTAAACATGACTTCAAGTGTAATGATGAGCCAGTAGATGCGATGATGCATCATTGGCGAGTTGATTGCGCGATGAGCGTATTTATGACCGTCGCGTGTCGTGTCCATGCTCAGGATGTGAGCCAGATACTCATAGTTGGTAGCGTAATCGGTAACGTTGCTGTACATCATCAATATGCCGAAGAAACTGATAAACAACATTATGCTGGCCTTACTGATCTTGATGGCCTGGCTGGTAGTAAGTTTGTTCAACGTGTTGTTCTCCAAAGCCGATTAATATCGGAGTGATTAGTCTGGAGAGTTTATATCGCGGGTTGTTTGTCAGGTGCTGAACTGAGTTGCAAGGTATGTAGGGGGTATATAAAATTTGGTAAGGATGGATTCTTGGTTAACGGGCAGGCGTATATAACGCCTGCCCGTTTTTATTTTAGCCTTTCCAGACTTGCGGATTGACCAGATCCTGCGGTCGTTGACCCAGCAAGGCACTTCGCAAGTTGGCAAGGGCACGGTTTGCCATTGCGTCGCGAGTTTCATGGGTGGCCGAACCGATGTGTGGCAAGGTCACGGCGTTTTTCAGTTGGAACAATGGAGACTCGGCCAGCGGTTCCTTTTCGTAAACGTCCAGGCCAGCGCCGCGAATTCGGTTGTTTTGCAGTGCTTCGATCAGCGCTGGTTCGTCTACCACCGGGCCTCGGGCAATGTTCACCAGAATGGCACTGGGCTTCATCAACGCCAGTTCGCGATGGCTGATCAGGTGTTTGGTTTTTTCGCTGAGTGGCACCACCAGGCAGACGAAATCGGCTTCGGCCAACAGTTGATCCAGGCTGCGGAACTGCGCACCCAACTCCTGTTCCAGTGCAGTCTTGCGGCTGTTGCCGCTGTAGATGATCGGCATGTTGAAACCCAGGCGACCGCGACGGGCAATCGCCGCACCGATGTTGCCCATGCCGACGATGCCCAGGGTTTTCCCGTGCACATCGCTACCGAACAATGGCGCACCAACGGTGGCTTGCCATTGACCCGCCTTGGTCCAGGCGTCGAGTTCGGCCACACGTCGGGCGCTGCTCATCAGCAAGGCGAAGGCCAGGTCGGCGGTGCTTTCGGTGAGCACATCGGGCGTGTTGGTCAGCATGATTCCGCGTTCACTGAGGTACGCGACGTCATAGTTGTCGTAGCCCACCGAAACGCTCGACACCACTTCCAGATTGGATGCGTTCTCCAGTTGCGCACGGCCGAGTTTGCGGCCGACGCCGATCAAGCCGTGCGCGTGGGGCAAGGCTTCGTTGAACTGGGCGCTGATGTCACCGTTTTTCGGATTCGGCACGATGACGTCGAAGTCTTGTTGCAGGCGTTCGACCATTTCAGGCGTGACGCGGCTGAAGGCGAGGACAGTCTTTTTCATGGGAGGCAGGGCTCGTCGGGCGGTGGAGATTACTTAGCAAGCTACTAGCTTCAAGCGGCAAGCTGCAAGTTAAAAGCCGTCCCTCATCGCTTTTAACCAGAAGCTTGCTGCTTGAAGCTTGTAGCTGCCGTTCCGCTATACTGTCCGCCTTTCGTGGCTCGCTGACCGGGCCCGACACTTTACGTATCACCCGGAGCTTTCATGACTTCCCCGAAACAACCGCCGGTCGCCGACACCTTGAGCGACGAGCAGGCAGAGCTGCCAGACAGCGTCGACTCCAGCGCCGACAGCGAAACCAAAGCCGAAATCCCGGCATTCAAGTTCCCGTTCAAACCGGGCGAACTGGCCGCTGGCAAGAACTCCAATCAGCCGTGGTACAAGAACGGCGCCAAGAACGGCCACACCAAGACCCCGGGTATGGCGCCTCCGGGGACTCGTCGTTCGATGGGTAAGCGCTAAAGTTCAAATTGTGCGGTGATGGTGCTGCCGTCATCGCGGGCAAGCCCGCTCCCACAGGGGATCGTGGTTGTACACAACATCTGTGCTCACCGACGAACCCTTGTAGGAGCCGGGCTTGCCCGCGATGAAGCCATCACAGGCGATAAATCCCTCGGGCTCAAACCGCCCGCAACGAAATAAACGCGTAGTTCACCGGCACATCCGTCGCCACTTGCGCGCCGGCTGCAAGTAACTGCCCAGCGATATCGCCACCCGAGACATGGAACAGCCATTCGTTGTCCCACTGCGGTAATGGCTGCCCGGCCAAGTCGTCGATGATCTTGGCAAACTTGCTCATATCCGGCAGATAAGCGGTAAACCCATCGCCCTTCAGCGCCGTCGTCCGAATCCCCAGCGACGCGCAAATCGCCACCTTCGCTTGAATATCATCGCGATCCGCTTGACGCGAGCGCTGGATCAGCTCCGACAGTTCCCGGTCCACTAGCTCGCCGCCAACAATCAGCTCCGGTCCTTTTTCCCACGACTCTGACGGGCATTCCTTGATGTCCGGGTTGAGGGGGATGTGCGGATTGATTTCCATCGGGTAAATGCGGCACACCAGGGGGCGGCGTTCGTAGATGCGGCAGAGGTTGTCTTCGTCAAGATTCCGACAGGCACCGACGTTGTAGGCGGCAAAGGTGATAGCGACGTAGGCATCCGCATTGGCGCTGCGAACCCGCGCCGAACGGCGTAGCGCATGTTCTCGTTGTTGTGCCGGCAGCCCCAGTCCGGTGCCCAGAAAACCCTCCACCAGCACGATCACCTGGCCACCATCGGCCGCCCACATCCGGACTTCAGGCAGGGTCAGGGGCACATGGTGATCATTGCAGCATTTGCCACAGCCAACGCAGGAAAACCTTGTATTCATTGAGCAGTCAGTCGCTTTCAAAGGCATTAAACGGCGACAGAATTCCACCGCGAAGGTGGCTGTTGAAGCAACTTATGCGCCAGTCATTGCGCCTTGGCAGTTGGGCGGATGGAGTCCCACTCGGTGATAAAAGCGGTTTTGCTTTTCTTGTTGTAGAGGCACAGCTCGGTGCCTTGCTGGCCTTTCATGTGTTTTTGCGGGTACTGCCCTTGCAGCAGGAGTGCGGTGTAACCGACCCGGTCATCGAACTGAGCGGCGTCGCCAACGGGTTTCACATTCTTCAGGCCACTGGCCTTGGTGCAACTGGCGAGCACGGTTTTGTCGTAGGCGGCCCAGGCGTCGGGGCTGGAGGCGTGGGCCAGGGGGGCGATGAGGCAAAGGAAGGTAAGGGTTGCGGCTTTCATTGATCAGGCATCCTTGGAGGGTAATGGCCAAGGTTGGAGTATGCCTCAGGGGATATTTTCTGAGGGCCATCGCCAAGATCGCATCCTTCGGTAGCGCCTACAGGAGAATGCATTCCAACGTAGGAGCTGCCGAAGGCTGCGATCTTTTAGCGGGTCGGAACCAGCTCCCGGCGGACTACATACATCCCGACACTTTCATACAATCGCCGCGCCCGCTCGTTGTCCTCCAGCACCTTCAAATCCACATATCCTTCCCGGCGTTGTTGAAACAACCTGAATGCATTCAACAGCAGAGCGCGTCCCAGGCCTTGCCCTTGGGCGCGAGGATGCACCACCAGGTTCTTGATGTAGGCACTGGTCCAGCACTGACACACGGCAACGATGCCTTCGGCATCCAGGGCGATGAAGCACAGGCCAGGATCGTACTCCGGATCGGTTTCAAAACGCTGCTGCCAGACATCCAGCTCCGATACCCGACCGCCGCCCTCCCGGTAACCCATTTCCATCAGGTGGTGCACCGAAGCCGCAAGTTCAGGTCGGTATTCGGACAATTGAATGCCGGTTGGCCAAGTGATTGGCGGCACAACCTCAGCCAGGTTGCGCCGCATCAGAAAGCAAAAGTCCGCGGCCAACTCAGTATCCTTGTTCGGTCACAGCTTTGGCTGCTGTGATCAGGCACTGGGTCAGCTCGGGCGAAGAGAATTTGGTCAGCACCGCGTTCGCGCCGGCCAGGCGGGCCTTTTCGCTGTTCATTGCGCTGTCCAGAGAGGTGTGCAGCAACACATAGAGGTGCGCGAAGTCCGGGGTTTCGCGCAGGGTACGAGTGAAGGCGTAGCCATCCATCTCGGACATTTCGATATCGGAGACGATCAGGTTGATCTGCTGGGCCGTACCTTGCAGATCCAGCAGGCAATCGATGGCTTCCTTGGCGCTGCGCGCGGTGTGGCATTGCAGGCCGAGATTGCGCAGGGTGTGCACCGATTGTTGCAGGGCGACCTGGCTGTCATCGACCACCAGAATTCGCGCGCTGCCCAGTATTTCGGCATCTTCCATGCTGAGTTCGGTCGGGGCCGTTTCAATCTGCGCCGGGGCGATGCCGTGGATGACTTTTTCGATGTCCAGCACTTGCACCAGCGTGCCATCGACCGACGTCACGCCGGTGATGTACGAGCGCCCGCCGCCCGAGCCGAAGGGCGGCGGGCGGATGTCGGTGGTCAGGCAGTGGACGATCTTGCTGACCGCTTGAACGTGCAAGCCCTGCTTGGAGCGACTGACATCGGTGACGATCAGGCAGCCACCGTTCGGGTCTTCCAGAGGACGCTCGCCGATGGCGCGGCTGAGGTCGATCACCGACAAGGAGGTTCCGCGCAACGTGGCGATGCCTTTGACGTGAGGGTGCGACTCCGGGAGTTTGGTCAGCGGCGGGCAGGGGATGATTTCACTGACCTTGAGCAGGTTGATCGCCATCAACTTGCCACTGCGCAAGGTGAACAGCAGAAGCGAAAGTGAATCTGCGCGGGCTTTGGTGGAGGACATAAAAACCTTCTATGGAAAAAGGTGATGGTCGACCGCAAGGATCGCCAACAGCTATCAATGCCGGGTTATCGACTTGTCGGGGGCAGGCTTTAGGTCAATTACCCATCGACAACCGAACCAGTAGGAGCCGGCTTGCTGGCGATGGCGTTTTCAAAGGCGCCATCGCCAGCAAGCCGGCTCCTACGAAAAGCGATTCACACCATGCAGGGATCCAAGGCAGATCAAAAGATCGCAGCTTGCGGCAGCTCCTACAGGGATCGCGTTTCTCTGTAGGAGCTGCCGAAGGCTGCGATCTTTTCTTACTTCATCCCCAATCGCTTGGCCATCCGCCCAAGATTCGCCCGGTCCAAGCCTAGCTCACGGGCCGCGCTCGCCCAGTTGTTGTGGTGCCGTTCCAGGCACGCACCGATCAAGTGGCGCTGATAGTTTTCGGTCGCCTCGCGCAAATCACCTGTTACCAATGCCATTGCGGCGGCGGTCGGTTGTTCGGCGGTGACTTCGATGCTGCCGTTGGGCAGATCGAGGTCGGCGGCACTCAAGCTGAGAATCTTCGGGCGTTCCTTGCAATTGCCCAGCGCCTTGAGGGCGCTGCGGCCGATCAAGTGTTCCAGTTCCCGGACGTTGCCGGGCCAGTCGTAACTCAACAGCGCAGCCTGGGCGTCGGCGTTCAGGCGCAGGCTGTTGAGGCCCATGCGCGAACGGTTCTGCTCCAGAAAGTAGCCGCTGAGCAACAGCACATCCCGCCCGCGATCACGCAGGGCCGGCACCAATAACGGATAAACGCTGAGGCGGTGATAGAAGTCGGCGCGGTAACGGCCGCTGCGCACTTCCTCGGCCAGGTCTCGGTTGGTCGCGGCGATCAGTCGTACGTCGACCTGATGCTCCTTGTCCGAACCCAGGCGCTGCAGTTGGCCGCTCTGCAGGACACGCAACAATTTGGCCTGCACTGTCAGCGACAGTTCACCCACTTCATCGAGAAACAGCGTGCCGCCATTGGCCAGCTCAAACTTGCCGCGTCGATCATTCATCGCCCCGGTGAAGGCGCCGCGCACATGACCGAATAGCTCGCTCTCCACCAGCGTGTCCGGTAACGCGGCGCAATTGAGGCTGATGATCGGCTTGTCGGCGCGGGGCGAAGCGGCGTGGATGGCCTGGGCCACCAGTTCCTTGCCGACCCCGGTTTCCCCGGTGATCAACACGGTCAGGTCGCTGCCGCCCACCAGATTGATTTCTTCCACCAGGCGTTTGTGCGCCTTGCTCTGGCCGATCATTTCGCGGTTCTGCTGACCGCTGGCCTGGCGGTAGACCTCGGCACGCTGATGCTCGTCTTCGACGCGATTGTTCAGGCGTTCGATGCGCTCGGCGGCATTAACAGTGGCGGCGGCGAGGCTGGCGAAGGCTTCCAGGGCATCCAGTTCGATCGGCTCGAACTGCTCCGGATCCAGGGCATCGAGGGTTAAAAGGCCCCATGGACGCTCATCTATAAACAGAGGGCAACCCATGCAGTCGTGGACTTCCAGATGGTCATCCAGGCCATCGACCAAGCCGTCATAAGGATCGGGCATGTCGCTGTCGGCGGCGAAACGGGTCGGGCCTGTGCTGCTGAGTAGCGCCTCGAAACGCGGGTGTTCACTGACTTTGAAACGTCGTCCGAGGGTGTCGGTACTCAACCCGTCGACGGCCAGCGGCACCAGCCATTCGCCGTCGAGGCGCAGCAGGGCGGCGGCATCGCAGGGGAGCAGGGCGCGCATGGCTTCCAGCAGACGCCGGTAGCGCTCGCCCTCGGGGAGTTCGCGGGACAGGTCGGAGACCAGTGGCAACAGAGCTGTGAGCAGGGATTTTGCAGTCATAGTGACTCCATGTAGTCGGTGTGACTATAAAGCAGCCTGTGTCGATATGACTATCTGTGTTTTAAGTTATTGATTTATAACAATATTAAAACTGGCACGGAACCTGATAAGCATAGGGCAATAGTTAAGAAACCCTCGTTGCTCAGGAGTCACTTTATGCTTAGCGTCCAAGACCGTGCCATCGTCAAATCCACTGTGCCGCTGCTGGAAAGCGGTGGCGAAGCCCTGATCACTCACTTCTACCGCATGATGCTCTCCGAGTATCCGCAAGTTCGCCCGCTGTTCAACCAGGCTCACCAGGCCACGGGTGACCAACCACGTGCCCTGGCCAACGGCGTACTGATGTATGCGCGCCACATCGACCAGCTCGACCAGTTGGGCGACCTGGTGGCCAAGATCATCAACAAACACGTCGCCCTGCAGATTCTGCCGGAGCATTACCCGATTGTCGGCACTTGCCTGCTGCGTGCCATCGCCGAAGTGTTGGGCGAAGAAATCGCCACCCCGGAAGTCATCGCGGCGTGGGGTGCAGCTTATGGTCAACTGGCGGACATTCTGATCGGCGCCGAAAAAAGCATCTACGACCAGAAAGAACAAGCACCCGGCGGCTGGCGCGGGGCGCGGGAATTCATCGTCGCGGCCAAGGTCGAGGAAAGCGCGGAAATCACCTCGTTCTACTTCGAACCGGCTGACAAAGGTCCAATTCTGGCGGCAGAGCCAGGCCAGTACATCGGCATGAAACTGATCCTCGATGGCGAAGAAATTCGTCGTAACTACTCGCTGTCGGCCTTGGCCAACAAGGGCCAGTACCGCATCAGCGTCAAACGTGAAGCGGGCGGTCGCGCCTCCAATCACCTGCACGACGAGTTGCACGTAGGTTCGAGCATCCAGCTGTTTCCGCCATCGGGCGAGTTCACCCTGACCGCCAGCGAAAAACCGCTGGTGCTGATCAGTGGCGGCGTCGGCATCACCCCGACCTTGGCGATGCTCGAAGCGGCGCTGGAAACCGAGCGCCCGGTGCACTTTATCCACTGCGCCCGCAACGGCAGCGTTCACGCCTTCCGCGACTGGATCGACGGCTTGGCCGAGCGTCACCCGCAACTCAAGCGCTTCTACTGTTATGCCGAAGATGACGGTGTCAGCCCGGCGGCGCACAAGGTTGGTCTGTTGAGCCAGGAGCAATTGGGCGAATGGTTGCCGGCAGAGCGCGATGTTGATGCTTACTTCCTGGGGCCTAAAGGCTTCATGGCGGCGATCAAGCGTCACCTCAAAGCCTTGGGTGTGCCAGAGAAGCAAAGCCGTTACGAGTTCTTCGGGCCGGCGGCGGCGCTGGAGTAACACTACATAAAAGATCGCAGCCTTCGGCAGCTCCTACAGGATGCAATCCATCCCCCTGTAGGAGCTGCCGGAGGCTGCGATCTTTTGATCTTTCTGTTTTAAAAGTTAATCCCTTCTTAACCGTCTTGTCGTCTATTCCCTCCGACACCCGCCGATACGCGCCAGGCTCTCAAACGTCAGGGCCAGCGTGTAGACTGGCGGGCAATCGATATCTTGAAGGGAAACGCGATGAGCGAGGAAACAATGCGGTTGGGGCGTGAACGACGCTATCTGGTGTTGCTGGGCGTCATCTGCCTGGCACTGATCGGCGGCGCCCTGTACATGCAAATCGTCCTGGGCGAGGCGCCGTGCCCGCTGTGCATCCTGCAACGTTATGCCTTGTTGTTGATCGCGATTTTCGCCTTCATCGGCGCGGCCATGCGCACCCGCCGCAGCATCACAGTGTTTGAAACCCTGGTGGTGATCTGCGCGCTGGCAGGCGTCGGCGTGGCCGGGCATCACGTCTACACGCAGTTCTACCCGGCAGTGAGTTGCGGCATCGATGTGCTGCAACCGATTGTCGATGGCCTGCCGCTGGCGAAGATCTTCCCGCTGGGTTTCCAGGTCGATGGATTCTGCTCGACGCCATACCCGCCGATCCTCGGTTTGTCCCTGGCGCAATGGGCGCTGGTGGCCTTCGTATTGGTTGTGGTGCTGGTGCCGCTGCTCACTGTGCGTAATCGCAAAGCGCTGCGCTGAAGCTATTTGCCGTACTGCTGCCGTGCACATAAACGCCCCGATCCTCGATAAGAGGAGCGGGGCGTTTTTTCATTTCAGTGCCGAGGTAAAAAGAACGTGATGTGCGACAGCGAAGGGGTGCGACACGTGTGCGACATGTTGTCACATCTTTGGTGTCGCACCGAGTTTCCAAAGACGGGATTGGCACAACGTCATGGGAAGAAATTGGTCAGGTTTAGCGGTGCGCAGCATTTCACTTGCAAGGCTGGAGCAGGCAGTTTTAACAGGTGTTGGCAATTTGCCAGAGCCCTTGTCATATCGGGGCTTGGGCCGGGTGGGGGACGGCTGTCGAGCCTTCGATGCTGTCTGAATTGCGGATGGTAGGCCTACTATTTTTGGTGTTTTTGTTGAGAATCGATTTCGATAAGATGCGCCACTTTTGCGAAAATCGGTAAGCATTGTTGCCAGTTCGGATAAAAATTATTTCGGGATAAGACATGGTTTATAAAACGCTACATATCTACAATCGCCCGCACTGAATTCCCGACTCTGCTCGCTCTCACTCAGTTGCATGAGCAGAAACCGGGTGTCGAGAGGCCGGGTGGCTTCATGCGACCCCCTGGTGTCGGTGCCTCCAACTATCCGCACCAAATGGAATTGGTCTGTAACAAGGCCTTTGACCACGAATTCGAATAAGAACTCAACGCTAGCCCAGGATTTGTCGAAACGCGTCTGACGCACGACGGGCCAGCCCTTATTCAATCCAAGAAAAATGCCAACCCTTGGCAGGGTGAAGTGTTGGCGATCAAAACCCAACTGCATTGCGCAAGCTGCTTTAGAGGTCGTGAGATGAGTAAAAACAGGTACCCCAGACTACTAGGCTTATTGCCGCTGATCGGCACGTTGTTGCTGTCAGGCTGCAACATGACCTTGCTCAATCCCAAGGGCCAGGTCGGTCTGGACGAGCGAAACCTGATCATCACCGCAACGCTGCTGATGCTGTTGGTCGTGATTCCGGTCATCGTCATGACGTTCCTGTTCGCCTGGAAATACCGCGCGTCCAACACCAACGCCACCTACACCCCGAAATGGAACCACTCCACCAAGATCGAGATCGCGGTGTGGGCCGTTCCAATTCTGATCATCATTGCCCTGGGTTACGTCACCTACAAGTCGACCCACGCTCTGGACCCATACAAGCCGCTGGAATCCGACGTCAAGCCGGTGACCATCGAAGTGGTCGCGCTGGACTGGAAATGGCTGTTCATCTACCCGGAACAAGGCATCGCCACGGTCAACAAGATCGTGTTCCCGGCGCACACCCCGATCAATTTCCGGATCACTTCCGACGCCGTGATGAACTCGTTCTTCATCCCTGCGCTGGGCGGCCAGATCTACGCGATGGCGGGCATGCAGACCAGACTGCACCTGATCGCCAACGAGAACGCCGAGATGGACGGTATCTCCGCCAACTACAGCGGCGCCGGTTTCACCGGTATGAAATTCAAAGCGATCGCAACTTCCCAGGAAGATTTCGACGCCTGGGTCAGTGAAGTCAAAAAGGCACCTAAACAGCTTGAACAAGCTGAATACGCAGCCCTTGCCAAGCAGAGCCAGAACAACCCAGTCGAGCTCTACTCCTCGGTCACACCGAACCTGTTCCAGACCATCGTCGACAAGTACGAAGGCATGAAACCAGGCCCGAAAGTGAAGCACGAGAAGAAAGAGAAAGAAGTGGCCGCTACGGACATGGACTCGCATTCAGCTGCCGGGGCAGAGGAGTAAACGATGTTTGGTAAATTAAGTTGGGAAGCGGTCCCGTTCCACGAGCCGATCGTGATGGTGACCATCGCCATGATCGCGCTGGGTGGTCTGGCACTGTTTGCAGGTATCACTTATTTCAAGAAGTGGACCTATCTGTGGACCGAGTGGCTGACGTCGGTCGACCACAAGAAAATCGGCGTGATGTACATCATCGTCGCCATGGTCATGCTGCTGCGCGGCTTTGCCGACGCCATCATGATGCGTACCCAGCTGGCCATGGCCACCGAGGGTTCGCCTGGCTACCTGCCACCTGAACACTATGACCAGATCTTCACCGCTCACGGTGTGATCATGATCATCTTCATGGCGATGCCATTCTTCACCGGCCTGATGAACCTTGCAGTGCCGCTGCAGATCGGCGCGCGAGACGTTGCCTACCCGTTCCTGAACTCCCTGAGCTTCTGGCTGCTGGTTTCCGGCGTAGTGCTGATCAACCTGTCCCTGGGCGTCGGCGAATTCGCCAAGACCGGTTGGGTTGCCTATCCGCCGCTGTCGGGCCTGCAATACAGCCCGGGCGTGGGGATGGATTACTACATCTGGGCGCTACAGCTATCCGGGTTAGGTACGACGCTGACGGGGGTCAACTTCCTGGCCACCGTGCTGAAAATGCGTACCCCTGGCATGAAGCTGATGGACATGCCGATCTTCACCTGGACCTGCACCTGGGCCAACGTCCTGATCGTGGCTTCGTTCCCGATCCTGACCGCTACCCTGGCACTGCTGACGCTTGACCGTTACATGGATTTCCACATTTTCACCAATGAACTTGGTGGCAATCCAATGATGTACGTCAACCTGTTCTGGGCGTGGGGTCACCCTGAGGTGTACATCCTGATCCTGCCGGCGTTCGGCATTTTCTCGGAAGTCATCTCGGCCTTCACCGGCAAGAAACTGTTCGGCCACCACTCGATGATCTACGCATCGGGCGCGATCTCGATCCTGGGCTTCATGGTTTGGCTGCACCACTTCTTCACCATGGGTTCCGGTGCCAGCGTCAACGCCTTCTTCGGTCTGGCGACGATGCTGATTTCCATCCCGACGGGTGTGAAGCTATTCAACTGGCTGTTCACCATTTACCAGGGCCGTCTGCGCTTCACCAGCCAGGTTCTCTGGACCCTGGGCTTCATGGTGACCTTCGCCATCGGCGGCATGACCGGCGTACTGCTGGCCATCCCGGGTGCTGACTTCGTTCTGCACAACAGCCTGTTTGTGATCGCGCACTTCCATAACGTGATCATCGGCGGCGCGGTATTCGGCTACATCGCAGGTTTCGCGTTCTACTTCCCGAAAGCGTTCGGCTTCAAGCTGCACGAAGGCTGGGGTAAAGCAGCGTTCTGGTTCTGGATCTCGGGCTTCTTCGTCGCGTTCATGCCGCTCTATGCACTGGGCTTCATGGGCATGACCCGTCGTCTGAACGCCACCACCAACCCTGAGTGGGTGCCGTACCTGTACGTCGCCATGTTCGGTGCGGTGATGATCGCTGTCGGTATCGCTTGCCAGCTGATCCAGCTCTACGTGAGTGTGCGTGACCGCAAGAAGCCAGAGAACATGTGCGAACACGGCGACCCGTGGAATGCCCATACCTTGGAATGGTCGACCTCGTCGCCACCTCCGTTCTACAACTTCGCTGTGTTGCCGAAAGCCGACTGCATCGATCCGTTCACCGAAGCCAAGGAAAACGGTACCGCGTACCAGGCTCCGGCCAAGTACGAACCGATCCACATGCCAAACAACACCGCCACCGGTGTGGTCATGGGTGCTCTGTTGACCGTGTTCGGTTTCGCGATGATCTGGCACATCTGGTGGCTGGCAATCGCTAGCCTGGCCGGCACCGTGATCTACTTCGTGATCCACGCGGCCCGTGATGATCAAGGCTATATGGTGCCGGTCGACGTGATCGAGCGCATCGAAGCCGAGCAGCACAAGCGTCTGGTAGCGGCCGGGAAAGTCCCAGCCACCGCCACCCGTGTTGAAACCTCGTTGGAACAGGCTTAAACCATGTCGAACTTAGTGACCAATGCTGGACACACCCATGTCGATGGACATGGGCATGATGACCACCACCACGACTCGGGCGAGATGACCGTATTCGGTTTCTGGCTCTACCTGATGACCGACTGCATTCTGTTTGCGTCGATCTTCGCGGTGTACGCGGTACTGGTTAACAACGTAGCGGGTGGCCCGTCGGGCCACGACATCTTCGAACTGCCATACGTACTGGGCGAAACCGCTCTGCTGCTGTTCAGTTCGATCACCTACGGCTTCGCCATGCTGGCGTTCTTCCGTGGCAACAAGAAGCAAGTCCTGGGCTGGTTGGGCATGACCTTCCTGTTCGGCCTGGGCTTCATCGGCATGGAGATCAACGAGTTCCACCTGCTGATCTCCGAAGGCTACGGCCCTAGCCGTTCCGGCTTCCTGTCCGGGTTCTTCACCCTGGTCGGCACCCACGGTCTGCACGTGACCAGCGGTCTGATCTGGATGGCGATCATGATGTACCAGGTGCAGAAAAACGGCCTGACGGCGACCAACAAGACCCGTCTGAGCTGCCTGAGCCTGTTCTGGCACTTCCTGGACGTGGTGTGGATCTGCGTATTCACGGTTGTTTATCTGATGGGGACTATGTAAATGGCTAACGCAGCTCATTCCCACAATGGCCACGACGACGCCGGTCACGGCAGCGTCAAGTCCTACGTCATTGGCTTCGTGCTGTCGGTGATCCTGACCCTGATTCCATTCGGTCTGGTGATGTACCCGACGCTGCCGAAGTCGATCACCCTGTTGATCGTTCTGGCCTTCGCGATCATCCAGGTGCTGGTGCACCTGGTGTACTTCCTGCACCTGGACCGTTCGGCCGCGCAGCGTAACAACGTGATTGCATTTGTCTTCGCCGCGATCGTGATCGTCCTGCTGGTTGGCCTGTCGCTGTGGATCATGTTCAGCATCCACACGTTCATGATGGCGAAGTGAGGTAAGTCCGCATGTCCTTCAAGCACTTTATCCAAATCACCAAACCGGGGATCATTTTCGGTAACGTGCTTTCTGTGGCAGGCGGATTTTTCCTGGCCTCCAAAGGGCATGTCGATCTGGCCATTTTCCTGGCCGCCATGATCGGCACGTCCCTGGTCGTCGCCTCCGGTTGCGTGTTCAACAACTGCATCGACCGCGACATCGACATCAAGATGGAACGCACCAAGAACCGGGTGCTGGTCCAGGGCCTCATCTCCCTGAAACTGGCCCTGATCTATGCGACCGTCCTGGGTGTTCTCGGCGTTGCGTTGTTGTACAAGGTGGCCAACCCGTTGGCCGCTTTGTTCGCCGTGATCGGCTTCGTGATCTACGTCGGCTTCTACAGCCTGTACCTCAAGCGCAAGTCGGTTCACGGCACGCTGGTGGGCAGCCTGTCGGGCGCGATGCCGCCGGTGATCGGTTACGTCGCCGTCAGCAACACTTTCGACATGGCTGCGCTGACCCTGCTGGTGATGTTCAGCCTGTGGCAGATGCCGCATTCCTACGCCATCGCGATCTTCCGCTTCAACGATTACCTGGCCGCATCGATTCCGGTGCTGCCAGTGAAGCGAGGAATCCAGGTGGCCAAGAAGCACATCCTGATCTACATCCTGGCCTTCCTCGTGGCGACCTTGATGCTGACCTTCAGCGGCTACGCCGGCATGAGCTACCTCGCCGTCGCCGCGGCCATGGGCATGTACTGGTTGTACATGGCCTGGACCGGCTACAAGGCAGTGGATGACACGGTCTGGGCACGCAAGCTGTTCGTGTTCTCGATCTTCACCATTACCGCGTTGAGCGTGATGATGTCCCTGGACTTCAAAGTGCCAACCGAGTTGCTGCTGACGTACGCGCCTTAAGCTTCAGATGCAAAAACGAAAAGCCCCGCCTTCGAGAGAAGAGCGGGGCTTTTTGTTGGCGGTTTTTAGTGGCTAGTACAACGCCGAACCCTGTAGGAACTGCCGCAGGCTGTGATCTTTTGATCTTGTTTTTTTAAGATCAAAAGATCGCAGCGTGCGGCAGTTCCTACAGGGGAATACCTTATCTTGTAAATCTGAACTAATCTGTCAAGCCATTGGATCCAATGATCGATCAAGGGGCGCAGATGACTGGACACAAGACTTGCGATGAACGCTTCATCGCGCTGGCCAAAGAGCTTGGCTACGACATCTACGGCGAGAATACCGCTGGCGGGCATTACGCTCCGCTGATTCGGCATCACGATGAGCTCTACATCAGCGGCCTGGTACCGCGGATGAATGGCGAGATTCAGTACCCGGGCCGGGTAGGGCAGGAGTTGTCGCTGGCAGATGCGCAAAAAGCCGCCAGCATCAGTGCACTGCGCGGATTGGCGTTGATCGTCGATGCCGTGGGTTCGCTGGACAAAATCAAGTCGCTACTGCGGGTCACGGTTTACGTCAGATCCACCGGGGATTTTGTCGACCTGAGTGAAGTGGCCAACGGCGCGTCGGATGTCTTCAGTCATGTGTTGGGAGATGCCGGTAAACACACGCGCACCACGGTCGGCGTCTATCAATTGCCGAAAAATGCGGCCATCGAAGTCGACATGATCGCGGCATTGCGGCCGACAGCGCTGTAACGCTCCTGCCGATTAAAATTCAGGCATCAAAAAGCCCCGCGCTGAACCTCAGGGCGGGGCTTTTCCATGTCGATGACGAATACTTCTACGCGGGTGTTGCCTCTAAATGCCAGATTGACCCCGCTGTTGATGGAAATCCATTGCAGGGCGTCGATCAGCTTATAGCAGACACGGTTGGTCGAGAGTCTCGTTATTTCCAAATGAATTAATGAACTGTCAACTATGACAGTGATTAAGCTAGGCGCGCCGGGTGTATACATACTTCGCCAACTAGGTAGCTTTGCTTTGGAGTGAGTCATGTTAACTAACCCGCCAACAATACTAATCGTTGAAGAGGCTGATATTGCCGACCCTATGGCGAACGAGCTGCGCAGTCGCGGTTTCTCCGTTCGCACAAATGGTGTCCGTGAGGGGGATGTGCCGGAGGATATGGGCATTGCACCCGATGAGGTCATGGGCAGTTCCGTATTACCGACAGATTTGATGTTTTATCCATGGCCCTCCAGTGAGGACGAGAGAAGTGCACGAATCAGGAAGTACAGAAAGTATCTGCCGGACCTCGCCATTGTTTTTCTATACCCGGTCTTTTCTCAAGGGCTCCGATTAATACCGCAGAAGTACGACGATATTCGTACTACCAGTATCGAACCTGGGCCTTGGTGTTCGCCTATGCTCGAGGCCGATCGCATATATCGCAACGATTCTAATGTCCCTAAGGTTCGAGTAGCCGCCTGGCCATACTTTTTCTTGAAAGTGAATGTTGTCGATACGCGGATAGGTTCAACCATTGTCTTTCCCCGCAACACTTATGGAGACGTAATTCTGCGCGATCTAGTGCCTTTTGGATAATGATTCAAATGTGGATGTACTCGAGTCTTATTAATACATCGGCGAAGAAAACCTGCGCTGATTGCTCATTAGACAAGCCAAAGAAAAAAGTCCCGCCTTCCAGTGAAGAGCGGGGCTTTTTATTGGCCAGGTTTGGCTCAATGCTTACTGCGCGGCGATGCTGTAACCGTCGAACGCGGTCTGCTGTTGCAGTGCGGTGATGATGTTCTTGCGGTTGACGGCCTGTTCCGCACCGGCATTGTCGAGGAACGTTTCGCCTTCCAGCTCGGCTTCATCGCCTTCACCGACGAAGGTGAAACCGAGGAATTCCAGCGCTTCACGGTCAACGTTCAAGCGCGAGCGCGGGGTTCGCATTGGCAAGGTGACGCTGACGCCGTCCTTGCTGATGGTGAACACCTCGACGTCCTTCTTGGCCCGTGCTGCTTTGCTCTTGCCGCTGCTTGGGTTGCTGATGGCCTGGTGAGTCTGGTTCAACACCTTCAGCGCCAGCCCGTAGACGATTTCCTGAAAGGCTGGATCGTCCTTGAAGCTGGAAAGAATGCGGTTGATCGAAAACTTGCTGCTCAGGTCTTCCAGGGCGGCAATGTCGGCAGCCTCGGCGTCCTTCAACTGCTTGAGTTCGCCCATCAGCTCGTAGGCTTTGTCGTCGTCGAAGCTGTCGTGGGCCTGGCGAATGGCGGCGCGCAGTTCGCGGATCTGGTCGCTTTCGCGGGTGGACTGGAAGGCGTCCAGAACCATCTCGCTGATGGTTTTCGCCTGTGGCACGTGTTGTGAAAGATTGATGGAGTTTTCGTATTCCGCTTTGGACGACAAGGTGACTACGGATTCAGCGGTGTTGGAATCGGACATTGAAATTTCACTACTTCTTTAACTTGAATTGAGGCGAGAAAGCACGGGGGCCTTTTCAGGTCGCCTAATCTATTGGACCGGGGCGGCGTTGTCACGGCCCAACAGACAAAGCCGTGCAGGAGCTCAGGTTTACCCCGGTGTATTCAGGTTCATCGAGCGCTCTGCCAACGCGGATGCGGTTGCTTCATCCACCGGCAGTGAAAAGCGAAAAGTCGCCCCGCGCCCTGGAACATCGATCAATTGAATCTCGCGCCCATGCAATTGCAGGATGCGATGCACAATCCGCAGTCCCAGCCCGCCATCACGTCGTGCGCCACCAATGTTGAATGGCCGCAGGAACAAACCTTCGCGCAGCTCCGGGGCTATACCGGGACCGGTGTCGCTGACGGTCACTTCAATAAACGATCCTTGCGGGCGCAAGCCGAGTTCAATTTCCCCACCGGGTGGGGTATGGCGCAGGGCGTTGTCGAACAGGTTGGTCAGCACCCGTTCGATCAATCCCAGGTCGGCACAAGCGGCAGAAACGTTGGGCGCGAACGTGGCCTTCAGCTCGACCTGACGTGCCTCGGCGGTCAGTTCGAATTTCTGGAAGATGTCCTGCGTCAGATCGGTCAGGGAAAAACGCTCCAGCACCGGTTGCACGAAACCGTGCTCCAACCGCACCAGCTCCAGCAGCGACTGCGCCAGACCGCCGACCTTGCGGCTCTGGTCCAGTGCGATGCCGAGGTAGCGGCGGCGGTCGGCGGGGGACAGCGTGGCGTCCTTGAGCGAGAGGGTTTCCAGGTAACCGTGCAGCGAAGCCAGCGGTGTACGCAGGTCGTGGGAAATGTTCGCCACCAGCTCGCGGCGCTCCTGATCCTGGCGGGTCAACGAGCGCCATTGTTCACCGAGGCGCGCCTGCATCTGCCGGAAGGTGGCATCGAGGATGGCAATTTCATCGTGGCTGGCGGCTTTATCCATCGGAGCCGTTGACGGTACCGAGACGGGGACGCCGTCAATGTCGAACCGGCTGACGGTTTCGGTCAGGCGTCGCAATGGCCGGGTGATCAGGGCAAACGCCGTGAGACCGGCGATCAGGCACAGCAGCGCCACCAGTGCGATGGACATCAGGGCGGTATTGAGCGCTGCACTGGTGGCGCCGCGTTCAGCAATGCGGTCGTGGTCTTCGCCGAGCAACACCACATAGAGATAGCCTGCCGGTTTGCCGTCGACCTTGAGCGGCGCGGCGCTGAAGACCTTGAGCCCATCATTGCTGCGCGGATCGTCGCCGGGAATCGGCAGCGCATCGCCCTTGAGCAGGCGCTGGATCGGCGCCAGGTCGACCCGCTCCCGACGTATCCGCCCCTCGGGTGCGGCGCTGCCGACAATCTTGCCCTCGGTGTCCAGCAGATAGACCTCGACACTGGGATTGACCAGCATCAGCTTGCTGAACAGGTCGCGCACGGCATCGGGCATCAGGCCTTTGCTGTCCATCAGCACCGTGTCACGGGCGATGTGTTGCGCCAGATCCCGGGACAACCCTTGCACCACTTCCTGTTCATGCATCTGGTTGGAGCGCACTTGCATCCAGGCCGACGTGCCGCAGCACACCAGCAGCAACACGGCGAACACCAGCGACAGGCGTTGAGTGAGGGTCAGCCTCATGGTGGCGGCTCCTGACTGGAGGCGAATTTGTAGCCGCGCCCCCACACCGTGAGAATGCGTGCCGGCTGCGCCGGATCAGTCTCGATCTTCGCGCGCAGGCGGTTGATGTGTGTGTTGACCGTGTGTTCGTAGCCCTCGTGGCTGTAACCCCACACGGCGTTGAGCAGGTCCATGCGCGAAAACACCTTGCCCGGCTGACGAGCGAAGAAGTGCAGCAGGTCGAACTCCCTCGGCGTTAGATCAAGGCGACGCCCCTCCAGAGACACTTCGCGGGTAATCGGATCGATGGCCAGGCCGTCGATGTTCAAGCCGCCGGCGTCCATTTTCAGGTTGCGGGCCATGGCGTCGACCCGGCGCAGCAGTGCTTTGACGCGGGCTACCAGTTCGAGCATGGAAAATGGCTTGGCCAGGTAATCGTCGGCGCCCAGTTCCAGCCCCAGGATCCGGTGCACTTCGCTGGAGCGCGCACTGGTAATGATGATCGGTGTGTAGCGGGCCATGGCCCTGGCGCGGCGGCAGATTTCCAGGCCGTCGACACCCGGCAGCATCAGGTCGAGAATGAGTGCATCCCAGCTTCCTTGCTGCAGCAGACGCATACCTTCAGTGCCGTCGGCGCAGTGCACTACCTCGAACTGCTCATCACGCAGATGCAGGCAGATAAGGTCGGCGATATGCAGGTCGTCCTCAACCACGAGGACACGTTTGGTCTGTTCCATCCAGCTCAATCCTTCGGCGCAATGAGCGCATTGTGCGGGTTTTTCGGGGCCTGAGTTATCACGAATTATTTAACTTTCCGTGAGGATTTGGCGATCAACCCAAGCCTAGGCTGTGTTCCAAGACTGGCACCTGGAATTTTCGGAGACGAGCATGGTTTCACGACGGCAATTTCTGTTGGCGAGCGGCGGGCTGGGGGTTGCAGCCCTGGCGATCGGTGTATTGCCAAAATTTTCCATGGGCTCTGCGCTGATCAGCGATGCCCGCGCGGCGCAGGTATTCGAAGTGACCCACAGCGACAGCGAATGGCACTCGATCCTGAGCGCCGAGCAATATGAAATCCTCCGTGAGGAGGGCACCGAACGGGCCTATAGCAGCGCGCTGAACAATGAGCACCGTGACGGCACGTTCGCCTGTGCCGGTTGCGATTTACCGTTGTTTTCCTCAGGCACCAAGTTCGACAGCCGTACGGGCTGGCCCAGTTTCTGGGCACCGCTGGAAAAGGCTGTTGCCACCCGGCAGGACCGCTCTTTCGGCGTGCTGCGCGAAGAGGTTCATTGCCGGCGCTGTGGCGGTCATCTGGGGCATGTCTTCGATGACGGGCCCAAACCCACTGGTCTGCGCTACTGCATGAACGGTCTGGCGATGACGTTCAAACCGGCGTGATCCCGAAACCCGGTTGATCGCGATTGAAATGACTTAGGAGTCCGTCTCATGAAAGCTTTGTTCACCTGGCGCCGCACGTTGTTAGGGTTGGCAGCCGCCGGCGTCATGGGCCAATGCCAGGCCTTCTCTTTCGGCGCTGAGGATGCAGTCGTCATCCCACCGCCAAGCATTGACGAAATCACCCAGGCCCACAGCGAAACCGTGGTCTTCGCCGGTGGTTGTTTCTGGGGTGTTCAAGGTGTGTTCCAGCACGTCAAAGGTGTGAAGAAAGCCGTTTCCGGCTACGCGGGCGGTGCCGCCAACACCGCGCAGTATGAGCGAGTCAGCAATGGCGATACCGGGCATGCTGAAGCCGTCGAAGTCACCTTCGATCCAGCCCAGGTCAGCTACGGCAGCCTGCTGCAAATCTACTTTTCAGTGGCGCATAACCCGACCGAACTCAATCGTCAGGGGCCAGACCACGGCACGCAGTATCGCTCGGCGATATTTGTGCAGAGTCCGGAGCAGCAACGCGTCGCGCAGGCTTACATTGCCCAGCTGGACAGTGCCCGTTCGTTCGACAAACCCATTGTGACCAAACTGGAAACCTACAACGGTTTCTATCCGGCGGAAGAAGAGCATCAGGACTTTCTGACTGAGCATCCGACCTATCCCTACATCGTGATCAACGATCTACCGAAGGTGGCCCAGCTCAAGCAGTTGTATCCGCAGCGTTATCAGGAAAAACCGGTGTTGGTGAAGGCGGGGATGTAAGTGGAAGGGATGAGCGGTTATGGACCTCATCCCGTAATGACATTCTTGCCGGAAATCTTCGACCGATAGAGGGCTTGGTCAGCCCGGGCCATGAGGCCTGTCTGCTGCTCATCTTCAAAGCGCTGGACAACGCCGAAACTCATGGTGACCTGGAAGTCCCCCACTGGCGGCAAGCTGCCAAGTCCGTGGCGGATTTTCTCGGCGACAAGCCTGGCATCGGCCAGTGAGGTATCGGGCAGGATCACGATGAACTCGTCACCGCCCCAACGGGCGAGTAGATCGCCTTCGCGCACGCAGCGCTTGACGCTTTCGACCACCTGCACCAATGCAGCATCACCGAGTGCATGGCCGTAGTGATCGTTGATGGTCTTGAAGTCGTCAATGTCCATAGCGATCAGCGCGAGCGGCTGTCGAAAGCGTTGAGCGCGCTCACATGCCTGGGGCAGGACTTTTTCCAGGCGATAGCGATTGGCGACCGATGTCAGTACATCGGTTTCCGCCAGTTTGCGGTTCTCTTCAAGTTGAACCTGCAGTTGCTGATTGACCCGGGACAATTCACGGGTGCGTTCTTCAACGATGGCTTCAAGGGACTGATTGCGTCGTTCGAGTTCTTCCAGCAGACGCTTCTTGTCTTCGATGCTGCGGTGCGCGCCAACCATCCGTGCCACCGAGCCATCGGTATTGCGCGCCAGCACGTAGCCGCGATCTTCGATCCAGGTGTAATTGCCGTCCTGCATGCGGCAGCGATATTCGGCCTGATAGGCAGGCGCACGATGCGTCAGGTAGGCATCGAACTGCGCCATGACGTGCGGGTAATCGTCGGGATGGATCACGCTTTCCCAGGTGAACACATTGTTGTCCAGGGAGTGCGGGGTGTAACCGAGCATTTCGTACCAGCGAGGGTTTCGATAAACGAAACCGGTATTGGCATTCCAGTCCCAAATACCGTCGCTGACCAATTCCAGGATGGTGTGCAGCATGTCGTCGTTCATGTCCGACACGTTGAACTTCAACGGTTCGATGTTCGATGCCTCACCCATCGCTGCTCTCCCTGGCGTCCTGATATCAAAATGACCTGCCTGTCGTGGAGATTAGTGCATGGCGCCTCGGCCCCGCTAGTGCTTGCCCCACATCTGCACGGCGAAGTCGACGAAACGACGCAGTTTCGGCAAACGGTAACGATCCTGGGCGTACACCAGGTGCATCGGCCGGCTCGGAAGTCGATAGCTCTGCATCAGCGCCACCAGTTTTCCATCCTTCAGATCCTGCTCCACCAGCGCATCCGGCACCATCACAATGCCCATGCCGGTGCGCGCGGCCTGATGCAGCCCCGCCGAGCTGTTGATCAGCATCGGACCGCTAACCGCCACCACGACTTCGCCTTCCGGGCCGCTCAGGCGCCATTGTTTTTCCACGGACTGCCAGTCATCGCCGGCAGGGTAGGCAAACGCCAGGCAATCATGGTGTTGCAGGTCCTCTGGCTTTTGTGGGGTGCCCCGGCGCGCCAGATACTCCCTGGAGGCGCACATGGTCAGGGTGTAGTCGATCAGCGGGCGGGCGATCAGGTTCGAAGGCTCGAGTGCACCGAGGCGGAACGCCACGTCAAAGCCATGATCCATCAGGTCCGGACGGCGATTGGTCAGCACCACGTCGAGTTTGACCCGCGGATTGTGCAGGCTGAACTCACTCAATGCGGGCGCCAGGCGTTCGGTGCCGAAGGTCAGCGGGGCAGTGATTCGCAGGGTGCCGCTAGGCTCGTCGAGCGCCTGTTCCGCGAGACGTTCGGAGTCCGCCACCAGCCCTAGCACTTCGAGGCAGCGCTGGTAATACGCGGTGCCAAATTCCGTCAAGCGTTGACGCCGAGTCGTACGGTTGAGCAGGCGCACACCCAAGCGCTGCTCCAACGCTTTGAGGTGATTGCCGACCATGGTCGTGGACATTTCGCACTGCTGCGCGGCGGCGGTCATGCTGCCGGCTTCCACGACTCTTACGTAAACGGTCATTGCCTGGAATAAATCCATTATCAAGCTCAGCTTTTAAATGATTGAAGTTTTACCGCGTTTATCCAGCTCAGGTGGCTAACCATACTGCAAAAACACCGACAATTGCTGGAGCCTGATGTCATGACCGCCGCCTGCCTGATGAGCACTTACCAACCCTTGGATCTGAGTTTCAACAAAGGCCTGGGGACGCGCCTCTGGGATCAGGCCGGTCGTGAATACCTCGACGCGGTGGCCGGTGTGGCGGTGACCAACGTTGGCCATTCCCATCCGAAAATCGTCGCGGCCATCAGCGAGCAAGCCGGCTTGCTGCTTCATACCTCAAACCTCTACAGCATCGACTGGCAGCAACGACTGGCACACAAACTCACCGCGCTGGCAGGCATGGACCGGGCGTTTTTCAACAATTCCGGGGCCGAGGCCAACGAAACGGCGCTGAAAATCGCTCGGCTTTATGGCTGGCACAAAGGCATCGAACAGCCGCTGGTGGTGGTCATGGAGAACGCTTTCCACGGTCGGACTCTTGGCACCCTGTCCGCCAGCGACGGACCGGCGGTCAGATTGGGTTTCAACAAATTGCCGGGAGATTTCGTCAAAGTCCCGTTCGGCGATCTCAGGGCGCTGGACCAGGTGCAGCAGACCCACGGCGCGCGCATCGTGGCGATTCTGATGGAGCCGATCCAGGGCGAAAGTGGCGTGCAACTGGCGCCGCCCGGTTATCTCAAAGCCGTGCGTGAACTGTGCAACCGGCGCTCGTGGCTGATGATGCTCGATGAAATCCAGACCGGCATCGGCCGGACCGGCCAGTGGTTTGCCTTCCAGCACGAAGGCATCGTCCCCGACGTCATGACCCTGGCCAAAGGCCTGGGCAACGGCATCCCGATCGGCGCTTGCCTGGCCCGTGGCAAAGCTGCCGAACTTTTTACCCCCGGCAGCCACGGCAGCACGTTCGGCGGTAACCCGTTGGCCTGCCGGGTCGGTTGCACCGTGTTGGAGATCATCGAAGAACAAGCGCTGCTGGACAACGCACGGCTACAGGGCAAACACCTGCTCGACAGATTGCGCATGGAATTGGCGGATAACCCGAACGTAAAAGCGATTCGCGGCCAGGGCCTGATGATCGGCATCGAACTCAAGCAACCGATCCGCGACCTGAGCCTGATCGCCGCACGGGATCATGCCTTGTTGATCAACGTAACCCGGGGCCAGACCATTCGCCTGCTGCCACCGTTGACGATTGATGAGCGGGAGGTGGAAATGATTGTGAGAGGGGTGAGCCGGGCGGTGTCTCAGTAGTGATATCGACACATCAGGACACGTACTTCGCCGTTCTCGACTGTGTAAATCAAGCGATGTTCAGCAGTAATCCGGCGTGACCAGAAACCGCTCAGGTTGTGCTTGAGCGGTTCAGGTTTTCCCAAACCGTTAAACGGTTCACGCTGGATTGCTTTGATTAAAAGGTTAATACGCTTGAGTCCTGCCTTGTCGTTCTGCTGGAACCAAAGATAATCGTCCCAACCCTCGGGTGTGAACTCGATGTTCATTCTTCAATGAGCTGTCTGGTCGTGGTTTTCCCTGCCCGTAAATTGCCGATTGATTTGATCAACCGTTCAGCATTGGCTGGGGAGCGGAGTAAGTAAGCGGTCTCTTCAAGAGAGTTGTATTCCGCCAGCGACATCATTACCACCGGTTCGCCTTTCTGGCGAGTGACCAGTAATGGTGCTCGGTCTTCATTGACGCGATCCATGGTTTCCGCCAGATGTGCGCGTGCGTTTGTGTAGTTAATGGTGTCCATCGTGTTGTCCTCGCTCAATGCAGAGAACGTACAGAAATGAGTACATGGTAGCAAGGCGATACCTACGAGTGGTTATGACGCGGACGACTTATCCACGTTTATCTCAAGTATCTCCGAAGCTTCCTCAGGACGTTTCCGAGAACGCTGTAATCTCGATCTGATTCAAACTTCTTCTATGCATCTGCACTGACGAAAGCCGTAACTTCAGCCCCATCCATCAACTGAATCTTCGAACCACCAAACCCTTCGAACAACCGCTGATGCGCAGCAAATCCACAGCAGTCCTCACGCAGCCGATAGCTACCGGCCCACTCCAGCAACGCAATCAACAGCGCATCCTCCTCATCCCGTTTCGCCTCGCGCTGGCGAATATTGGCGATGCAGGTTTCATCGTCCACGGTCAGCCAGACCAGCGCTGTCGCTCGATGCAACAGCTCGCTGACGATCCAGCCGTAAACACCTTCGATTATCCAACGCTCCTCACTGGCCGCGATCTGTGTCAGCGCCAACGCTTCGGCGCGGGGTCGGGCGATGCTGTATTCGTCGGATAGCCAGTGAATCAGGTCGAGATCGGTCCACGGCACCCGCATTTGCTCGGCCAGGCGTTGCGCCAGCCAGCTCTTGCCGGAACCGGAGTTGCCGATGATCAGGGTTCGGGTGAGGTCCATGAGCGACACCGATTTTTTGTAGGAGCAAGCTTGCTCGCGATGCGGTGGGGCAGGTATCACAACAGTGACTGGCAGACTGCATTCGCGAGCAGGCTCGCTCACACAGGTTTTTTAATCATCTCCCTCAGGCGCCACCATCCGTGTCTTCGGCGAGCCATTGGAATTGTGCTGGAAAATATCTCGTGGCTGCCCCTGTTCATTGAAGAACACCTGGCCAATGCCCGCCGAATTCCACAGTCGTTCGCCCGCTTCAGCATGCTCCGGAACGTGGGGGACGATGCGCATGCGCCGACGTTTGGTCAGCCAGTTGAGTGGCGAGCGCGGCGAGTACAGCCAGCGGTTGAGGCGGTCGAACCATTCCAGCAGGGCGGGCGGAAACTCATTCTTGATGCCGCTGCTGGTGATTTGCCAGATTCGCGGCCCGGCCTTGCGGTGTCGGATCAGCACTTCGTAGACGAAGGAATAATGCACATCGCCTGAGAGCACCACGTAGTTACCCGGTGTACGAGAGTGTCGGAAAATGTTCAGGATCACCTGCGCCGCCCCGCGATGGGCCATCCAGTTTTCCGCGTCCACCAACAGTGGATAACCGCACCAACTGAACACCCGTTGTACGGTTTCGATCAGTTTGACGCCGAACACCGGCGCCGGCGAAACGATGATTGCCGACGGGTGATCCAGCAGTTCCTGTTGCAGTTCACTGAGCGCCTCCCAGTCCAGCAAACCCGAGGGTTGCTTGAGCGTCATCTCGCTGCGCCAGCGCCGCGTGCGGGTGTCGAGCACCACCATCGCCGGGCTGGTAGGCAGCACGTAATGCCAATTTTGAAAGCGCAGCAGTTCGTCGATTAACGCGTCCTGCACCGGGCTGTCGAGGTAGCTATCCTGCCCGGTGGCAATCAACGAGCGGGCCTTCTCCAGTACGCCGCTGAACGCATCCGGATTGTTGCCCCAACCCTGGCACAACAGGTAGGCGAGCAACGCGTTGCCGATTATGCGTTTGGAGAACGGATGGCCGTAGGCCGTTTCCTCCCATTGCGCGGAAAGATTCCAGTCATCGGTAATGTCGTGGTCGTCGAAAATCATCAGCGTCGGCAAATGCGCCAGCGCTCGCGCGACGTTGCCCAGGCCAGCCTTGAAACCGTCGATGCGCGTCTGTTCCAGCGCATAACGCTCACGCCGTTCCTTGATCAGTTTCGGCGGCTTTGGCGCGATCAGCGACCAAGGCGTCGGCGACCAGACCAACAAATACATGGCCATGACTTCAGCGAAAGTCACCAGATGATTGTCGGCACTGCTGCTGGTGAAAATCGGCTTGCGCACACCGCCGAAGAAGCGATCGCGCAGGGTTTCGTTGCTCTTCAGTGCCGGCAGCAAATCGGCGCGGTGGTAGTAGCAGGCAGCGTGGCCGTACAGCTCGGCGCTGTCGCTGACGACGGCTCCTTCCAGATGCTCGCCGAACAGGCCCAGCCGCTCGATCAAGGCATGAATCGCTCGCAGCATTGGCCCGGCGACATCGTCGGCGTATACCTGATCGCCGCTCATCATCAACAGCGCGGGGCGATCCTTGGCTTCGTGTTCTTGCGCCAACAGGGCATCGACGCAGAGCAAACCGTCGGTCGCCGGGTGATGGGGTTTGCGGCAGGAACCGTGCAGCAACTGATCGATCCTTGAGCGCAGGACGAAATTCGGACGCCGAGCATCACCATAAAGCAGATGCGGCGCCCAATCGGCGATGCCGGTGCCATCATCCATCAGCAGGTCGTACTCGATCCGCTCGTCATAGGGCAGGGCACTGTCCAGTTGCACATCGATCAAATGCACGAAAGCCTGAGTGCCCACCGCAATCACTGTGCATTGCCCGTCGTCGAGGCGGATATCGGCAACGCCCTGCAAACGCAGAGTCAGCTCCAGCGCACGTGACCCCACCAGCCACAACACCAGCCGAGTGGGTTCCAGACGCCGCAACAGCGGGCCGGCGAGCACCGGTGGCAGGGAATGAAGATCGGCGGGCGGTGGCAGCGTTACGGACATCCGGGTCAAGGCTCTTGGAAGCGCAGAGGCGGGCGATGATAGCGCAGGTGGCGGCGGGACAGGCTATTGTGAATCGGCGACGCCGTTTGTCGGCGCTTTGAACAAGTTTTCCGGATGCAGTGAGGAACCCATGAGCAGATTTATCATGCCGGCATTGGCCATTTTGATCCTGGCCCAATCCCCGGCCTACGCCATCAATGACAAGTACCGCAAACAGCTTGAGGCGTCCGGTTGCACACAGGTCAGCGAGCTGGAAGGCTGCGATATCCACAAGAGCAAGGCCGAGAACGCCAAGGCCGGTTTCAGCAACCCGCAAGCACCGGCCGCCGCCGACAGCGCCACGACACAGACCCCTTTTGCCGGGCAATGGGTCGCCAAGAGTGATGCCGGTGCGACCGTCGCCACCATTCGCATCGATTCCAAAGAGAACGTCTGGGTCAACGGCGAGCGGGTCAAGGCCAAGCGCACCGATGGCACGCTGCAATTTCGTCAGGGCAAGCTCACCTTCACGATCCAGGGCGACCGACGGTTGGAGAACGAGGACTACTGGACCGACAGTGATGCCGGAACCAAAGGGCCGATTCAGATCGAATAGACGAGGAGGGGGCTGCCACACCTGTCATGAAATGAAAAGCCATTGTCGCCTGATGAGAAGCGTCGCATCAGGCCGCGACCTACAGTCCAATCAACGCAATTCGATGCCACAGCCAACTTGCAGATTGGAGAATAAAAATAATGGCCAAAGCCGTACGCTTTTACGAAACCGGTGGTCCCGATGTTCTTCGCTATGAGGACGTCGAAGTCGGCGAACCCGGTCCTGGCCAGGTCCGTCTTCGTCATGTAGCCGTTGGCCTGAACTATGCCGACACCTACTTTCGCAATGGTACCTATCCGATCCCGATGCCCAACGGCATGGGGGTTGAAGCCTCCGGCGTGGTCCAGGCCATCGGCGAGGGCGTGACCAACGTCCAGGTGGGCGACCGCGTCACTTACACCGGTTTCCTCAACACCCTCGGCGCCTACAGCACCGAGCGCCTGATCCCGGCCGCGCCGCTGATCAAGCTGCCGGAAACCATCAGCTTCGAGACCGCCGCCGCGATGACCATGCGCGGGCTGACGTCCTCGTACCTGATGCGCCGCATCTACGACTTCAAGGCCGGCGACAGCATTCTGCTGCACGCGGCTGCCGGCGGTGTCGGCCTGATCGTTTCGCAGTGGGCCAAGTTGCTCGGGCTGAACGTGATTGGCACCGTGTCGACCGAACAAAAGGCTGAAATAGCCCGGGCTCACGGTTGCGACCACACGATCAATTACAGCCATGAAGACGTCGCCGCTCGCGTTCGCGAATTGACCGATGGCGTGGGCGTCAACGTCGTGTTCGACAGCGTTGGCAAGAACACCTTCATGGGTTCGCTGGATTCGTTGAAGCCTCGTGGCCTGATGGTCTGCGTGGGTACCGCGTCCGGGCCGATCCCGGCGTTCGACCCAGTGATGCTGGCGATGAAAGGTTCGCTGTACCTGACCCGTCCGGCCCTGGCCAACTACATCAGCGACCCGGCCGAAAAAGCCGAGCTGGCCGGTGAGTTGTTTGACCACGTCGGCAGCGGCCGAATCAAGATCGAGATCAACCAGCACTACGCGTTGCAGGACGCGGTGCAGGCCCATCGCGACCTTGAGTCACGCAAGACCACCGGCTCGTCGATTTTCGTCATTTAAGGAGCTGCCAGCCATGAAAGTCGAACAATTGACTGCCACCATTGGCGCCGAACTGATCGGCGTCAACCTCGCCGACGCCGTGCACGACGATGGTCTGTTTGCCGAGATTCGTGCCCAGCTGCTCAAGCATCGAGTGGTATTCCTGCGTGACCAGGAAATCTCCCGCGCCGATCACGTGGCCTTCGCCCGTCGCTTCGGCGAGCTGGAAGATCATCCGGTGGCCGGCAGCGATCCGGAGCATCCGGGACTGGTGCGGATCTACAAGAATCCGGACCAGCCGATGGACCGGTACGAAAACGCCTGGCACACCGATGCGACCTGGCGCGAAGCACCGCCGATGGGTTGCGTGCTGCGCTGCGTGGAATGCCCGCCAGTGGGCGGCGACACCATGTGGGCGAACATGGTCGAGGCTTATGCGCGTTTGCCTGAAGACGTGAAGCTGAAGATTGCCGACCTGCGCGCCCGTCACAGCATCGAAGCAAGCTTCGGTGCGGCCATGCCGATCGAGAAGCGCCTGGCGCTCAAGGCGATGTACCCGGACGCCGAGCACCCGGTGGTGCGCACGCACCCGGAAACTGGCGAGAAGGTGCTGTTCGTCAACGCCTTCACCACGCACTTGAGCAACTACCACACCCCTGAGCGGGTGCGTTTTGGCCAGGACGCCAACCCGGGCGCGGGTGAGTTGCTGCGCTACCTGATCAGCCAGGCGTACATCCCTGAGTATCAAGTGCGCTGGCGCTGGAAGCCCAACAGCATCGCCATCTGGGACAACCGCAGTACCCAGCACTACGCCGTCATGGATTACCCGCCATGCCATCGCAAGATGGAGCGCGCCGGGATCATCGGCGAAAAGACGTACTGATCCACCCCCTCTGCATACGCACTCGTGAATACGTCTGCCCGGCACGACCCCGGGTGGGCGGGACAATCATAAGAACTGGAGTAAATCATGCAATTCTTCGACGATTCCCTGCACCCGGAAAACATGGAAAAGGTGGTCATCACCGTGGCCCCGTACGGCCCGGAATGGATGCCGGAAGACTTCCCGGAAGACATCCCGCTGACCATGGATGAACAGGTCCAGAAAGCGGTCGAATGCTACGAAGCCGGTGCCACCGTGCTGCACTTGCACGTGCGTGAACTGGACGGCAAGGGCTCCAAGCGCCTGTCGAAATTCAACGAGCTGATCGCCGGTGTACGTGAAGCCGTGCCAGACATGATCATCCAGGTCGGTGGTTCGATCTCCTTCGCTCCGGAAAGCGATGGTGAAGCCGCCAAGTGGCTGTCCGACGACACTCGCCACATGCTGGCCGAGCTGACGCCGAAACCGGATCAGGTCACCGTCGCGATCAACACCACCCAGATGAACATCATGGAGTTGCTGTATCCGGAGTACCTGAAGGGCACTTCTCTGGACAACCCGATGATCCACGCGGCCTACAGCGAAATGACCGTACCGGCCGGCCCGGCCTGGGTTGCCGAGCACCTCAAGCGCCTGATGGACAACGGCATTCAGCCGCACTTCCAGCTGACCGGCATGCACGCTCTGGAAACCCTTGAGCGCCTGGTACGCCGTGGCGTCTACAAAGGCCCGCTGAACCTGACCTGGATCGGCATCGGCGGCGGCTTCGACGGCCCGAACCCGTTCAACTTCTTCAACTTCATCCATCGCGTTCCGAACGGTTGCACCCTGACCTCCGAGTCGCTGCTCAAGAACGTACTGCCGTTCAACACCATGGCGATGTCCATGGGGCTGCACCCGCGTGTGGGCAACGAAGACACTATTATTGATCACAAGGGCGAGCGTTTCGGCTCGGTCGCGCAGATCAAGCAAACCGTGCGCATCGCCCACGAACTGGGTCGCGAAATCGCTACCGGCAAAGAAGCCCGCGAGATCTACCGCATCGGCGTGGAGTACCAGAGCATCGAAGAAACCCTGCTCGCCAACGGTATGGCCCCCAACCGCAAGGCTGGGCAAAAAGGTGTGCCGCAACGCGGCTGACCGGTGGTCCGGACGAGGGGCCGTGACCTCTCGTCCGCTGCACTGCAACACGCTTGATAACAACAATAAATAAAAGCTTTTGAGGAGGCTGCATGGCCTTTCACCCAATCGCCGCCGACGATGACGACTCCAACGGAGCCGGCGTTGCGCGCCAATATGCCTGGATCGTCTTTGCACTGACGTTCGGCCTGTTGATTTCCGATTACATGTCGCGTCAGGTCCTGAACGCGGTGTTCCCGCTGCTCAAGGGCGAATGGGCCTTGAGCGACGGCCAGCTCGGGTTGCTCAGCGGCATCGTTGCCCTGATGGTCGGCCTGCTGACATTCCCGCTGTCGTTGATGGCTGACCGTTTTGGCCGGGTCAAAAGCCTCGCGCTGATGGCACTGCTGTGGAGCCTGGCCACGCTGGGTTGCGCCGTGGCGCAGGACTACCAGCAAATGTTCATTGCCCGGTTCATGGTCGGCGTTGGCGAGGCGGCCTACGGCAGCGTCGGCATCGCGGTGGTGATTTCGGTGTTTCCGAAACACATGCGCGCCACCCTGGCCAGTGCCTTCATGGCCGGCGGCATGTTCGGCTCGGTGCTGGGCATGGCGTTGGGCGGTGCGATCGCGGCCAAGCTCGGCTGGCGCTGGTCGTTTGCCGGCATGGCGCTGTTCGGCCTGGTGCTGGCGGTGCTTTACCCGATCATCGTCAAGGAAGCGCGCATTGCGCCCAAGCGTGCAGCGCAACTGGCGAACAAGGTGGTAGCGGTCAAGCGTCCATTGCGTACGCTGTGGTCCAGCCGTTCGGTGGTGGCTACCTACGTCGGCAGTGGCCTGCAGCTGTTCGTCGGCGGCACGGTGATGGTGTGGATTCCCAGCTACCTCAATCGCTACTACGAAATGCCTACGGACAAGGCTGGCGGTATGGCGGCGATCATCGTGTTGTGCAGCGGCGCCGGGATGATCCTGTGCGGCATTCTCAGCGATCGCCTGTGCCGTAACTCGCCGGAGCGCAAGGTCAGCCTGGCCATCGCTTTTTGCCTGGGTAGCTGCCTGCTGCTGTCGGCGGCGTTTGCCTTGCAGGCGGGGCCGGTGCAACTGCTGCTGATCTGCCTGGGCATGTCGATTGCCACCGGTACCACCGGCCCGGCCGGCGCGATGGTTGCCAACCTGACCCATTACTCGGTCCACGGTACGGCGTTCGCCACGCTGACCCTGGCCAATAACCTGCTGGGCCTGGCGCCCGGGCCGTTCCTGACGGGTCGCGTGTCCGACCTTATCGGCCTGCATGCCGCGTTCCAATTGGTGCCACTGGTCAGCCTCGCGGCGGCAGCGGTGTTCTTTTATGCCAAGTGTCATTACCAAAAAGATATCGCCCGGCTTGAAGGTCAGAGCGTGCCTGAACCTGTCAGTGCAGCCGGGATAGAGGTGAAGTTGTGAGTCGTCGTTTACAGATTGATGTGTTTTTCGATTTTATCTGCCCATGGTGCCTGATCGGCAAACGCCAATTGGAGCATGCGCAGGTACAGTTCCTCAGTCGCCACCCGGACGTGAAGATCACCACGGTGTGGCATGGCGCGCAGTTGTTGCCGCAGTTGCCGGTACAGGGTGAGCCCTTCGCCGATTTCTACCGCAAGCGCCTGGGTAATGCCGACGCCGTGACCATGCGTCAAGCCCAGGTGCAGCAGGCTGCCGGAGCGGTAGGGCTGGCCATCGACCTCAGCCGCATCGAGACGATGCCCAACACCGCCGACGCCCATCGTATGTTCGAGCGTGTCAGTGAACTGGGTAATACCGCTCAGCGTGAAATGTTGCTTGAACGACTGTTCGCCGCTTACTTCCTGAGACGCGAGAACCTCGGCTGCCGTGAGACCTTGCTCGATATCGCCCGCTCCTGCGGCGTCGATACCAACGTGGTGCTCGATTGCCTGAAGGGCGACGGTACGCCATTTGAAGGATCGCCCGACGCAACCAGTGGCGTGCCGAGCTTTCAGTTCGACCGCCGAATGACGGTCATCGGTGCGCAACCAGCCCAGGCGCTGCTCGCGGCCATGAACCAGGCAATCAAGGACAGTGAACTCGAGCGGCAACCGGCATGACTCGGCGCATCCCCGTACCTGCCGGGAAATACCCGCAGGCCGGTGGCCGTGCGCTGTTCGAATTCGAAGACAAAAGCCTGGCGTTGTTCAACGTCGATGGACAGCTGTTCGCCATCGACGACAGCTGCCCGCACCAGGGCTCCTCGCTGTGTGGCGGGCGCCTTGATGGCCGGGTGATTCAATGCCTCGCCCATGGTTTGCGCTTCGATTTGCACAGCGGCTACTTGCTCAATTCCACCCAGGTCAAAGTCAACAACTACCCGGTCGAGATCATCGACGGCCAGGCGTTTATCGTGATTGTTCCCGAGGAGGCCGCGCCATGAGCGCCATCGCCCTTACCCGTATCCATAGCCGCACACGCGAGTTGGCCCCGGGCTTTATCGTCAGCCTGATCGTCGCGGCCGCCGCGTCGTTTTTGTCCGAGCACTACGGTGCGCCCGTCATGTTGTTCGCCCTGTTGCTGGGCATGGCGCTGAATTTTCTCGCCGATGACGGCCCGTGCAAGGCCGGGGTCGAGTTCACTGCGCGCACCGTGTTGCGTATCGGCGTGGCGCTGCTGGGCATGCGCATCACCCTCGAACAAATGGCGGCGCTGGGCTGGAAGCCGATTGCGCTGGTGGTGATTCTGGTGGTGGTGACCATCAGCGTTTCTGTGATCGCGGCCAAGGCCCTGGGCTTCCAGCGTCTGTTCGGCATGCTCACCGGTGGCGCGACGGCGATTTGCGGTGCTTCGGCGGCACTGGCACTGGCGGCGGCGCTGCCGAACCATCCGCAAAAAGAACGTGCGACCTTGTTCACGGTGATCGGCGTTTCCGCGCTATCGACCATGGCCATGATCGTCTATCCGATGATCGCGAACTGGCTGCAGTTGTCGCCGCAGGTGGCGGGCGTGTTCCTCGGCGCCACCATCCACGACGTGGCCCAGGTGGTCGGCGCCGGTTACAGCATGTCGACCGAGACCGGCGACACGGCCACGGTGGTCAAGTTGATGCGGGTTGCGATGCTGCTGCCGGTGATCGTCACCGCCGCCATGATTACTCGCATGCAGGGCGCCGATCCGACGGGCAAACGTCCACCGTTGCTGCCGTGGTTCGCCGTTGGTTTTCTGATTCTTGCGTGCATCAACAGCACCGGTTGGATAGCCCCGGCGGTGCAGGGTTCGGTCAACGAATTGTCGCGCTGGTGCCTGGTGATTTCCATCAGTGCCCTGGGCATGAAGACTCGGCTCAAGGAGCTGGCCTCGGTCGGTATCAAGCCAATCCTGCTGATGGTCGGGGAGACGGTGTTCCTGGTCGTGCTGGTGCTGTTGCTGCTGCACTGGGGGCTCTGAGAACGCAAGGTTTATGGCAGGGCTTCACTGGGCTGGCTCCTCGTCACAGTGAAGCTCTCGACCGGTGTCACAAACACCGGTCTTTACACGGCGACTGTACCAGCAGTCGCCGTTTTTTTTGGCCGCGATATCAGGAGGTCTTTGGAGGGGTAGCGTCCGTCGGGGCTTTTGCCGAGCCCTGCTTTTGTGCGCGCCACGTCGCCGGTGGCATGCCGAACTGGCTGATGAACCAGCGCGTAAACGAACTCGCCATGGAATAGCCGAGCATGTCGGCAATGCGGCTGAGCGGGTAGTTCGGGTTTTCCAGGTAACGCAGCACCAAGTCGCGGCGCACGTCGTTGATCACGTCGTTGAAAGCGCAGCCGTCTTCCTTGAGGCGGCGTTGCAAGGTGCGCACGTTCATGCCTTGGGTCTGGGCGATCTGCTCGATGGTGGCGCGTCCCATGGGCAACAGCATGTAGATGGCCTTGCGCACTTCGAACAGCAACGAGGCGCCTTCGTCGTTCTGCAGCGAATCGAGGTAGCTTTGGGCGTAACGGGCCATGGCGGGGTCGGCATGGGGGTTGGGCAGGTCGAGGCTGGTATTGGGGCAGACGATACCGTTGAACTCGCTGCCGAACTCCAGGTTGCAACCGAACAGGCGCCGATGCAGTTGCAGGTTGTCTGGTGGCTGGTGCATGAAATTGACGCTGTAGGGATGCCAGTGGCTGCCGAGCAGTGCGGCACACAGGCGGAACATCACACCGATGGCCAGCTCCGTGGCCTGCTTGCTGGGCATCGGCGATTCGGTGACCACCTCTTCGCGGATGATCACCATTTTGCCGGCCTCTTCGACGAAGATCGCCAGCGAATTGTTCATCAGGTGCCGATAGTTCAGCACCACCTGCAAGGCATCGCGCAAGGTACGCTGGTGGCTAAGCAGCAGGCTGACCACCCCGAAGTCCGAGAGCTGGCGCGACTCGGCCATGCTCAGGCCAAAGGTCTGGCAACCGCTGGCGGCCGCCGAGTCTTCCAGCAGGCGCACGGCGGCATCGATGGTGATGCGTGATTCAGGGGCTTGCAACTGGGCTCTGCTCAGGCCTGCGCCGGCCAATACGTCACGCGGGTTGAACCCCAGGTACTGGGTAACCTCCAGGTAGTTGGTCAACACGGCGGCGCGAACAAACTTGGGCATTCGAAGGTCTTCCCTGGGCCGATGGCAATTGGCGTGAGCGTGGCGACTATATCCAGCACGTGGGCTGTTGAACAGTTGTCATGTAAGGGATGTTTTGCTGCTGTCCCGTGCCCTGTGAACTGCACGATACGGAGCGATCGCACCTCATCCGTTGATTACAGTGACCCTGCGCCAACCTGCGCTGATTTTAGACCATGGGTCACACGTCTGAGTGTCCGACAATTTGTCATCAAAAGAAAAGTGCATGACGTCCAATGTAAAGCGTAGCGGGTGGGCGCTCTTTAATGTCGACACTACAAAAAGCCCCTGGCGAAAGAGCCAGTCGAGTCATCGAGAAAGCAAAGGTGTTGACGTGGACAAACTGCAAACTGCTGCCACCGTTTTGATCGTACCCGGTCTGCGCGAGCACGTTGCCGAACATTGGCAAACGCTGCTGGAAGCCAGATTGAGCAAAGTACGCAGCGTGCCGCCGCTCGAGACCGACAAGCTCGATTGCCAGGCGCGTGTCCGGGCGATCCAGCACGAACTTGAACAGATCGACGGGCCGGTGATTCTGGTTGCCCACAGTGCCGGTGTGTTGATGGTCGCGCACTGGGCTGCGCAGTTCACTCGTCCGATCAAGGGTGCTTTGCTGGCCGCGCCACCGGATCTGAATGCGGCGTGGCCCGCCAATTACCCATCCCCTGAAACCCTGCGCAGCAACGGTTGGGATCCTCTACCCAAAAACCGACTGCCCTTCCGTAGCCTGGTGGCTGCCAGCACCAACGATCACCTGGCCAGCCTGGACGCTGCCACTCACCTGGCCCATGGCTGGGGCGCCGAATTGCTCAATCTGGGCGATGTCGGCCACCTCAACCCGGCGGCCGGTTTCGGTCACTGGCCCCAGGCCGAAGAACTCATCCTGGAGCTGGACCGCTAGTACAGGAGCCAGTCGGGCCGCATCCCGACCGGCATTTGCCCTCACCCCTGAAACGCTGGCCTCACCTGGCCGCGCGAGGGCGGCTGCGCTAAAAACAAATACAAAAAGGCGGAGACAACGCAATGCACAACAACAATAAGAGTCACGGCTTCACCACAACACGCTACACCTTGCTGGCGTCGGCTATCCTGGCCGCCATTATGCCGGCCGCTTATGGGGCAGAGATCGAAACGGGCAACCCGGACTGGGCTGTGCGAGTCGATAACACCATCAAGTACAACTACGGCGTACGCACCGAAAGTGCTGACAAACGCATGTTGGCAACGCCGAACAACAACGACGGCGATTACAACTTCCGCAAGTCCGGGACCAACATCACCAATCGCGTCGACTTGTTGACCGAGATGGACGTGGTCTATCAAAACCACATGGGCTTTCGCGTCAGTGCTGCAAGCTGGTACGACAAGGCTTATGAGAACACCGGCTCCAACTCCAACCCGTTCGTCAACGGCAACGGTTCGACGTCAGGCCTGATCGCCAACGACCCGCGCCTGGCCCCGGTTACCAATGACAACGTTGGCACTGGCAGCCCGCACCTGAGCAACTATGCACAGCGTTACTACACCGGTCCGTCCGGCGAAATCCTCGACGCCTTCGTGTTCTACAGCACCGAAGTGGGCGAGGAGTCGATGCTGAGCTTCAAGGCTGGCCAGCACAACGTGTTCTGGGGCGAGACCATTCTCAACCCGGTGCACTCGATCAGCTACGGCCAATCCGGCCTCGACCTGGCCAAACTGGCCGCGTCGCCAGGCACTGAAGCCAAGGAGCTGTTCGTCCCGCGTAATCAGCTGTCGATGTCGTTCACGGTCAACCCTGAACTGACCCTGGCGGCGCAGTACTTCCTCGATTGGGATGAAGCGCGCTTGCCGGAAGCGGGCACCTATTACGGCGGTTCCGACCTGGTCGGTTTCGGTGCGCAATCGTTCCTGTTGGGCAACACCAACGCCGTGGTTCCGGGCAGCCCGCTGGGTTGTGGCCTGGCGCCGTGCAACGGTTTGACCAACGTCCGTCGCGGCCATGACCTGACACCGGACAAGCGCGGCGACTGGGGCCTGATGGCCAAGTGGTCGCCAGCCTGGCTGGACGGCACCCTCGGCGTTTACTACCGCGAAACCTCGGAAATCCTGCCGCAAGCGTGGCTGGATGCCAGGGGCATCAGCTCGGCCAACGCCAACGGCACCCGTCCGGCAGGGCAAGTGCCAGCGGTCGTCAACACGCTCAACTCGCTGAACACTGCCACCTATCAAATGGCCTACGCCGACAACATCAAGATCGTCGGCCTGAGCCTGTCCAAGGACGTCGGCGGGGTGAGCGTGGGTTCCGACCTGAACGTTCGTCACAACATGCCGCTGGCCAGTATTCCGGCGATTGTCAGCACCACCAGTCCGCTGGGTCTGGGCCAGGGTCTTGGCCTGTTGCCGGCGCGCACGGCTTCCACCGGCGTGATTTATGACACGCCGGAGAAGGGCGACAGCATGGCCGCCACCGGCGACACCCTGCACTGGACGCTCAACGGTCTGATGACCATGCCGAAAACCCCCGTGTTCGATTCGGCGACCCTGCTCGCCGAGTTGTACTACAGCAACTTGCTCAAGCTCGATAGCAAGAATGAAGCGCTCTACAAAGGAAAGAGCACCTACCGCGGCATCGATCAGCCGACCCGGGATAACTGGGGCATCGCGGTCAACTTCACACCGACCTGGTACCAGGTGTTTCCCGGTGTTGACCTCAACGCGCCGATGTCGATCAACCTCGGTCTCGATGGTGTGTCACCGGTCTCCGGTGGCGGTGCCAAAGACACCGGTAACTACGCAGTCGGCCTGGGTGCCGTTGTGTACAACAAATACTTTGTCGACCTGAAGTACGTGGATTCTTTCGGCAAGGCCGACAAGTGCAATGTCAGTGGTGTGAGTACCGGTCCGAATGGCGGTGACGGTGCTGCGCCGAACGCCTTCAGCGGCAACGAAAACTACGCCTGTTACGCCGGTGGCTACTCAGCCTTTTCCGGTGGTGGTGCAACGACTGAGGACCGTGGCGCTGTTTACCTGACGATGAAAACCACTTTTTGATTCACCACTGATTTGCTCAATGCAAGCAGGAGAATAACAACATGAAATTCGTAAAAACCGTGTTGGCCGCTTCGCTGGCCATGGTCCTTGCCGCTCAGGCACAGGCCGCTGTATCAACCCAGGAAGCCGCCAAATTGGGCAGCAACCTGACTCTGGTGGGCGCCGAAAAGGCCGGGAACGCTGATGGTTCCATTCCTGCCTACAACGGTGGCCTGACCACGCCGCCAGCCAGTTTCAAAGCCGGTGACAGCATGCGCCCGGATCCGTTTGCCAATGAGCAACCGTTGCTGGTGATCGACGGCAAGAACGTCGATCAGTACAAGGGCATGCTCAGCGCCACCACCGTGGAACTGGCCAAGCGTTTTTCCACCTTCCACGTCAACGTGTTCCCGACCCACCGTACCGTCTCGCTGCCAAAAGCGGTGCTGGACAATGGCGTGAAAAACGCCACCGATGCCAAGTCGCTGGAAGGTGGCCTGGCCATCGACAACGTGCTGCCAGGCGTGCCGTTCCCGATTCCGCAGTCGGGTAACGAAGCGATGTGGAACTTCCTGCTGCGCTACCAGGGTGTCAGCATCAGCTCCAAGTACGATTCCTGGAACGTCGACTCTGCTGGCGTTCCGAGCCTGGCAACCACCGGGCAGGCGAACATCTCCTATCCAATCTACGAGAACCTTTCGCAGCCGATCAGCAGCTCCGATGTGTACTACCAGATGAAGCTGGCCTACACCGGTCCTGCACGCCGTGCCGGCGAGGCGATCATGCTCAAGGACGCCGCCAACCCGTTGCAGCAACCACGTCGCGCCTGGCAGTACTTGCCTGGCCAGCGTCGGGTCAAACTGGCACCGAGCCTGGCGTACGACACGCCTAACCCGGGTACTGCCGGCGCCGGCACCTACGATGACGTGTTCGTCTTCAACGGTGCGCTGGACCGCTACGACTGGAAGCTGGTGGGCAAGCAGGAAATGATCGTGCCCTACAACACCTACAAGCTGACTTACGTCCAGGATCCGAAGTCGATCACGACCCCTAATCACCTGGCACCGGACTTCGTCCGTTGGGAAAAACACCGCGTCTGGGTCGTCGAAGGCACCCTCAAGGCCGGTGCTCGTCACATCTACGCCAAGCGCCGCTTCTACCTCGACGAAGACAGCTGGACCGCTTTGGCCTCGGATCAATATGACGCCCGTGGTCAGCTCTATCGCGGTTCGTTCGCCTTCCTCAGCCAGAGCTATGACAAGCAGGTTCCGGACTCCACGCCATTCATGATCTACGACCTGGTGGGCGGCTCCTACAACATCAACGGTGTAGTCGGCCCTTACGGCGGCATCAAGTACATCGAACCGCTCTCCAAGGCCCAGTGGTCTTCGGAATCGCTGGCCGGTAGCGGCATTCGCTAAGCCAACCGTAAAAAACGCCCGTACGGTCCACTGCTCACAAGGCGGTGAACCGTGCTGCGGTCGGTGCATGCCGATCGCCGCGGGCGCCAGGTTCGAACGTCAGGCACACCAACGTGTGCCCCGGCGCGGTTTTTCGAAGAGGACGCGGTATGTGTTCGTATAAAAATAATATGTTGCAGCTGGCATTTGGCGTTGTGCTCTGCCTGTCGCAGGGCATCACCCATGCGAACGATTACGTCGATGTGCTGGACCTGCCCGCCAAGGTCAGCGCCCTGGCCATCAAAAGCCCGTTGTCTGGCATGGCCCGCGCCGGTGGGCGTGTGATCGCCGTCGGCCAGCGTGGTCATATTCTGTTTTCCGATGATTCCGGCCAGCACTGGCAACAGGCATCCGTGCCGGTCAGTGCTGACCTCACCGCCGTTAACTTCCCGACCGCCAGCCAAGGCTGGGCGGTGGGCAATGACGGCGTGGTGCTGCATACCAGCGACGCAGGCGCGACCTGGAGCAAGCAACTTGACGGCCGCCAGATCGGTACGTTGGTGGTCAACCATTACACGGCGCTGGCCAGCGCCGAACCGGGCAACGAGCAATGGCCCCAGTTGGCTATGGAAGGCCAACGACTGGTCGATCAAGGCGCGGACAAGCCGCTGCTTGACGTCTGGTTCGCCAATGAAAAAGTCGGCTATGTCGTCGGCGTGTTCAACCTGATCCTGCGCACCGAAGACGGTGGCCTGACCTGGACCCCATTCCAGGATCGCACCGACAACCCGCAGGGTTTCCACCTCAACGCCATCGCCTCCACCGGCGACGCCGTGTACATCGCCGGCGAGCAAGGCCTGTTGCTCAAATGGGACGACAACACCCAGCGTTTCGCTGCGGTGCCGACGCCTTATCAGGGCAGCTTCTTCGGCGTACTCGGCAAGCCTGGCGAAGTGCTCGTCTACGGCTTGCGCGGCAACGTGTTGCGCAGCACCGACGGCGGGCAAAACTGGACCGCGCTGAAAACCGGTCTGCACGTCAGCGTCACCGCCGGCCTTATCGATGCGCGCGGGCAATACCGCTTGTTCACCCAGGGAGGGCAGATGCTGGTGAGCCAGGGTTCTGGCGCACAACTGTATCTGGTGCAGAAACCGACACCGACACCCATAGCCGGTGCTACCCAGTCCGCCGATGGCGCGCTGGTGGTGGCAGGCAGCCGTGGCGCACGGACGCTGGCCGCCGATCCAGCCCTCGAACCCTAAGAGCGAGAACCCAGACATGGGCAATATCAAACAAGACGCCATGCCGGTGATCCGCGATCTGCGTGATTTCGACCACCGCTCCGGCAACCTGCTCGAACGGCTGGTGTTCAACTATCGGCCGCTGTTCATGCTGCTGATGGCCCTGGCCACCGTGGTGCTGGGCTTCATGGCCGTGACTCGCCTGGAGTTGCGCCCAAGCTTCGAAAAAATGATTCCGCAGAGCCAGCCGTACATCCAGAACTTCCTGGAAAACCGCCAGTCGCTGCGCGGCCTGGGCAACTCGGTGCGGGTGGTGGTGGAAAACACTCAGGGCGATATTTTCGACCCGGCGTACCTCGACGTGCTCAAGCAGGTCAACGATCAGTTGTTCCTCACCGAAGGCGTCGACCGGGCGTGGATGAAGTCGCTGTGGAGCCCGGCGGTGCGCTGGACTGAAGTCACCGAGGAAGGTTTCCAGGGTGGCCCGGTGATGCCCGACACCTACTCGGGTCAACCTGAACAGATCGAACAACTGCGCCAGAACATCTCTCGCGCCGGCATCGTCGGCAGCCTGGTGGCCAGCGACTTCAAGTCGAGCATGTTGATCGTGCCGCTGCTGGATAAAGCCGCCGCGGGTGGTCAGCCCATCAACTATCACGCGTTCTCGCAGATGCTCGAAGAGCAGTTGCGCGACAAGATCGAATACGCCGGCGACAGTGCCGCGCGTAAATCCGGGGTAGAGGGTAAGGGCCAGTACAAGGTCCGCGTGATTGGTTTCGCCAAACTGATGGGCGATCTGATCGACGGCCTGATTCAGGTGATGATGTTCTTCGGCCTCGCCGTCATCACCTCGCTGATCATCATTTATGCCTACACCCGTTGCGTGCGCAGCACATTGCTGGTGGTCGGCTGCTCGCTGATCGCGGTGGTCTGGCAACTGGGCATCGTCGCCTGGCTGGGTTATGCCATTGATCCGTACTCGGTGCTGGTGCCGTTCCTGATCTTCGCCATCGGCGTGTCCCACGCGGCGCAGAAGATGAACGGCATCATGCAGGACATCGCCCGTGGCACCCACAAACTGATCGCCGCGCGTTACACCTTCCGCCGTCTGTTCATCGCGGGCGTCACCGCATTGCTGGCCGACGCCGTGGGCTTCGCGGTGTTGATGCTGATCGACATTCCAGTGATTCAGGACCTGGCAATCACCGCGAGTATCGGTGTCGCAGTGCTGATCTTCACCTCGCTGTTGCTGATGCCGGTGGCGCTGTCTTACGTCGGCGTCGGCGCCAAGGCTGCTGACCGCGCACTGAAAATCGACAACCGCGCCGAACGCAACAAAGGCTTTGGCAAACTGTGGGAGCTGCTCGACCGCTTCACCACGCGCAAGTGGGCCACCGGTGCCGTATTGGTCGCAGTGTTGATGGGCATTGGCGGTTTCATGGTCAGCCTGAACCTGAAGATCGGCGACCTGGAAAGCGGCGCGCCGGAGTTGCGTGCGGACTCGCGCTACAACCGCGACAACGCCTACATCACTCAGCATTACGCGCTGTCCAGCGACCTGTTCGCGGTGATGATCAAGACTGCGCCGGAAGGCTGTCTGAACTACAAGACGCTGACCCTCGCCGACCGCTTGGCCTGGGAGCTGCAACAGTATCCGGGTGTGCAAGCGACCACCTCGCTGGTCAACGCGGTACGGCAGATCACCGCGGGTACCTACGAAGGTAACCCCAAGCTCAACAGCATCCAGCGCAACCAGGACGTGCTGAATTACGCCGCGCAACAGGCATCGGTCAACTCGCCGGAGCTGTTCAACAACAACTGTTCGCTGATGCCGGTGATTGCGTTCCTCAAGGATCACAAGGCTGAAACCCTCGACGCCGTGGTGGCGATTGCCGACAAGTTCGCCAAGGAAAACAGCACCGAAGATCGCCAGTTCCTGCTCGCTGCCGGCAGTGCCGGTATCGAGGCAGCGACCAACATCGTGGTGCGTGAGGCCAACCGCACCATGCTGCTGTACGTCTACCTGGCGGTGACGCTGTTCTGCCTGATCACCTTCCGCAGCTGGCGCGCGACGCTGGTGGCATTGCTGCCGCTGGTGCTGACCTCGATCCTTTGCGAAGCCTTGATGGTAGCCATGGGCATCGGCGTGAAAGTCGCGACATTGCCGGTGATCGCCCTCGGCGTGGGCATCGGCGTCGACTACGCGTTGTACCTGCTTAGCGTGCAATTGCACTTCCAGCGTCAGGGCCTGCCGTTGTCCCAGGCTTACCGCAACGCCGTGTCGTTCACCGGCCGGGTGGTCGGGCTGGTCGGTATCACCCTCGCCGCTGGCGTGGTGTGCTGGGTCTGGTCGCCGATCAAGTTCCAGGCCGACATGGGCATCCTGCTGACCTTCATGTTCCTGTGGAACATGCTCGGCGCGCTGATCCTGATCCCGGCCCTGTCGTACTTCCTGCTGCGCGAACGAGCGGTCGAGACCGCTGCTGTCACGGCAGCCGAAACCACCGAAACCACTGAACGTCCTGGCATGCCTCATGCCGTGACCACTTCCGAGTAAGCAACGATGTCTGACTACAAAGCTCCCCTGCGCGACATGCGCTTCGTACTCAACGAGGTTTTCCAGGTGTCCCGGTTGTGGGCCGAATTGCCTGGCCTGGCTGACGTGATCGATGAAGAAACCGCCGCCGCGATTCTCGAAGAAGCCGGCAAAATCAGTGGTGAAGTGATTGCGCCGCTGAACCGCGCCAGCGACGAACAGGGCTGCACCTGGAGCAATGGCTCGGTCAGCGCGGCGGACGGTTTTGCCGAAGCCTACCAAGCCTTCGCTGAAGGCGGCTGGGTCGGTGTCGGCGGTGATCCGCAGTTCGGTGGCATGGGCATGCCCAAGGCGATTTCGGCGCAGGTCGAAGAGATGGTCAACTCGGCCAGCCTGTCCTTCGGCCTGTACCCGATGCTGACCGCGGGCGCGTGCCTGTCGATCAACGCCCACGCCAGCGAAGCGCTGAAAACCAAGTATTTGCCGAACATGTACGCCGGCACCTGGACCGGTTCGATGTGCCTGACCGAAGCCCACGCCGGCACCGACCTGGGCATGATTCGTACCCGCGCCGAGCCTCAGGCTGACGGCAGCTATAAAGTCAGCGGCAGCAAGATTTTCATCACCGGCGGCGAGCACGACCTGACGGAAAACATCATCCACCTGGTACTGGCACGTCTACCGGATGCGCCAGCAGGGCCGAAAGGTATCTCGCTGTTCCTGGTGCCGAAAGTGCTGGTCAATGACGACGGCTCGCTGGGTGAACGCAACGCGCTGTCCTGCGGTTCCATCGAACACAAGATGGGCATCAAGGCTTCGGCTACTTGCGTGATGAACTTCGACGGCGCCACCGGTTGGCTGGTCGACGCGCCGAACAAAGGCCTGGCGGCGATGTTCACCATGATGAACTACGAGCGACTGGGCGTTGGCATTCAGGGTTTGGCTCAGGGTGAGCGCTCGTACCAGAACGCCCTGGCGTACGCCCGCGATCGCCTGCAAAGCCGTGCGCCCACCGGTGCGCAGCACAAGGACAAATCCGCCGACCCGATCATCGTCCACCCGGACGTGCGTCGCATGCTGCTGACCATGAAAGCTTTGAACGAAGGCGGTCGTGCGTTCTCCAGCTATGTCGCGCTGCAACTGGACACCGCCAAGTTCAGTGAAGATGAAGTCACGCGCAATCGCGCCCAGGAACTGGTGGCCTTGTTGACCCCGGTGGCCAAGGCATTCCTCACCGACATGGGCCTGGAGACCACCCTTCACGGCCAGATGGTTTTTGGCGGCCACGGCTACATCCGCGAGTGGGGCCAGGAGCAACTGGTGCGCGATGTGCGCATCACCCAGATCTACGAAGGCACCAACGGCATTCAATCCCTGGATCTGGTCGGGCGCAAAATCGTCGGCAGCGGCGGGGCGCTCTATCGGTTGTTCGCCTCGGAAATCCGTAACTTCACCGCCAACGCTTGCGCTGACCTCGGCGAGTTCACCCAACCGCTGAACGCCGCCGTGGACACCCTCGACGAACTGACGTCGTGGCTGCTGGATCGAGCCCAAAGCAACCCGAATGAAATCGGTGCGGCCTCGGTGGAGTACCTGCAAGTGTTCGGCTACACCGCGTACGCCTACATGTGGGCACGCATGGCCAAAGCCGCCATGAGCACCGATTCCAGTGACGATTTCTACGTCAGCAAACTGGCCACCGCACGCTTCTACTTCGCTCGTCTGTTGCCGCGTATCCACTCGCTGAGCGCGTCGGCCAAGGCTGGCAGCGAATGCCTCTATCAACTGGACGCGGCGCAGTTCTAAGCCACGGACAAGGAACTCCAACATGATAAATACAAAAATAATTGCGCCCGCCGAAGGCGCCTATGCCTACCCCCTGCTGATCAAGCAATTGCTGCTGTCCGGGGTGCGCTACGAGCCGGGTCGGGAAATCGTCTACGCCGACAAACTGCGCTACAGCTACCAGACGCTGAACAAACGCATCCGCCGTTTGGCCAATGCGCTGACGGCGGCCGGGGTCAAGGCCGGGGACACCGTGGCCTTGCTCGACTGGGACAGCCATCGCTACCTGGAATGCTTCTTCGCCGTGCCGATGATCGGCGCGGTGCTGCACACGGTGAACATTCGCCTGTCGCCGGATCAGGTGCTCTACACCATGAACCACGCCGAGGATGATCTGGTGCTGGTGCATGACGATTTCCTGCCGCTGGTGGAGCAGATCCAGGGGCAACTGACCACCGTCAAAGGCTTCCTCCAGCTCACCGACGACAGCGCCGCCAACACGTCGCTGCCGGTACTCGGCGAGTACGAGCAGTTGCTGGCGCAGGCCTCGGATCAGTACGACTTCCCTGACTTCGACGAGAACTCGGTCGCGACGCTGTTCTACACCACCGGCACCACTGGCGCGCCGAAAGGCGTGTACTTCACCCATCGCCAATTGGTCCTGCACACCCTGAATGCCGTCGGCACTTTGGGCGTGTACCAAGGCCAGCCGCTGTTGCGTTCCGACGACGTGTACATGCCGATCACGCCGATGTTCCACGTGCATGCGTGGGGCGTGCCCTATGTGGCGACCCTGATGGGCATCAAGCAGGTTTACCCCGGCCGCTATGAACCCAACAGCCTGGTCCGTCTGCACCGCGAAGAGAAGGTGACGTTCTCTCACTGCGTGCCGACCATCCTGCAAATGATCCTCAACTGTGAGGAAGCGAAATCCGCCCGTTTCGACGGCTGGAAAATGCTCCTCGGCGGCAGCGCCCTGACCCTCGGAATCGCTAGCGAAGCCAGCGCCAAAGGCATGGTGGTGCACGCCGGCTACGGCATGTCGGAAACCTGCCCGCTGTTGTGCGTGACCTACCTGCGTGACGAAGACCTCAAGCAGCCGATGCACGACCAGTTGCCGCTGCGCATCAAGACTGGCACACCGGTGCCGATGGTCGATCTGAAAATCATCGATGCCGAAGGCAAGGACGTCGTCCATGACGGCGTTGCACAGGGCGAAATCGTCGTGCGTGCACCATGGCTGACTCAGGGCTACCTGAATGAGCCGGAAAAAGGCGCCGAGCTCTGGCACAACGGCTGGCTGCACACCGGCGACATGGCATCCATCGACGCGATGGGCGGCGTGGAAATCAAGGACCGGATCAAGGACGTGATCAAGACCGGTGGCGAGTGGATCAGCTCCCTGGAACTGGAAAGCCTGATCAGCGAGCACGCAGCGGTCATGTCGGTCGCCGTCGTGGGCATCGCCGACGAGCAATGGGGCGAACGGCCGATGGCGTTGGTGGTGTGCGAACCGGGGCAATACCTCGACCGCAAAATCCTCGAAACCCACCTGCAAACTTTTGTTGAACGCGGTCGCATCAACAAGTGGGCGATCCCCAAGCAGTTCAAGTTCGTCACGGAGATTCCCAAGACCAGCGTCGGCAAGATCAACAAGAAGCTGATCCGCGAAAGCGAAGCGGGCTGACCGCTACCTTCTTGGGCGCGGCATCGTAGAGGGCATGCGTTGCTGCGCCGGGATCATCCTGGCGCCGCCTCCGTTGATGGGGGGAGCCTGTGACGCGGTTACGCTTTCATCTTTGCCAGGGTCATGGCACGAAGAACCGCTGAGCGCGATGACAACGGCGATCAGGACGGGAGGGATCAAGTGCTTGATCATCGGTGTTCTCCTGCGCCGTGAAATACCAGCTTAGCCTTGAATCTTCACGGCAACTCTCCGTCGGTCGCGAGCTGCGATTGACCAGCGGTTTCCAGCGTTTGTGCCAAGCTAATGGAGTCTTGATACGCCATCAGCTCATCCCATCCTCAGGAAGCCCATGACATGAACATCACTCATGCAGCGCATGTCCGTCGAGAATTCTTCAAAGCAGTCGGTTTCTACTTGCGAGTTGTCTGGCCGATCTTCTCCGTATTGGTTTTCCTGATCGTGCTGTTCGGCTTCATCATCGGCTATCTGGAAGGCTGGAAGCCCATGGACGGCATCTATTTCGGCTTCGTGACCGGTTTGACCATTGGTTATGGAGAGCTGGTGCCCAAACTCGGCGTCTCGCGGGTTCTGGCGTTAATGCTAGGGTTCAACGGCGTGCTGATGACCGCGATATTTGCCGCGGTCAGCGTTCGGGCGATTGAAGTGGCAGTGCGAGCGACGGGCCAAGAAGAGTAAGGATATTTTCGAGAGACCAAAAAACCGGTGGCGAGGGAGCTTGCTCCCGCTGGACTGCGCAGCAGTCCCCTTTTTGGGGCCGCTTCGCGACCCAGCGGGAGCAAGCTCCCTCGCCACAAATTGGCCCACCAAAAATAACGCCATGCGCAACCTGTAGGAGCCGGCTTGCTGGCGATTGCGGACATACAGTTGACACAGACGTCGCCTGACAAACGTGCTGATGACCGCGATATTTGCCGCGGTCAGCGTTCGGGCGATTGAAGTGGCGGTGCGAGCGACGGGCCAAGAA
>NZ_JSAK01000049.1 GCF_000802965.1 Pseudomonas fluorescens | reverse complement strand
GTTGGCGCTGATTGAAAACTGACCCACCCTGCCGATTGAAAATTGACCCAGGGCGGATTGCTGATTTTGGCATCAGCAATTGTGGATAAGCTTAGCAGTCGTGTCCCGGTGGAAGAGGCATTAAAGCCCCACCGCATGTGGGCATGCGGCAGGGTATTTTTGGTGCAGATCAAAACAGCTCATCGTCCTCGGCACCATCATTGTCTTTGCGCTTTCGTTCACGTGATTTGATCTTGGTCTGGGCGACCAAGCTGCTGTGTTGCAGGCGGTAGGACTCGTTGCCCGTTTCGACGATGTGGCAGTGGTGTGTCAGCCGATCCAGCAACGCCGTTGTCATCTTGGCGTCACCAAACACACTCGACCATTCCGAGAAGCTGAGGTTGGTGGTGATGACCACGCTGGTTTGCTCGTACAGCTTGGACAGCAAGTGAAATAACAGGGCACCACCGCTCTGGCTGAAGGGCAAATACCCCAGTTCATCGAGTATCACCAGGTCTGTTCGTAACAGCCCTTGAGCGATGCGGCCCGTCTTGCCATCGTATTTTTCGCGCTCCAGCAGATTGACCAGATCCACCGTGGAGTAGAAGCGCACGCGTTTGTGATGCGTCGTGATCCCGGACACAGCCAAGGCGGTGGCGAGGTGTGTTTTGCCTGTTCCAGGCCCGCCGATGAATACGACATTCTGCGCGGTATCGGTGAACTCCAGGTTGGACAGATCCCTGATCAGGCGGGCATCTGCGCTGGAAGCGCTGAAGTCGAAGCCGGCCAAATCACGATGCATGGGCAGTTTGGCCATGTTCATCTGGTGGTTCACTGAGCGCACCGCTCGATCCGCATGTTCTTGTTGGAGAAGATGCTCTAGTAGCCATTTCGAGGATGCCGTCGAAGCTTCTCCTTGCGAGGCTAGTTCTTCCCAGGCGCTGGCCATGCCATGCAGACGCAGTTCTTTGAGTTCCGCCATAAGATCACGCATTGCGAGTCTCCTCATCGGTGGTACGGAGCCGGTCGTAGCGTGCCGTATTGGCGACAGGCGCTATCTTGAGTTGAAGGCTGGTTTCGGCGGACGGAGGGACTGCTGTCGATGTCAGTCGAGCCAGGACATTCAGGATGTGCTCAGCACTCAAGCTGCCTGATTCAAGTACCAACTCCACAGCCACCAACACGGCATCGAGCCCGGCGATGGGAACTGCCGCCAGTACCTGCGTCATGACTCGATCACCATTGGCGTGACGCCTCAGACCGCGTTTTAGCAGCTGCAACGGCTTCGGCAGATCAGCAAACGGAGCGCCATTGCGCAGCGCTCCAGGCTTGCGCTCGATAAGCGGGATGTAATGCTGCCAGTCAAAACTGACCTGATCTCGATCAAACAGACGCTCGTGGCTGGCAATCGTCGTTTCATCGGCGATGACCACCACCCGGGAAGGATACAAACGGCTGCTGACCCACTGGCCGACCCGCTCACACGGCACCGAGTAGCGATTTCGCGCCACGCTGATCAGGCAGGTGCTGGAGACCCGTACGGTGCGCTCGACGTAGCCATCAAAGGCAGTCGGCATCGGCATCAATTCAGCGCGTTCCAGCTCCAGGACGTCCGCCACGGTCAGCCCGTTGTACTGCGGGTGCAGCAGTTCGCCCCAGAGCGCACGGCAGCGTTGGCCGAGCCAGGCATTCAATTCCTCGAAGGTGTGGAACATGCAGTTTTGAGCATCGAGCCAGATGCGCCGTCGGCTGTCTTGGACGTTCTTTTCAACGATGCCTTTTTCCCAGCCGGAAGCGACGTTGCAGAAGTCCGGGTCGAACAGGTAGTGCGCACACATCACGGCAAACCGAGCATTGACCGTGCGGCCCTTACCCTTGTTGACCTTGTCGACAGCGGTCTTCATGTTGTCGTAGATGCCGCGACGCGGCACCCCACCTAACGCGCCAAACGAGCGAGTATGGGCATCGAACAACATCTCGTGGCCTTGGCTGGGATACGCAACCAACCAAAATGCGCGACTGGCGCACAGCTTCATATGGGAGACCTGGATGCGTCGGAACAGGCCGCCGATCAGCAGACCTTCGTCGCTCCAGTCGAATTGAAAGGCCTCCCCGAGTGCAAAGGTCAGCGGCACAAAGGCTCGTAAAGACTTGCCTTGCTCGCCGCGCCACGAGCGTATAAAGGCGGTGAGTTGGCTGTAGCCGCCGTCGTCCCCCTCGGCCTTGATCTGTTCGAAGAGTGCTTTGGCACTCCTGCGGTTGTGCTTTGCCCGAAACGAATCGGCCTTAAGCGCCTGCTCCAGCGTCTCGTGAAATGGACTGAGTTTGTTGAAGGTTGCGCACCGTTGGTACGCCGGCTGGGTGGCTTCGGGTGCTCTGACCCATTTTCGAATGGTGTTTCTCGACAGTCCGGTACGCTTGGCTATCTGATGCAGCGAGAGCTTGTCGCGGAAGTACATCCGCCGGATTTTTCCCAACATTTCCATGCTGATCACCCTGTGTTCTCCTGCTCGAAAAGTGAGCAGAAGCAGTTGAACACCTGGGTCAGTTTTCAGTCGGCAGAACAGCCTTTACTGGGTCAGTTTTCGGTCAGCGGCAACA
>NZ_JSAK01000048.1 GCF_000802965.1 Pseudomonas fluorescens | reverse complement strand
GCAAGCCGGCTCCTACAGGTAGGGAATCAAGTGATCGAGCCGCCGTTGGCGTTTGTTACGAGGCTGTTTTAATGCCGTTGTCCAACGTCCACATCATCCATCAGGACGCCGCCGTACTGGTGGTGAACAAACCGACCCTGTTGCTCTCCGTCCCTGGCCGGGCCGATGACAACAAGGACTGCCTGATTACCCGCCTGCAAGAAAACGGCTACCCGGAAGCGCGAATCGTCCACCGACTGGATTGGGAAACCTCCGGCATTATCCTGTTGGCCCGCGATCCCGATACGCACCGCGAACTGTCCCGGCAATTTCACGACCGCGAAACCGAAAAAGCCTACACCGCTCTGTGTTGGGGTCAGCCGGAACTCGACAGCGGCAGCATCGATTTGCCGCTGCGCTACGACCCGCCGACCAAGCCTCGCCATGTGGTCGACCATGAATTCGGCAAACATGCCCTGACCTTCTGGCGCGTACTGGAACGTTGCGGTGACTGGTGCCGCGTGGAACTGACGCCGATCACCGGCCGCTCGCACCAGTTGCGCGTGCACATGCTGTCGATTGGTCATCCACTATTGGGTGACGGACTTTATGCCCATGAACAAGCACTGGCCGCCTGGCCAAGACTGTGCCTGCACGCCAGTATGCTGAGTTTCACTCATCCACAAAGCGGTGAACGTTTACGCTTCGAGTGCCCTGCGCCGTTTTGAACGACTCACGGCTCACCTGAAAACGCCCTTCCAGTGAAGGGCGTTTTCATTTGTTGTTACAAATGCCCCGGCATAAAAATGGCGTGAAAAAATTGTCATATATTTGTAAAGAAACGTAAAATTGTGGCACTTCAGTATCAGGCAGGAAGCCCACTCGTGCTCAGCAGTAAAACGCTCCAAATCGACTACCCCGTCACCTTTACCTTCGGCAACACCACACTGCATCTGAATGAACAGCCTAGCGGCGAAGCGCGACAAGCTCTCGAGAAACTCATAACGAAACGCAACGCGCAAAAACTCACCCGCGCGAGCGCGCCATTGGCTGCTGGTAAAACACCTTTGTTTGCCAAGGTCCAACCGCTGGATACGTTCAAGGCGAAAGTCCGGGTGACCCTGGGCAAACCACAGCGCAATGGTCGATTCGACTGGCCGCTGGAAGAGCTGGCGAACACCTTCGAAGCACAGCGTCGTGGCGTACGGATGCCATCGCTGCAAGGCTTTGGCTACTCCAAGGACCGCTTGGGACTGACCCAGGAGTACTTCATTCTCACGCGCCTGCTCGATGATCATATTGACGGTGTGCAATGGCTTAAACGCAATCCGGACAAAGTCAAAGACTTCATTCTCGACGCCTTCGAGCTGCTCGATTCCCTGTCCCGCAAGAACATTACGCACATGGATTTCTGGGTGGGCAACATCATGATTCCGGAAACTTCGCGTAAACCGCTTCAAGCCATCGACTTTGAAAACTGCTTCGCCAGCAAGACCGCTCACATGAGTGAAACCCTGGGTTTCCAGCTTGGATTCTTCTATCGCCGCGACATCTACAAACTCATCACCGAAGCCGACTACGATCGCCTGGTTGATGACTACATCCGGGGACTCCCTGGCATCTCGCGGCAAAAATTCGATGAGGTGTACCACGCGAGCAAACATGAATATGTCGGTCGCAAGCAACGGCGGGAGGTTTTTCTCAGCGGCAGATTGATTACCGGCTGAAGTGGCTACTTACATTTGCAAAAACACCGCACAGCAGTGCACCCGCAACACCGCAGGGCAATACGTTAAACTTTCGCCTCTGCAGTCTGGAACTACTTAAGCGAGAAACGTTGAACCCACTCGAGAAAGCACCGCACCAGTTGCTCTACCTCATCTACGGCAACCAGGATGTTTATCGGCGCGAAGCCAAATTCAGCATGCTCACCGCCCTGGCTCAGCTCAAACGGGGCGAGTCGCTGTGCATCCGGGTCATGACGGATCGCCCGCAGGATTACGCAGGCTGGCCGGTTGATCCGATCGCCTTGAGCGATGAGACCATGACCCAATGGATGGGCGAAAACGGCTACCACCACCGACGCAAAGCCTGCGCCATTGCGCAAGGGCTGAAACTGGCTGATAAAACCCTGTTCGTCGACACCGATACGCTGTTTCTCGAATCGCCCCATCGCGTCTTCGAACTCTTCGAGCCTGGGCGCTATGTGATGGACCGCTTCGAGTACGACTGGAGTTACGTCTGCGATCGACCGGACTACGTCAAACTCGGACGCTGCCTGCAACCCTATGGCATCTCGTCCGAAAACAGTTTCAAGCTTTACAACAGTGGCCTGTGCGGCGTCACCGCCAGCGACACCCCGTTGCTTGAAGAATCGATCCGGCTGATCGACGAGTGGACGCAAGACTCGTTCGACATCCATACCATCGAGCAAATCGCCCTGTCTTTCGCGATGCGTGACAAGCCTGTTCAGCAAGCGAAAAAATTCATCTATCACTACTTCGCTGAAAAACGCTTCTTTCATGCCATGCAGAAGCACTTTTTCACCCGTCATGGTGAAAGGTTTCGCTCCGAGCTGCCGACCCTCTGCACCGAAGTGCCGCGCTCCAAACCCGTCCCTTCCCCCTGGCAGCGCCTGCGTATCAAGTGGAAGTTACGCAATAAAGGCAAGCACATGAAAAAGGTCGCCCGCGACCTGTTGTACGGAAGCGCGGTGCCCGACCACCCCTATTACGAAGTGTGCCGTCATGAATGGTGGGAATCGGCCTCCCGCGAGATTTTGCGTTGGGACGAAGCCAAGCAGAAAAGCTTCTTCGGCCCGCAGAAAGGCCATTGGCCAAAACATCTGCCCAAGCCTGCAAAGTCCACTGACGAACAGACCATCATCAAATATCTGCGCGAACGGATGGCGCATTAACGGCCAGGCACCAGTCCGTTTCCCGGCGATGAAAGCACTTGCCCAATGCGCCGGGCCAATACGTTAAACTGGCGCCATTGCTGTCTGGAGTTTCTTATGCGCGAAGAGTTGAACCAAGGCCTGATCGACTTTCTCAAGGCCTCCCCTACCCCGTTTCATGCCACCGCCAGCCTCGTTCAGCGTCTGGAAGCGGCGGGCTATCAACGCCTCGACGAGCGTGAACCATGGCACACCGAAGCCAATGGTCGTTACTACGTCACCCGTAACGACTCTTCGATCGTCGCCGTCAAAATGGGCCGCCATTCGCCGCTGCACGGCGGCATTCGCCTGGTCGGCGCCCACACTGACAGTCCGTGCCTGCGGGTCAAGCCGCAACCGGAACTGCAACGTCAGGGTTTCTGGCAGTTGGGCGTCGAAGTCTACGGCGGCGCCCTGCTGGCCCCGTGGTTCGACCGCGACCTGTCGCTGGCTGGCCGCGTGACCTTCCGCCGCGACGGTAAAGTCGAAAGCCAATTGATCGACTTCAAGGCACCGATCGCAATCATCCCGAACCTGGCCATTCACCTCAACCGTGAAGCCAACATGGGCTGGGCGATCAACGCCCAGACCGAATTGCCGCCGGTGCTCGCGCAATTTGCCGGCGACGAGCGCGTGGACTTCCGCGCCGTGCTCACTGACCAACTTGCCCGCGAACACGGCCTGAACGCCGACGTCGTGCTGGATTACGAACTGAGTTTCTACGACACCCAAAGCGCTGCCGTCATTGGCCTGCATGGCGACTTCATCGCCGGCGCGCGCCTGGACAACCTGCTGTCGTGCTACGCCGGCCTGCAAGCATTGCTGACCGCTGACACCGACGAAACCTGCGTGCTGGTCTGCAACGATCATGAAGAAGTCGGTTCATGCTCGGCGTGTGGCGCCGATGGCCCGATGCTGGAGCAGACGTTGCGTCGCCTGCTGCCCGAAGGTGATGAATTCGTGCGCACCATTCAGAAATCCTTGCTGGTCTCGGCCGACAATGCCCACGGCGTACACCCGAACTACGCCGACAAGCATGACGCCAACCATGGCCCGAAACTCAACGCCGGCCCGGTGATCAAGGTCAACAGCAACCAGCGCTACGCCACCAACAGCGAAACCGCCGGGTTCTTCCGCCACCTGTGCATGGCCGAAGAAGTGCCGGTGCAAAGCTTCGTGGTGCGCAGCGACATGGGTTGCGGCTCGACCATCGGCCCGATCACCGCCAGTCATTTGGGCGTGCGCACCGTGGACATCGGCTTGCCGACCTTCGCCATGCACTCGATCCGTGAACTGTGCGGCAGCCATGACCTGGCGCACCTGGTCAAAGTGCTGAGCGCGTTCTACGCCAGCCGCGAGCTGCCGTAATAGACCTGTAGGAGCTGCCGCAGGCTGCGATCTTTTGATCTTGTTTTTCAGGATCAAGATCAAAAGATCGCAGCCTGCGGCAGCTCCTGCATACCGCAGAAAAGCCACCTAAACTTTAACTATCCTTTTCCGACAAGGCAGTCACCATGATCTCGCTCTCCTCCTTCCACGGCATGCTGATCCCGATTCTTTCCGGGATGCTCCTGCTGGCAATCGGCTTCAATTTTCGTGACAAGAATGCTGGCGTGCTCGCCATGTGGATCGGCATGCTGACCATCTTCGCCACTGTAGTAATCAAGATCCTCGCCAAACTCAACGAATAAATCCTCCCGCCGACTCGCATTGGTTTTGCGGGGCTCGTACACTCGGTCGACCCGCTCACTCCGAGGTTGACCGCCTAGTGTTCGCTCGTCTTTTCGCCCTGCCCTGCTTTTTCCTTGTCTGCCTCATGACGCTGCTGCCGATGGCGCCTGCCCAGGCGGTCGGTTTGCCAGGCTTGCTCAACAGCTCGGCGAAGCCCCAGCCTGAGGCGCAGGAACCCCTCGGGCAATCCCTCGACGAAGTGATCAAGTCGTTGGAGAACGATCAGCAGCGCACCAAGCTGCTGGCGGATTTGAAGAAGCTGCGCGACGCCACCAAAAAAGCCCAACCGGCCGCCGAAGAGGGCGTGTTGGGTTTGATTGGCGGGACGCTGGCCAGTTTCGAAAAGCAATTTACCGGAGCCGACAGCCCGCTCACTCGCTGGTCCAATGAGTTCGACCTGGCCAAAGATGAACTGACGGCGCTGGTATTGCCGGCCAATGAATGGCTGCCGATCATCTTCGCTTTCGCCATGATCCTGATGGTCTGGAGCCTGCTGGCTGCGGCGCTGATCTGGGTCAGCCATCGGGTGCGGATGCGCTTCGGCCTGACCGAAGAACTGCCGCAACACCCAAGGGCCCTGGACATGTTGCGCTTCGCCCTGCGCAAACTGGGGCCATGGCTGATTGCCTTGGTTATCACCGTTTACATGAGCTACGCATTGCCTTCGTCCTTGGGCAAAAGTCTGGCGATGGTGCTGGCTTATGCGCTAGTGGTCGGCACCTGTTTTTCAGCGATCTGCGTGATTGCTTTTTCCTTGCTCGACGGTCCGCACCGCCACCGCGCCTTGTACATTTTGCGGCATCAAGCCTTTCGGCCATTGTGGCTGATCGGCAGTTTCGCCGCGTTTGGCGAAGCCCTGAACGATCCGCGTTTGATCGACAGCCTTGGCGTGCATCTGGCGCATACCGCCGCGACGGTGGCCAACGTGTTGGCGGCGCTATCCACCGGATTGTTCATCCTGCGTTTCCGCCGGCCGATTGCCCACTTGATCCGCAACCAGCCATTGTCCCGGCGCCTGACCCGCCGCGCCCTCAGCGACACCATCGATATTCTCGGCACCTTCTGGTACGTTCCGGCGCTGGTACTGGTGGGGATTTCACTGTTCGCCACGTTCGTTTCGGCCGGCGATACCAGTACAGCACTGCGTCAATCGCTGATCTGCACCGTGCTGCTGGTGTTGTGCATGGTCATCAACGGGCTGGTGCGCCGCCACGCCCTGAAACCGCAACGCGGCGTAAAGCGGCACGCGCTGTATTCGGAACGTCTGAAAAACTTCTTCTATACCCTCGCCCACCTGTTGGTATGGCTGGCCTTCATCGAGCTCGGTCTGCGGGTCTGGGGCATGTCGCTGATCACGTTCACCGAAGGTGAGGGCCATGAAATCAGCGTCAAACTGTTCAGCCTTGCCGGCACGCTGATCTTTGCCTGGCTGATCTGGATTCTCAGCGACACCGCCGTGCACCACGCCCTCACTCGCTCGCGCAAAGGCTTGGCCAACGCCCGTGCGCAGACGATGATGCCGCTGATCCGCAACGTGCTGTTCGTGGCCATCTTCATCATCGCGCTGATCGTTGCCCTGGCGAACATGGGCATGAACGTCACGCCGCTGCTGGCCGGTGCCGGTGTGATCGGCCTGGCCATCGGTTTCGGTGCGCAATCGCTGGTGGCCGACCTGATCACCGGGCTGTTCATCATCATCGAAGACTCCCTGGCCATCGACGACTATGTGGACGTCGGCGGGCACCTGGGCACGGTCGAAGGCCTGACCATTCGCACCGTGCGTCTGCGGGACATCGATGGCATCGTCCACACCATTCCGTTCAGTGAAATCAAAAGCATCAAGAACTACTCCCGGGAATTCGGCTACGCGATCTTCCGGGTCGCGGTGCCGGCCAGCATGGACATCGACAACGCAATCAAACTGATGCGCGAAGTCGGCCAGAAAATGCGCACCGACCCGCTGCAACGACGCAATATCTGGTCGCCGCTGGAGATTCAGGGTGTGGAAAGTTTCGAGTCGGGCAATGCGATTCTTCGCGCCCGTTTTAAGACAGCGCCGATCAAGCAGTGGGAAGTTTCGCGGGCGTTCAACCTGTCACTCAAACGGCATCTGGATGAAGCGGGACTGGACTTGGCGACGCCGCGCATGAGCGTACAAGTCGTCACAGCTGGCGGCGGGCCGCAACAGGACCAACCTTTATAGGAGCATCCTGCGGCAGCTCCTACAGAACATCGTCAGACCACGTCCACTCCGACATGAATCGCATCATGTCGCCAAAACTCCAGATCGCAGTCGATCAACCGTTCATGCTGGTCGTAGTTGACCCGGGCAATGCGCAAGCCCGGGCTCCCCACCGACACCCGCAAAGCCGCCGCCGCATCCACCGACAATGCCGTCGGTACGATCTCGAAACGCACGCGGCCGTAGTGCAAATCGTAGTGCCGCGCATACAACTCGGTGATCGACTGATTCAGATCGAAATCGAGAATCCCCGGGAAATACTGCGGATTCAAATAGTGCTCCACGTACAACACCAACCGCCCATCGATCCGCCGAGATCGGCAGATCTGAATCACGCTCGACAGTGCCGGCAGCTGCAACCACGCACAGACCGCCGCCGACGCCGGCTGCAATCGCGCAGAGATCACTTCGGTTGACGGCACCCGCCCCTGGGCGCTGACCATCGCGTGGAAGTGACTGCGCTGCATCAAGTTGTAAGCCAGGCGCGGGGGCGAAACGAACCAGCCGCGACGCTCCTCGCGATAAATCTGCCCTTGGGCCTCCAACTGCAACAACGCCTCACGTACCGTGATCCGCGTTGTTCCGAACAACTCACTGAGCTTGCGCTCGGCCGGTAACTTGCTGCCGGCCGTCAGCAACCCGTGATCGAGCTGCTCCTGAAGCACCTGGCCAATGGCTGTCACCGCTTTTGTTGCCTCATCACGCATCAACGTTACCTATCTGGACTAGACCAGCACTGTTTCAGGGCGGAACCGCACACCAAATCGGTTCTTTCAGCATCCTGCAAGCGTAGGCAGTGCAGATGACTGATAGATGACAAACCACCGAACGGTCATTTCAGCACTGATTTAAAAACCTGCAATACATCGGCCATAAGCCAGGTATAGCGGGCCATTACCCATGGTCTACGCTTACCGAGACCCCGCCAATTCCGGGCTAACAAAAGTCCTGCCGGGCGACGAGCGACATCAAAGTGTCATCGAGCCCCCTTAGATTGGCTCAGGTATTGCTGACCTAGACCAACACAACCGCAATCGCAGCGTTGAAAACGCCCATAGGAGCTTCGGAATGAAACAGCTTTTCCTGGCATCACTGTTAGGCTCGACCATTGCCATGTGCACCGCCGCCATGGCGGCTGATGATTTGAAAACCCTTGAAGCCGCTGCGAAAGCGGAAGGCGCAGTCAACAGCGTCGGCATGCCCGATGACTGGGCCAACTGGAAAGGCACCTGGGACGACCTGGCCAAGAACTACGGCCTGAAACACATCGACACCGACATGAGCTCGGCCCAGGAAATCGCCAAGTTCGCCGCTGAAAAAGACAACGCCAGCGCCGACATCGGCGACGTCGGTGCCGCTTTCGGCCCGATCGCGGTCAAACAAGGCGTGGTGCAACCGTACAAGCCGACCACCTGGGAGCAGGTTCCGGATTGGGCCAAGGACAAGGACGGCAACTGGGCACTGGCCTACACCGGCACCATCGCCTTTATCGTCAATAAAAAGCTGCTGCACGGCTCCGATGTACCGACCAAATGGGCTGACCTCAAGTCTGGCAAATACAAGGTGTCCATCGGTGACGTGAGCACCGCTGCCCAAGCCGCCAACGGTGTACTGGCTGCAGCCTTGGCCAACGGTGGTGACGAGAAAAACCTGCAACCTGCGTTGCTGATGTTTGCCGACATCGCCAAGCAAGGTCGCCTGTCGATGGCCAACCCGACCATCGCCACCATGGAAAAAGGCGAAATCGAAGTCGGCGTGGTCTGGGACTTCAACGGCCTGAGCTACAAAGCCAAAATGGCCAACCCGGATGACTACGTGGTGTTGATCCCGTCCGACGGCTCGGTGATTTCCGGCTACACCACCATCATCAACAAATACGCGAAGAACCCGAACGCCGCCAAGCTGACCCGCGAGTACATCTTCAGCGACGCCGGCCAGATCAACCTGGCAAAAGGCAACGCCCGTCCGATCCGTGCCGAGCACATCACCCTGCCGGAAGACGTAAAGGCCAAGCTGCTGCCTAACGAGCAGTACAAAAAGGTTACGCCGATCAAGGACGCGGACGCGTGGGAGAAAACCTCCAAGGCTTTGCCGCAGAAGTGGAACGAAGAAGTCATCGTCGAAATGAAGTAATGCTTCATCTGTAGGAGCCGGCTTGCTGGCGATCCCCGACACCTCGGTCCCACTGGGCACCATGGTGATCCAATCGCCAGCAAACCGGCTCCTACAGGTTTGAGAGAACCCACGGAGTTCCTCCCCTATGAAACACAACGTCATCCTTGTCGTGCTCGACGGCCTCAACTACGAAGTCGCCCGCCACGCCATGGGACACCTGCAGGCTTACGTCGGCGCAGGACGCGCAGCGCTCTATAAGCTGGAATGCGAGTTGCCGGCCCTGTCCCGTCCTCTTTACGAATGCATCCTGACCGGCGTCACGCCGATCGTCAGTGGCATCGTTCACAACAATGTTTCGCGCCTGTCGAACCAGCGCAGCATCTACCACTACGCCAAGGATGCCGGGCTGAAAACCGCAGCGGCGGCGTATCACTGGGTCAGTGAGTTGTATAACCGTTCGCCCTTCGTCGAGGCCCGGGACCGTCACACCGACAACCCCGACCTGCCGATCCAGTACGGGCATTTCTACTGGAGCGATCACTACCCCGACTCGCACCTGTTCGCCGACGCCGAAAACCTGCGCCTGCGCCATTCGCCGAATTTCCTGCTTGTTCACCCGATGAACATCGACGACGCCGGGCACAAGCACGGTCTCGATACTCCGCAATACCGCAACAGCGCACGTTTCGCCGACATTTTCCTCGCCGACTATCTACAAGGCTGGCTCGACGCCGGTTACCAGGTACTCGTGACCGCCGATCACGGCATGAACAACGACCGCTCCCATAACGGCTTGCTGCCCGAAGAACGCGAAGTGCCGCTGTTCGTCCTCGGCGATGCCTTCAGTTTCAACACCAATGCCACACCGAAACAGACTGAAATCTGCGGCACCGTTTGCGAACTGCTGGGCGTGCCCCACGACAAACCTGTGTGCCGGGAGTTGCTCAAGTGAGCTCCATCACCCGTGGCAAATGGCTGGCGGCCTTGTGCCTGGTGCCCTTCGCACTGTTCTTTATCGTGTTTGAAATTGCCCCGTTGGTGTGGGTCATGATCAACAGCCTGGAATCGGAAGAGTTCGGCTGGGGCCTGGCCAACTTCACCAAGATCTTCAGCTCGAAGTTTTACCTGCAAGCGATCCAGTACAGCCTCGAAATCAGTTTCTGGTCCAGCGTATTCGGAATCATCATTGCGGTGCTCGGCGCCTACTCCCTGCGCCGGGTCGACTCGAAACTGCGCAACTTCGTCAACGCCTTCGCCAACATGACCAGCAACTTCGCCGGCGTGCCTTTGGCCTTCGCCTTTATCATTTTGCTGGGCTTCAACGGCAGCTTCACCATCATGCTCAAGCAAGCCGGGATCATTCAGGACTTCAACCTGTACTCGAAAACCGGGCTGATCATTCTCTACACCTACTTCCAGATTCCACTGGGCGTGCTGCTGCTCTATCCGGCCTTCGACGCGCTGCGTGAAGACTGGCGCGAGTCCGCGGCGCTGCTCGGCGCGAACGGCTGGCAGTTCTGGCGCCACATCGGCCTGCCGGTGCTGACCCCGGCGCTGCTCGGCACCTTCGTGATCCTGCTGGCCAACGCCCTCGGCGCCTATGCCACGGTGTACGCCTTGACCACCGGCAACTTCAACGTGTTGCCGATTCGCATCGCAGCAATGGTGTCGGGCGACATTTCCCTGGACCCGAACCTGGCCAGTGCCCTGGCCGTAGTCCTGGTGGCGTTGATGACCCTGGTGACCATCGTGCATCAACTGTTGTTGAAGAGGAGCTACCATGTCTCGCGCTGAACTGGGGCCTGCCGGCATCTACCATCGCGTGGTGGTTTACCTGCTGTTTGCCATTCTGTTGTTGCCGCTGCTCGGCACCTTCATCTACTCGATTTCCAGCAGTTGGTCGGCAACCATTCTGCCCAGTGGTTTCAGTATCAAGTGGTATGCGCAACTGTGGAGCGATCCGCGTTTTCTCAATGCTTTCGGGCAATCGTTGCTGGTCTGTATCGGCGCGCTGATCCTGTCGGTGGTGTTGATTCTGCCGCTGCTGTTCGTGGTGCATTACCACTTCCCGAAACTCGATGCGCTGATGAACATCCTGATCCTGCTGCCCTTCGCCGTGCCGCCCGTAGTGTCGTCGGTAGGGTTGCTGCAGCTCTATGGTTCCGGGCCGTTTGCGATGGTCGGGACGCCGTGGATTCTGATCGGTTGTTACTTCACCGTGGCGCTGCCCTTCATGTACCGGGCGATCACCAACAACCTGCAAGCGATCAACCTGCGCGACTTGATGGACTCCGCCCAATTGCTTGGCGCCAGCACTTTTCAGGCTGCGTTCCTGGTGGTGCTGCCGAACCTGCGCAAGGGCCTGATGGTGGCGTTGCTGCTGTCGTTCTCGTTCCTGTTCGGTGAGTTCGTGTTCGCCAACATCCTCGTCGGCACCCGTTACGAAACCCTGCAGGTCTACCTAAACAACATGCGCAACAGCAGCGGTCACTTCACCAGTGCGCTGGTGATTTCCTACTTCTTCTTTGTGCTGGTCTTGACCTGGATCGCCAATATCTTGAACAGGGACAAAAGCGAATGAGCTATGTCAGCGTCCAACATCTTCAAAAGAATTACGCAGGCACCACGGTGTTCAGCGACATCAATTGCGAGATCCAGAAAGGCGAATTCGTCACCCTGCTTGGCCCGTCAGGTTGCGGCAAGTCGACACTGCTGCGTTGCATCGCCGGGCTGACGTCGGTGGATGGCGGCAAGATCCTTCTCGACAATCAGGACATCGTGCCACTGAGCCCGCAAAAACGCGGGATAGGCATGGTGTTCCAGAGTTACGCGTTGTTCCCCAACATGACCGTCGAGCAGAACGTCGCCTTCGGCCTGCGCATGCAGAAGGTCAACGCCGACGACAGCCAAAAGCGCGTTGCCGAAGTGCTGAAACTGGTGGAACTCAATGAGTTTGCCGCCCGTTATCCGCATCAACTGTCCGGTGGCCAATGCCAGCGTGTCGCCCTCGCCCGCTCGCTGGTGACCCGGCCGCGTTTGTTGCTGCTGGATGAACCGCTGTCGGCCCTCGATGCGCGGATTCGCAAGCACTTGCGCGAACAGATCCGTCAGATCCAGCGCGAACTGGGTCTGACCACGATCTTCGTCACACACGATCAGGAAGAAGCCCTGACCATGTCTGACCGGATTTTCCTGATGAATCAGGGAAAAATCGTACAAAGCGGCGACGCCGAAACCTTGTACACCGCGCCTGTGGATGTGTTCGCGGCGGGTTTCATCGGCAATTACAATCTGCTGGACGCCGACAGCGCGACGAAACTGCTGCAACGCCCAATCAACCACCGCATCGCCATTCGCCCGGAGGCCATCGAACTGAGCCTCAACGGCGAACTGGACGCACAGGTGCGCAGCCACAGCCTGCTGGGCAACGTGATTCGCTATCGAGTCGAAGCCCGGGGCGTGGAATTGGTGGTGGACGTGCTCAATCGCTCGGCGACCGATCTGCATCCCGATGGTCAGCGCCTGGCGCTTTCCATCGATCCGACGGCCCTGTGTGAGGTAGCCTGATGACTTTGCTGATGTTGAAGAGAGAACTGCACTGATGGCCCTGGCAATTTTTGATCTGGACGAAACCCTGATCCACGGCGACTGCGCCACCCTCTGGAGCGAGCAAATGGGCCGCCTGGGCTGGGTCGATCCCGAGTCGTTCATGCGCAAGAACAACGAGCTGATGGATGCCTACAGCCACGGCAAGTTGCGCATGGAAGAGTACATGGAGTTCAGCCTGGAACCGATGATCGGCCGCACGCCGCAAGAGGTCGAGCATCTGGTCGGCCCGTGGGTGGAAGACTTCATCGAACCGATTATCTTCAGCGACGCGACCAAAACCATCGCCGCCCACCGCAAGGCCGGCGACCGCATCCTGGTGATCTCCGCTTCGGGCACGCACCTGGTCGGGCCGATCGCAGAACGCCTGGGCATCGACGAGATTCTCGGGATCGAACTGGAAGTGGCACACGGGGTTTATACCGGCCACACCGTGGGCACCCTGACTTATCGCGAGGGCAAAATCACTCGGTTGCTGGAATGGCTGGATGCGGAGGAAGAGAACCTCGAGGGGGCGAGTTTCTACTCGGACTCACGCAATGATTTGCCGTTGTTGCTGAAAGTGGATTACCCGCACGTGGTGAATCCCGATCCGGTGCTACTGGAGCATGCCGAAAAGGCCGGCTGGCCGATCCACATCTGGAAGTAACCGAGAACCTGTAGGAGCTGGCTTGCCAGCGATGAACGATAACGCGGTCAGCCAGACAAACCGCGTCGCCTCAATCGCTAGCAAGCCAGCTCCTACAGAGCAAAGATCAGTTCAGGCTCTCGTCAATCACCAACACCAACTTCCCCGCCACCTTGTTACTCGCCAACTCCGCAAACGCCGCTTCGGCATCCTTGATCGGGAAAGCCTTGGCCAACTGCGGGCTCAAGCGCCCTTCGGCAAACAACGGCCAGACATGCTGGCTCAGATCACTGAACAGATCGGCCTTGAATTGATCGTCACGACTGCGCAGGGTCGAACCCAGCAGTTGCACTCGCTTGGCCAGCACCTGCGCCAGATCCAGCTTCGCTTCGCGACCACCCATCAGACCGATCAGCACCCAACGGCCATCGAGTGCCATCAACTTCAGGTTCAACGCCGCGTAATTGCCCCCCACCGGGTCGAGAATGACATCGAACGGACCCAGGTCGGTCAGGCTTTCCAGATCACCGGTGCGCACCACGCCACCCTGGGCACCCAGCTTTTCGCAATAAGCCAGGCGCTCGGCGGAACCAACGCTGACCCAGCAAGGGTTACCGAACGCTTTGCACAGCTGAATGGCAGCTGAACCGATTCCACTTGCTCCGGCGTGCAGGAGAACTTTCTCACCCGGTTTGAGCGCCGCCAGTTGAAACAAATTCAACCAGACGGTTGCGTACACTTCCGGCAACGCTGCCGCTTCCGCCAACGACATTTCGTCGGGAACCGGCAGCACGTGCCGTCCGTCGACAACCACCTCTTCAGCCATCCCGCCCCCGGCCAGCAAGGCGCAAACCCGATCGCCCACCTGCCAGGACGACCCCGCGCCGACCTCGCTGATCACCCCGGAACACTCAAGACCCAGCACCTGGCTGGCCCCCGGCGGTGGCGGATAGAGGCCTGCCTTCTGCAACAAATCGGCGCGATTGAGACCCGCTGCCGCCACACGAATGCGAACTTGCCCCACATCACATGCAGGACTGGGCTCTTCAACCCACTCCACTTGACCGTCAACGCCTTGCAATGCTTTCACAGTGCCTCCATAGTGAGTCTGGACTGAGCCCGAAGCTGTAGCGCCGGGCTTTTTGCATTATGCGACCGGCCCATGTGGAACCGGCGACTTCAAAGACGGCCTAATATGCGTTATCAATTGTCCCCGCGTCGAATCAACATGAAGCGTTTGTTCCCCAGCACCGCCCTCGCCCTAATCATCGGTATCGGCCTGTTGCCGATGTCGAGCAGTTCTTTCGCAGCCAATAGCTGGGACAAGCTCCAACCCGATCGTGACGAAGTCATCGCCAGTCTGAACGTCGTTGAGTTGCTCAAGCGCCACCACTACAGCAAGCCGCCGCTCGACGACGCGCGCTCGGTGATCATCTACGACAGCTACCTCAAGCTGCTGGATCCGTCGCGCAGCTACTTCATGGCCAGCGACATCGCCGAATTCGACAAGTGGAAGACGCAGTTCGACGACTTCCTCAAAAGCGGCGACCTCAACGCCGGGTTCACCATCTACAAGCGCTACCTGGACCGCGTCAAAGCGCGTCTGGACTTCGCCCTTGCCGAGTTGAACAAGGGCGTCGACAAGATCGACTTCAATACCAAGGAAACCTTGCTGATCGACCGCAAGGACGCTCCTTGGCTCAAATCCACCGCAGAACTCGACGACCTGTGGCGCAAACGCGTCAAGGATGAAGTGCTGCGGCAGAAGATCGCCGGCAAGGATTCCAAGCAGATCCAGGAAACCCTGACCAAGCGCTACAAGAACCAACTTGCGCGTCTGGACCAGACCCGCGCGGAAGATATCTTCCAGGCTTACATCAACACCTTCGCGATGTCCTACGACCCGCACACCAATTATCTGTCGCCGGATAACGCGGAAAACTTCGACATCAACATGAGCCTGTCCCTCGAGGGCATCGGCGCCGTGTTGCAGAGCGATAACGATCAAGTAAAAGTCGTACGCCTGGTACCGGCAGGCCCGGCCGACAAGACCAAGTTGGTTGCACCGGCCGACAAGATCATCGGCGTTGCCCAAGGCAACAAAGAGATGGTCGACGTGGTTGGCTGGCGCCTGGACGAAGTGGTCAAGCTGATCCGCGGCCCGAAAGGCACCGTGGTGCGCCTGGAAGTGATTCCGGCCAGCAATGCGCCGAACGACCAGACCAGCAAGATCGTGCCGATCACCCGTGAAGCGGTGAAGCTTGAAGATCAGGCCGTGAAAAAATCGGTGCTGAATCTGAAACAGGACGGCAAGGACTACAAACTCGGCGTCATCGAGATCCCGGCCTTCTACCTGGACTTCAAGGCCTTCCGTGCTGGCGATCCGGACTACAAGAGCACCACCCGCGACGTCAAGAAACTGCTGACCGAGTTGCAGAAAGACAAGGTCGACGGCGTGGTCATCGACCTGCGCAACAATGGCGGCGGTTCCTTGCAGGAAGCTACCGAGCTGACCAGCCTGTTCATCGACAAAGGCCCGACCGTACTCGTGCGTAATGCCGATGGCCGCGTTGATGTCCTGGAAGATGAAAACCCGGGCGCGTTCTACAAAGGTCCGATGGCGCTGCTGGTCAACCGCTTGTCCGCCTCGGCTTCAGAGATTTTCGCCGGCGCCATGCAGGACTACCACCGTGCTCTGATCATCGGCGGCCAGACCTTCGGTAAAGGCACCGTGCAGACCATTCAGCCGCTGAACCATGGCGAGCTGAAACTGACACTGGCCAAGTTCTACCGGGTTTCCGGCCAGAGCACCCAGCATCAGGGCGTACTGCCGGACATCGATTACCCGTCGATCATCGACACCAAGGAAATCGGCGAAAGTGCCCTGCCGGAAGCCATGCCGTGGGACACCATCCGCGCGGCCATCAAGCCTGCGGTCGACCCGTTCAAACCGTACATCACCCAACTCAAGTCCGAGCATGACGTGCGTACGGCCAAGGACGCGGAGTTCGTGTTCATCCGCGACAAACTGGCCCTGGCTCAGAAGCTGATGAACGAAAAAACCGTCAGCCTCAATGAAACCGAACGTCGCGCCCAACACGCGGATATCGAAGCCAAGCAACTGGCCATGGAAAACATCCGTCGCAAGGCCAAGGGCGAAGAGCCGCTCAAAGAGCTGAAAAAAGAAGACGAAGACGCCATCGCGGCCGAGCCGGACAAGACCAAACCGGAAGACGACGCCTACCTGAGCGAGACCGGGCGCATTCTGTTGGACTACCTGAAACTCAACACCGCGGTAGCGAAACACTAAGGTGATGGCAATTTAATGCTGACGCTCCCCGGAGCGTCATCAAACAGTCATCATTCTGTCGTGAAATAGAGGGCTGGGATCTTAGGTTCCCAGCCCTTTTTTATCGCCAGAGATCGCCATGACCACAACCGAGCAGCTGAGTGCCTTGAGTTCAATCCTGACTCAAAGCGGTTTACACAGCCTGTTCCAACCGATCATTTGCCTCTCTGAACGACGGATCCTCGGCTACGAAGCCCTCAGCCGCGGCCCTTCCAACAGCCCGCTGCACTCCCCTGTCGCCCTGTTCGCCGTTGCCCGCCAGGCTGGCCGCTTGAGTGAACTGGAAATCGCCTGCCGGCAGAGCGCTTGCCGACGTTTCAACGAACAGCAACTACCCGGCAAACTGTTCCTCAACGTCTCGCCAGAATCCCTGCTCGAAGCCGCGCACCAACCCGGCCGCACCCTGCAACTGCTGCAGGATTTCGGCATCCCGCCGAATCAGGTGGTAATCGAACTCACCGAACAGACCCCGACCGACGACTTCGAACTGCTGCAAACCGCCTTGCATCACTATCGGGCGATGGGTTTTTCCATTGCCCTGGACGACTTGGGTGCTGGCTATTCGAGTTTGCGTCTATGGTCCGAGCTGCGTCCGGACTATGTGAAGATTGATCGGCACTTTATCGACGGCATTCATCAGGATGCCCTCAAGCGTGAATTCGTCGGCTCGATTCTGCAAATCGCCAAAGCCTCTCGGGCGCAAGTGATCGCCGAAGGGATCGAGTTGCCGGAAGAGCTCGCCGTATTGACCGAGATGGGTGTAGATCTGGTGCAGGGATATTTGCTCTGTCGGCCACAAGAGCACCCGCCCCGGGACGCTCGCACCCTGATGCCAAGGCACGACAATTCCATCGTGACGCTGAACGACGAAGGCAGCGACCTCAGCGCCCTGCTCAACGACCAACCCGCAGTGGCCCGCAACACCCCGACCGCCACAGTGCTCGAAGCCTTCCGCCGCCAGGCCAACCTGAATTCGCTGGCGGTGCTTGATGAGCATGACCAGCCTTGCGGCATCGTCCATCGGCATTCACTCTCCGATGCCCTGCTCAAGCCGTTCGCCACCGACCTGTTCGCCCGCAAACCCATCAGCCGATTGATGAACGATGACTTCCTGGCCGTGGAGATGAGCCAGTCTCTGCAACAGGTCAGCCGCCTGATCACCAGCCGCGCCCGGCAACGCATAGAAGAAGACTTCATCATTACCCTCAACGGCAGCTACCTGGGCCTGGGTCGGGTAATCGACGTGCTCAAGCTGATTACCGAACTGAAGATCCAACAAGCCCGCTACGCCAACCCGCTGACCCTGCTACCGGGCAACGTGCCGATCCAGCAATGCCTCACGCGGCTGCTGCAGCAGCAACGGGAATCAGTGATCTGCTACGTCGACATCGACAGCTTCAAACCCTTCAACGACATCTACGGCTACGGCCGTGGCGACGAAGTCCTGCTCTGCCTGGCGCAATGCCTGAACGACCGCGTCGACCCCTCCCGCGACTTCGTCGGCCATATCGGCGGCGACGACTTCCTGCTGGTACTCGGCCCGGAAGACTGGCGCAAACGTTTAAACCAACTCCTAGACGACTTCCAGAGCCAGTGCCGCCGCTTCTACCGAAACGAACACCTCGAAGCCGGCTGCTTCATCGCCCCGAATCGCCAGGGTGGACGCCAGGAGTTTCCGTTGTTGTCACTCTCCATTGGTGTGGTGCATTTGCATCCACAGGCCTGTGGACAACTGGATGCCAGTCAGTTGGCGGAGATGGCTTCGCAGGCTAAACACCATGCGAAGAATGTGCAGGGGTTTAGTGTGCATGTGATTGATAGCCTCACTGCCCCTGACCTTCATTCAACGCAGCTCATCGGCCAACGCTAATTTCCCGATCACCACAATCCCCCCGCGAAATGACTAGCTCAATCAGCCTAACTGTTTCGGCTTTACCCCGCCTTTGCCGGAGCGTTCCCACTCCCAATAGAAGCTCGCGCCACCGGCCAATTGGCGCTGCAAGATGACGTGCTGTTCGTCGTAGTCGTAGCGTTCGCTTTCACCGGCAGCGTTGGTTGCGGCG
>NZ_JSAK01000047.1 GCF_000802965.1 Pseudomonas fluorescens | reverse complement strand
GCAACATAGAATCTCCCACAGCGATTACATTGAACCTGTGGGAGCGGGCTTGCCCGCGAAGAGGCCGATTGCGGCGATAAAAATGTATTTACTTCACCGTCGCCCGCACCACCGACAACTCCGGTGCCGATGTCCGCCGCTGACTCAAATACCGCGTACAACTCACCCGCAAGAACGAGGCGAAGTTCACCACCTCGCCTCGGTAGTCCATCACCTCTTCATACAACTTGGCGATCAACTGATTGGTGGTCATGCCATCGACCTCGGCGATTTCGCTGAGGATGTCCCAGAACTGATTTTCCAGGCGCAGGGTGGTGACGACCCCGCAGATGCGCAGCGAGCGGGAGCGCGATTCGTAGAGAATCGGATCGGCTTTGACGTACAGCTCGCACATGGACAGGTCCCCCGTTACAGCGTGATTTTGGTGCCCAGCAACCCGAGGAACCCGGCGAGCCAGCTCGGGTGGGCGGGCCAGGCCGGCGCGGTGGCCAGATTGCCCTGAACGTGGCCTTCCGTCACCGGGATATCGATAAACGTACCGCCCGCCAGGCGCACCTCTGGCGCACAGGCCGGGTAAGCGCTGCACTCGCGCCCTTCGAGAATCCCCGCCGCTGCCAGCAATTGCGCACCGTGGCACACGGCGGCGATCGGCTTGCCGGCCTTGTCGAAATCCCGCACGAGCTCCAGGACTTTTTCGTTCAGGCGCAGGTACTCCGGCGCACGACCGCCAGGCACCAGCAACGCGTCGTAATCGGCGGCATTGACCTTGGCAAAATCGAAGTTCAAGGCAAACAAGTGACCGGGTTTTTCGCTGTAGGTCTGGTCGCCTTCGAAGTCATGAATCGCCGTACGCACGGTCTGGCCAGCGGTTTTGTCCGGGCAGACGGCGTGCACCGTATGGCCAACCATCAACAGCGCCTGGAACGGCACCATCACTTCATAGTCTTCGACGTAATCGCCAACCAGCATCAGAATTTTTTTAGCTGCCATGGGGAGGACTCCTCTGGGAAACGTGGGCATGCAGGAGTATTCAAGGTAGTCCTTATCCGCAGGGGTGGGTAATAACCGACTACTACGGACACTGCGCTTTTGTGGCGAGGGAGCTTGCTCTCGCTGGGCTGTGAAGCGGCCCCTTGCGTCTTATCGGAAGAAAGAGTTCGCAGGTTTGACGGCTGCTGCGCAGCCGAGCGGGAGCAAGCTCCCTCGCCACAGGGACTTTGCTCCCAACTGTACGGATAACTCTGCGCCTAGCTGTAACAGCGCGGAATGCGCCATTTATGGCTAGATGAAGGCACTTCCCATCACCCAAGATTCTGGTTGCCATCATGTCCTCCCGCGAAAACACCGGCATGGCCCTGGGCCTGCTCGGCGTCATCATTTTCAGCCTCACCCTGCCTTTCACACGAATCGTCGTGCAGGAACTTCATCCGCTGCTCAATGGCCTGGGCCGAGCGCTGTTCGCGGCCGTTCCGGCGGCGTTGCTGTTGCTGTGGCGGCGGGAGAAATGGCCGACCTGGAAACAAATCAAAGGCCTGAGCCTGGTGATCGCCGGGGTGATTCTCGGCTTCCCGGTGTTGTCAGCCTGGGCCATGCAAACCTTGCCGGCGTCCCACGGTGCACTGGTCAACGGTTTGCAACCGCTGTGCGTGGCGTTGTACGCCGCCTGGTTGTCCCATGAACGTCCGTCGAAAGCCTTCTGGGCCTGCGCCGCGCTGGGCAGTGCGCTGGTGCTCGGGTATGCGCTGATCAGTGGTGCCGGCAGCATTCAGGCGGGTGATTTGTTGATGCTCGGGGCGATTGCCGTGGGCGGCTTGGGATACGCCGAAGGTGGTCGGTTGGCCAAGGAGATGGGCGGCTGGCAGGTGATCTGCTGGGCGCTGGTGTTGTCGACGCCACTTTTGATCGGCCCGGTGGTGTATCTGGCGCTGCAACATCAGGGCGAAATCTCGGCCAAGACCTGGTGGGCCTTCGGTTACGTCTCGCTGTTTTCGCAGTTCATTGGTTTCTTTGCCTGGTACGCCGGGTTGGCCATGGGCGGGATTGCCCGGGTCAGTCAGATCCAGTTGCTGCAGATTTTCTTCACCATCGCTTTTTCGGCGCTGTTCTTTGGTGAACATGTAGAGCCGATTACGTGGGTGTTTGCGGGCGGTGTGATTGTGACGGTGATGCTCGGGCGCAAGACGGCAGTCAAACCAGCCCGCGTCGCCACCGCCTAAACCCTGTAGGAGCCGGCTTGCTGGCGATGGCGTCGTGTCAGTCAACACTCATGTCGCTGACACACCATCGCCAGCAAGCCGGCTCCTACAAGGGGTTAGAGGTAGCCGTCGACCCGCAGCAGGGTTTCCAGGCAATGCTCGCTGATGTGGTAGAAATCCTTCAGTTCCTGGATCTTCGCCAACAGCTGGGCCGGATCAACCGGCTCGGCGCGTTTGACTGCCAGGATCATCTTGTTCTTGTTGGTGTGGTCCAGCGAGATGAACTCGAACACCTTGGTCTCGTAGCCGCAAGCTTCAAGGAACAGCGCACGCAAACTGTCGGTGACCATTTCAGCCTGCTGGCCCAGGTGCAAGCCGTATTGCAGCATCGGCTTGAGCAGCACCGGGCTCTGGATTTGCAGGCGAATCTGTTTGTGGCAGCACGGCGAGCACATGATGATCGACGCCCCGGAGCGGATGCCCGTGTGAATCGCGTAGTCAGTGGCGATGTCGCAGGCGTGCAGCGCGATCATCACGTCCAGCTCACTCGGCGCCACGCTGCGCACGTCACCGCACTTGAACACCAGCCCCGGATGCTCAAGCTTGGCTGCCGCGGCGTTGCACAGGGTGACCATGTCTTCACGCAGCTCGACGCCAGTCACTTCGCCTTCGGCGTTCAGGGTGTTGCGCAGGTAATCGTGGATGGCGAAGGTCAGGTAACCCTTGCCCGAGCCGAAGTCCGCTACGCGCACCGGTTTGTCCAGCGCCAGCGGCGACGAGGTCAGCGCATGGCTGAACACTTCGATGAACTTGTTGATCTGTTTCCACTTGCGCGACATCGCCGGGATCAGCTCGTGCTTGCTGTTGGTCACGCCGAGATCGGCGAGGAACGGTCGGTTCAGGTCGAGAAAGCGGTTTTTCTCGCGGTTATGCTCGGCGGACGGTACTTCGCGCAATTGCTGAGGCTTGCTCTTGAACAGCGAAGACTTGCCCTTTTTGCTGTATTCGAGCTGGGCTTCGTCTGTCAGCGCCAGCAAATGCGCATTTTTGAACGAGGCCGGCAACAGCTCGGCAATGCTCGCCACGCCTTCGACCAGCGGCAGGTTCTTGGTGATGTCGCGGGTTTTGTAGCGGTAGACGAAAGACAAGCAAGGCTGCGTCTTGACCGTCACCGGTTTGATGATAATCCGCTGCAGATCGGTTTCGTCGCCAACGTACTTGGCCAGCACCAGTTTGATGAAGGCGTTCTGCTCGAGGCTGCTTTGCAGCAGGTCGATGAACTGGGCGTGATGATCCGGCGCGAGGCTGGCGGGAGTGGCGGTGACAGACATGAAAAAAACGGCCTCAGGCGGGGCGGATCGAGAATGGCGGGTATTTTAGGGGGGATGGCGTCAAGGAACACGCGGTTATTTGCTGAACGGCAAGAATTCTGTGGCGAGGAAGCTTGTCGGAACGCCGCACCGTCCCGCTCGACTGCGAAGCGGTCGCAAGGAAAACAATCAGGATTTTCTGAATAGTTGTGTTTGCCGGTTTTTGGGGCTGCTTCGCAGCCCAGCGGGAGCAAGCTTCCTCGCCACAATAGGGATTGTCAGTTCAGATCAGCCGAGCACCACCAATCGATTCGGCAACTCATTACGCACATGGGTCACCGGCACATGCACCTTGAGCAACTCGCCGCAGGCTTCGACGCAACTGACAAACCCTTGCAGCGTCTGCCCCTGCCGCACCTGCTGGGTGAAGGCGGCGACAATCGCGTCCCAGTTCTTATTGTCGAGGCGGCTGGAAATGCCCTCATCCACCAGAATTTCCACATAACGCTCGGCTTCCGAGACGAATATCAACATGCCGGTGCTGCCCACGGTGTGGTGCAGGTTTTGCTCCAGGAACTGCCGGCGTGCCAGGTTGGAAGCGCGCCAGTGGCGCACCGAACGCGGGATCAGGTGGGTGGTGATTTTCGGCACCCGGAACAGCAGGCACAACACGATGAAAGTGATCCATTGCACCAGCAACAGGCTGTGCAGGGTCAACCAGCCCGTCAGGTAATGCACGATACCCGGCACCACCAGTGCCAGCAGGCTGGCCCAGAGCAGCGGGATGTACGCATAGTCGTCGGCGCGGGCGGCGAGCACGGTCACCAGTTCGGCGTCGGTGTCGCGCTCGACCCGGGCAATCGCTTCGGCGACTTTGCGTTGTTCGTGTTCAGTCAGTAATGCCATGTTTTAAAAACGCCCATTCATTATTGTTTTCTCACCAGCCGCCCGACGATCCACCGCCCCCGAAACTGCCTCCGCCACCGCTGAAGCCCCCGCCACCGCCGCCACCAAAACCTCCACCGCCGAAACCACCGCCAGAGCTGCCTCGACCACCACCCCCGCCGCTGGGCAGGATGCCGAGCATCTGGCAGATGAAAATCGTCAGGATGAACAGCATCACCAGAAACACGAACAACCCCGGATGCCGCGAAACGAAATCGCTTTCCTGATTGCCACCGGAGTCAAACACCGTGGACGGTTCATCCAAGGGATTTCCGCCCAGCACCACCAGCATCGCCGCGACACCGTCGCTGATGCCCTTGCTGTAGTTGCCAGCCTTGAACGCCGGGGTGATCACCTGATTGATGATCACCGAACTCTGCGCATCGGTCAGGCGATCTTCCAGGCCATAGCCGACTTCGATGCGCAATTTGCGCTCATCGCGCGCGACGATCAACAGGGCGCCGTTGTTCTTGTCCTTCTGCCCGATACCCCAGTAGCGCCCCAGTTGATAGCCGAAGTCGGCAATGTCGGTGCCCTGCAGGTCCGCGAGCGTGACCACCACCAGTTGCTCGCCGGTGGTTTTTTCATGGGCCTGGAGCTGCTGCGTGAGTTGCTCGCGCACTGCGGGCTCGATCATCTGGGCGTTATCCACCACCCGCCCGGTCAGCTCCGGAAATTTCAATTCAGCCTGGGCCGCCAGGGCAAACACCCAGAGCCACAGCATCAGGCCTGTTTTCAACGCTCGCATTGGCTACCTCTATTACACATCTACCCCCCTGTAGGAGCTGCCGCAGGCTGCGATCTTTTGATCTTTAACTGTTCCGAAAAGATCAAGATCAAAAGATCGCAGCCTGCGGCAGCTCCTACAGGGATGTTTATCCGACATCAAAGGACGTTGGATTCAGAATTTCACCTCGGGCGGCTTTTCCGACCCCGGTGTGGCTTCGAAGGTCTCGCGCACCGGCAGGTTGCTGTACATCACGCTGTGCCACAGGCGTCCGGGAAACGTGCGGATCTCGGTGTTGTACTTCTGCACCGCGAGGATGAAATCGCGCCGGGCCACGCTGATCCGGTTTTCTGTGCCCTCGAGTTGCGATTGCAGGGCGAGGAAGTTCTGGTTGGCCTTCAGGTCCGGATAGCGTTCGGACACCACCATCAAGCGACTCAAGGCACCGCTGAGCTGATCCTGGGCCTGCTGGTACTGCTTGAGCTTTTCAGGGTTATCCAGAGTGGAGGCGTCGACCTGTATCGAGGTGGCCTTGGCCCGGGCCTCGATCACGGCGGTCAGGGTTTCTTTTTCATGGGCCGCATAGCCCTTGACCGTTTCCACCAGGTTGGGAATCAGGTCGGCACGGCGCTGATACTGGTTCTGCACCTGACCCCAGGCCGCCTTGGCCTGCTCATCGAGGGTCGGGATGTTGTTGATGCCGCAAGCGGTCAGCAACGTCGCCAGCACGAGCAATGTGGCGACTTGCAGGCTCGACCGATAGGTCTGTCTTACATTCATCAGAGTGATGCTCCCTTCACATTTCATGGAAAAAACAACCGGCGACCCTCTCGGCCGGCTCTTCGGGCATAATCGGCGCGGCACTGGATTGCGTCGGGGCAAATGGGCTAAAAGATGCCCTGCGCAAAAAACCGCATCCGGCATTTTTTGAACCGGTACCCGAACAACAATAGTCGCTCCCTAAATTTTGGCTGGCCGGCGTGTACATCGCCGTTTGGGCCCTTGAGAAAACTATTCATGAAGAAGCTGTGTTTGCTGGGCCTGCTCGTCAGCCTGGCCAGTCATAACGTATTGGCCGCCACGACGCCCGCACCTCTGGAGAACAAGGACGCCTTCGTCAGCAACCTGATGAAGCAAATGACCCTCGATGAAAAAATCGGCCAGTTGCGCCTGATCAGCATCGGCCCGGAAATGCCCCGGGAGCTGATCCGCAAGGAAATCGCCGCAGGCAACATCGGTGGTACGTTCAACTCGATCACCCGCCCGGAAAACCGTCCGATGCAGGACGCGGCCATGCGCAGCCGCTTGAAGATCCCGATGTTCTTCGCCTACGACGTGATCCACGGTCACCGCACCATTTTTCCGATCCCGCTGGCCCTGGCGTCGAGCTGGGACATGGACGCCATCGGCCTGTCGGGGCGCATCGCCGCCAAGGAAGCCGCAGCTGACAGCCTCGACATCACCTTCGCACCGATGGTCGACATCTCCCGCGACCCGCGTTGGGGCCGTACTTCCGAAGGCTTCGGCGAAGACACCTACCTGGTGTCGCGCATTGCCGGCGTGATGGTCAAGGCATTCCAGGGTGCTGGCGCCAACGCGGCTGACAGCATCATGGCCAGCGTCAAACACTTCGCCTTGTACGGCGCAGTCGAGGGCGGCCGCGACTACAACGTGGTCGACATGAGCCCGGTCAAGATGTACCAGGACTACCTGCCGCCGTACCGCGCCGCGATTGACGCCGGCGCTGGCGGCGTAATGGTTGCGCTGAATTCGATCAACGGCGTGCCGGCCACTGCCAACACCTGGCTGATGAATGACCTGTTGCGCAAGGATTGGGGCTTCAAGGGCCTGGCCGTCAGCGACCACGGGGCGATTTTCGAGCTGATCAAGCACGGCGTCGCCCGCGATGGCCGTGAAGCGGCGAAGCTGGCGATCAAGGCCGGCATCCACATGAGCATGAACGACACCCTTTACGGCAAAGAGCTGCCGGGGCTGTTGAAGGCTGGCGAGATCCAGCAGAGCGACATCGACAACGCCGTGCGTGCGGTGCTCGACGCCAAGTACGACATGGGCCTGTTCAAGGACCCGTACCTGCGCATCGGCAAGGCCGAGGATGATCCGGCCGACACCTACGCCGACAGCCGCCTGCACCGCGCCGAGGCCCGCGACGTCGCGCGTCGCAGCCTGGTGCTGCTGAAGAACCAGAACGAAACCCTGCCGCTGAAGAAAACCGCGAAAATCGCCTTGGTCGGTCCGTTGGCCAAGGCGCCTATCGACATGATGGGCAGTTGGGCCGCCGCCGGCCGCCCTGCTCAATCGGTCACCCTGTTCGACGGCATGACCACCGCCCTCGGTGCGCAATCGACGCTGATCTACGCCCGTGGCGCGAACATCACCAGCGACAAGAAAATCCTCGATTACCTGAACTTCCTCAACTTCGATGCGCCGGAAGTGGTCGATGACCCGCGCCCGGCGAACGTGTTGATCGACGAAGCGGTAAAAGCCGCCAAGGACGCTGACGTTGTGGTCGCCGCTGTCGGTGAATCCCGTGGCATGTCCCACGAATCGTCGAGCCGCACCGAGCTGAACATCCCGGAAAACCAGCGTGAGCTGATCCGCGCCTTGAAAGCCACCGGCAAACCGCTGGTGCTGGTGTTGATGAACGGCCGTCCGCTGTCGATTCTCGAAGAGAAGGAACAGGCCGACGCGATCCTGGAAACCTGGTTCAGCGGCACCGAGGGCGGCAATGCCATCGCCGACGTGCTGTTCGGCGACTACAACCCGTCGGGCAAACTGCCGATCACCTTCCCGCGCTCGGTCGGCCAGATTCCGACCTACTACAACCACCTGAGCATCGGCCGGCCGTTCACCCCGGGCAAACCGGGCAACTACACCTCGCAATATTTCGATGACACCACCGGCCCGCTGTTCCCGTTTGGTTTCGGCCTGAGCTACACCGATTTCAACCTGAGCGACATGGCCCTGTCGTCGACCACGCTGAACAAGACCGGCAAGCTCGACGCCAGCGTCACGGTGAAAAACACCGGCAAGCGTGACGGCGAAACCGTGGTGCAGTTGTACATCCAGGACGTGACCGGCTCGATGATCCGTCCGCTCAAGGAACTGAAGAACTTCCAGAAAGTGATGCTCAAGGCCGGCGAACAGAAAGTCGTGCACTTCACCATCACCGAGGACGACCTGAAGTTCTACAACACCCAGCTCAAGTACGCGGCGGAACCGGGCAAGTTCAATGTGCAGATCGGCCTGGACTCACAGGACGTGACGCAGCAGAGTTTTGAGTTGCTGTAACCCGAAACACCACGACCCTCTGTAGGAGCTGGCTTGCCAGCGATGGCGGTTTAATATCCAACGAAGATGTTGAATGTTATGGCCCCATCGCTGGCAAGCCAGCTCCTACAAGGGCATCGCATAACATCCAGCGACGATGTTGGATCGTTATGGCCCCATCGCTGGCAAGCCAGCTCCTACAAGGGCATCGCGTAACATCCAGCGACGATGTTGGACGTTATGGCCTCATCGCTGGCAAGCCAGCTCCTACAAGGGCATCGCGTAACATCCAGCGACGATGTTGGATCGTTATGGCCCCATCGCTGGCAAGCCAGCTCCTACAAGGGCATCGCGTAACATCCAGCGACGATGTTGGATGTTATGGCCTCATCGCTGGCAAGCCAGCTCCCACAGTGGTTTGTGGGTGTTCAGGAGTTCGGGATCAACCCCGCCGATCCAGCAGATTCACCACCAGCCGATCCACCCATCCCCATACCCGCTGCTTGACCCGTCGCCACAGCGGTCGGCGTTGCCATGCCTCGAGGCTGACTTCCTGGCTGAGCGTGAAGTCCTTCTCGAAACTCGCTACCACGTCCCGGGTCAGTCCGGGGTCCAGCGCTTCGAGGTTGGCTTCGAGGTTGAAGCGCAAATTCCAGTGATCGAAATTGCACGAGCCGATGCTCACCCAGTCATCGATCAGCACCATTTTCAGATGCAGGAAACACGGCTGGTATTCGAATATCTTCACCCCGGACTTGAGCAGTCGCGGGTAATAGCGATGCCCGGCGTAGCGCACTGAAGGGTGATCGGTGCGCGGCCCGGTCAGCAACAGGCGCACGTCGACGCCACGGGCAGCGGCACGGCGCAGTGAGCGGCGGACTTTCCAGGTCGGCAGGAAATACGGGGTCGCCAGCCAAATTCGCTGGTGTCCGCTGTTCAAGGCACGAATCAGCGATTGCAGAATGTCGCGGTGCTGGCGGGCGTCGGCATAGGCAACGCGGCCCATGCCCTCGCCGGTTGAAGGTACGCGGGGCAGACGCGGCAAGCCGAAATGCGAAGCGGGTTTCCAGGCACGCCGGTGGCGGTTGGCGATCCATTGGCGGTCGAACAGCAGTTGCCAGTCGAGCACCAACGGGCCAGTGATTTCCACCATCACTTCGTGCCACTCGCTGACGTCTTCACCCGGCGTCCAGAATTCATCGGTGACACCGGTCCCGCCGACCACTGCCATGCTCTGGTCCACCAGCAACAACTTGCGGTGATCGCGGTAGAAATTACCCACCCAGCGCCGCCAGTTCAGGCGATTGTAGAAACGCAGCTCCACCCCCGCCGCCGTCAATCGCTGTCGCAGGGCCAGAGTGAGCGCGAGGCTGCCGTAATCATCGAACAGGCAGCGCACCCGAACGCCGCGCTCGGCAGCCTGGACCAACGCCTGAACCATGGCCTCGGCGCAGGCACCCGCCTCCACCAGATACAGCTCCAGTTCGACCTGTTCTTCGGCGCGGGCAATCGCCACCAGCATGCGCGGGAAAAACTGCGGGCCGTCGATCAGCAGTTCGAAGCTGTTGCCTTCACGCCAGGGAAAAATCGCGCCAGCCATGTCAGCGCGCCGTGAAAATCAGCACCGCACTCACCGGCACCGACAGACTGATGGCCGACAGACCGGCGACCTTGCGCAGCGTTTCCAGGCCGGGCGCCAGCTCGAAGTCTTCGGCATTGATCACCACGGGTTCCAGAGTCACCACTTGGAAACGCCGGTCATCCAGGCGAGTGGCCAGCAGTTCGGCGTTATAGGTGTGTTGCTTGCCATGCAGATCGACGGTCAGCGGCAGGCGTAACTCCAGTTGCGCACCGGGGGCGAGGTCGTTGATCGGGCGCAGATCGATCTGCGTGGTCACCAGCGCTTCGGCAAAGGTCTGGACCTCGAACAGCTCCTTGCGCATGCGTTCGTCGCGCAATGGAATGCCGCTGTTGATCGATTCCAGCTCGACTTCCACTTCGGCCTTGCCACTGGGATCGACTTTGCCGTGCAGCACCAAAAAACGCTGCACTTCGGAAATATTGGCGTTTTTGGTGCTGACGAACGACAGCCGCGAGGACTCGCCGTCCAGATACCAATCCGCATTGGCCGACAACGACGCGCCGGCCAACAGCAGGAGGGAGAGGGTTTTGATGATGGACCGCTGGAACATAGAGACTCGTTGGGGCAGATAAACCTGTGCTGAACCTTAACTGCCCTCGGCGTTATTGCAAACTCAAGATCAAAAGATCGCAGCCTGCGGCAGCTCCTACAGGGTTTTGCGCAGCGATCAGATTTCCGCGATGTGAATGCGATCCTGTAGGAGCTGCCGCAGGCTGCGATCTTTTGAGGTCACGCCATCGCCTGCTGCACATCACCAATGGTCGCGGCCAGGCTGTTGAGGTGCAGGCTCAGCACCCGTTCCACCGGCGCCTGATCCATCGGCCAGTGCAGCGCCATGCTGCCAATCAGTCGGCCGTCGGTGCGGATCGGCAAGGCCACCGCGCGAATCAGAAAGGGTAAACGCACCGGATATTCCCAGTAGCCTTCGGTGCGCTGGCCGAAACCTTGGTGCAACGCCTGTTCCGTGGTGTTGAACAGCGATTCGTCGTTCAACCGCTCACGATTGGCCAAACGTTCGACTTCATGACTTTCCAGCTCACCGAGGCACGCCCGGCCCATGGCCGAATGAAACAGGCTGGCATGCTGGCCGACGATCTGGCAATTGTTCGGATAACGCTTGCGCAGCACCGTGGGGATGGCACTTTCCATGACCTCGATCCGCTCGCCATCAAAGCACGACAGGTCGACCACCAACCCGGTGCGTTCACTCAGCTCCAGCAACAGCGGCGCGGCGTTTTCCACCAGGCGCCTTTTAAAACGCTGCTGGCTGTCGCCAAACAAGCGCTTGGCGCACAAGCGGTAACGCCGGTCGCTCAAGCCGCGATAGATCCAGCCCTGCTCCTGCAAGGTCAGCAACATGCGCGACACCGTGGCCTTGGGCAGGCTGGTCAGGTAGTGCAATTGCTCCAGGCCCAACGCCTGATGCTCGCCCAGCAACTCGACGATCGCCAGGGCGCGCTCCACCGAACGTACGCTGCCGGTTTCTGCCTTGCTGTCCATGTATTCGATCTCTCTGTGCCCGAAATGGATGACCGTCAAAGTACAGCAAAATGCGCGCCCGTCCGGCGCGCTCAGGCATTTTGCAGACAGCCGGGCGGCCGGCGTTTGACCCACTGGGTCAATTGTTCATGGGCATACGCCAGTTGCAATACTGCGAAGTCAGCCTGGGCCGGGCCAATGATTTGCAGGCCCATAGGCAATCCCGCCGGGTTGAAACCCACCGGCACGTTCATGCTCGGCAGACCGGCCAGGGTCGGCCCGATGACCACTTCCATCCAGCGGTGATAAGTGTCCATGCTTTGCCCGGCGACGACGCGCGGCCACGGGGTTTGTGCATCAAAAGGGAACACTTGGGCGGTGGGCAACAGCAGGAAATCGTAACGTTCGAACAACTCGCTCAAGGCGCGGTACCACTCGCTGCGGCTGAGCGAGGCCTGATAGACATCCGCCGCCGTCAAACGCAATCCGCCCTCGATTTCCCATTGGGCTTCGGGTTTGAGTCGCTCGCGTTTTTTCGGATCGGCATACAACGCGCCAAGGCTGCCTTGCACCAGCCAATGGCGGTGCGTCAGCCAGCTCTGCCACAGACGCTCCATGGAGAAATCCGGCTGGCAGGCTTCGACCTTGCACCCCAGCGCCGCGAAGTCCTGCAACGCCGATTCGCACAGGCTCATCACACCCGGGTCCATCGGCAGGTAACCGTTGTAGTCGCCCAACCAACCCACGCGAACCTCGCTGAAATCCTGCGCCAGCGACTGATGGAAAATTGCCGGGTCTTGAGTCAGCGACAACGGCACGCGCGGGTCGTAACCGGTCTGCGTGCCGAGCAGCCGTGCGACATCGGTAACCGTGCGGCCCATCGGCCCTTCAGTAGCCAGTTGCTGGACAAACACCTCCGGCTGCGGACCGTGAGGCACGCGGCCCTGGGACGGGCGAAACCCGAAGACGTTGTTGAAGGCCGCCGGGTTGCGCAGCGAGCCCATCATGTCGCTGCCATCGGCTACCGGCAGCATGCGCAACGCCAGCGCCACCGCCGCCCCGCCGCTGCTGCCGCCAGCGGCCAACGTCGGATCGTAGGCATTGGTGGTGGTGCCGAACACACTGTTGTAAGTCTGCGAACCGAGGCCGAACTCCGGCACGTTGCTCTTGCCGATAATGATCGCGCCGCAATCGCGAACCCGCGCCACGCTGATCGCGTCGTGCTGCGGTACTTGCTCGGCGAACAGCGGCGAGCCCATGGTCGTGCGCAAACCCGCGGTCGCGGCCAAGTCTTTCACCGCTTGCGGCATGCCGTGCATCCAGCCACGGGACTGGCCCTGGTCCAGTTGTCGGTCGCAGGCGTCGGCTTCAGCCAGCAATTCTTCGGCAGGCCGCAGCGACACCAGCGCATTGACCTGCGGGTTGAAGCGTTCGATCTGCGCCAGATACGCCTGCATCACTTCGCGGCAAGACACCTGCCGCCCGTGGATGGCCCGGGACAGCGCATCGGCGTCCATTTCAACAATCGGATTCATGCTCAAGATTTCACCCCAAGGTTAAGTGCAACGGATCGCTTTGCCCGTGGTGCTTCCTGCATGCAGTAAGTGCCCAACAGCGTCAGCAGGCAAGCGAACAATACATAGAACGATGGCGCTACCGGCGTGGCCAACACTTTGCTCAACCAAGTCACGATCAGCGGCGCAAAACCGCCGAAGACCATCACCGCGACGTTGTACGCCACCGACACGCCGGTAGAACGCACTTCAATCGGAAACTGCTCGGCCAGCGCGGTCGGTGCCGGGCCGAAAAAGCCGCCAATCGCGCTGCACAGCAACAGTTGCATCACCAGCAAGCGCTCGATGGAAGGCGCCGCCGCGACCCACACGTACAACGGATACACCATCAGGAAAAACGCCAGGGTGAAGGCCATCAATACCGGGCGTCGGCCGAGGCGATCCGAGAGTGCCCCGGACAATGGAATGATCACAGTCATCAGCGCCACGGCCAGCATTTGCACCAGCAGCACTTGGTCCAGCGGCAGGCCGAGATTCTTGTGGGCGAACGTCGGCATGTTCACCAGCACCACGTAGAACGACACGGTCGCACCACACGCAAGGCCCATCGACACCAGAATGGCGCGGCGATGTTCGCGGATCACTTGCATCAGGCTCGGGCTCTCGCCTTTGGCCTGTTTACGCGCTTCGAGAAACTCTTCCGGCTCTTCCATATGCTTGCGAATCCACAGACCTACCGGGCCAATCAGCAAGCCGATCATGAACGGAATCCGCCAGCCCCAGCTGTCCAGCGCCTCAGGCGTCAGCAGGTGAGTGAACAGCGCCACCATCCCCGCCCCGGCAAACACCGCCAGGCACTGCCCGACCAATTGCCACGAGCCGTACAAACCCTTGCGATGCGCGGGCGCACTCTCCACCAGGAACGCCGTGGCGCTGGCGTATTCGCCGCCCGTGGCGAAGCCCTGGAGCATGCGTGCAACCACGATCAGCAACGGTGCGCCCATGCCGATCGCGGCGTAGTTCGGCGCGAAGGCGATCAATGCGATAGACACGGTCATCAGGCGGATGATCATCTGCATCGCTGCCTTGCGGCCTTTGCGGTCCGAGTACATGCCCAACAGAATGCCGCCCACCGGGCGCATGAAGAAGCCAACGCCGAAGGTCGCCAGCGCCATCAGCAGCGATGCGTATTCGTCTTCAGACGGGAAAAATTGCCGGGCGATGATGCTCGCCAGAAAGCCGTAAACGATGAAGTCATACCATTCCAGCGCATTGCCGATAACGGCGGCGACCACTTGCCGGGTACGCGAAACGCCAGTGCTCGAAGTCTGCATGGGGAACTCTCCAAAAACCTATTGGGTGATGACGGGCACGACAGCGCGTGCCCGGTCCAGCGGCAGTAGAAAGTGAGGAGGTCAGGCCGGCTTGAGCCAGCTCTCGGTCAGCGCGCCCCAGTACGCCGCGCCGGTCAGGAGAATGTCGTCGTTGAAGTCGTACGCGGGGTTGTGCACCATCGGCCGCGACACGCCGTTGCCGATGAAAAGGTAAGCACCGGGGCAGCGTTGCAGCATCCAGGCGAAGTCTTCGCTGCCCATGAGTTTGGGGGTGTTGCCGTCTACCGCGTCGGCGCCCACCAATTCGACACCGACCTGACGGGCGAACTCGGTTTCGGCGGCATGGTTGACCAGCACCGGGTAGGCGGGGCGATGTTCGATACGTGAGCTGCAACCGAAACTTTGGGCTTGCGATTCGATGATTGCGCGCACGCGGTCGAGGGTTTGTTCACGCACTTGGGCGTTCAATGCACGCAGGCTCAGGCGCAGGATTGCCTGTTGTGGAATCACGTTGGCTGCCTCCCCGGCCTGCAATGCGCCGACCGTCACTACCGCCGCCTGCTGCGCATCGATGTTGCGCGCGACCACGGTCTGCAACGCCATCACCACGCTCGCCGCCGCCACCAGCGGGTCGACCGCCAGATGCGGCATCGAACCGTGGCCGCCGACGCCTTCAATGGTGACGGTGAGCAAATCCTGCGAAGCCATCATCGGCCCTTCACGAAAACCCAAATGCCCGGCAGGCAGGCCCGGCATGTTGTGCATGCCGAACAATGCATCGCAGGGAAAACGTTCGAGCAAGCCATCGGCAAGCATCGCTTCGGCACCGCCCTGGCCTTCTTCGGCCGGTTGGAAAATCAGGGTCAGGGTGCCGTCGAACTGCCGGGTTGCCGCCAGGTACCGCGCCGCGCCCAACAACATTGTGGTGTGGCCGTCGTGCCCACAGGCGTGCATGCAGCCCTGATGCTGGCTGCTATAGGCGGCGCCGGTATTTTCGATGATCGGTAGCGCGTCCATGTCCGCGCGTATCCCGAGTTTGCGCGGGCTGCTGCCATTGCGCAGGACGCCGACCACACCGGTCTTGCCGATGCCGGTGTGCACTTCGTAACCCCACGCTTCGAGCGATTTGGCCACCAGCGCCGAGGTGCGGTTTTCCTCGAAGCCGAGTTCCGGGTGGGCGTGGATGTCCTGTCGGGTGGCGTGCAAGTCGCTGGCCACGTCGTTGAGCCAGGCGAGAATGTGCTGATGTCGGGTCATGACGATTGTCCTCGGGCCGGGTGAATTCCCGTTCTTTTTGTTCGTTTTGATTTCGCGACACATCAAAGGCAGGTCGCGCTCACCGCCAGATAACCGCGAGTCGCGCGCGAGGACAATCGAATGTGGTTCCACGGTGTGGAACCTGATGGCCGTCGATCTCACTGGCGGCCCCTTGTGGCGAGGGAGCTTGCTCCCGCTGCGCTGCGAAGCAGCGCCAAAACCGGCAACCGCGGCGTGTCTGATTCACCGCGTCGCTGACTTTGCGACTGCTGCGCAGCCGAGCGGGAGCAAGCTCCCTCGCCACAAAGGCGTCGATGCGATCAGGGCGATAGGCGGCAGCCTTGGTGTTCGCCGATCCAGGCGGCGCTGTTGCTGCGGCCCATGCCGCTGACGGTGATGCGCTTGCTGGCGGCATCATCGGTAAACTCGCTGGTGGGCAACCATTGCTTCACGTAGCCACGGCAGTACTCGACGTCGTTGTTCATCACGTAACGGCACGAGCAATATTCCTTGGCGGTGTAGGCGCTGATGATGTCGGGGAACGCCCACAGCGCCACCCGCTCGTGCCAGATCCAGCCGAGCAAGGTGAGCAGCAGGAGCAACAACAATGAACTGATCGGTCGACGCCTGATGAAACCGCTCATGGCTGCAACTTCCCGGCAAAAGCCTTCAGCGCGAGTTTGAGCAATTCGTTATGGCGGTAGCTGCCGTCGCGGTCATCGCCGTAGCGCACGATCACCAGGTTTTCGCTGGGGATCACATACATCGCCTGGCCCCAATGACCCAGCGCGGCGAAGGTGTCGGTGGGCGCATCGGGCCAGGGTTGCGCAGCGCTATCTACAGCACGATTGAGCCACCAGTGACCGCCGGGCACCGCCTCATCCTGATGGGCGCGGTAGTGAGCGAAGGGCTCGCGATTGAAGGCGATCCAGTCTTTGGGCAGCAGTTGTTTGTCGCCCCAGCGACCGTCCCGAGCCATCAACAGACCGATGCGCGCCAGATCCCGAGCGGTGAGATAGGCATAAGACGAAGCGACGAAAGTCCCCGCGGCATCGGTTTCCCAGATCGCCCGGCGAATGCCCAGCGGCTCGAACAGCGCGGTCCACGGATAGTCCGCGTAACGATGCGGGCCAACGATGGTTTTCAGTGCAGCGGACAACAGATTGCTGTCGCCGCTGGAATAGCGAAACGCTTTGCCCGGTGCCGCGTAGGTGTCGTGATCGGCAGTGAACGCCGCCATGTCCGAGTGACCACGGGTGTAGAGCATGGCCACCACCGACGACTTCAACGGCGCGTATTCGTAGTCTTCCTGCCAGTCGAGACCGGAGGCCCAGTGCAGCAGGTCGGCCATGGTCATGTCCGGATGTTTGTTCAGTGCCGGGTAAAATTTGGCCACTGGATCCTGAAGCTTGAACCGGCCTTCGCCATAGGCCACACCGAGAACCGTGGCCATCAGGCTTTTGCTGATGGACCACGTGAGGTGCGGGGTTTCAGCGGTGGTCGGCCCGGCGTAGCGTTCGTAGATCAATTGACCGTCGCGGATCACCAACAAGGCATCGGTGCGGATGCCTTGACGGGTGGTGTCGTTGCGGGGTGGAAATGCGTAGCCCTCAAGCGCCTGAAGCGCCGGGCCTGTAATGGTCGGGCCGGTCGGCCACTGTTGCCCAGGCCAGTTCTCGGCATGCGCCGAGACACTGATCAGCAGCAAAAAAAACAGCGACAAGCCTTTGGCCATGGTGGGTGCTCTTGGGGATAAACCTGCTGAGCCTAGCCGAGGTTGATGACAGTTCCGGGATCTGTGCTGTCAATGAGGCCCTCATCGCTGGCAAGCCAGCTCACACAGGATCTGCGTCGTACACAATATTTCACTCACCTGAAGTCCCTGTGGGAGATTCTATGTT
>NZ_JSAK01000046.1 GCF_000802965.1 Pseudomonas fluorescens | reverse complement strand
GTGTGTTGGCCGGACGCTTACTGTCTACGAAAATTCCTACAGAAAATAGCGATGGATCTCGCGAGCACTCCTACAAACAAGTCACTTAGCACACCAAATGGTTCAACTACTGAAACACCTGAGCTAGCTTCCGCCACCAAGGCTTAGCCACTGACACGCTTCTATGCGTGTGATCGTTCGATAGATAGGGCAAATCCCGCAGCCTAATGTGGATAGATCTGGAATTGCTGTAGGAGCTTTTGCATTTGCTGAGAGCGTGAGTAAGAGTTTTCCTACGCCATAAAAAAGCCCCGATTATATCGGGGCTTTCAGATGTTCAATTTGCCGATTCAAGTCGTCAAATCGCGGCAAGCTCGGAAATCAATCCCAGCTCAACGCCCCACCAGTCTGATACTCAATAACCCGCGTCTCAAAGAAATTCTTCTCTTTCTTCAAGTCCATGATCTCGCTCATCCAAGGGAACGGGTTAGTCGTCCCTGGATACTCTTCTTTCAAACCAATCTGCGACAAACGACGGTTAGCGATGAACTTCAGGTAGTCCTCCATCATCGCCGCGTTCATGCCCAGTACGCCGCGAGGCATGGTGTCGCGGGCGTATTCGATCTCCAGCTGAGTGCCTTGCAGGATCATCTGCGAGGCTTCTTCCTTCATCTCGGCATCCCACAGGTGTGGGTTTTCGATTTTGATCTGGTTGATCACGTCGATGCCGAAGTTCAGGTGCATGGATTCGTCGCGCAGGATGTACTGGAACTGCTCGGCGACGCCGGTCATTTTGTTGCGACGGCCCATGGAGAGGATCTGGGTGAAGCCGCAGTAGAAGAAGATGCCTTCCAGAACGCAGTAGTAGGCGATCAGGTTGCGCAGCAACTCTTTGTCGGTTTCGACGGTGCCGGTTTCGAACTTCGGATCGGAGATCGAACGGGTGTATTTGAGGCCCCAGGTGGCTTTTTTCGCGACCGATGGGATCTCGTGGTACATGTTGAAGATCTCGCCTTCATCCATGGCCAGCGATTCGATGCAGTACTGGTAGGCGTGGGTGTGGATCGCCTCTTCGAACGCCTGGCGCAGGATGTACTGGCGGCATTCCGGGTTGGTGATCAGGCGGTACACGGCCAGGACCAGGTTGTTGGCAACCAGGGAGTCGGCGGTGGAGAAGAAGCCGAGGTTGCGCATCACGATGCGGCGCTCGTCGTCGGTCAGGCCTTCCGGGTTTTTCCAGAGGGCGATGTCGGCGGTCATGTTGACTTCTTGCGGCATCCAGTGGTTTGCGCAGCCGTCCAGGTACTTCTGCCAGGCCCAGTCGTACTTGAATGGCACGAGTTGGTTGAGGTCGGCGCGGCAGTTGATCATGCGCTTTTCGTCAACGGCGACACGGGCGGAGGCGCCTTCGAGTTCGGCGAGGCCTTCGGCGACGTCGAGAGAATCCAGGGCAGCTTTGGCGCGGGCAACGGCAGCGGAGTCAGCGGCGGTTACGGCGCGGGCTTCGAGGGCGGCGGCACCGCCAGCGCTGTCGAGACGGTCCATGTTGGCTTCGGTGGCGTGGCCAGCGTTAGCGCTCTTGACTGCTACTTCCGTGTCTTCTTTGTCGAATTCGTCCCAGCTCAGCATGACGTGTCGTCTCCTGCGTGAGGGCCAGATTGCCCGTGTGAAATTGATTGGTTGGTATTTCACACGACCGTACTGGCCGCGTTGGATCTAAAGGAATCGTTTTTTGCACCAGCCGAGGCAAGCAATAAAACAGAATTTTGTACGGGGTTCCGAGAGCCTCTGATGGGCGCAGCAAGCATGGAATGCGACTGCGGGGCTTCAGACTGGCTTTTAATCCCTGTAAGGGAATATTGCAGGCCCGTTTAAAGCGGCATTATAGGGAAATTTTCGCGGGCGTGGTGGGGCGAATCCGCGCATGGGGCGGTCGAAAGGGCAGGTTTTTCGGTCGGAGCGAGGGTTTACAGGGCTTTGGCGGGTGAAGATTTTTTTTCGCAAAAAATGCTTGAAATCGGTTTTGCTCAAAAAACAATCAAAAAACGGCTTTTTTCACTACATCTTGTGTTTCGAAACGCTTTTCGACGACTCCAGACACAACTGAGCCCGACCGGAATCGGGCTGAAATCGACCTTCAGCGATCAGCTCAAAGGTGCCGATTCGGTGCAGTCACCATCAGCCGCCGGAGCAGCCGTTACCCATAACGCTGTAGCGCAGAATATGGCGTTGACCTTTTGAATCGTCATATTCCATTTTCATCGGCACAACTTCACACACATTCGGAACTTCGCTCATGGAAATAACTTTGGCGATGTCCAGGTGTGTTGAGTAAGTGTATTCCTCGATGGCGGGTTGTTGCTGTGCGACATCAGTCTGGACCTCGTCTGCCATGGCGGTTACGCACAGACTGCTGAGGGCCAGAACCAATAAAGCTTTCATCTGAAATTTACCTTTCTGAGGTCGAGTGGGGTCACGCAACCTTTATGGGGTTGCGTGTGGATCTGACTACTTGGATTTGGGTTAACTGCCTTCGTGGGGGCTGTAACTTGGTTAACTCAGTTGCCGGGTTGGCGGGGCGAATTTTAGGCGTGGGGGTTACATTCATATAGCCGTGGTTTTGATAAACACCTTTGACAGTTTTCGTAACAATCATTGAAACAACTTGTAGGAGCCGGCTTGCTGGCGATATTGGCGACGCGGTGTGTCAGAAAGGCCGTCATCGCTGGCAAGCCAGCTCCTACAGGGTTCGGGGGCGACAGGAAGTCTTTGGATTACGTATTCACGACATTTTGTAGGGCCTTGTTACTACCATCGTCGAATGGTTCTATAGGCCCGGCCCGGGCTACAACGTGGTCATACAAAAACAACTATTCCACCGAGGTAAGAAAGATGAGTGCGGCTTCCCTGTATCCCGTTCGTCCCGAGGTTCTGGCCAATACGCTGACTGACGAGGCGACCTACAAGGCCATGTACCAGCAGTCGGTCGTCAACCCGGACGGCTTCTGGCGCGAGCAAGCCAAGCGCCTCGACTGGATCAAGCCTTTCACCACGGTGAAGCAGACTTCCTTCGACGATCACCATGTCGACATCAAATGGTTCGCCGACGGCACCCTGAACGTTTCCTACAACTGCCTCGATCGTCATCTGGCCGAGCGCGGCGATCAAGTCGCAATCATTTGGGAAGGCGATGACCCTTCCGAAAGCCGCAACATCACCTACCGCGAACTGCACGAACAAGTCTGCAAATTCGCCAACGCCCTGCGTGGCCAGGACGTTCACCGCGGCGACGTAGTGACTATCTATATGCCGATGATCCCCGAAGCCGTGGTCGCCATGCTGGCCTGCACCCGGATCGGCGCGATTCATTCGGTGGTGTTCGGCGGTTTCTCGCCGGAAGCCCTGGCCGGCCGCATCATCGACTGCAAGTCGAAAGTGGTAATCACCGCTGACGAAGGCATTCGTGCCGGCAAGAAAATCCCGCTCAAGGCCAACGTCGACGACGCCCTGACCAACCCGGAAACCAGCAGCATCCAGAAAGTCATCGTGTGCCAGCGCACCGGTGGCAACATCAAGTGGAACCAGCATCGTGACATCTGGTACGAAGACCTGATGAAAGTGGCCGGCACCGTGTGTGCGCCGAAAGAGATGGGCGCCGAAGAAGCGCTGTTCATCCTTTACACCTCCGGTTCTACCGGCAAGCCGAAGGGCGTGCAGCACACCACTGGCGGTTATCTGTTGTACGCCGCCATGACCCACGAGCGCGTGTTCGACTACCGTCCGGGCGAAATCTACTGGTGCACCGCCGACGTCGGCTGGGTCACCGGCCACAGCTACATCGTCTACGGCCCGCTGGCCAATGGCGCGACCACGCTGCTGTTCGAAGGCGTGCCGAACTATCCGGACATCACCCGGGTGGCGAAGATCGTCGACAAGCACAAGGTCAACATCCTCTACACCGCGCCGACTGCGATCCGCGCCATGATGGCCTCGGGTACTGCGGCTGTTGAAGGTGCTGATGGCAGCAGCCTGCGCCTGTTGGGTTCGGTCGGCGAGCCGATCAACCCGGAAGCGTGGGACTGGTACTACAAGAATGTCGGCAAGTCCCGCTGCCCGATCGTTGATACCTGGTGGCAAACCGAAACCGGCGGCAACATGATGAGCCCGCTGCCGGGCGCTCACGCGCTCAAGCCAGGTTCTGCGGCACGTCCGTTCTTCGGCGTGGTGCCGGCGCTGGTGGACAACCTCGGCAACATTATCGAAGGCGAGGCCGAGGGCAACCTGGTGATTCTCGACTCGTGGCCAGGTCAGGCGCGCACGCTGTACGGCGACCATGATCGTTTCGTCGACACTTACTTCAAGACTTTCCGTGGCATGTACTTCACCGGTGACGGCGCTCGTCGTGATGCCGATGGTTACTATTGGATCACCGGTCGCGTGGACGACGTGCTCAACGTTTCCGGCCACCGTATGGGCACCGCCGAGATCGAAAGTGCGATGGTTGCGCACCCGAAAGTTGCCGAGGCTGCTGTTGTTGGTGTGCCGCACGACATCAAAGGGCAGGGCATCTACGTGTACGTCACCCTTAAAAATGGTGAAGAGCCGAACGAGCAACTGCGCCTCGAACTGAAAAACTGGGTGCGCAAGGAGATCGGTCCGATCGCTTCGCCGGATGTCATCCAGTGGGCGCCGGGGCTGCCGAAAACCCGTTCGGGCAAGATCATGCGCCGGATTCTGCGCAAGATTGCGACCGCTGAGTACGATGGGTTGGGCGATATCTCCACCCTGGCCGATCCGGGTGTGGTGCAGCATTTGATTGATACGCATAAGACGATGAATGTTGCGTAAGCGCTGATTCTGAGTCGTAGAAAGCCCCGTCAGGTGTCGAGCCTGGCGGGGCTTTTTTGTGGCTGAGGGTCTTGTGTTGGCTGGGCTGGCCTCATCGCTGGCGAGCCAGCTCCCACAAGTATTTTCGGTGTGCGCGCGATCTGAGCCACGCCACAAAAACGGTGGGAGCGGGCTTGCCCGCGATGGCGGTCTGTCAGACAGCAACTAAGCATGGGCCAATAATTATCGGCTTCATCTGTGGGAGGTTTCCCACTGTTACCCACGATCTCCCGGGTTACTGAATGTGTAACCGCCAGCGCCGATCCGGGGCATAGGGAAACGCAAAGCACCCATTCAGGGCCTGAGAACCCCCCGCATAAAATAAGACCCAACGCTGCGCTTGCCGGATTAGAAGGCTTTGCCAATAATAGGCCCGCAATTTGCAGTTAAGATCGGTTCACTGTCTTTTGCCTTTGCATGATTTTGCAGGGCTGTCAACGTGCTCAAACGGCTTTCTCGGTGCATCTGTAACTAGTTGTCGCATTGAAGAAATATCGGCTTCGGGCCTGTCGTTAGAATGCCGATCACTCGCTCGTCGTTGCCTGTGTTGAAATTTCGCACACGCGACGTAAGACGCAGCAACGCTTTCCGGTTCCACTCATTCGCATATTGGGCTATCGCTCACTCTGCCGTTTCAGCCCTTTACCGATGGAGTCCCAAGATGAAGAAACTCGTGCTGCTTGGCGCCCTGGCACTGTCCGTGCTGTCCCTGCCAACCTTCGCCGATGAAAAGCCTCTGAAAATTGGTATCGAAGCGGCTTACCCTCCGTTCGCTTCCAAAGCGCCGGACGGCAGCATCGTTGGTTTCGACTACGACATCGGCAACGCCCTGTGCGAAGAGATGAAGGTCAAGTGCGTGTGGGTCGAGCAAGAGTTCGACGGTCTGATCCCGGCACTCAAAGTGCGCAAGATCGACGCGATCCTGTCGTCCATGTCGATCACTGAAGACCGCAAGAAATCCGTGGACTTCACCAACAAGTACTACAACACCCCGGCTCGCCTGGTCATGAAGGAAGGCACGCAGGTCAGCGAGGGCCTGACCGAGCTCAAGGGCAAGAACATCGGCGTGCAACGTGGTTCGATCCACGAGCGTTTCGCCCGCGAAGTCCTGGCCCCGCTGGGTGCCGAGATCAAGCCATACGGTTCGCAGAACGAAATTTACCTCGACGTGTCCGCCGGTCGCCTCGACGGTACCGTGGCAGACGCTACCCTGTTGAATGACGGCTTCCTGAAAACCGACGCCGGTAAAGGCTTCGCCTTCGTTGGCCCGGCATTCACCGACGTCAAATACTTCGGCGACGGCGTGGGTATCGCGGTTCGCAAGGGTGACGCGCTGAAAGACAAGATCAACACCGCGATCACTGCCATTCGCGAAAACGGCAAGTACAAGCAAATCCAGGACAAGTACTTCGACTTCGACATTTACGGCAAGTAAACACGTCGCAACGAACAGTCCGAAATGGCGCAAGCAACAGAATCTCTGAGGTTTGCGCCATTTTTTCATCCCAACTTTCGAGGACCTGAATCATGTTGAAAGGCTACGGGGCTGTCATCCTCGATGGCGCTTGGCTGACGCTTCAGCTCGCCTTGTCGTCCATGGCCCTCGCCATCGTCCTGGGCCTGATCGGCGTGGCGCTGCGTCTGTCGCCGGTGCGTTGGCTGGCGTGGCTGGGCGATCTGTATTCCACGGTGATCCGCGGGATTCCCGACCTGGTGCTGATCCTGCTGATTTTCTACGGTGGTCAGGACTTGCTCAACCGCGTCGCGCCGCTGCTCGGTTTCGACGATTACATTGACCTGAACCCGTTGGCCGCCGGTATTGGCACCCTGGGTTTCATCTTCGGAGCGTACCTCTCGGAAACCTTCCGTGGCGCGTTCATGGCGATCCCCAAGGGTCAGGCTGAAGCCGGCATGGCTTACGGCATGAGCAGTTTTCAGGTGTTCTTCCGGGTGTTGGTGCCGCAGATGATTCGCCTGGCGATTCCGGGCTTCACCAATAACTGGCTGGTCTTGACCAAGGCCACTGCGCTGATTTCGGTGGTGGGTCTGCAAGACATGATGTTCAAGGCCAAGCAGGCGGCAGATGCTACCCGCGAGCCTTTCACCTTCTTCCTCGCAGTGGCGGCGATGTACCTGGTGATCACCAGTGTCTCGTTGCTGGCATTGCGTCACCTTGAGAAGCGCTACTCGGTAGGCGTAAGGGCGGCTGATCTATGATCTTCGACTACAACGTCATTTGGGAGGCCATGCCCCTGTACTTGGGCGGCCTGGTGACCACCCTCAAATTGCTCGCGCTGTCGCTGTTTTTCGGCCTGCTGTGTGCGTTGCCGTTGGGCTTGATGCGCGTCTCGAAGAACCCGGTCGTCAACATGTCGGCCTGGCTCTACACCTACGTCATTCGTGGCACGCCGATGCTGGTGCAGCTGTTCCTGATCTACTACGGTCTGGCGCAGTTCGAAGCGGTACGCGAAAGCTTCCTCTGGCCGTGGCTGTCCAGCGCAACGTTCTGTGCGTGCCTGGCATTCGCCATCAACACCAGCGCCTACACCGCCGAAATCATTGCCGGCAGCCTGCGCGCCACGCCGAACGGTGAGATCGAAGCGGCCAAGGCAATGGGCATGTCGCGGTACAAGATGTACAAGCGCATCCTCCTGCCGTCGGCCCTGCGTCGTGCGCTGCCGCAGTACAGCAACGAAGTGATCATGATGCTGCAGACCACCAGTCTGGCTTCCATCGTGACCCTGATCGACATCACCGGTGCCGCGCGCACGGTCAACGCCCAGTTTTACCTGCCGTTCGAGGCGTACATCACCGCCGGCGTGTTCTACCTGTGCCTGACCTTCATCCTGGTGAAGCTGTTCAAACTGGCCGAGCGCCGTTGGTTGGGCTACCTGGCCCCGCGGAAGCACTGATATGGAACGCATCGATCATTCATTGCCGTGGAGCCACCTGGGCAGCGAACGCCAGATTTCGGTGTTTCGCTTCGGCAGTGGCGAGCGCAAGGCCTACATCCAGGCCAGTTTGCACGCCGATGAACTGCCGGGCATGCGCACGGCTTGGGCGCTGAAAAAGCGTCTGGCCGAACTCGAAACCCAAGGCCTGTTGAACGGCGTGATCGAACTGGTGCCGGTGGCTAATCCACTGGGCCTCGGTCAACTGCTTCAGGGCAATCATCAAGGGCGTTTCGAGGCCGGCAGCGGCAAGAATTTCAATCGCGATTTCGTTGAGCTGAGCGCGCCGGTTGCGTCTGCGTTGGCCGAAAGCCTCGGCGATGATCCACACGCCAATATCCAGTTGATCCGTCAGGCGATGGCCGATCATCTGGCCGCACTGCCTCCGGCCAGCAGCCAGTTGCAGGGCATGCAACGCATCTTGCTCAGCCATGCCTGCACCGCCGATGTGGTGCTGGACCTGCATTGCGATGCCGAAGCGGCGCTGCACATGTACGCCTTGCCGCAGCACTGGCCGCAGTGGCGCTCATTGGCTGCACACTTGAATGTGCGGGTTGGCTTGCTGGCGGAAGACTCCGGCGGCAGCTCCTTCGACGAGGCCTGTTCGCTGCCGTGGTTGCGCCTGTCGCGCCTGTTCCCGGACGCGCAGATTCCACTGGCGTGTCTGGCGACGACCCTGGAATTGGGTGGTCAAGCCGACACCGGTCGCGCTGAAACCGAAGCCTACGCCGAAGGCATTCTGGCGTTCCTCGCCGAGCAGGGATTGATCAGCGGTGAATGGCCCAAACCTGCGCAGGACGCTTGCGAAGGCCTGCCGTTCGAAGGCACCGAATTGCTGTTCGCGCCGCATCCCGGCGTGGTGAGTTTCCTGCGTCAACCCGGCGAATGGGTTGAGGCAGGTGACGAGATTTTTGAAGTGATCGATCCGTTGTCGGATCGGGTCAGCACGGTGTGTGCTGGTACGTCCGGGGTGCTGTTTGCCATTGAACGGCTGCGTTATGCCCAACCCGGTTTCTGGCTGGCCAAGGTGGCGGGGCGCGAAGCGCTGCGTCACGGGCGCTTGCTCAACGACTGACTGACTGTTTTTGTGAGAACCGACCGCATGTACAAACTTGAAGTCCAAGACCTGCATAAACGCTATGGCAGTCACGAAGTGCTCAAGGGCGTGTCCCTGAAAGCGGCGGCTGGCGATGTGATCAGCATCATCGGCTCCAGTGGCTCCGGCAAAAGTACCTTCCTGCGCTGCATCAACCTGCTGGAGCAGCCGCACGCCGGCAGGATTCTGCTCAACAACGAAGAGTTGAAGCTGGTGGCGAACAAGGACGGCGCCATGAAAGCCGCGGACCCGAAACAGTTGCAGCGCATGCGTTCGCGCCTGTCGATGGTGTTCCAGCATTTCAACCTGTGGTCGCACATGACCGCGCTGGAAAACATCATGGAAGCGCCGGTGCATGTGCTGGGCGTGTCCAAGGCCGAGGCCCGTGAAAAGGCCGAGCACTACCTGAACAAGGTCGGCGTGGCCCATCGCAAAGATGCTTACCCGGGGCACATGTCCGGCGGCGAACAGCAGCGCGTGGCGATTGCCCGTGCGCTGGCGATGGAACCGGAAGTGATGCTGTTCGACGAACCGACCTCGGCCCTCGACCCGGAACTGGTCGGCGACGTATTGAAGGTCATGCAGGCCCTGGCCCAGGAAGGCCGGACCATGGTCGTGGTGACCCACGAAATGGGCTTCGCCCGTGAAGTGTCGAACCAGTTGGTGTTCCTGCACAAAGGTGTGGTCGAAGAAAGCGGCAACCCGCGCGAAGTGCTGGTGAACCCGCAATCCGAGCGCTTGCAGCAATTCCTGTCCGGCAGCCTGAAGTAATCAAGACTGCCGTTGTGCACCGTGATAGTGCATGCTTCGCAAATTAGCGGCAGGCCCCCAATTCCTGTGGGAGCTGGCTTGCCAGCGATAGCGTAGGGTCAGCTTGCATTTTTTGCACAGACAGACCGCCATCGCTGGCAAGCCAGCTCCCACAAGAGTTCTTTGTTGGTTTTGAGATTTGCGTTCATTTACGGGCTAGCATTGGCCCATGCCTTCATCACCGTTCTTCGTTTCGGATTGCCCGCCATGACTGCCCATCGAATTGGTTTCCTGATTTGGCCCAGCACTAAAGCACTGACGCTTGCGCTGGCTGAGGAGGCCTTGCGCGTTGCCCAGCGTGTGCATCCGGACGTGGTTTACGAACTGTCGTTCCTGCAGGCCGAAGCGCCGAGCGAAAGCACCTGGCAATTGCCCGGTGAACCCTGGACCGGCAAGCTCGAAAACTTTCAGAAATTGTTCCTGCTCGCCGACGAGCCACCCACCACTTTGGCGCCAGCACTGAGTAGCGCGCTCAAGCAACTGGTGCGCGCCGGTTGCGTGATTGGCGGTTTGTCTGCCGGTGTCTACCCGTTGGCGCAACTCGGTTTGCTCGACGGCTATCGCGCTGCCGTGCACTGGCGCTGGCAGGACGATTTCGCCGAACGTTTCCCGAAAGTCATCGCCACCAGCCATTTGTTCGACTGGGACCGCGATCGTTTGACGGCGTGTGGCGGCATGTCGGTGCTCGACTTGCTGCTGGCGGTGCTCGCCCGTGATCACGGTGCCGAACTGGCCGGAGCGGTGTCTGAAGAATTGGTGGTCGAGCGCATCCGCGAGGGCGGTGAACGTCAGCGCATTCCGTTGCAGAACCGTCTCGGTTCCAGCCATCCGAAGCTCACCCAAGCGGTGTTGCTGATGGAAGCCAACATCGAAGAACCGCTGACCACCGACGAAATCGCCCAGCACGTGTGCGTGTCCCGCCGGCAGCTGGAGCGGATCTTCAAGCAATACCTCAACCGTGTGCCGAGCCAGTATTACCTGGAGCTGCGCCTGAACAAGGCCCGGCAGATGTTGATGCAAACCAGCAAGTCGATCATCCAGATCGGCCTGTCGTGCGGCTTTTCCTCGGGGCCGCATTTCTCCAGCGCCTACCGCAATTTCTTCGGTGCCACGCCGCGGGAAGATCGCAACCAGCGGCGCAGCAGCAGTCCGTTCGAATTGTCGTCGGTGCCGTCGGAGCGCGGTTGATCCGCGTCTGACCGTTTACTCGTCGGGGGCGGAATCCTCAGATGTCGAGACCTCCATTTCTGCTCGTTCGATCACAGCTTCCACGCCAAAGTCGATGTTGGTCCGCCTGAAATAGGCGATCAGGATTTGCACACTCTCTTCGGATAGCGGATTGCCGCGCAGGTCGATGCTTTCGGCGATTTCCGTTGGCAGCTCCAAAATGTCATGGGGTATCGCGGTGATGGCATTGCCGCTCAGATCCGCTGTTACCAAGCTGGTGAGATGCAACAATCCGGAAGGTAGCTCGGTGAGGCCGCAGTTATCCAGCTGCAAAGTGGCCAGTTCGGTCATCTGGCTGATGTCCGGTGAGAGCCCCAATGGGTTGTTGCTCAGATCCAGGAAGTTAAGGCGCGTCATTTCGGCCAGGTTCGAGGCAGTCTGCGCAGTCAGGGTGATGTTGCAATCGGCGAAATTGAGCGAGGTCAGGTCGCCCATGCGGAAAATCGACTCCGGAATATCGCCGAGGGGGAAGTCGCGAATGCTGATGGTCTTGAGTTTCGGGAAGCGTTCCAGAAACCGTGTGACACCTGTGGTGAGTCCGGATTGACTGTTCAGATAAACCGTCGAGACGTGGCTGAAGTCAGCGCTCAAGGTTGGCAGATCACCGGTAATCAAGGTGTCCAGGCTCAAATCAAAGGTCGGCTGCATCAAGTCGTTGAAGTCATCCAGTTCGCTTTCTCGACGCCAGCAGCGCAACACAAGCTGCCTGAATTCGTCCCGGGTCGAGTGTTCGATTAGCAGTTGCTGTGCATTGAACGGTTGGTTGCTTTGCGGGTGTACGGCGGGGACGTCGGCGGTCCAGGCAGACAGATCGCTTTCGAGGGTCACGAGCTCGGCTTCAAGGTGACTCAGCACGATTCGGCCCTCGCTCAAAGTACCGGGCAGTAGATAAACGAATCTGCTCGCGATTTCCTGATCCATCGCCGGGTACAACGCTTGCACACGATGAATATCTGACTCGGCGGCGAAAATCCCGAAGTCTTGATAAGTCTGTTGGAAGTGCTGCTTTAGGTGCTCGCGACTGGCTGTAGAAAGAGGATTGCTGCCCAAGTCGATGCCTTCCTGAGTGCTGCGTTGCAGCGTGAACAGCGTTGGAGGCAATTCCTCGATCAGATTGTCGTTTAGCAGGGCAGTGCGCAGGCGCGGACGCGTCAGCAAGCCGCGTGGCAGATTGGTAATGCCGGTGTGCGACATATCGATGTAGTTCAGATCGGGCATGCTTTCCACATCGGGCGCCTGCCCCAACAGGTTCTTGTACAGATCCAGTGTCGTCAGCTGATGCAGTCCTGCGAGTGTGGTCTGGTTTTCGGGGCTGAGGGTAATTGAACAGTCGCTGAGAATCAGCGACTTTATTTGCGGTGAGTTGAGCAGGTCCGGAAGTTCGCCCAAGTTGAAATTGCGTAATGTGAGGGCGCGCAAACCGGAAAAATTGCGCAGGAATTCGTGAATGCCCCGCGTCGCACTACTGCCATCCAGTGTCACTAGGGTGACTGCGCTGAAGTCGGCGCTCAACGATGGCAACTCCCCGATAATTGGTCGGAAGAAAGTGAGATCGACCGTTTCCAGTATGGATTCGGGAAGGGTCCATTGCTGTCGCCAACAGTCCAGCAGATCGATCACGAATTGCTGGCGGGTTTGCTTCTGGGTTGCGAATTGCTCGGGGGTGACCCTGATTTCAGTGTCGGGAATGAATAACGGGATTTCATCAGTCCAGGGCGACAGCGTTTCGACAAGTTGCTGGTGGTCGGCAATAAGACGACTCAACTCTGCCCGAGGGCCGCTTGGGTGTTGCTGCAAGCGCAAGACGAAAGCTTCAAGTTCCTCGCCCGTTAAATGCGGGAACAGGGTTTGGGCTCGGGCTTGCAGGGTTGGCGTATTCTTCGGCATCAGACGATGGCCATCACCGCCACCGAGCAGGCGCATCACTGTCGGATCAAAGGTGGGTTTGTAATTGGGGTGTTCAGCCAGCAATACGCGCAAGGCATCGCGGCGCAAGGTGTGTTGGCGAATCAATTGTTGGAGTCGTGCACTTTCGCCGATGTGAATGTTCAGTGCGATCCGCTCACTGTCCGGCATTGCTTGTAGAAGACTGTGGTAAAGCGAGTTCGAGTCGCTGAGTTCTTCGCCGGTGTTATCAAAGGGCTGGTAAGCGCCTTCTTCGGTAAGGACAAGGACCTTGCGAACCGGTGCGTCCACAGTGCCAAGGCTGTCGAGCAGGCGCCCTTCATAGGAGTAGTGACGGATTTCCAGGCGCAACTGTCCTGTCCAGCCGGGCAAGTTTTCCAGGGTGTGCAGGGCCAATCGATCCGAGTCGAGATTGGCCGTGGCCGATGGCAACTCAAGTCCTTCGTAGGCGCGGGTAATGCGCACCTGCAATCCGGCCTCTTGGCTCAGGTCTTCTAATCGCGGGGAAACGGTTCCGCGTTTGAGCAGCTGCAACTCTGCATCGTTCGCCATGCCCATGAGTGCTTCTGCGACGCTGGTGGGCAAGCCGGTTTCGGCATCCATGAGGGTTTGTACGGCGCCAGAGGCGCCGCGTTCGAGCGTGCGATAACGCTGGTCGAACAGGACTTGTCGCTTGCGTTCGGCAATGTCTGCCAATGTTCGGCGCAAGCTGCGTGTACGGCTTTCGATAGGCGGGGAGGGCAGACCGAACTCTTCGCCCATCAGTGTTTTTATTTCGGTATCTGACAAGGCCATGAGAAAGGTTTTGAGCAGGTCGCCGTCGTTGAGTCTGGTGGCATCGATCGGCAAAACAGGCACATCGGGGGCGGGACTTTGCCAAAGTGTTTGCGCTCTTCCGTCGGTTAACCGCAGCCCTTTGTTCGTCGGCCAATAGCCGTTTTCATTGAGCAGTTCAAGTTGCAGCACCGGATCGGCCTTGAGGTGATTTTCCGGAAGCTCACTGCCGATTTGCTGAATAAACGTTTGAATGTCTTGATCGATCTTGAAGCGCTTAAGCGTGTCGGCCAACAGCGGCGGCACTTGCCCTCCATTTACGTGCATCTTGCGCAAGACATCTTCGTGGCAACCGCTAATGGCGAGGATGCGTTCGCGCTCGCTTTCGGAAAAGCGCTGCATGTCAGGCCCGATTCGCCTCAGCACGGTGGCCTGGTCCCAGCTTAGTGGCTGGTCGAGTTCGGTTTGCCAGGCACCGGCGCCGTTGTGTTTAAGCTGAGGTTTGTAGGCTTCAGGGCGGGAGGGATGGTCGATGCGATGCTCGCCGATTACGGAGTCCTCGCTGACCGCGTAGTGTTTGCCTTCCAATGGCAACAGGGTTTTGTCTTGATGTTTGTGCAGTCCGAGTGAGTCCGGTTTCGAGTCCACCGGGAGGGTGACGGGCTGCTCGTAGGCAGTCAGGTCGGGTTTCCAGTAGCGGGTATCGCCATTGGGCCGCTTCACGGAACTGAAACGATCGATGAACTGCACAATTTCCCGAGGCAGGATCGCGCGAAGCTCTCCTGCCGCAATTGCACCGCCCACCGCGAAGGCACCCAGTTGCAAGGCAGATTCAACCATCCGCATGAAGTGCTCGAAGGCCTCGATGGTGTGACCCTCGGCCCAGTCAACAATGCTTTCGAAGGTTTCGTCGAGCAGATGGTAGGCCATATAGGCCAGCATCAGTTCGCCGAGGTAAGGCACGAACGGCAGCGCAATGAAGGCGGCGATGTTCAGCACGAACGAGGCAATTTCGGTGAAAGAATCCCACAGTGCCCAACGCGCTTTTTGGTCGACCGTTGCAGTAGATACTGCAATGACTCGCGCATCGTTGAGGATCTTGTTAAGTCTGCTCTGAAAAAAATAGGTCAATAACTGCCTTTGGACCGGCGTCGCCACGATGCGCAGATTGGGACGTTCGTTGGGCTGTTCCCGCCAGGTCGGTCGTGGATCGCCCGGCGGAACGGGCTGCCAGGTGACGGACGAAAGCTCGTTGTTCAACTGTGCGAAGAAGCGACCAAGATCCTCGTGATTGATGAAGCGGCTGAAGAACTGTTGGTATTCGGGCGCGCGCAAGCGCTGACCAAGCTCCTCGGCGAATGCGGCGGACGACGGGTATTCCTTGATCGGATGTTCGGGGTCGTCAGGAATGTAGGCCACTACCCTGGACACTTCTTTCGCCCGCTCCAGATCCGCTGAAAACACCACAATACCGGTCAGGGGAAAGTTCATGAGGGTCAGTTCATGGCAGCCCCAGGGCTGACCGTGCAACCTCAAATTCGGCAGGTTGTCGAGCAGGCCAAGTATCAGTTGGTGGGCATCACTGCCCAGCAGCTTTTGCATCTGCGCCATGTGCAGGGCGGCGGTGAGCGCGGCTTTCTGGCTGGCGTGGATTTTCGACTTCACTATGGCCGCGGCTACCGGATTGCTGATGCCAAGATTGTCCTCCAGATACTCTTTATAACGCTGGCCAATGTCCAGCTCACGGCAGAGGCTTGTGAATGCCGTGATGGGCATCTTTTCCAGAATCTGCGGCAATGTATCGAATTGCCCGTTGGCAGCAGGAGGCGTGATGTACGTCGAGGCCGGCTCGTAGGCGTCTGCTTCGGTCTCGGCGCTTTCAAAGTTGTGCAGCGCGGCATCGACCAGTGACACCGTCCAGGTACGCGCAGCCCCGGACTTCAACCGTAGCCAGGGGATGTGATCCGGGATGTAAAGGTGAAGGAAGGTTTTGCGAGGGTCCAGTTCCAGACCGAATCGGGTCTTGAGCGCCGGTTCGAGCAGCGACTCGGCAAAGTCAGCGGGGCTCTGCAGTTTTGCCATCATCTGATCGACCTGATTCTGGCTGGTCACCTGTCGGGCGATGAGCTTGCCCAGTTCCGCATGCTGATGGGGCGGCGCATCCTTGAGACCGGCCGGCATGCCTGGCCTGCTGTTGCGCAGCGCCTCACGGCGATGGGGTGTTGCCTGACGGAGCCAGGACGGGATCACATTAATGAGGTGCTGATAGTGAGCGTCCGGCCTGAAAGCATCGGAAGCGATATCGGTGTGTTGGGTATTCATGCGCTGTAGGTGGCCATCGAGTTGGAATAAGGCCATAGGAAACGCCGCGAACACGGACGACGTGCGGTACATATTTACCGCACTCGTCGAATGGCCATGGGTTACAACGGAGCAAGCCTGCCGCAAACGCTCTGCGCCAGTTAAACTGCGCCTTTGCGACCCTATATGTCGCATTGCCGTAAACCCGGGAAAAACCGGGGTTTGCGCTATAAGAAGTTGTCGCTTGGCGGCAAGGCCGGGCTGAAAACTGTCCTTACAATCCCCCCATCGCTCGCCAGTTTCAGGCGAGTGTTCCTTTTCAGGAGACTCCGATGTCCGTTGAGCACGCTGCGGTACAACGCGCCGATTTCGACCAGGTAATGGTTCCCAACTACGCGCCTGCCGCATTCATTCCAGTGCGTGGCGCCGGTTCCCGCGTTTGGGACCAGTCCGGTCGCGAGCTGATCGACTTCGCCGGCGGGATTGCCGTAAACGTATTGGGCCACGCGCATCCGGCGCTGGTCGGTGCCTTGACCGAGCAGGCGAACAAGCTGTGGCACGTATCCAACGTGTTCACCAATGAGCCGGCCCTGCGCCTGGCCCATAAGCTGATCGACGCCACTTTTGCTGAGCGTGTGTTCTTCTGTAACTCTGGCGCCGAAGCCAACGAGGCTGCCTTCAAGCTGGCCCGGCGTGTGGCTTTCGATCGTTTCGGCAGTGAAAAGTACGAAATCATTGCCGCGCTGAACAGCTTCCACGGTCGCACCTTGTTCACCGTGAACGTCGGTGGCCAGTCGAAGTACTCCGACGGCTTCGGTCCTAAAATTACCGGTATCACCCACGTTCCTTACAACGATCTGGCCGCTTTGAAAGCCGCCGTTTCCGACAAGACCTGTGCCGTGGTGCTCGAACCGATCCAGGGTGAGGGCGGCGTGCTGCCGGCCGAGCTGGCCTACCTGCAAGGTGCCCGCGAACTGTGCGACGCGAACAATGCGCTACTGGTGTTCGATGAAGTTCAAACCGGTATGGGCCGCAGCGGCAAGCTGTTTGCCTACCAGCATTACGGCGTGACCCCGGACATCCTGACCAGCGCCAAGAGCCTGGGCGGTGGTTTCCCGATCGCAGCCATGCTGACCACCGAAGACCTGGCCAAACACCTTGTCGTCGGCACCCACGGCACCACCTACGGCGGCAACCCGCTGGCGTGTGCTGTCGCGGAAGCCGTGATCGACGTGATCAACACCCCTGAAGTGCTTGCCGGCGTCAACGCCAAGCACGACAAGTTCAAGGCTCGCCTTGAGCAAATCGGTGAGAAGTACGGCCTGTTCACGCAAGTGCGTGGCCTGGGTCTGTTGATTGGTTGTGTGCTGAGCGATGCCTGGAAAGGTAAGGCCAAGGACATCTTCAACGCCGCTGAAAAAGAAGGCCTGATGATTCTGCAAGCCGGCCCGGACGTGGTGCGTTTCGCCCCGAGCCTGGTGGTGGAAGACGCCGATATCGATGCCGGTCTGGACCGTTTCGAACGCGCCGCAGCAAAACTGACGCAAGCCTGATAGACCCTTCGACGCCTGACCTTTCAGGCGTCGAACCTAATTTTTATGCCGGACCAGTCCTGACGCACCCCCCCTGTAGGAGCTGGCTTGCTGGCGATGAGGCCCGAAAGCCTTGCGGCGATCAAACGATCGCCATCGCCAGCAAGCCGGCTCCTACAAAGGCGTTTCAGGACGAACCCGGTATTTTTTCCCTGTCGACCAAACGGGTCGACCTGTTCTTGATTAAGGAGTGACACCATGCTGGTGATGCGCCCCGCGCAAATGGCTGATCTGGGCGAGGTACAGCGTCTGGCTGCGGACAGCCCGATTGGTGTCACTTCCTTGCCGGATGACGTTGAACGCCTGAGCGACAAGATCGCCGCGAGCGAAGCCTCGTTCGCCGCTGAAGTCAGCTTCAACGGTGAAGAGAGCTATTTCTTCGTCTTGGAAGACACCGCCACCGGCAAACTCGCCGGTTGCTCGGCGATCGTCGCGTCGGCCGGTTACTCCGAGCCGTTCTACAGCTTCCGCAACGAAACCTTCGTGCACGCCTCCCGCGAGCTGAAGATTCACAACAAGATCCACGTACTCTCGCAGTGCCACGACCTGACCGGCAACAGCTTGCTGACCAGTTTCTACGTGCAGCGCGAGCTGGTGGGTTCGCCTTGGGCCGAGCTCAACTCCCGTGGCCGCTTGCTGTTCGTCGCCAGCCATCCGGAGCGTTTCGCCGATTCCGTGGTGACCGAGATCGTCGGTTACAGCGACGAAAATGGCGACTCGCCGTTCTGGGATGCCATCGGCCGCAACTTCTTCGACCTCAACTACGCTGAAGCCGAGCGTTTGTGCGGTCTGAAGAGCCGGACGTTCCTCGCCGAGCTGATGCCGCATTACCCGATCTATGTGCCGCTGTTGCCGGACTCCGCGCAAGAAGCGATGGGCCAGGTTCACCCTCGGGCGCAGATCACCTTCGACATCCTGATGCGCGAAGGCTTCGAGACCGATCACTACATCGACATTTTCGACGGCGGTCCGACCCTGCATGCCCGTGTCTCGGGGATCCGTTCGATCGCCCAGAGCCGTGTGGTGCCGGTGAAAATCGGTGAGCCGGTCAAAGGTGCCGGTCGTCAATACCTGGTGGCAAACGCCCAGTTGCAGGATTACCGCGCGGTATTGCTCGAACTGGATTACGCACCGGGCAAACCCGTAACCCTGGATCTGGAAGCGGCCGAAGCCCTGGGCGTCGGTGAAGGTGCCAGCGTGCGCCTGGTGGCGGTTTAACGCCTGCTGCTATGCCTATAAAGAATGAATGCTTAGTAAAGCAGCGAGTTTCACGGGTGGCGTTAGCGGCCCGTTTGAGGAGATAGCATGATCGTTCGTCCCGTACGCAGCAGCGATTTACCCGCTCTGATCGACCTGGCCCGCAGCACCGGCACCGGCCTGACCACCTTGCCGGCCAACGAAGAACGTCTGGCCCATCGGGTCGGCTGGGCCGAGAAGACTTTCCGCGGCGAAGCCGGGCGGGGCGATGCGGACTATCTGTTCGTGCTCGAAGACGACGATGGTCGCGTGGTGGGCATTTCCGCCATCGCTGGCGCCGTTGGCCTGCGTGAGCCTTGGTACAACTTTCGCGTCGGTCTGACCGTCAGCGCTTCGCAAGAACTGAACATCTATCGCGAAATTCCGACGCTGTTCCTGGCCAACGACCTGACTGGCAACTCGGAACTGTGCTCGCTGTTTCTCCATGCCGACTACCGCACTGGCCTCAACGGCCGCATGCTGTCCAAGGCGCGGATGCTGTTCATCGCCGAGTTCCCGCAGCTGTTCGGCAACAAGATCATTGCCGAGATGCGCGGTGTCTCCGACGAAGCCGGGCGCTCGCCGTTCTGGGAAAGCCTGGGCCGACACTTCTTCAAAATGGAATTCAGTCAGGCCGACTACCTGACCGGCGTGGGCAACAAGGCGTTCATCGCCGAACTGATGCCGAAATTCCCGTTGTACACCTGCTTCCTGTCGCCCGACGCGCGCAACGTGATCGGTCAGGTTCACCCGGACACCGAGCCGGCGTTGTCGATGCTCAAGAGCGAAGGTTTCAGCTATCAGGGCTACGTCGACATCTTCGACGCCGGCCCGGCCATCGAATGCGAAACCGGCAAGATCCGCGCGGTGCGCGACAGCCAGGCACTGGTGCTGGCCATCGGCACGCCGGGTGACGACGCCACGCCGTTCATCATTCACAACCGCAAGCGCGAAGACTGCCGGATCACCGCTGCACCGGCACGCTTCGCCGCCGGCACGCTGGTGGTCGATCCGCTGACGGCCAAACGTCTTCAACTCAACGCCGGCGATCAAGTGCGCGCCGTTCCGTTGTCCGCTGCACGGGAGTCGAAATAATGAAGTCGCTATACATTGCAGGTGAATGGCTGGCCGGTCAGGGCGAAGTCTTCGAGTCGCTGAACCCGGTGACCCAGCAAGTGCTGTGGTCCGGCGCCGGCGCCACCACTGAACAAGTTGAATCGGCCGTGCAAGCGGCGCGTCAGGCGTTCCCGGACTGGGCTCGTCGGACGCTGGAAGAACGCATCTCGGTGCTGGAAGCCTTTGCCGCCGCATTGAAGAACAAGGCTGACGAACTAGCGCGCACCATCGGTGAGGAAACCGGCAAACCCCTGTGGGAATCGGCGACCGAAGTCACCAGTATGGTCAACAAGATTGCGATCTCGGTGCAGAGCTACCGCGAGCGTACCGGCGAGAAGAGCGGCCCGCTGGGCGACGCCACCGCCGTTTTGCGTCACAAGCCGCATGGCGTGGTCGCAGTGTTCGGTCCTTACAATTTCCCAGGCCACTTGCCGAACGGTCACATCGTCCCGGCGTTGCTGGCCGGTAACAGTGTGCTGTTCAAGCCTAGCGAATTGACCCCGAAAGTCGCCGAGTTGACGGTCAAGTGCTGGATCGAAGCCGGTTTGCCGGCTGGCGTGTTGAACCTGCTGCAAGGCGCTCGCGAAACCGGTATTGCCCTGGCGGCGAACCCGGGCATCGACGGTCTGTTCTTCACTGGCTCCAGCCGCACCGGCAATCATCTGCACCAGCAATTCGCCGGTCGTCCGGACAAGATCCTCGCGCTGGAAATGGGTGGTAACAACCCGCTGGTGGTCGATCAGGTCGCTGATCTCGATGCCGCCGTGTACACCATTATTCAGTCGGCCTTCATTTCTGCCGGTCAACGTTGCACTTGTGCGCGCCGTCTGCTGGTGCCGCAGGGCGCTTGGGGCGACTCGCTGCTGGCGCGCCTGGTGGCAGTGAGCTCGACCATTGAAGTCGGTGCTTTCGACCAGCAACCGGCGCCGTTCATGGGTTCGGTGATTTCCCTCGGCGCGGCGAAAGCGTTGATGGAAGCTCAGGAACATCTGTTGGCGAATGGCGCTGTGGCGCTGTTGGAAATGACTCAGCCTCAGGCGCAAGCCGCCTTGCTGACCCCCGGCATTCTGGATGTGTCTGCTGTGGCCGAGCGCCCGGACGAAGAGCTGTTCGGCCCGTTGCTGCAAGTGATCCGCTACGCTGATTTTGAAGCGGCCATCGCTGAAGCTAACGACACCGCCTATGGCTTGGCTGCCGGTCTGCTCTCGGACTCCGAAGCGCGCTACCAGCAGTTCTGGCTGGAAAGCCGCGCCGGTATCGTCAACTGGAACAAGCAACTGACCGGCGCCGCGAGCAGCGCGCCATTCGGTGGCGTCGGTGCCTCGGGCAACCATCGCGCGAGCGCCTACTACGCGGCGGACTACTGCGCGTACCCGGTGGCCTCGCTGGAAACCCCGAGCCTGGTGTTGCCAGCCACCCTCACGCCTGGCGTGAAAATGGCGTGATGCCCAATCGCGGGCAAGCCCCGCTCCCACAAGGACCGCGTCGCACACAAAACGTGTGAACACTGCTGAACCTGTGGGAGCGGGCTTGCCCGCGATGGCCACCCCTCGGTCGTACTGAACAGTTACTTGATGCCTATAAAAAACAGATTCTCGTGGAGCCTCGCTGATGAAATCCTATGAAGTCAATTTTGACGGTCTAGTGGGGCCGACCCATAACTACGGCGGCCTGTCCTACGGCAACGTCGCGTCCCAGAGCAACAGCCAGCAGTCTTCCAACCCCAAGGAAGCCGCGCTGCAAGGCCTGGCAAAAATGAAAGCGCTGACCGACATGGGCTTTCAACAAGGTGTTCTGGCACCACAAGAACGCCCGGACGTGGCAGCACTGCGTCGCCTGGGCTTCATCGGCACCGACGCCCAAGTGATCGAACGCGCCGCCAAAGAAGCCATGCCACTGCTGGTTGCCAGTTGCTCGGCATCGAGCATGTGGGTAGCCAACGCCGCCACCGTCAGCCCGAGTGCCGACACCGCGGATGGCCGCGTGCATTTCACCGCCGCCAACCTCAACTGCAAATATCACCGCAGCATCGAGCACCCGACCACCAGTCGCGTGCTGGGCGCGATGTTCGCCGACCAGAAACACTTCGCTCACCACGCCGCTTTGCCAGCCGTGGCGCAATTCGGCGACGAAGGCGCGGCCAACCACACGCGTTTCTGCCGAGAATACGGTGAAGCCGGCGTTGAGTTTTTTGTCTTCGGTCGCAGTGCTTTCGACACCCGCTACCCGGCACCGCAAAAGTACCCGGCACGCCAGACCCTCGAAGCGTCCCAGGCCGTTGCCCGTTTGCACGGTTTGAGTGATGACGGCGTGGTCTACGCCCAGCAAAACCCCTCGGTGATCGATCAGGGCGTGTTCCACAACGATGTGATCGCGGTGGGTAACGGAGAAGTGTTGTTCTATCACGAGGACGCGTTCCTCGAGACCGAGCAGATGCTCGCTGAATTGCAGAGCAAACTCGCCAAGGTCGGTGGGAAATTTCAGTCGGTCTGTGTACCGCGTTCCGCAGTAACCGTCGAAGACGCGGTTCGGTCCTACCTGTTCAATAGCCAATTGCTGTCGCGTCCTGACGGCTCCATGCTGTTGATCGTGCCGGAAGAATGCCGTGGCAACGAGCGTGTCTGGCAGTACCTGCAGGGTTTGACCAGCTCCGGCGGACTGATCCGCGAAGTCAAAGTTTTCGATCTCAAGCAGAGCATGCAGAACGGTGGTGGTCCTGCTTGCCTGCGACTGCGCGTCGCGCTCAACGAAACCGAACTGGCGGCGGTCAATCCAGGGGTTATCATGACGGCACCGTTGTATGGCACGTTGACCGAATGGGTCGACAAGCACTACCGCGACCGCATGACCGAAAACGATCTCGCGGACCCGCAATTGCTGCTTGAATGCCGGACGGCACTGGATGAACTGACGCAAATCCTTAAACTGGGCGCGGTTTATCCATTCCAGATCAATTGATCGACGGCGCGTTGTTGTGCACGACAGCGCGCTGCTTCATCTCAAACGAGAGCGTAAAAACATGAGCGATACCCTGCAGCTGATCCTTGAAGACACCGACGGCACGCAACTGGAAACGTCCTGCACCCGCGTCGCGGTCATGTGGCAAGGCAAAGAGCTGTGGATCCAGCAGGACGGCCGCGGCCAGTTGCTGATCGGCGTGGACGTCGAAGAAGGTGACGCCGAATACGCCAACCTGCTGTTGCGCCCACTGGCGACTAATCTGGTAAGTCTGCAACTGGAAATGGAACCGGCGGAAATCGGTGACGACGAGGACCACGTCCACGGCCCGGATTGCAATCACGACCATTAAGGAAACCGCTCTATGCTCGCCCTCGGCAAACTGCTTGAACTAACCCTCGCCGGCCGCGAACCGGCGGAGAAGACTCAACTGACTGTCGAAGGCGTGCGCATGCGCTGGTTGAGTGAAGGTGCGCTGGAAGTCCGGCCACCTGAAGCTCGCGACAATGGCCTGGACCTGCTGCTATCGGCCGGCATCCACGGCAACGAAACAGCGCCGATCGAGTTGCTCGATCGCCTGTTGCACGACATCGCCCGCGGCGACTTGAAACCGCGTACACGCATTCTGTTCCTGTTCGGCAACCCGGAAGCGATTCGCAAGGGCGAGCGTTTCGTCGAGCAGGACGTCAATCGGCTGTTCAATGGCCGTCACGAACAAAGCAGCGGCTCCGAAGCCTTGCGCGCTTGTGAACTGGAGCGCCTGGCCGCCAGTTTCTTCAGCCTGCCGGACCGCCAGCGACTGCACTACGACCTGCACACCGCAATTCGCGGTTCGAAAATCGAACAGTTCGCGTTGTATCCGTGGAAGGAAGGTCGTCAGCACTCTCGCCAGGAACTGGCTCGTCTGCGCGCCGCCGGCATGGAGGCGGTGCTGCTGCAGAACAAACCGTCCATCGTTTTCAGTTCCTATACCTACGACAAGCTTGGGGCCGAGGCCTTCACTCTGGAACTGGGCAAGGCACGGCCGTTCGGGCACAACGATGGTGTCAACGTGTCCCTGCTGGAAACCCGCCTCAAACAGATTATCGAAGGCTCCGAGCCGGAGCTGACTGAAGAAGCTCTCGACGGGCTGCAGCTGTTTAGCGTGGCCCGGGAAATCATCAAGCACAGTGACAGCTTCCGCCTGAACCTGCCGGCGGACATTGAAAACTTTTCGGAGTTGGAAGTGGGTTATCTGCTGGCCGAGGACATCGCCCAGACCCGTTGGATCATCGAGGAGGAGGGCGCCCGGATCATCTTCCCGAACCCCAAAGTGAAGAACGGCCTGCGCGCCGGCATCCTGATCGTGCCGACCACCGACGAAAACCTGGCCTGAAAACAAACACTAAAATCTGGCCTGAAACCAACAACTGTAGGAGCTGCCGCAGGCTGCGATCTTTTGATCTTGTTTTTGTAGATCAAAAAATCGCAGCCTCGTTGCACTCGTCAGCTCCTACAGGTTCGGTGTTTAGACGGCTACCGCACGTGGCTCAGTGCGACGCAGCGCACGAATCTTGCTCAGCGTATCCGCACACGTCTTCGCCGCTTCCTGACCCTTGTGCACGAAATGCTCGAAGAAGAACTTCTGGTGTTCTTCGCCAGCGTGGAAGTGGTGCGGGGTCAGGGATACCGAGAACACCGGCACTTCGGTTTCCAGCTGAACCTGCATCAGGCCGCTGACCACCGACTGGGCGACGAATTCGTGACGGTAGATCCCGCCGTCCACCACCAGGGCTGCGGCGACGATGCCGGCATAACGACCGGTCTTGGCCAGCAACTTGGCGTGCAGGGGCATTTCAAAGGCGCCGCCGACTTCGAAAAAGTCGATGTCGGACTCGTGATAACCCTGGGCAATCATTTCGCTGATGAAACCCTTACGGCTCTGATCAACGATTTCCTTGTGCCAGCAGGCCTGGATGAACGCTACGCGCTCGCCTTGATGGTGTTTGCTTTTGCTATCGATTGCGGTGGGTTGCATGTTCTGACTCCTGTTTGTGTGAAAAACAGGGCGTTATGAATCGAATGGGATTTAAGGGTACGCACGCTCGCACGAGTGCCTGCGGACGGCCCATTGGCGCCAATCCCGTTCTCTCTTCATCCGGACTATGACCGTCGGCCCCGGGATCACACCGGGTCTGCTGACCTTGCCGCCAGTCACCGCCGAAGCCGTGCTGTCACCAAGCGCTCGCGGGCTATGCGCATTGCGCGCAATTACCGCCGGTGGGGAGTTACACCCCGCCCTGAGAACGTTTTGCCGCCAGAATGTTTGGCGGCGCAGCGTTTTTAACACATATTTCTCACCTGTGCATTGCTGCTATCTGATGATTGCTATCGACTTTTTCGTCGGTTCAATACGCCTTTTCCTACCCAAGGGTTGAATATTCGTCGGCATGACCGCAGTAATTCCTCTCTGAAAGGGATTTTCCCCAGCTAACCGAGGCCAGATTCATGAGTGTTATCGATCTTCGCAGCGACACCGTCACCCAACCTACCGCCGGCATGCTCGACGCGATGGCTTCTGCCGCCACCGGTGACGACGTCTATGGCGAAGATCCGACGGTCAATCGTCTGGAAGCGGAACTGGCGAAAAGGCTGGGTTTCACTGCGGCGCTATTCGTTCCTACCGGCACCATGAGCAATCTGCTGGGCTTGATGGCCCATTGCGAGCGCGGTGACGAATACATCGTGGGTCAGCAGGCGCATACCTATAAGTACGAAGGCGGCGGTGCGGCCGTGCTCGGCTCGATCCAGCCGCAGCCGCTGGAAGTGCAGGCCGATGGTTCGCTGGACCTGGCGCAGGTCGCCGCCGCGATCAAGCCGGATGATTTTCACTTTGCCCGTACACGGTTGCTGGCGCTGGAAAACACCATGCAGGGCAAAGTCTTGCCGCTGGAATATCTGGCCCGGGCGCGCAATTTTACTCGTGAGCACGGACTGCAACTGCACTTGGATGGCGCTCGGCTGTACAACGCGGCGGTTAAGCTCGGGGTTGATGCCCGAGAAATTGCACAACATTTCGACTCGGTCTCGGTCTGCCTGTCCAAAGGCCTGGGCGCGCCGGTCGGTTCGGTGTTGTGCGGTTCGGCGGAGTTGATCGGCAAGGCGCGACGCCTGCGCAAAATGGTCGGCGGCGGGATGCGTCAGGCCGGGATTCTGGCGGCGGCGGGTCTGTACGCACTGGACAACAACGTTCAGCGTCTGGCCGACGATCACGCCAACGCGCAATTGCTGGCCGAAGGCCTGCGCGCGGCAGGTTATGAAGTCGAGCCGGTGCAGACCAACATGGTTTACGTGACCATGGGCGACAAGGCCGAAGCACTCAAGTCTTTCGCCGCCGAACGCGGGATCAAGCTCAGTGCTGCCGCGCGTCTGCGGATGGTCACGCACATGGACGTCAGCCGTGGGCAAATCGAGCAGGTCGTCGCGACATTCGTCGACTTTTCCCGCAAGTGATAGGGTTAGCGGTCCAATTGACTGTTTCTATCGTATAAACACGCTGTACCCCGCGCGCAGGGCCGATATAATGCGGCCCTTTGCCGTCGCTTCGTCTGTTGACGTTTCGAACAGGCCTTTGGCCGCAGCCTCCGTGGAAGAACCTAATGAAAAGCGCAGAAATCCGTGAAGCCTTCCTTCGCTTCTTCGAAGAGCAAGGCCACACCCGTGTAGCCTCCAGCTCTTTGATTCCGGGCAACGACCCAACCCTGCTGTTCACTAACGCGGGGATGAACCAGTTCAAGGACTGCTTCCTGGGCCAGGAAAAACGTGCGTACACCCGCGCGACCAGCAGCCAGAAATGCGTGCGTGCCGGTGGCAAGAACAGCGACCTGGAAAACGTCGGTTATACCGCTCGCCACCACACCTTCTTCGAGATGCTGGGTAACTTCAGCTTCGGTGACTATTTCAAGCACGATGCGATTACCTTCGCCTGGACCTTCCTGACTGGCGTTCTGAAACTGCCGAAGGAAAAACTCTGGGTCACCGTCTATGCCTCCGACGACGAAGCGTATGACATCTGGACCAAAGAGATCGGTGTGCCGGTCGAGCGTATGATTCGCATCGGTGACAACAAAGGCGCGCCTTACGCCTCCGACAACTTCTGGACCATGGGCGATACCGGTCCTTGCGGCCCATGCACCGAGATTTTCTACGATCACGGCGACCACATCTGGGGCGGCCCACCGGGCTCGCCGGAAGAAGATGGCGACCGTTATATCGAGATCTGGAACAACGTGTTCATGCAGTTCAACCGCACCGCCGATGGCGTGTTGCATCCGCTGCCAGCACCGTCGGTCGACACCGGCATGGGCCTGGAGCGGATCAGTGCGGTAATGCAGCACGTCAACTCCAACTACGAAATCGACCTGTTCAAGAACTTGCTGAGCGCGTCGGCCGAGGCGATCGGCTGCGAAAATGGCGATCAGTCTTCGCTGAAAGTGGTGTCCGACCACATCCGTTCGTGCGGTTTCCTGATCGCTGACGGCGTGCTGCCGTCCAACGAAGGTCGCGGTTACGTACTGCGCCGGATCATCCGTCGTGCCTGCCGTCACGGTAACAAGCTGGGCGCCACTGGCAGCTTCTTCTACAAGATCGTCGCGGCACTGGTCGTCGAGATGGGCGAAGCCTTCCCGGAACTGAAAAAGCAGCAGAGCAACATCGAGCGCGTGCTCAAGGCCGAAGAAGAGCAGTTCTCCAAGACCCTGGAGCACGGCCTGAAGATTCTCGAGCAGGACCTGCTGGAACTCAAAGGCACCGTAGTGCCGGGCGACGTGGTGTTCAAACTCTACGACACCTACGGTTTCCCGATGGACCTGACCGCCGACATTGCACGCGAGCGCAACCTGACCGTCGACGAAGTCGGTTTCGAGCGTGAGATGGAAGCCCAGCGTGTTCGCGCGCGTTCGGCCAGCTCGTTCGGTCTGGACTACAACACGCTGGTCAAGGTTGATGTGGCCACCGAGTTCACCGGTTATGCAGACACCAGCGGTTCGGCGAAAATTGTCGCTATCTATAAAGATGGCCAGTCGGTCGACGTCTTGAATGAAGGCGAAGAGGCGGTGATCGTTCTCAACCAGACGCCGTTCTACGCTGAATCCGGCGGCCAGATCGGCGACTGCGGCTTTCTCCAGGCGGGCAGCGCGCGTTTCGATGTGCGTGACACCACCAAAACCGGCGGTGCGTTCCTGCACCATGGCGTGCTGGATTCCGGCAGCCTGACCATCGGCGCTCCAGTGGAAACCCACGTGGATGCCGAGGTGCGTCACGCGACTTCGTTGAACCATTCGGCCACCCACTTGCTGCACGCAGCATTGCGTCAGGTATTGGGCGAGCACGTTCAGCAGAAAGGTTCGTTGGTCGACAGTCAGCGCCTGCGCTTCGACTTCAGCCACTTCGAAGCGATCAAGCCTGAACAGCTAAAAGCACTGGAAGACATCGTCAACGCCGAGATCCGCAAGAACTCCGCCGTTGAAACCGAAGAAACAGACATCGAAACCGCCAAGCAGAAAGGCGCCATGGCGCTGTTCGGCGAGAAGTACGGCGACAACGTACGCGTGTTGAGCATGGGCGGCGATTTCTCCGTCGAACTGTGCGGCGGTATCCACGCCAACCGTACCGGCGACATAGGCCTGCTGAAAATCATCAGCGAAGGCGGTGTGGCGTCGGGTGTGCGTCGTATCGAGGCAGTCACCGGTGCTGCGGCACTGGCCTACTTGAACGCTGCGGAAGAACAACTCAAGGAAGCGGCCAACCTGGTTAAGGGCAGCCGCGATAACCTGATCGACAAGCTGTCGGCTGTGCTGGAGCGCAACCGTCTGCTGGAGAAGCAGCTCGAGCAGTTGCAGGCCAAGGCAGCCAGCGCGGCGGGCGATGATCTGTCGGCTTCCGCTCTGGATGTCAAAGGCGTGAAGGTACTGTCCGTGCGTCTCGACGGTCAGGACGGCAAGGCGCTGCTGGCGCTGGTCGATCAGCTGAAAAACAAACTCGGCCGCGCAGTGATCCTGCTCGGCAGTGTCCATGAGGAAAAGGTCGTTCTGGTTGCAGGCGTAACCAAAGACCTGACTGGCCAACTCAAAGCCGGTGATTTGATGAAGCAAGCCGCTGCGGCAGTGGGCGGGAAGGGCGGTGGTCGTCCAGACATGGCGCAAGGCGGCGGTACCGACGCTGGCGCACTGGATGCAGCACTGGCGCTGACCGTTCCATTTGTAGAGCAGGGTTTATAAGGCAGTGCTTGCGGCTCGCAGTCTAGTGGCGGGCCGCAACGCTGTTTGAGTGATTATTTGGGCGCCCTTCATGGGCAGAGGCGGCTTTGAAATGGCTTTGATCGTACAGAAATTTGGAGGCACCTCGGTCGGCACTGTCGAGAGAATCGAGCAGGTCGCCGACAAGGTTAAGAAATTCCGCGATGCCGGCGATGACCTGGTGGTTGTGCTGTCTGCAATGAGCGGCGAAACCAACCGTCTGATCGATCTGGCCAAGCAAATCAGTGGTGACGGCCAACCGGTTCCCCGTGAGCTGGATGTGATCGTATCCACCGGTGAGCAGGTGACGATTGCCCTGTTGGCCATGGCGCTGATCAAGCGCGGTGTGCCAGCAGTGTCCTACACCGGCAACCAGGTACGGATTCTGACGGATAGCGCGCACAATAAAGCGCGTATCTTGCAGATTGATGACCAGAAGATTCGTGGTGATCTGAAGGCCGGTCGCGTGGTGGTTGTCGCTGGTTTCCAGGGCGTCGACGAACACGGCAACATCACCACCCTCGGTCGTGGCGGTTCCGACACTACCGGCGTGGCGCTGGCGGCAGCCTTGAAGGCTGACGAGTGCCAGATCTACACCGACGTCGACGGTGTCTACACCACCGACCCGCGTGTGGTGTCCGTGGCTCAGCGCCTGGACAAGATCACCTTCGAAGAGATGCTGGAAATGGCCAGCCTCGGTTCCAAGGTGTTGCAGATCCGTGCGGTGGAATTCGCCGGCAAGTACAACGTTCCGCTGCGCGTACTGCACAGCTTCAAGGAGGGTCCGGGCACCCTCATTACTATCGATGAAGAGGAAACCATGGAACAGCCGATCATTTCCGGTATCGCTTTCAACCGCGATGAAGCCAAGCTGACCATCCGTGGCGTGCCAGACATCCCGGGCGTTGCCTTCAAGATTCTCGGTCCGATCAGCGCCGCGAACATCGAAGTCGACATGATCGTGCAGAACGTCGCGCACGATAACACCACCGACTTCACCTTTACCGTGCACCGCAATGACTACCAGGCGGCACAGACCGTGCTGGAAAACACTGCTCGCGAGATCGGTGCCCGTGAAGTCGTTGGCGACACCAAGATCGCCAAGGTTTCGATCGTCGGCGTTGGCATGCGCTCTCACGCAGGCGTAGCCAGCCGCATGTTCGAATCCCTGGCGAAGGAAAGCATCAACATCCAGATGATCTCGACTTCGGAAATCAAAGTCTCCGTAGTGATCGAAGAGAAGTACCTGGAGCTGGCTGTGCGCGCCCTGCACACGGCTTTCGAACTGGACGCGCCTTCCCGCCAGGGTGAGTGATGCGTTTGCCAAAAGGCGCGGTTTGACCGCGCCTTTTGTTTTTTTGAATGGCGCGACCCCGAAGCTGTTCTTTTGCTCGCGCTGGTCAATACTCAGGCATGTAGGCCGCGACCGATTTGGGTTGTAGGTCGAGTGCCTATTTTTTTGCAGACTGTTGTCCCTGAAATGTAAGGCGTGAGGAGAAAGGTATGTTGATTCTGACTCGTCGGTGCGCAGAAAGCCTGATTATTGGTGATGGCGAAATCACCGTGACCGTGCTCGGCGTCAAAGGAAATCAAGTGCGTATTGGTGTCAACGCCCCGAAAGAGGTCGCGGTCCACCGTGAGGAAATCTACCTGCGTATCAAGAAAGAGAAGGACGAAGAACCAAGCCATTAATTTTTATCGTTTTTTATGTTTGCAAACGGGGAAAAGGTTGGTTAAGATACGCCCCGTGTTGCGGAGAGCTGGCCGAGTGGCCGAAGGCGCTCCCCTGCTAAGGGAGTACACCTCAAAAGGGTGTCGGGGGTTCGAATCCCCCGTTCTCCGCCATTATTTGCGTAGTACGTTGTAATCTGGCTTCTTCGGTAAGTTGTTGAAATTACTAGAAAAAGTGTTTGACATAGAGATTAGACGGCCTATAATGCGCGGCAACAAATGCACTCGTAGCTCAGCTGGATAGAGTACTCGGCTACGAACCGAGCGGTCACAGGTTCGAATCCTGTCGAGTGCACCATTTAAGAGTTGTTTGCAGTAATGTGAATGACTTGGCTCCAACCAGTTGTGATCTGGTATAAAAACACAAATGCACTCGTAGCTCAGCTGGATAGAGTACTCGGCTACGAACCGAGCGGTCACAGGTTCGAATCCTGTCGAGTGCACCATACAACAGAAAGCCCGCATTTAATGCGGGCTTTTTGCCGTCTGGGATTTGGCTTTTCCTTTCGTGCATCCTCTCTCATCGAACTCGATCTGCGCGCTGCGACCTCGCTTGGTTTCGTAGCGGTAACTCGTGGACGAATTCCGAATACTGATCTTGTCAGGTTTGCCCAGGGCGCTTACGACGTCCTGCTGGCTCATTCCGGCCACAACTCGCCGATTGATGATCGCTTCGCGCCGCTCTTTGGGGCTGATCAGGTTTCCGCATCTATCTTCTGGCTCGCCGACGATTGTCAGATCGCGGCTTTTGGTTTTAATGCCTGATGTTTCACGGTAGTTGGCTTCTGGCATGAGTGCGGTGGCGGTACCGGGCAGGTAGGTGTGCACTTCCTGGTTGGAAAGGGTGTCACCAACGGCGCAGCTCATCGTCGTAAAGTTAATGCGCCCGTCAGGTGCCTCGCAGCGGTGGATGGTGGTGGCTGGTGCCGCAAACGCCAGGCCGGGCAGGGTGATTAGCAAGAAGCGGAAAATTTTCGGTGGCATTCGACGTCCTCCATGACGGCTCGAATCAAGGGTAGCTGCTACATTTTCAGTTGCCGGTGTGTTTTCTTTTCAGGATGAGTCGTCGCAGTTTCAAGGATCAGAGCGGCGCTCAAGTTTGTCTCGCAAGCGCTTGTTTCAGCCGCGATTTTTTAACATTTAAAACCGTCAGGCGGTGTATCATTGCGCCCGTCAGCCCCGCCGGGGCTTGTGGAATACCTCCATGGACTTACCCAGTAGTTACTCAGTAAACCGTTTTTCCAATCATGAATTGACTGATTGATCCTTCCGGCGTGTTCCACTGCTGGGAGTGGAGTTCGCCTATGTCTGAAGTAGAAGTAAAGAAAACGCAGGAAAGCTTGCAGGACCGCCTCGCTCAAGTTGTTGAGCTGTTGCAGCGTCAGCGAGTGGTTGAAGACCTGACTCACCGCCAGGAAGGCCCGCATCACGATCGGGTCGAGAACCTGGTTCACCGGCAAAACCTCGTCGAGCTGCAACGCAAGCTCGACGATCTGCACTCCGCCGACGTCGCCTACATTCTTGAAGCCTTGCCGCTGGACGATCGTCTGACGCTCTGGCAATTGGTAAAGGCTGATCGCGACGGCGACATCCTGCTCGAAGTATCTGACTCCGTTCGAGAAACCCTGATCGCCGACATGGACGATCATGAGCTCCTGGCCGCGGCCAAGGACATGGATGCCGACGAACTTGCTGACCTGGCTTCCGAGCTGCCGCGAGACGTCGTCCATGAGCTGATGGAGACGCTGGATAACCAGCAGCGTGAACGCGTTCGTTCGGCTCTGTCCTACGACGAGGAGCAAGTCGGTGCACTGATGGACTTCGAGATGGTAACCATCCGCGAGGATGTCAGTCTCGAAGTGGTTCTGCGTTATCTGCGACGCCTCAAGGAATTGCCGGGCCATACCGACAAGTTGTTTGTGGTCGATTACGACGGCGTCCTCAAGGGCGTGTTGCCAATCAAGCGTTTGCTCGTCAACGACCCTGATAAGCAGGTATCTGAAGTCATGGCGAGCGATCCGGTGAGTTTTCACCCGGATGAAGATGCGTACGATGCAGCCCAGGCGTTCGAGCGTTATGACTTGATTTCGGCGCCGGTGGTGGACAAGAACGGCAAGCTGATCGGTCGTCTGACTATCGATGAAATGGTCGACCTGATTCGTGAAGAGAGTGAGAACGAAGTTCTCAACATGGCTGGTCTGCGCGAAGAGGAGGATATTTTTGCGTCGGTGTGGAAGTCCCTGCGTAACCGTTGGGCCTGGTTGGCGGTGAATCTGATTACTGCATTTGTTGCATCTCGCGTGATTGGCCTGTTCGAAGGCTCTATCGAGAAGCTGGTGGCGCTTGCGGCGTTGATGCCTATTGTGGCGGGGATCGGTGGTAATTCCGGTAACCAGACGATAACGATGATCGTTAGGGCTATGGCGCTGGACCAGGTGAGTACGGGCAATACTTCGCGGCTGATGCGCAAGGAGTTGGCTGTAGCGCTGATTAATGGCGTGGTCTGGGGTGGTGTGATCGGCGTTGTCGCCTATCTGCTTTATGGTAGTTGGTCTTTGGGGGTTGTGATGACGGCCGCCATGACGCTCAACTTGTTGCTTGCGGCGTTGATGGGAGTATTGATCCCCATGACTCTGGCGCGGCTTGGTCGCGATCCTGCCATGGGAGCCAGCGTGATGATTACGGCTATGACTGACAGTGGTGGCTTCTTTATCTTCCTTGGTCTGGCAACAATCTTCCTGCTCTGAATCGTTTATTTTAAGACCCGCCTATTGGCGGGTTTTTTTATGCGCGAAATTCAGGCAAAAAAAAGCCAGCGATTAAGCTGGCTTGGGTTTTTTTTGCGTGACTCAGGAGGCGTCTGCGGCCATTTCAGCGTCATGGGCAATCAGCGAAACGAGAGCGTTTTGCTGGCGATGGGAAAGTTGGCGGAAGCGTTGCAACAGTTCGCGCTCGTGCAAAGAAAGCTCTGGGCTATCCAGGCGCATGCTCAGCTCTTCGCCCAGCGCACCTTCCTGAATAAGGCTCTGCTCAAGGCGTGCGATGATTTCAGAGTTCATGCTGCGGTGATGATTGCGAGCCACCTCGGCAATGCGTTCACGCATTCCGTCTGGCAGACGTACGACGAACTTGTCAGCCGTACGGCTGGAATAAATTGCCTGTTTCAATGGGCGCATATATTTAACCGGTTAGTTCAGGGGAGCGGTTCTCGGGATTGGCCGCAGGATGTCTGATAGGACAAGCCCTCTGGCCAAATGTTCAACCTGAATTGAAGAGGCTGGCATGATGCCTCAAAATTGCCAGATCATTGGCGCCAATTCTGTGACAAATATTGAACTGGATAAAGGCGTTATGCCAGCACCAGTTGTCAGAAATGCGGACTGGTTTTGAAAACTCGTCTGTGTCCGTATTGCTGGGCGCGTCTGCTGCCCGATCCTGGGTCTCAAAAAGCGATCAGCATGTCGTGCGAATTCAGTCACTGTTCCTAGCCTTTATAGGATAGTGGCAAATGGCCGATTTACTAGGGGGAGGCGCATGGTGGGTGCTATTTAGGATTGAAGGCAGCGATTTCAGTGATGAGAGGATCAGGGGGTGCACAGGTCTTCGTGAGCTTTTGGGTCTTTGCGGTACTTCTCAACGACTCCGGAGGAGTTTGCCTACACTTAAATCGCCCAAGGACGACATGACAAAGCGTTGCTCGCCCGTTAACATGCACGCCGTCAATTGCTTCGCGCATTCTTGCGGGCAATCTGGGTCTCAGTAGCTCAATTGGATAGAGCATCCCCCTCCTAAGGGGAAGGTTGGCCGTTCGAACCGGCCCTGGGACACCATATAATTCAAGGCTTTCAGCGATTCATCCCTCCGCTTAAAGATTTTCATGGGTGCAGGGTGGGTGCAGATGCATTCAATCCTTTGCAGAATCACGAGCCACGCCACCCTCAGAAATTGCGAGGTGGTCTGACTCATGTAGTCCGTGCAGCTCTCCCACATAACGCATCAGCTCTCGAAACTGCTCTTTTGCTTTGTATGCCCAGGCTTTATTCAAATGGGCATACCAGAGCGGCTGCGGCTTTCTTGCCAACAAATTCTGATGAGCCTCTTCCCAGGTTTCGAAACTCGGGCCTAGCACGCGCTCTGGTTTACCGTGAGCTAGGTTGTCTCGAAGTTTGAATACTGACGTGGCAAATTGAAGGTGCACCTCACCCCAGTTGGCTTTCTGGCTCGCACTTCTATGCAGAATGTTGACCTTGCTCCGCCAGGGTAGACGTTCAAGCTCGTCCCAAAATGGAACGCATCGAGAGCCAACAGAATTGAGATAGGCCTCAATAGAAAAAGCCATAAATACAACGATCGGTATGACGCGCTCAACCGTGTCAGGGGCTGTATCAAGGCTTGCATACATCGTCATTAAGGTTCGAACGTTTGCACCTTGGGCTGTGAATTCAACGTATGGCTGATACTTCATCGGCTTTCCTGGGAGTGGGTGGGGCGCGCATAGGGCTCAGGCTTAAGGTTTATCCCTGATTCTGAGGACGGTGGTGGTCGAGCAGTTGGCGTGCCGTGCTGTTGCGCGAATGCCCAGGCCTGCGCCGAGCAGTTCGGTCACGCGCCTGTGCAGGTCAATGTCGACGGGGCGGCCTTGATACTTGCCGGCGGCCTTTGCCTTTTCGATGCCTTGGGCCTGGCGCTCGCGGCGCTGCTCGTAATCCTTGCGGGCGATGGCTGCCATCATTTCCACCAGCATAGAGTTGATTGCCCCCAGCATCCGCCCGGTGAACTCGTCCCCCTTGGTGTCCTGCATTCCCTGGTGGCTGGTCGGCAGGTCGAGCGCCACGATGCGCAGGCCCTTGGAGTCGATCGCAGACTTGAGCTTTTGCCAGTCCTCCACCGGGAGGCGGGATAGGCGGTCTATCGACTCCACCAGCAACACGTCACCCTTGCGGGCATCCTTGAGCAGGCGCAGCAGCTCAGGCCGGTCGGCTGTGGCGCCACTGGCGTTCTCCAAGTACACGCTTGCTATGACCTTGTTGTGGTCGCTGGCGAACTGCTCTAGCGAAGCCCGGGCACGGCCAGCATCTTGTTCTTCGGTGGAGGCTCGGAGGTATGCGCGGATGAACATGATAGGTGCCTGTATCAGTTAGGGCGTTCTACTAATACTGTTGCACTATGGGTGTTACTTATCAAGCGGAAAGCCCGAAAAAGGCAAAATACGCCTGTATCTGGATAGGCATACCCAAATTTACTTAAATCCGACTGTAGTAGTAGGTTTCTTCACTGAGAGCTGGCAATGGCGCTAAACTGAATTCCACTTATTAGCGGCAGCATCGCCATCATCTGCTTGCATGCTGTAATTCGGGTATGGCATTTTGCTGGCTAGTGCCGAGCTAGCCAGTATATCGGTTGTGGGCCGTGCAAATCGGGCGCACGGCTAGCACCAGCAGTCACCCCCTGAGAACTTTAGGATGTGTGACCAACCAGAAAGGATGATATGGAAAACGGTATGAAACCCCTAGAGGCTCAGCTCGCCTACTGGCTTTCTCGCCAAACAGCACGTACTAGTGTGCGGCGTGTAGGCCAACTCGGTGCGGCTGTAGGTAGCGATATCGGTAAGCGTCCGGCCAACACA
>NZ_JSAK01000045.1 GCF_000802965.1 Pseudomonas fluorescens | reverse complement strand
GGAGCTGGCTTGCTAGCGATAGCGGCCGCAAAAGCGTCGCAACGTTTGATGGCCCCATCGCCAGCAAGCCGGCTCCTACAGAATCGGGTTCGCAGGGATGAATCGGGTTCACGCGGTTGAACCGTATGAGCTGGCTTGCTAGCGATGGCGTCCTCATGAGCGACACAACGTTTGATGGCCCCATCGCCAGCAAGCCGGCTCCTACGGGTCCGTGTTTTGCGCGGAATCACACGGTGCGGCCTGGCATACCCCCCACAGAGCATTTACATGATCGAAAGACACCCTCTTCTGCGCAGCCTGGCGATTTACCGGGAAATGCCCTGGCGCTTCGCCCTGGTGGCGGCGCTGTTCGTTGCCGTGAACCTCGGGCTGGTTTGGCAGCAATGGCTGATCGGGCATGCGGTGAACGATGTCAGTGCCGGCCGCGCGGTAATCCGCCACGCCGATGGCAGCCTGGACGCCAGCCTCGGCTGGTACTGGTTGTGGCTGATGCTCGCCGTGGCCGTGGGCCGTGGCGTGTTGCAATACGCTGCCAGCGTGTTGTCGCTGGTGCTTAGCCAGGAACTGCTGACGCGTCTGCGCGAACGCATCCTGCAACAGGTCCAAACGCTGCATCTGGGCTATCACTGGCAACACGGCATGGGTGAAATGATCACGCGCACCACCCGTGATGCCGACAAGGTGCGCGACGCGCTCATCAGCTTCTGGCGCCAAGTGGTGGAAACGCCACTGGTGGTGCTGGCAACTGTCGGTTTGCTCGGCTGGTACAACCCACTGCTGGGCCTGGTCCCGTTATTGCTGACCGTGTTCGGCCTGTGGATTTTCGTGCGCCAGACCGAACGCCTGGTCAGCCTCGATCGGGCGGTTGGCGAAGCCTATGACCGGGTCAATCAGGACCTCAGCGAAGGCATCAGCGGCGTGCGAGTGATCAAGTCGTTCGGCCTGGAACACAGCCGCATTCAGCGTTTCGCCTCGCAAGTCGCGGTGTTCGCCGACCATGCCCGCCTCGCCCTCGCCTACTCCAGTTCGCGCATCCCCCTGCCCCAGGCAGTCGTCGCATTGGGGCATGTGTGGATTCTGATTTACGGTGCCCACCTGGTAGCTGCCGGGCAGTTGGGCATCGGCGAATTGGTCACTTCGCTGCTGATCGCCACCACCCTGGTGTTTCGCATCGAAGGCATTGGCCGCGTCATGCAGACCTTCGCCGATGCCCGCTCCAGCGCCGAGCGCATCTGGCAATTGCTGGACGAACCAGCCGCGATTCGAAGCGGTGCCGACAGCCTGCCCGACTCGCCACTGGGACTGAAACTGGAGCACGTCAGTGTCAGCGCGCCCGGTGGTGGGCGAGAGATTTTGCAGGACTGTTCGCTGACATTGCAGCCGGGTGAAATCGTCGCTCTGGTGGGTGCGACAGGCACCGGTAAAAGCCTGATGGCCAGCCTGTTGCCGCGCCTGAGCGACATCAGCTCCGGTCGCTTACTGATCGGTTCGGACAGTGCCGGTTGGCAGGACATTCGTCAGTTGAACCTGGACGAACTCAGGCGCCGGGTGCATGTGGTGCCCCAGGAAAGCTTTTTGTTTTCGGACACGCTCGCGGCCAACCTGCGCCTGACTGCACCGCACGCCAGCGATCAACGATTGCGTCACGGTTTGCGCCTGGCCGCCGCCGAAGATGTACTCGAACGCCTGCCCCAAGGTTTGGCCACGCCGCTCGGCGATCGTGGCGTGACGCTGTCTGGCGGTCAGCGTCAGCGCCTGAGCCTGGCTCGTGCGCTGCTCGGCGAGCCGGACATCCTGTGTCTGGATGACGCCACCAGCGCGCTGGATGCGATCAGCGAACGCCAGGTGCTGAACAACATTCGTCAGCTACGCCGTGATCAGGGCCGCGCCACCACCTTGCTGGTGATCTCCAGCAAGCTCTCGACCATCCTCCTGGCGGACCGCGTGCTGATGCTCCAGGACGGCCGGATCGTTGCCAACGGCACCCATGCTGAACTCTTGAAAACCCATCCTGACTACCGCGACTTGCTAGGGATCGACCATGGCTAACCCAATCGCCGGCAAAGCCTTGAGCGATATCGAAATAGAAGAAATGCTGGCCAAAAAGGCCCTCGACCGCAGCATGTTCAGTCGGCTGCTGCCACTGCTTAAACCGATTCGCCGGCACATTGCCGGGGTCATTGGCATTGAGCTTTTGCTGGTCTTCACCGTGTTCCTGCGCCCCTGGTTCGTCCGTGAATTGCTTGACCGCGGGCTGATTCAACAGGGCGATCACTGGTTGCTTGATGAGCGCCTCGTGCTCTGGCTCGGCTTGGGGCTGGCTGCCAGTTGGCTCGGGCGATTCCTGCTCGCCGGGGTCTCGCAGTTTGTAGCCGGCAGTGCGGCGATCCGGGTTTTGAATGACTTGAGGGTGCGGGTATTTGCCCATGTCCAGAGCCTGAGCGTCAGCTATTTCGACCGGACCAAGGCCGGACGGATCATTTCCCGTGTCGACCGGGACGTCGATGCCCTTGAACCGCTGCTGATCCAGGGCCCGCCTGAATTGCTGGGCGCCTTGCTGCGCTGTGGACTGGCGTCGGTGATGCTCTGGCGAATCGACCCACGGTTTTTTCTCAGCCTGGCGGCCACGGTGCCGTTGCTGGTGCTGGCGACCTGGAGTTTCAAACGCATCTCCCAGCGCAACTGGGCCAGGGTCGCGGAGAACCGCAGCCGGTTCACCGCGCATCTGGTGGAGAGCGTGAGCGGCGCGCGCATGTTGCAGCAATGCGCCCAGCAAGCCCCGAACCTGCGGCGCTATCGGGGTCTGCTGGATGACTTCAATCAGGCGCTGATTCGCGGCAACTTGCGCTCCGGCTGGTTCGCCCCCTTTACCGCTCTGCTCAGTTCGGCGGGCATGGCGGTGCTGTTGCTGGTGGGCGCTTACGGGCTGGCGCAGGCGGATGTGACCGTGGGCCAGATCGCGGAGAGTCTGTTTTATGTGTTTCTGTTCCTCGGGCCATTGCAGGAACTGTCGGACCTGTTCGAGCGCTACGCCACGGGTTCGGCTTCGGCACAGCGGATCTTCCTGCTGCTCGACACCCGACCGGAAATCAACGACAACGCGACACCGCAACGCGTGGGCAGGGCCCGGGGTGAAGTGAGTTTTGAACAGGTGCGCTTCAGCTACGATGCCAACAGCTCTTCGCCGGTGATCAACGACCTGGACCTGCACATTCCTGCGGGTGAGGTGCTGGCAATTGTCGGTCCATCGGGCCACGGCAAAAGCACGCTGGTGCAGTTGCTCACGCGCTTTTATGAGGTGCAGTCGGGCGCGGTCCGGCTTGACGGTATTGATGTTCGCCACCTGACCCAACATGAACTGCGGCGCAATGTCGGCGTGGTTTTGCAGGACAATGTGTTGTTCAGCGGCAGCATCCTCGACAACCTGCGTCTGGCATCGCCCCACGCCGACGACGCGAGTCTGATTGCAGCTGCCCGGGAGTTGGGCGCAGATGAAGTGTTGGAGCGCCTGCCACACCAGTACCAGACTGAAGTCGGGCCACTGGGCGGGCACTTGAGCCATGGCCAGCGACAGTTGGTGTGCCTGGTGCGCGCCTACCTTGCAGACCCGGCGGTGCTGGTGCTGGACGAAGCGACGTCAGCCGTCGACATCCATACCGAGCGTCGAATACAGCGAGCATTTCGCCGACTCTGCGAAGGTCGCACCGCCATCATCATCGCCCATCGCCTGGCCACCATTCGCGATGCCGACCGCATCGCGGTCATTCGCCAGGGTCGCCTGGTCGAACAAGGGCCGCACAGCCAATTGATCGATCAGGGTGGCGCTTATGCGGCGTTGTACCAGACCTATTTGCGCAGTGCCGAAGCCGGCTCGTCCATCGATGAGATCGTCGCCACGGCATCTGCATGATTGAAACCGCCATCGTCGGAACGCCGCCCGCAGCAAGCCGGCGCCTACACAATCGGGTTCACACGCGGACCTGTAGGAGCTGGCTTGCCAGCGATGGCGTCCTCAACACCACGCAAAATCCAAAGGCCTCATCACCAGCAAGCCGGCTCCTACACAATCGGGTTCACACGCGGACCTGTAGGAGCTGGCTTGCCAGCGATGGCGTCCTCAAAACCACACAAAACCCAGCGGCCTCATCGCCAGCAAGCCGGCTCCTACAAGGTTGGGTGCGATGTATGCCCTGCTGCACGCTGAGCAACCATTGCTGACCGACTGCTGCCACAGAAGCACCCCTCGCCTTCACCCCCTCCGCATTCCAGCCAAACCCCCGACCCCATTGACCAAAACCCGACTCAACGACCATGGCATGCCCGTTGCAACCACCCCGACAAGACGTCCTCGCACCTGCGCGACGCAACGCGTACTTGAATCAGGAGCACCCCATGAGCACTGAGTTTTTCTGGCGCCTGCCGCTGGGCACCGATGGTCCGCAACTGACCACCGACAAACACAACCGCGGCAATCCGCACTATCGTCCAGGCAACATCGCACCCGGGCGCTTGCCCAACGGTGACCCCGACGACTTCACCTACATCGACTACATCGCCCAAGTCGCTAAAGCCGCCGAACTGGCCGGTTTTGAAGGCGCCTTGTTGCCCACCGGCCCGGAGCCATGGATTGCCGCAGCGGCCCTCGCTCGGGAAACCCGCCGGATCAAATTCCTGATCGCCTTCCAGGCCACCTGGACCCTGCCGGCCTACGCCGCGCAACAAGCGGCCATCTTGCAAAACCTCAGCCGCGGTCGCCTGGAGTGGAACATCATCACCGGTGGCAACCCGGCCAGTCAGCGGGCCAACGGCGACTTCCTCGAACATGACCTGCGCTACAAGCGCACCGGCGAGTTCCTCGACATCATCCAGGGGCTTTGGGAGAACGAGCGCTTCTCCTATGACGGCGATATCTATCAGCTGGAGAACGGTGCCCTGCCCCACGGCCTGCAAGACGAACGCAAGCCCGGCGTGTACTTTTCCGGATTCTCCGACGCGGCCCTGGATGTTGCCGCCAAACACGCCGACGTTTACTTGAACTGGGCCGAGCCCATCGACAAGCTCAAGCCGCACATCGAACGAGTACGTGAACTGGCAGACAAACAGGGTCGCAGCGTGCGCTTCGGTCTGCGGGTCGACCTGTTTGCCCGGGAAACCGAAGAGTTGGCGTGGAAGGATTTGCGTCGCCAATTCGACAAGCTCGAAGGCAAGAGCAGCGTGGTCGCCAAGGGTTTCACCAGCGGCTCCGACTCGGTCGGTGGCGCACGCCAGACCGCCTACCACCAGAACATCGATCGTTTCGACGACCTGATCATCGGCCCGAACCTGTGGGCCGGTTTCGCCAAAGCCAAACCGGGGCCGACCGTGGGTCTGGTGGGCAGCCACGAGAACATCGCCGAACGCCTGGTGGAATACCGCGACGCCGGTTTCTCGACCTTCATCCTCGCCGGCAACCCACACCTGGAAGAGGCCCTGCGCATCGGTCAGGAAGTCCTGCCGCTGGTGCACCAACGCCCTGCCGTGCAACCGGCATCTCACTTGAAGGCCAGCGCCTGAACGCTGCGGGAGAATGGCTCATGACTCACCCCCTCGACACCCTCTGGTACACCCGCTGCCCGGTCCCCACCGGTCTGGGCATCGCCGTGCAAAAAGGCTGGCTGCAAGACACCGTTGGCGCCTTGGGCACGCAGGTTCAGTCATTGCGCGAATCCACCGACAAGGCGGTGCGCGAATCGCATTTCGATCACACCCTGCGCAACTCGGTACGCCATGGCGGCAATATCCCGGCGATCTGGGCCCGGGCCCAAGGCCGGGAGACGCGGGTCATCGGCCTGTCCTGGGCTGATGAAGTACAACTGATCCTGACTCTTCCAGACAGCGGCATTAAAACCGTCAAGGACCTCAAGGGGCGCCGTTTCGGCCTGCCCGACTGGGCAGGTGCACAGATCGATTTCACCCGCGCCCAGGCCCTGCGCGGGCTGGAAAACGCCCTGCTGCTGGAAGGTCTGCAGGTCGGCGATGTGCAACTGGTGAACTACCGCTATGAGGGCACGTTCAGCGATCCGCAGGTCAGCACCGTGAACGGCACACCGGTCAGCACTCAGCGGGTCGAAGGACGCAACCTGGAATTGGTCGGTCTGCTGCGCGGCGAAGTCGATGCGATCTTCCTCAAAGGTGCCAGCGCCGCCCGGCAGGCCAATGAGTTCGGCCTGCATACGGTCATCGACACCGGCTCGCACCCCGAGCCACTGATTCGCAGCAACAACGGCACGCCTCGCACACTGGCGGTGGACCTGAACCTGCTGGACAACCACTTCGATGTGGCCACCGGCATTCTCGATTCCGTACGACGCGCGGAACTTTGGGCCCACACCCATCCGGAAGAAACGCGCCGCTACCTGGCCCGCGAAACCAACAGCAGCGAGTACTGGGTCAGTGCCGCTTACGGCAACGACGCCCACCTGCGCTTGCGCACCGACCTGGACGATCAGGCCATTGCCGCCCTGCAGGACTTCACCCACTTTCTGCATCGCTGGCGCTTCATCCCGAAAAGCTTCGACGTACGCGACTGGATCGATCCTCGTCCGCTGGGCGCATTGCTGCAAACCCACACTGCACTGGCCGGGTAACCCGCCAGGTTTCATGGACTCGAACTGAAGGCCTTTATGAGCAAACCACTCGATACGCTTTGGTACACCCACAGCCCGGTACCCACGGGACTGGGCATCGCCGTGCAGTCCGGTCGTCTGGCGGAAGCCTTTCAGCCGTTCGGCACCAACATTCAATCCCTGCGCGAGTCCAGCGAACGGGAAGTTCGCGAAGCCCACTACGACCATCACCTGAAAAACTCGGTGCGTCACGGCGGTAATATCCCGGCCATCTGGGCCTACGCCAGCGGCGTACAAACCCGGGTATTGGGGCTGTCCTGGAGCGACGAGGTGCAGTTGATCCTGACCACCGCGGAAAGCGGTGTGAAGAGTGTGCGCGACCTGAAAAACCGTCGCTTCGGCGTGCCGAAATGGGCCAACGTGCAGATCGACTTCACCCGCGCCCAGGCCCTGCGCGGGCTGGAAAACGCCCTCAAGCTTGAAGGCCTTGAGGTGTCGGACGTCGAGTTGGTGGACTACCCCTATGGCGGCACCTACAGCGACGAACAGAAACAGCATGTCTACGGCTCGGAAGTCAGCCTCGGCGTGACGCGCTTCAGCCGTCGCAACAACGAGCTGATCGGTCTGTTGCGTGGCGACATCGACGCGATCTTTTTGAAAGGCGCGCACGCCGTGCACCTGGCCAACGAGTTCGGGTTACACGTGGTCATCGATACCGGCTCGCACCCTGACCCGTTGATTCGCTCGAACAACGGCACGCCACGGACCCTGACCGTTGATACTCACCTGCTGCATGAGCATTTCGACGCCAGCGTGAAAATCGTCGATACCGTGCTGCGCACCGAGCAATGGGCTTGGGCCAATCCGGATGAAACCCGGCGTTTTCTGGCCCGTGAATTGAACACCAGCGAGTACTGGGTTGCTGCCGCCTATGGTGAAGATGCCCACCGGCGTTTGCGCACGACCCTCGATACCCGTTCCATTGAGGCGCTGCAGGATTTCACCGATTTCCTGCATCGCTGGGACTTCATCCCGCGGCGATTCGATGTTCGGGATTGGATCGATTTCAGCGTGCTGGAAAACGTCATTGGCTCTACTTCACGCCTGGCGGTTTGAGTTCTTCGTCGCCAGCAATACCGCTATCGCCAGCAAGCCGGCTCCTACAGGTCATGTGCAAACCTTGTAGGAGCCGGCTTGCTGGCGATGGCGTCTTCAAGGTCAGTGAATTGTTGGCCTGGCAACACTCCTTCACTCAACGCTTGCTGCTCCAGCAACACCCGCCAAGCAACTTATGTTGAATCTTCGGCAGACTCTTTTAGCGTGGAGTGGATCCAACTAACAAAACCTTGCAAACCCTCAAACATCACAACTTTCGAAAAATTTAATACCCTTTAAAACCAATCACTTAACAAAACTAACCTATCCAAAAAATCACTTGGCACGATCTCTGCTCTACCCCCACTAGTGAAACATTATTGGGGGAGACTTAAATGCATAAACTTAATCCAATCACCAAGAGTATCTGGCTGACCTTATTACTGGCCGGGGGCGGCGTCAGCGAAGGATTGCTGGCAGCAGAAACCACAGAAACCGACAGCAGCAAAACCGCCACCGAGCCTTCACTCAAGACCGTCACCGTGACCGCTCAGCACCGTGAAGAAACCCTGCAAGAGATTCCGGTGGCGGTGTCAGCGATACAAGGCACCAGCCTGGTAGCCGACGGCGTGCGCAACATGGGTGACATCACGACATTCGTGCCCAACACCTCAGCAAAAAACCCGGACGGCGATGGCCGGCCACGTTGGTACATCCGTGGTCTCGGCACCGGGGATACCGGTGCTGCAACGGTTTTCCCGGTGGGGATCTACGCCGATGACGTCTATCTGAACGCACCCATTGCCGGCGGCGGGCCGTTGTTCGACCTGGAGCGCATCGAAATTCTGCGGGGGCCGCAAGGCACGCTGTACGGCAAAAACACCACCGCCGGTGCGGTGAACGTCATCTCGAAAAAACCGACCTTCGACACGGACGGTTTCGGCACGATCGGCTTTGGCACGAAGAACGAACGTATCGTCAGCGGTGCCCTGGGGGGAGCACTGGTGGATGAGAAACTCGCGGCGCGAATCGCGTTGTACTCCGAAGAGCGTGACGGCTTCCAGGACAACCTGGTGGACGACAACACCTACGGCGACGTCAACAAGAAAGCCGTTCGCCTGCAGTTTCTCGCGCAGATAAATGATGATCTTGAGGCGCTGCTGAAGGTCCACAGTCGCGAATACAAAGGCGATGGCAGCAACGGCTCGCTATCCGTCGGACGCTACTACAACGTCGGCTACGAAAGACCCAGCGGACGCGATATCGCCCTCAACGTGAATGAAGATTCCAAGCTCAATCACGACGGCACTTCGCTGACCCTGAACTGGCATCTGGGTGATTACACCCTGACCTCTATCAGCGCCTATGACTACATTCGCGGGCAGTCCACCAGCGACGCCGACTACACCCCCTATGAGGTCAACGGCGCGGCGATTGCCGATAACAAATACTCGCAGTATTCCCAGGAACTGCGCCTGGCCTCGCCGCAGCAGGAAACCTTGCGCTGGTTGCTGGGTGCGCATTACTTCCACGAAGACCTCGACAGCTCCGCACAACGCATCATCACACCCGGCCCGACGCCTAACGGCACTGGCTCCAACCAGACGGGCGGCGCCACCGCCTTTCGTGACCTGAGCTACGACCACACCACGGACAGTTACGCGTTGTTCGGCAACCTGACCTACGACTTTACCGATAAGTTCTCCGTGACCGGCGGCCTGCGCTGGACCCAGGAAAAGAAAGACATCGACCTCGACCTGACCCAACTGACCCGCATCACCGCTAACGGCCCATTGGTGCCGCTGGCCGGAGTCGGCACCAATGGCAATCGCCAGGAAAACAATACCTGGGAAGACTGGACCTATGACCTGACGCCGGAATACCGGATCAACGACAACCTGCGCGTGTTCTTTCGCTATGCCCACGGCTTCCGCTCCGGTGGTTTCAACACCGGCCTGTCCACCAGCCTTTCTCAGCTGACTACGGTGGATCCGGAACAACTCGACGCCTACGAAATCGGCCTCAAGTCTGAATGGTTCGACCATCGCCTGACGGCCAACGCCAACATCTTCTATTACGACTATTCGGACATTCAGGTGAACCTGCTGACGGTCAACAACGGCGTGCTCACCACGGCTTTGACCAACGGCGCCAAAGGTAAGGTGAAGGGCGCCGAGCTGGAACTCGAAGCCCAGCCGACCGACTACCTGCACTTGCGTGCGGCGGTATCGTTCCTCGACACCGAATACACCGATTTCAAAAACACCAACCCCAACACCGGTGTCGTCACCGGGGACTACAGCGGCAACAGCTTCGTACGCTCGCCGCGCAACGTAGTAGCGCTGGGTGCCGACTACACCTTCCCGCTGGAAATCGGCGGCAAGTTGGTCGCCGGTGGCGACGTGAGTTTCCGTGACAAGGAATACTTCCTCGCCGACCGCCAGAGCAGTGCCGACAAGACCCTCAGCCAGGCGCACTACACCCTGGCCAACACTCGCCTGACCTGGTTCAGCCCGGATGAAAAACTGAGCGTCACGGGGTTTGTGAACAACGTCACTGACCGTCGGTACCAGGTTCACGGCCGCCCGAACGGCACCCTGGGCCAATACGTCATCACCTACGGCGACCCACGCACTGTCGGCCTGAGCGTGACCAGTCGCTTCTGATTCCTGTGGCACCACGCAACCCCTTGTAGGAGCCGGCTTGCTGGCGATGAGGCCCTTGAGGCGCGCATCGCCCTGAAGGCCGCCATCGCTGGCAAGCCAGCTCCTACAGAACGTCTTCGATGTCCGGAACTACACAAAACCCTGTGGGAGCCGGCTTGCCGGCGATGGGGCCCGCAAGCCTTGCATCACCCTGACGACCGCCATCGCTGGCAAGCCAGCTCCTACAGAACGTCTGCGATGTCCGGAACTACACAAAACCCTGTGGGAGCCGGCTTGCCGGCGATGGGGCCAGCAAGCCTTGCATCGCCTTGACGACCGCCATCGTTGGCAAGCCTGCTCCTGCGACGCCTGAAAGGAATTTACCCATGTTTCATCGCACCCCGTTGGCCGGCGCTATCGCGCTGGTCATTGGCAGCCTTGCCATACCTGTCGTTGCTGCCGAAACCCAACCCGGCGCAACCGGCGACCACCTGGACACCGTGGTCGTACTCGGCACCCGTCGAAGCGATCTCACCGCACTGGAAAGCGCCGCACCGATTGACGTGCTGTCTGGCGAGCAGCTGGAGCAGAGTGGCTCCAGCGACCTGTCCGGTGCCCTCGCCGCCCTGTCACCGTCGTTCACCTACCCGCAATCACCCCAAGGCGCCTTTGCCGGCTCCATCGCCCAAGGTGCGTCGTTGCGGGGCCTGGCATCAGACCAGGTGCTGGTGCTGGTCAACGGCAAGCGCCGCCACACCAGCGCCAACGTTACTCGCCAGAGCCTGGTTAACGGACGCGGCGCAGCGGCGGTCGATTTAAGCCTGATCCCTCTGAGCTCGATCCAGCGCGTGGAAATCCTGCGCGACGGTGCGGCAGCCCAATACGGCTCGGACGCCATTGCCGGCGTGATCAATATCGTGCTCAAGGAAAAGGACGAAGGCGGCAACCTCGGATACCGCTTCGGCGGTTACGACAAGGGCGATGGCATCCAGCGCAAATTCAGTGGCTGGAAAGGCCTCGCCCTGCCCAACGACGGTTTCCTGACCTTGAGTTTCGACGCCGGCAGCCAGGACCCGGCCAGCGACACCAACCCGGACAACCGGATCTTTTACCCCGGCTCCACCAGCATCAACACGCCCCGTGAACAGAACAATCGTTACCGCACCTGGCGCTGGGGCTCGGGCAATGTGTCGGACCAGTACAACTTTGCCTTGAACAGCGAAGTCGGCATTGGTGAAGGTCTGACCGCCTATGGCTTTGCCACCTACTCCCACAAAAACACCGACGCCGAAGGCTTCTTCGATCCGCCCACCACCTTGCGCAACAACTACAGCAGCACCGCTTTGCAACGCTTCCCGGACGGACGCCTGCCCGTCACCCGCTACTCGCTGGAAGACTATGCGCTGACCGGCGGACTGCGTTACGAAGACGCACAGCTTGGCAAATTCGACTTCGCGGTGAACCATGGCGACAACACCCTGGATTCCACCGACCACAACGCGATCAACCCCAGCTGGGGCGCCAACAGCCCGGAAAACATCTACACCGGCAAACGTGAGGCCGACCAGACCAACGTGACCCTGGACTGGGTGCGGGACTTCCCGACCGACCTGTTGTTCAAGCCGCTGACCCTCTCCGCCGGCCTGGCCTGGCGTCAGGAGAACTATGAGCTGAGCGAAGGGGAAGCCGCTGGATGGCATAACGGCCCGCTCTTCAACACCGTCGACCCGATTACGCAGCGGCGCATACCGGGTTACTACTCGGGTATTACCCAAGTCGATTCGGCCTCGCTGGATCGCAACGTATTCGGCGCCTACGTCGATGTCGAAGGCCAGATCACCGAGAAATTTCAGGCCGGCGTCGCGGTACGCACCGAGCACTACTCGGACTTCGGAGACACCACCAACGGCAAGCTGTCCTTGCGTTATGACTTCACCCCGCAGATCGCCGCCAGGGCCACCGCCAGCACCGGCTATCGCGCGCCTTCCCTGGTGCAGAGTGGCTTGTCGTCATTCAGCGTGCAGGTGGTGGAGCAACCGCCGGGCAGTGGCAACTTTGTCGAAGTGCAGCAACGAACACTGCGCGCCAACAGCCCGGAAGCGGCACTGCTGGGAGGCAAGTCGCTGAAACCGGAGGAGTCGACCAGCTATTCCCTGGGCCTGGTCTGGCGACCACTGCCCAACGCGTCGGTGACGCTGGACGCCTACCGCATCGATATCGATAACCGCATCACGCTTTCCGACCAATTGCCCGCGTCGGTGGTGTCGCCGATTTTTGCCGGTACGCCCTACGCGAATATTCAAAGTGCGGCCTTCTACACCAACGTCGCCGACACCCGCACCGACGGTGTCGAACTGGCCAGCAACTATCAACTGGACCTGCAGCAATGGGGGCAACTCAACCTCAACGCCGGCGTGAGCCAGAACAACACCAAAATCACTGCCTTGGGGGATGTCGGCAACATCAAAGGCTCGCAAATCATCGGCCGCACCACCCAAGGCCTGATCGAAGATGGCACCCCCGAAACCAAGCTGGTCTTGAGTGCCAACTGGCTGTATGAAGGTTGGGGCGTCACCGTGGCCCAGCGCCGTTATGGCGAATGGAAAAGCCTCAACGCCACCAACCCGAACCTGGACCAGACCTACAGCCCGCAATGGGTGACCGACCTGGACCTGTCCTACACCTTCGACAAAACCCTGAAGGTTTCGCTGGGTGCGATCAACCTGTTCGATACCCACCCGGACAAGGCTGAAGGTACGCAGTTGTACGGCGTACCGAAGTACTCGATCACCAGCCCTGAGGGTGCCCAGGGCGCGTTCTATTACACCAGCGTCAGTTACGAGTTCTGATGCGACTGCTGGAGGGGTGTTGCTGGGGCAGCAGCCAGTGTTGATGAAGCACCATTCGGTGTTGTTCATTGCGACGCCATCGCCAGCAAGCCGGCTCCTACAGGGTGGCGCGTGACCTGTAGGAGCCGGCTTGCTGGCGATGGCGTCATCAGGTTCGACAAACCGTTCGGCACTGGCACAGCTCTTGCGATACCCCTTCGGTACTTCGCCGAAATAAGACCTGCCATGCGTATCCAACGACTGTTGTCTCCCCTGACCTGGCTCATCTCCCCTGTTGCCCTGCTGTTGCTCTGGGCAGTGGTGGCCGAGGCCGGAATTTTCCCGCGCAACCTGTTGGTCCCTCCGGCGCAGGTGTGGCGAACCTTCGAAGAGCTGTCGGCCAGTGGTGAGTTGCTCGAACACCTGCTCAACAGTTTGTCGCGCCTTGGGCTGGGCTTCGCCATCGGCTCTTTGTCGGGCCTGGCGTTCGGCGTGCTCATGGCCTTGTCGAAAACCGTCGAGAACTATTGCTCGCCGCTGTTCCACACCTTGCGCCAGATTCCGAGCATCGCGTTGATCCCGATGTTCGTGCTGCTATTCGGTATCGATGAAACTTTCAAGATCATCATCGTCGCCAAAACCGCGTTCTTTCCGGTCGCGTTGGCCGCCAGCGAAGGCGTCAAGGCCATTCCGCGCAGTTACTTCGAAGTGGCTGACGTGTATCGACTGCGCTGGCCGACGTTCGTCCGCGAGATTGCCCTGCCTGCTGCGGCGCCACCGATCATTACCGGGTTTCGCATCAGCCTGACCCGCGCCTGGGTGGTGCTGGTGGCCACCGAGTTGCTGGCCGCCGACAGTGGCCTGGGGCAGATGATTGAAATGAGCCGGCAAATGCTGCGCATCGATGTGGTGATGGTTGGCGTGGTCGTCACCGGCGTTATCGGCTTTGTACTCGACTTCAGTTTTCGCCAACTCGAACAGCGGATGTTCCGCTGGCAGACCCGCTAGGAGCCGCCGATGTCTCGACTATTTGCCAAATCCCGTGGCCTGCTGCTGCCACTGTTGTTGATCGGCACCTGGGAGTACCTGTCACGCCAGGGCGCCGCCGGGGCTTACGCCTTTGTGCCGTTGTCGGCGATTGGCTCGGCGTTGATCGAACTGCTGGCCAATGGCGAGCTGCTGGTGAACCTGTTGGCCAGCCTGGCCCGCACCAGCACTGGTCTGGCCCTGGGCATTTTCTTCGGCGTACTGCTGGGGGTGCTGATGGCGCTGTCAGCCGTGGCCAATCGGTTGATCGGGCCGCTGTTCCATTCGATCCGCCAGGTGCCGATGCTCGGCTGGATTCCGCTGATCGCCATGTGGTTCGGCAATGGCGAGTTCTCCAAGGTGCTGATCGTCAGCCTCGCGGCGTTTTATCCGATGGTCCTCAACACCTGGCAAGGCTTCAGCCATGTCGAGCAGCGCTACCGTGAAGTCGGTCAGGTTTTGGTCCTGAGCCGCTGGCAACGGTTCCGTCATGTGCTGCTGCCGGCGGCGCTGCCGAGCATTGCCACCGGCGTGTTGCACGCACTGGCGTTTGCCTGGGTCACCGCCGTGGGCAGCGAGTTGTTTCTGTCGTCAGGCGCCGGCCTGGGCAACCTGATGATGAACGCCGAAGCCGGCTCACGCATGGAGGTCATCGTCCTCAGCGTGCTGTGCATCGGCCTCTGTGGCTACCTGATGACCCTGCTATTCACCCTTCTTAGCCGCCATTTGCTGCGCTGGCGCAACACTCGTTGAAAGGCCATTCCATGAACGCAATTGCCCAACATACCCCGCTACACAGCACTCCATTGCAGTCGGGTGCTCTGCACATTCGCGGCCTTAGCAAGGCTTATCGGATCGAGGGCAATCCTCTGCCGGTGCTGCACAACATCAACCTCGACGTCCGCCCTGGCGAGTTCGTCAGCATCGTCGGTGCCAGCGGCTGCGGAAAATCAACCCTGCTGCGGCTCATCGTCGGGCTGGAGGCCGATTACGAAGGCGACATTTTGCTGGATGGTAAACGGATCGTCGCCACCAGCCTGGAACGCGGGATCGTGTTTCAGGACCATCGCTTGTTTCCGTGGATGACCCTGAGCCAGAACATCGCCCTGGCCTTGAAGAATCACCCGTTGTCTCCAGCGGAAAAACACCGGTTGGTGGCTGAGCACATTGCCCTGGTCAACCTTGAAGGCTTTGAAAACGCCTATCCGCACCAATTGTCCGGCGGCATGGCGCAACGAGCAGCCATCGCCCGCGCGTTGATCAATAAACCGAAAGTGTTGTTGCTCGACGAACCCTTGGGCGCTCTCGATGCGCTGACCCGGGTACGACTGCAACACGAGTTGCAGCGCATCTGGGTCCAGCAGCGCTGCACGGTGATCATGGTCACCCACGATATTGAAGAAGCGCTGTACCTGGGGGACCGGGTGATTGTCATGGACGCCCATCCGGGACGGATCAAGCACGAAATCAAGGTCGACCTGCCACACCCTCGGGACCGTTCTTCATCGGTATTGCAAGGCTACAAGGAACAACTGCTAGAGGAACTGGTGGGCCATTGAACCCCGAAGCAATCCGTCCAAGCGTAAAAAAACCGAAGCATCACAGGAGTACGTAAATGGGCAATGTCCAGAGCCCCGCAACGCTGCCGCGGGTATTCCAGAGTCCAGGGCCGGGAGAGCTGCTCAACCTTGGCCGGGTCTTCCGGGAACCCCTGGCGCTGTCGCGACTGCACAGCACGCCCAAGGGAGTATTGAGTCGCCGCGAAGTCGTCCTGCTGGGGATCTTCGCGCTGGTGCTGCATGGCGCGGTGATTGTCTGGGTCAGCCAGACATCGACGCCGCCACTGCCCGTGGTGCCGCCGGAGATTCCGCCGATGACCATCGAGTTCTCGCAACCGGCGCCACCGGTGGTGGAGCCGCCACCGCCCGAGCCGATTCCACAGCCAGTGGTCGAACCGCCACCACCGGTGGAGGATGAGTTGGCCGTGAAGCCGCCGCCACCCAAGCCGATTCCCAAGCCCAAGCCTGTGGTCAAACCGGTGCCAAAACCTGCGCCGAAACCAGTGACCAAACCGGTGGAGCAGCCGCCAGCAACGCCCGCGCCGGCCCAACCGGTCGCCGCACCAGCGCCTGCGGCGCCTCCCGCCCCGCAACCAGTCACCCCGGCATCGGCCAACGCCGGCTACCTGAACAACCCGGCACCGGAATACCCATCGCTGGCGATGCGTCGCGGCTGGCAAGGCACTGTGTTGTTGCGCGTTCATGTACTTGCAAGCGGCAAGCCCGGTGAGATTCAGATCCAGAAAAGCAGCGGCCGTGAGCAACTCGATGACGCCGCACTGGCAGCGGTCAAGCGCTGGAGTTTCGTCCCGGCCAAACAGGGCAACGTCGCCCAGGACGGCTGGGTCAGCGTGCCCATCGATTTCAAGATCAAGTAGCAATCAGCAACCCAGACACCTGGCGACAGCGGGCCACCCCACAAAAGGAGCACCGCCACTCAGCACCCAATATCAGAGAACACAGACCATGAATCTTCTCGCTTCCCCTTTCGAATCCATCGAACACGCCGTCATCTGGCTGTTGATCCTCTTCTCCATTGCGACCTGGGGCCTGGCCTTGCTTAAAGGTTTGCAGTTCGTCCGCCTCAAGGCGCAGGATCGAAAATTCCACCGGCAATTCTGGGCCGCTTCGAGCCTTGAGTCTGCTGCCGAATCCGCCAACAGTCTGCCGGGCGCCGCCGCTCGCGTGGCGCTGGCCGGTTATGCAGCCATTCAGACCAGTGACAGCCACGCCACCGACCTCAGCCAGTCGATCAATCATCAGGATCGCCTCGAACGTGCCCTGCGCCAGCAGATTGTGCGTGAGCGGCGCTCTCTGGAAACCGGCCTGGCGATCCTCGCCAGCATTGGCAGCACGTCACCCTTTATCGGTCTGTTCGGCACGGTTTGGGGGATCATGTCGGCATTGAAAGGCATCAGTGCGGCGGGCTCGGCGAGTCTGGAAACCGTGGCCGGCCCCATTGGCGCCGCGCTCGTCGCCACGGGTGTGGGGATTGCCGTCGCGGTACCGGCAGTGCTGGTCTACAACTACTTTTTGCGTCGACTGAAACTGACGGCAGCGGATCTGGATGACTTCGCCCACGACTTCTATAGCCTGGCGCAAAAGCATGCCTTCCGCGTACGGCTGCAACCGATAGCAGGCAAATCCGGCACCACCGTCGCCGGGCAGAAAGTCAAGGAGGCGTCCTGAAATGGCCTTCTCTACTCAAGACAGCGATGAAGTCCTCAGCGAGATCAACGTCACGCCTTTGGTGGACGTCATGTTGGTGTTACTGGTGGTGTTCATCGTCACCGCGCCACTGCTGACCAATTCGATTCCGATCAACTTGCCAAAAACCGAGTCGGTTGCACCGGTGGAGCAAAAGGATCCGCTGGTGGTGAGCATCGACGACAAGGGCAAGGTGTTCATCAACAAGGATGAAATCCAGCCGGATTTACTGGAACCCAACCTCAAGGCAGCCAAGACCAAAGACGCCGAAGTCCGCGTGCAACTGCAAGCGGACAATGGTGTGAATTACGGCGAAGTCGCCAGGGCCATGGCGTCCATTGAACGCGCGGGGATTACCAAGCTCTCGGTGATCACCGCGAAATAGTTGAATGGTCGCTGAAGCCTGGCTCATCATCCTGAAGCGCCAGGTCATCAATTAGAGTCTGCGCCGGGTTGCGCTAACTCATCATGTCAAGGATAGTGCTGCGGCTAATCTGAGTCGCCAGCACAAGGGTGAACGGCTTTTGCCCTCGGATCGCGGCTAAAAAACAACTAAAATATTTCACTGTGGTGTCGATTCATCCATTCAGTTGCCGTCATGGCGACGCCACAAATCTGCCTGAATATTAGAAATTCATAGTATTGCGATCTTGTACTAGAGTCTTAGCTTGAGCGCTTTATTGGGCTGTGAAATGCCAAAGGCTTAATCATGCGCATAAAATTCCCCAGCCTCCCTGCCCTCGGTGTTTACCTCGCCCTTGCTTGCCTTTTTGCGGGCGCATGGCTCACCCACCCTGCCCCCGGCCATTCTTCCTTTGCCCGGATAACTCCGGTATCGGCTGTGCCGGATACAGTGGTCAAGCCCATCTATACCAGCCGTTTCGCCTCCTCCGGGTTGGTGGACTTCGTGCACTCCTCGGCGGTCACTGCCTTGCCTGACGGGAGCCTGATGGCGGTCTGGTTTGCCGGCTCTCGCGAAGGCGCAGCCGATGTGCAGGTGCGCTCCGCACGTTTCGACGTGAGCACCGGCGAATGGGGACAGGAACAGGTGATGGCGACCCGGGAGTCGACCCAGCAAAGCACTCGCAAATACATCCGAAAACTGGGCAACCCGGTGATCGCACTCGCGCCAGACAATCGCCTGTGGCTGTTCTACGTCTCCGTGTCCATGGGTGGCTGGGCCGGCAGCGCGGTCAATGTGATGGTGTCAGACGACTTCGGTGAGCATTGGTCGGCGCCGCGCCAATTGATCACTTCACCCTTTCTGAACATCAGCACCCTGGTCCGCTCGGCGCCGGTGTTTCATGTCGATGGCTCCATTGGCTTGCCGGTTTACCACGAGTTTCTCGGCAAGTTTGCCGAATACCTGTACTTGAGCGCAGACGGTGAGGTGATCGATAAATTCCGCATCAGCCACGGCAAAAACTCATTGCAACCGGCGATCGTTGCGCTGGATGGCCAGCGCGGTATCGCCTTCTTGCGCTATGCCGGCACGACCCACCACCGAGTCCTGGCGAGCCGCACTGAAGATGCCGGGCAAACCTGGAGCGAACCTTTTCCGCTCGTTCCTTCGAACCCCAACTCCTCGCTGGCGGCTGTGGCAACTCCCGACCAAAGATTGCTGGTTGCTCTCAATGACCTGCAAGAGGGACGCTTCAAGCTGAGCCTGTATGTCACCGATGCGAAGATGACCGATTGGCGCTTGTTGCACGATCTGGACAAATCACCGGATCCAGAGGGTGATCCGTTTTCACCCCTCGCCTACAAGGAAATCATCAAGATAGAGTTCCGAGGATCCAGCGGCAAACTCCGAGAACCGCTGGAGGCGCAATTTCTCGCCAACCTCGACAACCGTGTCTGCAAAAACCGAGGGTGTGAGTTTGAATATGAATACCCGTACTTCATTCGCAGTCCCGACGGGATGTATCACTTGGTTTATTCCTGGAACAACACTTTCATCAAACACGTCACCTTTAACGATGCCTGGCTGTCCGAGCGTCTCAAATGATTAGTCTGTGGCAAGCCCATGCAAGCTTCGCGATGATCATCTTCCTGATACTGCCGTCGTTTGGACTGAACAGGGGCTGGCGCATCGCGCTGCTGCTTGCATTACTGGCCATCAGCTTCTTACCGCTGGGCGGACTATCGCTGGCCGTTTACCTGCGCAGTCATATCGATGACCTTGCGATCACCTCCTTGGTGTTCATGGGCTGGGGGTGCTTGCGTCGACTGGGGATGTTGCCGCCTGCGCAGCATGGGCAAACCCGCGTGTTGATTCTTTTCGCCGCGATGGCCCTGGTGCTCTATCCGGCGACCATGGGCCTGAGTGATCTGGACCCTTACCGATTGGGCTACAGTCCGCGTCCCTTGCTGATTTTCGTCGCGCTGCTGACGTTTGGTCTGTTTTACCTGCGCAATTACCTGGCCGTCGTGATGCTGGCTGGCGCGACCCTGGCCTTCGTCCTCGGCACCAAACCTTCGCACAACTATTGGGATTACCTGGTCGATCCGCTGCTGGGCCTGTATTGCTGCCTGGCACTACTGATGCTCGCGGCGCGCCGGGTTTATCGCCGACTTACCACGCTGCGCGGCTCAATGCGCAACGGATCCATTTGAATCAACGAATTTTTTAATAGGGAAACAGGCATGGCTTGGCTCAAATCGAGACGTCTGCATTATTGGCTGGGCGCAACAGCGATCGCGTTTGTGCTGTTTGCACTGCTGCGTGTGATGTTCTTTATCGGTTTTTCCGGTTTCGACGCCAACGCCCTGAGCGACGAGAACGTACTGACAACCTTGGGCATCGGCTTTCGTTTCGACTTGCGCCTGGCCATTCTGGTGATGCTGCCGTTGGCGTTACTGGCCTGGTTACCTCGCTGGAACCTTATCGGCAGCCGCTTTCTTCGACTCATCGCACGCCTGTATTTGGTGGTGGTCCTCAGCGCTGTGCTGCTGATCTACATCATCGATTTCGGTCATTACGCGTACCTTGGCGTCAGGATCAACGCGACCGTGTTGCGCTTCATCGAAGATGCGCAAATATCCCGCGACATGGTCTGGCAAACTTACCCTGTTATCTGGATTTCACTGGGCTGGCTGGCCACCGTCGCCTTCGTGACACTGGCCATAATACGTCTGGAACGCGTCACGCTGGATCGCCCCCGCACAGCCATTCACCCGCTCTCCGCGACGTGGGGTGGTGCAGTGATGGTGGTGCTGGTGCTGCTGGGTATTCTGGGTCGTGTCGAACACTTGAACCTTGAAAACCCGGTGCCGCTGCGCTGGAGCGATGCGTTCTTCTCGGGCAATAACCAGATCGCCGCACTGGGCCTGAACCCGGTGATTTTCCTCTACGACACTGTGAAGGTCGGCCAGTCGCGTTACGACGAAGCGCAGGTGCGTGAACATTACGCGGTCATGGCCAGCTACCTGGGCGTCGACCAACCCGATCCGCAGACCCTGAACTTCGTCCGCCACCAAGCACCGCAACCCTACAAAGTACCCGGTTCGCGGCCACCTAACGTGATGTTCATCATGCTGGAGTCGCTGGGCACCAGCGCCGTCGGGGCCTATGGCAACCCGATTAATCCAACGCCCAACATCGATCGCCTGGCCACGCAGAGCTGGTTCTTCAAACACTTCTATGTACCGGTGACGGGCACTGCAAAAACTGTCTGGGCCAGCATCAGTGGGGTGCCGGACGTGACGCGACATGAAACCGCGACGCGCAATCCCCTGATCACCAAGCAAAACACGCTGATCAATGCCTTTAACGGTTACGAGAAGATTTACACCATTGGCGGCAACTCCGGTTGGGCCAACATGAACGCCCTGATCAGGCAAAGTATCGACGGCGTTCGCCTGTTCGATGAGCGCGACTGGAAGTCACCGGTGGTGGACGTCTGGGGCATTTCGGATCTGGACCTGTTTAAGGAAACCGACCAGATCCTGCAAGCGCTGCCCAAGGACAAACCGTTCTTCGCCTATGTGCAAACCGCCGGTAACCACCGTCCCTTCACCATTCCAAAGAGCAACGACGGATTCGAGGTCAAGCACCCTACCCTGGAGGAAGTCCAGGCCGCAGGTTCGCGCAGTGTCGACCAATACAACGCCGTGCGCCTGCTGGACTTCAATATCGGACGCTTGATGGAAATCGCCAAGGCCGGCGGCTGGTACGAAAACACCATTTTCGTGATGTTTGGCGACCACAACACCCGGATCGCCCAGATCCCTTTCCTGGCCCCGGCCTACGAGCAATTGGGCCTGGAAAGCAACGCGGTGCCGATGCTCATCCACGCGCCCGGCATGATCGGGACGCGCAAGGTAGAGGAAGCCGTTGGCCTGGTGGACTTGCTGCCAACCGTGGCCGGTATGGCCGGCATCGAGTTTCGCAACAGCGGCATGGGCCGTGACATCCAGCAGCCCGCACCCGAAGGGGAACGCGTGGTGCCCTTGGTATTGCGTGAAGGCACGTTCCCGTTGATTGCCGGCGTGACTCAGCACTACATGGTGCAGATGGAACACGACGGCAGCTCGCCAACTCTCCATGATCTGGCTTCACCGACACCGCTGGACAACGTTGCCGCGCAAAACCCCGAAGAGTTCAAACGACTCTCAACGTTGACCCGTGCCATGCATGAAACCTCACGGTTGATGCTGTACCAGAACGTGCGCAAGTAACGGCTTGCCCGTGGCAGGTAGCAGAGTGCTTAGCCAGCATTTTTGCTACCTGACCGGGACGAGTGAACTCTGCGCTTCACGATCAATGTCCGTCACCGTCGCTTTCTTGCGGAGAGTGCAGCCCGCCGTTACCCAGGCACGCTCGGTACATCAAGCCCTACTTTTACCCGATCCAGCGCCACGATGGTCTTGAACCAGGTGACGTTGGGATTCTCAGCGAACAATCGCCGCGACAAGGCCTGATATTCCTGCATGCTGGCGACAGTCAGCACCAGGACGAAATCCACTTCGCCGGTGACGTAGTAGCACTGCTGCACTTCCGGCACCGCAAAGTGCATCTTCATCGCCTCCAGTGCCTCGATACTGGTGCGCTCGGCCATCACCTCCACAATGATCGTAATCGGCCGTCCTACGGCAGTAGGGTCGACGATGGCGACGTTGCCCGTGATTACGCCCCGTTCTTCCATTCGCTTGATACGCCGTTGAACGGCCGCCGTAGAGAGATTGACCTGCTCGGCCATCAGCCGCAGTGGTGTGGTGTTGTCGCGCTGGACGAGGTCGAGGATGGCACGGTCGAACTTGTCCAGCGGTTCAGCTGCAACGTGGTGTTTTGCCATGGTTGGCTCGCGAGAAATTTTCTCGAAAACTACCAGAAAACAGCGTCCCTTTATCTAGCCGCGATAAATATTATCTTGCTCGCCGACTGCATTTGCAGCCTGGCGGGAGACTCACACAAGGATGGTATTGGCATGCTCGCACTGTTTCATCTTTCCCCTGTCCTGTTGGTAACGACCATGCTCGTCGTGTTGCGCCGACCGCCGGTTCACGCCGCCATCGCAGGCACCCTTCTCGTCGTGGTGCTCTGGTTTGCCGGCGCGGCCGACGCATGGCGCCCGGACAGCATGGTGGCCGCTGCTCAAGACACGGCCGTGCTGTTCGCCAGTACCGCATTCGTGATTGTGCCGGGTCTGGCCTTCGTGATTTTTATCGAACGCATGGGCGTCAATCTTGCGCTCAGCCAATGGGTGCGTTCACTGGGTCTGGGACGCGGCGATCAGGTCGTATTCATCGTCCTCGGACTGGCTCCGTTGCTGGAAGCGATGACCGGCTTCGGCGTGTCTTTGATTGCCACGGTGCCACTGTTGCTCAGCCTCTTCGAGCGCCGGGTCGCACTGCGAATAGCCCTGACCGGCATGGCGATCATGCCGTGGGGAACGCTGGGCCTGGCGTCGGTCATCGGCGCCTCGCTGGCTCACCTGGACGCCCCCGCGCTGGCTTCGACCTCGGCGCTGACCAGCGCACCGGTTTTTTTGGGCCTCAGTGCGATGGCGCTGTATCTGGCAGGCGTTCGCGAATCGCGAGAATGGAGGGCGCTGGGCGCTTTCTGGCTGCTGTTTGTGGGCGTGCTTTACAGTGCCAGTCGATGGTTGGGACCGGAAGTGGCCGGCGTTGCCGCAGGCCTGTTGACGGCGGCCGTTGTACTCTCTGTCGGGCTATGGCGCCTGCGCCGCAGCGACAGCAAGCGCGGTTCAGTGCAATGGCCGCGTCAGGCATGGCCGTACCTGTTGCTGATTGTCCTCATTCTGGCGTTGAAGACGGTGTGGACGTTCACCGCCTGGCAAGACAGCTGGGTCGTACAGGGCGCCCAGGTTTCCTGGAAGCCACTGGCATCACCGGGTGTGGCGCTGATCCTGGTGCTGATTGGACTAGGGGTTAACACCCGCAATTCACAGCGCCCGACAGGGCCTGACATCAACCTGCCTGCCGCGTTGGCGGCACGGGTGAAGCGACCGTTGTTGACCATTTTCTTCTTTCTCGCGATGTCGCAAATGATGGTGAAGGCTGGCTTTTTGGCGGGTTTGATGCAATTGCTCGAAGGCCTGTCACCCACCGCTGCGACGTCGCTGGTTGCCATGCTTGGCGCACTGTCAGGCTACATGACCGGGTCGAATGTGGGCGGCAACGCGATTTTCATGCCGGCCATCGCGATGCTACCCGAGCCTTCTCGGCTATTGCTGGCAGCAGTCCAGAACAGCTCGGCAGGTCATGCAGCGTTGGGCTCCCTGTCGATCGTCATGCTGATTCTGGGACTCGCCAAAACCCAAGTCAGGGAAGAAGGCGAACTGGTACGGTTTGGCTTCGCACTGGTTTGTCTTAATACCGCGCTAGTCGCGTTGGGCGCAGGATTGTTGAGTGGATGGGCATTGCATTGAGCAGCGTGTAGCGCCTGAAAAACGTTCTTCACGTGATCCCGCAACCACATAACGCGAAACCTGCAGGAGTTGCCTGGCTGGCGACGGACTCAACTATGACGCGTTCAACCTGTTCTCACGCGTCATCGTTAACGACCATCGCCAGCAAGCCGACTCCTGCAGGAAAGCGCATTCCGTTAGTCGTAAAACGGCTCAACCAACGCACGACTGCCGACAAAAAAGCTGTCGGCAACCAGTCGCAAGGGCTGAAGGTCCATGTCACTGGTTTTGCCTGCGATCAACTGTTGAAAATGTCGATACACCGCCGCGTATTCACCCTCCTCCGATACAGCTTGGCGCACGCCGTCGATACTCAACAGGGCGCCACCGTTGTCCAGTCGCAGGACGCCTTCAGAGCAGCGAATCTCGATGCTCCAGAGTTCCTCATGACCGTGGTCGAAATCAAATTCCGCGCGCACATCAAGGTGATTTGCGTCAGACATTTTGATGGAAGCGGCAATCGGCGACTGGCAGTTACTGGGAACGCGCAGTTCGGCGGATTCAACAAACAATGGCAGCGCCAACAAATGGGTGGCAATCGACAAGGCATTGATGCCCGGATCGAAGACGCCCAAGCCGCCGGGTTGCCAGATCCAGGCCTGGCCGGGGTGCCACTTGCGCACGTCTTCTTTCCAGTCGATCTGCACGCTTTGCAGGGTGCGGCTGGCCAGCCAGTCTCGGGCGGCTTCAATGCCGGGCGCGTAGCGTGAATGCCAGGCGAACAAACCGCTGACGCCTCGCTCCCCGGCTTGAGTGACCAACGCCATCGCTTCGCCCAGCGTGGCGCACGGCGGTTTCTCGACCAACACATGCTTGCCAGCGGCCAGCGCTTGTTGCACCAGGGCGAACCGTCCTTGCGGCGGCGTGCAAAACGCAATCGCATCGACCTGCGGATCGTTTTCGAGCAACTCGCTCAAGGACTGAAAGTTCTCCACCCCGGCGCACGGCTGCCCTTGCGTTGCGACAGACACCAGTTGGAACGCGGGGTTGGCGTGGATAGCTGGAACGTGTTGATCCTGGGCAATCTTGCCGTAGCCCACCAGACCGAGACGGATCGGTTGCATCGATGACTCCTGATTTTTTGTACTTGTGTTGGAACACGAACGGGCAAGATTACGTTTGTATCGCAGGGAAGTCATTGATGATGTGCTCACGCGCGATCCAGCGCCACGGCTTGACTCAGTGAACACCTTGAGATGAGTCATTTCCCTGTAGGAGCTGCAACAAGGCTGCGATCTTTTTAGAAGCAAGGTCAAAAGATCGCAGCTTGCGGCAGCTCCTACATGGGAACTCGGTTGTTTGAGGGGGCGAGAATGCCGCAAGGCCAGCTCCGCCATCCATTTCTTGAGTGAACGGCATTAATGCTCGAGAGCCCTGTCACCCAGACTTTGATTGAATCTCAAAAGATAGCCATCCGGATCCAGCACCAGGAAATTAAGCTCTCCGTGCTCGCGCTCGTTGTCCCGGTACCAGCACTCTTCAATAGGTCTGCGTAACTCCATGCCGGCGTTTTCGATGGCCTTGGCCAACGCGTTGATATCAGCGCACCGGATCGAAAGATTCATCCCTCGGCCATAGGGTGATTCCAGAGGACCAACCCGCCACGCAGACGCTTGCTGATCATCCTCTTCCAGCATCAATTGACTGCCTTGAAAAGAAAGGAAAGCGAATTTGTGTTCAGGCCTTTCGTATTCAACCTGAAAGCCCAGCACCTGGCAGTAGAACACCAGGCTTCGTTGCAAATCAGAGACAATCATCTCTGGAACCAATGGGTTCATCTTCATAAACGGACTCCTTGTCGTAGTCGCCAAAAATCACATCAACCCTTCTACCCGCAGTGCCTTCTGAACCGCAGGACGCTGGCGCACCCGATCGTACCAGCCCTGGAGATGACTCAGCCCATCGAAGTAAATGTCAGCGTTGTAACAGGACTTCAGCCAATCCGCTTGCGCCATGGACCTGTAGGAGCTGTCGAGTGAAACGAGGCTGCGATCTTTTGACCTTTAAAAACAGGCTAAAAAGATCGCAGGCACCGATGCATCTCCCATCACCTATCCCACCGAAGTCGCTCTTGCAGCCTGCACAGACTCACGGGATGTCACCAGTCCGATAAAGGAGATCGCCAGAGCCAGGCCGATGGTTGTGCTCACTTCAGTACGGTGTTCGGGCGTGATCATCATCACTGCCAGCGCCGCGCAGATGAACAGAATGACCAGCCAGGTGAGCCACGGGAACAACCACATGCGAAAGGTCAGCTCGACCTTCTGCCGACGCAGCCTGCGCCGCATGCGCAACTGCGAGACGGCAATCGCCAGGTACACCAGCAAGGCAATCGCACCTGAACTGGCGAGCAGGAACTCGAACAGGCCGGCGGGCATGAAGTAACTGAACACGGTGATACCCGCGCCCAACACTGTGCTGGCAATTACCGCCGCCCTCGGCACGCCTGCCGACGATGTCACCTTCAACGACTTTGGCGCATCGCCACGACGTCCCAGCGAGTACAGCATCCGCGAAGAAATGTAGATCGAGGAGTTCATGCAACTGGCCACGGCAATCAACACCACCACATCCACCATGAACTTGGCGTGGGGAATGTTCATGAGCTCCAGTGCGCGTTGGTAGGAACCCACCGAAGCCAGCAGTGGATCGTTCCAGGGAACCACGGAAATCACCACGAAAATGGACAACAGGTAGAACACCCCGATGCGCCAGATCACCGAACGCGTAGCCTTGGCAATATTTTGCGCGGGGTTACTGGATTCGGCGGCGGCGATAGTGACCGCTTCGGTGCCGATGAAGCTGAACATGATGGTGATGAAAGCGCCCACCACAGCAGACAAACCGTTGGGGGCGAAGCCACCATGTTCTTCCATCAGCCGACTGAGGCCGCTGGCTTCACGTTCGGGAATCCAGCCCATCAATACCGCGAAACCCAAGGCGATAAAACCGATGATCGCCACAACCTTGGCCATGGCGAACCAGAATTCGAACTCGCCGTATTTGGACACGCTGAACAGGTTGGTCACGACCAAAGCAATGATCGATGCCAAGGCGAACAGCCACGCATCGATCTGGGGAAACCACTGGTTCAGCACATGGCCGGCAGCCAGCGCCTCGATGGGAATCACCAGGACCCAGAACCACCAGTAGAGCCAACCGATGGTAAAGCCGGCCCAGCGCCCGATGGCCTGGTCGGCATAGGTAGAGAAAGACCCGGTATCGGGGTTGGCCACCGCCATTTCTCCCAACATGCGCATGACCAGGACGACCAACAGGCCGGAGAACAGATAGGCCAGCAAGACGGCCGGGCCAGCCGCCGCGATGGCATGCCCCGACCCGACGAACAATCCGGCGCCGATGATGCCGGCGATGGAAAGCATTGTGACGTGACGAGGCTTGAAGCCCTGCGCCAATTGGCCATTCGAATCCTTGGAGCTCGGGCTAATCATTGGTTTTATTCTCCGGTGATCGACATTCAAGCGTACTGACTGAGGGTCAGGCGATCATCGTTGCTTCCTGCTGCCCCTCCTGAAAGCGGCACTCCTCAACGCTACTGTGCTTGTCAAATCGGTGATCGCGATGCGGGCACCACGGCGAAAAGACGCGTCACCTTACCCGGCTTGTCCGACAAATCGGTTACCTGATCACGCCTCCTCCGTGCCTGATCTCGACACTGGCGAACTTTTCGTTCACGGCCAGCACCCATGAGTCACCACCAACGTCGAGCAGAAAAATGCCACCGTTCAATTAAAACTTTTCGCTTCACTGAGCGTCCTCTTCTTTAATGCTGCTGACATGGTTTTGCAACGCCAGGCAACTGGCCTCAACTAAGGGAATGGATATGACCTTTTTTGTTTTTCTTCTAGCCTGCGGTGCTGCGGCAACCACAGGCCTCATGCTCCAACCGGGCCAGTGGTACGAATCTCTCGCCAAACCCGGCTTCACACCGCCCAAGTGGGCGTTTCCGGTAGCTTGGTCGACTATCTATCTGCTGCTCGCTTGGGCCGGGTACCGGTTGACGCTGATACCTGGAAGTCAGGTGGTACTGGCTTTATGGGCGGCGCAGATTGCGCTTAATACGTTGTGGACACCGGTGTTCTTCGGCGCGCACCGCCTGTTCGCCGCGATGGTGATCCTGACGGTGCTTTGGCTTGTGGTCGCCGCCATGGTGGTGATGGCGATGCGGCTGGATGTGATTACAGGCTTGATCCTGCTTCCCTACCTTGCATGGCTTTGTGTCGCCGCCGCGTTGAATTTTTCCATCTGGCGCAATAACCGCTGACGAAGAAGCTGCGAATGGGGTACTGAATCGACTGGGCCCGCTGGCGAGCGGGCCCAGGCGCAAGTGGCCCATTTCCGCTGGTCCTGCAACCAGCCGTCTACGCTTGCCGGAACGCAAGATCACAGGAGGTGATATGAGCAACACATGGCGATCACGCTGACAAACCCATTGAGCTGACCAAATGTGATTTTCCTTCAATTACTCCCTTCCCGCACTGCCCGCCTGACCTCAGCCTGTATGGCGTAGGCCGGTGCCTCCACCGCATTGAAATCCTGTGTATAGCGCTGGGCAAAACCCTCTACTCCCCATTCCTGGTACTGCTGCACATGCTTGAGTTCGTGAGCCCAGAGCGCAACGTTCTGTTCTGCGCTTTGAGCGTCGCGGAAAAGGATGATGTCGATCAGCGTCACGGCACCGACATCGGGGTTTTGCAGCATGGCGGTGGCCGCACTGAACTGGCCGTTGTCGCTGACTTTGTAGCGCGCGGCATCAAGAACGCTGGGGGCGTACCAGCGCAGCAATTGCTCGCGGATAGGCGCTGGAATGGGTTGAACGTCGGTGATGGCTGCTTCAGCGCGGGCTTGGGTCAGCCACATCGCCAGGGCAGGTGCCGCGATCTGGTAGATGTCGTCAGGCAAGGGACCGAGCAGCGGGCCCAGGTCGGGCAGGCAGATGCAGCCATCCAGGCAGACTTGTTTTTCGCCAGCCGGGCAGGCGTCGGTCTGGGCTGGGGCTTCAAGCGTCAGGCAAAGGACAAACAGCGCCATCAGGCGCGTGATGATGGACTGCATGGAGCGCTCCATGAACGGCAGCAGCGTGGAACTGAACGAAGACCCGCATCACTTCAGCGTATCCCATCGGTCTCTACACTGAACTTTATTATCCCGTCCGCGACCGAGATCCGTTGCAATCAATGCCCCACCACTCTGGCTCGATTCATGCCTACCTCAACTGCATGAAGTCGGTACTGACTATGTGGATGACACTTTTGAAGTGAGCCACCTGAACCCCGCCCCGGATAATCGGAAGCTTACTGATGGACTGTCGAGGTCAAGCATGACGAACGCAACTACAGAGCAAGTCAGCCCGAAAACACTGAGAAAAGTGATCGTGGCCGCAGGGATCGGCAATTTCGTCGAATGGTTCGACTTCGCCGTTTATGGCTTCCTGGCCACAACCATCGCCCAGCAATTTTTCCCCAGCGGCGATGCCAGTGCCGCGCTACTCAAGACCTTTGCAGTATTCGCCGTGGCGTTTGCGTTTCGACCCCTCGGCGGGATTTTCTTCGGCATGCTGGGCGACAGGATCGGTCGCAAGCGCACCCTTGCCATGACGATTTTGCTGATGGCCGGAGCAACAACCTTGATCGGTCTGCTTCCCACTTACGCCGCGATCGGGGTCATGGCGCCGATTCTTCTTTCATTGATCCGTTGCGCCCAAGGCTTTTCCGCCGGGGGAGAATACGCAGGTGCGTGTGCCTACCTGATGGAGCATGCGCCCAGTGATAAACGCGCCTGGTACGGCAGCTTCATTCCAGTGTCGACATTTTCTGCCTTCGCCGCGGCAGCCGTGGTGGCTTATGCACTCGAAGCGTCGTTATCGGCAGAAGCAATGGGCAGTTGGGGCTGGCGCCTGCCGTTTCTGATCGCAGCGCCGCTGGGCCTGGTGGGCCTTTACTTGCGCTGGAAACTCGATGAGACACCGGCATTCCAGGCGGTGACCAAGGAACATGCTGTGGCCCATTCGCCACTGAAGGAAACGTTGCGCAACCATGGTGCGGCGATCTGCTGCCTGGGCGCTTTTGTGTCACTCACGGCACTCTCGTTTTATATGTTCACCACTTACTTCGCTACTTACCTGCAAGTTGCCGGCGGCTTGAGTCGCGCAACTGCATTGCTGGTTTCACTGATCGCATTGCTGTTCGCTGCGGCGATCTGTCCTTTGGCCGGGCTTTATTCGGATCGGGTCGGACGTCGAATGACGGTGATGACCGCGTGCGCGCTGTTGATTGTGGCCGTGTATCCATCGTTCCTGATGGCCAGCTCTGGCTCGTTCGCAGCATCCGTCGTCGGCGTTATGTTGTTGGCGGTTGGCGCGGTGTTGTGCGGCGTGGTGACGGCGGCGTTGCTCTCGGAAACGTTCCCTACCCGCACGCGATACACCGCTTCGGCTATCACCTACAACATGGCTTATACGATTTTCGGCGGTACCGCGCCGCTGGTGGCTACGTGGCTGATCAGCACCACCGGCAGCAACTTGTCGCCGGCGTTCTATCTGATCGCGATTGCATTGCTCGCGCTGGCGGGTGGACTGGCATTGCCGGAGACCTCGAGGATTTCCCTGCATGATGTTTCGACGCAGGAAAAAGGCGTAGGCGTGAATGCGGCAGCCTGAACGAGACGATTAAAACCAGCGGACACATACTTCCTGACATGCATCTTATAGCGTCGACAAACTTCTCGAAGGTTGTCGACGTTTTCCTGACGTCATTTTAAGAACAACACTTTAAAACAGGCACCATGCGTTAATAATTTTGTTGGGATCGGCGCGTATTTTAGCTACTCTAACGGATTGCTTGTCCGAAAAATGATGAGGGGTTCTGATGTCAGCTGCGCTGAAAGCGATCGCTAGTTCGAATGTGCTAATCGTTATCCCTAGCGTGCGCTTTTCTCGGCAAGGCGATCTTCTATTTCTTGACATAAAAGCAGTTGAAGGACTGCGTTTATACGCCAAGTTGTGGCCTGGCTTGGTACGATGCCTTTTAAGGTCCGGACCGACAAGCTCAATCGGCTATGGAAAGCTCTATCACCCAAGTGAACTCCCCTTCGAAGTTCATGAAATTCATGATGACATCTCAAAATCCAAGCAACTGCTGGACAAAAGCGCAGTTATCCTAGCGTCCGGCGACAACTTTCATGACCTCCCCATATATAAAACAACAAAAACACCAGTAGTGTTCGTCATTGAGTACGACTTGAATACAAGACTCAAAATAATTGATCTCGAAACTACTGGAACATTTAAAAAACTGAAGTCCGCCGTCTGGAATTTAAAAACGGAGTTCATACGACGACGCGCGTTTCGCCATGCTGCCGGATTACAGGCCAATGGTACGCCTGCTCATAACTTATATGGGCCCTCTACAAAATCTTCACTTTTATATTTCGATAGCAGAATTACCGAGACTGACGCCGTTTCCCTAAATGAAATTTCCGAGAAGAAAGCTTCGGTGCTCCGTGGCGCTCCTCTTCGGCTGGCTTTCTCCGGGCGATTGATTGCAATGAAAGGAGCGGATCATCTTGTGCCGATCGCTCTGGCGCTTGCAAATCGAGGCGTTAAATTTACCCTTGATATCTATGGACACGGCCCGCTTTCTGAATCAATCAGGAGCAGCATTCAAAGCTCCGGAATGGAAGACCTTATAACACTGGCAGGGCCGGTCCCATTCGCCGAGGAACTTGTACCGAATCTCAAGTCGGGCGTAGACATATTTTTGTGCGCCCATACTCAAGCCGACCCCTCTTGTACGTACTTGGAGACGATGGGATGCGGGGTTCCGATTGTCGGCTATAACAATGATGCGTTTACTGGCGTGCTGGCTCTTGGTGGCGGCGGTCTGGCCAGCCCCATGGGCAAGCCGGAGGAAATCGCCGAAGCCATTGTCGAACTCGATCACGATCGAGTGAGGCTCGCCTCGCTTATTGATGAGGCGGCAGCGCTTTCATCCAATCACACGTTCGAAAAAACCTTCGCGTGCCGTATAAATCATCTTCGATCCATTGCAGGAATATGAAGGTTAGATAGAGTCCCAAGCTGCCAACGGATCAGGGTAAAACCAGAGCAGCTGTTTCGCCCCCCGCGTTTCTGTCGACGACCGTCACAAAAAATCAAAATTGCCATGTGTTTCCCTCGTTCCTTGATACGTCGCAGTTCTTCACTGCCCGTTCTGTTTGTCTGGAGTTTTCTCAATGCCCTCGCCCAAATCCCTGCCCACTGCACTGCTGGGCCTGGCCCTTGCGTGTCCGACCATGGTCGCAGCCCAAGGCATGGAACTGGGACAAGTGCTGATCGGGGCTGAGGACCGCAGCAGCGAAGACTTGTCGATCGAGGACGCCAAGGCCCGGCTAGCCCAGGTGCCCGGCGGCAGCAACGTGGTCGACATGCGCCGTCCTCTGCAGGGCCGCGTGGCGAGCAACCAGGATGTGTTGGCCTATCAGCCAGGCATATATGCCCAGTCTGCCGGCAACGAAGGGGTGAAGATCTCGATCCGTGGCTCGGGGATCAACCGCGCGCCGGGTGCCCACGCCTCGGGTTTGTACACCATGCTCGACGGCCTGCCTCTCACCGGCCCGGGCGGCACACCCTATGAACTGCTGGAACCGCTGTGGCTCGATCACGTGGAAGTGTTGCGTGGCGCCAACGGTTTCGACCGGGGCGCCCTCGCCTTGGGCGGCGCCATCGATTACGTCAGCCACACCGGCTACAACGCACCACGGTTGCAGGTGCGCTACGCGATGGGCAGCCACGGCTATGTTCAGCGCCAGGTCAGTTCCGGGCAGGTGCTGGGCGATTTCGACTACTACGTGGCGATGACCGACGCCAGTTCCGATGGCTATCAGGACCACACGGCCAGCGAGAGCCAGGGCGCAATCTTCAACGTCGGTTATCGCTTCAACCCAAACCTGGAAACGCGCTTCTACCTGCGCTATCGCGAGACCGACAACGACCTCGCCGGGCGCGTGACCAAGCACTCCATCGAACACGACCCACGGGCGGCCAACCCCGCTTATGTATCGCGGGACGACAGCCGCAAGCAGCCGGGCAGCACCTTTTTCGGCAACAAGATCACCTACTACATCGATGACGATTCAAGCATCCAGACCGGTCTTGTCTACCACGACTATCCCATGGATCTGCGTGAGGGTCCCAACCGCCTGAAGGTGGCGTACACGGATGTCAGCGGTACGTTCGACTACAAGCGTCGCGACACGCTCTGGGGTCTGGAAAGCAATAGCACACTGGGTTTGCGCGTGACCAAACACCTGCCCAATGCCGGCGCCAGCGAGTTGGTGCGCATCCCCACCGGCAACACCGCCGGCTACGCACCGGGCACGCACATGCGCAACTTCACCTATCAGGGCTCGGACACGGTCCTGCATGTTGGCAATGACCTGGAGATCGCCGACGACCTGTGGCTGACCACCGGCCTTGCCGCGATCTACACCCGCCGCGAAAGTGAAGTCACGTACCCGCAATCGGGCGGCAAGACCAGCCTCAACGATTGGGACTACGCGCCACGCGTGGGCCTGCGCTATCAACTGACACCTGACCTGCAACTGTTCGGCAACCTCAGTCGCTCGGTCGAGGCGCCACATCCGTGGTCACTGATCTACAGTTCCAACATTCGATTCCCGGCCGGCAACGGCCCCGCCACAGGCACCCAAAGCGACCCGATCGAGTTGCAAAACCAGACGGCGACCACCCTGGAAATCGGTGGTCGTGGTGACAGCGCAATGGGCCAATGGAGCCTGGCCTGGTATTACGCGCAAGTGCAGCACGAGTTGCTTTCGGTGTTGCCGGATGCCAACGCCACCACGCCCTATGAGCTCAACGCCAGCCCGACCGTGCACCAAGGCGTGGAAGCCAGCCTCGAAAGCAACCTGTGGTCGCGGGCCGACGGTGGCCAATTGAACCTGCGTCAGAGCTATACCTTCAGTGACTTCCACTACCGTGACGACGACCGTTTCGGCGACAACCGCTTGCCTGGCCTGCCGATGCACTACTACCAGGGCGAACTGCGCTACGACTGGCCAATGGGCTTCTTCGCTGCGCTCAACACGCAGCTCGTGTCCAAGGTTGCGGTGGATTACGCCAACAGCTACTACGCCGATCCGTACGCGCTGTTCGGCGCCACGCTCGGTTACAACTCGCCCAAGGGCGACTGGCAGACCTGGCTGGACCTGCGCAACCTGACCGACAAGCACTACGCCGCCACCGTCACGCCGGGCTATGACGACAAAGGGCTGGATGCGGCACGCTCCACACCGGGTGAAGGTTTCGGGGTGTATGCCGGGGTGTCGTGGAGTTTGCTCTGACAACCTGACGGTCTGGTATTCCGGGCGCGACGACCGGAAAATTTCGGCACGCTGCGCCGGAACCGGGCTTTACTGGAAGAAGGTGCGCAGATGGCCGTGGGCTGCATGCTCCCGGCATCGAGCAAGCACCGTAACTGCCTGCGAATGAACCGGACAACTAAGTCGCAACCATTGGCGGGCGCCCGAGGTCAATACAACACCCGTCGAGGGTGAGGACGAGCCATTTGCGCATGTCCCGGTTCATCCCCGCCATGCTGCTCGCACTGCTGCTCGCCGGCTGCGCCACCACGCGTTTGCCCCATGAGTTCAGCGAGGCCATACCTGCCAGCGATTCGGCGTTCGGGCGTTCAATCCAGTCCCAGGCTGCCCCGCATGAGGGCCGTTCGGGCTTTCGCCTGTTGCCTAACAGCAGTGAAGCGTTCCGCGCGCGTGCCGAGTTGATCCGCAATGCGCAGAAAAGCATCGATGTGCAGTACTACATCGTGCATAACGGGCTCAGCACCCGGGCATTGGTCCGTGAAATTCTGCTGGCCGCCGATCGCGGCGTACGCATTCGCATACTGCTCGATGACACCGCCACCGACGGCCAGGAAGAAGTCATCGCGACCCTCGCCGTGCACCCGAATATTTACATCCGTGTCTTCAACCCTCTGCATCTCGGGCGCAGCACCCTGGTTACCCGAACCATGGGCCGCCTGCTCGATCTTTCCCAACAGCACCGGCGCATGCACAACAAATTATGGCTGGCCGACAACAGCGCGGCGATCGTCGGCGGACGCAACCTGGGCGATGAATACTTCGACGCCAAGCCGGATCTCAATTTCACCGACATGGACCTGCTGTGCTTCGGCCCGGTTGCCGAGCAGTTGGGCCACAGCTTCGATCAGTACTGGAACAGCGCCCTGAGCCAGCCGATCAGTGACTTCCTGCTCAACAAGCCAACAGCCGAGGACTTGGCCAAGAGCCGCCAACGCCTGGAGCAATCGCTGCAAAGCACGCGGATCGAAAACAAGGCCCTGTTCGACCACCTCATGACCTACCGGACCCAACCGCAACTCGCGACCTGGCGCCAGCAGCTTATCTGGGCGCATAGCAAAGCGATGTGGGACGCGCCGAGCAAAGTACTGGCCGACGGCGAACCGGCCCTCGCGCTGGTGATGTCGACGCAACTGCGGCCCGAACTCGACAGCGTCAACAAGGAGCTGATCCTGATTTCGGCCTATTTCGTCCCGCAGCAACCAGGCATGCGTTACCTGCTCGGGCGTGCCGATGCCGGCGTCGATGTGCGCCTGCTGACTAACTCACTGGAAGCCACCGATGTGCCGGCGGTGCACGGCGGCTATGCGCCCTACCGCAAAACCCTGCTCGAACATGGCGTGAAACTCTATGAACTGCGGCGCCAGCCGGACGACCCCGGTGGTGGTTCGTCCTTTGGTTTCAGTGGTGGTTCGGACTCCAGCTTGCACACCAAAGCCATGATCCTCGACAAGCAGAAGGTGTTCATCGGCTCCTTCAATTTCGACCCGCGCTCGGTGTTCTGGAACACCGAAGTCGGGGTGCTGGTCGACAGCCCTGAGTTGGCCGGCTACCTGCGCAAGCTGGCGCATGAGGGCATGGCGCCAGCCGTCAGTTACCAGGCCCGCCTGGAAAACGGCGAAATCGTCTGGATCGCCGAAGACGACGGCCGCCTGTACACCCTGCGCAAGGAGCCCGGCGGTAAATGGCGCAGCTTCAAAGCTTGGCTCAGCGACACAATCGGCCTGGAGAAAATGCTCTAGATGCCCCCCCCGGGGCCTTCAAGGTTTTGCATGGCCGCGCCAACTTGTAGGGCTGCCCATATCGTCTATCGTTAAAGCTCACACTCAAAAGCAACTTTTTGAGTGCGAGCGGTAGAGCAGATCCGGCTTATGACCGGGGAAATCAAGTGATTGAGTACCCTTGTTCAGGAGGAAGATCATCATGATTCGCAAGCCTTACCTGACTGCACTGGCGACACTGGCCCTCGTTGCTGGCGTGTACGGGGTTTCGGTGCCGGCCTACGCAACCGACCAGGCTGACCAACGGCAAGAATCGCGCGACACCAAGCAAGAAGGGCGAGATGCCGCCAGGGAAGTCAAAGAGGAATGCAAAGAAGGCGATGAAAAAAGCCGTAACGATTGTCGTCAGGACAAGCGCGACACCAAGCAAGACAACCGCGACACGGCTCGAGACATCAAATACTAATCGTCAACCGAACCCGGCTCCCTGTGGCTGCCGGGTCTGAAACGGTCGATCTGTTCGGGGATCGGGGGTAGCTGCGCGGCGTTTTCACGCGAATGTGCCGCGCACTAACACTGCCCAGGGAGATCAAGGGTGCGGCCCTTCCCGCTCATCCAGAACCAAAGGCAGTGCATATGAAACAGGCACTTGGGTACTTCACCAAACGGGTGATTGCTGGACTGCTGGTCATCATCCCGATCTACCTTGCCATCCTGTTGCTGCTCAAGGGCATGAAATCGCTTGGGCAACTGGTGCGGCCTTTCACTCAAATCCTTCCAGACTGGCTTCCCGCCGAGCAGTTGTTATCACTCATTCTGGTGTTGTTGATTTGCTTCCTGATCGGCTCTGCCTTGCGCACCCGTCTGGGACAGCGGGCCCGTGATCGAGTGGAAAAGAGGTTCTTCGAACGAATCCCCGGCTACGGGTTGTTCCGCAGCCTGACGCAACAGGTCGCGGGTGACAGCCGCCAAACCGTCTGGAAGCCTGCCCTGGTCGAAATCGAAGACGCCCTCGTCCCGGCCTTCATCATCGAAGTGTTCGAGGACGGCCGCTACACGATTTTCGTCCCGTCGGTGCCCACGCCATTGGCCGGTGCTGTCTACATTCTCGACGGGAACCGCGTGCATCCCCTGGACGTTTCCTTCACCGACGCCTTCAAAGTCATCTCCAAATGGGGCTCGGGCGCCAAGGATCTGGTGGCCGCCATGGAGAACAGCGCAAACCGGCGTGAAGCGGCGGTGCTGACGGAGCAGGCGAAAATCGCGCCCTGAACAAACTGAGACCAGGGCCGCGATGCGACCCTTGGCTTACCTCGCTTCACGACTGATCGGATCGCCCACCCTCCTTCACCGTGCGGCTGACACGTTGGCGGATTCGCGATTTTCTTGCTCGAGCCTTTTGAATCATGGCGTCGAGTTGGGCGATCAGATCATCAACATCGATCTCCACAAACTCCTCCTGCTCGATTGCAAGAATGCGATTGGCGAACTCCTGACTGTATTCCGGCCATTCGCGGTTCTCCACGTCATTCGCTACAGCAGTGAGCGTCCACTTACCTGCGATTTCGTGACCGACTAACAGACCTTCATGCTGAAGCTCACGCACTGCGGCCTGGAGCTGGATTTCATCGACCTGCGGGCACTCTCGGCCCACCGACTCGCGCAGGTCGGCGAGACTCAATCCCGAGGAACAGAGGTGAATGATCAATATACGAAGTGAGTGCATTTCCATCGCCAGGGGCCTTAGTGTCGTTCAGGATTTCCCACTCGTGTCCGCCGAGTGGGAATGGATTGCCACGTACAAACCTGAGAGGGTCAGGCCAGGTCGTAGCCGATCATGAACAAGGCGGCTTCCAGCGCGCGAAGCGCATTGGTCGGGGCAGCAACATGCGTGTTGAAGCGACTCGCCTGCGCCGCCGGGTGATCCAGTGCGGCGCTCAATACCCAGCTGGCACGCAGATTCCATAGCGCGTGATGACGCCCGGCACGAAGTCGTTTGAAGTAGAGATTGCCAACTGCGGGGTTGCGGCGCTTGGGAACCAATGTGGTTTCACCTTCCTTGGCTGCCGACCATGGGAAGCACAGTTCTTTGGGCACCTGGCTCAAGCCCTTGGCCTGACAGTATTTTGCGACCAGCCAGCCCATGGCTGCGGCGACGCGGCTGTCGTAGATCACGAAGTTGTCGCAGATCAAAGAATAGATTTTGGTCATTCCCGAGTTGAAGCGCAGGCCTGCAGCACGCAACACAGGCAACTCGGAATCTTGCGCATCGATCGCCATTTTCACGCTTTGCAGCATGCTTGCCAAACCACGCTCATTGTCCTTCAGCCAATCAGTGTTGCGCGCGGTAACGCCTCCCCAAGCCATCACATCCGCCGACGCCTGCAGACAGAGGGCATCATTGCCGCCAGCGGTCGTCAGATCCCGACGAAGCGCATCCAGCGCAATTGCGTTGCTTGTGGTGCAGGCGCCCGCGTTGTAACCCAGGCGTATGTTGCCCGGATGATTCCAGCTATAGCGCTGGAAGGCGTCGTAGAGGCTGGTGCAAGCCCACTGTGCGTTGCTGCGGCGATTGGTGTAAGCGTGCTGAAAAAGAGTGCTCGACTCGAGCTCGGTGGCCAGCCAGGTGACGAAGCCAGCAACGTGCGCAACGCAGAGATAGGAATGACGCTTCATGGGATATTTTTGCTCCTGTGGGCTGGATTGGCAGGATCGCTCACCAGCAGAAGCATGAAACCAGATACCCTACCCAGATTTTGTCCAGGTTGAACTAAATGTCACTACTTAATTATCGCCGTGAGCGCTTGCTGGACGTTTTAAGCCGTCAATCGCAATGGCTTTCAGCAAGCGCGCTGCATGAGCTGCTTAAAAGTTCCAGCAGCGAACCGGTCGGCTCACTGAAAACAACCAAGCGCGATCTCGAGTATCTGTTCGATGAAGGCTACGCCCTCTACGAAGACAAAGGTAACGGCCTGGCACGCTTGTGGCGTCTGGAAAAATACCGCCACGCCCTGACGTTGCTCCCGACCGAAGCCATGACCCTTGCGGCCATCTTTGACCATGCCAATCGGTTCGGCCTTCACACCCATACCGATCAACTCAAGGGCTTGAAAACCTACGCCAACAGAGTTATGAACCGGGTTGAAAAACGCAAAATCGAGATAGAGAAACGCATTACCACCGGGACCCGTTTTCTGGTACTTGCGCCTGGCAAAGCCGATCTCGGCCATCTCAAAAGACTGCAGCAGGCTATTTGCTACGACGAGCCGCTTGAAGTCACCTACCTGCCCAGAGATGCCGACGGGGTCCAGTGCGTATACCAGCTCAAACCCCTGGGGCTATCGCATCAAGATTCCAATACCTACCTTTCCGCCTACGTCCTGGAAGAGGAATGGGCTGATGGCTACGTACCCGATCCGGAAAAACCACGTGGTAAGTACAGTAGCAACGGACCGAATTCGATGTGCGCACTCATGCTGCACCGGATCGTGAAGATCGAACCGGGCAAACGCTCCATTGAGGACCCGCAAGGCTACGACATTCATTCGTTCGAAGCCCAACAACATCTCATGACGATTCATGATAAGGACCCGGTCGATCTGGTTTTGCGTTTGAGTGCCAACTTGTACAACAGGCTCTGGGAAAATCCATTAACCGAAGAGCAGAAACTGCAGCAGGAGAGTGATGGCTGGTGGAAGCTCACCTGCCGCATTCAGGACTCCCAGGGTTTGCGGCTATTTCTGCTAAGCAACGCAGCTGACATCGAGGTAAAAAAACCGGCCAATCTCCGAGCCCATGTGCACGACACGCTTCAGCGAGCACTGACGTTGTATGGTGGATAAGGACTGCAACGGCTGTACTCCTTATCCGGGATAGCCAACCAGACAACTCAGCCCGGCAAAAAAGCTGCCTCCATCAGGCAGCTCCCGCGCATCGTTCTATCAATGGCAGATTCGCTAACCCGCCACCTGACAACCTGCCCTGCTCCAGATCGAACGGCAAAACCCAAAGTTTCAGTTTATCCGAGAAGATGAACGGCTCATCCAGTGCAAAGTGGGAGATTCCTGGTTTCGAATTGCCGATGGTCGACTGACGTTCAACCGTGGACCAGATAGGCGCCTGACGGAACACGCTTTCGCAGTTTCTTGCACTTGCCGGGTGCGGGCTGCTGCCCCGGCGGACGATCGGGAAACCAGATTCGGCATTTGCCCGGAGGCGGCCAATGGCCGCGGGGAATCGCCACCTCGTCGTTCGCGGGCTCTGGCGCCACCGAAGCCACTTGCGGTTGGCCTCCAGACCTTGGCGTGCCTGCCGCTGGAGAGTTCGATACACCTTCAGCGTTTGCGCGAACGAGATTGCCGGCGTTGCGCCCAATGTCCTGGTTGGATTGTTCAGCAATGGCTAGTTCTGCTTCGCGGCGCCTTTGGGCCTCTTCTTCGAGCCCCTTCTGCACTGCGATCCGGTCCTCTTGGGCGTTCGGTGGGGAACTCGAAGCCTTGGCCTGCTGCGCCGCCTGGATCAATTGGAAGTTGCGGTTACGTAACTCGACGTTGCGACCAACCCGCATGTTCGAGCGCGCCGCCAACGTTTCAGCCTGTTCGTACTGCCCCTGCTGAAGGCGCAACACACCCAGATAATGCAGCGTCGCTGGATTGTTCGGCTGGATATGCAGGGCACGCTCCAGCGTGGCTGCGGCTTGATCCACCTGGCCAGTTTCATACTGGCGCGAAGCAGTTTCGATCAAGGTGGTTGATGCGCTGTTGCTTTGTGCAGGCGCTCTTCGCTCGGCAGCGACCGAGCAAAGCGACGCGACAGCGCAGAACGCCAGGAGGAAACCCGGCAGGAAACGTTTGGTTGGCATCAGGGGGCAGACTCGGCTGATCTCGGACGGCACTGCCGTAAAACAGGCCACCAGCGCTGGTCGGTGTCGCCGACACAGGGGCCTTATTGACTTGGCCGCCACCCTGAAGTTCCCGCGCCTGGCGCGGCTATATGCCTACCCAAAAACTGTTTTTTCGGGAATGAACACATTACAAACCGAAAAACCTGAACAGCCACAACGCCCCCATCCCGACCGCCAGCGTCAGGACAGTGTTTCGAGTCTGCCAGGCCACCCAGGCAGCCAGGATGGCGGCGGGTATCTGCGGGTTACTTAACACGAACTCACCCTGCCCGTTCGGGTACACCACGGCAGGAAGTACCAAGGCAGCCAGCACACTCGCCGGTACGTAAAGCAACGCCCGACTGAGTAGCGCCGGGATGCGCAAGCGGCCATACAGTTCGACAAAGGAAAGTCGCATGGCGAACGTGCCCAGACCGACCGCCAGGAACAGCCCCCACAAGGCTAGATCACTCATGGTGTCTCCCTCTCGACGTCATGGATCATTGCATCGGCCAAAGGTCTTTTGCGAAGACTCTCGGTCACCACCCCCGCGATGACGCCGCCAATGGAAGCGGTGACCAGTCCAAGGTTATAGGGCATATCGACTGCAAACACGGCCAGCAGCCCGCCGACCACGGCGGCAGCCAGACTCGGCTTGCTACGTATGCCGGGCACCAGAAGTGCCAGGAAAGAAAGTGGAATGGCAAAGCTCAAAGACCAGGTCTCGGGAATGCTTGCGCCCAGATAAATGCCCGCCAATACCGACAATTGCCACGACAGCCACATCGAAAACGCTGTGCCGGCATAGTAATAGTGCGCGAATGGCCCCAGCTCGCCAGAGGAAAGCTTGAGCGTGCTCAATGCATAAGACTGGTCAGAAAGCATGTAGGACAACGGCCACGTCCAGCGCCGGGGTAAATGGTGCAGATGCGGGGCCAGCGATGCGCTGTACATGATGAAGCGCAAGTTGATCACCAGCGCCGTGACCACAATCGCCAGCGGCACAACACCCGTATGCAGCAACTGTAAGGCGACCATTTGCGCGGAACCTGAGTAGAACAGCAGCGTCATGCCCATGGTCGTGCCCGGCGACATACCCATATTGATCGCCATGACCCCCGTGAGCAGGCCGAATGGAATGACACCGGGAATCAACGGAAGAAGCGCCCTGACACCTTGCATGAACGCTTCCCTTCCTGTTCGGTAAGGCATTTCGACTCCTGTTTGATTTTGCATCGCCGGTTCGATTTAACCGCGACGCGGGTCGCTCTGATGCGGATAGCCGGGATATTGCGACAGTCCGGCTCGCCGGACAATCGCTGGGCATCGACCACTAACCTGTGGTGAGGGAGCTCGCTCCCGCTGTGCAGGGCTGGCGCTCCTGCGCGCAATACCCCGAAAAAAAATGGGACCGCTTCGCAGTCCAGCGGGAGCAAGCTCCCTCGCCACGAATATCCTGGCGTTAGAATGATTGTTGAGTTCGTAGGGTATTGAACCTGTGGGTAGACAATCTAGCGCATGCCTAAGCCCTAATGCAGAGTTCATTGCCATAGAGATACATGGCTTGTTTAACGGCCGTCAGGGTTACTTCCTGAAAGCCACAATACCTTGCGCCGTTGCCTACGCTTACGCCAGAATCCGCCGGCTTGTGCGCCGTTGGCCTTGGTTCTATCGTTTCCGTGTCGCTGCCAATTCAGCGACCAGGCTTGGAACCCTGGCGAATAAACGGCGCATAACGCCCCTCATAACATTTGCTTGCACGCTGCTAAGTGTGTGCTCCGTTATGGCGGCTGTGCGTGGGAGACTTTAGGGTCTGCCGGGTTCCGTTTACCCCGGGTTCCAACCTGCGTACAGCTGCCACCCTTCGCTTGGAACCGAAAGGAGCAGCTACAACTTGTAGACGGAGAGTAGCCATGTTCAAAGTCACCCCCAACCCGCCAGACACCGATCCGGTGTCCCCGTACGAACCCGGTTCGAAGAAACTCAACGAGGCTGCCGAAAACGCCCTCGACTTCCACTTCGCCTCAATCGCCGACATCAAAGCCACGCCCCGCACACCCAGTTCGCTGTTCACCGTCGACCCTGAAGCCGATACCGAAACCCTGGCGGTTTATCTGGTCGAGACATTGGCCTCGGTCGATGTGATGGTCCACCAGTTGGTGGATCACTTGGAGGGTGCGTCGCGCTATGCCCTGTTGGGGATTTCCAACAGCATCATGGTGGCGGAAATCACGGCGAACCGCATGCTGGATCAGATTGACCCGCCGGAGTAGCGGCGGTTAATACAGCGGCTCTGTTTGGGGCCGCTGGGCATCGACCACTAACCTGTGGCGAGGGAGCTTGCTCCCGCTGGGCCGGGCTGAGGCTCCAGCATGACGCGCCCCACCAAAAAAAGGGACTGCTTCGCAGTCCAGCGGGAGCAAGCTCCCTCGCCACGTTTCGGTGAGTGGTCGTATAAACGCTTGAAGATGATCAAGCCAATAGTTCGGTGATCCACCGGGCTTGTTGCATGAGGTCTTGCACCTTCTCCTCGGGCACCGCCTGCCGCGCCCGCTCGAACTGGATCAGGGTCTTCTGCTTTTCGCGCAGCATGCGCTGCCACTTGGCCAGGAATGCTGGAGTGCGTGCCTGCATTTGCAGCGGGCCGAAGTACAGTTCCTCGGCGGAATACATCACCGGCCCGATGCGCTCGGCGACGATGATTTCGTAGTAGAAACGGTTTTCCCGCAGCAATTCCTCGCTAAGGATGCCGTAGCCGTTTTCCATCAACCATTGGCGCAGTGGCTGCTCGCCGCCGTTGGGTTGCAGAATCAGCCGCTCCTGGCCACTCAGGTGTGCCTTGCCGCTGTCGAGGATGTCGCGAATCGTCTCGCCGCCCATGCCACAGATGCTGATGGCGGTGATCCCGTCGCCCGGCTCGATCGCTGCCAGACCATTGGCCAGACGCACGGTGATCCGCTGGTCCAGGTCGTTCTCGCGCACAGTGCGTTGCGCCGCGTGGAACGGCGTCATTGCAACCTCGCCGGCCACCGCCGCCGCGATGGCGCCACGGTGCATCAAGGCCACCGGCAGATAACCGTGATCCGAGCCGATATCGGCCAGGCGCGCATCGGCAGGCACATGCGTCGCCACCCGCTCCAGGCGCATGGACAATGTCTGTTCGTTCAACTGCAGTTCCTTTTCACCACGACTGTCCGGCGCCTGTGTCCGGATCGGGGCGTGATTCTGGCGAGCTACGGCGTGTATTTCAAATTTTTGCGACCAGAGCCATGGTCCGACCGGTACCGATCACTCGCATACCCTCCTGAAGCGGGCCCTGGTCATCGACCGTTTCTGGCGGAACTTTTACGCAGCCTGAGAAACTGCAATGGGTTGTGGGTTCAAGTGCTCAGTAATCCCAGAAAGCCGCTACCCAGCGAAAGGCATCACCGTCGACGGCCACTCGGCCAACGGAGGGAAACGGCAGGTGCGTGGCGACAAACAGCTCACCGCTCGCCGCGGCTTCTTGCATGAGGCGGACCCGAACGCGAACCGACTCTTCAGGGTCATGTTCAAAGCCGTTGTGCCAGTCCGGGTGTTCGAATGCCACCGGAAACAAGGCGTCGCCGGCGAAGGTCAGGCGCTGGCCGCCGGACGTCACGTAGACCACGCTGTGCCCCGGGGTGTGGCCACCGGTGAGTTTGGCGACCACGCCCGGTGCCACCTCGTACTCGTCTTCGAAGGTCCGCACGTTGCTGCGGTAATCGTTGATGAACTGATTGGCGGTTGCCCGCAAGACGTCCGGCACCGGCGAAGGCATTTCGGTGTGGGTGAAATCCGGCGACTCCCAGAACGCGACCTCGGTCGCCGCCACGTGGATGCGCACGTCTGGTCGCAACTTGTGCTTCACCTCATCGACCAGCAGCCCGCCAATGTGGTCCATGTGCATATGGGTAATCACCACGTCGGTCACGGAACCGAGATCGATACCGGCCGCCTCCAGGCGCTTGGGAAATTGCCCGGCCCGGGGAAACCCAGGGAACTGCCCTCCCAGGCCAGCGTCGACGAGAATGGTCTGACTACCGCTTCGAATCACCAGCACGTTCAACGCCCAATCGAACGCGTCCGGCCCCAGGAACATGTCCTTGAACCAGGCCGCACGGGCAGCAGGATCAGCATTGGTGGACATGGTCGAGGTCGGCAGCGGCAGCACGCCATCGCTGATCACCAGCACGTCAATCTCGCCGACCCGCAGCGCATAGCGCGACGGCACCAACTCCTCGAAGCCAACTCCATTGGAACGTGAAGTGTTGAGTGATGCAGCCTTTTGGGTGGGGTGGTTCAGATGCGTTGTCATGGTCGTTCTCCGATTGCCTGGGTCAATAATCTCGGGCCGAAAGCCCCTCTCTCGGCACGAAAGCGACGGATCGCCCGAGAGTGAGTCTGCATCGTGGGACAACGCGGCAGCTACCATACGTGGGTATGGTGCGGATGCACTTTAGCGTGATCGAGTGCGGCAAAAAGGGAACTGGATTCGGCGCATCGCCGTCATGTCAGGTGTTCTCGCGCATCGGTGTGACCGAGTGACTTGAGCCGCGCAACGGGCGAATCGCGCCTGTCATAACGCGCAAAAAACAAATAGCTGCCCTTCCCTATCGACAACTATTGGCCAAAAGCACAGGTAGACAACGAACCTGGCCGTTAGCCAGTGGTCACAACCATTGATGGCCTCGCAACTGAACACAGGAGCGAAGCTTGCAAATCACACAATTCAGGGTGCGCCGGATAACTTTCAGCGGGTTCGGTTCCTGTTAGATGCCGACAGCTGCAACCATCCAATGCTCCCTTTTCGGAGTACGCAAATGACTCAATCAACCCGCTTCTTCCTGTCGCTTTTCCTCGCGGCTGCCTCATTAGTCTCGACCGGTCTGCTGAACACCGCAGCAGCGGCCACCGCCGAAGACCTGAATGCCGACTCTCGGCAAACGTTGCAGCTTCTCAACAAGACCACGCCATCGGCCGAAAAAATTTCCCACCAGGCCAAGGCTGTACTTGTCTTCCCGAAAATCATCAAGGCGGGCCTGGTATTCGGCGGTAGCTATGGTGAAGGCGTATTAATGAAGGGCAAAGACGTCGTGAACTATTACAACTCCGTCGGCGGTTCGTGGGGGCTGCAAGCAGGCGCCCAGTCGTATGGTTATGTGGTTTTTCTGATGACTGACAAAGCGGTGAAATACATCACTGATACCAAAGGTTGGGAAATCGGCGTAGGGCCAACCGTTGTTGTGGTGGATGAAGGGATGGCGAAAAACCTGTCCAGCTCGACAATGAAAGACGACGCCTACGCGTTCATCGTTGACCAGCAAGGTTTAATGGCCGGGGTCAGCATCGAAGGCACGAAAATTTCTCTGATCAAGCGCTAGAGGCGCCTTTTCAGCTTTTTGGTCGATTGCTGTCACATCAATCGGCAGCAATCGACCAGAAGCGAAGAGCCCACGGATTTCTAACCAACTGTTTTTTATAAAGAAAATAGTTTTATAAAGCAGTGTTTAGTAATTCATCGCATTTGCGTATGATATTGATTATCAAATAATATCAATTCATATGTGAGTTCGCATGTACGCCTCATCTCCCCTGTGTCCACAAAACTCCGTTACGCCGCGCTCGCCTACGGCACTGCGCCCCCTGGCTCTCGCAGTGCACATGCTTGCAGCCGGTATCGCCATGACTGCGCCCGCCGTGCAAGCGGCGGAACAGACTGAGCAGGCCGAGACGGGAAGCGCCGTGACCCTGGCGCCGATCGCGATCACCGAAACAGCCACTGCCGAACGCAGCGGCGTCACCGAAGACACCAACTCCTACACCACTGACTCCGCACGCACGGCCACGCCGTTGAACATGTCGCTGCGCGAAACGCCGCAATCGGTCAGCGTTATCACCCAGCAGCGCATCCAGGACCAGGATCTGAAAACCATCCTCGACGTGGTCAACAATGCCACTGGTGTGTCGGTCAATCGCTACGAGACAAGTCGCGCCCAGTTCAACGCCCGGGGCTTTGAGCTCAACTCGCTGATGATCGATGGCGTACCCACCATTTATGAGCAGCCATGGAGTTCGGGGGAGATTTTCAGCAGCCTGGCCATGTATGACCGCGTTGAAGTGGTGCGCGGTGCCAACGGTTTGATGACCGGTGCCGGTGATCCTTCCGCCTCCCTCAACATGGTGCGCAAGCGCGCCAACAGCAGGGATTTGAAGGGCTCGGTGGAGTTGAGCGCCGGCACGTGGGACACCTATGGCATGGAGGCCGATGTGTCAACAGCGCTGAACGAGGAAGGCACGATCCGCGCGCGTTTGGTCGGGGAGACCAACGAAGGCGACACCTGGATCGACATGAACTCGAACAAACGCCAGACCCTCTACGGCACCATGGATATCGACCTGACGCCCGACACCACGCTCTGGTTCGGCTTGAGCCGGCAAGAAAGCAATGCCGAGTCGCCAATGTGGGGCGGTCTGCCCGTCTGGTACGCCGACGGCGGCCGCACCAACTGGAGCCGTTCGAAGACCACCTCCGCTGACTGGAGCAAATGGGACACCACCTACGAGACCTACTTCGTCAATCTCGATCACCGCTTTGCCAACGACTGGCAGGTCAACCTCAGCTACAACCGCGGCGAGCGCACCAGCGACTCTTCCCTGCTGTACCTGTCCGGCAATCCAGGCAGAAACGGTAGCTCCGGCATGTCTTCGTTCCCGGCGACCTACAAGACCGAGACCACCCAGGACGACTACGGCATCCGCTTCAATGGCCCGTTCTCGTTCCTGGGTCGTGAGCACGAATTGGCATTCGGTTATGTGGACAGCAAGCAGAAGTTCGACGCCGACTCCCTCGACGCGCAATCCGGCTTTGACGGCGTGGCCGATTTCGATGCCTACAACGGCCATTTCCCCGAGCCGATCTGGGGCCCGCGAACCGACTACGGATACAGCGAGACTCGCCAGAAAGGCCTGTACGCAGCCACTCGCCTGAACGTGACCGACGATTTGAAAGTGATTCTCGGCGCGCGTGAGAGCTGGTACGAAAAAACCAGTGATGACATCTACTCGGAAGTGAGCAAGGTCGATGTCGATCATGAGCTGACCCCCTATGCCGGCGTCGTCTACGACCTCACCGACAACCTCTCGGCCTATGCCAGCTACACGGAAATTTTCCTGCCGCAGTCGGTCCGCGACAGCAGTGGCCAGACATTGGAACCAATCGTTGGCGAGAGCACCGAACTCGGTCTGAAGGGCGAATACTTCGGTGGCCGCTTGAACGCCTCCGCTGCGATTTTCCAGATCAAGCAGGACAATCTGGGCCAGAGCACCGGCGTGCTGATCGATCCTTCGAACCCGGTCGGCGGTTTCGCCTACGAGGCCAGCGAAGGCGCAACCAGCAAGGGTTTCGAGCTGGAAGTGTCCGGCGAACTCGCGACGGACTGGAATGCCTCGCTGGGTTACACCCAGTTCAAGGCTGAAGATGCCCACGGCGACGACGTCAACACGCTGTACCCGACCAAATTGCTGCGCACCTTTACCACCTACCGTCTGCCAGGTGCTTTCAACAAACTGACCATTGGCGGCGGGGTCAACTGGCAGGACTCGATCTACACCTACACCGTCAACCCGGCGGGCAACTCCGAGAAGATCCAGCAGGATGCCTATGCGCTGGTCAACCTGATGGCGCGCTACGAGATCACCGAAAACCTCTCGGCCCAAGTGAACGCCGACAACGTCACCGACCAGAAGTACTTCGACATCTTCGATGCCTATGGTGCCCTGACGTACGGTGCGCCGCGCAGCATTACCGCTTCGGCGAAATACCGCTTCTAAGCACGTTTGCAGTGACCGCCTAAAACCAAAAAAGCACCTCAGGGTGCTTTTTTGGTGTGTGCTATCAGCGAGTCAAGGCCGTCACATTGGCCCGCGCCGTGTGCAGCTTTTTATAGCTGTCGATCAGCCGCAGGTGTCGATCAAGTCCTTCCAGTTTCATGCTCGTCGGCGTCAAGCCGTAGAAACGCACGCTGCCTTCCACGGAACCAATCACGGCGTCCATGCGCTCGTTGCCAAACATGCGGCGGAAGTTGACCTGGTAATCGTCGAGTTCCAGGTCGTCGTCCAATTGCACTTCCAGCACCACATTCAAGGCCTGGTAAAACAACCCGCGCTCGACCGTGTTGTCGTTGTACTGCAAGAAGGCTTCAACCAGCTCTTTTGCCTCGTCGTATTTCTTCAAGGCGACGTAGATCAGTAGCTTCAACTCCAGGATCGTCAACTGACCCCAGGCCGTATTGTCGTCAAACTCGATGCCGATCAATGTGGTGATGTCGGTGTAATCGTCCAGCTCACTGTTTTCCAGACGCTTGACCAGTGCTCTCAAACCGACGTTGGTCAGGCTGTGCAGGTTCAGGATATCGGAACGGAACGACAGCGCCTTGTTGGTGTTATCCCAAATCAAATCTTCTATCGGATAAATTTCCGAATAGTCCGGCACCAGAATGCGGCAAGCCTTGGCGCCGATGTGCTCATACACCGCCATGTACACTTCTTTGCCCATGTCTTCGAGGATGCCGAACAAGGTCGCGGCTTCATCGGTATTGGAGTTTTCACCGTGGCCGGAGAAGTCCCACTCGACAAACTCGAAATCCGACTTGGCACTGAAGAAGCGCCACGACACCACGCCGCTGGAATCGATGAAGTGCTCGACAAAGTTGTTCGGTTCAGTGACTGCGTGACCTTCAAAGGTCGGCTGAGGCAGGTCGTTCAAACCTTCAAAACTGCGACCTTGCAGCAGTTCGGTAAGGCTGCGTTCCAGCGCCACTTCGAAGCTCGGGTGCGCGCCGAACGAGGCAAACACGCCGCCGGTGCGCGGGTTCATCAAGGTGACGCACATCACCGGGAACTCCCCGCCCAGCGACGCATCCTTCACCAGCACCGGGAAGCCCTGCTCTTCCAGCCCTTGAATACCGGCCAGAATGCCTGGGTATTTCGCCAGCACTTCCTGCGGCACATCCGGCAGCGCGAGTTCGCCTTCGAGAATTTCGCGTTTCACCGCGCGCTCGAAGATTTCCGACAGGCACTGCACCTGCGCTTCGGCCAACGTATTACCGGCGCTCATGCCGTTGCTCAGATACAGGTTTTCGATCAGGTTGGACGGGAAATACACCACCTCGCCGTCCGACTGGCGAACGAAAGGCAGCGAACAGATGCCACGCTCGACATTGCCGGAGTTGGTGTCGTACAGATGCGAGCCACGCAGTTCACCATCAGGGTTGAAAATTTTACGGCAGTATTCGTCGAGAATTTCAGCCGGCAACGCGTCTTTGGGGCCGGGCTTGAACCAGCGCTCGTCCGGGTAATGCACGAACTCCGCGTTGGCAATGTCTTCTCCCCAGAACTGATCGTTGTAGAAGAAATTGCAGTTGAGTCGCTCGATAAATTCGCCCAACGCCGAGGCCAACGCGCCTTCTTTGGTCGCGCCTTTGCCATTGGTGAAACACATTGGCGAGTGCGCATCGCGGATATGCAGCGACCACACATTGGGAACGATATTGCGCCACGAAGCGATTTCAATCTTCATGCCCAGGCCGGCGAGGATTTCCGACATGTTGGCGATGGTTTGTTCCAGCGGCAGATCCTTGCCGACAATGTAGGTGCCCGCGTCCGAGGCCAGATTTGGCATCAGCAACGCCTGGGCATCGGCATCAAGGTTCTCGACCTCTTCAATCACGAACTCGGGCCCGGTCTGCACCACCTTCTTTACCGTGCAACGGTCGATGGAACGCAAAATGCCCTGGCGGTCCTTGGCAGAGATGTCCGCTGGCAATTCGACCTGAATCTTGAAAATCTGGTTGTAGCGGTTTTCCGGATCGACAATGTTGTTCTGCGACAGCCGAATGTTATCGGTGGGGATGTTGCGGGTTTCGCAGTACAACTTCACAAAGTAAGCCGCACACAAGGCCGACGAAGCCAGAAAATAGTCGAACGGACCCGGTGCGGACCCATCGCCCTTGTAGCGGATAGGCTGATCGGCCACCACCGTGAAGTCGTCGAACTTGGCTTCAAGACGAAGGTTGTCGAGAAAATTGACCTTGATTTCCATGCGGGATTACCAGAATAACGAAAACAGAATGGGCGGCATTATCCCTTTTTTAGCCCGATCGCACGCGGCAATCTTTAGTGCCAAACCTCAGCCCGTCGAAAACCCCGCCGCTTGGCCAGCCATGGGTGTCCATGGGCTGGCCTAAGACGACAGCGGTTCAGCGGTTGTTGCCCGGCATCGACTCCCGGCTGAAGGCGTCCACCGCCTGTACCAGGCCTTGCGCCGACATCATCACCAATGCCCGACCTTTTTCCGCCGTGGCCTGCGCCGGGTCTGAACCCATGCGCCCGTCCGGATGACGAGCGCGGAAGTCTTGCGCTTCGCGGATCGGGCCCCACGCGGCGATCTGTGGCGAATACTGTGCCGACTTGATGGAGTCCGGGTAGGCCCATTGCGTAACAGCAATCTCGGAAGGCGTTGCATGCACGCCATGCCCCGTCGGGAACTGCTCCCGTGCCAGATTTTCCACGCCTTCCAGATCCCACCAGTTGCACAACTTCAGCGCAAACCCCGCCGGGCGCCTGGCGAAGCTCGCCTCGGCGTAGAGCTCCGAGAATGCCGCTTCAATCGAAGCAACGTTGCCGCCGTGGCCATTGAGAAAGAGGATTTTTTCAAACCCGTGCGCCGCCAAAGAGCGCACCCAATCGCCAATCGCGGCGATAAACGTCGAGGGACGCAGCGAAATGGTCCCCGGAAAACCGAGATGGTGCTGGGCCATGCCAATGTTGAAAGTCGGCGCAATCAGGATGTCCGCTGTTTTCTGCGCTTCGTGAGCGATGATTTCAGGGCACATCCAATCGGTCCCCAAAAGGCCGGTTGGCCCGTGTTGTTCGTTCGAACCAATCGGGATCACGATGGTACGACTACGGTTCAGGAATTCGCCGATTTCGGCCCAGGTCGACAGATGTAGAAGCATTTGAGATTTCTCCAATGGAACGTTCCTTCCGGAACATGACGATTAAGTTGAGCTGATCACACAGCGCTGTATTCAGGCGCAGCGCGTTCACTCGATAACGATCTGCTCAGAATGATGACAAGTGCCGCACAAAGGGATGCACACCCCACGACAACAATGCCCAGGTTCATACTTCCGGTTGCGGTTTTTGCCCAGCCGATCACCGCTGGTCCCCAGAAGCCGCCGCACAAGCCGATGGTGTTGATGAACGCGATACCACCGGCTGCGGCTTCGCCCTTGATGTGTTCGGACGGCATGGCCCAGAACACGGTGTACGCCATGAAAATCGTGGTGGTCGCCACGGTCAGCAGGCCCAGCGAGACCATCAAGTGCTCTTCGGCAAAGGGAAACATCAACAGCATAATCGCCCCGAGTCCCGCCGGTACTGCGCAGTGGTAGCGCCTTTCGCCGACACGGTCGGACCGGCGCCCTATCAGGTACATGCCGATAGCCGCCCCGACATAAGGAATAGCCGCATACCAACCCAACTGCATGGTGTCGTTAACGCCTTGGGCCTTGAGGACCGCCGGAAGCCAGAAGCTCATGGCGTAGATCGAGAAGATGATGCAGAAATACGCCGATGCCAGGACGTAGGTTTTCGGGTCGCGCAAAACGGCCTTGAACGAATGGACATGGCCCGACGAAGTACTCAGTTCTGCCTCCAGCAATTTCTTTTCTTCAGCACTGAGCCAACTGGCTTCAGAGGGCCGATTCGAAAGTACGAAGTAGGTAAGAATGCCGAGGAAGACGCAGGGAAGCCCTTCAATCAGAAACATCCATTGCCACCCGGCCAAGCCGCCGATGCCTGAAAGCGTGGTAATCAGCCAGGCGGAAAGCGGACCACCGACAATGCCGCCAATGGGGCCGGCGATAAACACGATGGCAATGGCGCGGGCCATGCGCGTCGGGCCGTACCAGCAAGACAGGTAATAGATCATGCCCGGCGCAAAACCGGCTTCGAACACACCCAGCAGAAAACGCATCAGGTAAAAGGTCGGCACGTCGCGGACAAACAGCATGCAGGCCGAGGTGATGCCCCATAGCACCAGAATGCGACTGAACGTCTTGCGTGCGCCCACCCGTGGCAGCATCAGGTTGCTGGGCAATTCAAACAATATGTACCCCAGAAAAAAGATCCCGGCGCCCGCGCCATAAGCCGCATCGGACAGCCCGAGGTCACTTTGCATCTGCAGTTTGGCGAAGCCGACATTGATCCGGTCCAGATAGGCGAATACATAACAAATGAACAGCAGCGGCAGCAGCCGCCAATTGAGCTTGCGGTAAAGGGCCGAAAGAGCGCCACTTGTTGCCGTCGATTCACAGGCTGACATAGGAGTCTCCAATTGTTCTTGTTTGGCCAGTGGTAGTGGAGAAGGATGTTGCCCCGACGACAAAAGACCAGCAAGAGCAACTAAGTTCGCGTACCGTTGCTCTATAGGCAACGCAAATCTCCGGAGGGATGTCCGATATGCGCGAGATCAACCAACAACGGCTCAGATATTTTCACGAGGTGCTTGTCCACGGCTCGATTCGTGGCGCGGCCGACAGCATCAATACCTCGCCTTCGGTGATTACGCGGCAAATCAAACTGCTGGAAGAAGAACTGGGAGCGAAGCTTTTTGAACGGCAGGCGCGGGGTGTTCAGCCGACGGAGGCTGCAGCGCACTTGCTGGAATTCTGGCGAGGTTACCGATCGCACCAGGAGAAACTCGAAGACCAGCTACAGGCGATTAAAGGCTTGCAGCAAGGTCATGTGCGAGTGGTGATCAGTGAGGGGTATGTCGACGCCCTGGTCGACAATGTGCTCGCACCGTTCTGCAAGCAATACCCGAAGCTTGACGTCACGCTGGACATATTGCCCGTCGATGATGTGATGAACGAAGTCGCCGAGAACCGCGCGCATATCGGCCTTGCCTACAATCCCCCGCCGCATGCGCACATCGATTTTCGCGCCACCTCCGCGCAGCCCGTCATGCTGCTGGTTCGTCCGGATCATCCGCTTGCATTGTCGGGTCGAGCCGCCACCGTCGAAGACATCCTCGCTTGCCAACTGGTGTTGACGCCCACCACGTTCGGGATCGGCCACGCGATAAAAATGCTGGAATACGCGGAGAAAATCGAGATTCGCCCGGCGCTGGTCAGCAACTCGCTGGCCGCACTCAAGCGCCTGATCGCTGCCGGGGATTTCGCGTCGTTGCTGGGAGAATTCGCGGCCTATCGGGAAATCGCCAAGGGCAGCCTGGCCGCTGTAGCCATTGACCACCCGATCTTTCTGGGCGTCGAGGCGAAGTTGCTGGTCAAGACCGGTCGACCACTGGCCGCCCCAGCTCAAGAGTTGCTTGACTGGATGCTGGAGCGCCTGCCGATGTTCTGGTCTGACGAACACGCATAGCGCTGAGAGGTATGCGTCACCGCATACCTCAGCGATCCCGGAATGATGACCGCCTGTGAACCTATGCAAATCCTAGGAACGACAGGATTACCACGACAACCACAACCAGTCCGACGATGTAAATGATGTTGTTCATATAGCACCTCTCAACCTGAATAGGATTGCGGGACGAGGGTGTTACAAACCCTGAAACCTGCAACGTTGCTCGTCATTGTGTTCGACAACGGACATGTCTCAATGTCCCAAAGAACGCCCGCTATGTGCGCCAGCGAACAGACGAGCAACCCGCCAAGTCCTCACACTCAAAGCTGAAAAGCGACGTACACCCAGCGCTGCCGGGTGCTGGCGCCATGGTTTGGCGCACGGCTCAAAATGCTCGCAATCGTATTCATGCATTTCAGGCTCAGGACTTTATGAACAGCATATGGACACGCATCCAAGAGGTGTTTTCCCGCTCGTCCGGCTTTTGGCGAACCGGTTCGTTTTCCCCTCCCCGGTTCGAATACGAACCGATATTGCGCTCGGAGCTTTTCAGCGCCGATCAGATGGCCAGCCACGGTATCGCCCTGGCCGGACAGCATCGCCTGACCGCCCTGTCCGCGCGGGATTCGATGTTGCGCAGGCTGGATGATAACGAGGCGCTGCTCAAACGCAGCTGCACGGCGCTGTCCAACGCGCAGATGTCCAGCCGACGGGTGACGCCGGCAGCGGAATGGCTGCTGGACAATTACTTTCTGGTCGAAGACCACATTCGTACTGCCCGAACGCACCTGCCCAAGGGCTACAGCCGTGAACTGCCGCGCCTGATCAACGGCCCGTCTGCCGGGTTACCGCGGGTCTATGACATCGCACTGGAGACCATTTCCCATGGCGACGGCCGGGTCGATGAGCAAAGCCTGAGCCGCTTCATTTTTGCCTATCAGACCGTGATGCCGCTGGCGCTCGGGGAGCTGTGGGCGATCCCGATCATGTTGCGTCTGGCGCTGATCGAAAACCTGCGGCGCGTGGCCTCGCGGGTCATGGCCAACGCCGATGATCGCAACCTGGCCGATGACTGGGCCGAACGCCTGATCGAAACCTCGGAACGCGATATCAAAAGCGTGGTGTTGACCGTGGCCGACATGGCCCGCTCCGCCCCGCCGATGACCCCGGCCTTCGTCGCCGAACTGACGCGCCGCCTGCAAGGCCAAAGCGCCGCCCTGGCTCTGCCGCTGACCTGGATCGAGCAGATGCTCAGCGAGACGGGATCAAGCATCGAGCGCCAGGTGCAGCTCGATGCGCAACAACAGGCCGCGGATCAAGTGTCGATTGGCAACAGTATCGGCAGCTTGCGCCTGCTGTCCGCCACTGACTGGCGCGAGTTCGTCGAGTCGATGAGTCATGTCGAACAGATTCTCAGTGAAGACCCGGCGGCGATTTATCGGGCGATGGATTTCAGTACCCGTGATAGCTACCGCCATGTCATCGAACGCCTGGCCCGCAGTTGCCCCCAACACTCGGAAATCCAGGTCGCGCGCGTCGCGGTCAATCTCGCCACGGCCGCTACCGCCGCCGATTCCGTCTCCTGCGAATTACTGGCTCGTCACGTCGGCTATTACCTGATCAGCGCAGGCCTGCCGACTTTGGAGCAACGACTCAACGCCCGGGTGCCGTTTCATGTGCGCTGGAAACGCTTGTTGCAGCAGTCGCCACTGATGTTTTACCTGGCGCCGGTGGCTTTTCTCACGCTGATTTTCGCCTGGCCTCTGCTGGCCTCGGCGCAGCGCGACGGAATGCCCAATGCGGCGCTTCTGCTGTTGGCGATTCCCTGCCTGATCATGACCAGCCGGCTGGCAATCAGCCTGATCAACTGGTTGGTGACGTTCAGTATGTTGCCGACGGTTTTGCCGAAAATGGATTACGCCCACGGTATTCCCGATGTAGCGCGAAGCCTGGTGGTGATCCCGACGCTGATCGCTAGCCCGATCGATGTGGACGAACTGGTGGAAGGCCTGGAAGTGCGCTTTCTCGCCAACCGCGACAACAATCTGTATTTCGCCTTGCTCAGCGATTTTCTCGACGCGGCTGAAGAGTCACAACCGCAAGACGCCGAGCTGGTCGCCCAGGCCTCCCGTGCAGTCACCCTGCTCAATCAGAAATACGCGGACGGCCTCGGTGACCGCTTTTTTCTGCTGCATCGGCCACGTCGCTGGAACGCCAGCGAACGCGTGTGGATGGGCCACGAGCGCAAACGCGGCAAGTTGATTGAACTCAACTCGCTATTGCGCGGCAACGGACTGGAGCGTTTCGACACCATCGTCGGCGACATCACGCCGCTACGCGGGGTGCGTTACGTGATCACCCTGGATACCGACACCCTGCTGCCGCGCGATGTCGCTCGCCAATGCGTGGAGGCGATGATGCACCCGCTGAATCGTCCGTTGTTCGACAGCGCGGGCGAGCAGGTCATTTCCGGCTACGCGGTGCTGCAACCGCGGGTGGGCATCAGCCTGACCAGCGCCACACGCTCGATTTACGCGCGGTTATTCGGCAGCGATGCCGGGGTCGATCCCTACACCCGGGCCGTGTCGGATGTTTACCAGGACCTGTTCCAGCAAGGCTCGTTCATCGGCAAAGGCATCTACGACGTGGATGCGTTCACCTGCGCCCTGGAAGGATGCTTGCCGGACAACCAGATTCTCAGCCACGACCTGATCGAAGGCTGTTATGCACGCTCCGGCCTGCTCAGCGATGTGCAAGTCTACGAGCAATACCCCTCGCGCTATGGTGCCGATGTCAAACGCCGGCATCGCTGGGTGCGCGGTGACTGGCAACTGCTGCCATGGCTCCTGCCCTGGGCGCGCAACGCCGAAGGCAACCGGGTACGAAACCGCCTGAGTGTGATGGCGCGCTGGAAGATTCTCGACAATCTGCGGCGCAGCCTGGAGCCGCTGGCGTTGTTGCTGATGTTGGCCTGGGGTTGGTTTGCCAGCAGTCAGCCCCTGAACTGGACCCTCACGGTCATCGGGTTGCTGGTGATTCAACCGTTGCTGCGCGCAGTGACCGATCTGATGCAGCCCCCTGCCGACGTACCTTATGGTCAATATGTCAGGGCGCTGGCGGGTGATCTGGGACAGGACCTGGCGCGGGTTTGTCTCACCCTCGCCTGGTTGCCTTACGAGATGTACTACAGCGCCGATGCGATCCTGCGCTCGCTCTGGCGAATTGGCTTCAGCCGGCGCCTGCTTCTGCAATGGCAGCCCTCGCGGGAGGTGGAGCGCACCACCGAAAACCGGCTCACCGGACTCTACCGTCAGATGTGGATTCAGCCGGTGACGGCCCTGATTTCACTGGCCCTGCTGGCGGACAATCCGCAACCGCTGGCCATCGCCACTCCGCTGCTCCTGGCGTGGCTGGCGGGTCCCTGGATCGCCTGGCGACTCAGCTCGCCACATAAGCAGTCGACGTTCGCACCGTCGACAGAGCAGTTGCGTTTCCTGCGGTTACTGGCGCGCAAGACCTGGGCGTTCTTCGATCAATACGTCGGGCCTGAGGATCACTGGCTGCCACCGGACAACGTGCAGGAAGAACCCAAGCCTGCCATCGCCCATCGCACCTCACCGACCAACATGGGCATGTCCCTGGTCGCCCACCTCGCCGCTCACGATTTCGGCTACTTGAGCACCGAACGGCTGCTAACCCGACTTTCGGCGTCGCTGGACAGCATGGATGGACTGGAGCGTTATCGGCAGCACTTCTACAACTGGTACGACACGCAGACCCTCGAACCGCTGCGTCCGCATTACGTCTCCACCGTCGACAGCGGTAACCTGGCGGGCCTGTTGCTGACTTTGAGCACCGGCATAAGGCAACTTGCAGACGCGCCAATGTTCGGCCCAGCCGTGATCAAAGGCCTGCGTGACACTCTGGACATCCTTGCAGATTCCCAGCGCGCGGCGGGCGTGGATGAGCAAGCCTTGAGTCAACTGAAGAAAGGCCTTGAACAAGCCGCGTCAGCGGCGACCACCGAAGCGCTCGCAAACCTTTTGCAATCGGCTCGAACGATGATCACCGATGCACCGGTGGACATCGACGAGGAATGCCGCTACTGGCGGGAAATGTTTCTGCGTCAATGCATCGACTGGACCGAAGAACTGCAGCGCTTTCTACTCCCTGATCCCCCGGAGTCCTTTCAGTCGCCCTGTACCTTGCGTCAGCTGGCAGCCCTGAATCCCGCCGATTGGGCAACCGAGCATCATCCACAAATCGAGCAGGTCCGCCGTATCGCCGGCCAGCGCCTGGAGACCCTGGAGCGTCTGGCGTTGTTGGCGACGTCGCTGGCACAAATGGACTTCTCGCTGCTTTACGACAATCAGCGTGACCTGTTCGTCATCGGCTACAACGCCGAAGAACTGCGGCTCGACAGTGGTTACTACGACCTGCTGGCGTCCGAGGTGCGGCTGACCAATTACGTGGTCATCGCGCAAGGTCAGATCCCGCAAAGGGCCTGGTTCACCTTGGGCAGGCTGCTGAGTGAAAACGCCGGGGTACCGACGTTATTGTCCTGGTCGGGCTCGATGTTCGAATACCTGATGCCCATGCTGGTGATGCCCAACTATGACGGCAGCCTGCTGGATCAGACCTGCCGCGCCGCCGTGGCGGTGCAAATCGAACACGGCAACATGCTGGGCATTCCCTGGGGTGTTTCGGAGTCGGGCTATTACACCGTCGACGCGCACCTCAACTATCAATATCGCGCTTTCGGCGTCCAGGGCCTGGGGCTCAAGCGCGGGCTGAGCGATGACGTGGTGATTGCGCCCTATGCCAGTGCCCTGGCATTGATGGTCGATGCCGATGCGGCCTGCAAAAACCTGCAACGCCTTGCCCAGCAAGGTTCCTCCGGGCGATTTGGTCTGTATGAAGCGGTGGATTACACCGAGGCGCGCTTACCACGCGGCCAGTCTTACGCCATCGTCCGCTCGTTCATGGCGCACCACCAAGGCATGAGTCTGCTGGCCTTGACCAGCCGACTGCTCGATCAACCCATGCAACGGCGGTTCGAAGCTGACCCGGCGCTGCAATCGGCGCTGCTGTTGTTGCAGGAACGGGTCCCCAAATCCGCCGCGCCGTACCTGCAAGCCGCACAGTCGCCCGTGCACGGCGATGTGGGACAGTCCCAAGAGCCCGGACTTCGGGTGTTCGCCGATCCGGGAAGCAAACGCCCTGCGGTGCAGTTGCTTTCCAACGGTCGCTACCACGTCATGCTCACCAGCGGCGGCGGTGGTTACAGCCGCCGCCACGACATGGCCGTCACCCGCTGGCAGGAAGACATCTCACAGGACAACTGGGGGATGTTCTGTTACCTGCGTGATGTCCAGAGCAATACGGTCTGGTCGGCTGCACACCAACCGACGTTGCAAAAACCCGAGAGCCACGAGGCAATCTTCAGTGACTCCCGTGCGGAATTTCGCGCACGCAATCTGGATTTCGACACGCACCTGGAGATTGTCGTCTCACCCGAAGACGACATCGAACTGCGGCGTCTGCATGTCACCAATCGCGCTTCATCGGCCAAGACACTGGAGATCACCACCTACGCTGAAGTGGTGCTGACGTCCACGGCTAGCGACGCGATGCACCCGGCCTTCAGCAAGCTGTTCGTGCAGACCGAATTGCTGCCCGATCTTCAAGCCATTGTGTGCAGTCGTCGGCCCCGGGCCAGCGATGAGCCAACGCCGTGGATGTGCCATCTGCTGGCGGCGCACGGGGTGGACATCGATGCGATCTCCTACGAAACCGATCGTGCCCGCTTCATCGGCCGGGGTCGCAACCTTGTGTCGCCTGCTGCCCTCGATGCCGATTGCCAGCGCTTGTCCGGCAATGCCGGCCCGGTGCTCGATCCGGTGGTCGCGATTCGTTGCCGGATTACCCTGCAACCCGGCCAGCAAGGCACCATTGACCTGGTCACCGGCGTCGCCGACAGCCGTGATGACTGCCTCTATCTGATCAACAAATACCGCGACCGGCATCTCGCGGACCGGGTGTTCGACCTGTCCTGGACCCATAGCCAGGTATTGCTGCGTCAACTCAACGCCTCGCTGGCCGACGCTCGTCTGTTCGAACAAATGGCCTCGTCCGTGCTGTATGCGAACGCCTCGATGCGCGCCGACAACGCGGTGTTGATTGCCAACCGACGCAATCAGCCGGGGCTCTGGGGCCAGGCGATTTCCGGCGACCTGCCCATCGTGTTGCTGCAAATCCACAGCCTGGACAACATCGTCCTCGTGCAACAGATGATTCAGGCCCACGCCTACTGGCGACAAAAAGGCCTGGTGGTCGATCTGTTGATCTGGAACGAAGATGAGGCGGGTTATCGCCAGCAATTGCAGGACGCGATCATGGGCCTGATCACCTCCGGCAGTGAAGCGACGCTGCTGGATCGTCCGGGCGGAATTTTCGTGCGGCCGGTGCAACAGATGTCGAGCGAAGATCGTGGTTTGGTCCTCGCGGTAGCCAGGCTGGTACTGAGCGAAGGTTTGGGCACGCTTGCCGAACAGATTCATCGGCGCCGGGTCTCGCCGGAGCACGCGCCATTCGTGGCGTCCCGGCATTATCAGGCCGGACCGGCATTGGCACGGCCCACGCCTGGCGCACTGCTGCTGAGCAACGCCTACGGCGGCTTCAGCGCCGATGGCAGCGAGTACATCATCAGCGGGCTGGCGAGCAACCCGCCACCGGCGCCCTGGGTCAACGTGATCGCCAATGCCCACCTCGGCACAGTGCTCTCGGAGGCCGGCAGCGCCTATACCTGGGCGGAAAACGCCCATGAATTTCGCCTGACACCGTGGCACAACGACCCGGTCACCGATCGCAGCGGCGAGGCCATTTACCTGCGTGATGAAGAGACCGGGCACTTCTGGTCGGCGGCCCCTCAACCCTGCCCCGGAAAAGGCCCGTACCAGACGCGCCACGGTTTCGGCTACAGCGTGTTCGAGCATGAAGAGGACGGCATCTACAGCGAGCTGTGGATCTATGTAGCGCTGGATGCGCCGATCAAATTCTCGCGACTGCTGGTAAGCAACCGCTCGGGACGCCGTCGGTCACTGTCAGTCACCGGGTATGTGGAATGGGTCCTGGGCGATCTGCGCAGCAAGTCGGCGATGCACGTGGCCACCCAGTCGGACCCGGTCAGCGGCGCCCTCTTCGCCCGCAATGCCTACTCGGTGGAGTTTTCCGAGCGAGTGGCGTTCTTTGACACCGACACCATCGATCACGGTGTCAGCGCTGACCGCACCGAATTTATGGGTCGCAGTGGCACCCTGGCCGCCCCGGCAGCCATGCAGCACGCCGGGTTGTCCGGGCGCATGGGCGGCGGTCTGGACCCGTGTGCCGCCCTGCAAGTGTCGGTCGATCTCGCCGATGGCGACAGCAAGGAAGTGATCCTGCGACTCGGGGCGGAAACCTCAACCAACGCCGCCACCCGCTTGGTGCAACGCTATCGGGGCAGTCTCGCAGCGGCGGCGGAGTTAGAGAAAGTACGGGATCACTGGCGCTCGGTGCTCGGCGCCATTCGTATCGAAAGCGGCGCGCCGGCGGTGGATGTCATGGTCAACGGTTGGTTGATGTATCAGGTCATCGCCTGCCGTTTCCAGGCCCGCAGCGGCTACTACCAGTCCGGTGGCGCCATTGGTTTTCGCGATCAATTGCAGGACAGCATGGCGATGATCCATGCCGATCCGGCGGCCGTGCGTGCGCATCTGTTGCTGTGCGCCGGCCATCAGTATGCCGAAGGCGACGTGCAACACTGGTGGCACCCACCGATGAATCGAGGAGTTCGCACCGCGTGCTCCGATGACTTTTTGTGGCTGGTGGCTGCGACCAATCGCTATATCGAAATGACTGCTGACGTGGGTGTGCTGGATGAGCCCGTCGGCTACCTGGAGGGACGTTTGCTGGCGGCTGGCGAAGAGTCCTACTACGATCTTCCGCTCACGTCGAACCTGCGCGAATCCCTGTATCAACACTGCGTGCGTGCCATCGAACACAGCCTGCGTCGCGGTCAGCACGGATTGCCACTGATGGGCTCCGGTGACTGGAACGACGGCATGAACCGCGTCGGCCATCTGGGTGTCGGCGAAAGTGTCTGGCTGGGCTTCTTCAGCTATCAGGTGCTGGAACAATTTGCAGTGACCGCACGCTTGCACGGTGATCACGATGTTGCCAAGCGCTGCAGCGACAGCGCGGCGACGCTGCAACGCAACCTTGAACAAAGCGCCTGGGACGGCGCCTGGTATCGCCGGGCCTGGTTCGATGACGGGCAACTGCTCGGTTCGGCGAGCAACGAAGAATGTCGCATCGATTCCATTGCGCAGAGCTGGTCGGTGTTGTCAGGGGCCGGCTCGGCGGTGCGCCAGAGTCAGGCCATGCGATCGCTGAATGAACATCTGATCAAACGTGACATCCGCGCCGTGCTGCTGCTTGATCCACCGTTCGACAAGGGCGCCCTGGACCCGGGTTACATCAAGGGCTACGTGCCTGGCGTGCGCGAGAACGGCGGTCAGTACACCCACGCAGCCGTGTGGGCGGGCATGGCGTTTGCGCAATTGGGTGATGCCGGCAAAGCTTGGGAAGTGTTGAATCTGATCAACCCCGCCGCCCCGGCCAACAACGTTCGAATCGACACCTATAAGGTCGAACCCTATGTCATGGCCGCCGATGTCTACGGTGCCGCGCCCCATGCCGGGCGCGGTGGCTGGACCTGGTACACCGGGTCTGCGGGGTGGATGTACCGGCTGATCGTCGAGTCTCTTTTGGGCGTACAACGCAGAGGCCACACGCTCAGCATCGAACCGCTGATACCCGTTGACTGGCCGGGCTTCAAATTGCACTACCGCTTCGGACGGACCCTGTACCACTTTGATGTGTATCAGGGCAGTTCGAACGCTACCTCGATGATCCTTGACGGGCAGCCATTGAGCGGCATTGGGCTGACACTGGTGGATGACGGCGTAGAGCGTTGGATTCGCGTGGATTGTCGCGCCCGCTCTGCCAGTGTTCAGGCGCTGGAGTACGAGCGCGTCGTCGACAAATAGATATCGATCACCAGCCCTGGCGTGCAGGGGAGTACCCTGAGTCGGCAAGTCCCCCTTCCGCCTCGGTGCTCTGCCATGTATGCCACACCTGTGCCAAACCACAATCATCTGCTTGCGGCGCTACCGGCCAACGACCTTCAGCGCCTTGTTCCGCACCTGGAGCTGGTCAGCCTGGGGCTGGGCGATGTGCTGTACGAGCCGGGAGATACCTTGCGCCACGTTTACTTCCCGACGGACGCCATCGTTTCCCTGCTGCATGTCACGGAGAACGGCTCGTCCGCAGAAATCGCCGTGGTGGGCAACGAGGGTTTGATCGGCATCGCGTTGTTCATGGGCGGCGAAAGCACGTCCAGTCGGGCCGTGGTGCAGAGTGCCGGCAGTGCCTTTCGCCTGCCGGGGCAAAAACTCAAGAAAGAGTTCAACCGCCATGGCGATTTGCTCTTGCTGATGCTGCGTTACACCCAGGCGCTGATCACACAGATGTCACAGACCGCCCTGTGCAACCGCCATCATTCGATCGACCAACAATTGTGTCGATGGCTGCTGTTGTCCCTGGATCGCCTGCACGGCAATCACCTGACCATGATCCAGGAACTGATCGCCAACATGCTCGGCGTACGCCGCGAAGGCGTCACCGAAGCCGCCGGCAAACTGCAACGCCAAGGCGTCATCGAGTACAGCCGTGGTCAGATCACGGTTCTGGACAGGGCGCGTCTGGAACGGCTCAGCTGCGAGTGCTACCTGGTGGTCAAGACCGAAACCGACCGGCTGCTGCATTACACCCGTCGACAGGACGAGTAGGCACGCGTCACCGACGCCAAAACTCGAAACCACCCCGTCTCTCCGTAGGAGCAAGCTTGCTCGCGATAGCGGTGTATCAGTCGACATCCCCGCCGAATGTAAGTCCGCGATCGCGAGCAAGCTTGCTCCTACAGGGACCTTCGATAGTTTCAGCCCTGTTGTACCGCCTGCAGGGTAGTCACGCGTCACCGGCGCACCTGCCGATCACAAGACTCGAAACCACCCCGCTCCTCTGTAGGAGCAAGCTTGCTCGCGATGACGGTGTGTCCGTCCACATCAATGCTGAATGTCAGTCCGCGATCGCGAGCAAGCTTGCTCCTCCTACAGGGACCTTCGATAGTTTCAGCCCTGTTATACCGCCTGCAGGGTAGTCACGCGTCACCAGCGCACCTGCCGATCACAAGA
>NZ_JSAK01000044.1 GCF_000802965.1 Pseudomonas fluorescens | reverse complement strand
GTTTTCAATCAGCGCCAACACTGCGATGACCCCTGGACTGCGTGGGTACTACGAAGGCACCGATGGCAGCGTGTTTCGCCAACTTCAGCGTAACGCTGACCCGGCCCAAGACGGAACGAAGCTAGCGGCCAATCACCCAAGCGTATTCGCGATCGACGATGCACCCGACAGCGTATCGATCGATGAGTTCGACAGGAGGATGGAAGCAGTGATTCCTGCCGAGGTTTTGGCGCGTATTCACTCGGTGATGCGCGCCGCCGAGTTACTCGCCGAGAGAGGGTTGGCCGACACTCCGCCGATCGATCGCGGTGAATGGCGCCGGGGAATGATCCTATCATGGTCGCATGCTCGCGACCTTGCAGTAATCCTTGATGCACTTGGACAACCCCGTCCTACTGCGAACCGTCATGACATTGACGAACTTGTACTGGCTCGGCACCTCAAGGAACGGCTATCCAGCGCTGATCAATGGTACATAGACTATGTCACCTCGCTTGACGACGGTGCTTGGATCAATGTGGGATTTTTCAATCCCCATTTATCGGCCTCAATGTATAAATGGGGAGACGCCAAGCAAGGTAAGCAGAACGCGATGGACGCACATCGTCTGTCTCCGCATCACCAGGGCAATTCTGAAAGCCCCATCGACTGGATTGAACGCGCCGCGAACTTCGTGATTCATCACATACCAAGGGAGCATCGCGGCATCCGGCATGAAGCGCGGGGTGAGTATACGCAGCTGGAAGAACGCCTTGCCGTCGATCCCGCCATCAAAAACTCCGAAATCGGCAAGGCCATTGCTCGCGATGTTGCTGCATTGTGCGAACTGCTTGAACGAGAGGGAAAGATTGTGCCGTGGCGATCGCTTAAGGTCCCGGATAATGAGGTTACGCCGTCGATGATTGAACATGCCTTTCTAGTGACGTCGACTGCGGAGTCTTTGCCGGAGGATGCTGACGAAAGGGCTGAGTACCTCATCCGACTTGAGCAGGCACGTGCAATCATGGACCGTGTGCCTAACGAAATCTTGAAGGCTGAGGCTAACGGCAGCAACACGCTGGCGACCGCCTATAGAGGGATGCTAGCCAATGCCAGATCTTGAAGCTCAAAAGCAGCGCGCTGCGTTGCAGGCTGTAAAGGAGGTTCGGGACGGCATGGTCGTAGGCTTGGGTTCTGGCAGCACTGCGGCCTACGCGGTCCGGGAGATCGGCCGACGAGTAACCGAAGAGGGCCTGAAGCTAACCGCGGCGGCCACATCGTCTGCGACCGGAGTACTTGCCGTATCTCTTGGTATTCCACTTCGACCGATGGGCGAGCTGGGCAAACTGGATCTTGCCATTGATGGCGCCGACGAAATCGATGCTGAGTTTCGCGCCATAAAAGGTGGTGGCGGGGCCCTTTTCCGAGAGAGGATCGCCGCTACCGCAGCGAGCCAGATGATTGTCATTGTGGACAGCAGCAAGTTGGTTGAAAGGCTGGGGCGGTTTGCTTTACCGGTCGAGGTGCATCCATTTGCGCTGGGTTTGGTCGAGCAACGACTTGCTCGCTATGGCGTTCCGGCAAAATTGCGCCTCCGAGCCGACGGTACTGTGTTCTGGACCGACCAGCAAGCGCATATCTTCGACATCTCGTTCGGCGAGATCAGCGATCCGGCCGATCTTGCGACGGAGCTGCAAGCCGTGCCCGGAATCCTGGCGCATGGCCTTTTCCTGGAGCTGATAGACAAGGTCATTATTGGGCTCGACGACAAGGTGAAAGTCTTAGAGCGTCCGAAATATCCAGAAGGAGTTGATGATGCTAAAGCCGATTGATCTTATTCCTCATCCGCCGTTCAATCCGATCCATGACGGGCTTTACCACGCAGATGAATTGCTGTCGGGCTTCTCCCCTGATGATCCTCTCAGCGTGATCCAGACTATCGACTATCGCAGCTACCTCTACTTCCAGCAGAAGGGCCGCACGACCATTACCGATCCCTTCGCCGGAATGATGCAGGCCCTTCACGACGCATCTATCGTGCAGGGGATGAACAGGTTCCTTCACGACCACCTTGAAAACGGGCGCAGGCCTGTCGCGATCATGGGGGGGCATCGCGAGGACCGGGGAAGCAAGACTTACCGGGCCGTGGCAAAGATCGCTCAGATGCTGTCAGAGTATGGCTTTGTCGTCGCCAGCGGTGGCGGCCCCGGATGTATGGAGGCTGCGCATCTCGGCAGCCTTTTCGCTGGGCAGGGAGCAAAGGCTCTGACTGTTTCGATCGACCGACTTGCAAACGAGGCGCCATCTCTGCCCAAGAACATGGGGAACGTGCTGACACAGAACAAGGAAACGCGTGGCTGGTTTATCAACGAGGAATACGCCAAGGAGTTGGCCGCTTGGATGATGCCGGCATGGCGGATTGCTCAGGAACGCAAGGCCCACCTTAGACCGGAGAACCAGAGCTTGGCCGTTCCCACTTGGCATTACGGCCATGAACCTCTTACCCCGCTCGCGACGCACATTGCCAAGTACTTCCTGAACAGCATTCGTGAGGACGTGCTGCTTGCGTTGGCGAGCAGCGGGATCATCTATTCCGAGGGGCGAGCCGGAACCTTGCAGGAGGTCTTCCAGGACGCGTCTCAGATCTATTACCGCGAAACGGGTGACCCCGTCACCTCAATGGTTTTTTTCGACTCTGTGTTCTGGACCGCGCCCGAACAGCCAGATGGGAAAGTACACCTATCGGTCTGCGATCTGTTATTCCAGCTCTTCGTCGGCGGAGGAAAGGTGACGAAGGACGATTTTGCCCGTTACATTCGCAAGGTGGATACGCCCGAGGAAGCCGTCAAGATCATTATCGACAATGCACCGCCGGTTGAACGGGTGATTAGCAATCTTGTCGGGATCGGTATGACGAGTGTGGACATTGCGCAGGTGAAAAGTGCATTGGTCAAATTTCAGTCTCTAGCCTCGCTATGACAAACAAGGCACTCTTCGCCCACCTGCAGGTTGTGACGGTCCACATCAAGATGTTGTGTTGGGTCGCTGGTTGGGCTAAGTCGCCATCCAGTCGTGCTAGGAAGTCCGTGTCGCGCGGAGACAGAACAATCGCCTGCCAAAGTCATTGAAATTCTCCGCGTAGAATCAGCGCGATTGATGATGGCGGGCGGTCACCATTCTATCGATGAAATGGCTAGGATACTGGGCTCTGCGACCGCGAGCATTTGCGCCGTGCCTTCCAGAGCCTTCGGCCAACCGCCACGGGCCATCAAGAGTACGAACCGCAGTTTGGATGACTAAGCTCTTTAGATCTTTCAGAAGCTTCAGTACCCGGCAAATACAGGGGCTGCTGAGCTATCTGCAAGACAGCGAACCCGGCAGTGAGCACTTTCGTCAGTGCTTGCAACAGCACACGGAAAAGCTGCACGCGCTGGACAGCCTGCTCACGCAGTTGACGGACCGTCGGCAGCGCCTGTTCGACCAGCGTTACACCCATTCGCAGCCCTCCACGAACGCCGATGAGCGAGCGCACGACGCGCTGGTTCAACGCACCTCTTAGGGTCTTGAGTGAAGTTTGTGATGGGTAAGTTGAATGACAAGGTAGCGGTGATCACCGGTGGTAGCAGCGGCATAGGCCTGGCGATCGCCCAGCGCTTTGTGCAAGAGGGCGCCAGGGTAGTGATCACCGGACGTCGCCAGGAGGCACTGAATGGTGCGCTGGCAGTTCTCGGGGCGCAGGCCAGCGCATTCCAGGGCGACGTCAGTCGGCGTGATGACGTTGACCGTCTGTATGCCTACGTCGGGCACCTGCACGGGCGCATTGATGTGCTGGTAGCCAATGCCGGCGTGATCCATCCCGCCCCATTCGAAGCGGTGACGGACGAGCAATACGATAGTCAGTTCGATATCAACGTGCGCGGCGTGTTTCAGACCACGCAAAAGGCCCTGCCGCTGTTGAGTGATGGTGGCGCCATCGTGCTGGTCTCCTCCATCGCCCATTTCAAGGCACTGGAAGGCCACTGTGTGTACGCCGCCGCCAAGGCCGCCGTACGCTCGTTCGCGCGCAGCTGGGCGCATGACCTCAAGCACCGCGGCATTCGCGTCAACTGCCTGAGCCCCGGTCCGGTGAAAACCCCGATCATTGGAAAAATGGGTATCGCCGAGGAGCACCTGGACGCGTTCGAAGCAGGCCTGGGTGAGCTGATTCCGCTTGGCCGCATGGGCCGGCCGGAGGAGTTGGCGGCCGCCGCGCTGTTCCTGGCCAGCAGCGAGGGCAGCTTCGTTACCGGCATTGATCTGTGTGTGGATGGCGGGCTGGGGCAAATCTGATTGCTGCTGAAACCAGAAGAGCCCGATAACCAGTGGGCTCTTCTGGCGATGCCAGTCAAACGTGGGAACACAGATAAGCCGCGTTGACCAAACTGCCTTTGGTTTGCCAGGCGTCGGCTTGGTAAACACTGAACTGCAGGGTTCCCCCGATCTCCCGTACGCCTACCACGCCACGCGCCTGTTTGGGATCGCGGCTGCCGATCAGCAACTGCCCCTCGGTTTCAGTGAACTGGGTGTAGGTGGTGCCCATATCGACACGTTTGTCGACACAGTCCAGATACGCAAAACGATCCAGTTCTTGTGGTCCATTTACCTGTTGCCAACTATGCCGCGCATCGGGGCTTTGTGCGCATCCGGTTAGCGCGGTGACGGCCAGCAATAGAATTGCTCCGACTCCAAGGGTGACGTGGATTACTTCCTCGATAGTGACTGTTTTCATAGCGTCGTTCCTCGTTGACGATAATGGGTTGATACAGGGTCGAGTGTCCCTGAGCGCATCGTCGATTCGAAGTAAGACGATCACCAACCGATTGGCTTGATAGTTCCTGTTGGTAAAAGTGCTGATTGCTTCAGTCGGAACTAAAGGTGTCCGTAAAAGACGCCCTTAGTGGGTCATGGTTGTACCTGGGTATCGGCATTAATACTTAGGTGTAGGGTGCCAGCGCTTATGGGTGTTGGATGTAAACATGGGTACAAATGAAGCGCCGCCGGCCTGGCAGTAAGTTAACTGCCAGGGAATACGGAGGGCGTCATCATGAGAGGACTAACCGTCAAGGCTCCGGCCAGTATCACCACGCTGTGGGTGACAGCGCGTCTTGTTCTGGCGTTACTGACACAGGGCGTCCCTGCCAGTAACACTCGACAGTCCATTGCTGCATCAACGTTCTTGTCCGATTTTGTTCGGCTTGGGCAGGAAGTAGAGCATTTGCCAATTGGTGCGCACTTAGTCAGCCCGCGCCGTTTTTATATGCATCACGGAATATACCTGGGTCGCGGTGAAGTAGCCCATTATTCCGGTTTCAGTTCGTCACTGAAGGCGGGGCCAGTTGAGATAACTGATCTTACAGATTTTGCGAGTAATAAGCCGGTATGGCTAATGCGAGAGCGTGGGAGATTTTCCAACGAAGAAATCGTCAAGCGCGCACGTTCAAGGGTGGGAGAGAATCGATACAAATTGCTATCCAATAATTGCGAGCATTTTTGCAGTTGGTGCATTAGTGGGAAAAGTTACAGCGCGCAAATAAACGCATATGTTCATTGCCCGCGTTTTATGTTGTGTTTGATTTCGGCCTTGGAATCGCGCTTTATCGCATAGTTTTCCGTCATGACAGGCAGCTTTTGGCCCAGAGTGTGTAAAAACGCTAGATCCCGTTTCGATTTTCAAGGCTGAGTGGCTGTCCGGCTTCGTAGCCTGATCAAGGCACGATGTCCCTTCCTGATGAGCTAAACCGCCCCGGCAACGCGCCAGATCATCGGGAGACGTAAAAACAGGCCGGTTTTTAGGCCGTTAGCGCCTTCATCAAGTGATGGGTACCTATGATTTTCATGACCCGTTTCATGTTGTAGGCGAGCACATTTAAACTCATCTCCGTGCTCACCCCGGCCTGCTTTCGCGTCAGGAAGTGCGTTGCACCCATCCATTGTTTGAGCGTCCCGAAGGGATGCTCAACCGTCCGTTTTCGGACTCGCATCATCTCTGGTGCTTTGCTCAGCCGAAGCTGCATCTCCTCCAGTACGGCTTCATGCTCCCAGCGTCGAATTCGTCGTTCCGTGCTCGGTGTGCACTGCAATTTCAACGCGCAGCCCCGGCATTTCGAACTCCAGTAACGATGCAACGTCAGGCCTTTTTCAACGTAGGAATAGTGCCAGATCAGCGCCTCGCCAGCCGGGCAAATGTATTCGTTTTTTGCCGCGTCATAGACGAAGGCATCGTTATTGAATCGCCCGTCAGCCTTGGCTCCAGAGGTCATCGGCTTGGGCACATAGGCGGTGATGCCGGCATCGTGACAAGCCAGGATTTGTTCACTTTTGAAGTAACCTCGGTCCGCCACCACCGACAACGTATCTGACGCCATCGCCTCGCGGGCCTGCTTGGCCATCGAGCTGAGTTGATCGCGGTCGGAACCGACGTTAGTCACCTCGTGAGCAACGATCAAATGGTGCTGAATATCGACCGCTGTCTGCACGTTGTAGCCGACGATTCCCGTGCCGCGCGTCATCATGGAACGGGCGTCTGGATCGGTCAGTGAGACCTGTTTATCCGGCGATTCATTGAGCTGGATTTCGATCGTTTGAAGCTCTTTCATTTGAGTTTTGAGCTTGGCGATTTTCTCTTCCAGCCGCACGACGCTAGGCTCGGAAACTATTGGTTCTTGCCGATCGGCAGCATCGAGTGCAGTCAGGTAACGGTTGATGCTCGATTCAATTTCTTCCATTCGCCGCTTCAGTTTGGCGCTGGTGAAATTGCGGTCGCGGTTGTTGACGGCTTTGAATTTACTGCCATCGATGGCGACCAGATTTTCGCCGAATAGTCCCAACTGCTGACACAACACAACGAACTGGCGACAGACGCCTCGGATGGCCTTGCTGTTGTCTTTTCGGAAGTTGGCGATGGTCTTGAAATCTGGCATCAAACGCCCGGTCAGCCACATCAGTTCGACGTTGCGCTGAGCTTCTCGCTCCAAACGTCGGCTCCGAGTGGATGCGGTTGAGATAACCGTAGATGTAGATCTTCAGCAAGATCGCGGGGTGGTAAGCAGGCCGGCCAGTATCGGCTGGAATGGCACCTTCAACACCCAGCTTGACCAGGTCGAGTTCGTCGACGAAGACGTCGACTACGCGCACCGGATTGGTATCGCTGACGTAGTCGTCGAGGCTCTCGGGAAGTAAGGTGCCTTGGCCTCGATGTTCACCTTGGATAAAGCGCTTCATGGACGATCCCTGCGATGAAATCCTCAGAAATCATAGCAAGTGTTCGGGAAGGTGTTTTTACACACTCTGGGCCGTTCTCTGCCGGTCATGCCCACGAATCGTATTGGTGAAATCCGATGCAATCACTGGTCAGAACCAATGCAAATGACTGGTCAGGTCGAATGCAAGCGGGTGGTCAAGTGGAGCGCAATTTCGCAACGGGGTCGGCAAAGCGCAGTTGGCAATTTCGAATGGCCACACAAGGTATTCTGGGGCCGCATCTCTTTGCACCTCGATTGACGGAACTATGAGTAGCGCGCTTGCCGAGCGTCCATTACTGGTAGTGAACATTACCCAAATGCAGCACAACGACCTGGTTCAGGTTTGGAATGCGTCGCGAACGACGGATGCTCGCTCGGTGCTGAAAGAGCAACACCATGTTAACTTCAGTGTTCTGAAAAATTGGCGATTAACTGGTGCGAGCGCTGGCGCCTAGTGGGAGCGATGATGGTGTTGAAATGGATGGGGAAGTGGTGGTCGACGGCTGGAGCGGGCACCACTTCGGAGGGAGGTGTCAATCGCGCTGGCCGCTTTGATCTGTACGTCAACGGTGCTGCACCACTTCCGATCGGCCGGTTTACGTCGTTGAAACAGGCCGAAACCCGGGCCCAGGGCAGCTTCAAGGCCCAGCATTACCGAATCGTGGATGCTCACACCGGGAAGGCCGAAGCCTTCAACTACAGGTAAACCCAACTGCTTCCGGAGGCGTTCCTCCAGGGAATTGACCTTACAGGTCAGGTGACGCCTTCTTCAAAAGGTGGCATGCCAGCGAGCGCCTCTCGATAGATCGCTCGAGGCATGCCCAGTCTTTCAGGTTGAAACGCTACTCCAGCGCGGAGGCCGGGCCGAAGAACTCGTAGCGGCTTTGCTTCTCAGGCACACCCAGCGCCTTGAGGTGACGCTTGATCGCTGCCATGAAACCTTTCGGCCCCAGGAAGTAAACGTCCACATCACGCTCGGCAGGAAGCCACTCGTCCAGTAGCTCCAGGTTTAAATGGCCGACCTTGTGAGCAGCCGGGCTCACACCATCATCTTCGGCATAGCAGTAGAAGTGGTTGAGTTGTGGATGACGCTCGGCCAGTCCATCAATCCAGTCGCGGAACGCGTGCACCTTACCGTTACGCGCACAATGAATGAAGTGCACCGTACGCTCGGTTTCCAGAGCCGCTTCGAGCATCGCCAGGGTCGGAGTGATGCCGACGCCGCCGCTGATCAGTACTAGTGGTTTGTCGCTATGGGTTAGGGTGAATTCGCCCGATGGAGGGAACAACTGAATGCTCGAACCAACGTGCAAATAATCGTGCAGGTGGTTGGAGGCGCGACCGCCGGCTTCACGCTTGACGCTGATACGGTACTGGTCTTTGTTCGCGAGGCCCGACAGCGAGTAGTTACGGCGAATCTCTTCTCCATCGAGGATCAGTTTCATGCCGATATACTGGCCTGGCTCTGCCGCCAGAATTGGGCCTTTGTCCGCGGGTTCGAAGTAGAACGAGGTAATTTCAGAGCTTTCCTGCACCTTGGCCGCGACGATGAATTCTCGCGCCCCGCGCCAGCCGCCAAGGGCCTGTTCTTTCTGGTCGTAGATGCTGGTTTCGGCACCGATCAGGATGGCTGCCAGTTGACCGTAAGCCGCTCCCCACGCCGCGATAACTTCCGGTGTTGCGATTTCTTCGCCCAGCACCTCAGCGATGGCGCGCAGCAAGCAGGTCCCGACGATCGGGTAATGTTCTGGCAGAATTTGCAGGGCCACGTGCTTATTAATGATCTTGGCCACTAGGTCGCCTAACTGGTCAAGCTGGTCGATGTGACGCGCATACATCAGTACGCCATTGGCCAAGGCGCGCGGCTGGTCGCCGGAAGCCTGGTGCGCCTGGTTGAACAGCGGGCGCACTTCCGGGTACTCGGACAGCATCGTGCGGTAGAAGTGAGTAATCAGAACTTCACCGCCGCTATCCAGCAGCGGTACGGTGGATTTGACGATGGCACGGTCTTGAGCGCTAAGCATAAGAAACTCCTGAACGACTAGGGGGGCATACAACAGTTGCATTCATGTATCAGTTTCCGTGCCAGATAAATAATCTTTGTAAATCAAAGTATTAACCAGATACTAGTCAAAATGACCAAGTCGATTGTGTAGTCACTTGTACAATGTCGTAGTCAATATGACTGCTAGAGAGCAATTTCGAATGCAAGGTTAGTTCACGTATTAATACATTACGCATCTCTGCAGATCTCGGGCTTGCATCAAGTCCACGGCGGTTTAAGACGTTATTAGGTTATTTCGATCTCAATACATAGCGGAAATGAATAAGTAACCCATTACCCCAAACCGCGATTACATATTCGGCTTGGCTCGGCCACAGCTACCGCCGCTCACTTCGTTGTAGACCAGATTGAATATCTGCACGAAAACTCTCTCCGCTACGGTGGCGTCAAAGGTTTCGCCAGAGGGGCCAGGAACATTACCTAGACTTCCTCAGCTTAAGGCCCTGCCTAAGGTCAACTTAACAAAATGGAATTCGCTACCACAGCGACAATTTTCGTGCCGAGAAGTAGTTGGCGCGCTGTCACAATATTTTCACAGCCGCTGGCGTACGGTGGATTTAGCTCCTTTTGTGTTTCCTAGCCCGCTCTCCCCATCGCGGGTTTTTTTTCTGCAAATAAGCAGGAGGCATCCTGGAGTGTTGGCGCCGACGCCGAATTGAGCCAGTTGCCGAGATGTCACTGATCCGGCTGATTCTTCGCGAACCGTTGCCTGCGGTGAATTTTTTTTCCGACTTAGGGGCGGGGCGGTCTTGCTTCGACATGTGGGTCAATTCGGCGTCAGCCGTCTGCCAGGCTTAAGGCGCCGTAGCGTTCAGTCGGGTGCGTGAGATGACCCGCGCGGGCCACGCGGCGTTTTCGGCATAGGCGGTGACTTGCAGGTGCAAGGTGCTGCCTGCTCTGCATGCCGATCACCCTTGAGCACCGTCGCGAGAGTAACGCACCAGACGTCGAAGAATCCGTCGAAATCGGTGTCGGCGTCCACGGGGTTGATCCACGGGCTGGATTTTTTTTGTAGCAGTGCGGCATCCAGGCTTTTAGTGAAACCGCAGAAGGTCGGATAGGCCGTGTCGCCGAGCCCGAAGATCGCATAGGGCTGACCGCTGAGACACTCATGCTGGTTCAGTCGATCCAGGAAGCGGTCGGCATTGCCCGGCGGATCACCGTCGCCAAAGGAGTTGCAAACGATGATCAAAAGGTCACGGGGGGGGCAGTGTTTCGAGGTTGAGTTTGTTGATCCTGCGCGGCCAGTTTATACGTCTGCACGTAGGGCAGGTGCAGCAAACGCTGCGTCAGCCCGCGGGCATTGCCGGACTCAGAGCCATCACCGATCACGATGCGTTCGATGACCTCTGGCATGGCGGTTTACCTGTCGTAGCGTTCGTCGAATTGCTCCTTGGAAAACTCCAGTGCTTCGAAGTCACTCATAAGGTCGTTGATCGCCCGGCGGATGCTCATGTATTCGACGATGTTGCCCTGCTCATCGAACATCGGCTGCACGGTGGTATCGACCACGAAAGGATCAGACCGATCAGATCCTAAAAGAATTTAGTGGCTTGCATCGAATCAGCGGTTGCATCAGCTGTCCTGAGGCACCAGTCGAGAACCTTTGCGAATCACTGGCTGGCCTGGTTCGAAGCGGGCATTGGGCGAGCGCACGGTGCTGATTTCACCCTGGGCGTCTTTCACTTCGTAAGCGGTTTCCGTGAGGCCGGCTGATTCCTGGACCGAGCTACCGGCGAAGAATCCGGCACCGGCACCGATCAGCGCTCCAATCGGGCCACCCACAGCGCCGATCATCAATCCGGTCACGACACCGACGCCTTTGCCAGCGGTGGTATCAGGCACCTCGCGGACGACCTGATCGGCCATGCACACAGGTGGAAGCAATAGGCAGAGCGTAAAGATGAGGGGGGAGCGAGACATGGCGATTTCCTGCTTCGGGGTTATTTCTTTAACTAATCCAAGATGCGTGCCAAATTTTTATTTCTTATATATCAACTAGATATGAATCTATGTTGTCATATATACAACAACAGGCCATTGTCTATATGACTACTATAGAGTCATATCGACTACATTTGAAAACGGCGACTCTTGTTCTGTCATGCCGTGAAACCCTCGCCTCCCTGAATGTCATGGCCGTCGATCTAGCGCGAATTGGAAGGCCCGCCGGGTGGTTTGCCTGAGGCTGCAGTAGCTAAGGTTCTAATACCCAAAGGAGGTTTCTTCCGGTCGTTCCGTCACTCTCCATGAACTGCGCTTAACGCGCTCAAACGATCTAATCAATATCGAGGTATACGGCGCTCCAATGTAAGCGTCCGGCCAACACA
>NZ_JSAK01000043.1 GCF_000802965.1 Pseudomonas fluorescens | reverse complement strand
AGTGGGGCGAATTATAGACACATGAGATCTGCCGTCAAGCACTGATTTGGTTTTTCTATCAGCAAGCACAATATCGCTGCTTATATATAGACGCGCCGGCAGCGATTGCGCAGTATATTGCCCAATACTAAGTAAAAAGCCCAAGCCCCTCACTCGGACAACGCCACTCGATGAATGATCAGCCTCGCAGTCTTGCCTCGACCCTGTTTTCGGTCGGCCTGCTAATAATAGCCATGGCATCGATTCAGTCCGGAGCCTCTTTGGCCAAAAGCATGTTCCCCATTGTTGGCGCCCAGGGAACGACCACCCTGCGCCTGGTCTTTGCCAGCGTGATCATGCTGCTGCTTTTACGCCCGTGGCGGGCGCAGCTCACCGCAAAGTCGCTGCGCACCGTCATCGTCTACGGCATGGCACTGGGTGGCATGAACTTCCTCTTCTATATGTCCCTGCGCACGGTTCCCCTGGGGATTGCGGTAGCACTGGAGTTCACTGGGCCCTTGGCCGTTGCCATTTATGCTTCACGCCGTGCCATCGACTTTTTGTGGATAGCACTGGCGGCTGTCGGCTTGCTGCTTTTGATACCTACAGGAGCAACCTCGGCGGGAATTGATCTCGCAGGTGCCGGTTACGCATTAGGCGCAGGCGTGTGCTGGGCGCTGTACATTCTTTTTGGGCAAAAGGCCGGCGCTGACAATGGAGTCCAGACCGCTGCGCTGGGCGTAATGATTGCAGCGCTTTTCGTAGCGCCTATCGGCATCGTGCATGCAGGCGCAGCGTTGTTGACGCCATCACTGATTCCGATCGCCATCGGTGTCGCCCTCTTATCCACTGCCCTTCCCTACACGCTGGAGATGGTCGCCCTGACACGCATGCCTGCCAGGACCTTTGGTACCTTGATGAGCATTGAACCAGCAATAGGAGCGCTGTCAGGCTTGTTATTTCTCCAAGAGTACCTATCGCTGTCACAGTGGATGGCTATCTTGTGCATCATTCTGGCATCCGTCGGCGCCACCATGACAATGGGTAGCGCCGCCAAGCCTGTCGTTGCGGCGGATTGATACAGGGTTTGACGAGACTCTGGTATTTACCGCTCATTTAGGCCATGTTTAGGCCCGCAACCTAGAGTCAGACAAGGATTTTTCAGGACAGGGATCTCAGAACGCTTCAAACGAAAGCGAATAAAGCCAGACCCGGGCACCAGATTCGGGAACGCTACAAGGAAAGCAATGAAACGAATTTTGATCCTGATCGCCGTACTTGCAATTGCGGGCTGCGCGGCGACATCGAAGACCCAAACCAAACACGGCAGGAAGGGTCTGCATATCAACTGTTCAGGGCTGTCGTCCTCTTGGGACAAGTGCTACGCCAGCGCGGCCAACTCGTGCGCACCCAAGGGATACAAGGTTATCGCCAAGTCCGGGGATGCCGTAGAGGAACCGGGGGATTATCCATTTGGGCTTAACCCTGCCGGTTATACCAGCCGCAGCATGATCGTAATTTGCAAATAAGTTGAAGCCAACCTGTCAGGCTCTCGAGCCTTCGATCTGGCGGCCGATCTCATCGTAACTGGACTTCAGCACTTTGCGCTGCAGCTCCGGAGTGGCGAGCATCCGCGCCACTACCAACGCCCCGATGCATTGCGACAGAATGGCCCAAGCCAGACTGTCGCTTTCCAGCACCTGCGCCCAACTTTCCTGAAGCTGACAAATCCAGTGTTCCGCCTGCTGCCGAATCAATACATCGGAACGGGCAATCTCGGCGCCCAATACCGGTAATGCACATCCGGTTTCCGGATGATCGACGTGGGACATGCTCAGGTAATGCTTCAAGCAGCGCTCAAGTTTGTCGCGATCCTGATCAGCTCCCAGCCGTTCCAGGCTCTGGCTCAACTCACGCTCGACGATGGACGCGAACAGCTCGTCCTTCGATGAGAAGTGGCTGTAGAAAGCGCCGCCACTCAAGCCGATCGCCTTCATCAGACCGTCGACACCCACAGTAGAAAAACCGGATTTTTTGGCCGAGACCGAACTGCTTTGCAGCAGCTTTTCTTTGGTTTCCAGCTTGTGATTGGCCGAGTAGCGCATTGCCTTTCCTCAGAGTTGATCGCCTTGACGCTGATCGAATCGTAGCATAACGTTCGTTTAGTTAACGATCGTTTACCAAAGGGATCTGCCCATGAATAACAAGAAGGTCGTACTGGTTGTCGGCGCTGGGGATGCCACGGGGGGCGCCATCGCCAAACGTTTTGCCCAAGAAGGATTTGTAGCCTGCGTCACCCGCCGCAGCGCGGATAAACTCCAGCCACTTGTAGATGCCATCAAGGCCACGGGAGGTGAAGCTCACGGATTTGCTTGCGATGCACGCAAGGAAGAAGACGTGGTCGCACTGGTCGAACAGATCGAAAGCGAGATTGGACCTATCGAAGCATTCGTGTTCAACATCGGCGCCAACGTGCCCTGCAGCATTCTCGAAGAAACCGCGCGCAAATATTTCAAGATCTGGGAAATGGCCTGTTTCTCCGGATTTCTCAATGCCCGTGAGGTGGCCAAGCGCATGGCCAAGCGGCAACGGGGCACCATCCTGTTCACCGGAGCTACCGCCGGGATGCGCGGAGCGGCGGGGTTTGCCGCTTTCGCCGGTGCCAAACACGGGATTCGCGCGCTGGCGCAGAGCATGGCCCGTGAACTTGGACCGATGAACATCCACGTCGCCCACGTTGTCGTTGACGGTGCCATCGATACCGATTTCATACGCGACAGCTTCCCCGAAAAGTACGCGACCAAGGATCAGGATGGGATCCTCAATCCCGAGCACATTGCCGAGAACTATTGGTACTTGCACAGCCAGCCACGCGACGCCTGGACCTTCGAGCTGGACCTGCGTCCCTGGAGTGAACGCTGGTAAGCCCTCCCCCATAACAATAAGCAGAGCGTATCGATCATGAGTAAAACCGTGGAATTCTTCTTCGACCTGGGCAGCCCAGCCACCTACCTGGCGTACACCCAGTTGCCGAATATCTGTGAGCAAACCGACAGCCATCTGATCTACATCCCGATCCTGCTCGGCGGCGTGTTCAAAGCCACCGGCAACGCTTCGCCGGCAACCATTCCGGCCAAGGGCCGTTACATGTTTCAGGACCTCGACCGTTATGCCAAACGCTACGGCGTGCCGCTGAAATTCAACCCGCACTTCCCGATCAATACCTTGATGCTCATGCGCGCCGTCACCGGTATGCAGATGCGCCATCCCGAGCGTTTTGCGGCCTTCATCGACTGCCTGTTCAAGGCCCTGTGGGTTGACGGCCGCAACCTCGATGAACCGGCAACCGTGGTCGAAGTATTGACCCAGCACGGTTTCGACCCCAACGAGGTGCTGGCCCTGACCGCCGATGAGGAAGTCAAAGCCGTACTCAAGGACAACACCGAAAAAGCCGTGCAGCGTGGTGTGTTCGGTGCACCGAGTATGTTTGTCGATAATCAGCTGTTCTTTGGGCAGGACCGACTGGACTTCGTCGTCGAAGCCCTGCGTTAAATCTCGATGATCAGCCTCCCCTGCCCATCTCCAGATTGGAGAAGCTCATGGGAGGCCTCGGCTGTTTCCATACTGAACTGGCGTGGATCAAGAATCGGCATCACATCACCCGCTTCGATCAAGCGCGCTGCGTCGCGGAGAATATCCCCATGATGCTCACGCCCCCTCCCCGTCAGTAAAGGCAATAAGGTAAATACTCCGGAATAGGTCGCCCCGCGAAACGAAAGCGGTGCCAAGCTGTGCTGTCCCCACCCGAGGCAACTCACTACATGGCCGTGGTAAACCCGTGCGGCCTGGAACGACTCATCCAGAACTTTACCGCCCACCGTGTCGTAAACAATATCGAAACCCTCCCCGCCCGTATGCTCAGCCATGTAGGTCTCTACCGAAGTCTTGCGATCAATAAAGGTCGCGCCCAAGCCTTCGATAATTTCCTGCTGCTTTGTCGAACCTTTGGCAAACACGTCAGCACCAAATGCGCGGGCAATCTGCACCGCGATGTGTCCAACACCTCCCGCCCCACCGTGAATCAGCACCTTGTGCCCCGTTCGCACCTGAGCCCGATCAACCAAACCTTCCCACGCGGTAATCAGTATCAACGGCAACCCCGCCGCTTCGCGCATGCTCAGGTTGGCAGGTTTGCGCGCCAGTAGCCGAGCATCGACCACCGCGAACTCCGCAAGGGAGCCCTGCGCACCGCCAATTCCGGTCGCCATCGCATAGACCTCGTCACCCGGCTGCCATCCTCTGACACCCTCTCCCAAAGCCTCAACCGTTCCCGCCAGATCCATCCCCAACACTGCTGGCAGAGGCTGACGGGCATGGACGGCCTGCCCCGAACGAATTTTTATGTCCAAAGGGTTCACCCCACTGGCCGCAATCCGCACCAATACTTGCCCGGCTTCAGGCACTGGTCGTTTAATGCAGGCCAAGCGTAGCGGTCCGTTAATCGAGTCAACAATCAGCGCGCGCATGTGCATTGAGTCAGTCATTTCATCTATTCCCGTAAGAGGTGTTTGTAGGACAGATCCTCCGCCACTTCACTCATTCCGATAAGACGCCAAATAGCTATAGTGAACATGCCTATCAGGCATCAATGAGAGTCACTGTGGACAAACTCAATGCAATGGCCATTTTCGTCCGGGTGGTCGAACGCGGCAGCTTTACCGCCGTCGCCCGGGAGATGCACACCAGTCAACCGACCATCAGCAAAATACTGCGAGCGCTGGAAACCGGGCTGGGTGGAAAGCTGATCTCCCGTAGCACACGCAAGTTGTCCCTGACCGATGAGGGGCAGCGCTACTACAACGAATGCCGACGAATTCTCGAAGCAGTGGATGCCGCCGAACACAGCTTCAAGTCCGGCCGGGAAAACATCGCCGGACATCTGCGTGTTGGCTCCTCGGTCAGCTTCGGACGCTTGCAAATTGCCCCGCGTCTACCGGATTTTCTAAAACGCCACCCCGAATTAGAAATCGATCTGCAACTGAATGATCAGAACCAGGATTTAGTCAGCGAAGGGTTGGATGTGACATTGAGGATTGGCGAGTTGAACGACAGCGGCCTCATCGCCCACCACGTCGGCACCACCCATCGAGTGACCGTCGCATCGCCCGCCTATCTCAAAAAAAACGGACAACCGCAAACACCGCGGGAACTCGGCGAGCACAACTGCCTGCTGTTCAACCTGCTAAGCAACCAGAACCTGTGGTGTTTCGAACGAGAAGGACAACGCCACGATGTGCGGGTCAAGGGCAATGCCCAAAGCAACAATTCCGAGGCGATCCGCGAGATGGTGTTAGGGGGTTTAGGAATTGCGCTGTCGCCGGTGTGGCTTTTCAGCGAGGATCTGAAGGCTGGGAGAGTGACGGCGATTTTGCAGGATTACACTGCGCAGTCGCTGCCGATACATGCGGTGTCCCCGGCGAATCGTCGCCAATCCGCCAGGGTCAAAGCCTTTGTCGATTACATGGCCCAGGCGCTCGAACAAGCGCCTGAGCTAGATCCGATCAAATAGCCGCAGTGCGAGTGTGCAACCACTCAAGGGCGGCGCCGTCAAGCAACGGGCTCAAGCGCTCGCGCACTTCGGCGTGGTAAGCGTTGAACCACTGTTTCTCTTCTTCAGTCAGCAACGACGGCTCCAGGCAGCGGGTATCGATCGGGCACAGGGTCAGGGTTTCGAACTTGAGGAACTCGCCGAATTCACTGGAACCCGCCTCGCGGTTCATCGCCAGGTTCTCGATTCGCACACCCCAGCGGCCCGGACGGTAGGTGCCCGGTTCGATGGAGGTGATCATGCCCGGTTGCATCGCGGTTTGCGGTGCCGGTGCGGCTTGATAGGCGATGACTTGCGGGCCTTCGTGAACGTTGAGGAAGTAGCCGACGCCGTGACCGGTGCCGTGACCGTAATCGACGCTTTCCGCCCAGATCGGCGCACGGGCGATAGCGTCCAGCAAAGGCGACAGGATGCCTTTGGGGAATTGCGCACGGGACAAGGCAATCACGCCTTTGAGCACGCGGGTGCAATCGCGTTTCTGCTCGGCTGTCGGCGTACCGACCGGCACCATCCGCGTAATGTCGGTCGTACCACCCAGGTATTGGCCGCCGGAATCGATCAGCAACAGACCGTCGCCTTCGATCACCGCGTGTTCTTCTTCAGTGGCGTGGTAATGCGGCATGGCGCCGTTGGCGTTGAACGCGGCAATGGTGTTGAAGCTCAGCGACACATACCACGGACGGCGTTCACGGGCGGCGGTCAGCTTCTCGTCGATGGTCAGTTCGGTGATGCGCTCCTGGCCCAGCGCCGAGTCCAGCCAGGTGAAGAATTCGCACAGCGCCGCGCCGTCCTGCTCCATGGCCTGACGGATGTGCTCGGCATCGGCCTGGCTTTTTTGCGACTTGGCCAACGTGGTCGGGTTCAAGCCTTCGACTAACTTCACGCCGCTGTCGAGGTTATCCAGTAAACCCGCCGTTACCCGTGCAGGGTCGACCAGCAGACTCGCCCCACTCGACACCTGACGCAGGGCATCGGCCACTTCGCTGTAATCGCGCAGGGTCACGCCGTCCTGTTCGAGGACCGCACGCAACTCGGCGTCGACCTTGCTCAACGCCACAAACAGGGTCGCCTGTTGCTGGCTGATCAAGGCGAAGGAAACAAACACCGGGTTGAACGACACATCGCCGCCGCGCAGGTTGAACAGCCAGGCGATGTCATCGAGTGTGGCAATGAAGTGCCAGTCGGCACCTTTCGCCTGCAAGGTTTCCCGCAACTTGGCGAGCTTCTCGCCACGGCTGACGGTCGCCTGGGGTGGCAAGTGCTGATAGATCGGCTCGTTCGGCAGCGTCGGGCGATCGCTCCAGACTTCGCTCAACAGATCGATATCGGTGCGCAGGCGTGCGCCGCGCTCTTCGAGTTTGCTGCCCAGGGTGCGCGCCGAGGCCACGGCCATCACCGCACCATCCACCGCGACCACGCCGCCCTCAGGGGTTTGCTCGGCCAGCCAGTCCAGCGGCCCCGGTTGACCCGGTTGCAGCTTGACCAGCTCGATGCCGCTGCCCTTGAGTTCCTTGGTCGCTTGCTCCCAATAACGGCTATCGGCCCACACGCCGGCAAAATCCGGCGTGACGATCAGCGTACCGACCGAACCGTGGAAGCCCGACAACCACTGCCGCCCTTGCCAGTAGCCCGGCAGGTATTCGGACAGGTGCGGGTCGGCCGACGGCACCAGCAGGGCATGGATGCCCTCCCGGCTCATCAGCTCGCGGGTTTGTGCCAGGCGCTGGGGCACCGATCCGGTGATCGAAAACTGCGTATTCATCATGACTCCTGCTAACCACTCATCATTATTGTTCAGTGCCGATCAAGGTCGGCGCTTTATACCCTTACTGCCAGAATGCCGGAGCACTGGCGCAGGCCGCTTTAATCAGTTCTACCGCTTGATCGATATCCTGCTCGGTGGTGAAACGCCCTAGGCTCAAGCGAATGGTGCGACTCGCCGAGCGAGCGTCATGCCCCAGGGCCAACAACACGTGGGACGGTGCATTACTCGCGGAATTGCACGCCGAGGTCGCGGAAAAGGCGATCGACGCCAGCAACGCCGCCGAATTGAACTCGCCTTCGTTGAAGGTCAGGCTCAGGGTATGCGGGATGCGTTGGCTTGGGCTGCCATTGAGCCGAACGCCGGGAATGCTCAGCAGTTGATCGAGCAAGCGCTCACGCAGACGCACGATCAAGGCTTTTTCTTCATCGAACGCGGCTGCCGCCAAGGCGAAGGCCGCACCCATCGCGGCGATCTGGTGTGTGGCCAGTGTGCCGGAACGTAAACCACCCTCGTGACCACCGCCGTGAATCTGCGCCAGCACACGCTGTTGCGCGCGCGGACCGACATACAGCGCGCCGATGCCTTTGGGTCCGTAGAGTTTGTGCGCCGAGAATGACATCAGATCCACCGGCCACTGCGCCAAATCAATCGACACCTTGCCCGCGCCTTGCGCGGCGTCAACATGCAGCAACGCATTGCGCTCACGCACAACCTGGCCGATGGCCGGGATGTCGTTGACCGTACCGAGTTCGTTGTTCACCAGCATCAGTGACACCAGGAAGGTGTCCTCGCGCATGGCATCGCTGACCGCTTGCGCGGTGATCAGGCCATCGGTGTCCGGCACCAGATACGTTACCGCCACGCCCGCGTCCTGCAATTGCCTTGCGGTATCGAGGATGGCCTTGTGTTCGATCTGGCTGGTGATGATGTGGCCGCCGGCAACGCCGCGCGCCTGGGCGACGCCCTTGAGGGCCAGGTTGTTGGATTCGGTGGCGCCGGAGGTCCAGACGATCTGCTCGGGCTGCGCGCCCACCAGTTCAGCGACCTGGCGCCGCGCCTGCTCGACCGAATGCCGGGCCTGTTGGCCAAACACGTGGGAGCTGGACGCAGGATTGCCGAAATTACCGCTGAAACCCAGACACTCGACCATGACCTTGATGACCCGCTCATCCACCGGCGTGGTGGCGGCGTAGTCGAAATACAACGGACGTTTATTCATAAATGACTCGCAGAGCGTGTTCCGGGATCAGGAGGCTCGTGACTGCAAACGGCAAGACGCAGCCTTGTGAGCCGCGCCCGGTTTTCAGAACGTTACCAATACCTGATCGGATGCCGTTAAAGAAGTACCACTTCATTTAAAAGTGCGTAGGAACGCTCCTGAAAAGCGAGCTTAACAGGCATCGGCCGACCGGTTGAAGCAATGCGTCAGTTAAAGCTTTCGAGCAGGATCGGATACAGCGAAGCGACCAGCAGCGCGGCCATGCCCCAGTTGAACAGACGCAACCAGCGGCGGTCCTTGAGCACGTTGCGCAACAACGTGCCGCACGCGGCCCAGACACCGACGCTCGGCAGGTTGATCAAGGCAAACACCGCCGCAATCACGATGACATTGGTGAAGTAACCCTGCATCGGCGTGTAAGTGCTGATCGCGCCGATTGCCATGATCCACGCCTTGGGATTGACCCACTGAAACGCGGCGGCACCGAGGTAGCTGATCGGCTTGGCCTCAGGTTTTTCACTGTCTGAGACAGGTCCAGAATGGGCAATTTTCCACGCCAGATACAGTAAATACGCCGCTCCGACGTATCGCAGCACGGTGTAGAGCAACGGATAAGTCTGGAACACCGCGCCCAAGCCAAAACCGACCGCCACGACGAGCACGAAGAAGCCGCAAGTGATGCCGAGCATGTGAGGAATGGTGCGGTTAAAGCCGAAATTCACGCCCGATGCCAGCAACATCGTGTTGTTCGGGCCGGGTGTGATCGAGGTGACGAGGGCAAACAGGGCGAAGCCCAGCAGCAGATCGAGCGAGAGCATGGTGGCAATCCATCAGGGTCAGTCAGGTAGTGACCCTATCGCACACCCCGGAGGAAACCCACGGACAGTTGGGTAAAACTTCCAGCCGTACAGTTTTCCCTCAGCTTGGACGACCGTGCAGCTGTACAGCTCGCTCGGCGTTCATCTCACCCTGTTTGTCGAAACCGAAAGTCTTCTGCGGCTGACCGAGCAATTCAGCTTTTTTCGCGTGGTATTCGTCGAAGGACAAGCCGCGGCGGTTCAACGCCTCAAGCGCCAGTTCTCGGGTTTCTTCAGCGGTGTAGGGCCGCAGTTCCGGGGAAACATGGCTGGCACATCCGGCAAGAACGGAGACTGCAAGCAACAACATAGTGGTCAGTAGAGTTTTCATGTTCGGCGTCCTGGCAACTGGGTTCGGGGCAATGAACACAGGCTACTCGCGCCTTTGGATGGGCAGAAATCATCGCTCTCGATAGTGGGTATCGAGATTGGAACGCAATTACCTATAGGAGCCGGCTTGCTGGCGATGACGCCCCGCAGAACACCTCAAAGTTCGAAACCTCCTCGCCAGCAAGCCGGCTCCTACAAGGCCTCATATATTTCTTAATGATCTATAAATATCAATCAATGATCTTTTGAGGAATAACAAACAGCCTTTATAACAACTGCATGGCCTGACGCACTGTTGCTCACGCAACTGTTTGCCAGGCAACAGTCATTCAGCAAACAGCCCTTGAAAACCAACAGCGTCGTCTGATCAACGCGCTGAAAGCCCCGTAAATCAAGGCTCATAGGGATTGGTACAGCTCTTGCTCAATAGGGGAAAGCCCAGTGATGACTCACTGCTCCCCCAGCAACTGTTTAAAAAGGAACTGATCATGTCGCGTCCATTGAAAGTCGTTGCCCTCTCCGGCGGCACCTGGCGTCCCTCACGCACTTTGGTGCTGACCCAAGCGCTGTTGGCGCAACTGGCCGAACAACTGCCGATCGAGAGCAAGCTGATCGAACTGGGCGACATCGCCCGACCATTGGGCGCGGCGTTGTCCCGTCAAGAATTGAGTGCGGACATCGAAGCCGAACTGCAAGCCATCGAAAATGCCGACCTGTTGATCGTCGCCGCGCCGGTCTATCGCGGTTCTTACCCTGGCCTGCTCAAGCACCTGTTCGACCTGATCGACCTGAATGCGCTGATCAATACGCCGGTCCTGCTGGCCGCCACCGGTGGCAGCGAACGTCACGCGCTGGTGCTCGATCACCAGTTGCGACCGCTGTTCAGTTTCTTCCAGGCGTTGACCTTGCCGATTGGCGTGTATGCCACCGAAGCCGATTTCTCCAATTACCAAATAACCAGTGAGCCCTTGAAGGCCCGCATACGCCTTGCTGCAGAACGCGCCGCGCCGTTGTTCGGCGTGCACCCCAACAATCTGCTGAAAATCGCTTAAGGATTTGTTCATGGATGTTTTCTGGTTTCTGCCGACCCACGGCGACGGTCACTACCTGGGCACCACGCAAGGCGCACGCCCGGTCACGCTCAACTATCTGAAACAAGTGGCCCAGGCCGCGGACAGCCTCGGTTACCACGGCGTGTTGATTCCCACCGGGCGCTCTTGCGAAGACTCGTGGGTGATCGCTTCGGCGCTGGTGCCGCTGACCGAACGCTTGCGTTATCTGGTGGCGATCCGTCCCGGGATTATTTCGCCGACCGTGTCGGCACGCATGGCCGCGACCCTGGATCGGCTGTCCGGCGGGCGTTTGCTGATTAACGTCGTGACGGGCGGTGACCCGGATGAAAACCGTGGCGACGGCAGCTTCCTCGATCACAGCGAACGCTACGAAGTCACCGACGAATTCCTCAAGATCTGGCGAAGGGTGCTGCAAGGCGAATCGGTGGATTTCGAAGGTAAACACCTGCGGGTGCAGAACGCCAAGGCGCTGTATCCGCCAGTGCAAAAGCCCTATCCGCCGCTGTACTTCGGCGGTTCGTCCGACGCTGCCCATGACCTGGCCGCCGAGCAGGTCGATGTCTACCTGACCTGGGGCGAACCGCCGGCCGCCGTGGCGCAAAAACTCGCCGATGTCCGCGAGCGGGCCGCGCGTCACGGGCGCACGGTGAAGTTCGGGATCCGCTTGCATGTGATCGTTCGCGAAACCGCCGAAGAGGCGTGGAAAGCCGCTGACAAACTGATCGAACACATCAGCGACGAAACCATCGCCGCCGCGCAGAAGTCGTTCTCGCGCTTCGACTCCGAAGGACAACGGCGCATGGCGGCGTTGCACGATGGACGTCGCGACAACCTGGAGATTTCGCCAAACCTGTGGGCCGGTGTCGGTCTGGTGCGTGGCGGTGCCGGCACCGCGCTGGTGGGCGATCCGCAGCAAGTCGCGGCGCGGATCAAGGAGTACGCGGACCTTGGGATCGAGAGCTTCATCTTCTCCGGTTATCCACACCTCGAAGAAGCGTATCGCTTTGCCGAACTGGTGTTCCCGCTGCTGCCCGAGCCGTACGCCAGACTCGCCGGGCGTGGCGTCACCAACCTGACCGGACCGTTTGGCGAAATGATTGCCAATGATGTGCTTCCCGCCAAAGCCACGGCCTGAAAAATCTCTCTGGGGGCAGGAAATTTCGTGGCGAGGGAGCTTGCTCCCGCTGGACTGCGTAGCAGTCCCTAAACAGGACAATGCGGGTCTTCTGATAGCCCGCATCAACCGTTTTACGACTGCTTCGCAGCCGAACGGGAGCAAGCTCCCTCGCCACAAAAGCCCATTCCATAGGGGATTTGCGTCTATTTTTCATAAGGAAAACCGCGTGACTGCCAAGCCGCAAAGCGCCCTGATATCCCCGTTGAAGACCGCCCGCCAATTGGCCGCCGAGTTTGCCTTGACCGCCGTCGAGCGCGACGAACGAGGTGGTACGCCCAAGGCCGAGCGCGATGCCCTGCGCCACAGCGGCCTGCTCGCGCTAAGCATTCCCACCCAGTTCGGCGGCCTAGGCGCGCACTGGAGTGAAACCCTGACCATCGTGCGTGAGTTCGCCAAGGTCGACAGTTCGATTGCCCATGTTTTCGGCTTCCATCACCTGATGCTCGCTACCGTGCGCCTGTTTGCGCGGCCTGAACAATGGCAGCCATGGTTCGAGCAAACCGCACGCAAGAACTGGTTCTGGGGCAACGCCCTCAACCCGCTGGACACCCGCACCGTGGTGAAAAACCTCGGCGGCTGGCGCGAGTTTTCCGGGAAGAAAAGCTTCTGCTCCGGCGCCAGCGATTCGGAGATGTTGATTGCCTCGGCGGTCGATGAAAGCGCCGGTGGCAAACTGCTTATTGCCGCGATCCCAAGCGGCCGCAGCGGCATCACTTTGCACAATGACTGGGACAACATGGGCCAGCGCCAGACCGACAGTGGCAGCGCCACCTTCGAACGGGTGCGGGTCGAGGAGTCGGAACTGCTGCTCGATCCAGGCCCGTTGAGCACGCCGTTCGCCTGCCTGCGCCCATTGATCGCCCAACTCACGTTCACCCACATGTTCCTCGGCATCGCCGAAGGCGCGTTCGAAGAAGCGCGGCAATACACGCAGACCGAGACGCGGCCTTGGCACAAATCCAGCGCTCAGGATGTGCGTCAGGACCCTTATGTGCTCGGCCACTACGGCGAGTTCTGGGTAGCGCTCGAGGGTGTGCGGTTGCTGGTGGAACGTGCGGCTGATTTGCTCGACAAGGCTTGGGCAAAAGGCCCGAACCTCAGCGCCGAGGAGCGCGGACATCTGGCCACCGCCATCGCCACGGCGAAGGTCGCGGCCACGCGCAATGGTTTGGAACTGTGTAGCCGCTTGTTCGAAGTGACCGGCGCGCGCTCGACACACGCCTCGCTGCGGCTGGATCGGCACTGGCGCAATCTGCGCACACAAACCCTGCACGACCCGGTGGATTACAAACTCCATGAACTGGGTGACTGGGCGCTGAACCAGGCCCTGCCGATTCCGACTTTTTATTCATAGTTTTCTCTACAAGGAGCGTGCCCCATGCAGCTGCTGACCTTACCGCCCTCGCCCGCTCTGGCCACGTCGATCCGCGCCACGGCCCAGGTGTTCGAAGACCCGAAGTCCCAGGCCTTGCTCGCGCATTTGCAGCAAGTCGCCCCCAGCGAAGCCAGCGTGCTGATCATTGGCGAGACCGGCACCGGCAAAGAGTTGGTGGCGCGGCATATCCACAACCTCAGCGCTCGGCGCAACCGGCCGTTCGTGGCGGTGAACTGCGGTGCATTCTCCGAATCCCTGGTCGAGGCCGAGCTGTTCGGCCATGAAAAAGGCGCCTTCACCGGTGCCCTGAGCGCCAAGGCCGGCTGGTTCGAAGAGGCCGATGGCGGCACGTTGTTCCTCGATGAAATCGGCGATCTGCCGATGGCGATTCAGGTCAAATTGCTGCGGGTCTTGCAGGAGCGCGAAGTGGTGCGGTTGGGTTCGCGCAAGAGCATTCCGATTGATGTGCGGGTGTTGGCCGCGACCAACGTGCAGCTGGAAAAAGCCATCAACGCCGGGCATTTCCGCGAAGACCTGTACTACCGACTCGACGTGGTCAGCCTGGAGCTGAGCCCGTTGCGCGATCGCCCCGGCGACATCCTGCCGCTGACCCGCCACTTCATCGACGCCTACAGTCAGCGCCTGGGCTACGGCACCATCACCATCAGCAAAGAGGCCGAGCTGAAGCTGCGCAGCTACAGTTGGCCGGGCAACATCCGCGAGCTGGAAAACGTCATTCACCACACCTTGCTGATTTGCCGCAATGGCGTGATCGAACGCGACGACCTGCGCCTGTCAAACATGCGCATCGAGCGTCAGGACGACTACCACGCTCAGGTCGACGACTCCGCCGAGGCGCTGCTCGATCGAGCCTTTAAAAAGCTCTTCGAGGAACAGGCCGGCGCGCTGCATGAAAAAGTCGAAGACGCGCTGCTGCGCGCGGCCTATCGTTTCAGCCACTACAACCAGGTGCACACCGCTGCACTGCTGGGTTTGAGCCGCAACGTCACCCGCACACGCCTGATCAAGATCGGCGAACTGGCGGTGAACAAGCGCCGACCTACGGAAAACGTCCAGGGCGACCGCTTGATGCAGTTGTCGATTTAAGCCACCAGATTGCAGTGCAGCGCGCGATCGTGGCTGCGTTCCAGGCTGTGTAGCACCTGGAACGAGCCGAAGGTCACGGCTTTCGCCTGATGGGCACGAATCAACTGCCAAAAATCCTCCTCGCCGCTTTCAAAGCTCTGAAACGCGGCTTCCCCGGCCTCGCGGGTTTGCCATTGCAAGTAATTGAGCACCCGCCGGCCATCGTCACTGGCCTGGATGCTCGCACTGAGGAAACCGCTGTAGTGCTGGGCCAGACGCTCAGTCTGCCGGGACAGCGCCGACACCAGCGCCGGTTGCTGATGAGGCTCGATTTCGAATTCGATCAGTTGGGTGAAGCTGCGATATTTCTCTGAAGCTTGCATGAATTACCCCCACTTACCTGTAAGCCGAATCTTGCGATCCGAAGGCGTGCAGGGTAAAACCTCGAGCTAACTAGAGGTCAAGAGGCATTTTTCAAATGATCACCTCGGAAAATCTGCATCGAGAACTCAGCGTCGGCCAATTGGCCGAACGCAGCGGCGTTGCGGTAACCGCGCTGCACTTTTATGAATCCAAGGGTTTGATCAAAAGCAACCGCAATCAGGGCAACCAGCGGCGTTATCCACGGGAAGTGCTGCGACGTGTGGCGCTGATCAAGGTGGCTCAGCGTTTGGGCATTCCATTGGCGGAGATTGGCGAAGCACTGAAATCGTTGCCGGATAATCGCGCACCGACGGCGGCGGACTGGAAGGTGTTGTCGGCGCAATGGAGCCGGGATCTGGATGAGCGGATCAATCAGTTGACCCAGTTGCGGGACAAACTCAATGGCTGCATTGGTTGCGGGTGTTTGTCGATGGAGGCGTGTCCGTTGCGCAATTTTGGCGATGTGCTTGGGGAGCGTGGGCCGGGGGCGCGGCTTTTAGAGCCTGATCTGAAATAGGTGGTGTGGCTATCGCTGGCAAGCCAGCTCCTACAGGATTGCGTGATTTTCGAAACCCACACAAAACCTGTAGGAGCTGGCTTGCCAGCGATGGCGACTTATGTCACCCCAACATCAGAAACCCCGGTGCAACCTGCCCTTTATAGCGGGTCAGGATGAATTGACGCACGTCATCGGAATTCAACGCCTTGGCCAGTTTTTGCAGGGATCTTTTGGTGAACTTGGCGAGTGCCGAAAGTCAAAATCAAAAGATCGCAGCCTGCGGCAACTCCTACACTTGTTCGGCTGGAGAGCGATCTTCGTCTCACAACAATAAAAGGAGAACGATCATGAGCGTCAAACCCATTCCCGAGGGTTATCACAGCATTACCCCGTACCTGGGCATTGCAAAAGCTGCTGAAGCCATCGAGTTCTATAAAAAAGCCTTCGGCGCCATCGAAGTCATGCGCCTGTCCATGCCCGACGGCGGTATCGGCCACGCTGAACTGCGCATCGGCGATTGCCCGATCATGCTCGGCACGCCGTGCGATCAAGGGCCGTTGAGCAACCCGGACCAGTCGCCGTCCGTGGGTCTGCATCTGTATGTGACCGATGTGGACAAGTCCTATAAACAGGCGATCGACGCCGGGGGCACCCTGGTGTCGGAGGTCAAGGACCAGTTTTACGGTGACCGTTCCGGGACCTTGAAGGATCCCTACGGCCATCTGTGGTTTTTGGCCACGCGCAAGGAGGATCTGACTCAGGAACAGATTGAACAGCGGGCCAAGGAAATGTTTCAGCAGGGTTGAGGTAATCAGTGCCTGATCTGACGCCATCGCTGGCAAGCCAGCTCCCACAGGTATCCGATTGTTCATAGATGATGTGTACGCCAATAGTCCCTGTGGGAGCGGGCTTGCTGGCGATGTTCGTAAACGATAACGCGTGAGGATTGATCAAACGCGGGGGTCCCATCGCCAGCAAGCCGGCTCCTACAGGGTTGCGTTATCTGTGGCTTCCCGGAATTTACGGAACACGAAACATTTTCTTTCATATCCCCCTTCGGGATTTCACATGCTCATCCGTCTTATATAGATGCAGTCCTGTCGCGTAGGCAAAAGCCACGACCGGACTTTCGTCGACCTCATCGCTGCGAAGCCCGTAGCAGAGGCCTTCCCATCGAAACAAGACCCTTAATCATGTCGAAGAAATCCCGTTCAAAACTCTGGTTTCTGGTCCATAGCTGGCTGGCACTGCCAATCTGGTTTTTCGTGCTTATCGTCTGTGTGACCGGCACCCTGGCCGTGGTGAGCCAGGAAATCGTCTGGCTGGCCAACCCGCAAATGCGTGCCAGCCAGCCTTCGGACGATACGCCACGGCTCAACTACGACCAGATCGTCAGCGCGATCAAAAAGGCCGAGCCCGACATCATCATCGACAGCATCAGTCGTCCCGACGAGTCGCACTTTGCCCTGGACGTCAGGGTCAACTACCCCGACGGGCGTGAGCTGACGGTCTACGTCAACCCTTACACCGGCGCCATTCAAGGCCCCGCTCCGCAATTCAACTTCAAGGCGTTCACCCGCGCACTGCACGGCTGGTGGCTGGTGCCGTTCACCAATGGCTACAGCTGGGGCTGGTACCTGGTGTCGTTCCTCAGCCTGCCGCTGCTGGCCTCGTTGATCACCGGGCTGGTGGTTTACAAGCGCTTCTGGAAAGGTTTCTTGCGCCCGACCCTGCGCATTCGCCACGGCGCACGGATTTTCTGGGGTGATTTCCACCGTCTCAGCGGCATCTGGTCGATCTGGTTCATCGCGGTGATTTCCGTCACCAGTACCTGGTTCCTGATCGAAGCGTTCATGTTCGACAACCAGATCTCCATCTCCACCGCTCCGGTGGCGCTTGTGGTGCCCCGTGAAAACGTACCGCTCACCGCCGATGGTTCGGCGGCACCGATGATCAGCCTGGAAGCGGCGATCCGCGAAGCCAAGGAGCGCATTCCTGGTCTGGACGAAAGCTTTGTCAGCATGCCGGCCAACGCCTACAGCTATCTGTCGGTGGGTGGTCGCAGCTGGTATCCACTGATGTTCCAGACCGCCGAAATCAACCCGTACACCGGCGATGTTGCCGCCACGCGCCTGCTGTCGGATCGCTCGGGCCTTGAGTTCGTGACCGAATCCATGCGCCCGCTGCACACCGGAGATTTCGGCGGTCTGTGGATCAAGCTGATCTGGTTCTTCTTCGGCCTGCTGCTGAGCATGATGGTGCTCAGCGGCCTGTTGATCTGGACCAAGCGTACCGCCCTCGCTACGGCCAACGCCCTCAAGCGCAGCAACAAACGTCCACGCAACGAAAGCGCCCCGGTGACCAGCCGTGAAACCACGGAGGTCAGCCAATGAGCCTGTTCGCGGCGGAAAAACCGACTTCGAAACTCAGCCGTTTCTGGCACAAATGGCGCTTCCACATCAACGTCCTGCTGTTGCTGGTGCCGCTGGGTTTCATGCCTAAATACTTCGCCGACGCTGCGCTGTTTCGTGGGGATACCGGTTTGGGTGAACGGGAGATCGGTGAAGTGCAGGTCGGACCGTGGAGCGTGCGTCTTGCCGAACTGCGCAACGAAGCACCACGCCCCGATGGCCCGGCCGGCTACATGAAAAGCTTCAACGCCGCGCTGTGCAACAGCTGCCGCGATCAGGTCAAGGCGACTTACCTGCGCATCGGCAAACCGCGCAGCCTGCGAGCCGCCGGTGTGATTTTCTTTGGAACGCCGTACCGCATGGGCGCCATGTTGCCGATCCCGGAAAAGACCAAGGCCGACGCCGAACTGTGGATCACCATGGAAGGCTGGGACGGCTCCATGCATCAGGCATCCATTCCTCTGAGCCAGGCCTCCCCCGCCACCCTTGCCTGGCTGATCACTCAAGGAGGCAAACCATGATCAACGTTACTCGTCCTGTTAGCGCAGCGCTGCTGGTGCTCTGCACCGGTTTCAGCGCCAGCGCCCTGGCCCACAATCCGATGTGCGAATGCAAGGCGATCGACGCCGAGCAGATCAAATGCACCGGCGGTTTCTCCGACGGCAGCGGCGCACCGGGCGTGACCCTCGATGTGATCGGCTACGACGAAACCATTCTGGTTCCGGGCAAGCTCGGCAGCGATTCAACCCTGACCTTCAAAAAGCCCGGCGCCGAATTTTATGTGTTGTTCGATGCCGGCCCAGGCCACGTGGTCGAGATCGACCAAGCGGACATCGAAGCGCCATGAGTACGCCAACCACACAAGTTGTGCGCCCGGCCGGAGCCGGTCATGAAACCCTCTATGTGCTGCTGTTGTGCCTGATGATTCTGGCGGTGGCCGGTTCGGTGGTCGCCTGGCGCGGCGAGTCTCAGGAGGTGAGCAGCGTCAACAGCCATCAACTGGATGCCCGCCGCGACCTCAGCGCTTCCGAGCAAGGCATCTACGCCGATCTGCGGGTGACGCTGGACGAGATTCACTTGCTGCGCCAGGAACAGCAAACCCTGCCGACACCTCAAGCCCTCGCCGAGGAAGGCTTTGCGCCGTTCGCCCAGGACGCCAGTTCCGTAAGCCGAGGTAATCATGCCTGGCAATTGCTCGACGCCAAGGCGTATTTCGGCCATAGCGAGACGCCAGTCGTAGCGGGTTCGTTTCTGATGCGTTTGACCGCCGACGATGACGCGCCGGACGTCTGGCTCAACCGCAGCACTGACCTCAAAGCCCCGGCCGACCTCACTGACGCCGCGCTCGAAAGCGCTGGCTGGCAGCAGATCGTCGCGCAATTCGATGCCGGCGTGACCCGTCAGCACCGGCACTGAACCCTCGCCTTCACCCGAGAGAAGACCGCTTTCCCATGCCCATTTCATCTCTACGTTCTGTTCTGCGCCTGACGCTGGTCGGCTTGCTGGCCTGCCTGCTGACTCCCCTGGCCAGCGCCGACGAGGCCAAGCGCCTGCGCATCGGCATCACCCTGCACCCTTATTACAGCTACGTGGCCAACATCGTCGGCGACAAGGCCGAGGTGGTGCCGCTGATTCCGGCCGGCTTCAACCCCCACGCCTACGAGCCCCGCGCCGAAGACATCAAGCGCATCAGCGGCCTCGACGTGATCGTGCTCAACGGCGTCGGTCATGACGACTTCGCCGACCGCATGATCGCCGCCAGCGAAACGCCAAACGTGCCGGTGATCGAAGCCAACGAAAACGTACCACTGCTGGCCGCCACCGGGGTGGCCGCGCGCGGCGCCGGTAAAGTAGTGAACCCGCACACCTTCCTGTCGATCAGCGCCTCGATTGCCCAGGTCAACAACATCGCCCGGGAACTGGGCAAACTCGACCCGGCGAACGCCAAGACCTACACCGAAAACGCCCGCGCCTACGGCAAACGCCTGCGCAAGATGCGCGCCGATGCCCTGGCCAAACTGACCCAGGCGCCGAACGCCGAACTGCGCGTGGCCACAGTGCACGCGGCCTACGACTACCTGCTGCGCGAATTCGGCCTGGAGGTGACGGCGGTGGTCGAACCGGCCCACGGCATCGAGCCGAGCCCGAGCCAGCTGAAAAAAACCATCGACCAACTGCGTGAACTGGACGTGAAGGTGATCTTCTCGGAGATGGATTTCCCGTCCACCTACGTTGACACCATCCAGCGTGAATCCGGGGTGAAGCTGTACCCGCTGTCGCACATTTCCTACGGCGAATACACCGCCGACAAATACGAAAAGGAAATGACCGGCAACCTCAACACCGTGGTGCGGGCGATTCAGGAGTCCGGTGCATGACCGCAAAAGAAATCATCAGCGAATCCCCTGTTGGAGCGAGCCTGCTCGCGAAGGCGTCCGGTCCGGCGACATCTTCATTGAATGACATACCGCAATCGCGAGCAGGCTCGCTCCTACAGGGTTCGGGGCCGACGCTGGATTTTGCGCAGGTCAGCCTGACGCTGGGTCGCACGACAATCCTCGACAAGGTCACCTTTCAGGTCCAGCCAGGCAGCGTGCATGCGCTGGTCGGCCCGAATGGTGGCGGCAAGAGCTCCTTGATCAAGACCCTGCTCGGGCAGATGCCCCATCAGGGCCGTTTGAGCCTGCAATGGCCGGGCGAGCCGGGAACCATCGGCTACGTGCCGCAGGCACTGGAATTCGACCGTGGCCTGCCGATGACCGTCGACGATTTCATGGCCGCCATGTGCCAACGGCGCCCGGCCTTCCTCGGCTTGAGCAAGCATTACGCGGCGGCGATCGGCGAAGCGCTGGAGCGAGTCGGCATGCAGGACAAGCGCAAGCGGCGCATGGGTGCGTTGTCGGGCGGTGAGCGTCAGCGCGTATTACTGGCGCAAGGGCTGATCCCGACGCCGCAATTGCTGGTACTCGATGAGCCAATGTCGGCCCTTGATGAGGCCGGTATTCAGGTGTTCGAGCGCTTGCTCGGTGATTGGCGCGCGGCGGGCATTACCGTGCTGTGGATCGAGCACGATCTGGAAGCGGTCGGTCGGTTGGCCGATCACGTCACCGGGCTCAATCGTCGGGTGCTGTTCGACGCCACACCGCAACAGGCGCTGACCCCCGATCGTCTGCTGACGCTGTTTTCGACCCATCCACGGAGCCTTGCCTGATGAGTTACGAAGCCTTTCGTTTGATGGTTCAGGGCTGGGCCTCGTCGGGTTACCTGCCCGAGGCGCTGGCTTATGGATTCGTCGTCAATGCGTTGCTCGCCGGACTGCTGATCGGCCCGGTGCTCGGTGGATTGGGCACGCTCGTGGTGGTCAAGCGCTTCGCGTTTTTCTCCGAGGCAGTGGGTCACGCGGCGCTGACCGGTGTGGCCATCGGCATCCTGCTTGGCGAACCGTATACCGGGCCTTACGGCAGCCTGTTCGGCTACTGCCTGCTGTTCGGCATCTTGCTCAATTACCTGCGCAACCGTACCGGTCTGGCGCCGGACACCTTGATCGGCGTGTTTCTCTCGGTGTCGTTGGCGCTGGGTGCGAGCCTGTTGCTGATTCTGGCGGGCAAGATCAACGTGCATATTCTGGAAAACGTACTGTTCGGTTCGGTGTTGACGGTCAACGGCAATGACTTGCTGGTGCTGGCCATCGTCGGTTCGCTGGTGATGGCCCTGGCCCTGCCGTTGTACAACCGCATCATGCTCGCCAGTTTCAATCCGCAACTGGCGGCGGTGCGCGGTGTGGCGGTGAAGACGCTGGATTATTTGTTCGTGATTCTGGTGACGCTAATCACCGTCGCCGCCGTGAAAGTCATCGGTGCGATTCTGGTCGGCGCCCTGTTGGTGATCCCGGCAGCGGCCGCGCGTTTGCTCAGTCAATCGCTGAAGGGTTTCTTCTGGTGTTCGGTGTTGATCGCCACGGTGAGCACCTTGTGCGGGATTCTCGCGCCGATCGTCTTCGACCTGCCGATTCCGTCCGGTGCCGCGATCATTCTGGTGGCCGGTATCGCCTTCGCCCTGGCCGCCATTGCGCGCGGCGTCGTCCCCAGCCTGAAAGGGAACCTTGGATAAATGTCATTTTCTCTGCGTCAACTGACCCTGGCTGTGGCCCTGTGTGGTCTGGCCCACACTGCTTTCGCGGCAGACACCGCCAAACCGCTGCGCGTACTGGCGTCCTTGCCGATCACTTACGGGTTGGGCGAAGTGCTGCTCAAGGGCACCGATGTCAGCCTGGAACGTGCGGCACCGGCGAACTTGCCCGGCAGTCGGCAGACCGCTTACTTCACCGGCCGTGGTGCGCCGGCGCTGGCCAAACTCGCGACCGACGCTGATGCAGTGATCGGCCTGCGCTCGCTGTGGGCGGATGACCCGCTGTACCCGATCTCCCGACGCAGCAACATCCGCATCGTCGAAGTCGATGCCGCCCGCCCGGTGGACGGCGCCCTGCCCGGCATTGCCGTGCAACCGGGCAGCAAGGTCGATGGGTTGAACAGCCAGCCGTGGCTGGCCAGTAACAACATGGGGCGCATGGCGGACGTAATGGCGGCAGACCTGGTGCGTCTGGCGCCCAAGGCCAGGCCAGCGATCGAGGCCAATCTGGCGGCACTGAAACAGCGCCTGCTCAAACTCAGCGCCGACAGCGAGGCGCGTCTGGCGGCTGCCGACAATTTGAGTGTGATGAGCCTGAGCGATCATTTCGGCTACCTGATCGGCGGTCTCAATCTTGAGCTGGTTGGCCTGGATGCAAGACCGGATGCCGAGTGGACGCCTGAGGCGTTGAAGGGATTGGGGGCAACGCTCAAGGACAATGACGTCGCGGTGGTGTTGCACCATCGCCAGCCGTCGGATGCGCTGAAAGCGGTAATCGCCGAAGCCGGAAGTCGCTTGGTGGTGTTGAGCGTCGACACCGCTGATCCGGTGGCTGAGCTGGAGGGGAATGTGGATTTGGTGATCAGAGGCTTGAGTGGCTGATCATCACTTCCCCCCTGTAGGAGCTGCCGAAGGCTGCGATCTTTTGATCTTGCTCTAAAAAACAAATCAAAAGATCGCAGCCTCGTTTCACTCGTCAGCTCCTATAGGGGAAATTCGTACGAACCAGCGATCAGGCCACGCATTCCCTTGTAGGAGTCGGCTGGCGATGGCGGCCGTTCAGTCGACATCGCCGCGCCTGACTCGCCGCTATCGCCAGCAAGCCGGCTCCTACAAAGTTTACCGCTGGCCATGAAAAAACCCGCTGACCGTCACCAGTCCAGCGGGCTTTTTTTGCGTCGATGATTAGTGAGCGACAGCCTGCTCATCCATCTTGCGCCGCAAACTCAATGGCCGCATATCCGTCCAGGTTTCTTCGATGTAAGCCAGGCACTCTTTCTTCAGCCCGCTCTTGCCCACGGTGCGCCAGCCTTCAGGCACGGCTTTGTAGTCGGGCCAGATCGAGTATTGCTCTTCGTGGTTGACCACGACCTGAAATCGGATGTCCTCGCGGTCGAATACTGACGTCATGCTGTCTCTCCATCGTTGTAGGGTGGGCCGCACGCTGCGTACAGCCGCTATGTAGAAGGAACGTTTCGAGGGCCGGGAAATTTACAGATTGGCAGTAGCAGCGGCCATGGCCCGGCCGAAAATCTCCGCGACCCGGTCGATTTCCGCGGCGGTAATCACCAGCGGCGGCAGGAAGCGCACCACGGCGCCATGGCGGCCGCCCAGTTCGAGGATCAAGCCGCGCTTGAGGCATTCGCGCTGTACCAACGGCGCCAGGCGTGCAAACACCGGTGGATGGCCCAAGGCATCCGCAGCACCGTTTGGATCAACCAGCTCAACGCCGAGCATCAGCCCGCGACCGCGAATGTCGCCCAGTTGCGGGAAGTCCCGCTGCAAGATGCGCAGATGCTCGCTCAGGCGCTCGCCCATGGCCGCCGCGTGATCGCAAATCTTGTGTTCGATCAGGTAGCGCATCACCGCAGAACCGGCAGCCATGGCCATCTGATTGCCGCGGAACGTCCCGGCATGGGCGCCCGGCAACCAGGTGTCGAGCCAGTCGCGATACACCACCACCGCCAGCGGCAGGCTGCCGCCGATAGCTTTGGACATCACCACCACATCCGGAATGATCCCGGCATGCTCGAAGGCGAACATCTTGCCGGTGCGGGCAAAACCGCTCTGGATCTCGTCGACGATCAGCGCCACGCCGGCCTTTTCGGTGATTCGGCGCAAACCGCGCAACCAATCCAGATCAGCAGGTATGACCCCGCCCTCGCCCTGCACCACTTCAACAATCACCGCCGCTGGCAATTGCACGCCGGCCTCGGGGTCGTTGAGCAGGTTTTCCAGGTAATTCAGATTGGCCTTCACCCCTTGCGCACCGCCCAGTCCGAACGGGCAACGGTAATCGTAGGGATATGGCATGAACTGCACGCCGCTGCTGAGCAAGGCACCCAAAGGCTTTTTCGGCCCCAGGCTCCCCATCAGGCTCAACGCGCCCTGGCTCATGCCGTGGTAACCGCCCTGGAACGACAGCACGGTGCTGCGGCCAGTGGCGGTGCGCACCAGTTTCAGCGCCGCTTCCACGGCGTCGGTGCCGGTGGGGCCGCAGAACTGGATTTTCGCTTCAGCGGCCAGTGCCGGTGGCAGCAGGCCGAACAGGTCTTGAACGAATTGATCCTTGACCGGCGTGGTCAGGTCCAGGGTATGCAGCGGCAGTTCATCGCTCAGCACTTGCTGGATCGCTTCAATCACCACCGGATGGTTATGCCCCAGGGCCAAGGTCCCGGCGCCCGCCAGGCAATCAATAAACGTGCGGCCTTCGACGTCTTCGACATACAGCCCCTTGGCACGCTTGAGCGCCAGGGGGATGCGTCGCGGGTAGCTGCGGGCGTTGGATTCCTGCTGGCTCTGACGGGCGAGCAACGGCGATTCGTTGAATTGATAAAGCGTCTCGGCCGGTGCCGGAGTGTTCCGGACCGACTGATCTTCCATAAGGCTGGTAGCGACTGACATCTCTCGACCCCTCAATAAGGTTTTCCTGTTCTGGAAACGCATCAGGGCACCGGGGATTTAGACCCTCGATCGGCTTTCTATGAAGGCGGCACCAAGCCCTTGTGCATAGGGATGGCATGCAGCCCCGCGACCATGAAGGTTCGTGCACACGGCTCATAGCCCAGATGCCGATAAAAGGCTTCGCTGGTTTTGGTGCTGTTGAGTCGCGCCCGGCACAGGCCCCGTGCGATCAACCACCCTTCGAGGTCGTGCACCAGCGCCTGCCCGGCGCCTCGGCGAAACCACTCCGGTTGCACGTAACAGAACGCCAGCGCGCCGTTGGTCGCGGCCATGGCGACGCCAATTGGTTTGTCCTGCAGCAGGGCGATGTTCAGGTACAACCGCGGGTCGGTCAGCCACGGCTGGATGTGTTCGATGGTTTTGTTGTGGGTCCAGGTGGCGACGATGTGCGGATCGTTGCGATGGTCGAGCGCGCAGCCGACGCGAATGGAGCGTTCGATGATGCGGCTGATGATGCCGGCGTCGGCCGGGGTTGCCTTGCAGGTGTGTATGGGTTCGTCCATGGCGCTGTTACCTCAATCCATTGAGTGTGAGGAACGATAGTCGCGCGAGCTCTGGACGGCCAATGGAGAGACGTTACTTTTGATGTACACCAAAACCTGTGGGAGCGGGCTTGCCCGCGATGGCGGTGTAACAGTCAACATCAATATTGAATGTGACGGCCTCATCGCGGGCAAGCCCGCTCCCACAGGATCTTGTTGTGTTTTTCAAACCGATTGCAGCGGCAGGGTCAGTTCGACGCGCAAGCCATCCGGGCGGCTGTCGAAATGCAGGGTGCAGCCGCAGCGCTGGACGATGGCCTGAACAATCGCCAGGCCCAAGCCACACCCGGTGCTCTGGCCGTTGCGCCAGAAACGTTGGGTCAGGTGTTGCAGGTCGTCCTCGGCAATGCCCGGGCCATGATCGCGCACCACAAAGTGCGCACGGTTGCCGGTAGTTTGCAGGCTCAGTTCCACCGTTCCGTCGCCGGGTGTATGGCGCAGGGCGTTGTCCAGCAAGTTGCGCAGCGCAGCAATCGAAAGGACAGCGGGCATTTTCACCGGTGCGTGGGAGAACCTGTCCGGCACCGCAAACTTGATACGCTGGCGATCGCCACCGGCCGTATCCTGGATCGCCAGTCTGGCCACTTGCTCGGCACTGCATTGCACGCCGTCATCGAACGACAGACTGCCCTCGACCCGCGCCAGCAACAGCAATTGCTCAAGAGTCCGATGCAATCGGTCGGCGCCCTCCTCGGCCCGGGCCAGGGATTGATCCCGCGCTGCGCCGTCGGTCATGCGCGCCACTTGCAGGTGAGTCTTGATCGCGGTCAGCGGGCTGCGCAACTCATGGGCGGCGTCTCCGGTCAGGCGACGCTCGCGTTCAATGGTCTTGCCGATGCGCTGGAACAGCTGATTCTGCGTCTCCAGCAACGGTTGCAATTCGCTGGGTAATGGCTGGACCTGCAAGGGTTCCAGCGAATCGGGGCTGCGACGCATCAAGGCATCGCGCATGCGGTTGAGCGGCGCCAATCCCTGGCCGATGCCCAGCCACAGCAGGCACAGGCAACCGAGCAACGCCACACCCACCGGCACCGAGGCGGCCAGCAGGATCGACATGTTCAAGGCCTCGCGCTCGATTTGTCGATCGGCAGTGGTGATCCGCAGATCGCCCCTCGCCAGGGTGAAACTGCGCCACGGCGCGCCGTCGATCATCTGGTCGTGAAAGCCCATTTTCTCGGCTTCCAAAGTCTGGCCCGGATCACTGTGGCTACGGGCGAGGATTTCCCCGCGCAACGAACTGACCTGACAGGCCATGCCGCCGGGGATGTTCAGCTGTTCGGCACTGAAATGAGTGCCCTCGCCCTTGCTCGGCAACGGCGGCAATTGCTCCATCAACCCGGCGACCATCCGCGCCGACGCCACCAGGCGCTGGTCGAGAGAAAACATCATTTGATTGCGCAGGTCGCTGAGCATCCAGGCCGCCGCCAGCGCCCAGATCAGCGCAAACGCGGTGCCGAGCGTCAGGCTCAGGCGCAAACGCAAACTCATCACTTCGATTGATCTCCGCCGTCAGCCGGCCCCAGGCGATAGCCCAGACCGCGCACGGTCTCGACAATGCCGTTGCCGAGTTTGCGTCGCAGGTGATGGATGTGGACGTTGAGGGCGTTGCTTTCCAGTTCGTCGTTGAAACCGTAGACGCTGTCCTTGAGCTGCTCGGTGGACAACACCCGGCCACGGTTATGCAGCAAGGCCTGCAATAGCGATTGCTCGCGACGCGACAGGTCCACCGGTTGCCCGGCCAGGGTGGTTTCGCGGCTGCTTGGGTCGTAAGTCAGAGCGCCGTGTTCGATCAGGTTGACGCTGCGCCCCGCTACCCGACGCAACAGGGTGTGCAGGCGCGCAGCCAGTTCGCGCAGATCGAACGGCTTGAGCAGGTAATCGTCCGCGCCGGCCTGCAAGCCGTCGACGCGGTCAGTGACCGAATCCCGGGCGGTGAGGATCAGCACCGGCAGCTCAAGGCCGTTGTGGCGCAACTGCTGCAACAGCTTCAAACCGTCTTCATCGGGAAGGCCGAGGTCGAGCACCATGACGTCGAACTCCGCGACCTTGAGCATCGCCCGGGCAGCGGACGCCGTGGCGACGTGCTCCACGGTCAGGCCCTGGGCGGTCAGGCCGGCGACGATGCCACTGGCGATCAGCTCATCGTCTTCGCAAACGAGTACATGCATAGGGAGCTCCGCGGCAGGAAAACGTCAGTCAAGCAATCCAGGATTAAGGCTTAATTATGGCAAGTCGACAGGTAGCCGCAAAGGACTCGTTTCCAGGCTGAAGCGCTGATCGCCAGACAAACTGCTTACTGCAAAAAAACAAACTTCCATTTCCAAAACAGAAACATAGATATTGAAACAAATAACCCCTCCAATCCGCTTCCTAATAAACCTCATGTAGCGATACCTTTAAAACAAGAAAAACAAAGCCCCGCGCAACACTCATAAAAACCAAAAGGAATTAACCAATGTCAGGACTTCAAAACTTCGTAGCCGTCGACTGGCGCTCAGGCAAGGATAAAATTTACTTCTTCTTCAAAGACACCAATCGGTACTCACGATTTGATATCGCCTCCAACACGGTTGAAGACGGTTACCCCACCGACATCACATTTGATAATTGGGGAGCAGCGCATGTTGCACTAAAAAATCTGCGCTTCGGCTTTGCAGCTCCGGCGCTGGGAGGCTCCTGGGGTGGAGGGGACGATATTTTGTGGCTGTTTTATTACGACGGCGATACGCCTATGGTCTGCAAGTATGATCAGGATCGTGATACTACTGCGGGGTTTTATCGTCTTGAAAAATCCATTTGGCGCTCGTTAGTTCCGTACTTTGATAAAATCATTACCGGTACGTGGCGGGATACTTTTGCGCCGAAGAACAGATTTCATTTCTTGATGAATGACGGACACTACCTCATTTACAGCTTTACAGATAACACAATAAAACGGCTACCGATAACTTCTAACTCCTGGCCAGGCGTATCCCAATACAAAGATCGAATTATAACGGCGGTCCAAAACGACGCCCCCCTTCTTAGCACGTACTACTACATTTTTCTTACCAATAACGAATACATCAGATACAACCTCAAAAACTACAAAGCAGAGTCTGGCCCCATAAAAATCGATGATGAAAGCTGGCCCGGACTCCTGAGGAGTTGATGACGCAACGAGGTCAGGCGCGGTTAATCATTGGTTAATCGCCGCCCGCCATTGTGCACTTCACTTGCACAGGGATAAGGCCTACCCATGCGTCGACTGTTTTTGTTTTTTATTTTCTTGATCTCTGGGGTGGCCCAGGCTGGAGCGAATCCTTTCGAAACCAAACCTGATTTTTTGCCGGTGGAAAAAGCCTTTGTTTTCACCTCCGAGCGCCTCGAATCAGGTGAAACCCAGCTGTTCTGGCAGATTGCCGATGGCTATTACCTTTATCAGAAACGGTTGAAATTCGATGACTTGCCTGCCGACCAGCATCCCGTGCTGCCGGAAGGTGAAGCCCACAGCGACGAGTTTTTCGGTGAACAGCAGGTCTATCGCCAGGGCCTTGAACTGAAAATCCCGGCCGGTGCCAGCGGCCAGATCAAGGTGGGGTTCCAGGGCTGTGCCGATGCCGGTTTGTGTTATCCGCCGCAGACGCAAGTCGTGGATCTGGGTGGTAAAGCGGCCACCGCTGCGAGCAATGAAGCGCCGGACCAGGCGTTGGCCAGCGACTTGCAACAGCGGGCATTGGGTTGGAGCCTTATGGTGTTCTTCGGCCTCGGCCTGCTGCTGGCCTTTACCCCGTGCTCGCTGCCCATGCTGCCGATTCTGGCCGGGCTGATCGTCGGCAGCGGCGCCACGCCCAAGCGCGGTTTTGCCCTGGCCAGCAGCTATGTGGTGAGCATGGCGTTGGTGTATGCGGCGATGGGTGTGCTGGCGGCGTTGCTCGGGGCGAACCTGCAGGCACTGTTGCAGAACCCTTGGCTGCTCGGCAGTTTCGCGGCGATTTTCGTGTTGCTGGCGTTGCCGATGTTTGGCTTCTTCGAACTGCAACTGCCAGTGGCGGTGCGTGATCGTCTGGAAAACGTCTCGCGCAATCAACGCGGTGGCAGCCTGATCGGCGCTGGCGTGCTGGGCGCCTTGTCCGGTTTGCTGGTCGGCCCGTGCATGACCGCGCCACTGGCCGGCGCGCTGCTCTACATCGCGCAGAGCGGCAACGCACTGCACGGTGGGTTGATTCTGTTTGCCATGGGCATCGGCATCGGTGTGCCGTTGTTGCTGCTGGTGACCGTCGGCAATCGCTTCATGCCCAAGCCAGGTGCCTGGATGAACCTGGTCAAAGGCATTTTCGGTTTCCTGTTTCTCGCCACGGCGCTGCTGATGTTGCGCCCGGTACTGGATGAATCGCTGTGGGTCGGCTTGTGTGGTGCGTTGCTGTTGATCGCGGCCTACAGCGCCTGGAAACAGTCGGAAGGTTTCGGACGCATCGCGCATCTGTTCGGTGCCACCTCGCTGCTGCTGGGTTTGTGGGGCAGCCTGTTGATGATCGGCGCGGCGGGTGGCAGTGATGATTTGTTCAAGCCGTTGCAGGTGTTCCGCGCTTCCAGTTCGGCCGTCGCCGCCGAACCAGCGGGCCACGACGCCTTCACCACCATTAAGGACCCCGCCGTGCTGCAGCGGGAACTCGACGCGGCGCAAGCGCAGGGCCAGTGGGTGCTGCTGGACTATTACGCGGACTGGTGCGTGTCGTGCAAGGTCATGGAAAAACAGGTCTTCGGCGAAGCCAAAGTGCACGAAGCCCTCAGCGACGTGCGCTTGCTCCGACTCGACGTCACCACCGACAATGCCGCCAGCCGCGAACTGCTCGGCCGTTATAAAGTGCCGGGGCCACCGAGCCTGCTGTGGATCGGCGCCGACGGCAACGAGCGTCGCAGCCAGCGCATCACCGGCGAGGTCGATGCCGACACTTTCCTGCAACGCTGGACCACCACCCGAGATGCCCGTTAATGCTGACCTTCACCCTCGGCACCTTTGCCATCGCGCTTAACCATCTGCTGCTGATCAGTGCCTTGGCGCTGGCGACGTTCGTGGGTTGGCGGGTGGCCAAGCGCGGTGGCGAGAACCCCGAGTCGGCGCTGTTCAGTCTGTTTCTGATCGGCATGCTCGCGGCACGAATCAGTTTCGTCGCGATGTACTGGACGCACTATCGCAACGATCCGTGGCAGGTCATCGATCTGCGCGACGGTGGTTTCCTCGCCTGGCCGGGGGTGATCGCGCTGTTGCTCGCGACGCTGTACCGGGGCTGGCGTCGTCCGGGTTTGCGCCGCCCGCTGGGCTTTGGCGTGGTCAGCGGCCTGGCGTTCTGGTTGCTGGCGACCTTCTCACTGACGATTTATGAACAAGGCACGCGCCTGCCGGAAATCACCCTGCGCAATGCCGCCGGGCAAACTGTGCAACTGGCGGACTACAAGGGCGGCCCGTTGGTGATCAATCTATGGGCGACCTGGTGTCCGCCATGTCGCCGGGAAATGCCGGTGCTGGAAAACGCCCAGATGCAGCGCCCGGACCTGACCTTCCTGTTCGTCAATCAGGCCGAAAGCATGCAAAGCGTCGCTACCTTTCTGGAAACCCAGGGCTTGAGCCTGTCCAACGTGCTGTTCGACGGCAGCGGCCGTTTGGGCCAGGCCGTCGGTTCGATGGCCTTGCCGACTACGCTGTTCTACAACCCCGACGGTCGCCTGCTAGGCAGCCATTTGGGCGAACTGTCGCAAGCCAGCCTGGCTCGCGCACTGGAAAATTTCGACACCGCACCTGCCACTTCTTCAAGGAAACTGCCATGCCCCGCCTCCGCCACCTGCTGACCCTGACCCTGGGTGCCGCCCTGCTGCACCTGCCGTCGGTTCAGGCCGAAGAGCTGCCCGAGGCGATCAAGAAGATCGAAGCCAAGGGTGCAAAAATCGTCGGCCAGTTTGACGCTCCCGATGGCTTGCGCGGCTACGCGGCGCAATACCAGAATCGCGGCATGGCGCTGTACCTGACGCCGGATGGCAAGCACGTGCTGCTGGGCAATCTGTACGACGCCGACGGTAATGACCTGAGCAGCGCGCCGTTGCAGAAGCTGGTGTACGCGCCGATGGCCAAGGAAGTCTGGGGCAAGATGGAAGCGAGCAACTGGATCGCCGACGGCAAGAAGGATGCGCCGCGAGTCGTCTACATGTTCAGCGACCCGAACTGCCCTTACTGCAACATGTTCTGGGAACAGGCGCGGCCCTGGGTCAAGTCCGGCAAGGTGCAATTGCGGCACATCATGGTCGGCATCATCCGTGAAGACAGCCCCGGCAAATCCGCGGCGCTGCTGGCTGCCAAGGACCCACAAAAAGCCCTGGCGGATCACGAATCGGCCGGCAAAGGCAGTTCGCTCAAGGCCTTGAAAGAAGTGCCACCGGCGATTCAGGCCAAACTCGCAGCCAATATGCAGTTGATGGAAGACCTGGAGCTGCAAGCCACTCCGGCGATTTTCTATATGGATGACAAGGGCGAGTTGCAGCAACAGCAAGGGGCGCCGTCGCCGGACAAGTTGGCGAAGATTCTCGGGCCTAAATAAGCAAGATCAAAAGATCGCAGCCTGCGGCAGCTCCTACAAGGGTCACCGGTTCTGTAGGAGCTGCCGCAGGCTGCGATCTTTATCGTAAGCGCTACGCCGGATTACGCGCCGACAAAAATGACAGCAGCGCTTCAGTCACAAACTCCGGATTTTCCAGATTGGAAATATGCCCCGCCTCTGGCACCAGCACACACGGACAACCGATCAGCTCCGCCATTTCATGGGCTTCCGAAGGCGGCCGTGGCTTGTCCTGATCGCCGCACATCACCAGCGTCGTCGCGCCATTCAACTCACCCAGGCGCAGCAACAGATCATCCCGGCCAAAGGTAATCCGTCCCATCGGCACGATGCTTTCGCGCAATCTTTCCGCTGGCAGTGCAGCCAGTTTTGCGCGGAAGTCCTGATACAGCGCCGACTGCGGATCAATGCCCGGGCGGAAGAAGATCGGCACCACGATATCCAGCAGTTGCGGTGCAATCACGCCGCTCTCTTCAATCATCTTGAACAGCGAAAAGTAGTACTGCCGAGTCGCTTCCGGTTCGACTCCCACGTAGGTGTCCATCAACACCAGCCCGTTAAGCCGTTGCGGCGCCGACAGCGCCAGACGCACGCCCCACATGCCACCGACCGACAGGCCGACCAGGGTCACTCGATCGATATCCAGATGATCGAGCAGCGCCAATGCCTGACGCGCCACATCGTCCAGCGAGGTTGTTCCTTCGGGCAGCGCCCCGGATTCACCGTGGCCCCACAGGTCCAATGCAATCACCCGATACCGTTGCGACAACGCGGTTATCTGCGGTGTCCACATGGCCTGATCCCACAGATAACTGCCGGCCAGCAGGACTGCCGGGCCGCTGCCTTGATCGATGTAGTGAAGGGGTTGGCCGTCTATCATTACGAAGGGCATCGAGTGTCTCCGCCGGTGAAAAATGGAGCAGGAAGACTGAGTGGCTGACGGCGCGTAGTCAATCACACGATTGTATGCGTCTGTACAACCGCCATCGCTGGCAAGCCAGCGATGAGGCCGATACAAACACTAGAGAATCAAAGCCCTTCCAGCTCCGCCATCAAATCATTCAACCGATCCACCTTCTCCTCGGTGATCTCACTGGCCGCCAACCCATCGATGTACCCGGCCAATTCCTCCACCGTGCTGCATTCGAACATCGCCCGCAGCGGCACATCCCGTTGCAGGGTTTTCTGCACCCGCGAGGCGATTTGCGTAGCCAACAGCGAATGCCCGCCCAGTTCGAAGAAGTTGTCGCGCACGCCCACCCTCTCCACCTTCAAGACCTCAACCCAAATCGAGGCCAACGTCTGCTCCAGTTCATTACGCGGCGCCTGATAATCCTGGCTTTGCAATTGCCCGATTTCCAGCGCTGGCAGCGCCTTGCGGTCCAATTTTCCGTTGGTGTTGAGCGGCAGCTTGTCGAGCCACAGCCAGTGCAGCGGCACCATGTATTCCGGCAGTTCAGCGCGCAAACGTTGCTTGATCCGCTCCAGCCGTTCAGCCGGCTCCAGCGCTAAATCCGCCGCCACCAGATAGCCGACCAGATGCTTGCCGTTGATGCCCTCCTGCACGCCGACCGCCGCCTCGCGGACTTCCGGTTGTTCATGCAGGCGTGCTTCGATTTCCCCCAGTTCGATGCGGTAGCCGCGAATCTTCACCTGATGGTCGATGCGCCCGACGTATTCCAGCACGCCGTCACTGCGACGCCGGGCCAGGTCGCCGGTGCGATACAGACGATCCCCCGGCGCGCCGAACGGGTTCGGTACAAACACCTGCGCCGTGCGTAGCGGATCGCTGACATAACCACGCCCGACGCCAGTGCCCGCAACACACAACTCCCCTACGGCGCCCAGCGGCACCAGTTCCAAGGCACCGTCGAGCAGGTACAAACGGTTGTTGTCGGTCGGCGTGCCAATCGGCAAATAGCTGCCGCGCGTGGAAGCCATGTCGACGCGGAAGAACGCCACGTCATCCGAGCATTCCGCCGGGCCGTAGGCATTCACCAAGCCGATGTCCGGGTAACGCTGCAACCACTGATGCGCCAGTTCCGGTGGCATCGCTTCACCGGTCGGCAACATCCAGCGCAGGCCGTCGAGGCTCATGCGTTCCTGGGCGAGCATGCTCTGGATCAGCGACGGCACGCTTTCCAGCACGGTAATGCCCTTGTTCTGAACATGGGTCAGCAGGCCTTGCGGATCGTGGGCAATGCTGTTCGGCACGATGTCCACTCGCGCACCGAACAACGGTGCGGCGAGGAATTGCCAGACCGAAATATCGAAGCTTTGCGAAGCGGTCTGGGCGATCAAGTCGGCTTCGCTCAGGTTCAGGTACGGCACCTTGCTCAACTGGTTATTGAGCATGCCGCGCTGTTCGACCATCACACCCTTCGGCAAACCGGTGGAACCGGACGTATAGATCACGTAGGCCAGATTGTCCGGACCGCTGTAGACGCCGGGATTGACCACCGAGACCTCGCTCGCCTGCACCTCTTCCCAGACCAGCAACCGAGGTCGATTAGCGCAAGCGAACTCATCCAGCAACCCCAGCGCTTGCTCGTGACAGGCTCGGGTGCAGACCAGCAGCGGCGTGCGGCTCAAGTCGATGATGCGACTCAGGCGTTGGCTCGGCAGCCCCGGGTCCAGAGGCAGATATCCCGCACCCGCCTTGAAGCTGCCGATGATCATGCCGAGCAAATCAAGACTGCGTTCGGCCAGCAACGCCACCGGTTGATCCAGTCCGACACCCGCCGCAATCAGCGCATGACCGAGACGGTTGCTGCGCTGGTTCAGCTCAAGGTAGCTGTGTTGCTGATCCAGGCAACTGGCGGCGATTCGCTGTGGATGCTCGGCCACCTGAGCTTCAAACAATGAAACGTAGCTCTGTTCCAGCGGGTAAGCCTGTTCGCTCTGGTTGCAGCCGTGAATCAGGAAATCCTGCTCATCGGCACCCAGCAGTGGCAAGTCCGTCATGTCGCCATGGAAACCTTCGACCAGCGCCAACAGCAAGCGCTTGAACTCAGCGAGCATGCGCTCGACCGTGGACTCGTCGAAATATCGCTGGTCATAGGACAGGTGCAAGCCCAGGTCATCGCCGGGATAGCACACCGCCGTCAGCGGGAAATTGGTGTGAGTGCGGCCCGAATCCGACGTCGCGTTGAGGCTCTGCGCACGGTCGAGCACCGACACTTCCACCGGGGCGTTTTCGAACACGAACAGGCTGTCGAACAACGGCTGGCCCTTCGGCAATTCGCTGTGCTCCTGAATGCTCACCAGTGGCAAGTATTCGTACTCACGCAGCTGCATGTTGCTGTCGAGCAGTGCCGTCAGCCACTGGCGGACGCTGCAACGCTGATGGTCTTCCGGCATTTTCACCCGCAGCGCGATGCTGTTGATGAACAGGCCGACGGTGCGCTGCATCTCCGGCATGTCCACCGGACGCCCGGCCACCGTGACGCCGAACAGCACGTCGCGATCACCGCTCAAGCGCCGCAGGACCAAGGCCCACGCCGCTTGGGCGAAGGTGTTGATGGTCAGTTGATGAGCCTGAGCCAGTTCACGCAGTTGCGCGCCGTCACGGGCATCCAGTCGGGTGTAGCGGTCGCCGACGATCATGCCGCCGCTTTCGCCAGCGTGCTCGCGCAGGAACGGCCGATCACTCGGGATTGGCGTCGTCCGTTCAAAGCCTTGCAGATTGGTTTTCCACCACTGCCGCGCTTCGGCCAGGCTCTGGCGTTGCAGCCAGCCGATGTAGTCGCGATAACGCGGCGGCACGGCCAGTTGCGCCTCCCGGCCCTCGCCGAGGGCGCTGTAGATCTCGAAGAAATCGTTCATCAGCAGCGACCGGCACCAGGCATCGATGAGGATGTGGTGGTTGCTCATCATGAACCAGTAACGCGCCGCGCCAACCCGGATCAAACGCAGGTGGAACGGTGCCTGGTTGAGCAGATCGAACCCGGCCTCGCGCTCGCTTTTCAGCAGCACTTGCAGCTTCGGCTCTTGCTCATCTTCAGCGATTTCGCTCCAGTCGAGGTACTCGATCGGCGTACTGCCCGGCTTGTGGATAACTTGCAGCATGTCTTCGCCGACGTTCCAGCAGAACGAGGCGCGCAAGGCTTCGTGACGGGCGATCACCGCTTGCCAGGCCTGGGCGAAACGCTGCGGGTCGAGCTCGCTGTTGATGCGGTAACGGTCCTGCATGTAATAGAGGCCAGTGCCCGGTTCCAGAAGCGTATGCAGCAGCATGCCTTCCTGCATCGGCGTCAGCGGGTAGACGTCTTCGATGACGCTGGCCGCAACAGGCAGCGCATCCAGTTGAGTCTGGTTCAGCTGGGCCAGCGGGAAGTCCGACGGGGTCAGGCCACCGGCATCGTCGCGCAAGCAATGCTCGATCAGGCTGGTCAGCTCGCCCACGTAAGCTTCGGCCAATTCGTTGATAGTCTGCGGCTCGTAGCGTTCGGCGCTGAAGGTCCAGCGCAGCACCAGCTCACCGCCATAAACCTGGCTATCGACGCTCAGCTCGTTGGGCAGTGGTGCTTTCGGATCGTGTGCGGCACCGACCTGCTCATCCAGTGGACGGAACAGCGCCTCATTGCCGAAGTTCTGGTCGAACTGGCCGAGGTAGTTGAAGGTAATTGGCGCGACCGGCAACGCGGCCATGGACTGGCGGCACTGATCATCGGCGAGGTAGCGCAGCACGCCATAACCGAGTCCTTTGTGCGGCACGGCGCGCAGCTGTTCCTTGATTGCCTTGATCGAAGCACCCTGCTCGTTCTCTGGCGTCAACCGCAGTGGATAGGCGCTGGTGAACCAGCCGACGGTGCGGGTCAGATCGATCTCGTCGAACAGCGCCTCGCGGCCATGGCCTTCAAGTTGAATCAGCGCCGATTCGTGCCCGCTCCAGCGGCACAGCACACGGGCCAATGCGGTCAGCAGCAGGTCGTTGACTTGGGTGCGATAGGCACTCGGCGCCTGTTGCAGCAATTGACGGGTGCGCTCGCTGTCGAGACGCACGCTGACGGTTTGTGCATGGCGATTCTGCCGACCGCCCTCGGGACGATCACACGGCAATTCGGCGCTCGGCCCGGCCACTTGTGTCTGCCACCAGCTCAGTTCTTCGCGCAGCGATTCGCTACCGGCATACGCCTGCAAGCGTGCGGTCCAATCCTTGAAGGCGCTGGTTTTCGCCGGCAGTTTTACCGACTGCTGCGCGTTGAGTTGGCGATACACCGTTTGCAAGTCGTCCAACAGCACGCGCCAGGAAACGCCGTCCACCACCAAGTGGTGAATGGCGATGAACAACCGTTGCCGCCCTTCCGGGCCATCAACCAACAATGCGCGCATCAGCGGCCCTGCTTGTAGGTCGAGGTTGCGCTGGGCATCGGCGAACAGTGCCGCGCATTGGTCCATGGACGGAACCTGTACTTGCCACAGCACCGTCGCATCGGAAATTGCCTGATACTCGGCGCGCCATTGGCCATCAACTTCGCTGAAGCGCAGACGCAAGGCGTCGTGCTGTTCAAGCACCGCCAGCAGCGCTTGCTCCAGACGATGGGGCTCCAGCGCCACGGTCGGTTCCAGCAGCAACGCCTGGTTCCAGTGCTGGCGCTGCGGGATGTCGGTGTCGAAAAACCAGTGCTGGATCGGTGTCAGGCGCGACTCGCCGCTGAGCAAACCTTGCTCGGCCGTGACCTGTTCGGTGCGAGTCGCGATGGCGGCGAGGGTTTGCACGGTCTGGTGCTGGAACAAGTCGCGGGGGCTGAAGTGAATGCCCTGCTGCCGCGCACGGCTGACCACTTGAATCGACAGGATCGAGTCGCCGCCGAGTTCAAAGAAGTTGTCGTTGAGGCCGACCTGTTCGACGTTCAGCACCTCGCACCAGATCTGCGCCAACGTCAGTTCCAGCTCGTTGCTCGGCGCCACGTAGTGTTGACGGTTCAGCTCCGGGTCCGGCGCCGGCAAAGCGCGGCGGTCGAGTTTACCGTTGGCGGTCAACGGCATGCTCGCCAGCAGAATCAGGTGGGATGGCACCATGTAATCCGGCAACTGGGATTTGAGGTGCGTCTTGAGGGATTCTCGCAATGCGGCTTGTTGCGACTCGTCCTGTTCGGTGACGTCGCAAACCAGATAGCTCACCAGTTGTTTGCCGCTCGGTGCATCGAGCGCCAACACGACGGCCTCACGCACCGATTCATGCTCAAGCAAACGGGTTTCGATCTCGCCCAACTCGATACGGAAACCGCGAATCTTCACTTGATGGTCGATGCGACCGAGGTATTCCACCAAGCCATCGGCACACTGGCGCACCAGGTCGCCGGTGCGATACAGACGACCACCGTTGCTGGCGAATTGGTCAGCCACAAACCGCTCGGCAGTCATGCCGGGACGCTGGTGATAACCCTGGGCCAGACCCGCGCCGCCGACGTACAACTCACCCGTCGCGCCTTGCGGCACCAACGCCAGATCGGCGTCGAGAATGTACGCCACGCGATCACCGATGACGCTGCCGATCGGCACGCTGCCGGCGCCTTCTTCCAGCACTTCAGGCGCCAGACTGGCCAATGGCATGACCACGGTTTCGGTCGGGCCGTAGGCGTTGAAGAACAGGCTCGGTGTGAACACTGCGCGAATCCGTTGCAAGTGCTCGCCGGTCAGCGCTTCGCCGCCGGTGATGATCATGCGCACCGGCAGGATTTCGCTTTGCGTGGCCAGCCACTGCGCCAACTGGCTGCCGTAGCTTGGGGTGAAGCCGAGGATGTTGATGTGGTGGCGACGGATCAGGCCGCAGATTTCTTCGGCGTCCCATTGTCCTTGAGCACGCAGAACCACTTGGGCACCGCTCAACAGCGGCACCAACAGGCGCTCGGTGGCGGCGTCGAAGTTGATCGAATAAAAGTGCAGTTCGCAGTCGTCGGGGCGCATGCCGAAACGCTTGATCACCGCGCGGCAATGCATGGCGATTTCGCCGTGGGACACCACCACACCTTTCGGTTTTCCAGTGGAACCCGAGGTGTAGATCAGGTACGCCTGATGCTGCGGCAGGCTGATAAATGGCAGTTCGGTCGCCGGGTAGTTGGCCAGTTCGGCGGCGTCTTCTTCAAGGCACCAGCGGGCCACGCTTGCCGGCAATTCACCCAACGCATCGAACATCGCCGTATCGCTCAGCAGCAGACCAATGCCGCTGTCTTCGATCATGTAATGCAGCCGATCAAGCGGGTATTCCGGGTCCAATGGCACGTAGGCGCCGCCAGCCTTGAGGATCGCCAGCAGGCCGACGACCATTTCCAGCGAACGCTCAAGCGCCAGGCCAACGCGAACCTGCGGGCCCACGCCACGCTCGCGCAGCATCCACGCCAGGCGATTGGCACGGCTGTCGAGTTCGGCATAGCTCAGGGTTTGCCCGGCGAACGTCAGTGCCGGCGCATCGGGACGCGCCAGCGCCTGTTCGCTGAACAGGTGATGAATGCACTGGTCCAGGCAATGTTCACCCGGTTCGACGCCGAGGCTGTCGAGCAGGTTTTGCTGTTCCGTGGCTTCGAGCAACGGCAACTCACTGAGGCGCTGATGCGGATCGGCCAGCAGCGCTTCCAGCAGGTTGCGCCAGTGCCCGGCCATGCGTGCGATGCGCGGTTCGTCGAACAGATCGGTGCTGTAAGTCAGGCAGCAACCGAGGCGATGGTCGAGGTCGGTGACTTCCAGGTTGAGGTCGAACTTGGTCGCGCGAGCGTCGTTGGCCAGGTATTCGACGGTCATGTCGGCGAGTTTTCGGCTCTGCTGGAATTCCCAGCGCTGCACGTTGCACATCACCTGGAACAGCGGGTTGTAGGCGGCGCTGCGCGGTGGCTGCAAGGCTTCCACCAGATGATCGAACGGCAGGTCCTGATGGGACTGGCCTTCGATGACCGTGTGGCGCACCTGCTCCAACAATTCACCGACGCTCATCTGCCCGTCGAGCTGGCAGCGCAGCACTTGGGTGTTGAGGAACGCGCCGATCAGCCCTTCACTTTCCGGGCGAATGCGGTTGGCCACCGGGGCGCCGATGCGCAGGTCGGTCTGGCCGCTGTAGCGGTAAAGCAGCACAGCCAATGCGGCGGTCATGGTCATGAACAGGGTCAGACCGTTTTGCGCATTGAAGGCGCGGACCCGTGCGGCGAGGTCATCGCTCAGGTCGAAACGGAACAATTCGCCCTGATGACTTTGCACCGGCGGACGCGGACGGTCACCGGGCAGTTCCAGCAACGGATGTTCGCGGCCCAGTTGCGCGGTCCAGTAGTCGAGTTGGCGCTGACGCTCGCCGGACTCCAGCCACTGCCGCTGCCAGACGCTGTAATCGAGGTACTGCACCGGCAGCGGCTGCAACGGCGATTCGCGCTCATCGACAAACGCTTCGTAAAGCGCGCTGAGTTCCCGGGCGAAAATGTCCATCGCCCAGCCTTCGGTGACGATGTGGTGCAGGGTCAGCACCAGGTAATGTTCGTGCTCGGCGGTTTTGACCAGACAAGCGCGCAGCAGCGGCCCGGTTTCCAGATCGAACGGCTGGTGCGCTTCATCATCAGCCAGTTGCTGCACCCGTTGTTCGCGGGCGGCGGCGTCCAGCGCAGAGAAATCCTTCCAGTCCATGCGCACGCCGCTATCGGCGTGCACCTGCTGACGGGCCACGCCATTGACACTTGGGAACGTGGTGCGCAGGGTTTCGTGGCGCAGGATCAACGCTTGCAGCGCCGCGTCGAAACGCCCGACATCCAGCACCCCGCGCAGCCGCGCCATGCCGCCAACGTTGTAGGCCGGGCTGCCCGGCTCCATCTGCCAGAGGAACCACATGCGCTGCTGGGAATAAGACAGCGGCACTGGTTGGCTGCGGTCGACCTTTTCAATAGGTGGTTGCTTGTTGGTGCTGCCGCTGACCTGGATCAGGCGCACTTGTTCGGCGAAGGCGTCCAGTTCGCTGTTCTCGAACAGCGCACGCAATGGCAACTCGACGTCGCAGGCCTGGCGCGTGCGGGAGATGATTTGCGTGGCCAGCAACGAATGACCACCGAGGGCGAAGAAATCATCACGCAGGCCGACTTGCTCGAGGCCCAGCACTTCACGCCAGATGCCGGCGATTTGTTGCTCCAGCTCGGTGACCGGTTCGACGTGTTCGCGCACTTGCCACTGCGGTTCCGGCAAGGCGCGGCGGTCGAGTTTGCCGTTCGGGCTGAGGGGCATTTCGTCGAGGCGCATCAGCTGTGCCGGGACCATGTATTCCGGCAGTTCGTCTGCCAACGCGGTTTTCAGCCGTGTGGTTTGGGCGTCCTCGGATTCGTTGGAATCGGCGGTGTAGTAACCGATCAACTGACCACCCGCAGAGGTTTCGCGAACCAGCACCACCGCTTGCACTACGCCGTCCTGAGCCAACAGCCGAGCTTCGATTTCTTCCGGCTCCACACGGAAGCCACGCAGTTTGACCTGCTGATCGAGACGGCCGAGGTATTCGATTACGCCGTCGGCGGTCCAACGCGCACGGTCGCCGGTGCGGTACAGACGCGCGCCCCGCTCGCCCATGGGATCGACCACGAAACGTTCGGCGGTCAAGCCCGGACGGCCCAGATAACCACGGGCCAAACCGATGCCGCTGATGCACAACTCACCCGGCACCCCGGCCGGAACAGGATTGAGTTCGCTATCGAGTACACGGCAGACGACGTTACCCAGCGGACGGCCAATCGGCGAACGCTCGCCGTCGGCGGTCGTGCAGTGCCAATGGGTGACGTTGATCGCGGTTTCGGTCGGGCCGTAACGATTGTGCAGTTGCACGGCCGGCAGTTGTTCCAGCACGCGGTTGCGCAGTGCGGCGGGCAAGGCTTCGCCGCCGCAGAACACGCGGCGCAGGCTGGTACATTCGGCGCTGAGCGGTTCGTCGATGAACAACGAAAGCAGCGGCGGCACGAAGTGCAACGTGGTCACGCCGTATTGCTGAACCAACTGCGCGATGCGGTGTGGATCGCGGTGTTCACCGGGGCCGGCGATCAACAAGCGAGCACCGGTGATCAGCGGCCAGAAACACTCCCACACCGACACGTCGAAACTGATCGGTGCCTTTTGCATCAGCACGTCGGTTTCGTTCAGACAGTAAGTGTTTTGCATCCATTGCAGGCGCTCGGCGAGGGCGGCGTGGGTGTTGCCGACGCCTTTGGGCTGGCCGGTGGAACCGGAGGTGTAGATCACGTACGCCAGGTTATCGCCGTGCAGATGCAGGCCCGGCGTTTGGCTCGGCCAGCTCTCCAGATGCAGGGCGTCCATGGCGATCACGCTGACGCCGTCGGTGGCCGGCAGGCGATCGAGCAATTGGGTTTGGGTCAGCAGCAAATCGACGCCGCTGTCCTTGAGCATGTAGGCCAGGCGCTCGGCCGGGTAGTCCGGATCGAGAGGCACATAAGCGCCGCCAGCCTTGATGATCGCCAGCAGGCCGATGAGCAATTGCGGCGAACGCTCGGCAGCAATGGCCACGCACACGTCCGGACCAACGCCTTTGTCGCGCAGGTAATGGGCCAGGCGATTGGCCTGGGTGTGCAGTTCGGCGAAATCGAGGCTGCCGCCGTCCCACATCAGCGCAGTGCGTTCCGGGGTCTGGCGCGCTTGCTCGTTGAGCAGTTCGGGCAGCCATTGGCTGGCGGGTGTGCACGGTGCAATGGCCCAGTCAGCTTGCTGGTTGAACTCCGCTTCGGTCAGCAATTGCAGATCGCCGAGGGCGGTTTGCGGACGCTCGCAGACTTCGCGCAACAGGTTGCTGTAATGCCCGGCCAGACGCTCGATGGTCGCCCCGTCGAACAACTCGCTGGCGTAGTCGAAAGACAGACTCAAGCGACCGTTGCGATCTTCTTCACTGTGCAATTGCAGGTCGAACTTGGCTTCGCGACTGTGCCACGGCAACTCTTCGGCCAGCAGCCCCGGCAGGCGTTTCAAGGCGCTGAAGTCACGTTGCTGGTGGTTGAACATGACCTGGAACAGGCCCTGTTCACGCGCCTGCGGGAAGGCTTCGAGCAGTTGTTCGAACGGCAGATCCTGATGGGTTTGTGCGCCCAATGCGGCCTGACGGGTTTGCTCCAGTAACTCGGCAAATGGCAATCGCGAATCCACCTGCGCGCGCATCACCTGGGTGTTGATAAAGAAGCCGATCAGGCCTTGGGTTTCCAGGCGTGGACGGTTGGCGTTCGGCACCCCGATGCGGATGTCGCGTTGACCGCTGTAGTGATGCAACAGGGTCTGGAATGCAGCGAGCAGCAGCATGAAAGAGGTCGATTCATGGGTCTGGGCAGTCTGGCGAATGGCATCGCTCAGACTCGCGTCCAGCCGCACCGTGTGGCGTGCAGCGCGGTGCAGTTGCTGTGCTGAGCGCGGATGGTCGGTGGCCAGGCTCAGGGTCGGATGCTCATCGCCCAACTGCGCTTTCCAGTAGGCCAGTTGACGCTCGCCCTCCCCCTGCGCCAGCCATTGACGCTGCCAGCTGCCGTAGTCGGCGTACTGGGTCGGCAATGGCGCAAGCGTCGTTTGCTGCCCTTGAGAAGCCGCCGCGTACAGCCGGGAAAACTCGTCGATCAGCACATTCAGCGACCAGCCGTCAGCGATGATGTGATGCATCGTCACCAGCAGTTGATGGTCTTCGTCGTCGAGGCGCACCAGCGTCACCCACAGCAACGGACCTTTCTCCAGATCAAACTGGGTGCGCGCTTCGTCTTCGCGGATTTGCTGTGCGCGGGCTTCGCGTTCGGTCACCGGCAGGTCGCTGATGTCGATGCGTTGCAGGTTGAATTCAGCAACGGCATCGACCTGTTGCAACGCCACGCCGTCACGCTCGAAGAACCGCGTGCGCAAGGATTCGTGGCGCTCGATCAACTGCTGGAAGCTGCCGCGCAAGGCGTCTTCATCCAGCTCGCCGCGCAGGCGCAAGGCACCGGGAATGTTGTAGGCGCTGCTTTGCGGGTCCAGTTGCCAGGTGATCCACAGACGGTTTTGCGCCAGCGATTGCGGCATCGCTTCTGCACGCGACAGAATGGTGATTGAGCCTTGCGCCAGTCCGCCGTCCTTTTGTTGCCGGGCCACAACTTCGACGAATGCGCCGAGGGTTGGCGCTTCGAACAACAGGCGCAGGTTCAGCTCCAGGCCGAGCGCTTCACGCAAACGCGCCACCACCTGCGTTGCGGCGATGGAGTTGCCGCCAAGCAGAAAGTAGTGATCGTCGGCGCTGATGTGTTTGACGTTCAGCTGTTCGCACCAGATCTGCCCGATCAAGGTTTGCAGTTCAGTGCCCGATTCAGTGTTTGCAGTGCTTTCGGTAACCGTTGAAGGGAACACCGCATAGCTGTCGAGGCTTCCGTCGGCCATCCGATTACGGCATGCCGAGCGTTGCAATTTACCGCTGGAGGTCTTGGGTAACGCACCCGGATTGAGCAACACCACCACGCTCGGCGCTTCCTGATACGCCTCGGCCACGGCTTGGCGGATGACTTTGATCAGCGCTTCAGGTGGCAGGATTTTTTGCACGCTGCGGCTGATTTCCGCCGCGATGCCAATCCCTTCCTGACCGTCGATGTTGACCGCGAATGCGGCGATGCGACCTTTGCGCACCACTTCCACTTCGCGTTCGACCGTCTGCTCGATGTCCTGTGGATAAAGGTTATGACCGCGCACGATCAGCATGTCTTTCAGTCGTCCAGTGATGAACAGCTCGCCGTTGCGCATGAAACCCAGGTCACCGGTACGCAGCCAGGTTTGCCCGGCGTGCTGGACGAAGGTCTTGGCGGTCGCCTCGGGATTGCGCCAGTAGCCGAGTGCGATGCTCGGGCCGCTGGCCCAGACTTCGCCGACTGCGTTGTCATTGAGTTCGATGAGCGAAACCGGGTCGAAGATCAACACCGCGTGATCCGGCTGGCTGACGCCGCAGCTCATGATCGCGCTGCCCTCGCCCGCTTCGGCACGGTTTTGCGCCAAGGCTTGATCGTCGACGCGCAGGTTGCCAATCCCTTGACCGCGCGGAGTGCCGGCCACGAACAGCGTGGCTTCGGCCAGACCGTAAGAAGCCATGAAACTGTCTTCTCTGAAACCGCAACCGGCGAACTTCTCGGCGAAGCGTTCCAGAGTGTCGAGACGAATCGGTTCAGAGCCGGAATACGCCACACGCCAGCCGCTCAGGTCGAGGCGCTCCAGGGCCGATTCGCTGACCCGTTCGCTGCACAACCGGTAGGCAAAATCCGGTCCGCCACTGATGGTGCCGCCGTATTCGCTGATCGCTTCCAGCCAGCGCAATGGCCGGCCGAGGAAGTACGCCGGCGACATCAACACGCAAGGCACGCCGCTGAAAATCGGCTGCAACAAGCCACCGATCAAACCCATGTCGTGGTACAGCGGCAGCCAGCTGACGATCACGTCGTCGGGGTTCACATCGATGCCGAAACCGTGGCGGATCAGCAACTCATTGGCAACCAGGTTGCCGTGGCTGACTTGCACGCCTTTGGGCAACGCGGTGGAACCGGAGGTGTATTGCAGGAAGGCGATGTGATCATCTTGCAGGTCCGGCGCAACCCAGCAGTCGGCCAGCGCGCTGTCGAGGGTATCGACACACAGCAGCGGCGGCGCGCCTTCGATTTGCAGCAACGAATCGCGCAGACCGGCGCTGGTCAGCAACAGGCGCGGTTCGGCATCGCTGATGATCGACAGCAGACGCTCCTGGTGATGACGGCGCGTCGACTCCGGCGGATAGGCTGGCACCGCGATCACACCGGCATACAAGCAACCAAAGAACGCCGCGACGTAATCCGCACCGCTGGGAAACAGCAGCACTGCGCGATCGCCGAAATCAACCTCGGCCTGCAACGCGCCAGCAAACGTCCGCGCTCGCTGATCCAGCTCGCGATAGCTGAGCACCACAGCCTGTTCCCGGGTTTCGGCGAGAAAACGCAAGGCCACTCGATCCGGCGTCAGGGCCGCGCGGCGCTGGAGGGCTTGGACCAGTGTGCTGGGGAGTTCGAACGCGTCGGTCATGAGGTTTCCTGCCTGAATTCGGCTTGCAATTGGAATCGGTTTTGTTACGTCGCGCCCCATTCGAAGGCGCGCAGGACGCGGTCTTCGCCGACCACGCGAGGCATTGGCAATGCACTGGTATCCGGGGCTTGAGCCCGGAGCCATTCACCAATGAGAACGGATGACGTCTGCAAATAATTAGTCGCCCGGCTTGAGCGCCAACCGGGCCGGGCCGCGACAGCGTGTCGCAGTTCTCACTCTGCACCTTTACGGCGCATTAGTTCTCTTTCTCAATTGACAATCATTATCATTCAACCTAATTTGTCGCTCGATGTGTAGGGCAGCCACGGTCTCTTGCCGCCCCACTAACCTTTTGGCAGCAGGGTGATTTCCATGACGGAACAAGTCTCCACAAGCAGGTGCGATTCGCCGTTACTTCAGGCATTCGTCGACAATCGACTGATTCTGGTCAAGATTGCAGCCCGCATCACCGGCTGTCGCTCGCGTGCTGAAGATGTGGTGCAGGACGCGTTCTTCCGTCTGCAATCGGCGCCGCAGATCACCTCTTCATTCAAGGCTCAGCTCAGTTATCTGTTCCAGATCGTGCGCAACCTGGCGATCGATCACTACCGCAAGCAGGCACTGGAACAGAAGTATTCCGGGCCTGAAGAGGAAGGCCTGAACGTGGTGATCCAGGGTGCTTCGCCGGAAACGTCGCACATCAATTTTTCCACCCTGGAAAACATTGCCGACGCGCTGACGGAGCTGCCGAGCCGCACCCGTTATGCCTTCGAGATGTACCGACTGCACGGCGTTCCGCAGAAGGACATCGCCAAGGAACTTGGCGTCTCGCCGACCCTGGTGAACTTCATGATTCGTGATGCGCTGGTGCATTGCCGCAAGGTGTCGGGGCGTCGTGCGGATACTTTTGCCAATCGCTGATTGCGCGTTGTCCGTTTGAAAAGATCGCAGCCTTCGGCAGCTCCTACAGGGTTACGCAATCCCATGCAGGAGCTGCCGAAGGCTGCGATCTTTGCTTTCAGACCAACCCACACCGATCAAAAAACCGCTCACGCCCCAACACCATCAACGCGGCGCGTTTATGCGGGAAATCGAACTCTTTCTCACAGTGGAATCGCTGACTCTGCATGTGCCCGATCATCTTGCCGTTGTCAGCGCGAGGCTCGGCCACCACACGCTGGGTGCGCGCGTCATCCAGAAACAGGTAATGCACCAGCGCCGATAACCAGCTCGCCACCTTGTGCGGGCCACGGTGATTTTCCTCTCCCACCAGCATGTGAATGCCACGGTCGTAATCACCAGCCTCATAGAACGGTGCGATGCGATCTTCCTTGGCCCAGTAGGCTTCGAAATAGGCAAACGGCTGATCGTCGAAACAACCGATCAGCGTCAGGGTGTGCGGGTCGGCTTCGAGCTTGCTCAGGTACTCGCGATGCTGTTCGAGGCTGCCCTCTTCCTGCCAGAAACTGGCAACTCGCGGGCTGTTTTGCCAACGATTGAAACGCGCCAGGTCGAGGTCGATGTCCACGGTGCGCAGGGAAATCCAGGCCCCCAGCTGCGCATCGAAACGCCGATACACCTCGCCCCGTGGCTTGATCGGCCGCAGCGGATGACGCTTGCCACCGCTGATGACCATTTGCTGTGGATAACTGCCAGTCAGCGGCTGGCCCAGCCACGGCTGTGGCAATTGCCAGAACAAGGTGCGCTCGCAACGGTATTCGCCAACGGTTGGCGTGGGGATCAGCAATCCACTGAGCAAGGCTTCAGTCGGCGCTTGATCGAGTTTCCAGGTCAGGCGCTGGCAAGCCGGGTTACGGGCAAACAGCCAATAACAGGCGGCCCAGAGTGCCTTGCCGACAGGACAGACGAGGCGGTCCTCCAGCTGCACCTGCAACTCGGGGTCGCGGGTCAGCCGCAGCTGAATCAGCAACTGACCGTCCAGGTTGAGGCTCAACGCGCCCTCGGTTTCATCAGCGGTGAGACTGTTGCCTGTCGGTAACGCCAGGGCAGTCGGGTCATTCGGATTGGGCATGGTCGGGCTCACGATAATCGTCAACAGTTCAACGATGTGACGTGAGCCGAGGCGGAAAATTTAAGCGGCGCCGGTCAATTCGCGACCTGTGGCGAAATCTCTTCGTGCGGAACCGGCACCACCGCAATCTTGTACGGATCGAAAATCTTCAGCATCTGACCGTTGTCCCGCAGCCCTTGCAGCAACTTGCCGAACGCCTCGCCGCTGATCGGCGCCGTCGGGCGCAGGATCGCGTAGTGGTGATAAACCTGATCGATGCGCTCGGACGCCAGCAACTCGCTGGCGACTTTTTCGTTACGCAAAAAGTAATCGCTCAGGTAAGAGCGCGTAACCAGGGCGATGTCGGCGCGGCCACGCAGCACCATCAGCAGGTTGCTGTCATGGGAATAGGTCAGCGTGGCGTTGTAGTTTTGCGCGAGGTATTTGGGCTCGGCGTTGAAGTTGGCGAATTCGTAGTGGTAACCACTGAAGAGCGCCAGGCGCTTGCCTGCGAGGTCGGAGAAGTAGCTTTGCTTTCGTTCGGGCTGGCGTTGTGCGACAAAAATCTCGGCGTCTTCCAGCCCCATATCAACGTCGGTGTGAGGAATGGCTTCCCAACCCCAGGCGGGATTTTCGAAGATCGCCATGTCGATCCGGCCTTGCTTGAAGTCACCAAAACGCCGGGGAATGGAGGTGGGCACCAGCACGAATTGATAGTCGTTTTGCAAGGTATTGAGCGCTTCGACCAGTTGCGGCAGCAAGCCCGTATCGGCACCGGTTTCCGGGCGCACGGTGTACGGTGGAAAATGCGCGGCACCGATGCGCACCAGTTGTGCCGCCGGTGAAGGCACCATCCACAACGCCGCAAGCATCGCCAGCAAAAGCCGTGAAGCCGTCCGAATTGGCGAAGACATCAAAACAACCCACTCCCCAAAAATACTGCATCAATGCAATCAAGCTAGGCGGTTTCGCCCAGTTAGCCAGTTTCCTGCCGACCAACACAATCTAATTATTTTTCCTCCAGTACCAGGATCAGCGCCTCATCGGCCAATTGATCGAGGCTCATGCTGCCACCGGCGCGAAACCAGGTGGTGGTCCAGGACAGCGCCCCGGTGAGAAAACGCCGGGTGACGAACACATCACCACGGATGAAACCGGCGGTCTTGGCTTCGCCCAACACCTGCAGCCAGATGTCTTCATAGATGTCACGCAGCGCCAGAACCTTGGCCTGGCCGTCCTCGGACAGCGAACGCCATTCGTAGACCAGCACCGCCATGGCCTCGCCACTGCCGCCCATGATCGACTGCAATTCACAGCGGATCAGCGCCAGCACCCGCTCACGTACGTTGTTGGCATCGGCAATGGCTGCGCGCATCAACGCGGTGTTGTAGCGAATGGTTTCCTCCATCACCGCCCGCAGGATTTCGTCCTTGCTTTTGAAGTGATGGAAAATGCTCCCCGACTGAATGCCCACGGCACCCGCCAGATCGCGCACGGTGGTGCGCTCGAAGCCTTTATTGCGAAACAGGTGAGCCGCCACTTGCAGCAGCTTGCCGCGGGCGCTGTCCGGATCGGTCAACTGGCCGTTGTCGACCAATTCGCGCATGACCCTCAGGGCTTTTTGCTCGTCCACCCGTTCTCTCCTACAGTCGATCAATCCAATACGCCGATCACCGCTAAAACAGCGGGGTTTCGCGGGCAATTTAAGCTGGCAATGGCAACCAAGCAAGCGCTCGGGCAGAAGATATTTCAGCCGTTTACAAACCAAGCGCTTGCTTGGTAGTCTCGATGCACATCTGTCGGAGGTGGTTATGGAATTGACTGCGCCAAAAACAATTCGCATCGGATGCGCCAGCGCCTTCTGGGGCGATACCTCGACCGCCGCTGCGCAGCTGGTGGAAGGCGGACGCCTGGACTATCTGGTCTTCGATTACCTGGCCGAAATCACCCTGTCGATCATGGCCGGCGCACGGATGAAAGATCCCCAGGCCGGCTACGCCAGCGACTTCATTGAAGTCCTAACCCCCCTGCTCAGCCCACTCGCCGAACAAAAAATCCGTGTCATCAGCAATGCCGGTGGCGTCAACCCGCAAGCCTGCGCCGCCGCCCTGCAAGCGGCTTGCGACAAGGCCGGCGTCGCACTGAAGATCGCCGTGCTATTGGGCGACGACCTGCAACCGCAATTCAAACAACTGAGCACCCGCGGCATTCATGAAATGTTCAGCGGCGTTCCTCTGCCGCCGATGTGCGTTTCAACCAACGCCTACCTCGGTGCACCGGGCATCGTCGAAGCCCTGCGCCTCGGGGCGGATATCGTCATCACCGGGCGCGTGGTCGACAGCGCCGTGGTCAGCGCCGCACTGGTGCATGAGTTCGGCTGGTCGTGGCACGACTACGACAAACTGGCCCAGGCGGCGCTGGCCGGGCACATCATCGAATGTGGCGCCCAGTGCACCGGCGGCAACTTCACCGACTGGCGCGATGTGCCCGACTACGAACACATCGGTTTTCCCATCGTCGAAGTCAGCGCCGACAGCCAGTTTGTCGTGAGCAAACCCGAAGGTTCCGGCGGGCTGGTCACACCGCTGACGGTGGGCGAACAGATGCTCTATGAAATCGGCGATCCACGGGCCTATCTATTGCCTGATGTGGTCTGCGATTTCACCCAGGTCAAACTCGTGCAACAAGGCAAGAATGCGGTTCAGGTGCATGGCGCAAAAGGTTTGCCGCCGACGGATCAATACAAGGTCAGCGCCACCTACCCGGACGGTTTCCGTTGCACCGCCAGTTGCCTGATCGCCGGCATTGATGCGGTGGACAAGGCCCGCCGCGTCAGTGAAGCCATCATCAACAAGACCTCAGAGATCTTCACTCAACGTGGCTGGCCCCCTTACAGCGACGTGAACATCGAACTGCTCGGCAGCGAAGCCACTTACGGTCCCCACGGCCAACGCCAGGACAGCCGCGAAGTGGTGATCAAACTCGCCGTGCGTCATCCGAGCAAACAGGCACTGATCGTGTTTTCCCGAGAGATCGCCCAGGCCGCCACCGGCATGGCACCGGGGTTGACCGGGATTGTCGGGGGCCGGCCGACGGTGTATCCGCTGATCCGCTTGTTCTCGTTCCTGATCGACAAAAGCGCCTGCACGCTGGAAATTGACCTCATGGGCCAGCGCCAACCGTGCGCCCTGCCCGCCGTCGATGTGCTCGACAGCGCCGACCTGCCGGTGCCGTTCGAGCCACCCAAACCCGCAGGCCTGGCCGACGCCAGCGTGGCACTGGTGAAACTGGCGGTGGCGCGCTCGGGCGACAAGGGCAACCACAGCAACATCGGCGTCATGGCCCGCGACCCCGAATACCTGCCGTGGATCGCCGAAGCCTTGACCCCGGAAGTGATCGTCGACTGGATGAGCCATGTCCTCGATCCGATCCACGGACGTGTCGAGCGCTGGTATTTGCCCGCCACCCACAGCCTGAATTTCCTGCTGGAAAACGCCCTCGGCGGCGGCGGTGTCGCCAGCCTGCGCATTGATCCACAAGGCAAGGCGTTCGCCCAGCAACTGCTGGAGATTCAGATTCCGGTGCCGCAACGCATCGCCGACCAGGTCAACTAGAGGACTGCCGCCATGGCCTACGATTCGATTTTCAAAGCCAACCTGTTTGCCGGCCAAAACATCATCGTCACCGGCGGCGGCAGCGGCATCGGCCGTTGCACCGCACATGAACTGGCGGCCCTCGGCGCTCATGTTTTGCTGGTCGGACGCAAGGCCGACAAGCTGAAATCCGTCGCTGCCGAAATCGCCGAAGATGGCGGCAAGGCGGACTGGAGCACCTGCGATATCCGTGAGGAAGAAGCGGTGACCCATCTGGTCAGCGAACTGATCCGCAAGCACGGCCCGATCCATGGCCTGGTCAACAACGCTGGCGGGCAGTACCCCTCGCCTCTGGCCTCGATCAATCAGAAAGGTTTCGAAACCGTGATGCGCACCAATCTGGTGGGCGGTTTCCTGATGGCCCGTGAAGTGTTCAACCAGTCCATGAGCAAGCACGGCGGCGCCATCGTCAACATGCTTGCCGACATGTGGGGCGGCATGCCCGGCATGGGCCACTCCGGCGCGGCGCGTTCGGGCATGGACAACCTGACCAAGACCGCGGCTTTTGAGTGGGGTCATGCCGGGGTGCGAGTCAACGCCGTGGCGCCGGGCTGGGTTGCGTCCAGCGGCATGGACACCTACGAAGGTGCGTTCAAGGCGGTGATTCCGACCTTGCGTGAGCATGTGCCGCTCAAGCGCATCGGCACCGAATCAGAGGTCAGCGCGGCGATTGTTTTTTTGTTGAGCCCGGCAGCAGCGTTCATCAGCGGCAGCACCCTGCGCATTGATGGCGCCGCCAGTCTAGGCGGACGCGCCTGGCCGATTCACAAGGCCAAAAACAGCGAGTCGTACAACGGCTTTCACCGTGCGTACCTTCCGGACGTGCTCAAGGACAAGGAATAACCCATGCCGGTGATTCAGTCGCAACTCGATCCGCACAGCGAACAGTTCGCCCGCAATCGCGCGGCGATGCTGGTGGGTATCGAGCAAGTCCGAGCGCTCGAACAGAACCTGCTGAACAAGGCGGCCGAAGCCAAAGCGAAATTCGACAAACGCGGGCAACTGCTGCCCCGTGAGCGCCTCAATCTACTGCTGGACCCGGGCGCTCCGTTCCTCGAACTGGCCAGTCTGGCTGGCTATAAACTGCACGACGACAAGGACGGTAGCTCGGCCGGTGGCGGCCTGATCGCCGGGATCGGTTATGTGTCCGGCGTGCGATTGCTGGTGGTGGCGAACAACAGCGCGATCAAGGGCGGGACCATTTCCCCCAGCGGTTTGAAAAAATCCCTGCGCCTGCAACAGATCGCCATGGAAAACAAACTGCCGGTGATTACCCTTGCTGAAAGCGGTGGCGCCAATCTCAATTACGCCGCCGAGATTTTCGTCGAAGGCGCGCGCAGCTTTGCCAATCAGGCGCGGATGTCGGCCATGGGCTTGCCGCAGATCACTGTGGTTCATGGTTCGGCCACGGCGGGCGGTGCTTATCAGCCGGGATTGTCGGATTACGTCGTGGTGGTGCGCGGCAAGGCCAAGCTGTTTCTGGCCGGCCCGCCGTTACTGAAAGCAGCCACTGGTGAAGTCGCCACCGACGAAGAACTGGGCGGCGCCGAGATGCACGCGCAAACGGCCGGCACCGCCGAATACCTGGCCGAAAACGACGCCGACGGCGTGCGCCAGGCGCGAGAGATCGTCAGCATGCTGCCGTGGAACGACCAATTGCAGTGGCTGCCCGAGCGGCAATATGAAGAGCCGCTCTACCCCATCGATGAATTGCTGGGGCTGGTCCCGGACGATCCGAAAAAACCTTACGACGTGCGCGAAATCATCGCTCGCATTGCCGACGGCTCAAACTTTCTCGAATTCAAAGGCGAGTTCGATCAACAGACCATTTGCGGTCAACTGAAAATCCAGGGCCGTGCTTGCGGCTTCATAGGCAACAACGGCCCGATCACGCCAAAAGGTGCGAGCAAGGCGGCGCAGTTCATTCAGCTCTGCGACCAGAGCCAGACGCCCTTGCTGTTTTTCCACAACACCACCGGATTCATGGTCGGCACCGAATCGGAACAGCAAGGCGTGATCAAGCACGGCGCCAAGATGATCCAGGCGGTGGCCAATGCTCGGGTGCCGAAGCTGACCATCGTCGTCGGCGGTTCCTATGGCGCCGGCAACTACGCGATGTGCGGCCGTGGCCTCGACCCGCGCTTCATCTTCGCCTGGCCCAACAGCCGCACCGCCGTGATGGGCGGCGCGCAAGCGGGCAAAGTGCTGCGCATTGTCACCGAAGCCAAACAGGCCAAGGATGGCTTGGTGCCCGACCCGAAAATGCTCGACATGCTGGAGCAGGTCACCGCGCAGAAACTCGACAGCCAGTCCACGGCGCTGTATGGCAGTGCCAATCTGTGGGACGACGGCTTGATCGACCCGCGCGATACCCGGACCTTGCTCGGTTACTTGCTGGACATCTGCCACGAGGCCGAGGTGCGGCCGCTGCAAGCCAACAGTTTTGGTGTAGCCCGCTTCTAAGGGCGATCAGAGGAGAACAATAAGAATGATCTTCACCCAGGAACACGAAGCACTGCGCCGCACTGTCCGCCAATTCGTCGAGCACGAGATCAACCCGCACGTCGAGGAATGGGAAAAGGCCGGGCGTTTTCCCATTCACGAGATCTTCCGCAAGGCTGGCGACCTTGGCCTGTTGGGGATTTCCAAACCGGAAAAATTTGGCGGTATGGGGCTGGACTACAGCTACTCGATTGTCGCCGCCGAAGAGTTCGGCACCATTCATTGCGGCGGCATTCCGATGTCCATCGGCGTGCAGACCGACATGTGCACCCCGGCCCTCGCCCGTTTCGGCTCCGATGAACTGCGTGAGGAATTCCTGCGCCCGGCCATCAGCGGCGAGCAGGTCGGCTGCATCGGCGTCTCCGAAGTCGGCGCCGGTTCCGACGTGGCCGGTTTGAAAACCACCGCACGCAAGGACGGTGATGACTACGTAATCAACGGCAGCAAGATGTGGATCACCAACTCGCCGAGCGCCGACTTTATTTGCCTGCTGGCCAACACGTCGGACGACAAACCGCACATCAACAAGTCACTGATCATGGTGCCGATGAACACGCAGGGCATCAGCCTCAGCTCGCACCTGGACAAACTCGGCATGCGCAGTTCGGAAACCGCCCAGGTGTTTTTCGACAACGTGCGCGTGCCGCAGCGCAATCGCATCGGCCATGAAGGCGCGGGGTTCATGATGCAAATGCTGCAGTTCCAGGAGGAACGCCTGTTCGGCGCGGCGAACATGATCAAAGGGCTGGAGTATTGCGTCGACAGCACTATCGAATATTGCAAGGAGCGCAAAACCTTCGGTAGCGCGCTGATCGACAACCAGGTCATTCACTTCCGCCTGGCTGAACTGCAAACCGAAATCGAATGCCTGCGGGCGTTGGTCTATCAAGCGACCGAGCAATACATCAAAGGCCAGGACGTTACCCGCCTGGCCTCCATGGCCAAACTCAAGGCCGGAAGGCTGGGCCGCGAGGTCAGTGACAGTTGCCTGCAATATTGGGGCGGCATGGGCTTTATGTGGGACAACCCGGTGGCCCGCGCCTACCGCGACGTGCGGCTGGTGTCGATTGGCGGCGGCGCCGATGAAATCATGCTGGGGATCATCTGCAAACTCATGGGCATCCTGCCGGGGAAAAAGAAATGAGCGCCCTGCCGGTTTGCCAGACCTTGTTGCTCGAACCACATAACGGCGTGCTGCACATCACCCTCAATCGCCCGGAAAGCCGCAACGCCATGAGCTTGCAGATGGTCGCCGAACTGCGTGCGGTGCTGGCGGCCGTGCGCGATGACAGAAAGATTCGTGCCTTGGTGATCGGTGGTGCCGGTGGGCATTTCTGTGCCGGCGGCGACATCAAGGACATGGCCAACGCCCGCGCCCAAGGCCCGACCGCGTACCGCGAATTGAACCGAGCCTTCGGTGCCTTGCTGGAAGAAACGCAACACGCACCGCAAGTGGTGATCACCGTGCTGCAAGGCGCGGTGCTCGGTGGTGGTTTTGGCTTGGCGTGCGTCAGCGACATCGCCATGGCCGACCATCAGGCGCAATTCGGCATGCCGGAAACCAGTCTTGGCCTGCTGCCGGCGCAGATCGCGCCGTTCGTGGTGCAACGCATCGGCCTGACCCACGCCCGGCGACTGGCCCTGACCGCGGCCCGGTTCGACGGCACACAGGCGCGGCGGATGGGGTTGGTGCATTTTGTCGAGCACGACGCGCAAGCATTGGCCGAACGCCTGGATGAAGTGTTGGCTCATGTCTTGTGTTGCGCACCGGGGGCGAATGCGGCGACTAAGAAGTTGCTGCTGGCGAGTGCCGTGCAGCCGTCGAGCGACTTACTGGATCAAGCCGCCGAGTGGTTCAGTGACGCGGTGACCGGCGCCGAGGGCGTCGAGGGCACGATGGCGTTTGTGCAAAAACGCAAACCGGGGTGGGCTTCTTAAAAGCATCGCGAGCAGGCTCACTCCTACATTGGAATGCGTTTCAAATGTAGGAGCGAGCCTGCTCGCGATGAGGCCATCAAATTCAGCGCAATAACCCAGGGAACAGAACATGCCCGGATTCAGCAAGATCCTGATCGCCAACCGCGGTGAAATCGCCTGCCGCATCCAGCGCACCGCCCAGGCCCTCGGCTATCGCACGGTGGCGGTGTTCAGCGATGCCGACGCCGATGCCCTGCATGTGCAAATGGCCGACGAAGCCGTGAACATTGGCCCGGCCCCGGTGCAGCAGTCTTATCTGAACATCCCGGCAATCATCGAAGCCGCCAACCGCACTGGCGCGGACGCGATCCATCCCGGCTACGGCTTCCTCTCGGAAAACGCCGAATTCGCCCTCGCCTGCCAACACGCCGGCATCACCTTCATCGGCCCCAGCCCCGAAGCCATCGAACTGATGGGCAGCAAACGCCTGTCGAAAATCGCCATGCTCGACGCCGGTGTGCCCTGCATCAAAGGCTATCAAGGCGCCGAACAGGATGACGCGACCCTCAGCCGCGAAGCCGAACGCATCGGCTACCCGCTGATGATCAAGGCCAGTGCCGGCGGTGGTGGGCGCGGCATGCGGCTGGTACACAGCGCCAGTGATCTGCTGGAGCAGATTCGCACCGCACGCTCCGAAGCCCTGAACGGTTTTGGCAGCGCTGAGTTGATCCTCGAACAGGCGTTGATCGAACCTCGGCATGTCGAGGTGCAGTTGTTCGGCGATCAACATGGCAACTTGATCTACCTCGGCGAGCGTGATTGTTCGATCCAGCGCCGTCACCAGAAAGTCATCGAGGAAGCCCCGTGCCCGGTGATGACCGTAGAACTGCGCCAAGCCATGGGTGAAGCCGCGCTCAAGGCCGGGCGCGCGGTGAATTACGTCGGCGCGGGAACCGTTGAGTTTTTGCTGGATGCGCGCGGGCATTTTTACTTTCTGGAAATGAATACGCGCCTGCAAGTGGAACACCCGGTTACCGAACTGATTACCGGGCTGGATCTGGTGGCCTGGCAACTGAACATTGCCGAAGGACAGCCGCTACCGTTACGCCAGGATCAGGTGCAACTCAACGGGCATGCCATCGAAGTACGCTTGTATGCCGAAGACCCGACTCAAGGCTTCCTGCCACAAACCGGGCGCATCGATGCCTGGGAACCTGCAATCCAAAGCGGCGTGCGGATCGACCATGGACTGATCGAGGGACGGCACGTCAGCCCTTTCTACGACCCGATGCTGGGCAAGATCATCGCCCATGGTGCCACCCGCGAAGAAGCCCGACGCAAGCTGCTGCGAGCGGTGCAAGACAGCGTGCTGCTGGGGGTTCAGAGCAATCAGCGCCTGCTCGCCGGCCTGCTGCAACACCCACAGTTCATCCGTGGCGAGTTCAGCACCGGCTTCATCCAGCAGTATTTCGCCGACCATCCGAGCCTGCACCCGCATGTGCCCGGCGCCGAGGAACTGGCGATTGCTGCGGCCCTGTTCTACCAATCTTCCGCGCAGGCTCACCAAGGTCCGCTGAGCGGTTGGCGCAACAACGCCAGCGTGCCGCTACGGTATCGACTCGGCCTGGATGATGAGGAGTGGTTGGTGGAATTGAATGCTGCACCGGGTGAGCCGTACCGGATTGAAGTCGCCACCCGAAGCCTGGAACTGAAGATCATCGAGTGCGACGGACGCTTGGCAACTATCGAAATCGACGGCATTCGGCAGTGCCATGACTATCGCCAGGAGGACGGGCAACTCTGGCTATTCACCCGTCCGGGCAGCCTGCGACTGACGGATCGGACCCAGATGTTGGTCAGCAGCCAGGCCAGCGTCAGCTCCGGCACCCTCAAGGCGCCGATGGATGGGGCGATCGTCGATGTATTGGTCAGTGAAGGCAGCCAGGTCAGCAAAGGCCAACTGCTGGTGGTGCTGGAAGCGATGAAAATGGAACATCCGCTCAAGTCAGGCATCGACGGCGTGCTCAAGCGCTTGCAGGTACAGGTCGGCGATCAGGTGAAAAACCGTCAGATTCTGTTGGAGGTCGAATAAGCCGCTAGGCGGAACCGCCGGGTTTGGCTACGCTCAAACCCTATCAGCACGCGGATACCAGGAACCCGGCGATGCCTCACTGGCTGGTCATAGATCTGGAAGCCACCACCGATGAGGGTGGCTGGCCAGTAACTGAAATGGAAATCATCGAAATCGGCGCCACCCTGGTGGATCGTAAAGGGCGAGAAGTGGATCATTTCCAACGCTTCGTCCGACCGCTGCGTCGGCCCCTGCTCACGCCTTTTTGCCGGGAACTGACGCACATTACCCAAGCCAATATCGATGCGGCGCAGCCATTGAGCGAGGTCTGGGCCTCGTTTGAGCGTTGGCTGGGCCAACATCACACAGGCCTTGAAGGTTGGGTCAGTTGGGGCGATTACGATCGCAAACAATTGCTTCAGGAATGGCAACGCCTGCAACTCGACAGCGTCTTGAGCAATGTGCCGCACATGAACCTGAAACAGCGCTTTGCCAAGGTCCGGCGGCTGGAGCGTCCGCTGGGGCTCAACGGCGCCCTGCAACTGGCCGGGTTGCAGTTCACCGGCCAGCAACATCGGGCGCTCGAAGATGCGCGCAATACCGCACGGCTGTTGCCTCTGGTTCTGCCGCTTTAGACAGGTGACGACGCCTTGGGCCTTGTGCATACTGGCCGGCCCTTTTAAGCCCTTTTCGAGGAATCGCCCATGTTTAAAGTCAACGAGTACTTCGACGGCACCGTCAAGTCGATCGCCTTTGGCACCGCTGAAGGTCCTGCGACCATCGGCGTCATGGCTCCGGGCGAATACGAATTCGGCACCAGCCAGCGTGAAATCATGCACGTGGTGTCCGGCGCCCTGACTGTCAAACTGCCAGACGGCAACGACTGGGAAACCTTCGCCGCCGGCAGCCAGTTCAATGTGCCAGCCAACAGCAAGTTCCAGCTGAAAGTGGCCGTCGACACCGCTTACCTGTGCGAATACCGCGGCTAAAACCCTGGGGTTCACAGCGACAAAAAATGCCCGTGTGCAAAAACACGGGCATTTTTTTGTTCAGCGGTTTTTACTCAAGAATGGTGACCGGCATGCCTACTTCCAGCCAGCCATTACTGTCATTGACCAGATTTTGCCCAAACATCGCACCATCAGCCTCGGACCGATATTTCTGCAAGGTGGCGAACGGTTCGCGATCAGCGCTGCGTTCACCGGTCTGCGGGTCGATGGTGGTCAGAATGCAACGTGAGCACGGTTTGACTACGCGGAACTCGACATCGCCAATGCGAATGCGCTTCCAGCCATCCTCGGCAAACGCCTCGCTGCCTTCGATCACCAGGTTCGGCCGGAAGCGCAGCATCTCCAATGGTCGCCCGACCTTTTGCGACAGATCCTCCAGGGACGCCTGCCCGATCAGCAGCAACGGAAAACCATCCGCAAATGCGACCTGATCATCGTCCTTGCCATATCCGGCCTGTGTAGTCCGCGCACGATCAAGCGGCACTTGCACCAGCCTCGTCGGCTTGCCAATGAACGCACTGACCCAGGCAGCCGCCGCGTCACCGGCATCGGGGACACGTAACGTATCGCGCCAAATAGTGACACCACGCAATTCGGCATCGCTGGCAGGCAAGGCGATATCGAGCGGCGAGTGGCCGGGGGCGCTGAGGGTCAAGCCACCGGCGGCATTCCACAGCGCCGAGAGTTGACTCATTTCTGCCACCGCGCGCTGAGTCAGGAAACGCCCGCTGGCCTCGTCCACCAGCATCCAGCGTCGATCCCCGTCCAGCCCGAGCTTATCGAGAGTGACCTGCTGAAGGGTCTCGCCCTTGCCGGATTTCAACGGATAACGATAAAGCGCGCTCAGACGCAGCATGGCCAGCTCCCTGGGAGGCAAAAACGCCACCCTATACGAGCTTGATTGCTGAATCAAAGGCTGAAGACAGAAGCGCTTGCTCGCCGGGGAAAGCGTCCTCACGGACTCAACCTGTAGGAGCCGGCTCGCTGGCGATAGCGATCTTACGGACGCCATCGCCGGCAAGCCGGCTCCTACAGGTGGTTTCTGGTCATGATCAGGCCGGCACGGCGTCGAGCATCAGGCGCTGGCGCACCACGTCGACGAGTTTGTCCGGCTGGAACTTGGAGAGGAAATTGTCGCAGCCGACCTTCTTCACCATCGAGTCGTTGAAGCTGCCGGACAATGACGTGTGCAACACCACATACAGGCCGCGCAGACGCGGATCGTTTCGGATTTCGGTGGTCAGGCGGTAGCCGTCCATTTCCGGCATTTCGGCGTCGGTGAACACCATCAGCAACTTGTCGGTCATGTTCACGCCGGTATCGGCCCAGGCCTTGAGCATGTTCAATGCCTTCAAGCCATCACTGGCGATGTGCATTTTCACGCCCAGCTGTCCGAGGGTGTCGCGCAATTGCGCGAGGGCCACATTGGAGTCATCCACCAGTAGCACCTCGCGACCACGGGCACGCTCCAGCACCGGATCGTCGAGTTTGTCGCGGGAAACCTTGGCGTTGTACGGGACGATTTCAGCCAGGACTTTTTCGACGTCGATGATTTCCACCAACTGATCGTCGACCTTGCTGATGGCCGTCAGGTAATGCTGGCGACCAGCGCTGGTCGGCGGCGGCAGAATCGCTTCCCAGTTCATGTTGACGATGCGGTCCACGCCACCGACCAGGAACGCCTGCACCGAACGGTTGTACTCCGTGACGATAATCGTGCTGTTGGGACCGGGTATCAGCGGACGCATGCCGATGGCCTGGGACAAATCGATCACCGGCAAGGTCTGCCCACGCAGGTTGACGACGCCGCAGACGAACGGATGGCGCTGAGGCATCAGGGTCAACTTCGGCAGTTGCAAAACTTCCTGAACTTTAAACACGTTGATCGCGAACAATTGCCGCCCGGCCAGCCTGAACATGAGAATTTCCAGGCGATTCTCACCCACCAATTGCGTACGTTGGTCTACCGTATCGAGAATGCCGGCCATTAATGACTCCTGCTCTTGTTCTGATGAATTCGCTAATAGAGGGATATCGGCTGTTTTTGCCGGAGCTTGACCCCAAGCAAAATGCGATGCTCCAGCATTGATGTCACATTAACATCATGCTTTACTGGCGATGTAATTTCATCTGCTACATTCTCTGTGGCGCGACCACAGTCTTCGCGTTAAGTTCCGCTGCATAAGGGTTTCCCTTACCCACAATCAGGCCCAACCTGATATTCGCAATATCCAATAGCCATTAATGTGACGCCATTCTCATTGCATGAATGGAGTCAGGCTTTTGTGTGCGATCGCAGGTAAGTGGCCATCCACCTTCTCAAACTCCTCAGCCCGCATTCATGCAGGCCGGAGCGCGGTCTCGCGACGAAACGGTTACGTCGGGACGCAGATCGTCCTCGTCGACACACACGACATTCCCTCATTAGTCATGACGTTGTGGAGATAAGCATGCCGAACAATCGTAATGAATGGGCAAAGCGGGTCCCCGAGTTTCTCGTCGAGGCCGAAACACTCCTGGCCAAAACCGAGGAATGCCTGAGTCATTTGCAACTGATCAGCAATGACAAGGACGCCATCGATTGCATGCTCAGCACCCTGCTCAAGCTCGCCAACAAGGCAGACGCTCTCGCGCTGGCGGCGGTTTCCGAGTTTTCCCTGCACATTCATGGCCTGTTGAACCACGCGCAGAATCACATGGACCTGCACGATGAAGCCCTGAATGCGCTGAAAGATTGCCTGACATTGATTGCATGGCAACTTGAGCTTATCGATCAGGAAACCGGCCAGCTGAGCCTCGACGAAAGTGAACAGACCACACTGATCGAAGCCTTTGCCTTCCAGGTCGGACAAAGCCAGTTTCAGCCACCGGTTAATTCCAGACCATTCACACTTGTTTCCTACGCAGAGCGGCAGGCTTAAATCCGCAGAGCGGAGTCGTAGCGCATAATTTTACTGCGATGACTGCTTAAAAATTTGAGTCCACGTATGTCGTTATTGAATATTTCATACCTATTCACGACAACTCTAAACAAATAACTATTCCCCTCGATAGCTGGACTACCCGCCTTGCCTAGGGTGTTGCCTGGTATTAACAGCCAATATACCTACGCACATCCGACTCTTCCCGGCGACAACAACGCCACTTTTCCCTTTATGGAACTAACGTCCAAAACGTCTTGATTCCTGACTTAATGGACATCTATCACAAGCGCGACCAACGGTATCTTAGGTGCTATCATGCCGCCCATTAGTTGACGTCAATTAATGGCAATGTGATTGTCAGGGCTGCGACCCGATCAAGTTCCAGGCTGGATTTCTCATACAGAAGTGCGTCCCGTTGAAGTCGATGCCCAACACTACAAAACATAGGCCTGTCAGCCAGAATGACCGGTCTGCCCGCAGCGAACATCCATTGGCTCCATCCGCTATGTACGCCAGTCTCAAGTCCATCGCCAAGTGGCCACCCTCCCGAGAAAACGCCCGACGGTTCACCCTATTGCTGTGCGCCTGTGCAACGCTTGGCAGCTTGCTGGTCTACAGCCTGTCCACCACCCTGCCTCTGAGTCTGTTGATACTCGACATCGCGGCGTTGAGCTGTGTCTGGGTGCAGTACTGCCTGTCACGCAAGTCAATCAAATTTCAGCCCCAGGAACTGGCCGATCGCTTGCTGCAAGTCCAGGAAAACGAACGCCATCGACTCAGTCGAGAACTCCATGACGACATCGGTCAATTGCTGACCGCTGCCAAACTGCAAAGTGATTGGCTCAAACGCCGAATGCCGGAAGAGCTCCAGGAACAATGCACGGTGCTTTGCGACACGCTGGAAGAAACTCTCACCAAAGTTCGTGATGTTTCGGCCATCCTCAATCCCAGGCAGCTGGCCAGTCTTGGGCTGGAGGCGAGCCTGCGTGCGCATTTGCTCAAGACACTCGCCAATACCCCCGTGCACTGGAGCCTGGAATGCCATCAGCGTCTGACCGGTATTCCCGAAGAAATGGCAGTGGCGGCCTTTCGAATTACTCAGGAAGCCGTCACCAACATGCTGCGGCATGCCGAAGCGAAAAACCTGCTGGTTTGCCTGCAGCGTTTACCAAAAGGCCTGTCACTGCTGATCAGTGACGACGGCCAGGGGTTTTCGCCCGCCACCGACCCCGGCCGCGAGGGGCAACGCGGAATGGCCGGGATGTCGGAACGCATCAATCAACTGGGTGGCACCCTGACCGTCACCAGCGAACCTGGCAAAGGCACACAAATCGAAGCCCTCTTCCCCTGGGCGCCTCGCGCGTTCGAGCGGGCCAGTACGAATAAGGTTATGCATTGACTTGTAACTTACTTCTGGTGGATGACCACTCGCTGATCAGGGCTGGCGTGCGCGCCCTGGTGATGGACCTTCCTGGGTACGCGGTTATTGGCGAGGCCAATGACGGCTCGCAATTACTCGCGATGGTTGAGCATTTGTCCCCGGACATTGTGCTGCTGGATATTTCCATGAAGCAAACCGGTGGCCTCGAGGCCTTGACGCAACTCAAGCGAATTCGCCCGCAGAGCAAGGTGCTGATCCTGTCGATGCACACCGACCCCGCACTCATCATGCAGGCGCTGGAATCCGGGGCCCATGGCTATCTGCTCAAGGACACCACGGCCACCGAACTGGAACATGCACTGGAAGCCTTGCGTAACAATGAACGCTACCTGAGCCCGGCCATCGCCCATACCGTTATTACCCAAGCGCTCACCCGGCAAAAAAACCAGCCGGAGTCTGCTGACTCGCATAACCTCACTGCTCGTCAGCTGGAAATCCTTCGACTGATCGTTCGCGGCAAATCCACCCGGGAAATCGCCAACGGCCTGGGCCTGAGCGTCAAGACTGTCGAAACCCACCGCTCGCAGATCATGAAACGCTTGCAGATTTTCGATGTGGCTGGCCTGGTGCTGTTCGCGGTTCGTGAGCAGATCATCAGTCTGGACGACTGACAGGTTGAGTCGTGCTTAACAGCGGCGATTGCTCAGGCAGATGCACCAGCAATGCTGCCGGTCGCGCCGAGAAACGCAGGCTGTCACCTTCCAGCGGTTCGCCATCGAGATTGATGTAAAGACCTTCGGCCACCTTGATTTCAACCCATGGCAACCGCGCCCGCACGAACATATTGTCGATGCCAAAGCCATCAGCCAGCAGGTTTTTCAAGGTACCCACTACCTCCTGCGGGGCCGGCAAAATACTGATATCGAGCAAACCGTCGTCAGCCAGTGCCTGCGGACACAACACATGACCGCCACCCGCCTGCCGGCCATTGCCGATACCCAAGGCCAGCAACTCGCCACTCCACTGAAAGTCCGGACCGTGTAACTCGCCATACGCTGCGTGCAACTCGCTGAAGCGTGTGAGGCCGGTAAACAGATAAGCCGCGCCACCGAGCACCTTTTTCAAGTCCTCGGAAGTGTTAGCCGTGACTTGACTGCCAAATCCGCCGGTGGCCATGTTCAGGAATATCTGCCCGCCAACCTCTCCCAGGTCGATGGCGCTAGGCGCTACGTCCAATAAATCCAGTGCCTCGGCAGGCTCCAGCGGAACACCGGCAGCGCGCGCAAAATCGTTGGCGGTTCCCAGTGGCATCAACACCAGGCTGGCCTGCTTCGATTGCGCAGCGATGGCTTCGGCGATATCACGCACGGTGCCATCGCCACCGCCAGCGATGATCCGACTGTATCCTGCTGCCAACGCCTCATCCACCAACCGCTGTGCGTCGCCGGCCTCCCAAGTCACGCGAACGGCCAGCTCCCAACCTTTTTCGCGCTTGCTTTCAACAGCAGCACGAACCTCCTCGTTTAGCGCCTGCTTGCCATGCAAAATCAATAGCGCCTTGCGTTCGCTCATTATTGTCGCTCCCGGATTTGAATGGCCTACGGGAGATGTTGACCTCGTTGCACCCGATAAAAGTCGCTTGAAATTTGAATTATTTCCAGCTGGACGCTGTTGCGTCCTACACGGCAGGATTTTTCTTACAAAACGTGAGGAATCGGCTCAATTGACCAAAAAGTGTGATTGGTACACTTTGGTGCCCACGGTTTTCAGTCATCAGCAGGACAACACAAGGACGTGCCATGCAAAGCCATGACCTCAGGCTACCGGTGTTTCCGGTCGTACCGCTCGCAGAGAAACGGGCCACTCAACCGGCCGAACTCAAAAACAGTGCAAAACCCAATGGAGAAGTTGATATGGAACCTCGCGTCGTAGAGTTGGAAACACACCTCAAGTACATCCGCCGTGACATGGAAGAAGTTCGCAGCGACGTCAAAACCATCAAACACCGACTTGCCTATTCCGCAGGGGGAACCGCCGTCGTTCTTGGGCTACTGGGCTGGATCGCCAATAGTCGCTTCGACCAGCTCGTGACACTGCTCCTGGCTCACTGATCAGTCATGAACGCAAAACCCGGTTCACGCCGGGCTTGCGTGACATGACGGCTACCCGTTTCAACCCAGGACTTCGCTCAGCGGAATGAAGTAAACACTGTCACCCGCGACCAGCGTGCGATCCTCCAACACTTCAACCAATCCATCAGCCCAAGCAGCGCTACGCAGCACACCGGAACTTTGATTTTTGTAGATGATGGCCCGGCCATTTTCCAGACGACCGCGCAAGTACTCGCGTCGATTCCCGGCTTTCTGCCAGTCAAACCCTGCCGGTACTTTTACTTTCAGCGGTTCGACCTCTCTGACACCCTGACGACGCAAGAGATAAGGCCGAGTCAACAAGGCAAAAGTCACCAGAGTCGATGCCGGATTGCCAGGCAAGCCAATCACCGGAACACCGCGAAAGTGTCCGAATGTCAGCGGTTTCCCAGGTTTGATGGCGAGTTTCCACAAGGCCAGCTCACCCTCTTCCCGCAAGGCTATGCCGAGAAAGTCGGCCTCTCCGACCGACACACCACCGGTCGAAAGGATCAGGTCGACATCCTTCAGTTCGCCGAGGCGCGTGCGAGTAGTACCCAAGTCATCCGGAAGAATTCCGGCATCGACCACTTCACAGCCCAAACGCTGTAACCAACTGCACAGCAAAACGCGGTTGCTGTTGTAGATTTGCCCCGGCCCAAGGGTTTGTCCCGGTTCAATCAATTCATCCCCGGTCGACAGAACCGCAACGCGAACCTTGCGGATCACGTCCAGCTCGGCGCAACCCAGTGAGGCCGCCAGACCTTGTTCGATCGGGCCCAAACGCGTACCAGCAGGCAGAATCACTTCACCGACAGTGGTCTCCTGGCCTTGTGGTCGGATGTTTTGCCCAAGGACCATGGCTTCGGTGAAACGCACTCGCTCATCCGGCTGGACTTCGGCGTTTTCCTGCATCTCAACGCAATCGGCACCGGCAGGCACCGGCGCCCCGGTGAAGATTCGTGCGCAAGTGCCCGGCTTCAAGGGGTCAGGCGCCTGGCCGGCGAAGATCTTCTGACTGACGACCAAAGGCTCTCCAGTCCAGTCAGCCAAACGCAAGGCATACCCGTCCATGGCGCTATTGGGCCACGGCGGCAGATCCAGCGTCGATACCAGGTCTTCGGCCAGCACACGGCCCTGTACCTGCGCCAACGGCAAGCGCTCACGCTCAACAATCCGTGAGGTATCTGCCATTTCCAGCAGACGTGCCAGCGCCACTTCGACCGGCATCAGGCTGCCGGTCTTGCCCGGCTTACCCGCGGGATTCACAGGGTGCCGCCTGTTTCAGATGAGTCACGAAATTGCATGGCCGATGGCGCGAATCCAGTTGTTCGGAAAGAATTCCGTCCCAACCGGTGCGCACAGCATTGGTCGAACCCGGCAAGCAGCAGACCAGCGTGCCATTGGCCAGACCGGCCAGAGCGCGGGATTGAACCGTCGAGGTGCCGATGTCTGCCACCGAGATCTGCCGGAACAGTTCACCAAAACCATCGACTTGCTTGTCGAGCAGGCAGGTCACCGCTTCCGGAGTGCTGTCGCGCCCGGTAAAACCGGTACCGCCAGTGATCAGCACCACCTGCACGACTTCGTCAGCAATCCAGTTGGCAACTTGCGCGCGGATTTTGTAGAGATCATCTTTAAGCAACACCCGGGCAGCCAAGTTATGGCCCGCAGCGGTCAGGCGGTCGACGAAGACCTGGCCTGAGGTATCGGTTTCCAGGGTACGGGTGTCGCTGACCGTCAACACCGCGATATTGAGCGGTGCAAAAGGTACATCAGCCTTGGCTTTCATAGGCTCGTCCAGTTGTATGAGAAACAGCCCGGTGTTATATCACAGCGCCCCGTTTTTTCGCCGCCCCCATGGAGACTTGCCATGACCTCAAATACAGACTTGCCACCCTGCTCCATTCTGCTCCTGGCAGGCGGTCGCGGCCAACGAATGGGTGGTCAGGACAAAGGTTTGCTGGAATGGCACGGTGAGCCGTTAATTGCCCATCTGCATCGCAAGACGCGGCCACTGAGCGATGACCTGATCATCTCGTGTAACCGAAATTTGGAAAAGTACGCGCCGTACGCCGATCAATTGGTTCACGACGACGAAGGTGACTTTCCGGGGCCGCTGGCCGGTATTCGTGCCGGCCTGAAAGCTGCTCGTCATACGCACCTGCTGGTCTTGCCCTGTGATGTGCCGCGCATCGATGCCGCCTTGCTCAGCAGCATGCGCGAAGCCGCCAGCCAGCATCCCGACACACCATTGATGCTGCGCCACGACGATCACTGGGAACCGTTGCTGTGCGTCATTCCCGTGGCACTTAGCGCTGAATTCGAAACTGCCTGGAACGATGGCGAGCGAAGCCCGGGTCGACTCATGCGCAAACTGGGTGCGACTGGCTTGCAATGCCCTGACAACGACCCCCGTCTGGCGAACCTTAATACTCCGGAATTGTTGAGCACGCACTACACTATGTAAGACTGAAAGAACCCAAGGAACTTGCACGCGCGGTTTACGTCTCAAGCTCCGTAACCAAAAGAATTAATTTCGGAGACACACCCATGACACAACGGACCCTGGCCACTTTCATGCTCGCACTGGGCCTTGCTACCCTCGCCGGTTGCGCATCGCCAACGGTGATCACCTTGAATGACGGTCGCGAAATCCAGGCCGTCGACACGCCAAGCTACGATCAGGATTCAGGCTTCTACGAATTCGAACAACTGGATGGCAAACAGACCCGCATCAACAAGGATCAGGTTCGTACCGTCAAAGAGTTGTAATCTTCGCGGTTTACACCAGAGACATAAAAATGCCCCGACATGTCGGGGCATTTTTGTATCTGGAATCTGTAAACGTTGAGCTTATGGGTTTGGTTCTTTGGCCAGTTTATCCACGCGTGTCAGTCCTTGCGTGGCTTCAGTAATGCATTTTTCATCATCATTGCCCGCCCGAGAGGCTTCAGCGCTGGCCTGTAACCGTTTGATTTCTGCGGTGGCGTCTGCGGAAGTAGCTGGCAGGCTGGTGACTTTGTCCTTGAGCTCCTGCAGCTTGATGGTGCAGAGGTCGTGTTGTTGCGAGGCGAATACAGGAGAAGCCAACATGGCAGCGCAAATGAACATTCCAGCGAAAGCGATACGTTTCATGGATGTCTCCTTGAACGGAAGGTCTCGGAACTGCCGAACGAAATGAAGCCGTCCCGAGGTTGAAAGCCACGTTCGCGAGGCCTGTTCAAGTGACTCTAAAACAGTCCATAAATTCGAACTTTTTTGCCAGGCCAACTAAACAAAACGCCGTTTGATCATCACCACTGCAGGGTTATCGCGCTCTCGAACTCTCTTTCCTGCCCCGTGACCGGATCAACAAACTTCAAGCCTTGCGCCAACAGTTTCAACGGATTGGCGTAGTCATCCTCCACATCCTTGAGCACCTGTGGATAAAACGGGTCGTTGCAGATGCTGGCACCCAAGGCTGTCATGTGCACACGCAACTGATGCTTCTTGCCCGTCACCGGATAAAGCGCGTAACGCCAAAGGTCACCGTTCTTTTCCCTGACCTCGACAGCCGTCTCGGTGTTGCTCGCACCCGGTCCTTCCTGCATGCGGAAGAAAGGCTCGCCATCGACAAGCCGGCTCTTGTGAACCAGTGGAAAAGTCAGTTCAGGCAAAGCCCGCGCAATCGCCTCGTAGCGCTTTTCGATTTGTCGCGTAGGAAACAACGACTGATAGGCCGAACGGCTCTGAGGGTTGGCCGAAAACAGCACAAGGCCCGCCGTATGCCGGTCAATGCGATGCAGCGGCACCAAGTGCGGGTTATCGAGTCGATGGATAAGGCGGCGCAACAAGGTCTGTTCGACGTATTCACCTGCCGGGGTCACGGGTAAAAAATGTGGTTTGTCTGCCACGACCAGATGTTCGTCCGCGTACAGAATCGACTCAATTACCGGGATCGGCTTTTCATCCGGCACTTCACGAAAATAATGTATCCGCAGACCTTCCTTGTAGGGCAGATCAAGGGCAATCGGCGCGCCCTGTGCGTCGAGAACCCGACCGCGAGCAATTCTGTCCAGCCATTGTTCACGACCGATGGCGCTGAAGTGCTCGCACAGGCAATCGAAAACGGTCTGCCACGGGCCAGGTGGCAAGTAAAGCGTGCTGGCCTGGCTGTGTGCGGCAGAAAACGATGAAGTGGACATACAAAAGCTCTTACCCTGAATGCAGAGCGGCATTATCCAACAGCGGCGGAAACGAACCTAGCGGAGAATCCTCAAGCGGGTATCTGTGCGCGCGCTGCCGCTTCCGTGTACTCCTTGAGCCAGCGCAGCACATCGACCGCTTCCCAGCGGCCCGGGTCATACAGCGCATACAACAAACCCTGATAACCCACGACATCCAGCTGTCGGTGATAGCCTGCGCGCTGAAACAAGGCTTCGATTTCAGCAAAGCAGGTATTGAAATGCAGTTTATTGAAGGGCGTTTTTCCTTCCGTCACCAAGCCATCCAGGCGCAATTCGGCGACAGCCTCGCGTACCACGTCCACAGACATCCGGTTCACGCTGCTTTTCAATTGTTCGACATTGACCACGATTCATCCCTCTGACGCCCGGACTTGCCCGCTCAAACCCAAAAACCAGCGGCGGCAAGGCAGCAATCCGAATAACTGTATGCGCATACAGTATCCGAATCGCATCACTTAAGCCAAGGGGATCAATCGTAAAGTGCGACGGGCGGATCGCGCTCATTGCAAAAACTGTTAGCGCAGGAACGCAACCACTTCGTCGGCGCTGAAGGGCCAGCCCAGCTCAGCCCCCGTATCAACCCGGCGCAAGACCGGAATTCGCAGGCTGTAGGCTTCGAACCATGTTTCGTCCTCGGCAATGTCCACCAGCTCCACCAGCAAGCCGCGCTCGACAAACTCCATCAACATGGCTTCGGCTACTTCGCAGAGATGGCACCCAAGCGTGCCGAACAGCTGACATTCAGGAAGCATGAGCGCTCTTCCAAAAAAATTGTGTGCCTATTCTAGGCCTGCCCCGAAATGCCGTCGAGCCAATGAGACACGCCGCTAATCCTGACTGACGGCGCCGATCTTGTGCACCGACAAGTCTGCGCCGTAATACTCTTCTTCCTGACTCAGGCGCAGACCATGAAACGCCTTGATCACGCCGTAAACCGCGAAGCCACCGGCCAGCGCCACGACCACGCCCAATGCAGTACCGATCAACTGACTGACCAGACTCACTCCGCCCAATCCACCCAACGCGCTCTGACCGAAAATGCCACAGGCAATTCCGCCCCATGCGCCACACAGACCATGCAGCGGCCAGACACCCAGCACATCGTCGATATGCCACTTGCCTTGAGCGGCAGTAAAGCACCAGACAAATAGCGCGCCCGCGATGGCACCGGTGGCCAATGCGCCCACGGGGTGCATCAGGTCGGAACCGGCGCAGATCGCCACGAGCCCGGCCAGTGGGCCGTTATGCAGAAAACCCGGGTCGTTGCGCCCGACGATCAATGCCGACACCGTTCCGCCGACCATGGCCATCAACGAGTTCACCGCTACCAGCCCGCTTACCCCTTGCAGGGTTTGCGCGCTCATCACGTTGAAACCGAACCAGCCGACGATCAGGATCCACGAGCCCAACGCCAGAAAAGGAATGCTCGACGGCGCGAACGCCACCAGCCGCCCCTCGCGATAACGACCATTGCGCGGCCCCAGCAGCAACACCGCCGCCAGCGCCAGCCAGCCGCCCATGGCGTGGACCACTACGGAACCGGCGAAATCATGGAAGCTGGCGCCAAAATGCGCGAGTAACCAGGCTTGCAGACCCAGGTTGCCGTTCCAGATCATGCCCTCGAAAAAGGGATAGATGAATGCCACGATCAGTGCTGTCGCACACAGTTGCGGGACGAACCGGGCGCGCTCGGCGATGCCACCGGAAATGATGGCCGGGATCGCCGCAGCAAAGGTCAGCAGAAAGAAAAACTTCACCAGCCCGTAGCCGTGATCAGCATTAATCACAGCCGCCGGTTGCATGAAAGTGACGCCGTAGGAAATCCAATAGCCTATAAAGAAGTAGGCAAGGGTCGAAACAGCGAAGTCACTGAGAATCTTCGATAATGCATTGACCTGGTTTTTTTGCCGGACCGTCCCGACTTCAAGAAAGGCGAAGCCGGCGTGCATGGCCAGCACCATCACCGCACCGATGAGGATGAACAACGTATTGGAGCTATGGACCAGAGTGTCCACAGCGCTTTGCAGATTTTCCATGGATTTGGCAGACCTTAAGGCTGAAAAAAGCACCAAAGCAGTTCGCGCGGGCAATCCATGCACCAAGTTGAGACTTGTCAGATCGAGCAAGTCTCTCCCGACGAACCGCTTTGGAGCACAGGGTTCGTCAAGGCCAATCACGACCGGGACATATGCGCGGGTTTCGATTGTTTGAGTTAAGGTTTTACTGGAATCTTGCCCAGCAACAGCGCATGGGCGCGGGCTAACGCACCACGACACAGCAAAAGTTGTACCAGTCATTTGTACTGAACCTTCGCGCAAGGCTCATACTCGAACGCAACAGAAGCCACTTACGGAGATCACCAATGGCCAGCATCAAGGCAAAGACTGCTCAAGAAATTCTGATGACCGACTTTCAAACCCTGGTCAGCGACACTGAACGATTGCTGGAACACACCGCTTCCCTGGCTGGTGATCAGGCCGATGAGTTGCGCGAACAAATTCACGACAGTCTGTTGCGTGCACGCGAAACCTTGAAACTGACCGAAGACTCCTTGCGCGAACGCGGTCAGGCTGCCGTGACCGCCACCGAAGACTATGTCCAGGCCAACCCATGGCAATCGGTGGGCATTGCCGCCGGCGTGGGTTTCCTCATTGGCCTGCTGGCAACCCGGCGCTGATTATGGCAATCGATGAAATCGGCTCGTCCGAGACGGGCGCAAGTTCCTCATCGCGACGCCTGGGCGCCGCCGTTTTAGGGTTGCTGCACAGCCACGTCGAACTGTTCGGCATCGAATTGCAGGAGCAAAAAGCCCGCACCGTCAGCCTGTTGCTGTTTGCAGGCCTGGCGCTGGTGTTCGCGTTGTTGCTGTTGGTGGGATTGTCGACGCTGGTGTTGATCGTGTTCTGGGACACCTATCGCCTGCCCGCCATCATCGCACTCTGCGTGTTCTACACCCTTGCATGCGTGTTCTGCGGGATGCGTTTGAGGGCGGCCATCTTCGATGAGTCCTCGCCCTTCCATGGCACTTTGGAAGAATTGGCCAATGATCGGGAGCGCCTGCTGCCATGAACCTGCCTGAACTGCCTCGCAACAGCTCGCGTACGGAAATGCGCAAGGCGTTGATTCGCTTGCGCATGGAAATGCATCGCCAGGAAATCCGCCACGAATCCGCTCAACTGTTGCAGCCCTTGCAGCGTGTGCGCGGAATGTCACAAAACCTGCAGGATGGCTTCGGCATTAAGCACGCACCGCTCTGGGGCGTGGCCGCGGTGACTCTACTGGGTTTTCTGACTGGCAAGGGTGCGAAAACCGGCGGCGGGATGAGTAGCCTGACCCGTTTGGTTCGCCTCGGCACCACGTTGGGGCCTCTGATCAAACTGGTCATGCAGGGCTCTTCGAACAAACACTGAGCCATCACGATCTGGCTGCATTCTTGCAATACCTGTGGGATGAACCTCTTTATCGAGGGGTTCAATCCTGCGTGCCTACCCGGAAAGCAGGCTCCATCCAAAAACAAGATCTACTAAGGAGGCCTTGTGATCGACGGGCAACCGCTCGCCTGCTTTCAGCCGTTCATCGATACCGCCACCGGCCGTATCGCCGGTGTCGAGGCACTGGGTCGACTGCGCCAGCACAATGGTCAACTGACGTCGGTTGGGCCCCTGTTCGCTGACCCGCGAACCAATGCTATCGCCCTGCGTCGCCTGGATCGCCAACTGCGCGATAACGCCTTGAGTCGTTTGCATGAGGCGCCTTCCGACTGGTTTCTCAGCCTGAACATTTCCCCACGCTGGATCAGCCGCTTGCGTCCGGACCAGCCGCTGCCAAGCCTAAAGCAACTGAGCCGGCATGGCGTCGATCCACGGCGAATCGTCTTCGAGATCACCGAACTGGGTGGCGACATCCAGCGACTGGCACACGTGGTGGCACGTTACCGCCAGGCCGGTGCACGCATCGCCATCGACGACTTCGGTGCCGGCTACTCGCAACTCGATCGCGTATTGGCATTGCAACCGGACATTCTCAAGCTGGACATGCGCCTGTTCCAGGCGGCGGCGTTGGGTGGACCGAGCAGCGAGGTGGTCATGGCACTGGCGCAAATGGCCGAGAAAACCGGTTGCTGGATCATCGCCGAAGGGGTGGAAACCGAAGCTCAACTCAATTTCGCCCTGGAGTGCGGTTCACGCTACGTGCAGGGCTTTCTGTTCGCCGGGGCGCAAGAAAACTTCTTTGCCAGCGATGCTTTCGTCGAGCGTTTCGCGCAACTGCGTCAACGCTATGTTCAACAGAAACTGGCCGAGCGCAGTCGCCTGATGATCATGCGTCAGCAGCTGAGCGAATTGATGGCGATCCTGCAAGCCTGGGCTCAGGCCCGCGCTCCGTTGAGCGCCCTGCCACGACTGGATGCATTTCCCTGGCTGTTGCGCTTCTATCAATGCGATCGCCTCGGAACACAGTTGACGCCGAACCTTGAATGGCGCAACAGCGGCTGGTTCGCCGACAACCGCTACCTGGGGCATAACTGGTCCTGGCGTCCCTACTTTTATCACCTGCTGGCTGAAGGTGGCGATGAGCGTCGGCTGACCCTCTCCAACACCTACCGCGACGCCACCAGCAATCAGTATTGCCTTACCGCCGGGCAATTTTTCGACAATGGCGAACGCCTGCTGCTCATCGATATCGATGCCGTCGGGCTGTAGTTCCGCTTGCAGGTCATGTTGCGAACCGGGAAGCTAAGGGCTCAGTCACCTGACGGAGAGAACCAGCCTTGGATTGGCAAACCCTGCTTACCCGCGAACGCCTTGGAAAACCGCTGCACAGTCCGGAAGAGCTCGGTCGCAGCCCTTTTCACAAAGACCATGACCGTATCATTTTCTCCGGGGCGTTTCGCCGCCTGGGGCGCAAGACCCAGGTTCATCCAGTCACCAGTAACGACCATATCCACACGCGCCTGACCCACTCGCTGGAGGTCAGTTGCGTCGGCCGCTCCCTGGGTATGCGCGTGGGCGAAACCATCCGTAGCGCCCTGCCCGACTGGTGCGATCCGAGTGACCTGGGAATGGTGGTGCAATCGGCTTGCCTGGCCCATGACATCGGCAATCCCCCTTTCGGCCACTCCGGCGAAGATGCGATTCGGCACTGGTTCCAGCAGGCTGCCGGTCGTGGCTGGCTGGATGCAATGAGCGAAGCCGAACGCAATGACTTCCTCAATTTCGAAGGTAACGCCCAAGGCTTTCGGGTTCTGACGCAACTTGAGTATCACCAGTTCGACGGCGGCACGCGCCTGACCTACGCCACCCTTGGTACCTACCTGAAATATCCATGGACGGCAAAACACGCCGACTCCCTGGGCTACAAAAAGCATAAGTTCGGTTGCTACCAGAGCGAGTTGCCGCTGCTGGAGCAGATCGCCCATAAACTCGGTTTGCCTCAGCTTGAAGACCAGCGCTGGGCACGTCATCCGTTGGTGTACCTGATGGAGGCCGCCGATGACATTTGCTACGCCTTGATCGACCTGGAAGACGGCCTCGAAATGGAGTTGCTGGAGTACGCCGAAGTCGAGTCGCTGTTGCTTGACCTGGTGGGCGACGATCTGCCGGAAACCTATCGTATGCTCGGTCCTGATGATTCGCGTCGGCGCAAATTGGCAATCCTGCGGGGCAAAGCCATCGAACACCTGACCAATGCCGCCGCCCGAGCGTTCGTCGAGCAACAAGACACGCTGCTGGCCGGTACACTGCCCGGCGACCTGGTGGAGCATATGCACGGTCCTGCCAAGCGTTGCGTCCTGAATGCCAAGGACATGGCGCGCAAAAAAATCTTCCAGGACAAGCGCAAGACGCTGCACGAAATCGGCGCATATACGACGCTGGAAATCCTGCTCAACGCCTTCTGTGGCGCGGCGCTGGAACAACACAACGGTCGAACCCCGTCCTTCAAGAGCCGTCGGGTTCTCGACCTGCTGGGCAACAACGCGCCCGACCCACACGGCCCTCTGCACGCTTCATTCCTGCGGATGATCGACTTCATCGCCGGCATGACCGATAGCTATGCTAGCGACATGGCGCTGGAAATGACCGGTCGCTCCCGGCACTGATGCGAATCGTCTGATCAGCCATTACGTCTCCCGTAATGGCTGATTAGCCACCTAAAAACGAAAGGCATTCAACTCGCGCTGAATTCCCCTACAACTCATGCCGAGTGAACTGATCGATTGCCCGGTATCCTCGCGAAACAATCACGCTTACTTTGTTCGACACAAGAAGCGTAAATAACATGATCAAAGACAATCTGCGTATTTTGCTGGTGGAAGATCATCCGTTTCAGCTCATGGCGACTCAATGTCTGCTCGAGAGCTACGGCTTCACTCAACTCACCACCACGGACAGTGCCGAAGGGGCATTGCAACAAATGCTCACCTCGGTGCAACCCTTCGATATTCTTCTATGCGACCAATGCCTACCCGATCTCTGCGGGCTGGACCTGGTGAAATTTGCCAGTCATCGAGGGATGATCAAACAGGCGATACTTCTAAGTAGCCTGACACCCGCCGAGCTGGACAGGCTTGAAAACACCGCCAACATCAATGGGCTGCCCCTGCTGGGTTACTTGAGCAAGCCCTTGAAACAATCCGAATTCAGAAAACTATTGACCTTGATTCAGTAGTAAAAAAGATTCAACCAATATAGAAACAGACATGAAAAACTTCATACATCCTCATCAGAAATCCAATTAGCACGTAAGCCCTTTCTTTTTCTCATGTAGGAACATTCCTATATTGCTGCTACAGGTAGGTCAGTTCATACGTCACATCAACTATCTGAGATAAGGTGCGCGCTTTATTTGAGCTCGCATGGGATTTTATTATGAACTCCGTTTTTATTGTCGACGATCACCCTGTCATTCGACTTGCCGTTCGCATGTTGCTGGAACACGAAGGCTATAAAGTCATCGGCGAGACTGATAATGGGGTCGACGCCATGCAGATGGTTCGTGAATGCATGCCCGATCTGGTCATTCTCGACATCAGCATTCCAAAACTGGATGGCCTGGAAGTACTTGCCCGTTTCAACGCTATGAACACCCCCCTCAAAACATTGGTATTAACTGCGCAATCACCGACACTTTTTGGTATTCGCTCCATGCAGTCCGGTGCTTCTGGATATGTTTGCAAGCAAGAAGATCTCAGCGAACTGGTCAGTGCAATCAAGGCGGTATTGTCAGGTTACAACTACTTTCCAAGTGAAGCACTCAACCCGGTTCGTTGCGACGACGCACGCTGGGCAGAACTGGAACTTTTCAAGTCAGTCAACGATCGGGAACTAATGGTATTACAACTTTTTGCCCAAGGTCGCACCAACAAGGAAATTGCCAAAGGCATGTTCCTGAGTAACAAAACAGTCAGCACTTATAAAAAACGGCTAATGCAGAAACTCAAGGCAAAATCCCTTGTTGAACTCATCGAAATGGCTAAACGCAACGCATTGGTGTGAGAAACAGCATGCCCCGTCGTTTAAAGGATTACCTGATTCTGATGACCGCTGGCTTATGCCTGAGTACCGCCTTGTTTGCAGCCCAGGGCAGTGAACGCTACACCTTGCTCAGTCGCTCGACGGCCGGGCACGTGGAAGTCCAACTGGATCAATCACAACGACAGTGGGTCGATAACAGAACAGAACTGCTCCTTGGAACATCAGCACCGGATTATCCCCCCTTCGACCTGACCATCAGCGGCCGCGACTATGAAGGCTTCACTGCCGACTACGCAGGTATTCTTGGAAAAGTCACCGGTTTGCCTATCAAGGTTCAGCGCTTTGCGTCCCGGGGCGCTGCAATCGAGGCGCTCGAAAGGGGCGAAGTCGATCTGCTCGGCACCGCCAATGGCTTCGAGGCGCACAATGCTGAAATCGTGCTCTCCACACCCTATGCCGTGGATCAACCGGTGCTGGTCACGCGTGAAGGGGAAACCCGGTCGCTGACCGATGGCCTCGCAGGCCTGCGGCTGAGCATGGTGTATCACTATTTGCCGCTGGAGGAAGTGAAGGCCCTGTACCCGAAGGCGATCATCACGTCCTATCCGTCGTACCAGAATGCGATCAATGCCGTAGCTTTTGACCAGGCTGACGTGTTTCTCGGCGATACCATTTCTACCCACTACATGATCAACAAGGGGTACCTGAACAACATCCGCATGGCCAATTTTGGCAAACACGAAGCGCATGGTTTCAGCTTTGCCGTACGCAAGAACAATCCGGAACTGCTCGGCATCATCAATACGATGCTCATGGCCATCCCCACCAGCGAACGAGAAAACATCGCCAAGCGATGGAGTGCCGGAAGTGACATCCTGCTCACCGATCACAAACTGGAGCTCAGTTACAGCGAAGAACGTTGGCTGGCACAGCATCCAGTGGTTCGCGTGGTGGCCAATGAGGCGCTCGCACCACTGACGTTTTTTGATAATGACGGCAACTTTCGGGGCGTTGCCGCGGACTTGCTTGAACTGATCAGACTACGCACCGGCTTGCGTTTCGACATCCAGCGCAGCCGCAACGACAGCGAAATGATCCAGCGCATCAACGACAACCAGGCTGACTTGATAGCTGCACTGCTCCCCAGCGCGCATCGAGACACGTTGCTGAACTTCAGCCGTCCGTATCTACAAAACTCCTATGTCCTGCTGACACGCAAGGGAACCGACAGCCCGACCAACCTTGCGCAGCTTGAGGGCAAGCGCCTGGCCATCGCCCAAGGCAATCCGCTGATGGATTACCTGCGTAACGAGTTCCCGCAGATACACCTCATCGAAACCCCGGACACATTCAGCGCCGTAGAAATGTTGGCCGAGGGACGGGCCGAAGGTACGGTCAATTCATTGGTGATCGCCAACTATTTCATTTCATCGCGACTCTTCGAACACACCCTCCAGATCAGCACCACGATCGGCACGGAGCAGGCCGCTTTCTCCCTGGCGACGGGGCGGGACGCCAAGGAGCTCAATGACATTCTCAACAAGGCGCTGCTGAGCATCGCGCCGGAAGAATTGGGCATCATCAACAGCCGCTGGCGTGGTTATTCGGCATCCACACAAAACACGTGGCGCAACTACCAACGGCTGTTCTATCAAATCGTCATCGGCGCCAGCGTACTGTTATTGATTTCCGTGGCCTGGAACGCGTACATGCGGCGCCAGATCAACCAGCGCAAGACGGCCGAGCGCGCTTTGAACGATCAATTTGAATTTATGCGTTCGCTGGTCAATGGCACCCCTCACCCGATATACGTGCGTGATCGTCAGGGTTTGCTGCAAAGCTGCAATGACAGTTATCTGCTGGCCTTTGGCACCCAGCGCGAAGACGTCATCGGCAAAAACTGCATCCAGGGCGTCCTGAGCAATGCCTTCGAAGCGCGGGAGTATCACGCTGACTACCAACGTGTCGTCGCCGAGGGAAAACCGCTGATACTTGATCGCCCGCTGCACATTGGCAGTCGTCGGTTGACGATCTATCACTGGATCCTTCCCTACCGCGACTCAAGCGGTGAAGTGCAAGGCATCATCGGTGGCTGGGTTGACATCAGCGAGCGGCGGCAACTGTTGGACGACTTGCGTTGCGCCAAAGAACGAGCCGATGAAGCCAATCGTGCGAAAAGCACCTTTCTCGCGACCATGAGCCATGAAATCCGCACGCCGATGAATGCGGTCATCGGTATGCTCGAATTGACGCTCAAGCGTATCGAACAGGATCACCCGGATCGTCCCGCCATCGATGTCGCGTATCACTCGGCCAAGGATTTGCTGGAACTGATCGGAGATATTCTCGACATTGCGCGAATCGAATCCGGACACCTGAGCCTGAGCCCGCAACGTGCCAACCTGTGGGAAACCGTCGCCTCGGTGGTGCGAATCTTCGACGGCCTGGCCCGGCAGAAAAATCTCGACCTGGTGCTGGAATTCAATCCGGTCGATCCAGCGTTCGATGTCCTGCTGGACCCGCTGCGCTTCAAGCAAGTGCTGTCGAATCTGGTTAGCAACGCCATCAAGTTCACCGAGCAGGGCCAGATCAGGATTATCGTCACCCTGAATCCTGGCGCCGATCTCGAACAGGTTCACATGCTGTTGCAGGTTCAGGACAGCGGTATTGGGATCAGCGAACGGGATCAGCAGCGCCTGTTCGAGCCTTTCGCTCAGGCTGATAGCGCCGGACCGTCAGCGAGGCGGGGTACCGGGCTGGGCCTGGTGATCAGCCGCAGCTTGTGCGAAAGGATGGGTGGCAGCTTGCAGTTGAGCAGCCAGCCGGGGGTCGGTACGCAAGTCGAAATGTCACTGCAACTGCCCACTCTCCCACCTGAAACCGGAGTCAAAATGGCTGAAGCACAAATCCCTGCCATAACCGCGCCTTTGAACGTGCTGGTGGTCGATGATCACGCCGCCAATCGCCTGCTGATGTGTCAGCAACTGGAGTTTCTGGGTCATCGATTCAGCACGGCGGCCGATGGTCAGGCCGGATTCGAGGTGTGGAAAAGCGGCACGTACGATCTGGTGATCGCCGACTGCAACATGCCGGTCATGAATGGCTACGAACTTGCAAAAGCCATTCGCCGACAGGAACAACAGACGCAACAACCTCCTTGCACGGTGCTGGGCTTTACCGCCAATGCGCAGCCGGAGGAAATTCTACGGTGCAAGCAAGCCGGGATGGATGACTGTCTGTTCAAACCCTTGACCCTGACCGCTTTGAGCCAGTGGGTTGAGGGCATAGAGCCCACCGCCCTCGGCCCGGCCTTCAGCCTGGAAGGATTTGAGCTGATGACCGGGGGTAATCCGGTATTGAACCGGCGATTGTTGACCGAACTATTGAACAGCAACCATCTGGACAAAGAAGAATTGTTGGCGCTGTCCGGTTCCACGAATCGCCAGTTATTTCTCGACATTGCCCACAAAATCAAAGATGCCGCCCGAATCGTTCAGGCCTCGCGACTGATCGATTCCTGCGAAATGCTCGAAGCCGCCTGTCGTGATGAATTCCAACCCGACAAAGTGGCCGAATGCTGCAAAACCATGGAGCGCGCCCTGCTTGAGCTGGACCAGGCATTGCTGAAACAAATCGCGCAAAACGACGAAAGCAGAATGATAGAGCCTTAACTATGCTTGGACGCTGAGCAGTGTGTTAACCATCATGGAGTGACCTGCATGCCCAGCCCACTGCGCCCGGAACAACGGCGGCTTCCCCTGCACGTTCATATCAGCGTGATGTTCACCTTCCTGCTGTTGTTGACCGGAGTGGTACTGGGCATTTTCAACTATCGGCAAACCACGCAGATCATTCTGTCCAGCAGTGAAAAGCTGTTTAACCGCATTGAGCAGGATGTCCGCCTGGACCTGCACGCGACCTACGAGCCGATTCGTCACCTGCTCAGTTTGTTGGTGCACAACCCAGCGATGCAGGCACCGGATCTGGTGCAACGTCTGGCACTGCTCCAACCCTTCAGCCAATCGCTCAAGGACAATCCCGATCTGGCGTCGCTGTACATCGGCTACGCCACCGGTGATTTTTTCATGGTTCGCCCGCTGCGAACTTCCAATCTGAAAACGCAGCTCAAAGCTCCGGAATCAGCGGCTTATCAGGTGTGGAGCATTGAGCGCAACGACACCGGCCAGGCTCATTCCCAATCCTTGTTTTTCGATCAGGACCTGGCGCTCATCAGTCGTCAGGACAACCCCGGCGACACCTACGATCCACGAAGCCGCGCGTGGTTTTCCAGCGCCAAGCGCGACAACGATCAGATCACCACCGAACCCTACGTCTTTTTCTCCACCCACAACGTCGGCACCACCCTGGCACGGCGCAGTGGCGATAGCGCCGTCATGGGTGCCGACCTGACCCTGGAAGAACTCAGCGCCACCCTGGCCAAACATGTGGTGACACCCGCTACCGAGATCGTGTTGTTCGATGCCAAGGGCAATGCCATCGCTTACCCCGACAGCACCCGACTGATCGTCGATGATCAAACGGCCCGTCTGATAAAAGCCGCCGACCTGAACCCCAGCCTGGGTGCTTTGCTCGACAATCCCCCGGAAGGCAATCGCCTGGATGCTGCCGGACGTCAATGGATCGTGGCGCGTAGCAGCATGCAGGAAGGCGGCCCCCAAGGGCTGCAACTGGCGCTGCTGGTGCCGGAAGATGAACTGCTCGCCGACGCCTATCGCATGCGCTGGCAAGGTGCCCTGATTACCCTGGCAATTTTGCTGTTATGTGTGCCACTGGGCTGGTTGACGTCGCGAGTGCTGGTCAAACCCTTGCGCGCTCTGGTGAAGGAAGCGGATGCGATTCGCAGTTTCGACTTCAATTTTCCGGTCTCCCGTCGCTCTCCGGTGCTTGAAATCGACCAATTGAGCCTGTCGATGGCGCGCATGAAAGACACGCTCGCGAGTTTTTTCCAGATCACCGAAAGCCTGAGCGCTGAGACCCGTTTTGCCCCGTTACTGGAACGTGTGCTGTTTGAAACGGTGAAGATCGGCCAGGCCCAGGCCGGCCTTATTTACCTTCGCGAAGGTGACGGTGATCGCATGGAGCCCCAGGGGTTGGTGATCAACGAAGCGGCTCAAGACCTGTCTGCATTCGGTGTCCGCGGGCATGAGCTTCATGACCCACAGAGCCCGGCGTGGCTACAGCAACTATCGTCCGCCGACAGTGTGGTAACCCATCTGGGTTTCGAACAGGCGGGGGACTTGCAGAAAGTGTTGCTCGAACTGACCTGCCCTCGCGTTCATCTGATTGGCATCCGCTTGCACAATCGGCACAACGAAACCGTGGGCCTGCTGATATTTCTGTTGGCCGATAGCGGCAATCAGAGTGACCTGGAAAAACTCCGCCCGGACCGCATTGCATTTCTGCAGGCCATTTCCGGTGCAGCCGCCGTGAGTATCGAAAGCCAGCGTCTGCAAGCCCGGCAAAAACAATTGTTGGACGCCTTTATCAAACTGCTGGCAGGCGCGATTGACGCCAAAAGCCCCTACACCGGCGGGCATTGTCAGCGCGTTCCGGAGTTGACGTTGATGCTGGCACAAGCCGCCGCGGCCAGCCAGGAGCCGGCCTTCCGCAGCTATCAGCCCACCGAGGATGATTGGGAGGCGCTGCATATCGCGGCCTGGTTGCACGACTGTGGCAAGGTCACCACGCCGGAATACGTCGTCGACAAAGCCACGAAGCTGGAAACCCTCAATGACCGCATCCACGAAATCCGCACCCGCTTCGAAGTCCTCAAGCGCGACGCCTGGATCAGTTATTGGCAGGCCATCTCACTCGGCGGCGACGAGCAGCACCTTGCGCAACTGCGCGATGGCACGTTAGCGGAACTGGACGATGATTTCGCCTTCATTGCCCGCTGCAATCTTGGCGGCGAAGCCATGGCCGAAGCCGACCTGCAACGCCTGCGCAGCATCGCCCAGCGCAGCTGGACTCGAACGCTGGATGACCGGCTTGGGGTTTCCTGGGAAGAGAACCGCCGTCAGGCCCGCACCCCGGCACCTACACTGCCGGTCACTGAACCGCTGCTGGCGGACAAACCCGAGCATCTGTTCGAACGGGATGAAGCCGAATTGATTGCGCCGGATAATCCCTGGGGATTCAAACTCGATGTGCCGCGTTACAAGTACAACCGCGGCGAACTCTACAACCTGAGCATCACCCGAGGCACCCTGACGAGCGAAGAGCGCTACATCATCAATCACCACATGGTGCAAACGATTCTGATGCTCAGCCACCTGCCCTTTCCCGGTCACTTGCGCAACGTCCCGGAAATCGCCGGCGGCCATCACGAAAAAATGGACGGCAGCGGTTACCCCAAACGCTTGCAGCGCGAAGAGATGAGCCTGCCGGCACGAATGATGGCGATTGCCGATATTTTCGAAGCGCTGACCGCCGCTGACCGACCTTACAAGAAAGCCAAGTCGTTGAGCGAAGCGCTGAGCATCATGGCTTTCATGTGCCGGGACGCCCACATTGACCCCGAACTGTTCGGGCTGTTCATCAACGCGCACATCTATTTGAAGTACGCCGAACGTTTCCTCGACCCGCAGCAGATCGATGCGGTGGACCATACAGGCCTGCTGATGAAGGCCGGCCTGAAGATTTGATCAGCAATCGGTCAGGCGCAGGAAAATCGCCGCCAATTGCTCGATACCAGCCTGATCCTGCGCGGTGAAACGCGCGAGCTTCGGGCTGTCGAGGTCAAGCACGCCGATCAACCGGCCCTCCTTGACCAACGGCACGACCAGTTCACTGTTCGACGCACTGTCACAAGCGATATGGCCAGGGAACGCGTGCACATCTTCGACCCGTTGAGTCTGCAAGGTTGCCGCCGCCGCACCACACACGCCCCGGCCGAACGGAATCCGCACGCAGGCGATTTGCCCCTGGAACGGGCCAAGCACCAGTTCTTCATTGCGATTGAGGTAAAAACCAGCCCAGTTCAGGTCATCGAGTTGATTGAACAGGAACGCGGAAAACTGCGCAGCGTTAGCGATGAAATCCCGCTCGTCCGCCAACAGGGACTCAAGCTGCGCGTGCAGCATGCCGTAGCCTTCGAGACCCTGGCCGCTCTTTTGTAAATCGATCATGCCTTGTGCTCCAACAGTTTCAGCCCCACCCAATAGCGGGCAAATTGATACGCGCAACGCCCGTTGCGATTGCCCCGGCCCGTGGCCCAGCGCACCGCCAGGATGTCCAGTTCCTCGTCGCGCTGCCACGCAAGGCCAGCCTTGTCGGCCAGTTGACCGATCCAGTGCTCGACCACGTTGAGGAAGTGTTCCTGGGTAAACGGATAGAACGACAGCCACAGGCCGAAACGGTCCGACAGGGCGATCTTGTCTTCCACCGCTTCGCTGGGGTGCAGTTCGCCGTCGACGCGTTTCCAGTTTTCGTTATCGCTTTCCTTCTCCGGCACCAGGTGGCGACGGTTGGAGGTGGCGTACAGCAAAACGTTATCCGGCGCCTGTTCCAGCGAACCGTCGAGCACGCTCTTGAGCACGCGATAGTCGCCCTCGCCGGATTCGAACGACAGGTCATCGCAAAACAACACGAATCGCTGGGGCAGCTTGGCGATCTGTTCGACCACGCGCGGCAGGTCTGCCAAATGATCGCGTTCGATCTCGATCAGACGCAAACCGGCATTCGCGTGCTCAGCCAGCAAGGCCCGCACCAGCGATGATTTGCCGGTGCCGCGCGAACCCCAGAGCAAGGCGTGGTTGGCCGGCATGCCATCGAGGAACTGTTGCGTATTGCGCCCCAGTTGCTCCACTTGCCGATCAACGCCGATCAGATCGGACAGGCGCATATCCAGGCTGACTTCCAACGGCAGCAGAAAACCGCTGCGGCCCTCGCGCTGCCAGCGCGCAGCCAGGCTGTGGGTCCAGTCGATGGCTTGCCGAGGGGTGGGCAACAGCGGCTCGATACGGGCCAGGACCGCATCGGCGCGTTCAAGAAAAGCATTCAATCGGGAATCCACGTCTTCTCCTCGGACACGTTCACAGTAATGATGGCGCTACAGCGACGAAAAACACCGTTCGATGAACGGTTGACCCCTTACACCGGGGCTCGCGAGAACATCGGCTTCGATGCATGATCGACTATGCTTGAGCAGTGAAGGGAAAAGGAAGTGGTTCAACACCCCATGGACATCAAGTTCACCAACCGGCTGTCCTACAAACAAGCACGGCTTACCGTGCTGGTCGGTTTCGTTCTGGGCCTGCTGCTCAGCCTGCTGCAAATAGGCATCGATTATGCCAGTGAAGACGCCTCCATCAACCGCGAAATACTGTCTTTGCTGGAAATCAGTCACAACCCTGCGTCACGGATCGCCTACAACATCGACGCCGAACTCGCCCAGGAACTGACCCTGGGCCTGCTGCGCTCACCGGCGATCATCGGCGCGAAACTCACCGACAACAACGGCAACGTGCTGGCCAACGTCAAGCGTCCGGGCCTGCAAAGCGGCTATCGGGTGCTAAGCGACTTCCTGTTCGGCGCCCACCGACAGTTCGAAGATCGACTCTATCTGGGCCACTTGCCGAACGAATCCCTCGGCACGCTGCAACTGGACGTTGACACTTACTCATTTGGTTACCGGTTCCTGCGTCGGGCCGAAGTGACCCTGCTCAATGGCTTCGCCCGTAGCCTGATCCTGACCGGGATTTTGCTCGCACTGTTTTATGTGATGTTGACCAAGCCCCTGGTGCGGCTCATCCGCGAACTCAGCAGCCGTGATACGCGCAACATGGAACCGACGTCTCTGGAATGCCCAGCGGGACATGCCAATGATGAAATCGGCGTGCTGGTGAAAGTAGCGAACCAGCAATTCGAAAACGTCGCGACCGAAATTCAGCAGCGCCGCAACGCCGAAAACCGCCTGACCGACTACCTCAGCCAACTGGAAAACATCGTCTCGGCGCGCACCGCGGAACTCAAGGCGATCAACGCCCGGCTCAGCCAATCCAATCAGGAACTGGAAGTCGCGCGCAGCACCGCGCTGGACATGGCTGAAGCGCGCTCGACGTTCCTCGCCAATATGAGCCACGAAATTCGCACGCCCCTCAATGGCTTGCTGGGGATGATCGCCCTGTCCCTCGACAGCCCGCTGACTGCCGAGCAACAGCAACAACTGTCCATTGCCCATGACTCGGGCAAGGTACTGGTGGAATTGCTCAACGATATTCTCGATCTGTCGAAGTTCGATGCCGGTCAACTCGAGCTCGAACACATCCCGTTCGACCTCGGCTCACTGGTGGAAGACACCGCCAACCTGCTGTCGCAGAACGCCGCGCCGAGTGTCGAGCTGACTTGCCTGATCGCTCCGGACTTCCCGGCATTGGTACTCGGTGACCCGACCCGGGTCCGGCAGATCGTCAGCAACCTGCTGTCCAATGCTCTCAAGTTCACCCGTTTCGGTCGCGTCGATGTACGCCTGTCGACATTCGGCGACGGCGTCAGAATCGAAGTCTGTGATACCGGCATCGGCATTCCCCAGGACGCCCAGGTCAAAATCTTCCAGCCCTTTACCCAGGCCGGCGCCGGTATTACCCGGCAGTTTGGTGGCACCGGGTTGGGCCTGGCCCTGACCTACAACCTCTGCGAAGCCATGCAAGGGCGCCTCACCATCAGTTCGGAAGCGGGTTTCGGCAGCCAGTTCTGCGCGCAACTCCCCCTGCCCCGCCACACTCGGGCGCTTTGCCCATCTCCCTTGCAGGGCAAAGTCATCGCCATTACCGCTGCCAGCAGCGGCCTGGCGGAACTGCTGAACAGTCTGTTACCCGGTTGGGGGCTGGACTATCAGCAGCGCTCTATAGAGGACCCGATGATCGGCCTCGCCCCCGATGTCCTGATCACCGATTGCCCTGAATGCCTGTTTAATCTGCGCCCGACTTTCACCGCACCGATACTGCTGGTGACCGCTTACGGCAGTTTCATGCCCAGCGAGGAAATCAACGCCCTTGCGCCTTTGCAACAACAGGCCCGTCCATTGGCCCGCAACGCGCTATACCAGACCTTGCGCAGAATTCTGCTGCCGGAAACCGGCACCATCGACAATATCCAGGTCGACAATCACTCCCCACAACGACGCGGCCGCGTGCTGTTGGTCGAGGACAACCCGGTCAATCAACTGGTGGCCAAAGGCATGCTCGGCAAACTCGGCTGCGAGGTGATTGTTGCCGCTCACGGCGTCGAAGCACTGGATCAGCTGGAGAATCGTGAATTCGACCTGGTATTGATGGACTGCAATATGCCGGTGATGGATGGCTATGAAGCCAGTCGACAAATCCGCCGCAGTGGACGCTGGCCGCAGTTGCCGATCGTGGCCCTGACCGCCAACGCCATGTCCGAAGAACGCGAACGCTGCCGTGCGGCAGGCATGAGCGACTATCTGGCCAAACCCTTTCGCCGGGAAGAACTCGCGGCGCTACTGGACGTGTGGATACCCGTTACGTCAGTGCCTTGATTTGCCCCAACAGGTGATCGAGGCCATCGCGCAGGTCATTCAAGCGATTCAGATCCACGCCGCTGTCACACAACAGGCGAGCCTTCAACGGCCCGACCTGATCGCGCAACGCCCGCCCGGCTGGCGACAGGCTTAAATGCACCTCCCGCTCATCCCGCGCCGAACGCTGGCGCTGAACCAGTTGCAGCTGCTCGAGACGCTTGAGCAACGGCGTCAGCGTGCCGGAATCCAGCGCCAGACGTTCGCCCAAGGCCTTGACGGTCGGCTGCTCGGGGGCGTTCTCCTGCCATTCCCACAACACCAGCATCGCGAGGTATTGCGGGTACGTCAGGCCCAACTGATCAAGCATCGGCTTATAAGCCCGGATCACCGCCCGGGAAGCAGCATAGAGCTTGAAGCAGAGCTGGCTGTCGAGGTTCAGCGAGTCGACGGACAAAGTATTCATTTGAGCAGAGCTTCAATCTCGCGGCTCAAGTCCTGCGGCTTGGTCGCCGGAGCAAAGCGCTTGACCAACTGACCGTCCTTGCCGATCAGGAATTTAGTGAAGTTCCACTTGATGCCCTGGGAGCCCAGTACACCCGGTGCACGCTTTTTCAGTTGCACGAACAGCGGATGGGCGTCGGCGCCGTTGACTTCGATTTTTTTGAACAGCGGGAAACTGACCCCGTAATTCAGCTCGCAGAACTCGCTGATCGCTCCTTCGTTGCCCGGTTCCTGCTTGCCGAACTGATTGCAGGGAAAGCCCAGCACCACCAAGCCTTGATCCTTGTAGGTCTGCCACAGTTCTTCGAGACCTTTGTATTGCGGGGTGAAACCGCATTTGCTGGCGGTGTTGACCACCAGCACGGCTTTACCAGCGAAATCCGCCAGGGTCTTTTGCTCGCCCTTGATGGTGGTGCAAGGGATGCTCAGCAGGTTGTCGCTCATGATCAAGGCTCCGGATTCAAGAAGGTGGGCCAAACATAGCGAGCAATTGAATTGTGTGCAATTCAATTAATCAAATTTGTCCGGCGTGAAATTCGAACCCGTAAGAGCCGGCTTGCTGGCGATCAGCGCGCTGCAGTGTGTCAATCCACCGCTATCGCCAGCAAGCCGGCTCCTACAAGGGATCATCAAGCCCGGATCATTCGCGTGGCACCAGGTCCAGGCACACCGAGTTGATGCAATAGCGCAGCCCGGTCGGCGGAGGACCATCAGGGAACACGTGGCCCAAATGCGCATCGCACTTGGAACACACCACTTCGGTGCGGATCATGCCGTGGCTGACATCACGAATCTCGGTCATGGCACTGTCGCCGATCGGCGCATAGAAGCTCGGCCAGCCGCAGCCGGAATCGAACTTGGTCTTGGAGTCGAACAACGGCTCGTTGCAGCAGATGCAGTGGTAAATACCGTCGGTCTTGGTGTCGTTGTACTTGCCGGAGAACGGGCGTTCAGTGCCCTTGAGCCGGCAAACGTTGTACTGCTCCGGATCGAGCATGGCTTTCCATTCTTCCAGGGTTTTTTCCAACTTTTCCATCGTCACACCTCAGCAGCTGAAAAAGCCCGATCTGTACCTTTTCCACGGATCGGGCGGCACGTATGATTGCGCCTCGTCAAACGCCAGTCTGGCAGCCAGACTACGCGCATTCAAACGGATTTATGGGTGCAGCATTTCAGGGCGTCAGGCCTGTGTGATTACGCAGGATTCCCAGTACGGTTGTTCATACGCCGCCTGGATCGTTCATTTTCGGGAACACATCGCCATGCAGGTCAGCAAATCGAACAAGCTCGCCAACGTCTGCTACGACATTCGCGGCCCAGTGCTCAAGCACGCCAAACGCCTGGAAGAGGAAGGTCATCGCATCCTCAAGCTGAACATCGGCAACCCGGCGCCCTTTGGTTTCGAAGCGCCGGACGAAATTCTCCAGGACGTGATCCGCAACCTGCCGACCGCCCAGGGCTACAGCGACTCCAAAGGCCTGTTCAGCGCGCGCAAGGCCGTCATGCAGTATTACCAGCAAAAACAGGTGGAAGGTGTCGGCATTGAAGACATCTACCTGGGCAACGGCGTTTCCGAACTGATCGTGATGTCGATGCAGGCCCTGCTCAACAACGGCGACGAAGTGCTGGTGCCGGCTCCGGACTACCCATTGTGGACCGCTGCTGTGAGCCTGTCGGGCGGCAATCCGGTGCACTATCTGTGCGACGAGCAAGCCAACTGGTGGCCGGACCTGGCCGACATCAAGGCCAAGATCACCCCGAACACCAAGGCACTGGTCATCATCAACCCGAACAACCCGACCGGCGCGGTATATTCCAAAGAAGTCCTGCTGGGCATGCTGGAACTGGCCCGCCAACATAATCTGGTGGTGTTCTCCGACGAGATCTACGACAAGATCCTGTACGACGATGCCGTGCACATCTGCACCGCATCCCTGGCGCCAGACTTGCTGTGCCTGACCTTCAATGGTTTGTCCAAGTCTTATCGCGTGGCCGGCTTCCGCTCCGGCTGGATCGCCATTTCCGGGCCGAAACAACACGCCCAGAGCTACATCGAAGGCATCGACATGCTGGCCAACATGCGCCTGTGTGCCAACGTGCCGAGCCAACACGCGATCCAGACCGCGCTGGGTGGCTATCAGAGCATCAACGACCTGGTGCTGCCGCAAGGGCGCCTGCTGGAACAGCGCAACCGCACCTGGGAATTGCTCAATGACATTCCGGGCGTGAGCTGCGTCAAGCCAATGGGCGCGCTGTACGCGTTCCCGCGCATCGATCCGAAAGTCTGCCCGATCCACAACGACGAAAAATTCGTCCTCGACCTGCTGCTCTCCGAGAAGCTGCTGGTGGTGCAAGGCACAGCCTTCAACTGGCCATGGCCGGACCACTTCCGCGTCGTGACCCTGCCGCGCGTGGATGACCTGGACATGGCCATCGGCCGCATCGGCAATTTCCTCAAGTCCTATCGCCAGTAAGTGGCTGTTCACCGTGCGACGCCCGTATCCCGTCGCACGGTGATTCATTCAGCAACACATGTTTGCACCCAGCCAATCACTGGCACCTGAATCCCTGACGGACAACTCCCTGTTTGCCTGCGTCCAACAAAGACAGGGCTCAGGACGTCCATTGGCTTACAAAAGCTTCCTTATTCAATATCGGAAATGCCCTTCGAGCAGCTAAGCTCTTGCTGTAGGACACAGTTTGAAATAGTCACCCGGTTGAATACCCCGAAGCAGCACCTTATATACCCCGCAGTACGCTACATCTTTAGCATAAGGAGATTTCTACAACCATGATGCGCATCCTGCTGTTTTTGGCCACTAACCTGGCGGTCGTGCTGATTGCCAGCATCACCCTGAGCCTTTTCGGCTTCAACGGGTTCATGGCGGCCAACGGGGTTGATCTCAACCTCAATCAGCTGCTGATTTTCTGTGCGGTCTTTGGTTTCGCCGGTTCCCTGTTCTCGCTGTTCATCTCCAAGTGGATGGCGAAGATGAGCACCAGCACCCAGATCATCACCCAGCCACGCACTCGTCACGAGCAATGGCTGCTGCAAACCGTCGAGCAACTGTCCCGAGAAGCCGGGATCAAGATGCCCGAAGTCGGGATTTTCCCGGCTTACGAGGCGAACGCCTTCGCCACCGGCTGGAACAAGAACGACGCGTTGGTCGCGGTCAGCCAGGGTTTGCTCGAGCGTTTCTCGCCAGATGAAGTGAAAGCCGTTCTGGCCCACGAAATCGGCCACGTTGCCAATGGCGACATGGTCACCCTGGCGTTGATTCAGGGCGTGGTGAACACCTTCGTGATGTTCTTTGCACGGATCATCGGCAACTTTGTCGACAAGGTGATCTTCAAGAACGAAGAAGGCCAAGGCATTGCCTACTACATTGCGACCATCTTCGCCGAACTGGTGCTGGGCATCCTGGCAAGCGCCATCGTCATGTGGTTCTCGCGCAAACGCGAATTCCGTGCCGACGAAGCCGGTGCAAACCTGGCCGGTACTGCCGCGATGATCGGTGCCCTGCAACGCCTGCGTGCCGAACAAGGGCTGCCGGTGCACATGCCTGACACCCTGAACGCGTTCGGCATCAACGGTGGCATCAAACAAGGGTTCGCACGCATGTTTATGAGCCACCCACCGCTGGAAGAGCGTATCGACGCACTGGCTCGTCGCCGGGGCTGATAGTTCTGCGGTAACAAAAAACGGGGCGATCTGATCGCCCCGTTTTTTTTACCTTGTGATCGCATTTCCCCTGTAGGAGCTGCCGCAGGCTGCGATCTTTTGCTTTTAACGCCCCGACAACCGATAAACCCGCTCCTCAAGCCGCGTAACACCCGCCTCCAGAAACTTCCCGCTCTCGCTCAGCACATCCTGGTCTTCCAGGATCTTCAGCGCCCACGACGCCCCGAACAACCGCTGCACTTCGTCATCCAGCACGGCAAACGGCGGACCGGACATTTGAGCCTGGTCGTAATCCAGCGTAATCAACAACCCCAGCGCATCTTTGGGCAGAATCCGAGTCAGATGCGCGGCGTATTGCTCACGCATGGCTGGCGGTAGAGCAATCAGCGAGGCGCGGTCGTAAAGTGCCGCGCAGTCAGCAACATCGCCGGCAGTCAGGTCAAAAAAATCACCGCACCAAAGTTCGATCGAGCCTGCCCGATAGACCTTGAAAGGCCCTTGCTCAGTGACGTCAGGATCGAACTGGTGCTCATTGAAAAAGTCTTCAATGGCCTTTTCCGACAGCTCGATTCCCAATACTTCATGGCCTTCACGAGCAAGCCACAACAAATCCAGACTCTTCCCACACAGGGGCACCAGCACACGCGTGCCCTCTTCCAGGCCCAGTGCCGGCCAAAATCGCTGCAGATAAGGATTCACTTGCGGCAAGTGAAAGCCGATCTGATTCGACGCCCACTTCTTGTGCCAAAACTCCGGCTGCATAAGTAACCCCAAAAATTCGATCAAAACACCCTAAAACTTATATTAGATTTAGATCAATGATCTGACTGAAGATGGTGCCATCTTAACGCTCAGGAGCTCATCCATGTTCCCCAGTCTGTACATATCCCATGGTTCCCCCATGCTGGCTCTGGAACCGGGTGCCAGCGGACCGGCCCTGGCGCGCCTTTCGACAGAAATGCCGAAGCCCCGCGCCATCGTGATTGTTTCCGCGCACTGGGAAAGCGATGAACTGTTGGTCAGCGGCAACCCCCAGCCTGACACCTGGCATGACTTCGGCGGCTTTCCAAGGGCCCTGTTCGAAGTGCAATACCCGGCGCCCGGCGATCCGCAACTGGCGGCAGAGGTTGTTGAACTGTTGAATGCCAGCGATCTCCCGGCGCGTATCGACAGCAAACGGCCGTTCGACCACGGCGTCTGGGTGCCCTTGTCGTTGATGTACCCGCAGGCGGATATCCCGATTGTCCAGGTTTCACTTCCGACTCGTGGTGGCCCTGCCCTGCAAAGCCGCGTCGGCCATGCCTTGGCCAGCCTGCGTGAACTGGGCGTGCTGCTGATCGGTTCCGGCAGCATTACTCACAACCTGCGCGAATTGGACTGGCATGCCGGCCCGGAGAGCGTCGAGCCGTGGGCACAGGCGTTCCGCGACTGGATGATCGACAAGCTTGCGACCAACGACGAAGCGGCCCTGCACGATTATCGGCGGCAAGCGCCGAATGCCGTGCGTAACCATCCCAGCGACGAACATTTGCTGCCGCTGTATTTTGCCCGCAGTGCCGGGGGTGATTTCAGTATTGCCCACCAGGGATTCACCATGGGTGCGTTGGGCATGGACATTTATCGGTTCGGGTGACCGAAAGATCCCTAAACGAAAACGGCCAACCCATGGGTTAGCCGTTATTGCCGATTGTCACTGTTCATAAAGTTTATGCGAGTCGCCCTCGTACCTCCTGTTTGACACCCCAGCCTTCAATGATGCCGCCCAATGGCTCGACCACGGCTTCGAAACCCTGCTCGAAGTCACCAATGTCATCGTAGGTGGCGTACATGACTTTGCTCAGTTCCAGCGCCCAGGCGCCGTCGTCGCGCACACTGATCTGTGCATTCAGGGATTCACCACGATAATGACCTGCCGCCCTGCGTGCCCGCTCCTCGTCCGGGAAAATGGCGTAGAACTCAATGGGATGGAACCGTGAAAAGTCGAAACCGCCTTCTTTCATGCGGCGCAGCACGCTGGTGCTGATGTCTTCTTGATAGGCTGTGCTCATGAAACGTCCTCCTCAAACTGATGGATAGACTTTCCGTACTCCCTGCGCTCGCCATCAAACCGTGCGAGCGACGGCAACCGATGTGCCGACGGGAAACAAGCATGTAGCTGACAAGACCAGACCTTAGCGATCCATTCGCTGATCTTGCTTGCAGATTAGCCCCAAGATAGAGCCTCTGCCAAGGCCTGGTTGAGAATGTGACAGGTGCGGTTCAGATTGGCGTGATGCCGAGGATTTGAATGCTGTTCTGGGTCTTGAGACTTTTGACGCTCGCATCAGCGGTTCGCCCTTCCAGATCGTTCAGATCCAGTTCGGCAGCGACAGGAAGGAGCCGGGCCTTGATGAGTTTGGCGGCGTGTTCGTTATCCGGGCACTCGTCGCACTCAAAGACTTCGTCGACCGTTTCACCGTGATCATCCACGAAAGTGATTTTCCACTTTTGCATCAGTGCCTCCTCGATAAAACCCGCAATTGGGCTTACACCTATCTGGACTTTTGCTCTTTCTGATCGTTCAAATGGATCATGCGTTTGGAACATAAAACACAGAACCTGTAGGAGCTGGCTTGCCAGCGATAGGATCAATGCGGCGATTTTGACGGACCGCAGCGTCTGCATCGCTGGCAAGCCAGCTCCTACAGGGGCATCGCGTATTTCTTCAGTCGTTGCTTGGCTTGTTCACAGCTTGCAGCACGTATTGCGGCAAGGCGAACGCACCGATGTGGATTTCCGGATTGTAGTAGCGGGTGACGATGCCGCTGCCGGCGAAACGCTGTTGCAGGGTTTCGCGGGACAATTTGCGATAAGCGGTATTGGTCGCGCCCCAGGCAAAAGTCATCGAGCCACCGATGTAAGTCGGCACTGCGGCTTGATAGAAGTGCCAGTCCGGAAACAGGCTGCGCAGGCGACCGGCGGTGGTCTTCACTTCTTCGATCTGCATGAACGGCGTGCCGTTCTGGGTCACGAGGATGCCGCCTTCGTTCAGGCAGCGGTGGCAAGCCTGGTAAAAGTTTTCCGAAAACAGCACTTCGCCCGGACCGATCGGGTCGGTGGAGTCGGAAATGATCACGTCGAACTTTTCAGTGGTGGTGGCGACGAAACGCATGCCGTCGTCGATCACCAGGTTCAGGCGTGGATCATCGAACGCACCGTTGGAGTGGTTCGGCAGGAATTCCTTGCACATGTCGACCACGGTGCCATCGATTTCGACCATGGTGATGTGCTCGACGCTGCCGTGTTTGGCGACTTCACGCAGCATGCCGCCGTCGCCACCGCCGATGATCAGCACGCGCTTGGCGTTGCCGTGGGCCAGGATCGGCACATGGGTGAGCATTTCGTGGTAGATGAACTCGTCGGCTTCGGTGGTCTGGATTACGCCATCCAGAGCCATGACCCGGCCCATGCGCGGGTTTTCAAAGATCACCAGGTGTTGGTGTTCGGTGCGCACTTCGTGCAGCAGTTTTTCCATGCGAAAACGCTGGCCGTAGCCTTCGTAGAGGGTTTCCAGGTAATCGCTTGCTGGGATGTTGCTCATGGGAAGTGCTCCGATGAATGCGGCGGCAACGGACGGTTACCCGCCCATGATGGCCAATCGATCGGCTCGATTGGCCGGGAAAGGCGCGCATTCTACGTCGCGGAAGATGACAGGTCGAACCTTCTGATACGCACATCCCTGTAGGAGCTGGCTTGCCAGCGATGGGAGCCCAGCGGTGCATCTGACTGACCGCGTCGCGTGCATCGCTGGCAAGCCAGCGCCTACAGGTTTTGAGAAGTCAGACCCGCACATTCCCCCGCGGCCCGGCAATGGCCCAGATAATCAGTCCCAGCACCGGCAACAGGGCGATCAGCAGTACCCAGAGGACTTTCATCCCGGTATCCGCGCTACTTTTGAACACGTTAATGATGGCCCAGATGTCCAGGACAAAAATAATCAAGGCAACCAAGCTGTTGAACGTGGAACCCATAGTGACGCTCCCGAAGAGTGATTTGCCCTCTTAGAATAGCCGGGCATTACCAGGGTTCCGTTTTTATTGACAGCTTTGCCGCTTCAGACGTGGATAGCCACTTTCAAGGCTTCCAGGGAAGGTGCCGCCGCGATGCCGACTTCGGCGCACAATTCGAGCACCCGTGGCACATCGTTGCCGTAGACCAGCACGACTTGCAGCTCATCATCGAGCAACTGGCTGAAATTCATCAGCACATAACCACCACTTTCCTTGTTCAGGCTGCTCATCTGCACCTGGATGCGATTGAGCGCGGTCAGGGCTTCGGTCTTGGCCAGTTGCTTGGGTTTGATATTGAAGTCGACACCCGGGCCGAACGAGGCAACGATTTGGGCGAACAGGTCCATGTAGGTATCGGCCTGGAACAGCACTGTTTCCGGCAAGCTGCCGACAACCACCCACTCGCCCAACGAAATCGGGAAGGTGTCGTCGTAGTTGATGTCCGGATTAGCTGTCAGAAAACCCTCTGGATCTTCGTAGGCCTGCGCCGCTTCGTCAGCGATCTTGAGGATTTCGTCATCGCCCATGCACCCGGAGCTGATTTTGCTGATGAGTTCGACGAGTGCGGCTTTCATGGGGGTAGATCCTGTAGCGAGGGAGTTTTGAGGGCGCGAAGGATACCGCATTCTGGATGACATTGTGGCGAGGGAGCTTGCTCCCGCTGGGGTGCGAAGCGCCCCCAAATTGGCCATTTGCGACTGCTTCGCAGCCGAGCGGGACGGTGCGGCGATCCGACAAGCTCCCTCGCCACAAAGGTGCAGCGTCAGCCCAGCAACTTCTCCAGCTGCGCGATGGTATCGGTAGCACCTAGCGTCTTGGCGGCGTCCAGCGCGGTGACGCCATTGGCGTCCTTGGCTTTGGGATCGGCGCCTTTGCTGATCAGGTAGTCGACAATAGCGACGCGGTTGAACATCGCGGCCATCATCAACGCGGTACGACCATCGAAGGACGAACCCTCGACCTGTGCGCCACCCTCGACCAGCGCCGTGACCACGGCCAGATCACCCTTGAAGGCCGCACCGGCGATCGGGCTCTGGCCGTTGTCATTGCGGATTTCCGGATCAGCCTTGTGCTCAAGCAGGACTTTTACCGTTTCTACATGGCCATGGTAGGCGGCCAGCATCAGCAAGGTGTCGCCCTTGTGATTGCGCAGGTTTGGCGGCAGGCCCTTGGTCAGCAGCGCAGCCATCATGGCCGCATCGCCCTCGCGTGCCTTGTTGAATACCTGTTCGGCAAACTCCGCAGCTTCTTCGGGGGTCATCTGGCGGCTTTGGTCTGACATTGGACGCTCCACTTTCTGTCATTCGGAAAAGCCGACAGTTTCCCGAGCAGCCTCGACACTGTCACTTCTTTTTTCTGATGCGGGCTTATAGCCACATTCAATAGCGCCCTTTTCAATAACGATGCTTACCGCCGCGAATCTCCCGCAACACTTGCTCGGTGACTTGCACGTAGGTTTCGCTTCCGGGCAACCAGGCGTAGATCGGATCATCGCCGGTTCTGCCCGGATCGAAGCCTTCATCCTTGAGCCGGGTCTTCTGATATTTGAAGGTGCCGGTGGTCTCCATTTTCACTTTCACCCGCAAAAACAACGGCACCGCGTAGGCCGGCATCTGCTGCCGAGCGAAGGCCAGCAGTTCGCTGAAATCCAGGGTCGCCAAGGATTCTGCCGGCGTAATCGCTGCCATTCCGGCGCGGCCGTTGGTGTTGTGGATTTCCACGCCATAGGCCACAGCTTCGGAAATGTGCGGATGTTGCAGGAGGATGTTCTCGACTTCGGTGGTCGAGACGTTTTCACCTTTCCAGCGGTAGGTGTCGCCCAAGCGATCGACGAACTGCGCGTGACCAAAACCGATGTTGCGCAGCAGGTCGCCGGTGTTGAAGTAACAGTCACCCTTGACGAATACATCGTGCAGCACGACTTTCGCGGTCTTCTCTGGATCGGTGTAGCCGTCCAGCGGCGCCTTGTCGTCGATTTTCGCCAACAGCAACCCTTGCTCGCCTTTGCCGACCTTGCGCATATAGCCATTGGCCTGACGAACAGGCGCGCCGCTGTCATGGTCGTACGCGGCCAATTCCCAGGACATCAGGGAAAAGCCGACGGTGTTGTCGAAATTCAGAATGTTGGTGAAGCCGATGTTGCCGTCGCTGGCGGCATAGAGTTCGCAGATGTGACGCACGCCAAAGCGCATCTTGAACGCGTCCCAGGCGCCGGGTCGCAAGCCGTTACCGATCATCTTGGTCACGCCGTGCTGGTTGTCTTCGACGCTGGGCGGTTGATCAACCAGGTAACGGCACAACTCGCCGACATAACCAAGGGTGGTCGCGCGGTATTTACGCACGTCATTCCAGAACTGACTGGCGCTGAACTTACGGCGGATGGCAAACCCCGAAGCACCGCTGATGGCCGAGCCCCAGCACACGCAAAGCCCGGTGGCGTGATAGAGCGGCAAGGTGCAATACACGATGTCGTCCGGGCGCATATCCAGAGCGATCATGCCGAAACTCGCCGAGCTGCGCATCCAGCGGCCGTGCTTGAACACCCCGGCCTTGGGCAGTCCGGTGGTGCCGGAGGTGTAGATGAAGAAGCAAGGGTCGTCGAAAAAAACCTGCTGGCTGCTGGCGGGGTTGTCGCCGCAACCGTCGATGCTGGCCGTCATCAGGTTGATGAAGCCTTCGGGGGCAATTCCCGGATGGCTGTAAGTGTGTTGATCGGCGACAAACCAGGTACGCGCCGCGTCGATCGATACCCGCCCGCGCACCGACTCGAACGCCGGGATCAGTTCCTCGCCGACCACGATCGCCACCGGTGCGACCAGATTCAGACTGTGCGCCAGAGCATCTCGGGTCTGTGAAGTATTGAGCAACGCACTGACGGCGCCGACCTTGGCCACCGCCAAAATCGTCACCAACAGTTCCGGGCGATTTTCGATGAAGACCGCCACCCCATCGCCCTTGCCGATGCCCTGGGCGATCAGGTGATGGGCGATGCGATTGGCCCATTCGTTGACCTGTGCATAACTCAGCACCACCTCGCCGTGCAGCAACGCCGGGCCATCGGGATTGCGCAAGGTCGCTTGCTCGAAACACCATCCCAAGCCACACGGTTGGGTCGGGTCCTTGACGTTGGCGACCTTCATTCCCTTGACCACCCGTGGAATGGCTCTGGCAATGGAAGGCAGCTTGCGGAGCATCATGCCCCAGGTAATCGTGGCGCTTGGCGTGCGGCTCATGGTTGCTCCCGTTCGATCTTCTTATTGTCGGGCGGCGTAGATTGAGCCCGAAAATACGTCAACGGTTCTGGCGCTGTACACGCGGTTTTTGAAATGTTTTGTATCCGCGAAGCAATGCCAAAAATCGCGAGCACCGCTCTGCCAAATGGTTCCCTCCAATCGCCGACGATCTCGCAAAATGCAGGATGCACGATGGCCCTTCATGCAGATTGCACGAAAGCAAAAACCCTCAAAAAATATAAATTATTGATTTATAAGGAATTTTAAATCATTCGAATACTGGCACAATCACTGCAACTCTCTCCGCATGCTTGCCATTCAAGTACTTACGGAGCTGAAAGACATGAGCCTGATCCAGGAAAAATTTGCATCCTTGTTCTCCAACTTCGAAGTCTCCACCCAGGCACGACCTGACGGCGGGATTCTGCTGACGCTGCGCGGCGGCGTCGAAGACAGAGTGTTCAAACGCTCGATTTCCTATCAGCAATTGCACAACGGCGACCAACTGTCGTGGGTCATCAGCGCGATTCGCCGTGATCTGGCTGAACAAGCGAGTGAACTGCCGCAAATCTCCATGCTGCAGAGCCAGCAACGGTTTGCCCTGCCGACTTATCACTCGCTCTAAAAGATCAAAACATCGCAGCCTCCGGCAGCTCCTACATAATCCCTGTAGGAGCTGCCGAAGGCTGCGATCTCTTGATTTGGCGTTTTTACCTTAAAACGTCAAAGGATCGATCCGCGCAAAACTGTCCACGGTCAGATGCCCCGCCAGTTCGCCGCCCTCACGGGCCAAGCCGCAAGTCGCCATCCCCGCTACACGCGCCGCGTCGAGCTCTTCGACGATGTCCGACAGGAACAAAATCTGCGAGGCCTCCAGGCCAATAGCCTGGGTGATGTTGGCGTAGGACTGCGCTTCTCGCTTGGCCCCCGACGTCGTGTCGAAATAGCCGCTGAACAACGGCGTCAAATCCCCCGCCTCCGAACAGCCGAAAATCAGGCGCTGAGCCTGGATCGAGCCCGAGGAATAAACGAACAGTTGATAACCAGCCTGATGCCAGCGCTTGAGCGCTTCGACCGCATCCGGATACACGTGACCTTTCAGCTGCCCGGCCTGGTAGCCCTGCTCCCAGACCATTCCTTGCAAAGCCTTGAGCGGCGTGGCCTTGCGGTCTTCAGCGATCCAGCCCAGCAAAATCTCGATGACCCGCTCGACGTCGGCATTCGGCTCATTGCTGTCGCTGCGTACGGCGGCCAGTTGTTCGGCCACATCCGAGCGCTCGGCGTTCTGGCGGACGAATTCCGGCAGGTGTTTGGCGGCGTAAGGAAACAGCACGTCGAACACAAAACTCACCGCGCTGGTGGTGCCTTCGATGTCGGTGAGAATCGCTTTGATCGGCATCGACTCAGTCCTCAAGACGCGGGAAACGGCTGGCGATGTCTTCGCCGGTGAAATTGGCCACCCAGCCTTCCGGGTTGTTGAACAGGCGAATCGCGACGAAATGCGGATGCTCGCCCATGTCAAACCAGTGCGGGGTGCCGGCCGGCACCGAGATCAGGTCGTTCTTCTCGCAAAGCACGGCATAGACGTAATCGTCGATGTGCAGGGTAAACAAGCCACGACCGGCGACGAAAAATCGTACTTCGTCTTCGCCATGACGGTGTTCGTCGAGGAACTTGGCGCGCAGCTCGGCTTTTTGCGGGTGATCGCTGTTGAGGCTGATGACATCGACGGTGATGTAACCGCGTTCGGTCATCAGCTTGTCGATCTGCTCCTGGTAGGCGGCGATCACTTCTTCCTGGCTGGCGCCGGGCTGGATCTTCGCCGCGGCTTGCCAACGGTCGAAACGCACGCCCTGCTCGGCCAGGGTCGAGGCAATGTCTTCGAAGTGAGTCAGCACCTTGTTCGGAATGTCAGGGCTTGAGACGTGGTAAACGGACAGGCTGCTCATCAGGGCAACTCCTTAACGATTCATGCTTAACGGTTCAACAGCGAGCGGGTTTTCAACTCGCACTCGAACAAAAATTCAAAGGCCTCGATCTGCCGCAGGGCGTCGCTCATGCGCGCGCCCCAGGTGTAGAGGCCGTGGCCGCGGATCAGGTAACCCACGCAATCGGGATGGGCTTCTAGCCAAGGCTGCACCTTGGCGGCGAGGCGCGCAATGTCCTGATCGTTGTCAAAGATCGGCACCCGCACCCGGGATTCGTGAGTCGACACGCCGCTGAAGGCTTTTTGCAGTTCGTAGTCTTCGAACTCGATGAAATCTTCTGCCGTCAGGCGCGACAGCACCGTGGCGTTCACCGAATGGGTGTGCAGTACCGCGCCGATTTCCGCGCGCCAGTTGTAGAGCTGCGTGTGCAGCAGGGTTTCGGCGGACGGTTTCTTGCCCGGTTCCAGGCTGTTGCCCGACAGATCAGTGGCCAGCACATCGTCGAGGCCCAACTGACCTTTGTGCTTGCCGGACACCGTCAGCAAGGCTTCGGTCGCCGACAAACGGGTCGAATAGTTGCTGCTGGTGGCCGGCGACCAGCCGCGGCCATAGAGAAAGCGCCCGGCGTCGATGATTTCCTGGGCGAGGTGTTCACGGGTAAGGCTCATGGCCTGTCCTCTTGCATACGTGTGGCAATGATAACGGCAGCCGCGAGGGCTGCGAGACTGGCAATACTAAAGGTCCATGCCGCGCCGAGGGCGTTCCAGCTGTAGCCGGAATACAACGCACCCAATGCGCCACCGGTGCCGGCCAATGCGGCATACAACGCTTGGCCCTGCCCTTGCTGACGCGCGCCGAAGCTACGTTGCACGAATGAAATGGCAGCGGCGTGAAAGCTGCCGAACGTCGCCGCGTGCAACACCTGGGCAAACAACAATACCCAGAGAAACTCAGCCAATGAGCCGAGCAATACCCAGCGAAGCGCTGCCAACAGAAAACTCGCCAGCAGCACCTGGCGTATCGAGAAGCGCGCAAGGATCTTGCTCATGAACATGAACATCAAGACCTCGGCCACGACGCCGACGGCCCAGAGCATGCCGATCACCCCACGGCTATAACCCAGTCGTTCAAGGTGAAGGGTCAAAAACGTGTAATACGGCCCGTGACTCATCTGCATCAGCGCCACGCAACCATAGAACGCCAACACACCGGGGCTGCGCAATTGCGCGAGAAATCCGTCCCCCGACAAGCGTTCGCCCTGGACAGGTTGGGCATTCGGTACCCACAGACTGCTGAGTACGATCCCGGCCATGATCAGCACTAGCGCCGCCGGATAAATGTCGAGGCTGAGCCATTCGAACAGGCGCCCGAGCGCGACGACGGTGATGATGAAACCGATGGAGCCCCACAAGCGAATCTGGCTGTAGCGCGACGTCTGCCCATTCAAGTGCGCCAGGGTGATGACTTCGAATTGCGGTAACACGGCGTGCCAGAAGAACGCGTGCAAGGCCATGACCATCGCCAGCCAGGCGTAGGTCTTGCTGACGAAAATCAGTGAGAACGTCAGAAGTGTGCACACAGCGCCAAAGCGCACGATGGCCAGCCGCCGACCGGTGTAGTCACCGAGCCAGCCCCAGATGTTCGGCGCCACGCAGCGCATCAGCATCGGGATCGCCACCAGTTCGCCGATGCGCGCTGCGGAAAACCCGAGGTGATCGAAGTACAGCGCCAGAAACGGCGCTGTCGAACCGAGCAAGGCGAAATAGAACAGGTAGAAACTGGAGAGCCGCCAGTACGGGAGCGCCGCCACAGCCATCAGACTGCAGCGGCTGTCAGATGAGCCATTAAAGCTGACCCAGCACCGGCGTGCTCACGCGCACATCGGCGTTCTGCCCGCGGTGACGCAACAGGTGATCCATCAGCACGATGGCCATCATCGCTTCGGCAATCGGCGTGGCACGGATGCCGACGCATGGGTCGTGACGGCCCTTGGTGATGACCTCCACCGGATTGCCATTGATGTCGATGGAACGACCCGGCGTGGTGATGCTCGACGTCGGTTTCAACGCCAGGTGCGCGACGATCGGCTGACCGGAGGAAATACCGCCGAGGATGCCGCCGGCGTTATTGCTGAGGAAACCTTCCGGGGTCATTTCATCGCGATGCTCGGTGCCGCGCTGGGCGACGCTGGCGAAACCGGCGCCGATTTCCACGCCCTTCACTGCGTTGATGCTCATCAGCGCGTGGGCCAGTTCCGCGTCGAGGCGGTCGAAGATCGGCTCGCCCAGACCCGGCATCACGCCTTCAGCGACTACGGTGATCTTCGCGCCGACCGAATCCTGATCGCGACGCAACTGGTCCATATAGGCTTCCAGTTCCGGCACTTTGTCCGGGTCCGGGCTGAAGAAGGCGTTTTGTTCGACCGAATCCCAGGTCTTGAACGGGATTTCGATCGGGCCGAGCTGGCTCATGTAGCCGCGAATGACGATGCCCTGGCTGGCCAGGTACTTTTTCGCAATCGCGCCAGCCGCCACACGCATCGCGGTTTCACGGGCCGAACTGCGGCCACCGCCGCGATAATCGCGCTCGCCGTATTTGTGGTGGTAGGTGTAGTCGGCGTGGGCCGGGCGGAACAGATCCTTGATCGCCGAGTAGTCCTTGGACTTCTGGTCGGTGTTGCGGATCAACAGGCCGATGGCGCAACCGGTGGTGCGACCTTCGAACACGCCGGAGAGGATTTCGACTTCGTCGGCTTCCTGGCGCTGGGTGGTGTGGCGGCTGGTGCCGGGCTTGCGGCGGTCCAGGTCGCGCTGCAGATCTTCAAGGGAGATCTCCAGGCCCGGCGGGCAGCCATCGACAATGGCGACCAACGCCGGACCATGGCTTTCGCCCGCGGTGGTGACAGTGAACAGCTTGCCGTAGGTATTGCCGGACATGCAGGACGCTCCGTGAAATCGAACCCAATTCGTAATGCGCGCCAGTATACGCAGGCTACCCAAGTAGTTCATCCTCGAACCTTATGGGTGCCTGTGAGTCCAACCGGCATCTTGTTAATGATGGCGTGATGATGCTGCGAGTTCTAGCCTTGAGCCTTACCCTGATATCCGGCTTCGCCCAGGCCACTGTCCTGCAAAGGCCGATCACGTTGGACACCGGCACCGGTGAGCTTTTCGGCTCATTGTTGTTGCCTAAATCCGACACGCCGGTTCCTGTTGTCCTGATCATTTCCGGCTCCGGTCCTACGGATCGCGACGGAAATAACCCCGACGGCGGGCGCAATGACAGTCTCAAGCGTTTGGCCTGGGTGCTGGCCAAGCACAACATCGCCAGTGTGCGCTACGACAAGCGCGGCGTGGCGGCGAGCCTGGCAGCCACCCCCGACGAGCGCAACCTGTCGGTGGAAGCTTACGTGGCTGACACCGAAGCCTGGGGCCGAAAACTTAAAACCGACCCGCGCTTCAACCAGCTGATTCTGCTGGGCCACAGCGAAGGCGCGTTGATTGCCAGCCTCGCGGCGCCGAGCGTCGATGCGGCGGCAGTCATTTCCATGTCCGGCAGCGCCCGGCCGATCGATCAAGTCTTGCGCGAACAACTGAGCAATCGCCTGCCGCCGCCGCTGATGCTGCGTAGCAATGAATTGCTCGACAGCCTCAAGGCCGGAAAAACCGACGACAACGTACCGCCGCAATTACAGGTAATTTTCCGTCCGAGTGTGCAGCCTTACTTGATTTCATTGTTCCGCCAGGACCCTGCGGCGGCTTTCGCCAAGTTGAAAATGCCGGCACTGATCATCCAGGGCAGCAACGACATTCAGGTCGGTATCAATGACGCCAAACTGCTCAAGGCCGCCAAACCGGACGCCGAACTGGCACTGATTGAAGGCATGAACCACGTCATGCGCATCGTGCCCAACGACGTGAAACGGCAATTGGCCTCTTATAAAGATCCACAATTGCCCCTGGCGGCTGAACTGGGCACGAGAATCATTGGGTTTATTGACGGACTTCGCAGCAGTTAGCCCTCCAGTCCTGAAAAAAACGGCCGATAAGCCTTTGTCGCCAGCGCAATGGCTGGCGACAAGCAGAGCTTGGACAGGATCTCGCCGTTATGACTGATACCCAGACTTCATCCGACACCACCGCTGAAAAAGACGCACCGCCAGCGGTCGAGCTGCCCTGGGCGGACGTCCACGTCGAGCACCACAAGATGCTCCGTCTGGCGCCGTTGCAGACTGACCGCAGCACCGGTGGGCGTCCCCTGCGTTTTGTCGAATTCGGTTACGCCGAACGCAACGACAAGCAGCGCAGCCTGATGCGCATGAGCATCACCCTGCCCGGCCAGCGCGTACGCAAGGAACAGAATCATCTGGACGTGTGGGTCGATCACGCCGAAAAACGCGTGCATTTCGGGCCAGACAGCGGCCTGCAGATTGAACCGCTGAACCGTGGTATCGGCCGTTTCATGGCTGCGCAAGGCATTACCTGGGCGAAAAAACGCTGGCCCGGTTACACCGTCGACGGCACAGACCTGAACAACAAGGATGCGTTGAACGAAGACACGCGCCTGCGTCGTGATCATTTTTTGCGAGTGCACGGTTTCGATGTGGTTTACGCCGACGCCCAGCATCTGAAGGGCAGCGTCAAAGCCGTGCAGGTCAGCGAGCTGGTGGGCGACTGGAACACGGAAAAACTGCAGATCGTGGAGATTCTTGAGGCGGCGGCGATGCTTCAGCAAGCCGAACAGAATCTGCTGGAGCAAGAAGTCAAACTGAAGAAACACGAAGAGAAGGTCAGCAAGTACAAACGCGAAGACGCCGGGTTGCGTTTCACCATTACCTGCCTGGTGGCGTTTGCGGTGTTTCAGGCGGGGTTGTTGATCTGGATTGCGACACACCGGTAATCGGCGGCGCTGCCATCGCTGGCAAGCCAGCTCCCACAAGTTTTGTGTTTGCCTCATGTATTGGCACGACACATAACCTGTGGGAGCTGGCTTGCCAGCGATAGGGTTTCAACGAATCAAACGCGGGAAGCAAACAACGCCTGATGATCGCGGCACTGTTCGGCGGTCAACATGAACACGCCATGCCCGCCGCGCTCGAACTCCAGCCAGGCGAAGTCGACTTCGGGGTACAACGCCTCGACGTGAACCTGGCTGTTGCCCACTTCGACAATCAGCAAGCCCTTCTCGGTCAGATGATCCGCCGCTTCGGCGAGCATGCGCCGCACCAGGTTCAAGCCGTCATCGCCGCACGCCAGGCCCAGTTCCGGTTCGTGCTGGTATTCGTCCGGCATGTCGGCGAAATCTTCGGCATCGACATAAGGCGGGTTCGACACGATCAAGTCGAAACGCTGCCCCGGCAAGCCATCGAAACCATCGCCCTGGACGGTGTAGACCCGCTCATCGACGCCGTGACGCTCAATGTTCTGGTTGGCCACTTCCAGCGCTTCGAACGACAGGTCGGCCAGCACCACCTCGGCGTTCTGGAACTCGTAGGCGCAGGCAATGCCGATGCAACCGGAACCGGTGCAAAGGTCAAGAATCCTTGCAGGCTCGGTGCCCAGCCATGGGGTGAAACGGTTTTCGATCAACTCGCCAATCGGCGAACGCGGGATCAACACGCGCTCGTCGACGATGAACGACATGCCACAGAACCAGGCTTCACCCAGCAGGTAAGCGGTCGGCACGCGCTCTTCGATGCGGCGTTTGAGCAATAGCTGCAAGTGGACCAGTTCGTCTTCTTCCAGATTGCAGTCGAGGTAGCTGTCGGCGATTTCCCATGGCAGGTGCAGCGCACCCAACACCAGTTGACGGGCTTCGTCCCAGGCGTTGTCGGTGCCATGGCCGAAAAAAAGATCCTCCCCATGGAAGCGGCTGACGGCCCAACGGATATGGTCACGCAGGGTACGAAGGCGGGAAGTGATCACGACGGCAAACTCCAGAAAAATCGACGGGCGATTCTAACAGCCAAACGTCGCGACGACGACGCGGGAAAACGCCGGAGCAAATGTAGGACTATTCTCTTTTTTCAGCTCGGCATTGAACAAAACGGGCCACTTGACAACGCTGTACGCCAATAACGACGGTGCCTACGATGGTAGCGATTCACAGAACCGCTCAGCCAGAGGACAATGGCGCAAAAGCCCCACTCCAAGGAGCCCCAGAATGTCCGTTCCACAAACGATGTTTCAACTCAGCGGCCGCGGTTACGCAGCAGCCAAACTGAGCCACGCGACCCTCATCATCATCGATGCCCAGAAAGAATATCTCAGTGGTCCCCTGGCCCTGAGCGGCATGGATGCTGCCGTCGCGAACATCAAACAATTGGTCACTGCCGCCCGCGCCGCCGGCCGGCCGATTGTGCATGTCAGCCATCTCGGCACCGTTGGCGGGCTGTTTGACCCACGTGGCGAACGCGGGCAATTCATCCCCGGGCTGGAGCCGCTTGAGGGCGAAATCAAGATTGAAAAAATCCTGCCAAGCGCTTTCCATGGCACGGATCTGAAAAAACGCCTGGAAGACCTGGGCTCTGTGGACCTGGTGGTGTGCGGTTTCATGAGTCATTCCAGTGTCAGCACCACCGTGCGAGCGGCGAAAAACCTGGGTTTTCGTTGCACCCTCGTTGAAGACGCCTGCGCCACCCGCGATCTGCCGTACAAAGGCGGTGTGCTGAGCGCCGAGCATGTGCAGCAGACCGAAATGGCGATCATGGCCGACAACTTTGCCGCCCTCGCCCTGACCAACGATCTGGTTTGATCAACACCTCATGAGCGGTCGAAACCACCGCTCATCCGCAAAAACCGTTCAACAGCCGTAATTGTCTTAGCCTCAGGAACATCCCGGTCAACTCCCGGTCGAAGGGCCGATACCCATAGAGGAAGGTCGGAATGAAGTTATCCGATGGTTTTGACGCTCGCCGCTTGCGGCCCAAAGGCCAAAGCAATTGGCGTTTTCGAATCGGCGCAACCATTGCGGCGCTGCTGGCGATGTCCGGTGTGTTGCTCGCCATGGCCGGTGCCGCCGCCCTGTTCGGCCATGTGCCTGCCCTGGGCGAGTTGAATACCAACCGGGGCGGTGCAGCGGTGATTCTGGCGATTGGCCTGTTCGTGCTGTACATCGGCGTGTGGCTGTGGCGTCGCTGCCGCCGTCGTTCGCGGCAGTCGCGGGAGTTGAACATGTCCCCGCATCTGATGAAAAAACACGACTGATCCGGACGCCGCGCATTTTGTCGCGCGCCCATTCGCGTCGAGTTGGGTAAACTGGCCGCCCTTCGCGGAGGCTGACATGCAAGACGACGATTTTTCCCTGTTCAAAAGCGCGATCCAAGGCGTCAAGCCGATCAAGCACGATCGCGCCGAAACCGGCAAACCCAAGGCTGACCGCGCACAGATCGCCAAGCTGCGTCAAGCCGCCACCGTTCGCACCGATGCCACCACCGTTGATGGGCTGTCCGATCAGTTCGTGATCGACGTCGGCCCGGAAGACGAGCTGATGTGGGCACGCGACGGTGTGCAGGAAAGCCAGATGCGCAAGCTCAAGATCGGGCAGATTCCGTTCGAGGGCAGCCTCGACCTGCATGGCATGAGCGTGGAAAAGGCCCGGGAAACCCTCTGGGCTTTCCTCGCTGAAGCGACCAAGTTCGAAATCCGCTGCGTACGTGTCACCCACGGTAAAGCCGTGCGTCTTGATGGCAAGCGACCGATGATCAAAAGCCACGTCAACACCTGGCTGCGTCAGCATTCGCAGGTCCTTGGCTTCACCTCCTGCCAGGCCAGACACGGCGGCGCCGGCGCTGTTTATGTGATGCTCAAACGAACCATGATGGAAGGTCGCGACGAGTAAAGCTGATGCGTCACGCTTGCAGCGTCGTGTTTGCCACCGTACCCTTGCCCTTTGCGTAAAAATCCCACAGGTAGTTTCATGTCCCTGGAACAGAATTACACCGCGATTCTCGGCCAATTGGGCGAGGACGTCTCCCGCGAGGGCCTGCTCGACACGCCAAAACGTGCCGCCAAAGCCATGCAGTACCTCTGCCGCGGCTATGAACAGACACTGGAAGAAGTCACCAACGGTGCCTTGTTCAGTTCCGACAACAGCGAAATGGTGCTGGTCAAGGACATCGAGTTGTACTCGTTGTGCGAACACCACCTGCTGCCGTTCATCGGCAAGGCCCACGTCGCCTACATCCCGAGCGGCAAGGTTCTGGGCTTGTCGAAAGTCGCGCGGATCGTCGATATGTACGCCCGCCGCCTGCAGATCCAGGAAAACCTCAGCCGCCAGATCGCCGACGCGGTCCAGCAAGTCACCGGCGCCCTGGGCGTTGCGGTGGTGATCGAGGCCAAGCACATGTGCATGATGATGCGCGGTGTGGAAAAGCAGAATTCGTCGATGATCACCTCGGTGATGCTCGGTGAGTTCCGTGAAAACGCCGCCACCCGCAGCGAATTCCTCAGCCTCATCAAGTAATTCGCCACACGAAGAAAACCGGCATTCATCGCCGGTTTTTTTTCGTCCGCGAAAAATCAGGTAAGCTGCGCGCCTTTCTTTATTCGCACCGTGAGGCTTGTACCGTGTTCGTAAAAGCGCTTCGTGTCGGCCTTGGCCAACTGATCATCTTCATCGACTTCCTCACTCGCCCAGGCAAGCAAAAGCGCCCCGCCGCTGCCCAGGCCCAGGTCGAAGCCGCTGCCAAGGACCTGACCCTGTATCAATTTCACGCCTGCCCATTCTGCGTGAAAACCCGTCGCACCCTGCGCCGCTTGAATGTACCGGTGGCGTTGCGTGATGCGAAGAACAACGAGCAGGATCGCCAGACGCTGCTGGAGCAAGGCGGCAAGATCAAAGTGCCGTGCCTGCGCATCGAAGAGAATGGCCAGACCACCTGGATGTATGAATCCAAGGTAATTATTGATTATCTGGATAAGCGCTTCGCGGCAGCCTGAGGTTTTGGTGGTGTGATTAATGGCCTCATCGCTGGCAAGCCAGCGATGTGGCCGATACAAACGCTACCAATCTCAGACATAAATAAACCGGCCCTTGAGCCGGTTTTTTTATCTATGCCGCTCGCGCAGCCTGCGCCTGCCGCACCACCGCCGCCAACCGTTTCAATCCTTCATCCAGTCGCGCCGGGTCGATGTGGCTGAAATTCAATCTCAGGTGTCCGGGATTGTTATCCGGATCCGGGAAGAACGGTTCCCCAGGCATGAACGCCACATCACTGGCCAGCGCCGTGTTGAGCAGCGTTCGAGTATCCATCGGCTGCTTCAGCGTCAGCCAGAAAAACAACCCGCCCTGCGGCACATTCCAATCCGCCAGATCGGAGAAATGCGTTTCCAGCGCCGACTGAAACGCGTCGCGACGCACCCGGTAGAAGTCACGCAATTCGCTCAGATGCTGCTGGTATTTCTCAGTGCCGATCCATTGCAGCGCCTGCCACTGGCCGACCCGATTGGTGTGCAGATCCGCGGATTGCTTGAGTTTCAATAGGTGCGGGAACAGGTCCGGACTGGCGATCAGATAACCAACGCGCAAACCCGGCAACAGGGTTTTCGACACAGTGCCTGTGTAAATCCAGCTGGATTTTTTCAAGCGACTGACGATTGGCGTCGCACTGCCACCGTCGAAGGTCAATTCGCGGTATGGCTCATCCTCAATCAGCGTCACGCCAAATTCATCCAGCAACGCTGCCACCGCGTCGCGCTTGGCTTCGCTGTACCGCATGGCCGATGGATTCTGGAACGTCGGAATCAGGTAGATGAAGGCCGGACGATGTTTTTCCAAGCGACTGCGCAGTTGTGCCAAGTCTGGCCCATCGGACTCCAGCGGCACGGTGATGCAGTCGGCACCGAACAACTGGAAGATCTGCAGCGCCGCCAGGTAAGTCGGTGCTTCGAGCAGAATCTCGGTGCCCTTGTCGATGTACAGCTTGGCGGCCAGATCGAGGGTTTGCTGGGAACCGCTGACCACCAACACCTGACTCGCCTCGCAAGGCACTCCCAACGCCCGGGCTTCAGCGGCCAGCGCTTCGCGTAGAGCCGGCTCACCTTCGCTCATGCCGTATTGGCCCATGGACACCGGCATGTCGGTCCATTCGACCTTGGGAAGCATGACTTCGGCCGGCAAGCCCCCGGCGAACGACATCACCTGAGGACGCTGGGCCGCGGCGAGGATTTCACGGATCAAAGAACTTTTAAGGCGCGAGACACGTTCGGAAAAAGCCATGGGGTCACCGGTAGCGAGGCCAGAGGAAAATGAGTCAAACTTGTTGACCGAAATTACGACAGCCCGAGCGGATACGTCAATATGCTTGACCTTAAAAACCCGATTTCCCAGCAACAGGCCATGGAAGCGTTTTTCTTCGGTTACCAGGCTTTCACCGCCAAAGCCGATGAAATGCTTGAGCGTCGCGGTTTGAGCCGGGTGCACCAACGCATCGTGTTTTTCATCGCCCGTTATCCGAACCTGAGCGTGAAGGAGTTGTTGGCATTGCTCGATGTGAGCAAGCAAGCGCTGAACATCCCGCTGCGTCAGTTGATGGAAATGCATTTGGTGAACAGCGTTGCGTCCGAGACTGACAAGCGTAAACGGCTGCTGGAACTGACTGAGGACGGTGCGCGTTTCGAACAGTCGTTGCGCCGTGAACAGGTGAAATTGCTGGAGCGGGTGTTCGCCGAGGCTGGGGAGGCGGCGGTGAATGGGTGGCTGGCGGTGAATCTGGCGTTGGGGGAAAGCCGGTAAAAGTCTGCGTGCCCTTTAGTCAGTTATCGCGGGCAAGCCGCGCTCCCACAGGATCTTTGTCGTGCACAAGATAGGCGAGCGGCACAAAACCTGTGGGAGCGGGCTTGCCCGCGATGGCGTCCTGCGTGGCGATATATTCCTATCGCCAGAAAAACCGTAAACAAAATCAAAAACATTATTTGCTTTCTTTGTATACAAAAGCATAATCCACTTCGTGCGAGTTCCTGACCAAGCAGTCAACAAATTCGCAAGTGCCTCAAAGGGCCGCTGCCACCCTCTCAGGTCCGGCCCTGGAAATAACAATAAAACTCTTGAGGAGTACTCGCTGTGGAAAGCCGCAAATCCGAAGCATCGACGCTGGATCTCTCGCCGCCTTTACGCAATGGCTGGCTGGAGCGCATCTTTAAACTCAGCTTGCATGGCACCACGGTGAAGACCGAGCTGATTGCCGGTCTGACAACCTTCATCACGATGGCTTACATCATTTTCGTTAACCCGAACATCATGGCCGACGCCGGGATCGATCACGGTGCCGCGTTCGTCGCCACTTGCATCGCCGCCGCACTGGGTTGCCTGTTGATGGGCTTGTACGCCAACTGGCCGGTGGGCCTGGCACCGGGCATGGGCCTGAACGCTTTCTTCACCTACACCGTGGTCGGCACCATGGGCTACAACTGGGAAACCGCGCTGGGCGCGGTGTTCGTGTCCGGTGTGTTGTTCATGATCCTGACCTTCTCGCGCATCCGCGAATGGCTACTCAACAGCATCCCCGTCAGCTTGCGTTTCGCGATGGGTGCCGGCGTGGGCCTGTTCCTGGGGCTGATCGGTTTGAAAACTGCCGGCATCGTCGTTGATAGCCCGGCGACCCTGATCAAACTCGGCTCCCTGCGCGAACCTGGCCCGCTGCTAGCCGCCGTGTGCTTCCTGATGATCGCCATCCTCAGCTACCACCGTGTATTCGGCGCGATCCTCATCAGCATCATCACCGTGACCCTCGCTGGATGGGGCCTGGGCCTTGTGCATTACGAAGGGATCATGTCGGCACCGCCAAGCCTGGCCCCGACCTGGATGGCCATGAACGTTGCCGGCGTGTTCAACGTCAGCATGATCAGCGTGGTCCTGGCGTTCCTTTTCGTGCACATGTTCGACACCGCTGGCACCTTGATGGGCGTGGCCCAGCGCGCCAACCTGGTGAACGCTGATGGCAAGATCGAAAATCTCTCCCGCGCCATGAAAGCCGACAGTGCTTCCAGCGTATTTGGTGCAGTGGTCGGCGTGCCACCGGTCACCAGCTATGTGGAAAGTGCCGCGGGCGTAGCCGCTGGTGGTCGGACTGGTCTTACCGCCGTGACCGTAGGTGTGCTATTTATTGCAGCCATGTTCTTCGCACCGCTGGCCGGGATGATTCCTGCCTATGCCACTGCGGGTGCGCTGATTTACGTAGCGATGTTGATGATGGGCGGCATGGCGCACATTGAGTGGGACGAAGCGACCGACAGCATTCCGGCGATCGTCACCGCCATCATGATGCCTCTGACCTTCTCGGTCGCCGACGGTATTGCGCTGGGCTTCATCACGTATGTGGCGCTGAAGGCCGGTACCGGCAAGTACAAGGAAATCTCCGTGAGCCTGTGGGTGCTCTGCGCGATCTTCATCGCCAAGTTCATCTTCTTGTAAGCCTTACGCGGTACGCGCTTGAAACCAGCCTCACCCCGTCGGGTGGGGCTTTTGTGCAAATGGAGGAAAGTGATGAGTCTGGAAACCTGGCTGCTGTTCAGCGGCGCTGCGCTGGTGGTAATCCTGATCCCGGGGCCACTGTCTTTGCTGATGATCAGCAACAGTCTGAATTACGGTTTGGTCCGTTCCTATCCGGCGTTTCTCGGCGGTGTGATTGCCTCGATTTGTTTACTGAGTGCTTCGGCGCTGGGTCTGGGCGCCCTGCTGCTGGCATCGGAACAATTGTTCAGCGCATTGAAAATTGTTGGCGCGTTGTACCTGTTCTATCTCGCCTGGCAAAGCTGGCAGCAATCGCGCCAGCCTTCCCACGGCGCCGAAGTGCCTCAAGCTGCGCCGGTGCCACGTTTTCGCGCACTGTTCGGGCGCGCATTCATGCTTGGCGCCAGCAACCCGAAAGACATCCTGTTTTTTGCGGCGTTTCTGCCGCAGTTCTTGAGCGCCGAGCAGCCGTTCCTGCCGCAGTTGCTGGTGATGATCGTGACCTGGACCGTGCTGGACCTGCTGTGCAAATTGGCCTATGGGTTAGGCGCACATGGTGCGGCGCGGTATTTGCGCAGTGGCAAGGGGCAGAGTTGGTTTAACCGGATCAGTGCCGGGTTGTTCAGTGGGGCGGGTGCCGCTTCCTTGCTGAGCCGCTAAGAGCAAAAGCATCGCTGGCAAGCCAGCGCCCACAGTGTCCGGGTCGTACACAGAACATGTGAACACCCCTGAACCTGTGGGAGCTGGCTTGCCAGCGATGGCGTCAACACAGGCACCACTTATCTACAGACGAAAAAAAGCCCGCAGTGTGAGCGGGCGAAAAACCAAAGAAGCTATATGCGCAGTCGCTTCCAGGGTGAGGCAGCTGCTTGGGGGATCAGCTGCCGCGATACGTGGAATAGCTGTACGGCGAAATCAGCAAGGGAACGTGGTAGTGATCCTGTTCCGCAGAGATGCCAAAGCGCAGCACCACCACATCCAGGAACGCCGGCTCCGGCAGCTGAACACCTCGGGCGCGGTAGTAGTCGCCCGCATGAAACTGAACCTGATAAACCCCGGTGCGATAGTCATCGCCTTGCAGCAGCGGTGCATCGACCCGGCCATCGCTGTTGGTTATCGCGCTGGCGACCAATTCCAGCTGCGTACCTTCAACGCGGTACAACTCGACCTTGATCGAGCTGCCCGGGCAACCGTGTGCAGCGTCCAAAACGTGTGTAGTCAAACGTCCCATTGATTCTGCGCGCCTGCCTGCGAGGAGCAGTCAGACTTCGCGCCTCCCGAAGTCAGGTAAAAAGGAGACCGCACCGATTCGGAGCACGAAAAGCTGCGGCGAGCGATTGATTAAGACACTTTTCAAAAAAATTGTACACAATAAAAACGACATTTTTCCCGCCATCCCCGCCATCCGGGGTTTTCTCGGCGATTTTCAGCCGAAGCCCGTCCAGACTGAACCCCGCAACCAGTAGCTGACTAGTCAGGCAGATTTCTTGCAAGGTTGTGCAGAGAGTAGGTGAAGATGACCGTTGATGAAAAATGCAAAAAATCAGGCTTACAAAGTGAATATAAAGTTGTATACAATCAGCCCATCGCTGTGACGCCAGCCAAGGCAAATCACACAAACTGTCATCACGAATAAGAAGGAAGACTGCAGTGAGCGCTGACTACCCTCGCGACCTGATCGGTTACGGCAGTAACCCTCCGCACCCACACTGGCCGGGCAATGCCCGCATCGCCTTGTCCTTCGTACTCAATTACGAGGAAGGCGGCGAGCGCAACATCCTGCACGGCGATAAAGAATCCGAAGCCTTCCTCTCCGAAATGGTCTCGGCGCAGCCGCTTCAAGGCGCGCGCAACATGAGCATGGAATCTCTCTACGAGTATGGCAGCCGTACCGGCGTCTGGCGGATTTTGAAACTGTTCAAGGAATTCGACATTCCGCTGACCATCTTCGCCGTGGCCATGGCCGCCCAGCGTCACCCGGACGTGATCCGCGCCATGGTCGATGCCGGCCACGAGATCTGCAGCCACGGCTATCGCTGGATCGACTACCAGTACATGGACGAAGCCCAGGAACGCGAGCACATGCTCGAAGCGATCCGCATCCTCACCGAAATCACCGGTGAACGTCCGCTGGGCTGGTACACCGGTCGCACCGGTCCGAACACCCGTCGCCTGGTGATGGAAGAAGGCGGTTTCCTCTACGACAGCGACACTTACGACGACGACCTGCCCTACTGGGAACCGAACAACCCGACCGGCAAGCCGCACTTGGTGATCCCGTACACCCTGGACACCAACGACATGCGCTTCACCCAGGTCCAGGGTTTCAACAAGGGCGACGATTTCTTCGAATACCTCAAAGATGCATTCGACGTGCTTTACGCTGAAGGCGCCGAAGCCCCGAAAATGCTGTCGATCGGCCTGCACTGCCGCCTGATCGGCCGTCCGGCGCGTCTCGCCTCGCTCAAGCGCTTTATCGAATACGCTAAAAGCCATGAACAGGTGTGGTTCAGCCGTCGCGTCGACATCGCGCGCCACTGGCAGGAAACCCACCCGTACCAAGGGGCTGCCAAATGAGCACCTTTCAAACATTGAAACCATCGACCCTGAGCCGCGACGCCTTCGTCAAAGCCTTCGCCGACATCTACGAACATTCGCCATGGGTGGCCGAGAAGGCCTTCGACCTGGGTCAGGACGCTTCGATCGACGAGATCGAAACCCTGCACCAGCGCATGAGCGACATCCTGTTGAGCGCCGATCATGAAAGCCAACTGGCCCTGATCAACGCTCACCCGGACCTGGCCGGCAAAGCTGCCGTCCAGGGCCAACTGACCGAAGCCAGCACCAATGAACAGGCTGGCGCCGGTATTCACCAATGCACGGCCGAAGAGTTCCAGCGCTTCACCGAGCTGAACGACGCCTACAAAGCCAAGTTCAAGTTTCCCTTCATCATGGCGGTAAAAGGCAGCAACCGGCATCAGATCCTCGCAGCGTTCGAAACGCGTATTCACAACTCGGCAGACACCGAATTCAAATGCGCGCTGGCAGAGATCAACAAGATCGCCCTGTTCCGTTTACTGACCCTATAGCGAGCCTTGCCCGAGTGTTCACAACGCGATAGCACCCAGGGCACTGCAAGCATCCCAAGCCACTTATTTAAAGGCAGACAAGAAGAATGAAAGCTTACGCCGTACCTTTCGAGAAGTTCGTCAACCTGGCCGACGCCCGCCTGGGCACCAAAATCATCTCGGTCACCGATGACTGGTTTGCAGACGCCAACCGTCTGTTCCAACCGACCCCGGCCGTGTGGAAGGAGGGCGTGTTCGATGACAACGGCAAGTGGATGGACGGCTGGGAGTCGCGCCGCAAGCGCTTCGAAGGCTACGACAGCGCTGTGATCCGCCTGGGCGTACCGGGTTCGATCAAGGGCGTCGACATCGACACTTCATTCTTCACCGGCAACTTCCCGCCGTCGGCCTCCCTGGAAGCCTGCTTCCTGGCCGAAGGCGAGCCGAACGAAAACACCCAGTGGACTGAAGTGCTGTCCGCCGTCGAGCTGCAAGGCAACAGCCACCACTACCACGAAATCAACAACGACCAGGCGTTCAGCCACCTGCGTTTCAACATCTACCCGGACGGTGGTGTTGCCCGTCTGCGCGTGTACGGCATTCCGCACCGCGACTGGTCGGCTGTTGGCGACAACGAGCAAGTCGACCTGGCCTCAGCCCTCAACGGTGGCCGCGCCCTCGCCTGCTCCGACGAACACTTCGGTCGCATGAGCAACATCCTCAACCCTGGCCGTGGCATCAACATGGGCGACGGCTGGGAAACCGCACGTCGTCGTACGCCGGGCAATGACTGGGTGATCGTCGCGCTGGGCCACCCGGGCGAGATCGAGAAAATCATCGTCGACACCCTGCACTTCAAGGGCAACTACCCGGACACGTGCTCGATCCAGGGCGCTTTCGTGAAGGGCGGCACCGACAGCCAGATCGAAACCCAATCGCTGTTCTGGCGCGAACTGTTGCCAAGCCAGAAACTGGAAATGCACGCCGAACACACCTTCGCCGAGCAGATCAAGGCCTTGGGCCCGATCACCCACATCCGCCTGAACGTGTTCCCGGACGGTGGTGTGAGCCGCCTGCGGGTTTTGGGCAAGGTCGCTAAATAAGGTTGAACCCCATCGCTGGCAAGCCAGCTCCCACAGGTTTTGTGAACGCCACAGTTCACTGTGGGAGCGGGCTTGCCCGCGATGGCGATAGTTCTAACAACACAGAATTCGGATAAGAACAGCATGCGCACACTGACGATTGAACCGCTGACCAAAGAAGCCTTCGCCCCTTTCGGTGACGTGATCGAAACCGACGGCAGCGATCACTTCATGATCAACAACGGTTCGACCATGCGCTTCCATAAACTGGCGACGGTGGAAACCGCTACGCCTGAAGACAACGCGATCATCAGCATTTTCCGCGCCGACGCGCAGGACATGCCGCTGACCGTGAGCATGCTGGAGCGTCATCCGCTGGGCAGCCAGGCTTTCATTCCGCTGCTCGGCAATCCCTTTCTGATCGTGGTCGCGCCACTTGGCGATGAACCTGTATCAGGCTTGGTCCGCGCCTTCGTCACCAACGGCAGGCAGGGCATTAATTACCATCGCGGCGTTTGGCACCATCCGGTGCTGACGATCGAAAAGCGGGATGACTTCCTGGTGGTTGATCGCAGTGGCACAGGCAATAACTGCGATGAGCATTTTTTCAAAGAGGATGAGCGTTTGATCCTCGCCCCCCACCAATAAGAGAAGGTCCGATCACTCGACAACAAGAGTGACGGGCGAGAGGTAAAGACTGTGGAAGCACATCTGTTGGAATGGCTGAACCTGAGCGTGCGCTGGGTTCACATGATTACTGGCGTGGCCTGGATCGGCGCATCGTTCTACTTCGTCTGGCTGGAAAACAACCTCAATCGGGTCAACCCGAAAAGCGGGCTGGCCGGTGATTTGTGGGCGATCCACGGCGGCGGTATCTACCACCTGGAAAAATACAAACTGGCTCCACCGACCATGCCGGACAACCTGCACTGGTTCAAATGGGAAGCCTACTTCACCTGGATGTCGGGTATCGCGCTGCTGTGCGTGGTGTTCTACTCCAACCCGACGCTCTACCTGCTGGCTCCGGGCAGCAGCCTGACTGGCCCTGAAGGCGTTTTGCTGGGTATCGGCTCGCTGTTCGTCGGCTGGTTCGTCTACTCCTTCCTCTGTGACTCGGCCTTGGGCAAACGCCCTGCCCTGCTCGGCTTCATCCTGTTCGTGCTGATCATCGGCGCCGCCTACGGCTTCAGCAAAGTGTTCAGCGGTCGCGGTGCTTACCTGCACGTCGGCGCGATCATCGGCACCATCATGGTCGGCAACGTGTTCCGCATCATCATGCCGGCGCAACGTGCACTGGTGGCGGCGATTGCCGAGAACCGCACGCCGGATCCGGCGCTGCCGGCCAAAGGCCTGCTGCGTTCGCGTCACAACAACTACTTCACCTTGCCAGTGCTGTTCATCATGATCAGCAACCACTTCCCGAGCACCTACGGCAGCCAGTACAACTGGCTGATCCTGGCCGGGATCGCGGTGCTGGCGGTGTTGGTGCGTCACTACTTCAACACCCGTCACGACAGCCACAAATTTGCCTGGACCCTGCCAGTGGCAGCGGTGGGCATGATTTGCCTGGCGTATGTGTCCGGTCCGAAGCCGATGTCCAGCGCCCCGGAAGTGGCCAAGGCACCAGCGGCGATCGAGTACCAACCGCTGCCGGAAACGGCACAGGGTGGTGGTTTGAAACCGGCTGAAGCCAAACCGGCAGAAGCTCCCGCTGCTGCACCAGCGCAGGCGTCCAACGCCGGCCCTGGTTTCGACAAGGTCCACAGCGTGATTCAGGAACGTTGCGCAGTGTGCCATTCGGCCAAACCGACCAGCCCACTGTTCAGCGCAGCGCCGGCCGGTGTGATGCTCGACACCCCCGAGCAAATCCGCCAGAACGCCGCGCGGATCCAGGCTCAAGCCGTCGCCAGCCAGATCATGCCACTGGGCAACATCACCCAGATGACCCAGCAGGAACGTGATCTGATCGGCGCCTGGATTGTTCAAGGTGCACCGACCAACTAAGCAACACAAAAGCCCATGGGCTTTTGTGGCGAGGGAGCTTGCTCCCGCTGGACTGCGCAGCAGGCCCTTGCTCTTCAAGTAAAGAGCAGGGCCGCTTCGCGCCCCAGCGGGAGCAAGCTCCCTCGCCACAGATCCACCTGTTTCGAATACAGCTGCCAGCAGCAATGCAGCTGTAAATCACAAGAATAAAAAAGATCCGAGGTGTTGCATGTCCGAGCTCTCCCCAGCACGCATCCCCGACGCACCCGCCATTCAGCGTTTGCCCCTTTTGCAACTGATCCTGGTCGGTTTGCAACATGTTCTGCTGATGTACGGTGGTGCCATCGCGGTGCCGCTGATCATCGGACAGGCCGCTGGCCTGAGTCGTGAAGAAATCGCCTTCCTGATCAACGCCGACCTGCTGGTCGCCGGCATCGCCACCATCGTCCAATCCCTCGGTATCGGCCCCATGGGCATCCGCATGCCGGTGATGATGGGCGCCAGTTTCGCCGCCGTCGGCAGCATGGTCGCCATGGCCGGCATGCCGGGTATCGGTCTGCAAGGGATCTTCGGCGCAACGATAGCCGCCGGGTTCTTCGGCATGCTCATCGCGCCGTTCATGTCCAAAGTCGTGCGCTTCTTCCCGCCTCTGGTGACCGGCACGGTCATCACCTCGATCGGTTTGTCGTTGTTCCCCGTAGCCGTGAACTGGGCTGGCGGAGGAGCAGATGCCACTCAATTCGGCTCACCGATTTACCTGACCATCGCCGCGCTGGTGCTGGGCACCATCTTGCTGGTGCATCGCTTCATGCGCGGTTTCTGGGTCAACATTTCCGTGCTGATCGGCATGTGCCTGGGCTATGTGCTGTGCGGCGTGCTGGGCATGGTCGACCTCAGCGGCATGGCCCAGGCGCCATGGCTGCAATTCGTCACGCCGCTGCATTTCGGCATGCCGAAATTCGAACTCGCGCCGATTCTGTCGATGTGCCTGGTGGTGGTGATCATCTTCGTCGAGTCCACCGGGATGTTCCTGGCGCTGGGCAAAATTACCGGCCAGGAAGTCTGCCCACGGATGCTGCGTCGCGGCTTGCTGTGTGATGCCGGCGCTTCGTTCTTCGCCGGGTTCTTCAACACCTTCACCCACTCCTCCTTCGCGCAGAACATCGGCCTGGTACAGATGACCGGCGTTCGCTGCCGCTCGGTGACCATCGTTGCCGGCGGGTTGCTGATCGTCCTGAGCCTGCTGCCGAAAGCCGCGTTCCTGGTGGCTTCGATTCCGCCAGCGGTACTCGGCGGCGCAGCCATTGCGATGTTCGGCATGGTCGCCGCCACCGGGATCAAGATTCTGCAGGAAGCCGACATCGGTGACCGTCGCAACCAGTTGCTGGTGGCGGTGAGCATCGGCATGGGCCTGATCCCGGTGGTACGCCCGGAATTTTTCGCCCACCTGCCCTTGTGGATGAGCCCGATCACCCACAGCGGCATCGCCATGGCCACGCTCAGTGCGCTGACCTTGAACCTGCTGTTCAACATCCTCGGTGGCGCCGAACGCGCGGCCATCAACGACTGCCAAGCCCACTCGCACTAAGACAGAACGAAACCCTTGTAGGAGCCGGCTGGCGAAGGCGGTGTGCCAGACGACGTCCATGTTGGATGTTCTGGCCTCTTCGCCAGCAAGCCGGCTCCTACACGGGTGGGGTTGCCTGCGCCTTGAAAAAATAAAAAACAGAGGGAGCAACAGATGATTCGGAAACAAACCAGCATGCTGTTGGGCGGTGGACTTCTGGCGGCTACTCAAGCCATGGCCGGCGATTTACTGCTGTGGCAGACCAACAGCCTGAGCTATCTGTATGGCAAGGATTTCGCGGTCAACCCGTCGATCCAGCAGACGGTGACCTTCGAGCACGCCGACCGCTGGAAGTACGGTGACAACTTCATGTTCATCGACAGCACTTACTACAACGGCGAGAAAGACCGCAATAAAGGCGTTCACGCCTACTACGGCGAGTTCAGTCCGCGCCTCTCCCTGGGCAAGATCCTCGACCGCCGTTTCGAATTCGGCCCGATCAAAGACGTGTTGCTGGCCATGACCTACGAGAATGGCGAAGACGACACCGAGGCCTACCTCATCGGCCCCGGCTTCGACCTCGCGGTGCCGGGTTTCAACTATTTCACCTTGAACTTCTATAACCGCCAGACCGAAGGCTCGCGTCCCGGCGACGATGTCTGGCAGATCACGCCGGCCTGGTCCTACACCGTGCCACTGGGTAATTCGAGCCTGTTGATCGACGGCTACATCGACTGGGTCGTGGACAACGACCAGAATTCCCACGGCACCTATCACGCCAACCTCCACTTCAACCCGCAGATCAAGTACGACCTGGGCAAAGCCCTCGGCTGGCGCGAAAAACAGGTGTATGTCGGCGCCGAGTACAGCTACTGGAAAGACAAATACGGCATCGAAAACAACGGCAACCTCGACACCAATGAAAACACCACCAGCCTGCTGGTAAAGGTGCATTTCTAAGATGACCCGCAACCGTGCCCCAAACCTGTCGTCGGTGCGCTGTTGCGGGGCACTTGAGACCTGGCCGAGGAGTCAGTATTCTCCGCGGCCGCCTGAATCCACTTTAAAAAAAAGCCCGGATTTAATTCCTGACCAGAAAGCCAACTTATCCCGGCTCTGGACGGTACCAAGGCATCCCCAACCCACTCTCAATCGACTGTTTTTGAGCAGCCGAGCGGGAGTTTTTGTGTTTTTCGAATGCCTTGGCGCAGCTTTTGCTAACAGCATGAAAGCTGACCGATTGGATGGATTTTTTACAGATACAGAAAAAGGCGCCACACCAGAGCGTCGACCTTAAAAAAATAACGTGAAACCACTACTTTTTGGGAGCAACCGAATGAAACGTACGTGCACTAGCCTGATGCTGGCGGGATCAATGCTGGCGGGGGGTCAGGCCATGGCCGGCGACTTGCTGCAATGGCAGAACAACAGCCTGACCTACCTCTATGGCAAGGACTTCCAGGTCAACCCGCGCATTCAGCAAACGGTGACCTTCGAACACGCCGACGGCTGGAAATACGGCGACAACTTCTTCTTCATCGACAAGATCTACTACAACGGCAAGGAAGACGCCTCCGCGGGTGAGAACACCCACTACGGCGAGCTCAGCCCGCGCCTGTCGTTCAACAAGATCTTCGATCAGAAGCTGGAATTCGGCCCGATCAAGGACGTCTTGCTGGCCATGACGTACGAGTTCGGTGAAAACGATACCGAGTCCTACCTGATCGGTCCGGGCTTTGACCTGGCCATCCCGGGCTTCGACTACTTCCAGCTGAACTTCTACAACCGCCACACCGAAGGCGACCGTCCGGGCGACAACATCTGGCAGGTCACGCCGGTCTGGTCCTACACCATTCCGGTGGGCGACTCGGACGTGCTGATCGACGGTTTCATGGACTGGGTGGTCGACAACGACGTCAACGACAAAGGCGAATACCACGCCAACCTGCACTTCAACCCACAGGTCAAATACGACCTCGGCAAGGCGTTGAATCTGGGTGCCAAACAGCTGTACGTCGGTGTCGAGTATGACTACTGGAAAAACAAATACGGTATCGAAGACAGCCAGGGCTTCAAGACCGATCAGAGCGTGACCAGCTTCCTGGTCAAGGTTCACTTCTGATTTAAAGACAAAAGATCGCAGGCTTCGCCAGCTCCTACATTGGAATGCGTTCCCTCTGTAGGAGCTGCCGAAGGCTGCGATCTTTTGATTTATGGCAACCCCAAAAACCGACTCAACTCTTCCTTCTTGGCCAACGCATCCCGCCGCCCCAAATCAATCAGTTCGCTGCAATACCCCGCCTCAAACAGCAAGTAACTCAACACCCCCGCCCCGCTGGTCTTGGTCGCCCCCGGCCCACGCAAAAACAGACGCAGCGCTGCCGGCAACTCCTGGCGATGACGCGCGGCAATCTCGTCGATTGGCTGACTCGGCGAAATCACCAAAACCTCCACAGGCGCCACGCCCAGCGCGCGGGTCGGTGTACCGTCGGGCATAAGCTGACTGAACTGATTCAACCGCTGCAGCAACTCGATATCGCTTTCCAGACTGTCAATGAACGTACTGTTGAGCATGTGCCCGCCAATCTGCGCCAGGGTCGGTTGTTGCCCGGTGTAAGCGCGTTGCAGCGGCTGCTCGGGATCAACGCCGCGAGGGTTGCCGCTGACGCCTACCACCAGCACTCGACTGGCGCCCAAGTGCAACGCTGGGCTGATCGGTGCCGATTGGCGCACCGCGCCGTCGCCGAAATACTCTTCGCCGATTTTCACCGGCGCGAACAGTAATGGAATCGCCGAACTGGCGAGCAAATGGTCGACAGACAATTGTGTGGGAATGCCGATCCGCCGATGACGCAGCCAGGCGTCGATGGTGCCGCCACCCTGATAAAAGGTGACGGCCTGACCGGACTCATAGCCGAAGGCCGTCACGGCTACTGCGTGCAACTGCCTATGCGCGATGGCCTCGGCGATACCGTTCATCTGTAATTTGTCGACGAGCAGATCGCGCAGGGGCGAGCTGTTGAGCAGCGCCACCGGGACCTGCGCGCCAAGGCCCAGCAAACTGTGACTGACAAACCGAGTGGCCTGGCTGATCACGCCCGGCCAGTCGCTGCGCAACACCAGATGACTGCGAAAGCCTTGCCAGAATGCGGTCAACCGCTCGATCGCCGCGCGAAAATCCATCGCCCCGCTGGCCAGGCTGACCGCATTGATCGCCCCGGCGGAAGTGCCGACAATCACCGGAAAAGGGTTGTCCGCGCCCAACGGCAGCAACTCGGCAATCGCCGCCAGCACACCGACTTGATAAGCCGCCCGAGCCCCGCCGCCGGAAAGAATCAACCCTGTAACCGGTTCGCCTGGACTCATGCGCAACGCTCCATGGTGCTTGGTGGGATATCAACTGTAGAAGCGAGCCGGCTCCGGAACGGCGGGAGTCTGACACCCCACGGCGCTCTCAGTTTTTTCGCGAGCAGGCTCGCTCCTACAGGGATAGTGGATCAACCGCGTTTTGCGTACAGCTTGGGCTCGCCGGGTGGACGGCTCTTGAAGCGGCGATGCGCCCAGAGGTATTGCTCCGGGCAGTCGCGCAGGACGCCCTCGATCCACTGGTTGATGCGCAGGCAGTCGGCTTCTTCGGTTTCCCCGGGGAAACCTTCGAGCGGCGCATGGATCACCAGGCGATAACCACTGCCGTCAGCCAGTCGCTCCTGGGTGAACGGCACCACCAACGCCTTGCCCAGCCGTGCAAACTTGCTGGTGGCGGTGACGGTCGCGGCCTGAATGCCGAACAGCGGCACGAAGATACTTTGCTTGGCGCCGTAGTCCTGATCCGGTGCGTACCAGATCGCCCGGCCTGCGCGCAGCAATTTGAGCATGCCGCGTACGTCTTCACGCTCCACCGCCAGCGAGTCGAGGTTATGGCGCTCGCGCCCCTGGCGCTGGACGTAATCGAACAACGGATTTTTGTGTTCGCGGTACATGCCATCGATGGTGTGCTGCTGTCCCAGCAACGCCGCGCCGATTTCCAGCGTGGTGAAATGCACGGCCATCAGGATCACGCCTTTGCCTTCGCGCTGGGCCTGCTGCAAATACTCCAGCCCTTCGATATGGGCCAGCTTCGCCAGACGCTCGCGGGACCACCACCAACTCATTGCCATTTCGAAGAAGGCAATGCCGGTGGAGGCAAAGTTTTCCTTGAGCAGGCGCTTGCGCTCGGCAGCGGACTTTTCCGGGAAACACAGTTCCAGATTGCGCTTGGCAATGCGCCGTCGGTCGCCCGCCGCCCGATACATCAAGGCGCCCAGAACACGACCGATCCACAGCAATGCCGGGTATGGCAACTGCACAATCAGCCACAACAGCCCCAGGCCACACCACAGCGGCCAGAAACGTGGAGAGAGAAATGCTGTTCGAAAACGCGGGCGATCCATTAACAGTTCCGTAAAGACAATGGCCGCGCATTCTACATCGTTCGACCCGGCTTGCGGCCCGAGGGCGTTCTCGTTATAAGTCTCGGCACTTTTAGTGACAAGTCGTTGTATGCCGACCATGAGCCAAACCGAACCGCTAGACCAAGATCCCGTGTTCCAGTTGAAGGGCAGTATGCTCGCCATTACGGTGCTGGAACTGGCCCGTAACGACCTCGAGGGTCTCGATCGGCAACTGGCCGCCAAGGTCGCCCAGGCGCCTGGCTTTTTCAGCAATGCGCCGCTGGTACTGGCCCTGGATAAACTTCCAGCCAATGAAGGTGCCGTCGATTTGCCGGGCCTGATGCGTGTGTGCCGCCAGCATGGCCTGCGCACCCTGGCGATCCGTGCCAGCCGCATCGAAGACATTGCTGCTGCCATCGCGGTCGACCTGCCGGTGCTGCCACCGTCCGGCGCCCGTGAACGCCCGCTGGACCTGAACGAAGGGGTCGTGGCGAAAAAACCGGAAAAACCACCGGAGCCAACGATCAAACCGACGAAAATCATCACGTCGCCAGTACGGGGTGGCCAGCAGATTTATGCCCAAGGCAGCGATCTGGTGGTGATCTCCTCGGTCAGCCCGGGGGCGGAACTTCTCGCCGATGGCAACATCCATGTATACGGCCCGATGCGTGGTCGTGTGTTGGCCGGGGTCAAAGGCGACACGAAAGCCAGGATTTTCTGTCAGCAAATGAGCGCTGAACTGGTCTCCATCGCCGGGCATTACAAGGTTTCCGAAGATCTGCGCCGCGATCCTTTGTGGGGTTCGGGCGTGCAGGTCAGCCTGTCGGGCGATGTGTTGAACATCATTCGGCTTTAACGGATACTGCCGCATTTTCCAAGCATCTCTAAAACGTAGCGAAAACGGCTCAAACGAAGTAGGAAAAAGGCTACAAACAGTGTTTACCGGGGGTAAACGCCGTCTGCGGCCAAATTCCAGCCAAGGCTGTCCAACTGCAGTAGTTTTCAAGAGATGTTTTTCAGGGGCTAAAAGTCCTTTTTCCTTAGGGGTGAAACACCTTGGCCAAGATTCTCGTGGTTACATCCGGCAAGGGTGGTGTGGGTAAGACCACCACCAGCGCCGCTATCGGTACCGGCCTCGCTCTGCGCGGCCACAAAACAGTTATCGTCGACTTCGACGTCGGTTTGCGTAACCTCGACCTGATCATGGGTTGCGAGCGCCGCGTGGTGTATGACTTCGTCAACGTGGTGAACGGCGAAGCCAACCTGCAACAGGCCCTGATCAAAGACAAACGCCTGGAAAACCTTTACGTACTGGCCGCCAGCCAGACCCGCGACAAAGACGCGCTGACCGTCGAAGGCGTGGAAAAAGTCCTCATGCAACTCAAGGAAGACTTTGAGTTCGTGGTCTGCGACTCCCCGGCCGGCATCGAGAAAGGCGCCCACCTGGCCATGTACTTCGCTGACGAAGCGATCGTCGTGACCAACCCGGAAGTCTCCTCGGTACGTGACTCGGACCGCATGCTCGGCCTGCTGGCCAGCAAGTCCCGTCGCGCCGAACGCGGCGAAGACCCGATCAAGGAACACCTGCTGATTACCCGTTACCACCCTGAACGTGTGAGCAAAGGCGAAATGCTCGGCGTGGAAGACGTCAAGGAAATCCTCTCGGTGGCCCTGCTCGGCGTGATCCCTGAATCCCAGGCGGTGCTCAAGGCATCCAACCAGGGCGTTCCGGTGATTCTCGACGACCAGAGCGATGCCGGCCAGGCCTACAGCGATACCGTAGACCGCCTGTTGGGCAAAACCGTGGAACATCGTTTCCTCGATGTACAGAAGAAGGGATTCTTCGAGCGCCTGTTTGGAGGCAACTAAGCAATGAACCTTTTTGACTTCTTTCGTGCCAACAAAAAGCAAAGCACCGCGTCGGTAGCGAAAGAGCGTCTACAGATCATCGTGGCGCACGAACGCGGCCAACGCAGCACCCCGGACTACCTGCCAGCCTTGCAGAAGGAACTGGTCGAGGTGATTCGCAAGTACGTCAATATCGGGTCCGATGACGTGCATGTCGCACTGGAAAGCCAGGGCAGCTGCTCGATTCTGGAACTCAATATCACCCTGCCAGATCGCTAGTCGATCAGGCTGGAGCCACGGCGGCTCGATCACTTGAGCGCCCTATTTGTGTAGGAGCCGGCTTGC
>NZ_JSAK01000042.1 GCF_000802965.1 Pseudomonas fluorescens | reverse complement strand
TCGTTGTTTACCAAGGAGTTTTCCGTTTCGACTGCGCCGGAAGTGGGGCGAATTATAGGCACGTGAGATCTGCCGTCAACCACTATTTACGCCTTTTTGGCAGAAGAGCCCTTTTTAGCCATTAAACGCGGAATTCGCCGTGCTAACGGCGGCAGCCGCAGCAGTAGCAGCAACGCCCCTATAGCTGCATAGATCGCCCACTCCTTAAGATCGGCGCGCACGATCCACAGCATATGCAGCAATCCGAGTCCGAGAACCACATAAACCAGACGATGCAACTTCTTCCAACGGGCGCCCAACAGCCTTTGGCTATAACGGTTGGACGTGACCGCCAAGGCCAGCAAACACAGAAAACCCAACACACCGACAATGATGTAAGGACGCTTGCGCAACTCGACACCCAACTGCGACCAGTCAAACCCAAGGATGAATACCAAATAAGCGCTCAAGTGCAGCACGACATAAGCAAAACACCACAAGCCCAGTTGCCGGCGAACTGCGATCCACCCTGTCCAACCGGTAAGTTTCTGCAGCGGCGTCATGCTTAACGTAATGAGAAGAAGAACAAGCGTCCCGAGCCCCAGCCGATCAACCAATACCTTTCCCGGATCAGGCCCTAGCGCATCGCCCCAAGCCTGATACAACCAAAGCAGTGGCCAAACCGATACAGTAACGAAAACACCAACACGCCAAAGCGGATATCGCATCAGTAGTTCTTCCGCAAATCGAGCCCGGTATATAGAGAGGCGACTTCATCCGCGTAGCCGTTGAACATTTGCGTTTCACGCACATTCGGCTTGAACAGGCCACTCGGCAGACGCCGCTCACGAGCCTGAGTCCAACGCGGATGGTCAACCGCAGGATTCACGTTCGCGTAAAACCCATATTCATCCGAGGCGATACTTTGCCAGGTGGTTTTTGGTTGCTCGCTGACCAGACTGATCCGCACGATGGACTTAACGCTTTTAAAGCCGTACTTCCACGGCACCACCAAACGCAGCGGTGCGCCATTCTGGTTAGGCAACTCACGCCCGTACATTCCCACAGCCAGAATCGCCAGCGGATTCATCGCTTCATCCAAACGCAGCCCTTCTACATAAGGCCAGTCGATCAAGGCGAAACCGGATTGTTGCCCTGACATGCTCTTGGGGTCTTGCAAGGTTTCGAAGCGAATGAATTTGGCTTTAGAGGTTGGCTGGACCTGCGCGAGTAATGCCGAAAGCGGAAAACCTATCCACGGGATGACCATCGACCAGGCCTCTACACAGCGAAGTCGATAGATGCGCTCCTCCAACTGATAAGGCTTCATGAAGTCTTCCAGGGCATACCTTCCCGGCTTGCCCACTTCGCCATCCACGACCACGGTCCATGGCGCAGTCTTCAGCGTACCGGCGTTGGCGGCAGGGTCGCCTTTGTCGGGGCCGAATTCGTAGAAGTTGTTGTAGTGAGTCGCATCCTTGAAAGGTGTGATCGCCTCGTCCTTGACGTTGACCGCCCCCCACTTGGTAGAAGGAAGCTTTTCGCTGAACCATGGAGGTGCCCTCCCAGGCTCCACGTCTGCATAACGCGCCGTATCCTCCGCGCTGGCCCATCGCGGCAACCCACTTATGGCTAAACCGGCAACAGCAGCACCCAATACATTGCGTCGAGAAAGATAAAGGGATTCAGGCGTGACGTCCGATTCATGGCAATCGGACGCTTTGGGGACTTTGATCAGCATGGCTACTCCGCAGTATTGGAGAACAGATGCACCAACAGACTGCGGAGTATGAGGGAAATTACATCACTCGGCGCTTTTGCGCCGACGGAGATGTAACAAGTATTGCACCGGCCCAGACGCTGCGTAGGCGAGGAACACCAGCAGCAGAATACGTGGCGGATCGCTGAACACGACCGCGAACACAAGCACCACGGCGAGGATCGCCACAAAAGGCACCCGCCCTTTCAAGTCCAGCTCCTTGAAGCTGTTGTACTTGATATTACTGACCATCAGCATGCCTGCCGCAGCGACCATGAGCGCTACCAGGAAGGACATCTTGGAGCCCTGGATACCGTAATCGCTGAACGCCCAGACAATCCCCGCCACTACACCCGCCGCAGCCGGACTGGCCAGACCAATGAAGAAGCGTTTATCGGCAGTGCCGACCTGGGTATTGAAGCGCGCCAGGCGCAACGCCGCGCCAGCTACATAAATGAAGGCGACCATCCAGCCAACCTTGCCCATGTCGCCCAAGGCCCAACCGAACGCCAGCAATGCCGGCGCGACGCCGAAGGCAACCATGTCCGACAGCGAGTCGTACTCGGCACCGAAGGCGCTCTGGGTATTGGTCATGCGGGCGACGCGACCGTCGAGGCCGTCGAGCACCATGGCCACAAAAATTGCGATGGCGGCGAAAGCAAAATACTTGCTGGCGTTGACCGAGTCACCAGCGCTCAGGGCAGCCTGTGCACTCATGGAGTTAATAATGGAATAAAACCCTGCGAACAGGTTCGCAGTGGTGAACAGATTCGGCAGAAGATAGATGCCACGATGCCGGACTTTACGGCCTTCAGCGTCATGCCCTTCTTCGACATGTTCATCGATGGGCAGCAGGCTTTCGGCGTCAGAGGCCTGGTTTGGCTCTTCGGGACGTTCGCTCATGGACAATACCTTGCAACGGGGTGGAAAGTTTCGACAGGTGTCTGGGACGACGGTTCGGCCGCAAACGATGCAGCTTTATACCAGAACCGGCCTCCCAAACGAAAAAACGCGGCCTAAGCCGCGTTTTTCGTACAAGGTCGTGACTTAGTTTTTGGCTTTGTCGACGATCTTGTTGGCACCGATCCACGGCATCATGGAGCGCAGTTGCTCGCCGATGACTTCGATACCGTGAGCAGCGTTGTTACGACGCTTGGCGGTCATCGAAGGATAGCCGGTAGCGCCTTCGCTGATGAACATCTTGGCGTATTCGCCGTCCTGAATACGTTTCAGGGCGTTGCGCATAGCCTGACGGGATTCGGCGTTGATGACTTCCGGGCCGGTCACGTACTCGCCGTACTCAGCGTTGTTGGAGATCGAGTAGTTCATGTTGGCGATACCGCCTTCGTACATGAGGTCAACGATCAGCTTCAGTTCGTGCAGGCATTCGAAGTAGGCCATTTCCGGCGCGTAACCAGCTTCAACCAGGGTTTCGAAACCGGCTTTGACCAGTTCAACGGTACCGCCACACAGAACGGCTTGTTCGCCGAACAGGTCGGTTTCGGTTTCGTCCTTGAAGGTGGTTTCGATGATGCCGGTACGACCGCCACCAACGCCAGCAGCGTAGGACAGTGCAACGTTTTTGGCGTTGCCCGAAGCGTCCTGGTAGATCGCGATCAGGTCAGGGATACCGCCGCCTTTCACGAACTCGGAACGTACGGTGTGGCCCGGAGCCTTCGGCGCGATCATGATCACGTCGAGGTCAGCGCGCGGCACAACCTGGTTGTAGTGGATCGCGAAACCATGGGAGAAGGCCAGGGTGGCGCCCTTCTTGATGTTCGGCTCGATTTCGTTCTTGTACAGGGAAGACTGGAATTCGTCCGGGGTCAGGATCATGACCAGGTCGGCAGCTGCAACAGCGGAAGCAACGTCAGTCACTTTCAGGCCGTGGGCTTCAGCCTTGGCAACGGTAGCCGAACCTTTACGCAGGCCAACGGTAACGTCAACGCCGGAGTCTTTCAGGTTGCACGCTTGAGCGTGGCCTTGGGAACCGTAACCAATAATGGCAACTTTCTTGCCCTGGATGATCGACAGGTCGCAGTCTTTATCGTAGAAAACTTTCATGAATTTCCCCTATATCCGGCCGTTCAGGCCATTCGCTAATTTGGTTTAGATGCTGAGTACTTTGTCGCCGCGGGCAATACCGGTGACGCCACTGCGGACGGTCTCCAGAATCGAAGCGGTGCCAATGGACTGAATGAAGCTGTCGAGCTTGTCGCTGGTACCGGTCAATTGAACGGTATACACGCTGGCACTGACATCGACGATCTGTCCACGATAAATATCGGTGGTGCGCTTGATCTCGGCGCGCTGGGCACCGGTAGCCTTGACCTTGACCAGCATCAGCTCGCGCTCGATGTGAGCACTTTCCGACAGGTCGACTAGTTTGACTACTTCGATCAGTTTGTTGAGGTTCTTGGTGATCTGCTCAATGACCTCATCGTGGCCGACGGTGGTCAGCGTCAGACGCGACAGAGTCGGGTCTTCAGTCGGCGCCACAGTCAGGCTTTCGATGTTGTAGTTGCGCTGCGAGAACAGGCCGACTACGCGAGACAAAGCGCCGGGTTCGTTTTCCAGAAGCAAGGAAATAATGTGCCGCATGATTAAGTACGCTCCGTCTTGCTCAGCCACATATCGCGCATGGAGCCGTCTTTGATCTGCATCGGGTAGACGTGCTCGCTGGTGTCGACCGATATATCGATGACCACCAGGCGATCTTTCATGGCAAACGCTTCTTCCATCTTCGATTTCAAATCTTTCGAATCGGTGATGCGCACGCCAACGTGACCATAAGCCTCTGCCAGCTTGACGAAATCAGGCAGCGATTCCATGTAGGAATGAGAGTGGCGGCTGCCGTAGCTCATGTCCTGCCACTGACGAACCATGCCCAGTACACCGTTGTTCAGGATGACGATTTTTACCGGCAAACCGTATTGCAGGCAGGTCGACAGTTCCTGAATGTTCATCTGGATACTGCCCTCGCCCGTTACGCAAGCGACGTCATCATCCGGAAAGCTCAGCTTGATGCCCATGGCCGCCGGGAAACCGAAGCCCATGGTGCCCAGACCACCGGAGTTGATCCAGCGGTTCGGCTTGTTGAACTTGTAGTACTGCGCCGCGAACATCTGATGCTGACCCACGTCGGAGGCGACAAAGGCATCGCCCTTGGTCACTTCGCACAGGGTTTCGATCACGGCCTGCGGCTTGATAACGCTGCCGTCGCCCTTGTCATAAGGGAACAGGCCGCGATCACCGCGCCACTCATCGACTTGCTTCCACCAGCTGGCTACGGACTCCTTGTTCGGGGTCTCGCCGATTTCCTTGAGGATCGCGACCATTTCGGTCAGGACACTCTCGACCGGGCCAACGATAGGCACATCGGCCTTGATGGTCTTGGAGATCGAAGCAGGGTCGATGTCGATGTGAATGATCTTGGCGTTCGGGCAGAACTTAGACGCGCCATTGATCACGCGATCGTCGAAGCGCGCCCCGACTGCGAGGATCACGTCAGCATGGTGCATCGCGAGGTTGGCGGTGTAGCTGCCGTGCATACCGAGCATGCCGATGAACTGACGATCGGTGCCAGGGAAACCACCCAGGCCCATCAACGTATTGGTCACGGGCAGGTTGAGCATTTTCGCCAGTTCGGTCAGCGGCGCGGAGCCGTTGCCGAGAATCACGCCGCCACCCGAGTACAGCACTGGGCGTTTGGCCGCCAGGAGCATTTCTGCCGCCTTGCGGATTTGCCCGGAGTGACCGCGAACAGCCGGGCTGTAGGAGCGTAACTTGGCTTTTTTCGGGAAGACGTATTCGAATTTCTCGGCCGGGTTGGTCATGTCTTTCGGGATATCGACAACGACTGGACCAGGACGACCGGATTGCGCCAGGTAGAAGGCTTTCTTCATGACTTCCGGGATTTCCGACGCGTGCTTGATCATGAAGCTGTGTTTCACGATCGGCCGGGAGATACCGATCATGTCGGTTTCCTGGAAGGCGTCGGTACCTACCATGGTGCTAGGCACCTGGCCGGAAATGACCACCATCGGAATGGAGTCCATGTACGCCGTAGCGATACCGGTGATGGCGTTTGTTGCGCCCGGACCGGAAGTCACCAGTACCACGCCGGCTTTACCGGTGGCACGGGCGTAGCCGTCAGCCATATGGGTAGCCGCTTGCTCGTGACGAACCAGGATGTGGGTCACTTCCGGTTCTTTGAACAGGGCATCGTAAACATGAAGAAGAGCACCACCCGGGTACCCGTAGATATATTTGACGCCTTCGTCACGCAAAAAGCGGACGAGCATCTCACCGCCAGATAAAAGCTCCACGTTGCTCACCTCTAAAACGCCAGAATACCGCCCACGAAAATGGGACGGGTCTTAATAGGTTTACTTCTCTGCAGAGCATGAGCGACGGTGGTCGCCGACTACGTCAGCACTGACTGAGCAAGTATTGGGATCGTCCCAAGTGTTGCGGGCTTTTCCCACCCAGCGCGAGGTAACGCGTTGCGGGTGTAACAGGTCGGCGCGGGTGTGCGCCTCATGATCTGCTGAGAGGGTCTGCTTCTGGCAGTCCCTGTACAGCGGACTTTGGATTCTTCTGTTTCGTCCCCTGCAAGTCAAGTCGTCTATGTGGTTTATTGAACTAAGCACATGAGAAAGCAAGAAAAAACCGCGAAACTGCATGTGTGTTAGCTTCAATTGCGCAACCCGAGACAAGGAAATGGCATGCGAACGTTTTTCCTGACCGCCGGCCTGCTGGCTGGCCTGAGCCCCTTGTGTATGGCCGGTCAGATTTACACATGGGTCGACGCCCAAGGTGTGACCCACTTTGATGCGCAACCGCCTCCGGGCCAGCAAGCCGACGTGGTGAAGCCCTCTTCGCCTTCCGGCAAGACTGCCTCCCCCACACGCACCGGAGCGATTGGCGATCAAAAGGCTATTGATAAAGACGTCAAAAACCAAATTGCGGAGCAACAGGCGCAACTGAAGACGTTTTGTGAACAGGCGCGGAGGAACCTCGCGCAACTGCAGAACAATCCGCGGCTAAGGGAGGAAGTGGACGGAGAATTGCGGCGCCTGGACGACGCTCAGCGGCAGGAGCGTATCGGCGAAACACAGAAACAGATCGCGGATAACTGCCAGTAATGCCGGGCAGGAGGCGGTAGGAACCTGTAGGAGCTGTCTCGTGAAACGAGGCTGCTCCTACAGAGGATCGGGTCAGCGGGAGGCGGTGATCAGCAGGTCGAACTCTTTGAGCAACACTTGCAACTGCCGATCTTTGCCCTGGACATTGCGCCCGGCGAAGACCATTTCGGCCATCTCCTGAATCCCCGATGCATTCGGCAAGGGCAGATCCTGCTCCAGGATCGCTTTCATGCGCGGCAGGAAGATCCATTGCAGCCACTGCTCGAAATCCAGCGTATCGACCGAAAACGGCTCAACGCTGGAAAGCGCTTCAGCCGATGGCGCGACTTCGTCCCACCAGCCCTGAATCCGCAGCTCACGCTCAATCAACAGCAGTTGATCGGCAATTTTCGAAAAACGTGGGTCCATCACGACGTTACCTTGGCCTTCTGACGAGCCTGTGCTGCGCCAGCCGAGTCACCCTGCTTCTCACGCGCCTGAGCGATCAATTCCCACAGACTGGCCTGAAGCGCCGGACGGCCGTTAGCGAGAGTCAGACCGCGACGAGCGAATTGCTCGGCCTGCGGTGCATCACCTTGAGCCATGCGTACTTGCGCCAGGCGATAAAGCACTTGCGGCTCACGCGGGGCGACACGCTGAGCGCGTTCGAGGCTTGAAGAGGCGCCGTTGAGGTCGCCGCTGGACTGTTGTTGCTGCGCCGTGGTTAACAGGGCGAGAACCGGACCGTCCAGTTGCTCGTCGGCGGACAGGCCGCCGGAGCTGGCCGAAGGAATCCCGCTCGGCGTCGAAGGCATGCTGTAGCTGCCCTGATTCATCGGTGCAGACTGAACCGGCGAAGTATCAATCGGCCCCGGCGTAATCGGACCTGGGGTAATAGGCGTAGTGCTGATCGGCGTCGACGTCGTGGCGCCACCGCCCGGCACCATCACCACAACACCGGTATCGCCTTGCGGAATTTCCTGAACCTGGGCTTGCGCTGGACGCTTGACCGTCGTCTGACGGAAACCGCCATTCGCCGAGACCCGCTCACTGTTGGAGACGGCCGTGCCGGAGTCCTGGACCGGAATCGAGCCGCGCTGCACGGTGGAGCAACCGCTGAGCAGAGCCACGGCGGTAACTGCTGGAATCAACCACTTATTCACTTGAAACCCTCTTTGCTTAATTCATCCAGCCTTTGACCCAATCCATCACCGTTTCGCCGGAAACAGGGCTTTCGCCAGCGCAGGCGGCGCCGGGAGGCGGTTCGCTGCCGCGAATATACGGCATCTGCACGGCGCCTGGGCAGTTGGCATCAGAGCCTTGCCCGGTGCGCGAATCGACCCAGGCCTGAACGACGTTGTCCGGTTGCGGCATGTCCAGCGGCAGCGGGTCGGCCTTGCGCATGAAACTGGTCCAGACCTGCAGCGCACCGGTAGCGCCGGTGAACGGTGTCTTGCCGTTGTCATCACGGCCCAACCACACCACTGCCAGCAAGTCCTGGCTGAAACCAGCGAACCAACTGTCTCGCGAATCGTTACTGGTGCCGGTCTTGCCCGCCAGGGTCAAGGTTTTTGGTAACACGTTGTAAACCGAGCTGCCGGTACCTTCACGCATGACCCGCTGCATGGCGCTCTGGATCAGGTAAATGGACGCCGGATCGAAACGCTGCTGAATCTGGAACGGATAACGTTTGAGCGGCTCACCTTCGGCGGTCAGTACGCTACGAATCCCGCGCATCGGCGTGTTGAAACCCCCGTTGGCGAGTGTCTGGTACATGGTCGCCACTTCAATCGGCGTCATGCCGCCCGCACCCAGCAGCATCGACGGGAACGCCGGGAATTCGCGGCTCACGCCCAAACGCCCGAGCGTCTTGAGCACATTCGGCACACCCACCGCCAACCCGAGACGCGCGGTCGACAGGTTGTAGGAATGCGCCAGCCCTTGATAAAGGAAAACCGTACCGTGGGAGCGGCGATCATAGTTCTGCGGCTTCCAGACCTGACCGTCCGCACCTTTGACCGAGAAGGATTCGTCCGACAACCAACTGGTCAATGTGTACTGGCTCGGCTTCTCGAGTGCCGTCAGATAAACCGCCGGTTTGATCAACGAGCCGATCGGTCGTACAGCATCCAGCGCACGGTTGAAGCCGGCGAAACTGGCTTGGCGACTGCCGATCATGGCCTGGACCTCACCGGTTTCCGGGTTGGTCACGACCATGGCCGCTTCGACGTCATCGGAACCCTTGCGCCCGGACAGGCGTTTGAAGGTGTCGTTGACCGACGCTTCGGCTTTCATTTGCAGGATCGGGTCGAAGCTGGTGAAGATGCGCAGACCTTCTTCGGTCAAGTCTTCGTCGCGGTAGTCTTCGCGCAGCTGACGCTTCACCAGATCAAGGAAGCCCGGGAATGAGCTGTCTGCCAATTTGCCTCGCGTTGTTACTCCCAAGGGCATTTTCTTCGCGGCAGCGACCTGCTCGGCGGTGGCAACGCCTTGTTGCTCAAGCACATCGAGCACCAGATTACGTCGCTCGAGCGCCCGCTCAGGATTGCGACGCGGGTTGTAATAAGACGGGCCCTTGACCATGCCCACCAACATCGCGACTTGATGCAGCTTCAGTTCGGACAATGGCTGCCCGAAGAAGAACTGGCTGGCCAGACCGAAACCATGCACTGCCCGCTGACCATCCTGACCGACGAACACTTCATTGAGGTAAGCCTCAAGAATTTCTCGTTTGTCGTAATGCAACTCAAGCAACATCGCCATCATGGCTTCAGTGAGCTTACGGCTCAGGCTGCGTTCGCTGGTCAGGTAGAAATTCTTGACCAGTTGTTGCGTCAGCGTACTGCCGCCCTGGGTCATCTTGCCGCCAGAGGTGTTGACGTAGACAGCCCGCGCAATCGACTTGGGCGACACGCCCCAGTGGCTATAGAAATCCCGATCCTCCACGGCGACCAGAGTTTCCAGCAAATACGGCGGGACCTGATCGATTTTGATCAGGATGCGGTCTTCGAGGTTCTTCGGATAAATCCCGCCGATCAACAGCGGTTCCAGGCGAACCACGGACAGCTTCGAACCGTTCGTCGCCGAGAGTTCGGCGACATAATCGCCGGAGAAACGCACACGCACGGGCTGTGCCTGCTCCATACCTTCGTAGAACTGGAAGCCACGGGTATTCAAGTCGACAGTATTGCCGTTGACAGTCGCCGCGCCAGGTCCATTGCTCACGCTTTCGCGGCGGTAGCCCAAGGCATCAAGCTCGGTCAGAAAATCGTTCTTGCTGAGTTTTTGTCCGACGAACAGCTCAAGCGGACGCGCGTATACCTTGGCCGGAATCGTCCAGCGCTTGCCGGAAAACTTCTCTTGCACGATGGCATCGAGGTAAACCGCAAATCCGGCCAGCACCACAAGGCCGACCAGGCTGAGTTTCAGGGCCCAGCCCAGCCAAGGGTTCAAGCCCTTGGAGGGTGGTTTTTTGGGGGTGCGGGGAGTTCGAGTACGAGTCATGGCGGCGGATTATACGCACTTTATTCATACTCAACAGGAGCCCGCCGAGTTTGCGTTGAGCTGGCGAGCGGCCATAATGACGACCTGAATTTTTCCAGTCTCCGAAGGATCTCCTGTGAGCCAGTCCCTGATCGCCGCCCTGCAAAATCCGGCCCTTTACCCACACCCGGTAGACGGGTTCCAGGTCATCGAGACCCATATTTCGTGGGTGCTGCTGACTGGCTCCTATGCTTATAAAGTGAAGAAGCCGGTGAACTTCGGCTTCCTCGACTTCACCAGCCTTGAGGCTCGCGAGCATTTCTGTGGCGAAGAGCTGCGCCTGAACCAGCGCCTGACAGACGACTTGTATCTGGAAGTGTTGCCGGTCACTGGCAGCATTGAAGCACCACAACTGGGCGGCGAAGGCCCGGCCATTGAATATGTGCTGAAAATGCGCCAGTTCCCGCAAACTGGCTTGCTCAACAGCTTGCAAGCCAAAGGCGAACTGACCACCGCGCACATCGACGCGATGGCGGCACAAATCGCCCGGTTCCACCTGAGCACGCCAACAGTCCCCGCCGAACATGAAGCCGGCACGCCGGAAAACGTCATGGCGCCGGTGCGGCAGAACTTCGACCAGATCCGCCCGTTCCTCAGCGACAAGGCTGATCTGCAACAACTCGAGGCTCTGCAAGCCTGGGCGGAAAGCAGCTTTGATCGCCTCAAACCATTGTTCGTACAACGCAAGGCCGAGGGTTTCATCCGCGAGTGCCACGGTGACATCCATTTGGGTAACGTTACGGTAATCGACGGCAATATCGTGATCTTCGACTGCATCGAATTCAACGAACCGTTCCGCTTCACTGATGTGTACGCCGACACCGCTTTCCTGGCGATGGACCTTGAAGATCGTGGCCTGAAATGCCTGGCGCGCCGCTTCATCAGCCAATACCTGGAGCTGACCGGCGATTACCAGGGTCTGGAACTGCTGAACTTCTATAAAGCCTACCGCGCCCTGGTTCGCGCCAAGGTCAGCCTGTTCAGCATGCCGGCCGACGCCACCCCGGTGCAGCGCGCGACCACCCTGCGCCAGTACCGCACGTACGCCAACCTGGCGGAAAGTTACAGCACCATTCCTTCGCGCTTCATGGCTATTACCCACGGCGTTTCCGCTGTTGGCAAAAGCCACGTGGCGATGCGCCTGGTAGAAGCGCTGGGCGCAATTCGCCTGCGTTCCGATGTAGAACGCAAACGCCTGTTCGGCGAGCAAACCGTGGCGAACGACTTGCAGGCCGGCATTTATAGTGCGGACGCCAGCGCCGCGACTTACAAGCGACTGCACGAAATAGCCGCCGATATCCTGCACGCGGGTTTCCCGGTAGTGATCGACGCCACTTACCTCAAACGTGACCAGCGCGACAGCGCCGCGAAGGTAGCAGAGGCCACCGGCGCCCCGTTCCTGATCCTCGACTGCAACGCACCGCAAGCCGTGATCGAGAGCTGGCTGGCTGTGCGCCAAGCGGAAAAACAGGATCCATCCGACGCCACACTGGCGGTTATCGAGGCCCAGCAAGCCAGTCGTGAAGCACTGACGCCAGCAGAAATCCTCTGCAGCAAACGTGTGCAGACCAATGAAAGCGGGACACTGGACACCGTTGTGGAACAGATTCGCCAGCGCCTGCCAGGGCTGTAGGAAGTATTTCAACCGTGAAGCCGTTGCTGGCTTCACGGCTGCCAAATAGTGGCACTATACTGGCGTCATAAAACCAACAGGTGATGTGACATGAGCCAGCCGAAACTTCTCGACACCCCGCTTTATGCCTTGCTGCACAAAGACGACATCACAGGCTTCAACAACGAGCGTCCAAAGGACGGGCCTATCGACATGGTCGGTGGTGATTTCCGGGGTCTGGACCTGCGCGAGTTGAACGCGCACGGTATCGACTTTACCGACGCCTATTTCCGATCTGCGGATTTGCGCGGCATCGACTTTCGCAACGCTTCGCTTGAAGGCGCGAGCCTGGCCCACGCGCAGATTTCCGGCGCCTACTTTCCAGTGGAGCTGAGTGCCGACGAAATTCTGATGTCGATGAATTTCGGTACGCGCCTGCGTTATCGCACTCGTTGATCGACAGCGCAAACTGACAAGTCCAGCGCCCCCGCTTTGCGCTGGACACCGGATAGACTTGGCCATCATTCCTGCCGCATTGCCCAACCTTCCACCGCTTTCGCGGCTTTTAGCGTTCTGACATGGTCCCCCGCTTAGAAGCTTTTGCGTCGAAAACGACCAAAGAAACACGCTTTTCCTGCTGATGGCTACACTCCTCAGAAGCTTGCCCACGCACCATTCGGCCATCGCAAGGAGGCTTGATGAATGATGAACTGCAACACCTGAAAAATCTTGGCAAGACGTCGGCGCAGTGGCTGCATGCCGTGGGCATTCACAGCGCCTCGGACTTGCGTCGCCTGGGGGCGGTGGACGCTTATCGGGCCGTGCGCACGCGCGGATTCCGGGCGTCCAAGGTGTTGTTGTATGCGATCGAAGGTGCACTGATGGACGTGCACTGGAACGACATTCCCGCCGAGCGCAAAGAGGCTCTGAACAAACAGCTGGAAGCTATTTCTTCACGTCACAAGAATTAAAATGAGGACTGCTTGCCAAGCATTCATTTGAACGGCACTGAAAACGACAGACCTGAACTCAACGATTTCAGATACTTACAGAAAACGAGCGACACAAATCGATTAAACGGAAAATCAGCGGTTGACTTGGTAATGAGAATCGATATGATTATCACAACTGGTCGCGAGACTGGTCGATTTTCTGAAAAGCCCTTGGTTCGGACTCTCAGATTATCTCCTCATCAGGCTAATCACGGTTATTTGACCCGGCTCTTGCCGGGTCTTTTTTTGCCTGAAGAAAAGTCGTCCGCCCCGCCCCTTTTGGCGCCAAGCGGACGGATGCTTACTGACCCGTCATGTCGGGAAAGAAGCCCAAAGTCAGTTTGTTCAAGCTTTCCGGCAACCTCGGACCCAATCCACCCACCAGCAGGGTCGGATCCAGCTCGATCACCCGCCCGTCCCTGGCAGCGCGAGTAGAGGCCAGAATCGGGTTTTCCTTGAACAAGGCCTCACGCGCTGCATCCCCGGTCAGCGCACGATCGGCAAATACCAGCACAGCAGGATCCAGGGTTACCAAGGATTCATTCGAAAACGGTTTATACCCGGTATGGGTCGCCAGATTGTGACCACCAGCCCGCTGCAGTAACCAATCAGCAGCGGTGCCCTTGCCAGCGATCAGCGGCTTGCCGCCGGCATGTCCGAGCAGCAACAGCACGCCCGGGGACGGTTGCGTTAATTGCGCCCGAGTCACTCGGATCTTTTGCTGTTCGAGTTCCTGTGTGTAAGCGCCCAGCAACTGCGCTGCCCGATCTTCGGCACCAAGCAGCTTGCCCAGATGTTGCAGGTTACCTTGCAACGTCGGCAGGTCCGGCTGGGCCGAGAACAGTTCAACCTGCACGCCTGCACTGCGAAGTTGCGACAGCACCGGCGGCGGCCCCATCTCTTCGGTGCCGACGAGAATTTGCGGGCGCAAACTCAATACGCCTTCTGCCGACAGTTGCCGCTGATAACCGATACTCGGCAATGCCTTGAGGGAGGCCGGATGTTGACTGGTGGTATCGACTCCGACCAGTTTCGACTCACCGCCGAGCGCAACAACCCACTCCGAAAGCGCACCGCCGGCGCTTACCCAACGCTGGGGCAACTCGGCCGCAGCGGCATAATGACTGACGAGGAGTCCGGTACAGATCGCAGCGACACGAGCACTCAGGCGCATAAACAGCTTCCTTGAACGATTTACCCGGGCGTCTGGCTGATAGGCCCAGTATCCTCGGCATCCAGCAAGCACCCGTTGGGTGGAAGGCCATTTGATAATTGTTTGCATTTAAGCGTCAAGTAGAGACATTTCCTACGACGCACTTCGAGATTTGAGGACAGACATGAAGTTTCTTTGCCCAGGCCAAGCGCTGGTCGATGGCAGCAGCCGCGGGTTCGACATCGACGGCCAAAAGCTCTTTGCCGTGCGCCGGGATGGCCAGGTCTATGTCTATATCAACCGCTGCCCGCACCGCGGCGTCGGGCTGGAATGGACCCCTGACCAGTTCCTGGACCCCAGCAACAGCCTGATCCAGTGCGCCACCCATGGCGCACTGTTTCTGATTGAGGACGGCGAATGCGTGGCCGGCCCGTGCGCGGGGCAATCGCTGACCCGCGTGGACAGTCGCGAAGACACACAAGGGATCTGGGTCAGCCTTTAAGCGCCGAGCAAAACCTGCAGGCGCCGATCGACCACAATTTCCTCGTGGGTCAAGGTCACGCCGTAAGCCAGGACTTCGACCCCACAGGCCACCGCCTCCCGCAAAGCTGCGGCGTAGGCCGAATCGATTTCTCGTGCAGGACGCACAGCGTCGATCCCGGTCAGGTTCACGCAATACAACTGCACCGCACGAATCCCGTCCCGGGCCAAATGGGCCAGTTCACGCAAATGCTTGGCTCCGCGCTGCGTCACCGCATCGGGGAATGCAGCGACCGCTGAGCCTTCAAAGCCCAACGTGACGCTTTTGACTTCCACATAAGCCGGCCCGCCGGGGTAATCGAGGCGAAAATCGATGCGGCTGCTTTCCTTGCCGTAGGCCACTTCGCGTTTGAGTTCGGTAAAGCCGTTCAACTCAGTGATGACGCCGGCACGCAGCGCTTCTTCAATCAACCCGTTGGCGCGGCCCGTATTCACGCAAAACCGGCGCCCGTGTGGGGTTTCGCCGATTTCCCACGTGCCGGGCAATTTGCGCTTGGGATCGTTGGAACGACTGAACCAGACATGCCCGCCTTCGACCTGACAATTGAGCATCGAGCCGGTGTTGGGGCAATGAATGGTCAGCAACTCGCCGTTAACGGTTTCGATATCGGCGAGAAACCGCTTGTAACGGCGAATCAGCCGACCTTCTTCGAGTGGAGGATGAAAACGCATCAGCCTTGCCAGCTCCGCAAACCCCGGGCGATTCGTTCCACCGCCTCTTCCAGGCGTTCAAGGCTTTGGGTGTAGGCAAAACGCACATGATGCCCGGCCTGATAGCGTCCGAAGTCCAGCCCCGGGGTAAATGCCACATGTTCGGTTTCAAGGAAATGGCGACAGAACGCGAAGGCATCACCGCCGAACTTGCTGATATCGGCGTACAAGTAAAACGCGCCTTCCGGTTCAACGGCGATACCGAAGCCGAGCTCTCGCAGCGCTGGCAGCAGGAAATCACGACGGCGACCAAACTCAGCACGGCGTTCTTCCAGAATCGCAATGGTCGCAGGCTCGAAGCAGGCCAGCGCCGCATGCTGGGCCATGCTTGGCGCGCTGATGTAGAGGTTTTGCGCGAGCTTTTCCAATTCGCCCACCGCAGCATCCGGCGCTACCAGCCAGCCAAGCCGCCAACCGGTCATGCCGAAATACTTCGAAAAACTATTAAGCACAAAGGCGCTGTCGTCGACTTCCAGAACGCTGGCGGCATCAGTGCCGTACGTCAGGCCGTGGTAGATCTCATCCACCACCAGATGACCGTGGCGCTCCTTGATCGCAGTGGACAGCCCGGCCAATTCGTCACGGGTCAGGATCGTCCCGGTCGGGTTGGCCGGAGATGCCACCAGTGCACCAACGCTGTCGTGATCCCAGTAACGCGCGACCAGATCCGGTGTCAGTTGATAACGCACGTCCGGGCCTACCGGCACCAACTGCGCGGCGCCCTCGACCAGTCGCAGGAAATGCCGGTTGCAAGGGTATCCCGGGTCCGCCAACAGCCAATGTTTGCCTGGGTCCACCAGCAAGGCGCTGGCCAGCAGCAGTGCGCCGGAGCCGCCTGGGGTGATAAGGATGCGTCGCGGATCGATGCTCAAGCCATAACGCTGCTGATAAAAGCCCGAAATCGCTTCACGCAACTCGGGAATGCCGCGCGCGGCAGTGTAACGGGTCTTCCCCGCTGTCAGTGCGGCCTGGCCGGCGCGAATGATCGGCTCGGCCGTGGTGAAATCCGGCTCGCCGATTTCCAGGTGAATCACGTCGTGACCGGCCGCTTGCAATTCATTGGCACGCGCCAGCAACGCCATGACATGGAAAGGTTCGATCGCACGACTGCGAGCACTGTAGGACTGAGCCATTTGGCCTTCCTTCAACGGGGAAAAGAATCGATTCTACCCAAGCGCAGGAACGAGCGAGAACCTAAAGCGGTCAGAGCCGTATAACCCAGACCCAAAACGACTCAAGCGAGCGCCCAAGGTTTGACTAAAATCAATAATTGATCAGGTCTCCAGAGCCACCAGACAGCGCTTTGCCATTATTTGCAAGCGCCCCAGGCCGCGACCTCGACATCCGGGAGTAGCGCGGTCTGATTTGATCTGGTAAGTTCGCCCGCTTGCAGCCGCAGGGCCGGCAGGTGTCGGTGATGGAGCAATCCTGCGCAGATGGATTACAAGAGTAGAGGCGGTCTATTTCATGTCCACCCAAGCAAAGCAGCAACAGCCGACAATTAGCGGCTTCGAACCCTACAAAGAAGTGAAGGGCGAGGAATATATGGGCAAGCCCATGCGCGCGCACTTCACCAAGGTCCTGAACAAGTGGAAACAGGACTTGATGCAGGAAGTCGACCGCACGGTTGATCACATGAAGGACGAAGCAGCCAACTTCCCGGACCCGGCAGACCGTGCCAGCCAGGAAGAAGAGTTCGCCCTCGAACTGCGTGCCCGCGATCGTGAGCGCAAGTTGATCAAGAAGATCGACAAGACGCTGCAATTGATCGAAGACGAAGAATACGGTTGGTGCGAGTCCTGCGGCGTCGAGATTGGCGTCAAGCGACTGGAAGCCCGTCCTACCGCCGACATGTGCGTCGACTGCAAGACCCTGGCGGAAATCAAGGAAAAGCAAGTCGGCAAGTAACTGCGACTTGAACGAAGAACGGAGCGTGCGAACGCTCCGTTTTTGTTTCTGACATTCATGATATTTGTAGGAGCCGGCTTGCT
>NZ_JSAK01000041.1 GCF_000802965.1 Pseudomonas fluorescens | reverse complement strand
CCTCGCCACAATGGGGCAGCGCTTGGCTTGGCGGGTTGAGGTTATCCAGTGTTAGGTTCACCGCGCGTTTTTTATGAGCCGCAAAACAACTCTGGCGAGCGAGCTTACTCGCGCTGGGGTGCGAAGCGGCCCCAAATCAGTTAACTGCGTTTTTTCTGATATACCGCATTCGCCGGGTTTGGGGTCGCTGCGCAACCCAGCGGGAGCAAGCTCCCTCGCCACATTAGGTCAGCGTTTATGCTTGCGGGTTGAGGTTATCCAGCGGCGGATTTACCGCGTGTTTTTTATGGAACGCAAAACATCAGGCCAGCTCCTACAGGAGATCGGAAGTGTCTGCGAGAGATTCGCCGGCTGTCAGGCCGCCATCGCTGGCAAGCCAGCTCCCACACAAAAGAAAAGCGTAGACACCCCCATGCTTTCCACCACTCATCAGGCCGAGCGTTAGCTCGCCTTCAGCTCTTGATCTTGATCCACCCGCCCCTTCGGGAGGCTGAGTGGAGGTGTTCATCCGGGGAGTGGCGCGCAGCGCCGTTCGACGCAGTCGCACACGCTGCATGTAGGTCGAAGCGAAGCAGACCGGAGGGCAGTGTCCCCGGATGGATACCGGAGCGAAGGAACGCCGAGCCCCAGCGAGGGGCCGGACGCTCGGGGCGAGCCTTTTTTTGCTTACTTTTTTTGGCGTTTGAAAAAAAAGTGAGTCGCCGTAAGGGCGAAACCATAAGTGGCCGTTACCGCTGAAATGGATATGTACGCGAACAATAAAAGACAGGTCGGCTGTCAGGCCGCCTTCGCGAGCAGGCTCGCTCCTACAGTGGATCGGGGTACAGCCGTGAGTGAGTGGGCGGCTTTGAGGCCGCCATCGCTGGCAAGCCAGCTCCTACAGTAGATCGGGTACATCCGTGAGTGAGGGGGCGGCTATCAGGCCGCCATTGCTGGCAAGCCAGCTCTAAAGGCGACCTCGACTCACTCATCTTCAGCCTCACCCTCAGGCATAACCTTGTTCTGCGTCAGGTACCGATCCAGCGTCGCATTGGTCGGCGAATTATCCCCCGCCACCTGCCACAAATGCCGCTCGATCCCCTGGGCCAGCATATGCCCCACCGCCGCCTCGATCGCCGACAACACACACAATTGCGCCGGTTCGTTGGTGGTGTAGCCGACCTCGGCCTCAAGCAACTTCTTGAACTCGATAAACTTGAACACCCCGGCACTGCGGGCCACGGAGTAGATGGTCTTGCTGGTCATCACGTTGGCCAGCACCTGGCCGCTGCGCACGTCGACCGCCCGCAGGTTGACCGTGACCTGGTCCACGCGATATTCGCGGGAAATGTCGATGCCCAGGTAACGTGCCCCTTCCCCACCGCTACGCACGTTGGTGTCGTAGGCGATGATCCCGCCTTCGAGCATCATGTTCGCAGCTTGCAGCGGTGGTAGCTCACCCTGGATGTTCACCGGTGTATTGGGTTTTTTCTGCGAGGCGCGGATGATCTTGCGCTCGGTCAGCAGGTTCTGCAGCCCTTCACGTTCCAGCACCACGAACCAGCCGCTGGCCTGCAAGGCGTCCATCAACATGCTGGCCGCACCTTGGGTCACGCTGGTGGAGAACGAGCTGGCCGGGGTCGGTTTGTATTGCCCGGTCTGGTCGCGGAAGCCATACACCACCGCCATCAACCGGCCCTTGGGTCGGGGCATGTTAATCAAGTCGTAGTAGGTCGAGGCCCTCGGAGTCAGGGTCGGGGTTTCAGTGTCCTGCTCGGCCGACATTGGCTCGCGCAGACTGCACCCTTGTAATGCCGCCAACATCAGCCCTAGCGCTATTATTTTTTTCATGTCCTTTACTCCCCATTGACCAGAATCCCCTCAAGGGGCCAGGCCATTCACCTGAATTTCCGAAACTTCGCCGGTAGCCCGGTCGGTCACTTCGATCGTCAGCGCGCCCGAGTCGTCGAGGACATTGACGATAAATGCATCGGTGGACAGGCTCCCCGTGTTGCCTGTGGAGATGTTGTCCAGCAATTGCCCCAGCAATCGCGATTGCAACTGACTGCTGAACCGCTCCAGGGCCGAAGTCCCGGTCAATGAGGCGCGGTCTTTCAAATCAGGGTCGTCGTAGTCGTTTTGCGCCTGGGCGTTGTTGAGCAGCCAGGTGCCGTTCAACGGGTTGCCACCGAACGACGGGTTGATCGGCGTGTAGACCAGCTCTGTGGCCTGGACCAGGCCGCAACTGCCGAGCCCGACCAACCAGACGCCGGCCAATGAGCGCGCGTGGCGCTGCAAGAACGTTTTCGCTTTCATAATTCGTCCCTCTCAAGGTCCGTGGTGTCCTGCAACAAGGCTTCCAGCTTGCGCTGGACAATCTGCCCGCGTACCCAGTCGGCGGCGGCATAGGCCTCGTCCTTGAGTTCCACGGTGTTCGGCGGCAGGAAGCGCCGATAAACCAAACGTTGTTGAAATTCCACGGTCACCAGGCTGCCCCAGCGCGCCGAAGGTCGTTCGCGTACCACCAGGTTGAAATCCATCGGGCTGGTGGCCCGCAGGCGTTCACTGAACGAGTAGTAAAAGTCATGGCCGATGTGCGAGATCGTGTCGTCGATGATGAAACCGAGCATTTCTTCCTCCTCGGCGGCCGAGGCTACAGAGGTCGATAACACCAGGATCAAGGCCAGGCAGAAGCGGTTCATGGCTGCAACGCCTGAGGCGATGGGGACTGGCCTTTGGCCGGGCCCGAGGATCCATCAAGGAACGACTTCTCGGCCACGAACTGCCAGTCCTTGTAGCTGGCCATGCCGTTGAAGTCCGACCACTGAGTGGGAAAGTCCGCCTGCTTCAGTGGCTTGTCCGTGGACGGGCTGCTGATGCCGGTGATGCGCCCGTCGAAACCACGCATCAGGAACCATTCGCCACCGCCAATCGGGTCCGGGTACAGCTGGCGGATATGATGTTTGGCGCTGGGAAAGCGCTCGTCCTGCAACAGGTCGGCAAGCTCTTTCGGGTACTGGGCCAGGCCTGGCGAACTGCGGTAGTAGCTGCGCAGCGCCTGGGCGTATTGAGTGCCAACCCACAGCAGTTGGTGCTCGCGATCACGACGTGCGGCCGTGGCCCACAACTCACCGGCACTGGCCAGGCCCATGCCCATCACCATGATCAGAAACAGCACACCCAGGTAGGTGAAGCCGTCTTCTGAAGCAGGCTTACCACTCGGAATAAAGGCTGCCATCACGCGCCCTCCCTGTGGCACCGCTCTTGATATCGGCCACCCCGCCCGCCACGCCGTCAGGCGGCGCGACCATGACCCAGGTGTCCTTGCGTTCGGCAATCGGGTCCATCGGTGGGTTGCGCAGGTAACGCTGCTCGACCAGTTGCTCGATGGAGTCGGGATAACGCCCGGTGTCGCCGTAGTAGTGATCCAGTGCTTCGCGCATCGCCGACAGGCTCTGGCGCAGGGTGGTCTCTTTCGAGGCCTCCAGGCTGTTGAAATAACGTGGCAAGGCGATGGTCATCAGCGTCGCGATGATTGCCATGACCACCATCAGTTCGAGTAGGGTAAAACCCTTTTGCCGGCGCATATGCTCACCACTCCCGATACGCGATGCCGTTGAGACCCTTGCCACGGGCCTTGGAGTAGACGTCAAAAATGTCTTCGCCTTCCCGTGGGTTTTCAGCCGTGCTGTCATAGGAGCGCACGCCCCAGCCACCTTCGTCGTCACGCTTGACTGCGGCCAGCGGGTCGTGTGGCACGCGCCGCAGGAAATAGAACTTGGCCCCCTTGGCGCTGCGCACATCGCGCACGCCTTCCACCAGCACTTTCAAGTTCGGCGGGTAGCCGCTGCTGTTCAGCGACTTCTCGATGTAGCCCGCGTCGAAAGCACGTTTGTAGGCGTCAATGGCATCGCGGATCTGGTACAGCGCGGTGCGCAATTCCTGCTCTTTGCCCCGGCGCACCACGGTCTCGGTCAGTGGCGCGGCCATGCCGGCCAACAGGCCGATCAGCGCGAGCGTCACCACGACTTCGATCAAGGTAAAACCGCGTTGCGAGGCGTTCATGATCAAGGCTTCCCGACGGTAACGGTGGTAGCGATCGGTGCGCTCATGCCATTGGCTTTAACTTCTTCGACCTGGACCTTCGAACGATCCGGCGCCTGGATGTGCATGCTGGTTTCGGTACCGGTAGGGAATTCCATGTCCGACGGGCTCTGGTACGGCAGGTTGCGCACGATCCGCGGGGTGATCGACAGCACCAGTTCGGATTTGCTGACGTCATCCTTGTTGCTGCCGAACAGGCGGCCAAGGCCGGGAATGTCGCCAAGGCCGGGAATCTTGTTGCCGGTGCTGCCATGGTCGTTACGCATCAGGCCGGCGAGGATCTGCGTTTCGCCGTCATGCAGGCGCAGGGTGGTCTGGGCGTTACGTGTATCGACCTGGACCGGAATCGTGCCCTGGCGGGTCGGTTCCAGCGGCGTGGCGTTGCTGACTTCCAGGGCCACTTTGATCGCCACTTCGTTGTTCAGGTGCACGGTAGGCTGCACTTCCAGTTTCAAACCGACATCCAGGTAAGTCACGCTTTCGGTGATCACCGGTCCTTGGGTCGACGGCACGGAGGTGGCGCTGATGATCGGCACGCGCTGACCGATGTGGATGCGCGCCTGCTCACGGTTGCTGACGCGGATGACCGGGCTGGCTAGGGTGTTGATGTCCTTGTCTGCGGCGTTGATCTTGGCCTGCGGCGATGGATTGATGGTGATCCGGCCGGAGTTGATGCCTTTGAGTTGATCGAGAATGGTCACCGCCGAACCGTCGCTGTTGACCACGCCAAAAGTGTTCGGCCATTGCAGGCCAAGGTCGAGAATCCGCTGGGTGGCGACTTCCATCACTTCCACTTCCAGCACTACTTCCGGGTTGGACTGATCCTGGGATTGCAGGAGCTTTTCCGCCATGCGCACGGCATCGCCGGTGTCGCGCATGGTCAGGGTGTTGAGACGTTCATCGACGAACACGTCGCGGGTCTTGAGCATGGTCTTGACCATGTTCAGCGCGGTGTTGGCGTCGATGCTGGTCAGGTAGAAAGTGCGCATCACCAGCTCCTGATAATCCTTGAGCTTCTGCGGCGAGTCCGGGTAGATCAGCAGGGTGTTTTCGTTCACCACTTTCTGGTGCAGCTGGTTCTGTTGCAGCAGCAGTTCCACGGCGTCTTCGATGCGTACATCACGCACGAAGATGGTGGCTTTCATGTCCGGACGCAGGTCCTTGTCGAAGATGAAGTTCAAACCGGCGACCTGGGACAGCACTTCGAAAATGGTTTTCAGGTTGGCGTCGCGAAATTCCAGGGTCACCGGCCGGTCCAGGCGGGTGCGCAGTTGTGGATACGCCACCACGTTGCGGCTCTGCACCAGGCGGATGTTGCCTTGCAGCTCCAGGGCGCCTTCGTTGTTCGGGTCCAGTTCGAGGATCTGCTTGACCTGACGCTCGGCGCCGTAGATGTCGCCACGGCGCAGGTCGCCACGGGCCAGTTCGAGTTTTTCATCGAGGCTGCGCATATGTTCGAGCTGGCGCATGGAGTCCTGAGCGCGGCGGTTGTTCGGCTCGATGGTCAACACCCGACCGTAAGCCATGCGCGCCGAGGCGAAATCGCGCTGGGCGCGGTCCATGTCGCCCTGGGTCAGCAGCGCCGTGACCGCACGGGCACGGGAGCTGTTGAGCGCAATGTGCAGCTCGGTGTCGCGAGGGTCTTCCCGCAAGCCCTCTTCGATCCGGGCCAGGCCCGCTTCGTACTGACCTTGTTCGATCAGCTCAGAGGCTTCTTCCTTGGCCACCTGCGCCGAGCTGCACGCGGCCAGCCCTGCACAGAGACAGAGGCTCATCAGCAAACGGGATTTGTTCATTGCGCGCTCCCCACAGACAGAGTCTGGGACAAATGCAGAGGCAGATAGACCAGGCTCAGTTCCATGTCGGAAATCCGCTCGATCTTCCATGTTTCGTCGATCACATCCCCTTTGCGCACGACGTATATTTTTTCGCCGTTCTGCAAAAACACTTGCAGGTCGGTGCGGTCATCCATGCGGCCAATGAACTGGAAAGGCATGGGCGGTGCAGTGGGGATCTGCACCACCGGTGCGACGTTGACGGGTTTTTCGGTGACGCTGGCCAGGGCCGGTGCAGCCTTCCAGCTGCGGGAAGCGAACAGGTCGCCGGCCGGGCTCAGGTCCTTGATCGCCACGGATGCGCCGGCGGCTTTTGCGGCTGGCAACACGCCACCGGACTTGCCTTTGGCGGGCGTGGCCACTACCGCCACTGCAAGGTCGTTGTCATCGGCCTGTTGGAAGTATTCGGAGAACCAGGTCAGCGCCGCGGCCACGCCGAGAAACGCCACCCAACCCACTGCACGTTTGTTGTTCATCATGACCTCGACAGGTAAAGGGTCATGCGGATCCGCCCGTTAAGGTCGGTGTCGGCGATCTTTTTGCGCTGCAACTCAAGTTCCTCTACCACCACTGCCGGCAACTGGCCGAGCAAGGCGTGCATGAAGCGCCGCAGTTGCGGGTAGCTGCCGCGCACTGGCAACAGAATCTGATAGCGCGCCAGGTGAGTCTTCGGATCAATGCCCAGCGAGTACTCGCCGCGCGACAGAGTGATGCGCTCCTGTGCGGCCAACGCGTAGATCTTGTCGATGGCGACGGTGGCTTGAGGTTGCGATGGCAGCTTGCTGCGGAAATCATCGAGCTGACGTTGTGGCACCACCGGTGCGGCCACGCTGCCCTCCTCGACCTTGGCCAGGTACTCGCTGGCTTCGCGGGTCTGTTGGCTCAACTGCTGCAACGACTGCCAGTCCGGCAGCAATCCGGCCAGGCCGTAGGTCAGCGCCACCAGCAGCATGGCCAGCCCTGCCAGACCGGGCACGCCCAGGCTTTGCAGGTATTCGTGGACGATCAATCTAGGGATTTGCATCGCCGATCTCCCAGGTAGCCGACAGGTTGAAACGGACCGGTTGTTCCGGCACGTTGGCGACGATTTCGTGGCTGAGCAGCGACACATCGGACAGCTCGTCGCTGGCTTCGAGGCGGCGGTGGAAGTCGAGCATGGCGTCCAGGTCCCGCGCCTCGGCGCTGATCCGCACCTGGCCTTTGCGGGCGTCCGGGGTCAGGGTCAGCAAGGCAACGTTTTCACGGGGCATGGCTTCGAGCGTGGCGAACAGACGCTCCCAAGGGCGGCGCAATTGCTGCGAGACCTTGCGCATTTCGGCCAGGTTCTGTGCCTGCTCGCGGGTTTCCGCCGGGGTCAGGCTGACCTTGGTGCCGCTGTCGCCGGTGAGCACGCGTTGCGCGGTTTGCAGGTGACCTTGCTGTTGTTCGGCCTGCTCACTGAGGTGTTGCTGAATGACGGTGCAGGTCAGCGCCAGCACCACGCCACCGGCCAGCAGGCTCCAACCCAGAGGGCTTGAGCGGCGACGCGGCTGAAAGTCGAGCATCAAGGGGCGCATGTCAGGCCACCGCCCGGGACATGACGTACAGGCAATCGTGTACGGCTGTCCGGTCCTCTTCGAGGGTGCGCAGGTGCACACCTGGCACTTCAGGGTGCGAGTCGATGCGCGCCGGCGCATGCAGGTAAACGTTCAGCGGCCGCTCGCTGGACGAGGCCTGCAATTGGCTTTCACGACCGATCAGCGCGGTCAGTGCGGCATCGCTGTCGCTGCTGCCCACCGAACGCACCGATGTCCAGCGCCCTTCGCGCGCCACCAGCATCACGCTACGCACCGGTTCGGCGACGACGAACAGGAAGTCGCCGGCGCCGAAGCTTTTATCGAAATGGTTGAACGCCGCCATCAAGTACGGCTGCACCGAGCGCAGGCGCAGGCCACGACCGCTGGCCAGGGTACGCAGACGGTCCAGCAGGTCTTGCGGCAATGCCGTCGCGACGCGGTCGTAGCCGGCAGGTTCGGCCGAAAGCACCAGGCTCCAGGGTTGAGTCGGCACACCGTAGAGGTCTTCGAAGCACAGTTGGGCAAACCCGAGCAGTTCGTCCGGGCTGCTGATTTGTTCGCTCCAGGGCACCAGGCAGAACCGGCTGAAGTGACCGGAAACCACCACGGTCAATTCCGCACCGGCACCGGCATGTTCACCCAGCAGACGGTCGAGGGTTTCCAGGCCCACGGCCCAGCCATGGAAGCCTTCGTCGATGAAGCCGACGCTGCCCAGCCACAGGGTTTCACTGCCCTGCCGCTGGCCGAGGCCGACACCGTTGGCGCCGAGGACGGCGACATAACGCTCACGAGATAAAAGTGACACGATTGATCTCCTCGAGAGTAGTCCGGCCGTGTTGCACCAGTTCCAGCGCCGATTCGCGCAGCAGGCGCAAACCACGTTTGCAGGCGTGGGCCTTGATTTTCGAAATGGGTTGGCGCTCGACGATCATTTGCCGCAGTTCGTCATCCAGGTGCAGCAACTCGGCGATGGCGCTGCGTCCGCGGTAACCGGTGCCGCGGCAATGACCGCAGCCTTTGCCGTGGACGAAGTGGTAATGCGCAACGTTTTGCGGATCGAGCCCCGAGGCTTCCAGCTCTTCATCTGTCGGGGTGTAGGTGCTGCTGCAACTGCTGCACACCAGGCGAATCAAGCGCTGGGCCAGCACGGCGTTGAGCGCGGAGACCAGGCTGTAAGGGTCGATTTCCATCTGGGTGAAGCGACCAATCACGTCGAACACGTTGTTGGCGTGGATGGTGGTGAAAACCAGGTGCCCGGTGAGTGCCGATTGCACGGCGATCTGGGCGGTGTCGGGGTCGCGGATTTCCCCGACCATGATCTTGTCCGGGTCATGGCGCAGGATCGAGCGCAAGCCCCGGGCGAAGGTCAGGCCTTTTTTCTCGTTGACGGGGATTTGCAGCACGCCCGGCAGTTGGTATTCCACCGGGTCTTCAATGGTGATGATCTTGTCCACGCCGTGGTTGATCTCGGTGATCATCGCGTACAGCGTGGTGGTCTTGCCGCTGCCGGTAGGCCCGGTAACCAGCACCATGCCGTAGGGTTCGGCGGCGAGACGGCGCAGTTGGCGCAGGGTTTCGTCTTCGAAGCCCAGGGCTTGCAACTGCACGCCGCTGACTTTGTCCGCCAGGTCCTGTTTGTCGAGCACCCGCAGCACCGCGTCTTCGCCGAAAATGCTCGGCATGATTGACACCCGGAAGTCGATCTGCCGGCCGCTGATGCCGATTTTGAAGCGACCGTCCTGGGGCACGCGTTTTTCGCCGATGTCCAGTTCAGCCATGACCTTGACCCGGGAGATCACCTGTTCGGCGAATTCGCTGCCCTGGATTTTGCTGATGTTGTTCAACACGCCATCGATACGGTACTTGATCACCAGACCGCTGCCGGTGGTGCCCAGGTGGATGTCACTGGCGTGCATTTTCAAGGCGTCGTACAGGGTCGAGTTGACCAGTTTGACCACCACGCTGGAGTCTTCGCTGATGCTGGTCAGGGACAGGCTTTGCAGGTTGTCGATTTCGGTATTGGCGTCGGCCTGGGCGTTGAGCGATTCCACCGCGTGGAAGCTCTCTTCGTGGCGCGCCAGGTAGGCTTTCAGGTCGTCGGCATGCACCAGGTACAGCGGCGCGCCGTGCAGGCAATCGTCGATCCAGGCCAGGCGTGCAGTGTCGAAGGGGTCAGCGAATACGCCAATGACCTCATCGTTGTGACGCAGCAGGGTGAATTCGCGCTTGAGGCACTGGGCCAGGGTGACCCGGTCGAATACCGGGGTGGCTTGAAACAGGCTGTCGGTGTCGAGCACCGGATAATGCAGGGTCGTGCCGAGGCACTGGATGAAGGGCATGGGAGCCAGTTCGCACAGTTCCCCGAGGGCATTGAGGACTCGCTCGCCAGAACTGGCGGCCAGTACCCGAGCCTGGGCCAACTGCTCACTGGAAAACCGGGTAGGTACAGACTCCAGCAGCGACGGTTCGACGACAACGGATAGACGGTCCATGGCTTGCTCTCCAACGCCCGGGGCTTTTGGCCCTGTCGGCGCGGCGAGCTGTTTCGGTGGAGGCCGGAACGTCTTGTCGCGCCACTACTCCCCGGTGAGCAATTGTTCGTTGTCTGGCGTCTTGGAGGTCGAACTTCTTCGTCGATCTGCAAGCACCCAACTACCGTCGTACAACTGCAGCGGGAAATTTTCGGTCCTGCTCTGGCGTCGTTCGACGAATCCTTCGGAGCTGCTCACACCCGCTTTGGGTTCGCGCTGCCTTCCCAGAAGATCAAGCACTGCACGGGCCAATTCCGCCATCGGAAAAGGTTTGAACAGGATGTGGCTGACTCCCAGTTGCCGGGCCCGCTCGCAAACTTCTGCGGTTGGATGCCCTGTGATCAGCACAAAATGACAGTTCCTGTTCTGGCGGACGGCATCGAGCACCTGAAAGCCTTCCATATCGGGCAAGCGGTAATCGAACACCATCACATCGGGTGAAAAGTCTTTGGCTTCGCCAATCGCCGATTCACCGTTGTGAGCTATCCGGACTTCCAGTGCTTGCGCCTGCAGGTAACCCTGGAGGTTTTCCGCTAGCAGCTGTTCGTCTTCAACAACCAGTACTTTGTTTAACAAGGTGGACTCCTTGAAACCGCAGGTCCGAATACCGAACCTGGCGGAGTGCGCGCCTTGATAGGTCTAACGCACACTTCATGCCAGGCTGAGCGCCGGTTGGTTTATTGCTTCATGTCCCTGATTTTAAAAACAATCTCTTTTTGACCACGTCCCCCACCCCCCAAAAACGGGGAAAAGCGAACGGCATTGCATGGAAGCTTTCCCCCACTATTGGGGAAGGGTTCATTCATCGTCAATCCGCTCGATGCGATTGCTCGAGCGCAACTGCGCCAGAACCCGTAGACGAACCTGAACCTGGTTCTGTCGGGCAAGGTATGCCCTGACCATATCAAGTCCCTGTTCCTCTGTGACATCGGCGGCCTCCAGTCGGTTCTGTAAATAAATCAGGTGCCATCCAACCGCTGTGCGCACCGGTTCACTGACCTCACCCGGTGCCAGGGCAAACGCAGCCTTATCGAACTCCGGCAGCATGCGCCCACGCGGGAAATACCCCAGGTCACCGCCCTCGCTGGCCGAAGCGTCTTCGGAACCACTGCGGGCAACGCTGGCAAAATCTGCGCCCTTGTTGATAGTGGTACGCATTGCCTCCAAGCGTAGTCGCGCTGCTTCGACAGTGGAAGCCTCCGCACCCTGAGGCACTTTGATCAGGATATGCCTGACCTGCACCTCCTCCGGCCGGCTCATCTCTGCACGGTGCTCTTCGAAAAACGCCCGTACTTGCTTCTCGTCTGGCTCGCCGAGTTTGGTGAGATCGGCAAAAACCTGCTGGGCCGCCAGCTCCCGGCGGGTGTATTCGGCATAGCTGGCCTCATCGAAACCGGCGTCTTCCAGACGCCGGGCGAACACGTCGGCACCGCCGAAGGCCTGGCGCGTCTGATCGACCTGGCTCTGCACCGTGGCGTCGCTGATCACCACCCCGCGCTTGAGCGCTTCCTGCCACAGCAACTCCTTGTCGATCAAGGCATCCAGGGCAGACTTGCGCAATTGCTGGTACGCCTTGGGGTTGCGAATGCTCGCGACCGCCCGGCCCTGATCCTCCAGGTATTCGGCGAAGTAACGCTCCAGGCGCAGTTGGGAAATTTCCTCGCCATTGACCCGGGCCACGGCCGGCCCATTGCTGCAAAACGCGGCGGGCACCCACAACATCAACAGGACCAGCAGAGAATTGAGTTTCATGTTCAGCCTCCGTCAGGGCATGGCGGCAACGGGTTTATAAGGGGCAACCAGATAGAAGCGCTGGTCGGGCAAGTCCACCGTGACCACATGGGCGCCACTCAGGCCCAGGCGTCGGCCCGGTCCGAAGCTGATCAGCGGGGTCAGCCCGGTATCGAAGTCATGCAAGCCTTCCAGGGCGCTGACCAGTTTCTCGCGGCTGGCGTCGCGCCCGGCCTGCTTCATGCCTTCGCTAAGCAGCATCATTGAACTGAATGCGCCGACTTGCAGGACCGCGTGCTCACCACCGAGTTTCTGCCGTTGGCGCAATTGGGTCAGGGCCAGGCGCCCGGCCATCGTCCAGTCGCTGGGCACGAACGGATAAGCCAGGAACACCCGCCGGGAAAACCCGCTGGGCACTTGCAGCAGATCACCCGCTACCTGATTCGAGGCAGCGAACAAGTAAGGCACCTGCCCTGCTGTCTGCAAGCGTTCGGCGAGATGACTGAAGCCGCCGCTGCTGCCCATGTAGAACACCGAACGCGAGCCCAACGGCAGTTCGTCCTGCGCCGATTCGTAGGCTTGCAGGCGTACTTTCTGCCAGGAATTGTCTTGCAGGTATTGCGCAAGTTTCTCCGCCGCCTGCCGTTGCCCCGGTTCATTCGGATAGGCGATCAGCGTCGGCCCCTGCAGCACGCGCAAACTGGTCGCGGCGTAATTGGCCAGGGCAATCATTTGCTCGCGCAGGCCCGGCAGCGGTTCGAAGATTTGCCGACTGACCTGGGCCGAGCCTTGCAACGACAGCGGCCCGATCAGCGGCACACCGGCCTGTTCCAGGCGCGACGCCAGTTCCGAATCGAGCGCCGGCGCCAGCGGTGCGACCAGGGCGAACACTTGCTCTTGTTCAATCAACTCATCCAAGGCCCGCTCGGCGCTGACGCGGTCCGGCCCGGGATCGAGGATGGTCAGGCGCAACTGCCGGCCGTGAATCCCACCGGCTTCGTTGATGCGCATCACGCAGCCCTTGAGCACCGCCGCGACGGTGGCGCCCTCGTCGCGCAACGAGCCCGTACTCGGCAACAGCGTTCCCAGGTGCAGACTGTCGGCGCTCAGGCCTGGATCGCGGTCATCGGCCAGGCGCTTGAGGTACGCCGTGAGGTTGTGTTGATCCTTGCTCGACAGCACGAACCGGGGCATCGCCGGGTCGAGGCGATTGTTCGCCGGGTCGCGGCCCTCCTGGATCGCCCGCGCCAACGTGCCATCGGTGTAGGCCGGGTACGCACGCCCATTGATTTGCTGCTGCCCATAGGTGCTGGAGAGTCGCGACCAGTTCAGGTCCGGCGGCCGCACCCCGCCTTCAGGTCGCCCTGAACCATCGGCGCCATGGCAGTTGGCGCACGGCAGGCTGGTGGCCGGCATCAACATGCCGGTCGCGCCGATTCGGGCCATGACCGGCTCACCGCTCGCCGACACCCCCTCGCGGTACAAACGTTTGCCTGCGCTTTCGCTGGGACTGAGCGGCAACGCGTAGACGCTCAGGCTGGCACTGAAGAGGATCAGTAGACTGAGTGCGAACAGTCCGGGGATGAGGGCGTTTTTCATGGCGCGCGCTCAGCGACCGACCACAGGCATTGTCAGCAACTGCAAGCGCTGAGCAATGGCCGCGGCCGGGGCATCGGGACGGATTTTGCTCCAGCGTTTGTTCGCCACGTCGCCGACGATCAACTGCGTGGAGTGTTGCTCAGGCGTCGGCACGATCTGGCCGATCCGGCCCAGGACCAGGTCCATCTGCGCCTTGTCGCCGGTAAGAAAAAGCCAGTGGGGCTCATCGACGCCCTGTTTCAAGGTGTAAGCCTTGAGCACCGCCGGGGTGTCCCGCAGCGGATCACTGGTAAGGGAAATAAAGGTGATGCCGTCCGCCTTGTCGCCCAACACTTCGCGCACTTCCTTGAGCTTTTGGGTGATCAACGGGCAAGCATCGTTGCAGCTGGTGAAAATCACATTGAGCAGCACCACGCGGTTCTGCAGCGCGTCACTGTAGAAACGCAGGGTGTTGCCGTTCTGATCCTGCAACGGCGTGTCGGTGAACCAGGTTTTCGCATCGCGGGTGCCGCTGGCGGGCTGCGCCGTAGCGGTTGCCTCCACCGCAGGCGCCGGTTCCTGGTGGCCTTCATGGGCGAACGCCACCGCACTGAAAATGCAAAAGCAAAAGCTCAGGGTGATCCAGTCGAGGAGTCTCATGGCTGATGCTCCATGGCAATGGCTGTGTGCTTGGCGTGGGTGTTGCGCTCACCGCTGAGCTTCTCGACTTCACGGCTCAACACCGCCGGGTCGGTGAAGCCGTAGTAGCGGGTCCAGTGCCGGTTGTTGCCATCGCCCACCAGAATCAGCGGCGCGTGGTTCTTGAAGTCACCGCTGAAACTGCCGAGGCCCTTGAGGGTTTCGTTGACCGACTGGGTGGAACCGGTCAGCCAGCTCCAGCCCGGGCCGTTCTGGAACGCGCGGGCATAATCATTCAGGCGTTTGGCGTCGTCGCGTTGCGGGTCGATGCTGATCGACACCAGTTGCACCTCGGTGCCGACCCGCGCACCCAACTGTTTCTGCACCTTGCCCATGATCGAGGACACCACCGGGCAAACCGTGGTGCAGCTGGTGTAGATGAAGCTCATGACCACGATCTTGTTGCTGACCAGGTCTTTTTCCAGGCGCACGGTTTTGCCGTTCTGATCCACCAGCGCCACGTCGGCGAATTTGACCTGGGCTTTCTCCGAGCTGGCGCTTTTGGCCGCCGCGTTGTGCCCGGCGTGCTCATCCGTCGAATGAGCCAGGGCTTGGCCAATACCGACGGCCAACAGGCAGAGCGTCAGCAGTCCATGATGTGCAAATCGGTTCATGTCGATGTCCTCTTCAATGAGCAACGCCTGGGGTTACCCGAACGCTGGCAAAAGTCTGATCGTCGAAATTCGCACCCAGGGATGCCGCACGCACGTGCAGGTACCAGGCGCCTTTTTGGTCAAGCGTGACCGGGGCTTCATAAACTCCATTGCCGACGTCCAGTGCCGCGACGTGCTGAGGCCGTGAACTCGGCGCCAGGAAGTAGCGCACCTCAACGTCCTTGACCCCGCTGCGCTGGACCTTCTGTTTGCCCTGGACGATGCGAAAGCGCACGACATACGGGCTACCCAGCGCAGCGGTGGTTTTGTCGAGCATGAACTCGACTTTCGGCACGCCAGCGACAGGGGCGAGCTTGTCGTTGGCCTCAACCACGGCGCTGAAGCAATGGATGATGTTCGGCTGATTGAGCAGGAACGCCACGTCGAAACGTCCGGCCGGCGGCAGCTTGATCCGTGAGCTGTACAGCCCCGGCTCGATTTCGCGCAGGCTGCGGTCGATGACCAGCGCCGCCCGCGCCACTTGCCCGCGATTGGGGTAGCCGGACATCGGCGCGTTCATGCCCTCGGCGTAGAAATAGGTGGTGTTGTCCACCGGGTTGACCACGAACACCGCGTTGTCGTCCCGCGACACCGCCAGGCTCGATGCCAGCGGCAGGTCACCGGCCAGCCGGGGCGGTTGCGGCCCGGCTTCGAAACCCTGGCTGATCGGCGTGCGACCTTCGCCGAGGGACGAAAGGTTGATCATCGTGACCTTGGCCGATGCCAGTCCGCGCACGTAGGCATAGGCCTTGGTGAACACCACTTGATAGGGTTCGGCGGACACGTCCAGTTCATGGATCAACGAATCGTTGGCGGCGTCGATCACAAAGGCCTGGTTCTCCAGGGTGTTGAGCACGATGCCGAAACGCCCGTCGGCGCTGAAGCCCATCGGGCCGAGGCCCTGCTTGATCTTGATCACCCGCCGTACCGACTGGTTGGCGGCATCGACCACGGTGACCGTGCCGTCCTTGCCATCCGCCACATACGCGGCGCCGGACAGCGGCGAGTACACCACCGACAACGGGTGCGAACCGGTCTTGAGCTGTTTGCTGATGGTCAACGTGGCGACATCGATGATGCTCAGGGTGCCGTCGTCGCGGTTGGTGACAAAGGCAAAGCGGCTGTCCTTGCTGAAGGCGATTTCGTGGTGGCCGCTGCCGGTGGCCAGGTGCTTGAGGGTTTTCAGGCTGCGGGTGTCGATCACCGTGACCCCGGATTGCTCCACCGCCGTGGCATTGTTGCCGACCCACAACAGGCGCTCGTCCGGTTGCATCGCCACACGCACCGGATTGCTACCCGCCGCTACCGAGTCGAGCAGTTTGAATTGTTCACTGTCGATCACCGCGACTTCGCCCGCCGTCGGCATCGACACGAATACCCGTTTGTTGTCCCTTGGGGTCACCCAATCCATGGGCGGTTGCTTGATATCGATGCGGGTCATGGTGCTGGTGATGCCGCCCACCGAGACCGACGGGTCCACCACCGAGACGCTGGCATCGCGGTTCATCACCATCAGGAAGTAGCTGTTGAGGTCGAGCAGCGGCCGTGCGCCGATACTCGATTTGAGGAACACCCCGACCCGGGATTTGCAGCTCTGTTCGCGGCCCTGGGCCTGGTCGGCGGCGACGGTTTCCGGATCGATCCAGGCGCCGGGGGCAACGCCCGCCAGCGGTTGGCCCGACGCTTTGTCAGTCACCCGAAAACGCACATCGGCAAACTCACCCTCGCGCAACACCCCGCCTTCGCTCAACGGCCGCACTTCGAGTGCCACCGACACGCCGTCGCGTTCAAGGGTCTGGCCGCTCCAGGTGTTGGGTAGCGCAACGTCGCTGAGCATGGCCGGTGGCGACGTGCGCCATACCCCCACCCAGATCAACGCAACCCCGAGGGTCAGCGCAACACTGGCGATTTTGATGGTCCTGTTCATGTCCAGACTCCCCTTCAGATCTGTGTCTGCCTATCCAGGAGCAATGCCTGACTCTGTGGCGAGGGAGCTTGCTCCCGCTGGGCTGCGTAGCGGCCCCAAAACTTTTGCAGTCAATGCATATTTTGTGAGTGCTACGCACTCAAGCGGGAGCAAGCTCCCTCGCCACAGATCATCAGTTGCTCCATCTCTACCCGCTGTGGCCTACGGCACCGGTGCCGGTTCCGGTTCATTGGTCACCCGCAACAGCCCCCACAACCCGGAGGTGTTGCCATAGGCACCGTAGTCACGGAACAGGTAGTCACCCGGTATCGCGTTGACACCCCCGGCGCTTGGCAGCATGAAACTGAAGTGCGCGGCCGGCAGGACGCTCTCGCGGGCGCCGATGTACATCGACATCGGGTTGTAGCCGAATTTCACCGAGCCCACGCCAGGGGTGCCCATTGGATAGCCACCGGTATCGCTCTTCTCCGACAGGAACGGGTTGTTCGACCAGACGTGCCCGTCAAGCTGGAAGGTCGAACCGCGACTGCCGCCGGTAGGCATCAGGATGTGCGTACGGAACGGTTGCCCCGGTTTGGCGTACAGCACCGGTGTTTGCGGATCACCGCCCACCAGCGCGTTGCTGTAGGCCATGTGCGCATTCACCATGTCGCCGTAGCCTGCGCCGTCGGCATGGCCGAACGGTGCATCCGGCGCCAGGCCGAAGCGATACCACAGCGGTTCGGTCTTGTAGTTGATGGCCATGCTGGAGTTGTCCTGCGGATCGGTCGGCACGCCGAAGCCTTCCGCAGCAATTCCTTCCACTGGCCGACCGTTGGCCCAACGAGTGTTCAAGGCTTTTTGCCAGACCATCGCAAAGTCACGGTAGGTGGTTTGCCCCGGTGCGGTCACCGTCGCATTCACTTTGCGCGTGTCATCAACCCAGGTGGCGCCGATCGGCAGGATGCTCATCGCGCCGGCGAGGCCTTTTTGCGACTGCTTGATCACGTCTGCCGGGGTGATGTTCAAGCCGCCGAACTCAATCGCCGTGGCATTGATGTTGTCGACGTTGCGCCCCAGTTGGGTGATCGGTTTGCCTTCACGCTCCAGGTGCCCGGCGTAGTACTGATAGGTACGGGTCGGGTAAGCACCGCTGCTGCCGACACGCGGTGGCACGGTCTGGGTCGGGTTGGCGCCGACGTTGGTGCCGTCGGATTTGGTGATGTCGTACGCCAGCAGTTGCGCGTGCAGACCCACGTGGCTCGACGGCCGCATCAGGTTGTTGCTGAAGGTGGTCGAACCGGTGCCGCTGTTGCGATCGCGTTTGACCATGCCTTGCATCACCGCGGTCTGGGTCAGGTCTGGCATGACGCTCGGCAGACGGTTTTCCAGGGTGACGTTGATGCAATCACCGGCCGCTGCGCGCAGCACCAGCGGTTCGACAGGTACACCGGGTTTGAGCTTGCCGGTGGTTGGGTCGAGGTCGGCCTTGCGCACATACAGGATCGCGGTCGGGTCATGCAGCGGCCCGCTTTGCCCGCCGATGGTGATGGTTTCACCGTCTTCAGGGTCGACTACGGTGACCTGCGGAATGCTCACGGTCCGCGAGTTGAGCACCAGGGTGCCGCCCGCCGGATTCAACGGCCCGCCAACATGCTGGCCGAGTCCCGCCGGGTCACCGATGGTCAGACCCAACGGGTTGGTGAGGATGTCGTTGGCCAGCGCCGCGACCACTTCATAATTGCGTTGCGGGGTCGGCCGGGTGCCGATGCCATTGGGGTTCGCTCCGATCCTTGGGCATATGCCCTCGAAGGCCACGGTGTTGCGCATCCCGGTTGGCTTGGCGTTGTTCGGCAGCGCGAACAGATCGCTGCGTTGCGCCGTGTAGTTGCGCATCACGCCCCAGATACCGCTCCAGTAACCTTCAATCGAGGCATCCATCGAGTACAGGTAGTCACCCGTGGTCGCCGCCGAACTGGACATCATCGACACTGGCGCATTGAAACCCATCTGCTCGGAGATGCCGATCATCTGCGACGCGCGCCAGCCGGAGTTGGAGCTGTTGCCGAAACCGGAACCGCTTTGCAGCCACTTCACGCCGTGCAGGGTGACGTTGTGTTCCTCTTCATGACCACCGGCATGCACCCGCAGCCGCACGTTGTCGCCGGTGTAGGTACGCAGCATCGGGGTGAACGGATCGCCAGGTTCGGCGCCGCCCTTGTTGATGTGCGGCGGGAACAGCGTGGTGCCGCCGGTAGGGCCGGTGGCGGCGGTGATCAGGTTCGGCGCCAGGTTCATCGCCGGGATGGCACGGTCGGTACGGCTTTGCATGGCGTACGCGAGGTCGCCGCCGAGGCCGTCGGCCTGCATGCCGCGCTTGCCGTCCGGGCCGACCTTGTTCGGGTCGTACACCCGCAGGGCCAGCGGTTCGTTGCGGTAATTGACCACGAACATGCCAGGGTCATCCACCGAGATCGCTTGCGGGCATGGCCGGGTCGGGCAACCTGGCACCATCCCGCCCTGCACTTCCAGAACACCGTCCAGCAAGGTACTGGCGTTGTTACGCACAGGCGGGTTGATGGCGTAGCGGAAGCTGTCCGCCGTGGCCGGGAAGGCTTGTGCATTCGGCTTGCCGTCCGGGCCTGCGCCGACGTACACACCGGCTTCATAGGCGTGCTGGAAGTCGCTGTACTCGAGGAAGAACTCACGGAAGCTGTCGTTCTTGCCATCGCCGTCGATGTCACCGGTATTAATCACCGCTTGCCACGAAGTCGGCCCGCCGTCCTGACGCGCGCCGCTGTATAACGGCTCGCCGGTTTCGGCATGGAACCAGGTGGAACCGGCCGGTTCAGCCAGTACGGTGGCGTACAGGCCAATCTGTTGGTGAGTCGATGGGCCGAGGTGGTCGTGGGTGAAAATGGTACCCAGGCCACGGTCGACGCCTTTGGCATTCACCACCGGATCGACGAACCAGCGTTGCACCGCGGTACGGGCACCGACCCAGTCAGCCCGGCCATATTGACCGAAGTACGGGTGGTTTTTGGCTTTCGGGCAGGCCGGTGTGCCGTCACGCGGATCGGTGCCTTCGCACTGGTTGAACTCGCGGATGGCGTGGATGCGTTCTTGCACCGCACCTGGGGAAAGGACGCCGTCCTCGTAGTTCCAGCCGTTGGACGAACCATCGGCCGACACCAGGTCCCACTTCGGCAAGTGAATGTGCTGGCCGATCACGTCGGTCGGCGTGCGCACCTGATAGTCGTCCATCTCATAGGTGGCCGGCACCAGGTTGGTTTGCTGGTATTGCACGCAGTCGAAGGTGTTCATGCGCATCACCAAAGGTTCTGGCGGACGCTGCTTGGTGATCACTGGCCAGGCGTCTTCCCAGAGCGCCAGAATGCGCGCTTGCGGGAAGTGGTAGCCGACCTTGTTGTAGACCGCGTCGAACTGGATGTTGGCCGCTTTATAGATGCGCGGACGGTCAGCGGTGAAGGTCGACGAACCGATGAAGGACATGCCGTCGACCCGCTCGCCGCTGGCAAACTCACCGGTGCCGGCGCTGCTGGTCAGGCGTTTCTGCCGGTCGTCCATGCAGGGCTCGTAGTACGGCGCACCGGCCATCGGCAAGGCGCCGTTGGTGCGGAAGGCACGGGCAACGATTTGATTACCCGGCAGCAAGGCGAAGCTTGGGTGGTCCTTTTTGGCATGGAACGCCATCGCCGCTTGCTCGACTTCGGTGCCCTCTTCCGGCAGGTAAATCGGCTTGGCGCGTGTCACCGTTTTGGAGAAATCCAGCGAGGTGGTAATGGTCTCGGCTTCACCACCGGCAGACACGCCGTCCAGCGCGTGACGTCCCAAACCACCGTCCCAGCCACCGGACTGAGCCGGGTCAAGGTTGGCCCACAAGGCTTTGCCCGTGGCTTTCAAGGCTTGCGCCGTGGCGGCGTCGAGCATGTCCAGCGGTGGGGTCGGTGGGCGTTGGCCGACCGAGCTTTCCATGCCGCCGATCCAGAATGGATAGCCAGGGTTTTTCAGGGTGCCATCGGCGTTGCGATTGGCTTCGCTGCGATCCACCAGAGCCAGGGAGCCGATAGCCTGGGCGCCACCGCTGCCGCCATGGTGCTCGCCGTCATCGTCGTCCTCTTCTTCATCGTCATCGTCGTTGGCCGCCACCAGGGTTTCGCCGATTTTCGGTACGACCGCGACTTTGCCTGGCATCGGTGCCATGGCTTTGCCAGGCAGCGGCACCACCGCAGGAATCGGCGTACCGGCAACGATTTCACCGTCGGGCAAGGCCCGTGCGCCGGCGGCGGGTTTACCGCTGCGCAGGGCATAAGGTTCGCTGTGGAAACCGTCGTCGCCCTGTTGCGACACTTCGAGTTTGGTGCCTTCTTCAAACACGTCGTGCACCCGCCACATGGCCCACATGCCTTGGGCGAAGTGCGGGTAGAAGTGGCAGTGGTAGATCGCATCGCCCGCTACCCGGTTACGGTTGCCCGAACCGCCGTTGGCTATTTCGTAGGTGTAGCCGGCGCCCGGGCCGATGCCTTGGGCGTCCACGTAGTCGGAGTTGTCGTCGTTGGGGTTGAACAGCCACTGATGCCCGTGCAAGTGGAAGATGTGCTGCTCATGGCCGTTGTGGGTGTTGCGGAATTTGACGAAGTCACCGATGTAGCTGTGGTTGACGTTGGACGGCTCGGACGGATACAGCGCCATGGTCGCCTTGACGCCCACCTGATCGGCGTTCGGCGTCTGGCCGGGGGTGATGCCTTCCAGGCCGGCGTTGGCCGGTACGTCCACCAGCATCGCCACGTCGCCAACGGTGTGGGAGCTGAGGAAAAATTCTTCATAGGCGCAGGACAGGCAATCGTGCATCGGGCCTACGCCGAGACGGTTGGCCACCACTTCGGCGCCCATGCCGCCGGAGCCATAGTTGATCATGAACGAGTCGCGGGTCGGCTCCAGCACGTGGGCCATCACCGGGTCGGCCCAGTAAGCGGGGAACGCCTGGGTCGCTGCGGTTTCATCCTGGAACTGCGAGGCGAAATCGCGGAACGGCTCAAGCCGATTGGGGATCGCCGGGTTGCGTTTGCCCACGGCTTCCAGCGGATACGTCGAAGGCGCGAAGCTGCCATCGGCGTTGCTGCCCATGACGATCGCGTCGCTCTCGCTGGAAATGATTTCGTTGCCGTCGACCATGTTGATGATCGGCGTGCCGGCCTTGCCTTCACGGACCCATGGTTCACGTTGTGGATAGCGAGCCTGGTAATCGACGATCGGTTGACCGGCCGGGGTACGGCCGGAACTGGCCAGGCGCATTTCTTCTTCAGTCACGGTGTTGCGGTAAGTGCGACCGCCCTTGGGTACTACCACCACCTGACCAAACAGACCGTTGGCCACGTTGCCGGCTGCACCTTCGCCACCGAAGGTTGCGCCACGGCTGCTGGCGGCGAACACCCCTTCGCGCTCGGCGTACAGGGTGTAGGAACGGCTCGCACCCGGTGCGATCAAGGAGTTGGCGTTGCGCCCGGTGAACGAAGCGATGTCATCGATGCTGTTGACCGCTTGCATGCCGTTGACCTGGAACCCGACATGGCGATCGGCGACTTGCTCGTCGACCTTGAAGTTCGGGTTATTGCCGATTGCGATCTCTTCTTCCTCGCCCTCCACTCCCTCGCCACCGTCGTGGGAACCGGGATTGGCCTGATAGGCCAGCAGGTTCTGCAGATTGATGGTCAGGCAGTCACCGGCGGCCACCCGCAGCACCAGCGGACGTGGACGCTTGTCGGGCCGCAGCGACACCTTGCCCGGTACCGCCGCACCTCCCTGGGCGAGTGAGACGTCATGGTCATCGACCACATCGCGGCGCAGGGCGAACATCATGCCGTTGACGTTCTGCGCACCGAGGCGGTTGAACATCAGCGGCTGGTCCAGCGCCACGACGTTAGCCACCAGATTGCGCTCACATCGCGCTGCTGCTTCGGCGAACTCGATGCCGAGCATCGATGCGGCCAACAGCAGCCAGGGAAGGACGGATGGAGCGTGAAAAATGCCGGTCATGATCACGGGCCTCGCTGTGGGTGCTCACAGGGAATAATTCTCGACAAGTCCCTCAGAGCAATCTGTATGCCATAAAAAATCTATCGTTTTTTCAACCAGTTACAGTTACCAGTTAAGTCATCGGGGGATATTCCCCACTTATTCCCCACTTTTTCGCCGGGGCCCCCATGCCCCAATGTTGGGGAAACTCGCCCCAGCTGTTCGGTCACAGCGGTGCATCCACCGACAACCCCTGCAAGCGCCGGTATTGGCGCAGCACGTTGGGCACATAACGCTGGGTTTCGGCGAACGGCGGGATCACTCCGCCACGGCTGAGCACCGCTTGCGGCCCGGCGTTGTAAGCGGCCACGGCAAGGGCGATGTCGTTGTCGAACATGGTCATCAAGCGCTTCAGATACCGGGCTCCGCCCTGGATATTCGACTTGGGGTCGTAGACGTTTTTCACGCCCATCTCGCGGGCGGTGTCGGGCATCAATTGCATGAGGCCACCGGCACCCTGGGCCGACACGGCGCTGGGGTTATAGGCCGACTCGGTCTTGATCACCGCATGCAGCAGTGCCGCCGGTAATTCGTTGGCCGTGGCCGCCGCCGACACCAGCTCGGCGTAGGGTTGCGCGGCGATCATTTGCGGCTGCTGGTCGAGGCTGACCAGTGCCGCGGTGGGCTCCTGAATCACCCGTTCATAGTGGCGACCGGGGCGGTGGACATTGGACAAAACGAAGTCGCCCTTGCTGTCCTTGGAAACGAACACGTCGGCCTGGGCGACACCGGCCAGCAGCATCATGCCGAGCAATCCTGTGGTGAGTGTTTTCATTGTTATGACTCCCGTGGCCGGCCCCGAAAAATGGGGGTAATGCCCCAATGGCCGGTCGCTGATGAGCCATACGCAAGCACTGTGCCGAAAGCGCGAAAGCCCGTAGCACGGGCGGTCCAGGGGGATGGCAAAAGCATGAGCGGGCCTTTGCATGGCAATTGCATAAGCCCTTGTTGCGACCCTTCTGCCGACTGTGTGAGGTCATCATGAATCAACGTCCGTGCTTCGCCCCGCGTGATGCGTCTCCTCGATCCCAACGCGGGTTCACCTTGCTTGAACTGTTGGTGGTGCTGGTGGTGCTGGGGCTGTTGGCCGGCATCGTCGCGCCGAAATATTTCGCCCAACTGGGCCGTTCCGAAGTGAAAGTGGCCAAGGCGCAAATAGAAGGTCTGGGCAAGGCCCTGGACTTATATCGACTGGAGGTCGGTCATTACCCGTCGACCGAACAGGGCTTGCAGGCACTGGTCACCGCACCCAGTGACGAAACCCGCTGGACCGGCCCGTACTTGCAGAAAAAACTGCCGCAGGACCCCTGGGGCCGTAACTACAACTACCGCTATCCCGGCGAAAACGGCGAGTACGACTTGCTGTCCATGGGCAAGGATGGCCAGCCCGGCGGCGAAGGCGAAAACGCCGAAGTCACCAGTTGGCAGTAACGGGAATGGCGACCATGCGCTTTCACCTCAAAGCAGTAGGCAAGGCCGGTGTGGTGTCCATGACCGTCGAGGCGCCCGGCCACAGCGAGGCCCGGCGCATCGCCGAAGACCAGGGTCTGCGGGTGGTCAGCCTGCACGCCGAGCGACACTGGCGTGCGTTGCGCCTCAAGCAGCGCGAGACGTTCAACCTGGTGTTGTTCAGCCAGGAACTGACGACCCTGCTCAATGCCGGCCTGCCGTTGATCGACGCGCTGGAAAGCCTGGCGGAAAAAGAAAACGCGCCGCAGGCCCGCAAGACCCTGAGTGAACTGGTGCGCCTGCTTTATGAAGGCAAATCGTTTTCCCAGGCATTGGGCCAGTTGTCGGCGGTGTTCCCGCCGCTGTACGTCGCGTTGGTGCAGTCCAGCGAGAAGACTGGTGCGGTGGGCGAAGCCCTGGGTCGTTATGTCAGCTACCGCCAGCGCATGGACGAGGTTCGCCAGAAGATCGTCAGCGCGTCGATCTACCCGCTGCTGTTGCTGGTGGTGGGCGGCGGCGTGGTGTTGTTTTTGATGGGCTACGTCGTACCGCGCTTCAGCCTGGTGTTCGAAGGGCTGGGCTCGAACCTGCCGTGGCTGTCGCAGATCCTGATGAGCAGCGGCATGTTCCTGCACGCCCATCAGGGTGAATTCTTCGGCGCACTGGCGACGATCGTCATCGCCCTCGCCTTTCTCCAGCGCCAGCCCTCCTTCCGTCGGGGCCTGGATCGCGTGATCGAAAAACTCCCGGCGGTGCACCAACGCATCTTCATGTACGAACTGGCGCGGTTCTACCGTTCCCTCGGGATTCTGCTGCAAGGCGGTATCCCCCTCGTCACCGCCATGGGCATGGTCCGCAACCTGCTCACCCCGGCCTCCCGATTGCGTCTGGACCAGGCCTGCGAACGGGTGCGCGAGGGGCAATCCTTGTCGACCGCCCTGGAACTCAATCATCTGGTGACCCCGGTGTCCCTGCGCCTGCTGCGCGCCGGCGAACAGTCCGGCAACCTCGGGCAGATGATGGAGCGCAGCGCCGACTTCTACGACGAAGAAATCAGCCGCTGGATCGAATGGTTCGTGCGCTTGTTCGAGCCATTGCTCATGACCTTCATCGGCCTGCTGATCGGGGTCATCGTGATCCTCATGTACATCCCGATTTTCGAGCTGGCCTCAAGCATTCACTGATGCTCTGCAACGGGGCCTGGCCGGACGTTGCAGGGTTTATCGACATTGCCACTGAATAAATCAGGAGGTTGAGGTGTTTACCAACGTTCCAAGTGAATTTCCAACTGAATAAAGCGGCACGTTGCATTGGTTTATCAACGTTCCAAATGAAGAAGACGGAGATCGATATGCACATGAACAAGCTTTTGCTGGCTGTTGCTATTGGCGCAGTTCTGTCAGCGTCTACCGTACTGATTCCAGACACCTTGTCGGGGGTTTCGAGCGCTCAAGCCAGAGATGGCGGTAGTGGCGGCGGTGGTGGTGGTGGTGGTGGCGGCCACGGTGGTGGTGGCGGCAGTGGTGGCGGCGGTGGCGGCCATGGCGGCGGCGGTGGCGGCGGTGGCGGTCATGGCGGCGGCGGTAGTGGTGGTGGCGGCAACGGAGGCGGTCACGGCGGCAGTGGTGGTGGCGGCAGTGGCGGCGGCAATGGTGGCGGCAGCGGCAGTGGTCACGGTGGCAGTGGCAGCAGCGGCAACGCCGGTAGCGACCATGCTTCGGGACACTCCAGCAGCACGGCCTCATCCTCCGGACGCAGTAGCACCCATTCCGAACCCGGTGACGATCACGGTGTTCATAGATCCGGTGAAGTGGGCGACGACCATGGTGTTCACCAGGCCGGGCATGACGACAATGGGGTTCACCGCTCCGGCGAAGTGGGTGACGACCACGGCGTTCATCGTGCTGGCGAAGTAGGCGACAACCGAGGCCTGCATACCGCTGGCGAAGTGGGCGACGATCGCGGCGTTCACGCCCTCGGCGAACCGGGTGACGACAAACGCGTCAACTGACATGCACTAATCCCTGTGGGAGCGAGCCTGCTCGCGATAGCGGAGGGTCAGCCGACGTCAATGTCGAATGTCCCGGCGCCATCGCGAGCAGGCTCGCTCCTACAGTGGAACGTGTGAACCGCCGATCTACAACGCACTCCCCGACTGATCCAAGCGCTCCCGCAAAAACTCAATCAGCGCCTGCACCGGTCGCGACGCCTGACGGTGTTGTGGGTACACCGCCGACAGCGTCAGCGGCTCCGGACAAAACGCCTCCAGTACCGGCACCAGCCGCCCTTCCTCCAGTGCCGAGTCGACGATAAACGTCGGCAAATAGGTAATCCCCATCCCGGCAATCGCCGCCTCCTTGAGCAGCTCACCATTGTTGACCCGCATCCGCCCGGTGACGTTAACCAGCAGCGGCTTGCCCTGCCCTTCGAAGCGCCATTGCACCTGACGCCCGTGGCCGTAAGGCAGGCAATCGTGATGGTGTAAATCTTCGGGTCTGAGCGGCGTGCCTCGCTCGGCCAGGTAATCCGGGCTGGCGCAGTAGACACGCTGGATAGCGGCGATACGCCGAGCGATCAGCGTCGAGTCCTCCAACGTGCCGATGCGCAGGGCCAGGTCGTAGCCTTCGCCGAGCAAATCCACCGGGCGATCGCTCAAGTCCACTTCCACCGTGACATCTCGGTAGCGCTGCAAGAACTGCGGCAGCAGAGATCCCAGATGCGCCAGCGCAAATGACAGCGGCGCACTTACGCGGACAGTACCGCGCGGTTCGGTGGTCTGCCCGGCGATGCCCTGCTCCACTTGCTCGACTTCATCCAGCAGGCGCAAGGCCGATTCGTAGTAACTCTGCCCCAGGGGCGTAACGTCCAGCCGCCGGGTCGAGCGATTGAGCAGGCGCACGCCCAGTCGCTCTTCGAGTTGCATCAAGCGCCGACTGACAAACTGCTTGGAAAGACCCAACTGATCAGCCGCCGCCGTGAAGCTGCCCGAGTCCATCACCTGGCAAAAAATACGCATATCTTCGAACGGGTTCATTGTCATGCCTTGATTGACAGTCACCCGCTTTATAGCGGCTTATTGCCGTTTCGACACCCTATTAAATGAACCACGCAGAACCTGTAGGAGCCCGGCTTGCTGGCGATGGCG